>LVEI03000001.1:897500-2097500 GCA_001595385.3 Deltaproteobacteria bacterium GWC2_55_46 | reverse complement strand
TCCTCCGCCATCTTCCGTTCGGTTATGTCCTGGACCGTCCCTATCATGCGAAGAGGGTTGCCCGAAGGGTCCCTTAAGAGCTCGCCCTGGAGGTAGGCTCTGCGCCCGCTCCCGTCCGGCCTCATTATCCTGCTGTCGATGGCGAAACGCTCCCCCTTGAGGACCTCCATGACCGCCATTCTTACCCTGCTCCTGTCGTCTGGATGGATGGAGTAGATAAGGTTCTCGTATGAAGGGGGCTCGTCCTTTGGCCAGCCGAATATCATATAGACCTCTTCAGAGCAGTCTACATGCTTATTTATAATGTCCCATTCCCAGCTCCCTATGTGGGCGATCCTTTGCGCCTCCCTCAAGCCCTGTTCGCTCTTCCTCAAGGCATCCTCGGCGCGCTTAAGGGAGGTGATATCGGTTACCACGCCGCATAGGGCGTACTTATCCCCCTTCGAGTCTTTCAAGGCGAATTTCATGGTAATAAGGTCGTGCACCCCGTCATCATGGAAAGGGACCTTCTCCTCGACCTGAAGCGGCCCCTCAGCGGCCATAGCCTCCAGGTCGGTCCGCTGGAGGTCACTTGCGACCTCGGGCGCAAAGAGATCGAAGATCGTCTTACCGTAAAGCTCCTCCTTGGCCTTGGCGCCCACCATCTTTAGGACTATATTGTTTACGAATATCAGCCTCCCTTCTATGTCCCGCATGTAGACCGGGTTCCCCATATTATCAAGTATGGCCCGTAGCCTCTCCTCGCTCTCCCTCACAGCCTCCTCAGCCTTGCGCCTTTCGGTTATATCTATTATTCCGGCTATCGCACCCATGTATTTTCCACCCTCCATCATGGGCGCGGCGGCGACAGCGGCATAGACCAGGGTCCCGTCCTTTCTCAAGAACTCGGCGTCAAACTGCTCCCTTATGCCCCTCCTTCTCCGCTCAAGCCTTATCCGAGCCCTCTCTGCCTCTTCCTCACTCATAAAATCAAATAGCGGCCTGCCCATCATCTCCTGTATGGTGTAGCCGAGCATCGCCGCCATGTTGGGGTTTAAGAATATGATCGCATCCTGATTATCCACCACCATTATCCCTTCAAGCATGTTATCGATAAGGGTCCTGTAGCGGAGCTCGCTCTCCCCAAGGGCCCGCTCGGCGAGCCTGCGCTCGGTAATGTCCTGCACGGTACCGGACATCCTTACCGGCGTCCCGTTCCCGTCATAGACGACCTCGGCCTCCTCATAGACGGTCCTCTCGCCCCCGTCGTTCCTGATTATCCTGTGCTCTACCGAATAAGGTTTCCTCTCGTAAAGGGCCTCGTCCACCCTGTTCCTGACCCGGTCTTTGTCATCAGGGTGCACGAACTCCAAAAAAAGCTGATATGTAAGACTTGGCAGATCAGGAGAAAGCCCGAATATCCTGTACGTCTCCTGAGACCAATAGAGCAGGTCGTACACGATGTCCCATTCCCAGCTCCCCAGGTGCGCTATCCTCTGGGCGTTGGCGAGGATCGACCTTTCCTTTTCAAGCTCGGCGTTCCTCTCTTTAATACTTCTTGCCATCTCGTTGAAGCTACCCGCAAGCGCCCCTATCTCATCACTTGTCCTTACAGGGACGCTTACATCATAGCTCCCTTCAGCCACAGCCCTTGCCCCTTTCACAAGGGACCTCAACTGGGCCACTATTATCTTGAGAACAAAGAGCACAAGCGCGCCCGTGAACAAAAAGACGGTGGCAACAAGGATGATGGTGTAGTTACGGATCTGCCGTAAAGGCTCAAAGACTTCACTGGTATCTACCTCGACAGCGAGCGTCCAGCCGAGCGTTGGGATGCACATGGAGGCGCCGGCAACCTCCTCGCCCCTGTAATCCCTGTAGATGCCGGTGACCTCTCTGGTCTCGCCGATGCAGGCCCTTACAGGAAGGGTATCGACCATTTGCCTGAGGACCGCGTTGGGTATGAACCTCGATTCGGTCAGCATGAGCTTGTCCCTGTTCACGAGGTAAACCTCCATGGTCTTCCACTGATATATAGTACCCCACGAAAGCGCCCCGATCTCTCTTATGTACTCGCCGGTGAAGAACTCTCCGAATGTCGAAAGCTCCGTAAAGCCGGTGATGACCCCGATGACATCTCCCCCGTTTCCCCTGCCGTAGATAGGCGCCGATACGGCGATCTCCGGCCCTCCCATCATCCCGCGGGTCACCTCGACCACGGACGGCCCCTTTTTGCCCTTAAGGAAAAACTCCTCCTTCGAGTAGTCCTTGCCGACAAACCCCGGGGCGGTAGAGGCGACGACCATCCCGTCATTTCCGGTGATTATGTTGAGACGGTACATCTTCCGCAGGAGCGGGAGCTTGTACCTCTTCATATAATCGCCAAGAAGGCGTCCTGCCCTTTCCTGGTCCATGGGGGCGTCCTCGAGGGTCCTTACTATGAAATCATCGCTAGAGAAGTCCAGTATCCTGTTCCTGGTCATCTCGATATACAGGAGCACGTACGCCTCCCTCTCATCGGCCAAACGCTCGAGGTTGCTCAAAAGCTGGCTTTCGAGGAAGTCCCTGTTATGGATAAAGATCAAGCCTATGGCGATGAGGATAGGCAGGAGGACCAGAAGAAATGCTATAATGACCTTATGTACAAGGGATATCCCGTGGGTTACCATTTTCTTCCCTTTTACACACAATCAAATTGAGCCATTTTTCGAGTCTACTGTAAGAGCTTAGGTTGTCAATCGCGGCTGTATCTTTTGGCACAGATTTATACTCAACAGCACTGGTATTTTGATATATAATTGTTAAAAAATAGAGGAGGGACGTTGATGAAGAAAGCCTTTTTATTCCTTGCGGCCGCGGCGGCTGCCGTCTTCCTGGCCTCGAGCCCCGCAAAAGCGGAAGTGAACGTGAACATAGGGATAAACCTGCCCGTAATAGGGATTGCGGCCCCTCCGAGCGTGGTAGTCATCCCCGGCACGTACATCTACTTCGCCCCTGACGTCATCAATATCGACGTCTTCTTCTTCGGCGGCTACTGGTGGCGCCCCCACCACGGCAGATGGTACAGGGCGGTAGAGTTCGGCGACCCCTGGATAGTCATCGATGCCCGCAAGGTCCCTGGCCCGCTCCTGAGGATCCCCCCAAGGTGGCGCGATATCCCTCCGGGACATGACAGGATACCCTACGGACAGCTCAAGAAGAACTGGCGTCAATGGGAAAAGGAACGCAGGTGGGATAAGGCAAGGCACGAGATGAAGCGAGAGATGAAAGAAGAAAGGCGGGAGCACAAGCAGGAGCACAGGAAGGATCATCCCGGACAGGGCAGGGGCAGGCACGACGACTGATGTTTTGAGTTGTTAAAAAAACCAACCTTGGCAGTCATTCTGAGCAAAGCGACAATTTTTGCGGGATAGCAAAATTGAATGCCGAGCCAAAAGCGAGGCAGCCCCGTCAGGGTCAAGCCCCATGGATGGGGCGAGATAAGAATCTCGCCTTTGAAAATTAGCAAGTTACGAGATTCTTCGGTTGCTTCGCTCCCTTTTAGGGACTTTTGGAACAGCCTGCCCGCAAAATAAAAAAGCCCCGCGATGTTAAATCGCGGGGCTTTTTTTTCATTTCCCTTGAAACTTAGCAGTCGTAGTAGAGGGCAAACTCATAAGGCACCGGACGGAGCCTTATCGGGTCAAGCTCGGCCTTCTTCTTGTACTCTATCCAGGTGTCGATGACGTCTTGCGTAAAGACATCGCCCTTCAGGAGGAACTCGTGGTCCTTCTGAAGCGCCTGAAGCGCCTCTTCGAGTGAGCCGCAGGCTGAAGGCACCTTGGAAAGCTCCTCGGGCGAAAGCCCGTAGATGTCCTTATCGAGCGGCTTGCCCGGGTCTATCTTGTTCTGTATGCCGTCGAGCCCGGCCATGAGCATGGCGGCGAAGGCGAGGTATCCGTTGCAGGACGGGTCCGGGAACCTGACCTCGATCCTCTTCGCCTTCGGTGAGGGCGAGTACATCGGTATCCTGATCGACGCGGAACGGTTCCTCGATGAGTAGGCGAGGTTTATGGGCGCCTCAAAGCCTGGCACGAGCCTCCTGTAGGAGTTGGTGCCCGGGTTGCAGAATGCGTTCAGGGCCCTGGCGTGCTTCAAGATACCGCCTATGTAGTAAAGGGCGAGCTGGCTCATTCCGCCGTATTCGTTGCCGGCGAAAAGGGGCTTGCCGCCCTTCCATATCGACTGATGGACGTGCATGCCGCTGCCGTTGTCGCCGAATATGGGCTTGGGCATGAAGGTCACTGTCTTGCCCCACCTCTTCGCGACGTTCTTGACGATGTACTTGAACCACATGAGCTTGTCGCCCATCTTAAGGAGGCTGTCGAAGCGCATGTCAATCTCGGCCTGTCCGGCGGTGGCGACCTCATGGTGCTGCCTCTCGACGCGGATGCCGACAGATTCCATCACCATGCTCATCTCGGAGCGGATGTCCTCCTGGCTGTCTGTCGGGGGGACGGGGAAGTATCCTTCTTTATGCCTGGGCTTGTAGCCGAGGTTCGGGCACTCTTCCCTGCCGGTGTTCCAGGTGCCCTCGACGGAATCTATGTGATAGAAGCCCTGGTTGGGCCCCTGGCTGTACCTGATATCGTCGAATATGAAGAACTCCGGCTCAGGGCCGAAGTAGGCGACGTCGCCGATGCCGGTGGACTTAAGAAACGCCTCGGCCTTCTGCGCGATGTTCCTCGGGTCCCTGGAGTAGGGCTCCTTGGTTATCGGGTCCACGATATTGCATATGAGGCTCATGGAAGGGGTCTCATGGAACGGGTCCATCAGGGCCGTCGTCGGGTCCGGTATCACGAGCATGTCGCTTGCGTGTATCGGCTGCCAGCCCCTTATGCTGGAGCCGTCAAACCCGAGCCCTTCCTCGAAGATGTCCTCCGAGAGCTCGCCTATCGGAACGGAAAAATGCTGCCAGATACCGACAAAGTCGAGGAACTTGAAATCGACCATCTTCGCGTTTTTTTCCTGTGCTAACTTCAATGCGTCCTTCGGCGTCATCCCAATACCCTCCTTTTATATTCCTGAAAAATTCCTTTTCAAAATAAACAACAGGCTCGATCCGGCAGCGTCCCGGGGGCGGCGCTACAACGGCTTTAGATGGCCTCTTCGCCGCGCTCGCCGGTCCGTATCCTTACCACCTCGTCGACCGACATGACAAATACCTTGCCGTCGCCTATGCGGCCGGTGCGGGCCGAGTTCACTATCGTCTCGACCACCTTCGCGACCATGTCTTCCTTTACCACTATCTCCATCTTTATCTTCGGAAGGAAGTCTACGACGTACTCCGTGCCCCTGTAAAGCTCGGTGTGCCCTTTCTGCCTCCCGAACCCCTTCACCTCGGAGACGGTTATGCCCTTTATCCCGATCTCGTTGAGGGCCTCTTTCACCTCATCAAGCTTGAATGGCTTTATTATGGCTTCTATCTTCTTCATCAACACAACCTCCGGGATTGAGTTCCACAAAAACTAACATACGGTAGCCCGCTTGTAAAGAGCCTTTAATAAGACAGGTGTACAATATATTTAGCAATATCCATGCCGGGATTCCCTCTTGAAAAACAGGCGGTTTTCCACTACCAGAGGCCCCTTAAAGCTTAAAAAATAAGCAACGGGTGCTTTCAACTGCATAGATTTTACTCAATGGCAAGGGGTTCACCTCGCGCCGCTTTCTGTGTATAATCAGCAAATGGCCGTACACCTTCTGATAGACGGTTATAACCTCATAGGGTCGAGGAGCGGCACGCTCGGTGATATAGAAGAGGCAAGAGAATACCTCATCGATTGCCTGGTCGCCTACAAGAGGCTTAAAAAGGCGCGTATTACCGTCGTATTCGATGGCCCGTCGATGAGCTACCCGGAGCGGGGGCCAGCCGGGATCGAGGTGCTCTTCTCATGCGGGCGGGATGCCGATTCGGTCATAAAAGAGCTGGTAGCGAAAAAGGGCGGCGGGGCCACGGTAGTCACATCCGACAGGGATGTGGCCTCCTTTGCCAGGGCAAAAGGGGCGGTAGTACTTGCCTCGGATGAGTTCCAGATACTCCTTGACGACGCCCTTTACCAGGATATGAAAGGCGTTGACCCGCTTGATGAGGAAGAGGGCTCCGGCCCCGGAAAAAAAGGCCCTTCCCGCAAGCCCCCTAAAGAGGAGCGACGGAAACAGGGCAGGATACGAAAGCTCCGAGGCTCGTGAACGGCTTGCTGAAAATCCCCAGGAGGAAACTTTCTGTAGAAAGGTTTACCCCAGACCCCCTTCAAAGACTTTTATTTCCCTACTTCCCGCCGCCTATCCTGTTCTCTGTCCCTGCGGCGAGCCTTTTGATATTCTCCTTGTGCTTGATTATTATGAGGACGGCTATGGCGACCCCGAGCGGGACGTACTCCTTGCCATTATAGAGGAAGGAGAGGAAGACCGGCATCATGGCCGCTGATGTGATAGAGGCGAGGGAGACGTACCTTTTGATGGCGGCGACGAGTATGAAGACTATCGCGCCAAGGACCGTCGCTGCTGGGCTTACGACGGCAAGAACGCCGCAGGCCGTGGCAACACCTTTTCCGCCCCTGAAGCCAAGGAAGACCGGGAAGAGATGGCCGAGGAATGCCGCGAGCCCTGTGAGGCTTGCAAGGGCGCTGCCGCCGCCAAGGAGTATCGCCGCAAGCACAGGCAGGGCGCCTTTCAATATGTCTCCGGTGAGGGTAAGCGCTCCCGCGAGCTTTCCTGAGGTGCGTCCGACATTAGTCGCGCCGATGTTCCCGCTCCCCACGGTCCTCGGGTCGACCTTGCCAAAGGCCCTGGCCATGATGACGCCGGTAGGTATCGAGCCAAGGAGATAGGCTACTGGTATTAGAGCATATAATGTCAAATCGTCCATCAGGTCCATGCCTCCGGGCAATAAATATGAAGGCCCGCATTATACCACCCTGCGTTCCGGCTGGCAAACCCTGAGGCGGTGGTATTATAAAAAGGCCCTGCAGCTTTAGCCGCAGGGCCTTTGGTCAATCGATGGCCGTGAGAGAATTTTCACCCGGTCTTGAAAGCGCCACTGGCAAGGCCCGCCCCCTCGGCCTCTTTCAGCCTGCTCCGGAGTTTACGCACCTCGTCCCGGAGCTCTTCCATCTTTAGCTCCCTGCCCACCATGAGCCTGTTCATCCTCTCAACGTCACCCAGGTTCTGCCTCAGGTTCTCTTCCAGGCGCCTGCGCTCGCTTATGTCCCTTATTATTCCGACCGAGTTCCAACTGCCGCTTACATTGAACGCTGAGAAGGAGACCTCGACTGAAAACTCTGTGCCGTCGCGCTTGAGCGCCGTTACCTCGATGGTCTTACCAAGCATCTCTCCTTCCCCGGTCTTAAAGAACTTCGCGAGCTTCTCATAGGCCCTCTCCCGGTATTTCTCTGGGACTATAATCTCGTGCAGCCGCATGCCTATCGCCTCGCTCGCCGAATAACCGAACATCTCCTCCGCCTTCCTGTTCCACAGGAAGATGGTGTCCGGGGCTCCGAGGCAGATGACGGCGTCGTTGGCGGCCTCCACTACCGCCCTGAACCTCTCCTCGTTATCTTTAAGGGCCTTTTCCGCGGCCTTCCTTTCGCCTATCTCGGCGAGGAGGGCCGAGGTCCTCTCCTTTACCTTGTCCTCGAGCTTTTCATAGAGGGACTTAAGTTCCTCATGGACCCTGTTGAGCTCCCTGTTCTGTATTATCGCGTTCTCGTAGGTGGACAGGAGAAAGCTCACGACCTGGGCCCTCCCCGCGTATATCTCAAAACGCCTTCCGCCGTACTCGATCTCTATCCTTCTCTCTTCAGGGTTGTTTGTGACATAGACAGGGCGGGTAAGGAGCGTCTCGGCCTTGGCCAAAAGGAACTCCGGGCTGAAGGGCTTTGTAACGTACCCGTCTGCCCCGCTGTCGAGCCCGTTGATTATGTCCTCGGGTGCGGCAAGGTTGGTAATGAGGACTACGGGGATGTGCTTCAGGCCCTCGTCGGCCTTGAGCTTCCTGCACATGGTAAAACCGTCCATGACAGGCATTACCACGTCGCTCAGCACAAGGGCAGGCGGGGAGATACGCGCAAGCTTAATGGCCTCCGCGCCATTTCTCGCCACTACGACATCGTAGCCCCTGCCCTGGAGCATGGGTTTAAGAGATACGGTATCGCTCTTTTCAACTACAAGGATCGTTTTCCCGGCATTCAGTTCCCCCATATCACACACTCCGCGATTGGTAGATCGGCAAAAGAACCGTTAGGGCCAAACGCTTCAGGCACGCTCAAGGGGGAATATCAGGATGAGGGCTGCGGTATCAGGAAAGATGCGCTTTCGTAGACAGCTTGAGGACGAAATAGCGAACCGGTGCAAAAAGCGGGCAAGCATTGGCCCGGATAAGGAACAAACGTATTTTACTCCACCGTAACGCTCTTTGCAAGGTTTCTCGGCTGGTCGACGTCGGTGCCCTTCAGGACCGCGATATGGTACGCGAGGAGCTGCAGGGGCACTGCCATGAGTATCGGCGTAAGGAATACAGATGCAGCCGGGACGAAGATAACGTCGTCGGCCTTTGCGGAGGCAAGGCTGTCGCCCTCGCTCACGATAGCGATAAGGCGGCCTCCCCTGGCCTTGACCTCCTCCATGTTGCCGAGCATCTTCGGATAGCTAAGATCACCCGGGGCCATCGCCACCACGGGCATATTCTCGTCTATCAAGGCTATGGGGCCGTGCTTCATCTCGCCTGCGGCATAGCCCTCGGCATGGATATATGATATCTCCTTCAATTTCAAGGCCCCTTCGAGGGCTATCGGGAAGTTGAGCCCCCTGCCCAGGTATATGAAGTCCCTGTAATGGAAGTACCTGCGGGCGAGCGCCTCTATTTCAGCGCTCCCGTCCAGCACCCGCTCTATCTTCTTGGGGAGCCTCACAAGCTCCTGTATGAGCGAGACCCCGGCCTCGCGGTCTACCTTGCCGGAGGTCCTGCCCATGTAGAGCGCTATCAGGTAAAGGGCCGTGAGCTGCGTGGTGAAGGCCTTTGTAGAGGCAACGCCTATCTCCGGGCCGGCGTGCGTCATGAAAGACCAGTCGGCTTCGCGCGTGAGGCTCGATTCCATCACATTGCAGATAGATATGGTACGCGCCCCCCTCCTCTTTACCTCCTTTACGGCGGCAAGGGTGTCGGCGGTCTCCCCTGACTGGGATATCGATATCACAAGCGACCCCCTGTCTATCAGGGGGTCCCGGTAGCGGAACTCGGAGGCCAGGTCTACCTCTGTGGGGACCTTGAAGAACGATTCGATGAGGGATTTGCCCACCAGCCCGGCATGCCAGGAGGTGCCGCACGCCACTATGTATATCCTCTTTACCTGGTCGAGCGGGATGTCGAACTTGTTTAAAAAGATATCCCCGGCCTCCTCCATGACGATGCCGCGGAAGGTGTCCGTTATGGCCCTGGGCTGCTCGAATATCTCCTTGAGCATAAAATGCTTGTACCCGCCCTTCTCGGCCATGACCGGCGACCAGTTGACGGCGATAGGCTCCCTCGAGACCAACTCTCCGTCAAACGTGGTTATCTCCGCGCCCTCCCTTGAGATGACGACCATCTCCCCGTCCTTGAGGAAGATGGCGTTCCTGGTGATGCTCAGTATGGCGGGTATGTCGGAAGATAGTATCGATTCGTGTTTCCCCACCCCGAGTATGAGCGGGCATTCCATGCGCGCGCCGACGATCTTGTCAGGCTCGCTCTCGCATACGGCGGCAAGGGCGTATGTGCCCTTCACCAGCCTTATCGCCGCGCGGACAGCCTCGACGAGCGTCCTGCCCTTTTTTATCTCGCGCTGGATGAGGTGGCTCAGTATCTCGGTATCGGTCTCGGACTTGAACTTCGCCCCTTCATCGATGAGCTCTTCCTTCAATGCGAGGTAGTTCTCTATTATGCCGTTATGCACTACCGCCACGCCGCCTTCGATGTGCGGGTGCGCGTTCTGCTCCGATGGCCTGCCGTGCGTGGCCCAGCGTGTGTGGCCTATGCCTATATTGCCGTCGAGGGGCTTTTTCTGAAGCACCGCGGTGAGCTTCTCAAGCTTTCCGACGCTCCTCCTGAGCTCAATCTTCCCTTCCTTTACGACGGCGATCCCTGATGAGTCGTAGCCCCTGTATTCAAGCCTTTTTAGCCCCTCGAGGAGTATCTCAACCGAGTCCTTCGGGCCTACATAGCCTACTATGCCGCACATTCAGTCCTTCTCCTTGCCTTTGAGCTTCCTTGCAACCCAGCCCTCCACGACCTTCTCCGGCGCCCTCGTTATTACGAGCGCGCCCGGCGGCACGTCCTTCGTGACCGTCGTGCCGGAGCCGACGTAAGCGCCTTTGCCCACCCGGACCGGCGCCACGAGCTGGGAGTCGCTGCCGATAAACGCCCCGTCCTCGATGGTCGTCTGGTACTTTTTCACGCCGTCATAGTTGCAGGTGATCGTGCCCGCGCCTATGTTTACTCCCTCGCCTATAAAAGAGTCCCCAAGGTACGTGAGGTGGTTCGCCTTGGAGCCCTTCCCGACAACGCTCTTTTTGACCTCGACGAAGTTGCCTATCCGCGCCTTGTCTCCTATAGTATTGCCGGGGCGCAGGTGCGCAAATGGGCCTATCGATACCTCTTGCCCGACTTTAGAATCCTCTATGACCGAATAGCTTTTAACGGTGCTCCTGTCGCCTATCCTCGACGACTCTATCCTTGAGCCCTCCTCGATAAGGCAGTTGGCCCCGATAACGCTATTCCCTGATATCCGCGCGCCGGGGTATATGACCGTATCGATCCCGACCGCAGCTCCGTACTCTATATAGGTCGCCTCAGGGTCTACTATCGTAACGCCGGAGAGCATGAGCGCCTCGGCGACCCTCAGGCGCAGGTGCTTATCGGAGCGCGCGAGCTCTACCCTGTTGTTTATGCCCATCACCTCTTGAGGCTCGTCCGCCTTAAGCGATTCGACCCTGCCACCCTCCGATGCGGCAAGGTGCACGAGATCAGGGAGATAATATTCACCCTGGGCGTTCTCCTTCCCGATACGCCGTATGTTCTCATGGAGGAACCCGGCTCCAGCGAGGTATATGCCGGAGTTCACCTCTGTTATCCTTTTCTGCAGGGGGCTGCAGTCCTTGTCCTCGACTATCCTCGTGATCCTGCCGCTGTCGTCCCTTATGATCCTGCCGTAGCCGTTGGGGTCGTCCATTACAGTGGTGACAAGGGAAAGGGCGGCCTTCTTCCTGCCAGCCCTGTGAAGCCCTATGAGGGCCGCCAGGGTCTCCTCCCTTATAAGTGGCACGTCCCCGGAAAGGATGAGCACGTCGCCATCAAAGCCCTTAAGCTCTTTCAAGGCGCACATTACGGCGTGGCCGGTGCCGAGCTGCTCGGATTGCTCCACAAAGACCAATCCTTCAGCCTGGAATGTCTTTTTGACATCGTCCGCGCCGTGGCCTATGACCACCAGCACCCTGCCCACCTTCATCTTTTTAAGAAGCCTTACGGGATAAAAGAGCATCGGATGGCCCGCTACCCTGTGCAGGACCTTCGGCATATCCGATTTCATCCTCGTACCCTTGCCAGCGGCAAGGACTACAGCTGCGAGATTCCTCATAGGTTCAAAGATATATGAAGCTCCACCATACGTCAAGAAAATTGATTATATTATAAAAATAAAGGACTTATACGTTTTTGATACTCCACACACCTGGGGGCGGAGAATAAAAAAAGACGCCGGGATATTTCTCCCGGCGTCTTTTTAAGCCATGCGCAGATTGGCCTTTTTCAGCAGCCTGCTTAGAGCTTAATCTTGTTCTCAGCCAGATACCTTCCCTCAGGGGAATGCTCTACCATGCCCGGCTCCGTGCTCTCCTCCACAGCCACCTCGCGCCTTACACCAAGGACTGTCCCTATGCAGAACGGGCACTTCAAGACCCTGCCGTGCTCCATCTGGAGGAAGCTCCGCGTGAAGACCCAGCCGCACTCCCTGCACTCGAACTCCATCTCTATGTCCATCAAACTCCCCTCTCGGTCGTTGTGCGGCAGTTTCCGGCATGGTACGGAAGAACTGGGGGAACCTTTCTATAGAAAGGTTCCCCCAGACCCCCTTCAAAGACTTTTGGTTCCCGTCGGGCCCCTCCCAAAGTTCCTGGGGGGCCCGACGGGAAGAACTGAAGGTTTTTTGGAGAGTTTTAGAGAACCTTTTTTACAAAAAAGGTTCTCTAAATTCCCGAATCAACGCTGAATCAGCCGCACTCGCTGTAGCCGCAGCCCCTGCAGACGAGGCAGCCGTCTGAGTGTTCTACCGCGCTGCCGCAGTCAGGGCACGCGCCGCGTTTCAGGACCTCGTGGCCCAGGGTAAAGCTCTTTGGCAGGCTGTTGACCGCGTCCATGTCCGCGACGGTAACGCTGCCGCTCTGTCTCTTGTAGCCGAGGTACCAGTCCATGGCCTGGGCCATCGCGTCGGCGCAGGAGCTGACCTTTCCGGGGCCGAAGCCTACCGGCAGGTGGCAGCTTATGCCGCGCATCTGCTTTACTATCTCATGCGCCTCCACGCCGCTTCTCAAGGCCAGCGATGTCATCCTGCCCATCGCCTCGCACTGGGAGGCAACGCACCCGCCGGCCTTGCCTATCTGGGTGAATATCTCGAAGGGCCTGCCCTCTTCGTCCTCGTTGATGGTGATATAGAGGTTACCGCAGCCTGTCAACATCTTCTTGGTTATGCCGAAGGCGACCTCGCCCCTGGCCTTTGGCCTGGCGGGCGCGTACTCGGCTATCGCATGGGCCTCGACCGGGGCTGTCTGAGGGGCCTTCACTTCCTTCTCGCTCCCCTTGGTGAGGACCTGCACGTCCCTTGAGCCGTCCCTGTAAACGGTGACGCCCTTGCAACCGAGCTTGTAGGCCATGATGTAGACGGATGCCACGTCCTCTACCGTCGCCTCGTTGGGGAAGTTCACGGTCTTGGAGACGGCGTTGTCCGTGTACTTCTGGAAGACGGACTGCATCTTTATGTGCCACTCGGGGGTGATGTCGTGTGCCGTCACGAAGACGCTCTTTACGTCGTCAGGTATGCCGTCGACGTCATGGAGCGTGCCCTTTTTGGCGACCTCCCTCATTATCTCCGGGCTGTCGAAGCCCCTGTCCCTGGCAAACTCCTCGAAGAGCGGGTTTACCTCAAGTAGCTCGGTCCCTTCCATTACGTTCCTGGTAAAGGCCAGCGCGAAGAGCGGCTCTATGCCTGAAGAGCAGCCGGAGATTATGGAGATGGTGCCTGTTGGGGCGATAGTGGTGACGGTTGCGTTCCTCACGGGCTTGCCCTTGCCGTCGAATATGGAGCCCTTGAAGTTGGGGAAGCCTCCCCTTTCCTCCGCAAGCTCGCGTGACGCCTGCCTGCCCTTGTCCTGTATGAAAGACATGACATCTTCGGCGAGCGCTATGGCCTCATCCGAGTTGTACGGTATGCCGAGGCGTATGAGGAGGTCTGCGAAGCCCATGACGCCGAGGCCTATCTTCCTGTTGGACTTGGTGACCTTCTCTATCTGCTCGATGGGGTACCTGTTCATCTCGATGACGTTGTCGAGGAAGTGTACGGACTTCCTTACGGTCTCATCGAGCCTCGCCCAGTCTATCGCGGAGCCGCCCTGGTCTACCATGCGGCTCAAGTTTATCGAGCCCAGGTTGCAGGACTCGTAAGGAAGGAGCGGCTGCTCGCCGCAGGGGTTCGTGGACTCTATCTGTCCCACGCGGGGGGTGGGGTTGTTCTCGTTCATCTTGTCTATGAATATTATGCCCGGGTCTCCGTTCTTCCATGCCATCTTGACTATCATATCGAAGACCTCTCTGGCCTTGAGAGAGCCGCAAGGCTTACCGTCCTTGGGGTTTATGAGGGAGTACTCGCCGTCGGCCTCGACCGCCTTCATGAAATCCTCGGTGATGTTGACGGAGATGTTGAAGTTGTTGAGCTTGGAGTTGTCCTCCTTGCAGGTTATGAAGCTCATTACGTCCGGGTGGTCAACGCGGAGGATGCCCATATTGGCGCCCCTTCTCGTGCCGCCCTGCTTTATCGCCTCTGTGGCGCTGTCGAATACGGTCATGAATGAGATGGGGCCGGAGGATATCCCGGAGGTGGAGCCGACGGAATCGCCTGAGGGCCTGAGCCTTGAGAACGAAAACCCGGTGCCGCCGCCGGACTTATGGATGAGCGCCGTGTTCTTCACAGCCTCGAATATCGACTCCATCGAGTCCTCGACCGGGAGGACGAAGCAGGCGGAGAGCTGCTGGAGGTCCCTGCCGGCGTTCATGAGGGTCGGGGAGTTAGGCATGAACTCGAGGGAGGCCATCATCTTGTAGAACTCTGACGCGGTTGCCTGCACGTCCGCGTCAGGGTCGAATTTTTTGTCGCCCTGGGCGATATTCGTGGCCACGCGCCAGAACATCTCCTCGACCGTCTCAAGGGGTTTGCCGTCGGCATCCCGCTTGAGATATCTTTTCTCAAGGACCCTGCGCCCGTTGTCATTAACTTCTATACGTGCCACCGGGGCATCGCTTTTTTTCTTTTCCTTTGCGGCTGATTCGGCGCCAAGCAAACGGCTGTAGACGTCCTGGTCCATTTTTACCCCCTGAGGCGTGTTGTTATTGAGTGTTGCGGAAGGTCCCTGCCCGGGGAGGCAGGGGTAGATCCCACAGATTTAATAAGTCGTTGATTTACCTGAGTAATCGCCCATATTGTGTATGAGCGTTAGTAAACCACAACATATTGTGCCTGTCAAGGGGAAATTGGACAGAAGTGTAAAAATAATCACCGAGGGGAAAATGGCTTGAGGCATCAAGATGATAGAAGGCCCTTTAGGACTCTTTCCTGCCCCTGTAAGCTATCACCTTTATCTTTTCGAGCGTTATGAGCCCGTCGCCGACCATTCCGTCGAGTGTTGGCAGGAAGGACTCTATACGCCCTGGCTTGTCGACTATTTCTACCACTATCGGGAGGTCTTCGGAGAGCCTAAGGACCTTGACGGTGTGGAGCCTGCTGTGGACTCCGAAGCCCATGAGCCCCCTTGTGACCGTAGCGCCAGCGAGCCCCAGGCGCCGCGCCTCCTCTACTATGGCCTGGTAAAGCGGGCGGCCTTCGAACTTGTCGCTCTCCCCGATAAAGACCCTCAGCAGTTCCGCGTCTTCCGGCAGTTGCATATATCCTCCTTCATAGGAGCCTGCCGATGGCAAGGCCCAGGATAAGGAATATAACGCCCGTTATGTTCTGAATGGCGAGGTTGCCGATGGCAAGCGCCCATTGGGAGTCCCTTAAGAGCTCGCCGGTCTCGAAGATGAAGGTCGAGAATGTGGTGAAGGCGCCCATGAAGCCTACGAGGACGATCGCCCTCGCCTCGCCGCTTATCACGAGCCTCTCTTCGGCAAGCGCCCAGACGACCCCGAAAAGAAATGTGCCGGTCATGTTCACGGCGAAGGTGCCCCAGGGGAAGGCGCCTCCGTAGAGCCTCTGGACAAGGCCGCCAAGAAAGTACCTGGCAAGGGTGCCGGCGGCGCCTGCCGCGGCTATGAGGACGAGCTTGGACATTTTTACACCAACGGGGCCTTCTGCCCCTCGGGACATTCTATTTTAATCGCGCGCCCAACGCAATTTTTTTTTTGAAGAGTCACCGGCTGAGCGCGCCGGCGGACCCCCTGCTTTTTCCCCGGAGCGACAGCCGTTGCATGCCCATTTCAAGAGAGCCTTTCAGGCCGGATGTGATTGACTACGGCCCATAATGATGTTACCTTTAAAGTCACAGAACACCCTCCAGCTATGGGCTATAACAAGTTTTTCTCAAAAGCCTTTCCAGAAAGGCAATAAAAAGGAGAACATTAGGTAATGCCTTCAGTTTCCGCTAACTCGGGGCTCTGGGAGATGGTTTTGAGCGCGGGCCCCATGGTCAAGTTCGTGCTCCTCGTCCTCCTGTTCTTCTCGGTCTTCTCATGGGCGATAATAGCGTACAAGATGCTCCTCCTGAGAAAGATAGAGAAGGAGACGGCCTCCTTCTACGACCTTTTCTGGGAAAAGCGCCAGTTCGCGCATCTATCCGCCGCGAGCAAGGGCTATAAATATACGCCCCTTGTAAACATCTTCGGGGCCGCGTACACAGAGATAACCGGGCTCATGAAATCCGCCGACGGAGGGGAGCCCTGGCTTAAAAGAGAAGACCTTGAGAGGTTCCAGAGGATACTCAGGAAGGCGATCGACACGGAGACTGCCAGGGTGGAATACGCGTTGGGCTTTCTCGCGACAACCGGCAACACCGCCCCGTTCATAGGCCTGTTCGGGACCGTCTGGGGCATAATGGCCTCATTCAGGGACATCGGCGCGAAAGGCGCAGCCAACCTGGCGGTCGTGGCCCCAGGCATCTCGGAAGCGCTTGTGGCTACAGCCATGGGGCTGCTGGCCGCGATACCGGCGGTCATGGGCTATAATCACCTTGTGACGAGGATAGGGCGACTTACTACGGAGATGAACAACTTCTCCTCCGACATAATGAACGTTATCGAGAAGCAGGCCGGCAAAAAGGGATAGGGCATGGTGACAGGCAACCGGAACCACAGGCTCATGTCCCAGATAAACGTCACTCCGCTCGTCGACGTGATGCTGGTCCTCCTCATCATCTTCATGGTCACGGCCCCCATGATGCAGGAAGGGCTTGACGTAAACCTCCCTCAGGTGGAGGCGACAGCCATAAGCTCCGGGGACGAGCCTCTTGTGGTCACCATAGACAGGAACAGGAAGATATTCCTCAACGGCAGGCAGTTCAGGCAAAAAGAGCTCCGGGCCAAGCTCGAGGCCATAGCCAGCGGGGACAAGTCCAGGATGGTCTTGCTCCGCGCGGATGAATCGGTGCCGTACGGGTTTGTCGCCGGCGCCATGGCGGAGATAAGGAAGGCCGGGATAAGCAAGGTGGGCATGGTCACGGAGCCCTCCGGCCAAAGGCAATGAACACGCCCATGAAGGGCTTCGGAAGGACGGTCGCCGGGAGCGCCATCTTCCACGCGGCCCTTATCTCTTTAGCGGTCTTTGTCTTCGGCTCTGAGGCCAAGCGGGCCTTCATAACCCCGGTCTACACGGTAGACCTCGTGCAATCGCCGGGGCCAAGGGCTGAACGGACGGAGAAGAGAGCGCCCAAAGAAATACCGGCCAGGAAAGAGGCCGCCGCGAAAGCTCCTGATGAGGCCGCCAGCAGAGCTCAGGCGGCGCCTGAAAAGAGCGCTCAGACCGTCAAGATAAAAGAGAAGAGCCCTTCGGTCGATCAGGCGGTAAAAAGCATATCCGATAAGCTCCGCAACAGAAAAAATGACGAGCTGGTAGATGGCAGGGTCGATGATATAAGGAAGAAGCTGCAGGCCGAGGAAGAGCGCAGGAAGCGCCTTGCGAAGCTTAAAGACGAGATAAGCTCACGCGAAGCCGCCAGGGTCGAGACCAAGGCAGCGCCCCCTCTGCCCACGCAAGCCCGCGAATATGGCGCGGGGCAAAGGCCGAACCTGGAGTCCAGATACCCGGCCTACTACGGGGTAATAAAGGCGCGTGTCGAGAACAACTGGGTATATCCGCCGGGCCTTAAGGACCGGAGTATATCGGTGATAGTCTCCATAAGAATAGCGAGGTCCGGCAAGATACTTGAGGCCGCTGTAGAGAAAAGCTCCGGCAATCAGGCGTTCGACGAATCGCTCCTTAGCGCCGTCTGGAAGGCATCCCCCTTCCCGCCCCTGCCGGTCGAGTTCGAAGGGAACTATCTTGAAACAGGCCTCAGGTTCTGCCCTGGCTGCGTATAAAAAATGAAAAAGATCCTTTTAGCCATAATACTCTTCTTCCCGGTATTCCTCCCTGACGCGTGGGCAAAGGTCTACATCGACCTGGCCGCCCCGGCCTTCAGGAAGCTCCCCATCGGCGTCCCGGAGTTTAAAGACCTCGGCGCCCCGGCGCAAGGCCCGGCAGAGAAGGCCGAACGGGAAGCTATCAAAAAAAATCTTCTGGACGCAGCCATAACCGACTTGAGGTTCTCGGGCTTTTTTAGCGTCATAGACAGGGCGGCCTATCTCGAGGACCCGAACACTTCTGGCATTACCGCGGCCGAGACCAACTTCAGGAACTGGCGGGCCATCGGGGCTGACGGGGTCCTTAAGGGAGGCTTCATAGCCGAGGGCGACAGGCTTACCGTTGAGCTGAGGTTCTTCGACACGGCCACTGAAAGGCAGGTCATAGGCAAAAGGCTCGTCGGGTCAACGAAGAACCCGAGAAGGATTGTCCATTACTTCTCTGATTCCCTCTACGAGGAGCTTACCGGCACCCGTGGGGTCTTCACCACGAAGATACTCTTCGTATCCGGCAGCGGCGGCAACAAGGAAATATACGTCTCCGACTACGACGGCAAAAACGCCATGAAGCTCACCAGGAACAGGTCGATAAACCTCGCGCCCCAATGGTCCCCGGACGGCAGGAAGGCCCTTTATGTCTCTTACAAAAAAGGGACCCCGGCCATGTACCTCCTCGACCTTACTAACGGCAAAGACGAGCCGCTTTCATCCAGACCGGGCATAAACATAGCCGGCAGGTTCTCCCCTGACGGCGGCAAGGTGGCCCTTACGCTTACCGGGGAAAGGTCCCCTGAGCTCATGCTCCTTGACCTCGCGACCAAGGTCTACAGCCAGCTTACGGACAACCACGGTATAGACGTCTCGCCGGCCTGGTCCCCGGACGGCACCAAACTCGCCTATGTTTCCGATAGCGCTGGAAATCCACAGATTCATGTGTTAGACTTACTTACCAAGAAGTCAAAGAGAATAACATTCAGCGGCAAGTACAATTCGAGCCCGTCCTGGTCCCCGGACGGCAAGCTGATCGCTTTATCCCGTTCCGATAGCGGAAAATTCAATATCTGGGTCGTGCGGCCTGACGGCGATGGACTCTCTCAGCTTACTTTCGAAGGCAACAACAGGAACCCGTCGTGGTCTCCTGACAGCCGCAACATCGTCTATAGCTCTACAGCCGGCGGCGCGGCTTCTCTCAAGATAATACGCGCGGACGGCGGTGAGGTAATGAGGCTTAATACTGGTATCGGGGGCGAGCTGGCCCCCGCCTGGTCGCCTTACCTTAAGTGACCGGGACCATTTCAACCGCAAGGAGGTGCTGAGAATGAAAAAGGACTTCTTAAAGATATTGCCTGCCGTTTTTCTTGGTGCATTGCTCATGGCGGGATGCGAAAAAAGGATCGTGACAGAGGACATAGCCGGAGGCGCGCAGCAGAAAAACGACGCCGCGATAGCCGGCGCCGAGGTCGTGCCTGAGGCCGGGGTATCAGCCGAGGGAGTGACCTCCGAGGACATAAAGGGCACCACGGACGCCAGGCTTGGCGGCAGCTACGCCTCTTTAACGCCCGGCGGCGACACCCTGACGGCAAAGGCCATGGAAAAAGGACATCTTTATACCATCTATTTCGATTATGACAATTACACGGTCAGGGACACCGACATGGACAACCTGACCAAGAACGCCAAATGGCTCGGGATCAACCCGGCGATAAAGGTCAGGATCGAAGGGCATGCCGACGAGCGCGGTGAGACCGACTACAACCTCGCCCTCGGCGACAAAAGGGCGCGGAGCATACTTAAGTACCTCCAGGATATGGGGATAAAGGTCGACCGGATGGACGTGGTGAGCTACGGCGAGGAAAAACCCGCCATCGAAGGGCATGACGAAGCTACATGGTCACAGAACAGGAGGGCGGAGTTCGTCATAATAGCGAACTAAGACCACCCATGAAAAGACGCGCGCTCTTCGTATCGATATTGTTCCTGACGCTTGCCATACAGGGCTGCGGCCCCGGCTTTCCCATAATGACCGGCGAGCAGGAGCAGCTCATAACCGACGTAGACAGGCTCAGGAAAGATAACGAGTCCTTTAAGAACAGGCTCGCGAAGCTCGAAGGCCCTGGCGGCATCCCTGCCATCAGGGAAGAACTTGACGTGCTCAAGAGGAGCCTGGCTGACGCGAACCTGGGCCTCGACAAGCTACGCAATGAGTTGTCCGTGGTCAACGGCAATATCGAGGAAGGCGCCCACGACCGGGAAAAGATGATGGACGCTCTCGGCGCCGCCGGGGAGGACTCGGCGGCGCTTAACCAGAAGCTCGCCTCGATCGAGTCTTCGGTCAGGTCGGTCCAGGACAGGCTCGCCTCCTTTGAGGCCTCCTTCCGGAATAACGACAAGACTTACGCCGAGGTCATGGAAACTGTTGCGGCCCTTGACAGGAAGGCCACTCAGCTTGAAAAGGCGCTGACAGAGGCGAGGGAGCCCGCGCCGAAAGCAAACGATGAAAAGCAGACAAGGCCCGGAGAGGCCGAGACCCTCTATCAAAAGGGCTATAAGGAGACAGCCTCAAAAGAATACCCCAAGGCCGTAGAGACCTTCCAGAAGTTCCTTTCCTCTTACCCGGAGCACAAATACGCCGGCAACGCCCAGTACTGGCTCGGGGAGATATATTACGCCAAGGGCGACTGGGAGATGGCGATACTCGAATTCGACAAGGCCGTAAAGAAGTACCCTGAGAGCGAGAAGATCCCTGCGTCGCTTCTGAAGCAGGGCTTCGCCTTTGAAAAGATAGGAGCCAAAAAAGAGGCCAGGGTGCTCCTGCGTGACGTCGTGAAAAAGTACCCCAATACCACTGAGGCCGACCTCGCGAAGAAAAGGCTCGACGCCCTCAGGTAAGACGCACCCCCCACCGCTCTTTTTTCTTCAAGTTCTTACTACGCTCTGTCGATAAAAGATGATGCTGACGAGCAACCATGCTCACGAAAAAGTCCTGCTGGTCGATGATTCAAGCCAGGCCAGGGCAGCCATACGTGCTGCCCTCAAGGATATCTTCTCATCTTTCATAGAGGCGGAAGACGGCCTTGCCGCCATAAAGTCCTTCGTCGAGGATAAACCCGGTTTCATAATCACGGATATAGAGATGCCGAGCATAAACGGCTACAGGTTCATCTCTACCATCCGCGCCATGGAAGACGGCAGGGATATCCCCATAATCCTCATCTCAGGGACGAAGGACTCCCTCAAGAAAAAACTCGCGGGCTTCAATCTCGGGGCGAGCGACTTCCTCATAAAGCCCTTTGATAACGAGGAGCTGGTAGCAAGGGTAAAGTCGCTCCTCAGGATGAAGGGGCTCATGGAGGAGTTGAAGGAGAAGAACGCGCTCCTTGAAAAGCTCGCCGTAACGGACGAGCTTACGGGCCTCAACAACAGGCGCCACTTCTTCGAGTCGGTCAAGACGCAGATGGCGCTGGGGCTCCGCCACGGGTTCAAGATAGCCTGCCTCCTGCTCGACATAGACCACTTCAAGAAGGTAAACGACACCTGCGGCCATGCCGCCGGGGACGAGATATTGAAAGAGATCGGCGCCCTCTTCAACTCCTGCAAAAGAGGGGGAGAGCTCCTTGCCCGGTTCGGCGGGGAAGAGTTCATAATATGCCTTTTTAACACCGACTCGCAAAGCGCTCTCCTGGCGGCTGAGAGGTTCAGGAAGCTTGTGAAGGAATACGACTTCTCCTCGGTAGCCCCCGGGATAAGTATAACCGTAAGCGCCGGGCTGGCACTGTACCCCCAGGACAGGATAATCACGATAGACGAGCTTACGCGGGCCGCGGACAAGGCCCTGTACGCATCCAAGACAGCGGGCAGGGACCGGGTGACCGTTTTCGAGGACTCCGGACCCGTCGAAGCCTGAATTCCCCACTCATTCTGGAAAAATCCCAAACATCATGACATAATGATATCTGGCCGTTTATAACGGCCGCCATGCCATTCTTATGGAAGGACTTTTGTGTCCAGGGTCGCAATCAAAAGATGCCGTTCATATGAAAGAGCTTCGGTAGAGGCATCCGTTACCGAAGCCGTAACCCTTCTCGGAGGCATCGCGGGCCTGGTTAAGCGCGGCGAGCGGATACTGGTCAAGCCAAACCTCCTTGCCGCCAAGCCGCCGGAGGCGGCGGTGACGACCCACCCTGAGGTGGTAAGGGCCGTGCTCATACTTATAAAGGAGGCCGGGGCCACGCCGGTCGTCGGCGACAGCCCCGGCTTCGGCACCGCGAGGGGGGCCGCTGAAAAAAGCGGGATCCTCTCGGCCTGCCGCGAGCTTGGGGTAGAGGTAATAGAGCTTAAGACCCTTACCATAGCCGCCAACCCTGGCGGCCATACCTTCAAAAGGCTGGATGTGGCAAGCGAAGCCTTGGAGTGCGACGGCATAGTAAACGTCCCAAAGCTCAAGACCCACGCCCAGATGTATCTTACGATGGCGGTAAAGAACCTCTTCGGGTGCGTGCCTGGGAAGCTAAAGCCCCAATGGCACCTGTCAGCCGGGGTTAGTAGCGCTCATTTCGCCGACATGCTCCTTGACCTCTGCCTCTTCCTCTCTCCGAAGCTTACTGTAATGGACGCCATAGTCGGCATGGAGGGCAACGGCCCAGGAAGCGGCACGCCCAGGGAGCTCGGCCTTGTCTTCGCCGGGACCGATTGCGTTGCCATGGACGCTGCCGCCGCTGGCGTACTTGGGGCCTGCCATGACGACGTGCCTGTACTCAAGGCAGCCAAAAGGCGCGGGCTTCCGTCAAGGCCTCAGGACGTAGAGGCGCTCGGAGAGGAGCTATCCGCGATCTCGGTCAAGGGCTTTGTCTTCCCCCCTCAGATGAACGTGAACTTCGCCTCGTTCCTGCCGGGCTTCCTTGACGGGCCGCTCAGGAAGGCGCTCACCTCAAGACCGGGCGTGGACCCGGTGAGCTGCACCATGTGCGGCATATGCGTAGGCGTATGCCCGGCAGAGGTCATGACCAAGGCAAGAAGGATAGAGATAGACTACAACAGGTGCATAAGGTGCTACTGCTGCCAGGAGATGTGCCCGAAAGGCGCTATCTCGCCAAGGAACGGCTGGCTTAAAAGGCTCATCCCGGGCCTGTAGACCCACCTCCAATTGTCTTGCGGGCAGGTCCGTTCTACTATATAATTTGTCTTATATTTCTGGAATATCGCATCTTTATATGAGAACAATCTTTTTCACGGTTTTTTCGTCCGCGGCATTCATCATTGCTTTGGCGCTATCGGCCAACGCCCTCACTCAAAGGGACCTTGGCGTGCCTGTCGGCTCGCCCTCCCAGGGCCCCCCAGACGGCTGGAAGGTCAAGCAATGGAAGGGGAAAGCCGACTTCAAGGTGGTATCGGCGGAGTTCGGCCCCGCGATACACTTAAAGAGTTCGGGGACCTCTTCGGCCCTGTACAGGGAGCTCAAGTTCGATCTGAAGGAATACCCGTACCTCAGCTGGCGCTGGAAGGTCACAAGCCTTCCAAAAGGCGCTGACGTCCGCAGGGAGACCATAGACGACCAGGCCGCCCAGGTCTACGTCGTTTTCCCAAGGTGGCCCAAGTCGGTAAACTCCAGGCTCCTCGGGTATATATGGGAGAGCACGGCCCCGGCCGGGCTTCATATCAGGAGCACGAAGTCAGATAACACCAGGTACATCGTCCTCAAAAGCGGTACGGCAGAGGCCGGCAAGTGGGTCCTTGAGACCAGGAACGTCTACGAGGATTACAGGAGACTTTTCAACGACGAGCCCCCTTCAGTCGGGAGCTTGTCTATCATGATAGACTCGGATGACACGAAAAGCTCCGCGGAGTCGTTCATAGGGGATATCCGCTTTTCAAAGGACCCCCCTTCTAAATAGCCCCGGCCTCCTCTGACAGGATGGAATAAGTCCGTCAAGGACTGTTTTTACAGCCTGCTATCTATCCCTAAAGGTGTTGCCTTGCCCAATGAGACCCCGAGAAAAAGGCGGATACTGCCCTGGATAATAACCGGCGGCGCCGCGCTCTTGCTCTTCTCCCTCGCTTTCGTGCTCTTCACCCCCCTCGACCTCACCAGGTACGCCCCAAGGATAGAGTCCCTCATCGAGACCAGTGTCACAGGGGACGTAGCACTCGGCAGTATCGTCATAAAGGCCCTGCCCTCGCCCGATATAGAGGTCACGGAGATCGCGCTCTCTCACGCTGGAAAAAAACTCTTTTCAGCCGACCGCGTAAGGGTAAGGCTCTCGCTCGCCCAGCTCCTTGCCGGGAAGGCTGTCTTCCAGGCCCTCGAACTAAAGAACCCGGACCTCGCCCTCAGCAGGGATAAGGATGGAAGATTCAATATCTCGCTCTTCCTCGAATCTCAAAAACAGAGAGGGGAAAAAAAAGAGGAGAGGCCATCAAAGGCTGAAGAAGAAGAGGAATACGAGGGAAAAAGAAAGCTTATAATAAAGACTCTCGACTTAAGGGGCGGGCACGTCATATTCATCGACGACCTTCCCGCCGCTGGAGCATCCTTTGAACTATCCGGCCTGAACGCCATGTTCGAGAGGACCGGGGAAGGCCATACCTTCGGCGCGGAAGGTATGCTCCTTCCGTCTACGTCGCTCGCGTTCTCAGGGAAGGTCGACAATACGGGGATAATAACGGGGCATGGGTCGGTCGAAGGGCTCATGCTCTCCAGGTTCAACCCTTACATCCAAGAAAGGTCCCATGGCGCCTCAGTTGAAGGCAGGGTGGACCTCGACCTTTCCTATCTCTACAACGACGAGGACGAGCTGAGCGCCGATATCACATACAAAGGGCTTCAAGCCGCCCTGCCGTCGATATTCAACCGCCCGATAAGCTCGCCTTCAGGGCAAGCCACCTTGAAGATCTCTTATGGAAAAGAGTTCGACCTCTCGGCAGATGATATCAAGGTCGATATGGAGGGCTTCACCGTAAAAGGCCGCTTGGGCTTGAGCGGCGGCAAAGACGAACGGCGGGTCAGTATCAGGGCCTCGACCACCCCCATTTCCCTCGCTACTGTCAAGGCTCTCATCCCCCTTAAGGCTATCCCCAATGCAACAGCGGAAAAGCTGATTGCCATAGAGCCGCTTGGCGGATCCATCGCCATAAAAGAGCTCAGCCTTGACGGGAAGGCCGAAGAGCTTAAAGGAGGGGCTATATTCAAAAGGCCGGGCGGCGTCCGCCTGGCCGCGTCGATCAACGGGGCGTCCTTCGGCTACAAGGGGCTGAACAAGCCTTTCGAGAATATATCGGCAGAGCTGGCCTTCAGCGGCAACGAGCTCGCCGTCTCCAATTTTTCAGGGAAATACGGCAACGAGACGATAAGAAGCCTCAATGGCAGGGTAAGGGACGCGCTCGGCAAGGCCACTTTCGACCTATCCATTCAAGGCTCGCTCGACATAGGCGAGACCCTCTCCATCGCAAGGGACCTTTCAGAAGAGGGGGCGCGGGAGAAGCTTGCGCAGATCGACGCCAGCGGCTCGGCGGATATTAACGCCAGCCTCTCGGGCGCGCTCAAAGAGAAAAAGCCGCTCAAATACTCCGGGGAGACGCTCATAACAGGCGCCGCCTTCTCTTACGGGAACGTCCCGGAGGTGGATTCCCTAAACGCCAGGGTCTCGTTCGATAACGAGCTAATACGGGTGCATGAATCAAAAGCCCTTGTCGGCCAGTCGGACATCTCGCTTTCAGGGACAGTAGAGGGCTACAGGGGCAAGGACGCGCGTTTCAGCCTCAAGGCCTCCGGGGGGCTGACAGAGGACATATTAAGGAAGATAGCGCGCAAGGAACCTCCGGAGCTTAAAATCTCCGAGAGGATTCCCTTTACCGTTACCGCCAATGGCAGGCCTGATGATTTTGCCGCCAGGGGCTCCCTTGACGCAACATCTTCCGAGCTTTTCCTCAGGAAGAACCTGGATAAGAGCGCGGGTTTCCCTCTAAAGGCCGAGGTAGATGTAGAGCGCAAGGGGGCTCAGGTGATCATCAAGGACGCGCTGGTAGACTTCGGCTCTTCAAGCGTCAAGGTCAGCGGGAACATCCTTACAAACAGGAAGGCCTACTCGCTTTCCCTGGCTTCGGACAAGATACTGATAGCCGACATCGACGAGGTCTCGCCTTTTTTAAGGAAAGAGTTCGCCTCTTCCGGCGCGGTATCACTTAACATCAAGGCCGGGAAGGCCGGGCCAGAGGCCAAGCCGGAGTATCAGGGGAGCGTCGGCATAAAGGACGGCAGTTTCAAGACGAAAAACATCCCGAACCCCATTGAAAAGGTGAACGCCAGGGCTACCCTTGACAGGGAGAAGGCCACAATAGATATCGAAAACATCTCTACAGGCTCCACCAGCCTTAACGGCAGGATAAACGTACTCGATATAGCCGAGAGGGACGTGACCTTCGACCTCTTCTTCCCCACCCTCCACATAACCGACCTTCTGAAGAAAAAGGAGAAGGAAAAAAATACTGAAGAAGATGAGGCTACAGAGGAAAAAGAAACAGAAGAGGCCCGCAAGGAAGCGAGGAAGATAAAGGGTACAGGCACGATAAAGGCCGCGGAAGGCGACCTGTGGGGGCACCGCTTTACTGCCTTATCCACCGGGGTCCTGATGGACGGCAAGATCGTGCAGTTCTATCCACTGGCCGCCAATATAGACGGGGGGACGGCCGCAGGGAGCTACACCTTGTTTATCTCAAAGTCAGAGCCGCTCCGTTATACCGTAGACATGAAGCTCACCGACATCGACCTTGAGACGGCCCTCAGCTCTTTCCGGACAAAGAAGAGGGTGCTATCCGGCAAGGCAAGGGTTGACATACTCCTCTCATCCGCCAGGGACGTAAAGCCTGCGGCAAGAGGCCTCAATGGCTATATGAACATCTCTACGGGCAAGGGGCGGCTATGGAAGTTCGGCTTCCTCACCGACATCTTCTCGATAGTGAACATCGTCTCTATCGACGAGCTCTTCGAGGAAGGGCTCAGGCACAAGGGTATCGATGGCAATTTCATGATGGTCGACGGTGTGCTCTCCACTGATAACCTCTCCCTGGACAGCGATACGCTCCGCATGTCGGCGGTGGGCGAGATAGACACCTCAGGCCCGAGCATCGACGCCACTATCGCCCTTCACCCGTTTGTCACGATAGACAAGATAATATCGAACATACCATTGGCGGGCTGGATAATAACGGGCGACAGGAACAGCGCCGTGAGCCTCTATTTCGAGATGGAGGGGCCTCTAAAAGACCCGGACGTGCTCCCGCTGCCCGTAAAATCGATAAGGAAGAACATATTCGGGATACTTGAAAGGCTCATACGAACGCCTTTCAGGCTCTTCGAGTAGGAGGGGAAAGACGAGATGCAGGGCTTCTGGAACAGGTTGAAGGCCAACTGGTACAGGAAGGGGCTGGACCATACCGATTTTCCGCAAAAGGCGCTTTCAGTCATACTCCCCAGGACAGCTGACGCCAGGACCTTTCTCGACGTTGGCGCAGGGTGCGGCACGCTCGCCATACCTCTGGCGAAGGCTGGCAAGACCGTCACAGCCCTCGATTCATCCACGGCGATGATAGATATCCTCAAAGAGGATATAAAACGGGATGGCGTCAAGGGCGTAAGTCCGCTTCTCGCGAGGTGGGAGGAGGCGGAGACGAAGGCCCATGACGCGGTCCTTTGCGCCAACGTGCCCGCGCTACTGGGCGACCCAGAGGCTGCAATCGAAAAGATGGACAGGCTTGCCAGAAAGTATGTCTTCATAATCGAGAACGCGGGCCCGAAAGCGGACAAATTCTACTACAGGGACCTCTATCCCCTGCTCTTTGGGAGGCCCTTCGGCGAAAGATCGGATTATTTCAAGACCTACTCCGCTCTTCACGCCATGGGGGTCTTCGCCAACGTCGAGATGATAGAGTACGATTTCGACCAGCCCTTTGAGACTATCGAAGAGGCGGTCGAGTTCTGGAAGGAGTATATCGGCATCGTTACCGAGGAACACGACAGGAAACTCAGAGGCTATCTCGAAGGCAAGCTCGTAAGGAAAAAAGGGCTGCTCCTCGCGAAGTTCCACAAGAGGTCGGCGGTCATGTGGTGGAGGAAAGGTTAGGAGCCTGCCTGGCATCCGTCAGAAAACTTTACAGTCACGCATTGACGACTGTAAAGCCTGCTTTACAGACCTTCAAAACCATTAAAAAAAACTGCCAATAAATCAACTAGTTGACAATAGCTTAAGACGGCACGCAATTTGCGATATTATTGTCGTGGAAAGGAATTCTCTTTTTCCAGGCGAGGCATAAATGATGAAGCGGATCTCAGGCTATGCCGCAATTGCGGCCGGATTATGCGCGTGGCCAATGATGGCTGGCGCGACTTTAATAGGCGACCCCGTCACATTGGGGCATTATTCGCCGGAGATGGCGGCTTCCTATTCCACAACTGTGGCCGCAGGCGACTCTGACGAGACAGCATTTTATTTCTCCTACCCGTACGGCTATCAGGTAAATGTCGAAGCTGACAGCATCTTCGTGGATTACTCATACGTCATCCAGCCGGGCGATTCCGGCACATGGCGGGACACCGCCACTTCATGCGCTTGGAGCGAGGACTTCACACTTGACTGCACTGAAGTCCCCTTAAGCTTCAACGGACTCAGGGTCTCAGACCTCGACGACAGCAGCGGGAACCCCCTTATAAACGTCATCGTCGACACCAACATGGCCGGCTGGGACAACTCGAGGCTCTCATGGGGCAGCCGTGACGTCTGGTTCGATTGGAAGGGGCTCTCTTTCGATTCCGGGACATATCTCAACGCTCAGCTTGAGTTCGGAGGAGACAATGCGGCTGCGCCAGTGCCTGAGCCGTCTACGCTCCTGCTGCTCGGAGCCGGCCTGGCTGGGTTTGCCGCCTTCAGGAGAAAGCTGCGCATTAAGGCTTGACAGGATACAGACAGGAACGCCCGCCGGCTTCTCCGGCGGGCGTTTTTATTTGTACAGGCTTCAAGTATCTGATCAGAAGTTATGGCTGCTCTTCATCAGAAGAGAGACGCCCAGATATGTAAAGAGCACCACGATAAACCCAAGCACCGTGGCGATGGCAAGACCCGTCCCCCGCCATTCCCTCACATACCATGCGTGCATCGCCCCGGCATAGAAGAACCAGACTATGAACGACCAGATCACCTTTGGCTCCCAGAGCCAGTAGGTGCCCCAGGCGAGGTACGCCCATACCGCACCGGCGAACATCGAAGCCGAGAAGAAAAAGAAGCCCCAAAGTATGCTCCTGGCGGCTATCTCCTGAAATTTTTTAAGCTCGTCGGCCTCTATCCCCCTCCATTTTTTCCAAAGATAGATAAGGGCGCCCGAGAACGCGAGGGTAAAGAGCGCGTAGGCGGCGAATGATGCCGTAACATGGGTCTCGAACCAGTGCGTACGCAATATGAGCGCAAGCGGCCCGCCGGGCTTCTCGTTAGGAAGAGAGAAGAGGAGGGCGAGGATGGCGATTGGCATGGTCACCACCTCCGTCTCCCTCTCCCTGTACCTGAATATGACTATCGCGCTCACGAGGGCGACCGTCCAGCTGAAAAAGACAAGGGTCTCGTACATGGAGGCCATCGGGGCGTGGCCTGTCGAGTATATCCTCTCAAAGAGACCGGCCGTATGGACGATGAGGCCTGCGACAAGGAGCCATCTGGATGCCCTGCCTGCCGCCTTTGCGCCGGACGCGTGGTGGATTATTACCGAAATAAGACCCAGGGAATAGAGCGCGATGGAAAGTATGATGAATGGTTTCATGACAACGGATTGCGTCCCAAAAACGAAGTACCTCGTATGAGGTACTTCGTTCGCTTAAGCTCCATCAGAGATTGGATCAACAGGTTGCTGAAAAACTCAAAATCAGGCTCAGACTGCTCAAAAAGGTCAAGATGCAAGGAGTCTAAAAATGAGGAATGAGGCGTACTTGGATGGTACGCCGCAGTGACGAATTTTGAAGACGACGCCGCAGATTGGCCTTTTTCAGCAGTCTGCAGGATTCTACAGTCTTAAGCGGTGAAAGTAAAGAACTACCTGCCCTTCTCGTCAGGCCATATGTAGGCGTGGAGCTGGAGCTGGAGCCTCACCCTGAGCGAATCCTTCAATATCCAGTCGGCGAAGACCCTGGGGTCCATCTCAGGCCTCACAGGCGCGAATAGCACCTTTTCCGTGCGCCCCCGGAGCATATTCTCCATGAACTCCCTGGCGCAGTCGTAGTCGCCCCTGTTGGCGATAACGAACTTGACCTCGTCCTCAGGGGTCATGTATTGCAGGTTCTCGACAAGGAAAGAACTACCGTGTCCGCTCGACGGGCACTTGACGTCGACTATCTTTATGACCCGCTTGTCGAGCCCGGCCAACGGGACCGAGCCGTTAGTCTCTATCAAGACCGTATAGCCCCTTTCGATGAGCTTACCGGCAAGCTCCTTCGCCTCTTCCTGCACAAGAGGCTCCCCGCCAGTTATCTCGACAAGGGCGCAGTCATAGAACGCAACATCCTTCAAGACCTCTTCGATTGAAAGCTCTTTGGCGCCTTCGGTCCCCTGCGCGTACGGGGTATCGCACCAGCTGCACTTAAGGTTGCACCCGGCAAGCCTTACAAAGACGCAAGGAAGGCCAGCGTAGCTGGACTCTCCCTGGATACTCTTGAATATCTCGCTTACAAGCATATCGAGCCCTGTCTATCCTTTCTTTTCAATCCCCTTTGCCGCCTCGCCCTTCTCTCCGCCTGGCAGCTCTTTTCTGGCTGGCGGCCTGCCAAACTCTTTAAAGCTCCTCGCCAGCCCTTTAAGCCTCGCCTCTACGAGGAAGTTGAGCGTCCCTTCGGGGAAGTTGCCTTCCGCGTCCCGTGCGCCCGCCACCTCGCCCGTGAGGATCTCAAGGCCTTCATCTACGTGCTCGATCGGGTATATGGCGAACCTGCCTTCTTTCACCGTGTCCACCACCTCTCGCTTGAGCATCAGATTTCTGACGTTCCTGCTCGGGATTATGACCCCCTGGGAGCCTGTGAGCCCCTTTGCCTTGCAGATCTCGAAGAACCCCTCTATCTTCTCGTTCACGCCCCCTATGGGCTGGACCTCTCCCCTCTGGTTCATGGAACCGGTGACCGCTATGCCCTGGTCGAGCGGAACGCCGGAGAGGCTGGAGAAAAGGGCGTATATCTCGGTGCAGGTGGCGCTGTCGCCCTCTATCTCTTCATATAGCTGTTCAAAGGTTATGGTGGCGGAAAGGGTGAGCGGGAACTTCTGCGCGAAGCGCTCGCCCAGGAAGCTCGTGAATATCATGAGGGCCTTGTTGTGTATGCGGCCGCTCATCTTCACCTCCCTTTCTATGTTCACTACGCCGGCGTCCCCCATGAAGACCCTGGCGGTTATCCTCGAAGGCTTCCCGAAGGGGAAGTCCCCGGGGTCGAGGACCGCGAGCCCGTTTACCTGGCCCACGACCTTCCCGCCGGTGGCGACCATGATGGTATCTTCCTTTATATAGTCCCGGAGCTTATCCGATATCTTCGAGTTCCTGTATATCCTCTCGGCGTCGGCGCGCTCTACGTGCGCCTCCGACACGTTCTTCGCGCCTTCGGTCCCGGCCCAGTAGCTCGCCTCGACCACGATATTGGCTATCTCGTTGAACTTGGCCGAGAGCTTCTCCTTGTCCCCCGAGAGCCTCGCCCCGAGCTCTATTACACTACTGACCCCGGTACGGTCGAACTGCAGCAAGCCTTCCTCCCTGCACCTGGTCGCTATGAAGTGAGCGTACTTCTCGATATTCGCGTCTGTCCTGGGCATGACGGTATCGAAGTCGGCCTTTACCTTGAAGAGCTTCCTGTACTCGCTGTCGAGGTTATAGAGGAGATAATAGATGAAGGGCTCGCCGATGATGACGAGCTTTATATTGACCGGGATGGGCGCTGGCTTCAGAGTTGTGGAGGATACGAGCCTGTACTGCTCCCACGGGTCCTCGATGCGCGCCTCCCTGTTCTTTATCATCCTTTTAAGGGACTCGTAGACGAAGATGTTCCTCAATACGTCCATGGCGTTCACAATAAGGTAGCCGCCGTTGGCCTTCTGCACGCTCCCGGCCTTTATCATGGTGAAATCGGTCGTGGCCACCCCGAGCTGCACCCTGTACTCGATCCTCCCGAAGAGGTTCGTATAGGTGGGGTTCGTCTCGAATACGACCGGCGCGCCCTCGGCGTCCTTGTTGTTGACGAAGATGTTGACCTTGTAGCGCTCGAAGCTCGGCTCCGGCTTCTGGAGCCTTATGCCGCCTATGGCGAGAGGGACCTCTTCCTTGGGCCTGAAGTCGTCTATGTTGCCGAGTATATCTTCCTTTACCTTATAGAGGTACTCGACTACCCCCGTGAACTCCTTGAACTTCTCCAAAAGCTCGTTTATTGCCGGATTCACGACATACTGCACCACTTCCCTGTCCAGGGCGTTTATCCTGTCCTTGGTCTCTTTCTCGATATTCCTTGCCTCGCGGATGGCGTCAGAGAGCTTGTCCTGCATCACGGCGAGGTCCTGCTCTATCTCGCTCCTTTTCGCGGCAGGCAGCCCTTCGAACTCATCCTGGCCCATGGGCTTGCCGTTCTTGGCCGGCACGACCGCCAGGCCGCTTACCGTTTTCTTGAGGATGAGCCCCCGCTCCAGGGCCTTCTGCTCGAGACGGAAAAAGAGCGCCCTCGTGCGCTCCTGCTGCCCTTCGAGTATCTCATCCCTGTGCTTTTCGTAGTCCTTTGACTCGAAGACCTTGGGGATGTCCCTGCGGAGCGTTTCCACCAGCTCGTCCATCTCTACCGAGAACTCGGTGCCACGGCCCGGCGGCAGGTTTATCGACATGGGGGTGTCGGCGTCGGTGAAGTTGAAGACATAACACCAGTCGTCGGGTACAGGCTCGTCCTTGGCCTTGGCCTCGATTATGTCCTTTACCGTGGTCGATTTGCCGACCCCGGGCTCTCCCAGGACGAAGATATTATAGTTGTGGTTGGTTATCCCGAGGCCGAAATCTATGGAGCGCAGCGCCCTGTCCTGCCCTATTATCTCCTGAAGGGACGGGATCTCGCTGGTGGTGCCGAAGGAGAACCTCTCCGGGCTGCATCTCCATCTCAACTGGTCTGCTGGCAACGGATTTACTTTCGGCATTGTACCCCCCTGAATACCGGATTTTAAAACAGGCTATATACGTTTAGCAGGTTGCTGAAAAACTCAAGATCACGTTCAGGCTTCAAATGCGGTCAAGATGCAAGGAGCCGAAACAGGAGGAACGAGGCGTACCTGGATGGTACGCCTCAGTGACGAATTTTGAAGACACACCGCAGATTGGCCTTTTTCAGCGGCCTGTTAGATTATAACATAGGCGGCTAATGCAGGTGGCCATGACCCTTCTCCTTATGGGCTATCTTGCCGTATATGTCATTGGGGTTGCAACCGGAGCACTCGGCCTGCAGGGTGGTATAGAATATGTGGTGATCATGGGCGAGCCTCTCGTTTATCTCGCCGAATATCTCCCCCATCCTCCACCTCTGCGTCGGTAAGATGTCGACGTGAGCGCTCAAGGCGTACACGTTATGGCAGATAGACCAGATATGGAGGCTGTGTATGCTGGATACGCCCTCGGAGGCCATTATGTCATCCCTCACGGTCTTCAGGTCTATCTCCCTGGGCACGCCCTCGAGGAGTATGTGCGAGGACTCCCTTATTATCTTCACCGCCCCGTGCACGATTATGACGCAGATGAGCATGCTTATGAGCGGGTCTGCCTGATACCAGCCGGTGTAGTAGATTACGGCCGCCGCCACTATGACGCCCACGGAGGCCGCCGCGTCGCCTACCACGTGTATGAAGGCGCTCTTGACGTTCAGGTCGCTTACCGCGTAGCGATGGAGCCACATGGCGACCACCAGGTTCACGGCAAGGCCGATGGTAGCGACGATGAGGACCCCGACGCTCTCTACCGGCTCAGGCGAGACGAACCTTGTAATGCCCTTGTAGAGGATGAACGCCGTAATGAGGATGAGGACGAAGCTGTTTATGAACGAGACAAAGACCTCTACCCTGTGGAGGCCGTAGGTCCTCTTCTCGGTAGGCGGCATGTCGGCTATGTAGATGGCGAAAAGGCTTAAGGAGAGGGCGAATACGTCCATGAAGACGTGAGCGGCGTCTGAGAGCAGGGCCAGGGAGTTCGTCCACCAGCCGCCTATGAGCTCAGCGAAGAAAATGAGGCCGGTAAGCGTGATAGAGACCAGGAGGCGCCTTTTTACCCTGGCGTCCAGGTCATGGCCGTGTTCGTGGCCCGTATGTGAGTGAGTATCCATAAGGCCTTGTTTATTGACACAAATATCAGGGTATTACCCAGATATTCTCCTTCTTTAATGATACCCTGATACTGCGGCCTACCGCAAGTTCAAGTTTTCTGAGGACGAAGTTGGGGAGTTCCGCCTTTAATGGGGTCCTGCCTTCCCCGGCCTCAAGATAGAGTATATGGGTCGAGCCCTTGCCGATTGTGCCGATTATCTCGCACTCGAGTATATTGTCCTGCACGCGCCCGAGCACCCTGTCGGGGCGTATGACCAGTATCTCCTCGGGCCTTATGCAGAAAGTGACCTCAACGCCCGGCGCGGGATCCGCTCCGGCTCGAGCGGGCGCCTTTATCATTCCTATATCCGGGGTATCTATCACTATGTTGCCGCCCTCTATGCAAGCGACCACGCCGGAGAAGATATTCCTTACCCCCATAAACCTCGCCACGTTCCTTGTGGCCGGCCTGTAAAAGACGTCCTCCTGCGTGCCGACCTGCTCTATCGAGCCGTTATTTATGACGGCCACCCTCTTGCCAAGCATGAATGCCTCCTCAAGGTCATGCGTTACGAGGACGGTCGTCATCGGATAGATCCTGTGGATGTTCAGCAGGTCGGCCCTGAGCTTCTCCCTCACCTGGTAGTCAAGCGCTGAGAAGGGCTCATCGAGGAGAAGGACCCTCGGCTCCGCCGCAAGGGTCCTGGCAAGCGCGGTCCTCTGCTTCTGGCCGCCAGAGAGCTCATGCGGGAACCTCTCCTCAAGCCCTGTAAGCCTCATGACCGAGAGTAGCTCCTTGACCTTTTGCGAGCCATCCCCATCTATGGCGTAAGCGATATTTTCACGGACGGTCATGTGCGGGAAAAGGGCATAGTCCTGAAACAGGTAGCCCACCTTCCTGTTCCTTATTGGAACGTTCACGCCGCGCCTTGAATCGAATAGAGTTACAGGTCCGGATGCGACCCTGCCCTCGTCAGGGGCGACTATGCCCGATATCATCTTGAGTATCATCGTCTTGCCCGCCCCTGAAGGGCCGAAGAGCACAAGTAGCTCCTCGTCGAGGGCAAGCTCGATATCTACATGGAAGCCGGGAAGCCTCTTTTTAAGTGAAAGTTCCAACATGCGCTTTTAAAGCCTCAGCCTGCTGAACCTGCCAGCGAAGTACAATACAGAGAAGGAAAAAAGGGTTATTATGCCGACAAGCACGTTGGCGGTGTAGTCGTCCCCTGACTGGACCGCGTCATATATGGCTATCGGCAGGGTCTGGGTAAGGCCGGGGATGTTGCCGGCTATCATCAGGGTGGCCCCGAACTCGCCGGTAGCGCGCGCAAAAGCCATGACAGCCCCGGCGAGTATCCCCCTCCAGGCAAGCGGAAGCGTTACGGTCCTTATGACCTGAAGCTCGGTCTTCCCCAGGAGCCTCGCCGCGTTCTCAAGCTCCTCGCCAACGCCTTCAAGCGCGGCCCTCGCGGGCTTCACGAACAGCGGCAGAGAGGAGATGAAGGCCGCCACGACAGCGCCCTTCCAGGTAAAGACCACCTCTATGCCCAGCGTATTTTCAAGGAAGCCGCCGAGCCAGCCTGACCTGCCGAATACTGTAAGGAGATAATAGCCCAGGACGGTAGGCGGGATGACAAGCGGCTGCATGATGACCGCGTCAAGGAGCCCCTTGCCCAGGAACGACCGTTTCGCCATTACCCAGGCAAGCGCGAGCCCGACGGTGATGGTAAAGGCCGTCGCGATGAGCGAGACCTTTACGGTTATGTAAAGAGGGAAGATGTCCATCGGTTATTTGGGCAGCATGAAGCCGTACTTCTCCATTATCGGCCTGCCCTTTGGCCCGTTCACAAATTTTATGAAATCACGGGCAGCCCGCCCTTCTTTTGATCTCGCCACGACAGCGGCCGCCTGGTCTATGGGCCTGTGAAGCTCTTGAGGGATGACGCTGTATTCTATCTCCGGCACGTTCACGACCGAAAGGGCGATTATTCCAACCGGCGCGTTGCCGGATTGTACGAACTGGAGCGCCTGTCTTATGTTTTCGCCGTATACGAGCCTTGGTTTAACATCGTCCCATATGCCTGCGGACTTCATCGCCTCCATCGCGGCTATGCCGTAGGGCGCGTGGTCGGGGTTGGCTATGGCTATGCGACCGGTGCGGCCCTTGAGGTCCTCAAGGTGCGCTGCCTTTATCCCTGAGCCTTTTTTAACGGCCAGGACGATCCTCCCCCTCGCGTATATCCCGGCGGTCTCTTTTAAGACGTGTCCTCCTCTGCCAAGCTCATCGATATATTTTGAGTTGGCCGAGAAAAATACGTCAAAGGGCGCGCCGTGCTCTATCTGCCTGGCGAGCATGCCGGTTGAGCCAAGCGAGAGGACGACCTTATTGCCGGTCTCCTTTTCGAACTGTAACGCTATCTCCTTCAAGGCAAATGAGAGGTCCGCCGCGGCGGCGACCCTGAGCTCAGCGCGCGCCTTAAAAGGAAGAACAAGAAGTATCAAGATTATAAAAAGGACTTTTTTCAGCATCTCGCAGACAAAAAAAAACCAACGCCATGGAAAGGTGTTGGTTGGTTCAATCTCCTTTCCATCGGGAGGCCGGGCCGTTTCCAGCCAGGCCCTATCGGCCAGTCCCCTTAGCCCTTGAGGGGCCTTAGGAGAGATGGCTCGGAGACCATGATCCATATTTTTAGCAGGTTGCTCAAAAAGCTCAATATACGAAACGACGATGACAACGACGCAGATGGACTTTTCAAGCGACCTGTGCAGGGCTTTCGCCCATTTAAGATCAGCTTACCATGGAAAAAGACCGTGAGTCAAGGCAGGCTACAACGCGGCTGGCTCTGACGGTATCAGGAAGCCGAAGGTCACCCCGTTCTCCTCGCCGGCCCTTACCCAAACCCTGCCGCCGTGCGCCTCGACAAAGCTCTTCACTATGCTCAAGCCCAGGCCCGCCCCGCCCGTCTTGACACCATCTTCGGTCTGGTAGAAGGCCTCGAATATCCTCTCGGCCTGCTCGCTTGATATGCCCTTGCCGTCATTGGAGACGGAAAGACTCAAGCCCGCAGGCACGACCTCCGCGGCGACCTCGACCTTTGTGGCGGCGTGCTTGAAGGCGTTGCTCAGGAGGTTATATATGACCCTTTTGAGCTTGTCTGAATCGGCGAAGACCTCCATGCCCTCGAAAGCCGGGCCGACTGAAGGCTCGCCCATAAACAGGAGCAGCTTGCCGGCCCCCTCGAACGGCATCGCGGCTTCGCAGATGGCCTCGGCGACACTGACCCTCTCCTTCCTCAACATCACGCTTGCGTTTTCAGCCCTGCTGTAGTCGAGTATATCAGAGGTCATGGAGCCTATCTTCAGGGCCGAGGAGGAGATGACCTTGAGCTTTCTTTTCACCGTGTCAGAAAGAGCCGGCAGCATAAGAAGCAGTTCCGCGTTCACCGTGATAGAGGTCAACGGGCCCCGTATGTCATGTATGATGTGGTCTATGTACATCTTCCGGAGCTTGTCGAGCTCCTTCTGCCTGGTCATGTTGAAGGCTATGCCGAGAAAGCACTTTATATCGCCTCTGGCGTCCTTTATGGCATTTATCGAAAGAAGGACAGGTACCTCTCGCCCGTCCTTGGCGAGGTTTATGATCTCTCCCCTCCAATATCCTACAGCCGGGTCGAGAATGTCCTTCCACATCTTCTCATATAGAGCCTTTGTGGAATGGGATGATTTCAAAACCCTGGGGTTTCGTCCGAGGACCTCATGGCGCTCGTAGCCGTAGGTCTCCTGAAATGCCTGGTTTACGTCTATTATGGAGCCGTCCCTGTCCGTGACAGAGACCGCGTCGTTAGAAAACTTGAACATCCGCCTGAACTCGTCGCTTAGAAACGCCGGCATGGCGGTCTTCCTGACTGACAGTGCCAGCAGATACGAATATATCTCCCCTGAACGGTCCCTCAGGGGATGGGTCAACAGATAGAACTCCGCAACCGTCCCGCCCTTACAGAGGAACGCGGCCTTTTTGGGGGGTGTGCCAGATTGCCCTTCGGCGCCGTCAAGTATCGAGAGAAAAACATCTTCCATGCCGGAGGGGGCCAGAGAGGTGAACTCCCTGCCCAGCACATCTTCGGCATCGTAGCCGAGCATATCCTCCAGCCTCTGGCTGAACCTTATAATACGTCCCTGCCTGTCCAGGCTGAGACTTCCTTCCTTTGACATAGCTGTCTTTACCGTTCCTTAATGGGCTCCATTGCCCGAAGATAAACCGCTTATCAGATCCGCGATCTCAGTTTCCATGCCAGGCGAGAAACGCACCCCTACCTTCCTGGTCCCTCCTGCCTCGCCGACCCAGGCCACCTCCGCGTCTATAAGCAGTGCGGATGATACGGCGGGTTTTATCCCCACCGTGATAGATAAGCCGCTGCCCAGTCTTTTTTCAGTGCTGAACATGAGACCGCCGCAGCTTATGTTCTCCGTTACGGACCTGAAGGAACCGGTCCCTCCGGTGCTCCTTAACTCAAGAGGAAGGGCGGAACTGAACCGCTGGTGCGCCCTCTTGCCATATGAGCACCCTGCCTCGAGCTTCCATAAGGAGATCTCCGCCAACGGGCTTGGCCGGGACCTGCCACGCTCCCACCGGTTCACGGTCGAGAAACTTACCCCAAGCTCCCTGGCCAGCTTCTCCTGTGACCAGCCCAGAAAATCCCTAAGACGCTTTATATCACCAGGCCCCATAATCCCCCCGCCCACTCTATCTGCCATGATCAAACCACTCACTTGCTATAGCAAAGCATATATCATATACCCCAAAAAAATCAAGGAAGTCATCTACCCATGGCAGAGTACTTCCTTGGCTGAAACCTTAAATTACCAATAAAACCAATTACTTGATGAGCATTTCCAGGAAGGTCTTTCCGTTGGCGGGGCTATCGACTCCAAGGGAATCCGCTATCGTGGCGCCCAGGTCCGCAAACGTTGCTCTTGTGCCGAGGTTGACCCCCGGCAATATGCCCTTTCCAAAGACTATAAGGGGCACATACTCCCTCGAATGGTCTGTTGATGGCGTGGTCGGGTCGCAGCCGTGGTCCCCTGTTATGAAGAGGATATCCCTGGGGCCGAGCCTGGAGATCACCTCCGGTATCCTTGAATCGATATGCTCAAGGGCGCGGCCATAGCCCGTGGCGTCGTTCCTGTGGCCGTAGAGGGTATCGAAGTCAACGAGGTTGGTGAAGACGAGCCCTTTCGCGCAAGAGTCCATGGCCTCTATCGTCTTATCAAGGCCATCGTCGTCGCTTATCGTATGGACCTCTCCGGTAAGGCCGCGGTGCGCGAATATGTCGCCTATCTTGCCGATGCCTATAACTTTAAGGCCCGCGCCTTTTATCTTCTCAAGAAGCGTTTCCCCAGGCGGAGGCACCGCATAGTCCTTCCTGGCCGGGAGCCTCGCGAAGCTTCCCGGCCTGCCGGTAAAAGGGCGGGCTATGACCCTGCCGATATTGTAATCGTCGGCTATCTTCCGCGCCTTCTCGCAGACCCTGTAAAGCTCGGGGACGGGTATGACCTCCTCATGCGCGGCTATCTGGAAGACGCTGTCGGCAGAGGTGTAGACGATGAGCCTGCGGGTCTTCAGGTGCTCTTCCCCGAGCCGCTCTATTATCTCGGTGCCTGAGGCGGTCTTGTTCCAGAGCCAGCCCCAGCCCGTCTCCCTTGCGAACCTCTCCATCACCTCAGGCGGGAAGCCCTCGGGAAAGACTGGAAAGGGCCTGTCCAGCACTATCCCCATCATCTCCCAGTGTCCGGTGGCGGTATCCTTTCCGGGTGAGGCCTCGCGCATGCGCCCGAAGGAGCCTGAAGGTGTAGCCGCCTTCGTAACCGTGTCCACGCCGTCGATCCGCCCCAGCCCCAGCGAGGAAAGGTTCGGCACTTTAAGCCCGCCCACGGCCCTTGAGAGGTTATCGATGGTGTCGCTGCCTGAGTCCCCGTACCCGGAGGCGTCAGGCATCTCCCCGGCCCCAAGGCCGTCGAAGACTATCACGACCGCCCGGTCAAACAGACCCATCTAACCCTTGGCCCCTTCTAGCCTGTAGCCCCTGGGGGTGACCATCCTGCCCATGGCGATGAAGGTGGAGGAGTTGCCTATGACGAGTATGGTCAGCATGTCTATCCTGTCCGCCAGAGAAGGCACGTTGTCAAGGGTCGTTATCAACGCCTCCTCGTCTTCGCGCGACGCGTTCCTCACTATTCCAACAGGGGTCGCCCCCTTCCTGTAGCGGCCTATGATGGAAAGGGCCTTGCCGAGCCCCTCGACCCTTTTGGAACTCTTGGGGTTATAGAGCAAGATCACGAAGTCGGCCTTGGCGGCCGCCTCGACCCTCTCCTGTATCACAGGCCAGTCGGTAAGGAGGTCCGAAAGCGATATGGAGGCGAAGTCATGCATCAACGGCGCGCCCAGAAGGGAGGCAGCCGAGACAAAGGCCGGCACGCCGGGAATGACCTCTACCTTTACGTCATCTGAACCGGAGGCCGCCATAAGCTCGAAGACCAGCCCGGCCATGCCGTATATCCCGGCATCACCCGAAGAAACTACCGCAACCGTCTTGCCGCCCCTGGCAACCTCGACCGCCCTGGCGCACCTTTCGACCTCGTGCGTCATGCCTGTAGAGAAGACCTCCTTGCCCTGGATAATGGGGCGTACAAGGTCTACGTACCTCGTGTATCCGACTATGCACTCGGCCTCTTGAAGGACCTCTTTCGCCCTGATGGTAAGGTGCTCAAGCCCTCCGGGGCCGATACCTACGACGTAAACGGCGCCCTTGCTATCGCAACCGTCACTTTTTTGTGCTTTATCTTTTTTAGACATAGCTCCCTTGCGCCTGCGCCAAGGAGGGCGGCCGGTTCTGCCACGCCCCCGGTGCCTGTTATTTGTTCAACGAACCTCGAAGGAGAGGTGGGGTATTCTACATCCCTGAGCCTCTCGCTCCCGTAATAATCTATAGATATACCAAGCTCTCCGGCAAGCTCAACAAGCCCTTTCTCTCCTCTTTTGAGCTCTGCCGTGGCCAACGATTTCAAGGAATGGATGGACAGGCCCGCCTCCTTCATCGCAAGGTCAATCGCGCCCTTTATATCAACGCTTTCCACACCCCTGCAGCAGCCGACCCCCGCTACCAGCTCTTTCGGCCTGAGTATCAGCGTCCTGCGCTGCAATGCCTTCGCGACCCCTACCCGCTCGCTTGTTATTAGGGCAACCGCTTCGCCATCTGGTAGCTCGGCGGGCATACTCTTCCTGAATCTGAACCGTTCTCCGAACCTCTCCTTCAGGCTTTTAAGCCTCCCGGCGTCCCGGTCGACGATATGGACCTTTCTACCGTTGAGTATGGCGGAGTTGGCGGCCTTTATCATGCCGGGGTTTTCTACGTGGAGGGAGAAGGCCTTCGCGACGTCCTCTATGCAGGGAAGCCCCCAGATGTCCGTGGCTGTCGTTATGACCGGGGTGGAACCAAGCGCCTTTGCCACTTCTTCGGCGAGCCTGTTGGCCCCTCCAAGGTGGCCGGAAAGCAGGCTGATGCTCCACCTCGCCCTCTCATCGACCACGACTACGGCAGGGTCGAGGTGCTTGGCCTTGATCAACGGGGCTATCGCCCTTATTGCTATGCCTATGGCTGAGATAAAAACGAGGGCGCCGGAGGTATTGAAGGCCGAGGCGGCTATCCTTTTAAGCCCCCCGTCCTTGAGCTCTGCAGGTAGTACGACCCTTACGCCTTCGATCGCATCCTCAAGTTTCTCCGCAAGCCCAAGCCCCCTGCTGGTCAAGGCAAGGACGGTTATCCCTTTTTTATTATCGCCTGTATTCGTCAACTTCCCTTATTACCTCTCTAAGCCTTGATACCATGATATCGAAGAGCTTCTCGCCCTTCTCCTTCGTAGCCTTTCCGGGGTCGCCCCAGACGGCGCCCGGCCAATATTTCAACTTGTCCCTGACTACAAGCGGCCTGGGAAAGGCCGGGTACTCCTCCTTCCCTCTTCCGGTCACGAGCCCCGGCGCGAGGTGAAGCATCAAAGAGGTCTCCATCTCACCGGCGTGAGAGTCGTTTTTGGTCTCGGCGAGCTCATAGGCCTCTTTTCCGAGCACTTCATAGATTGAAAAGGCGGCCATGGCGAGCCCATCGAGCTCGGCCACAAGCGACTCGGCTACCTCTCTTAACGCCGAGACGTGCAAAGAGCCTCCGTGGCCTGAGACGAGGATGACCTTCCTGAACCCATGCGCATAGGAGCTACGAACTATGTCGGTTGCGATGGCCCTCAAAGACGCGGGCGTAATACCTATGGTCCCGGGGTGTTGGGCGGTAGAGGTGCATACGCCGTATTGGACCGGAGGGGCCATGATGGCGTCCTCTCTCCCCTCAACGGCCTTCTTTACGGCCTCTCGTATTATAAGCGTATCGGTATTGAGCGGCAGATGCTCTCCGTGGGCCTCGACCGTGCCGAAAGGCACCACGAGCACGGCCTTTTTTACGAGCCTGCCGAAATCCTTCATCGTGATCTCGCCAAGGAGCATCGGTTTATCCCTTTCTGGACCTTATTGAAAGATAGATAAGAGACCCGACCGCCGCCCCGGCGCCGTTTGCCAGCGCGTCCAGTACTTCAGCCGTACGGGTCGCGGTAAGGCTCTGGAGGAGCTCGACCATCGCCCCGAAGGAACTTGCGAAGAGGACCGCCGCCACGGCAGCCGCGAACGCCCCAACGGGCCTTGTCATATAGAGCGCCCTCAAAAAGACGCAGGCCATTACCAGATAGGCGGTCCCATGGTAAAACTTATCCTCGTAGCCCGCTGGGCCGCCTTGCGCCGGCATAAGCGATAGTATGAGGACGAGCGAGGCATAAAGGACGACAGGGGCCCATGCCCGGAGCATCGCCTTCACTTCCTGAAACCGTGGCTGAAGCCGGGGTCATAGAGCCTGGAACGCTCAACAGGCCCGTCGCCTATGGCATTGCCGACTATGATCATGGCCTGCCTTGTAACCCCGGCCTCGTTGACCTTCCCGGCGATATCGGCGAGCGTCCCCTTTATCACCAGCTCGTCCTCCCATGAGGCCCGGTAGACGACGGCCACCGGCGTTTCAGGCGTATAGCCGGCCAAAAGCTCTCTGACTACATCTTCGATCATGGAGATGCTGAGGAATACGCAGATGGTAGAGCCGTGGGAAGAAAGCGCCCTCAGGCGCTCCTTGTCCGGCACCGGGGTCCTCCCCTCCATCCTTGTGAAGATGACCGTCTGCGTAACACCCGGCAGCGTAAGCTCTCTTTTCAGGGCGGCGGCCGAGGCGAAGGCGGAAGAAACGCCGGGGACTACGACGTAAGGTATCTCCTCTTTCTCAAGGGCCTCGGCCTGCTCCCTCAAGGCCCCGTAAAGGGACGGGTCGCCGGTCTGGAGCCTCACCACCTTTTTGCCCTTCCGCGCAGCCTCTGTCATAAGCGAGGTTATCTCAGGGAGGCTCATCGACGCGCTGTTGAATATCTCCGGGCTCCGCTCGCAGTACTCAAGCACACGTTCCCTTACAAGAGACCCGGCGTAGATGACCAGGTCGGCCTCTTTAAGGAGCTTCATCCCCTTTACGGTTATCAGCTCAGGGTCGCCAGGCCCGGTGCCGATGAAATAGACGGTCGAAGGTTTTCGCTTTTGGTCAGCCATTTTTCCTTACTATTATCGTTGAAAAATAATCGAGCCGCTTTCCGGCAAGGCCCGCGAGGTCGGTTATTACTTCCTCTTCAGGCCAGCCTACCCTCGATACCAGAGTAGACCTCTCAAGAAGGCCCGCTTCCCTCAGTAGCTCTATCAACGCGTCTATGGCCCTGTTCACCTTCATGAGCACAATGGTCTCCGCGGCGCCGATGGCCTCTCGCACCTTTTGAAGCTCATAGGCAGCAGGTATGATTATAACCCTCTCGTCCGTTTCCGCAAGAGGGAGGGCAAGCCTTGAAGCCGCCGCGGAAAACGATGTAACGCCGGGCACGGACCTTACTTGAGACCCCGGCGAAAGCTCCTTTACGAACGGGACGAGGTAGCTGAAGGTCGAGAAGAGAAGCGGATCTCCGAGCGTTATGAAGGCCACGTCCGCGCCTCTTTCGAGCCTCTTTGAGATGAGTGTAGCGGCCTGCCTCCTCGAAGCCAGAAGGGCGGACGGGTCCTTTGTCATCGGGAACGGCAGCTCTACAAGCTCCTTTGAGTCTATGTCAACGGCCTTCCTGACGATCGCGAGCGCGACGCTCTCTGAGCCGGCCTCCGACCTCGGTACCGCGAGCGCCCCCGCGCCCCTTATGACATTGATCGCCTTTAGCGTCAAAAGCTCCGGGTCTCCCGGACCGACGCCTACCCCGTAAAAGGTCCCTACTTTAAGCATCTCTTCCCCTTTATTATGAAGACCGGGTTATGGGAGGAGAGCATGCTAAGGTCTCCAACGCTCCTGGCCTTTGAGATGCCGGCGAGCACAAGTTCCCGCTCCCATCCCTTTTTCTTGAAGAACCCGAAGGCCGCCGAGGCCGTCTCCATCGTGACCGCGTTCACCACTATCCTCCCATTGGGCTTAAGCCGCCTTTGGGCAGCCGCGAGTATCTTCGATATGTCTTTTCCACCGCCGCCGACAAAGACCGCGTCAGGCGCCGGCAGCCCCTTGAGAGAAGCAGGGGCCTCACCCTCTACTACGACAAGGCCGACGCTATCGAACCTTCTTTTGTTCTCAATGATGTCCTTGACGCGTTTGCGGTCCCGCTCTATCGCGAAGACCCTCTGCCCGGTTATGCGGCCTGCCTCTATGGCTACAGAGCCTGAGCAGGCGCCTATGTCCCAGACGATATCGCCATACTTAAGTTCGAGCTTTGAAATGGAAATGACCCTCAGCTCCTCTTTGGTTATCATCCCGCCGGAATGGGCGAAGAGGCTGTCGGGTATGCCGGGGGCCACACTTGAGCCAACGAGTCTTTTATCATTAATGATGATGAGGATATTGAGCGGTGCGAAGGACTTGAACCTTGATACGGCTTCGAGCGTCCCTTCCCTTATCTTCTCTCCCGGGCCGAGGGACTCGCAGACGAACGCCCTGCAGCCGGAGATGCCTCTTTCCACAAGCTCCCCGCATATCCTGGCGGGAGTGTTCTCCGTGTCTGTAAATAGCGCGAGCTTCTCATTCGACCTCGCATCATTGGCAAGCATGGCGTAATCGGCCTGCCTGCCGTGGACGCTCAATATCTTGACTCCGTTCAGGTCCTCTTTAATGCGCGAGAAGGCCTCCTGGACAGCGCTTACATTCGGAATTATCTCGACCCCGCGCTTGCCGAACCTTTTTATAATAAAAGAACCTATGCCGAAGATGAGCGGGTCGCCTGTTGCGAGCACTACTACCGGCCGAGCGCTCTTTTTCAGGTGCCTCTCCATCTTCAGGGCCGCCTCATCGATGCTCCCGAGGGGCACCCTTGCGGCGTTTGCCTCAGGGAACTCGTCGAGGTGCCTCCTGCCGCCTACAAGGAGGCCCGCCTCCCGGATTATCTTAAGCGGCCTCTCAAGGAGGCTCGCCCTCCCCTGTATGCCTATGCCGATCACGTATATCATCTTATCAACACCCTGAGGCCACCTCTCCGTCGCCATAACCGGCAAGTATAGCGGCAGCCGTCTTGCCTTCGCCCAATATCTTCTCCGAATTCCTCCTGACAAGCAGGCAGACCTCGTCTATTACCTTGCCAAGCCCGGCTTCCCGGAGGATGAAAAACACCTCACGCGCGGTATTGGCCTCTTGCACCCTCAGAGCCAGCTCCTCTGTAGCGCCAGCGGCGCGGCAGAGGCCGGCGAGAAAACCAAGCTCGATGGAAGAATCGCTGCAGTGCGTCTCGAAGTGCCCTGCCGCGAGCTTGCTGAACTTTCCGAACTGCCCGGCCACAGTTACTTTTTTAAGCCCGCTCCTTTTGGCGGCATCCCTCAGGGCATAGCTCATGTGGTCGCCCGTAAGTATATAGGCGGCCTGCGGGAGCTTGAGCATCTTCTCGACGGTCTTCTCGGTAGACCGTCCGGTGGAGAATACGACCTCAGTGATGCCGGCGGCTACGGCCACATCCACCCCGCAGGATATCGAATGGGTATAGGCCTCGAGCGACATGGGCTCGACTATGCCGGTGGTGCCGAGTATGGAGATGCCTCCGATGATGCCAAGCCTCGAGTTCATGGTCTTCAAGGCAAGCGTTTCGCCATCTGGCACCGATATCGTCACCCGGAAGGCGGCCTTGCTTGAACAGGCGGAAGCGGCCTCGATGACCGCCTTCCTTATCATATTAAGCGGCACAGGGTTTATGGCGGGGCGCCCCGGCGGTATCTTGAGGCCGGGCTTTGTGACCACGCCCACGCCCTTGCCGCCCCTTATGCTCACCGAAGGCCTCGCCCTGTTCTCCCCGGTTATCTCGACTCCGGCAACGAACTCAGCTCCGTTGGTAACGTCAGGGTCGTCCCCAGCGTCCTTTATGATGACAGCCCTGGCCAGGCTGCCCGATACCTCTACGGACTTTACAGGGATCTCGATAGACCCGCCCCTGGGAAGGGTCACGAAAACGCGCCCCGATGGTGTGCAGCCGAGAAGCGAAAGCGCCGCTGCCTTTGCCCCGGCAGCGGCGCAAGTGCCCGTCGTGTACCCTTTTCTCAGTCCCTTAGGCATTTCCCGCGGCAGCTTGCCTGCCCCTTCCCAGAAGAAGGCCGAGTATCGCCCCTAACGCGAGCGCGAGAAGGATACCCTGCACCGCCTGAGGCATGACCATGTGGAACCTCTCCGGCTCCATTATCGACAGGATATCGCCCGCGAACTTAAGGGCCAGCCATAACGTAACGGATATGAAAACGGCCTTGAAGACCATGCGCCTGAACGGCAGAAAGCCGCCGAGCACAGCCAGGAGGCCGGCCGTTACGATGCCGAAGACCGCTCCGCCGAAGGTAAAGGAGAGAAGGTTTTGCGTAAAGCTCGACTCAAAGGGGAATATCCCGCTAAAATAGTTCGCGAGATAGCAGAGCCATCCCCAGAGGACCCCGGCCAGAGCCCCTGTCTTGAGACTATCCTTGATAGACAGCATAAAAGGGCCCTCCGTCAGTGGCACGGCATGCCGATTACATGCCTGAAGTCGTGCAGGGCGTCATGCACGCCGGGCGCGACCGATTCCATCCCGAACGCTATTACTACCATGGCGAAAGCGAGCGCCACGAGAACAACTGCAGGTACAAGCGCATCCATACCGCCTCTTTCAAGAATCCTTTCCATCTTTACCCCTCCGTTTTGATTGACGTTAAATATCAGCCCTTATCCTCGACTTTAAAAAAAGGACTGAAGCCTTATGCCGTATATGAACATATCGCCGGCCCCCTTGTTGCCGCCAGGGTTTACGACGTACTGTAAGTCCGGGCTTATGTGAAAGCCCTGTTCCGCGGCGGAATGGGAGACAGCGTAGCTGTAGTAGGCCTCCACATAATGCTCTGTCCCAGGGTCAAAAGACGGGTCGGCGACCCTTATATAATCCTCGTAGCCGTCGCCTATGAAGGTCGCCGAGTAGGCGATGCCGATCTGGTCATTGGCCCTTCCGAGGAGCTCTCCCGAGATATCTACGCCTCCACTTATAGCTTTATCGAACTGGGCTACCTTCTCCCTTTGCACCCCGGCCCGGAGCCAGATGCCGATCGTCTCGGTTAAAAGCTGGTCGATGCTCACGCCAATGCCGCTATTGCGGGCATTGATAAGAACGGCGTCAGCCGGGTCGGCCAGGTTCGGCTGGTCGGCCGCAGTCCTTTTATTCCTCTGCCAGTAATAGATCCTGTAATTGCCGCCCCTGCCCATGGGCGAGAGGGCGAGGTCGAGCTCTGCCATGAGGAACGGGCTGTCGAAGGTGTCAACATAGTCGCCGTCCCCTTCGAAAGCGCCTATCGTCACGCCGACAGTATCGGATGCCGCCCAACTGAGCCTCGCGCCAGGGCCGTAGAAGTTATCCGTGCCGCCCCACTCTATGACGGGGTTATTCACGAATACATTCGCGAGGAACTGCGTCCTCTCGTTATTCGCGTACTCGTTTGCGTCAAAAAATCCAGTGAGGTCAAGCTGGCCGAAAGTGACGGTCAGGCCACCGTCAAGCTCATGCTCGTAATATGCCTGTGTCGCGTGGAGGCTCGTATCATCGAAGGACTCTATATCGGCGTTATAGCCGTTCGGGTTGCTGTTCGGGGCTGTGAAGAAGGCCGGGAGCCCCTGCATGCCGGCCCCCTTCTGGAAGTCGAAGACGGCTACAGCCCTGCCCCTGTCCCCTACCGGGGACTCGATAGCCAGATCAGCCGAGATGGCCGCCTCTCCGCTTGGCGTACTACCTTTAACGCCGCTTGCCCCGTGAGCCGTTATGGTAACGCTTCCGCCAACTGAAAGGCCGTAGAGGCTGTGGGCCGGATGTATCTTCTTGTGCCCGGGCTCATCGGTCACCACCCGCCATTCCAACCTCTTTTCAAGCTCCTCTACCCTTTTTTTAAGCTCCTCCACCTCGGGGTCCGCAGCCCATAAGGAACACGGGGCCATAAGCAGTAACGCTACCGCAAGAACAGCCTTCTTCGACATCACCTTCTTCTCCCTCAAGTCCCGCTAATCGTGCTCGTCATGGGTGGAGTACGGCCCATGGCTGTGCCTGTGCGTAAGCTCCCCGTGCCTGTGCGAGTGCTCGTGAATTATGTTCGCGGAAAGGAGCAGCTCCTTGTCCCTCAATGCCTTCGCCGTCGTAGAGTCCGCCGCCAGCCGATGCGACTCGTCGAGGATTATCGCCCTATCGCTTAAGTCCTCCGCGAGGCTTAAGTCGTGTGTCGCGATTATTATGGTCTTTTTAAGCTTCTTCAGCTCTCTGAGAAGCTCAAGGAGCCAGACCTGGGTCCTGGGGTCAAGGCCGTTGGTGGGCTCGTCAAGGAGGAGCACCTCCGGGTTTATGGCCAGCACCGAGGCTATGGCGACCTTCTTCTTCTCGCCGCCGCTCAACGAGTAGGGCGTTCTCGCCTTCAACGCCTCCAGGCCGAGCATCTTTAATAGCTCACCGGCCCTCTTTTCGGCCTCTTCATACCTAAGGCCGAGCTGAAGAGGGCCGAAGGCAAGCTCATCCGATACGGTCGGGCAGAAAAGCTGAACGTCCGGCTCAGGGAAGACGAAGCCAACCCGCTCTCTAAAGCACCTCAGGAACTCCCCCTTAAGGGCCTCCTCGCCGAGGGGCTTGCCCGTAAAGCTTATCATGCCTGAGGTCGGGAACAAAAGCCCGTTCAGGAGCTTTAAGAGGGTCGATTTACCGCTCCCGTTCGCGCCGAGAATGGCGAGGCATTCGCCCTTGTCGACGCTGAAGCTCAACTCCCGAAGGGCTGGACCGCCGCCGTACTCGAAGCTTACGGCCTCGACCCTGTATATCTCTTCCATCGCCGCCTCACGTGCCTATGGACAAAAACAGGACGAAGCTCGAAAAACCTATCCAGAGGTAGTCTCTTGCCCCTAATGCCCCTGCCGGAGGTGTCCTGACCTTCCCGGCAAACCCCCTCGATATCATGGCCATGTTGACCTCGTCGGCCATGCTGAAAGACCTTTTCAGTATCAGCGCGGCCCTTGAGGCAAACCAGCTCTGCGATTCAGTAACCCCGGCCCTGCCTATGCTCCTCGACTTCCGTGCCATGGTCGCGTCCTCCGCGGTCTTGATGAGGATCACGGCATATCTGAAGGTAAAGAAGAGGGCCGTTACGAAAAACGCGGGAATAAGCCTGCCGAGCCCTTTGAAAAAGTCCGACTGTCTGGTCGTGAGGGCCAGCAGGGCTGTAAGCGAGAGCATCACAACCACCCTCAGGAGAAAGAAGCCGCCGGTTAAGAGCCCCTCCCTTGTCACCGCGAACCCGTTGTACCCGAATAGCTCCTTGCCCGGGGTTACCGCGTTTACAGTAACCGGCAGGACAAGGAAGAAGGTGAAGACCAGCGAGGGGAAGACCCTCTTCGCAACGGGGGCTATCCCGACCCTCGATACAGAAGCAAGTACCGCTATGACAACAAGTACGCCAAAGAGGAAGAGGGCGCTTCCCGTCATCGCCCCCGCTGCCAGGAGTAGAAAGAAGCCCGTGAGCTTCGCCCTGCCATCGAGCCTCTGAAGGAGCCCGCCTCTTGAGGCGTACTCCTCGGTTGTAAATACCTCTTTTATGATGCTGGCGAACCTTGCCAGGTTACGCTCTATAAAACCATGAGGCTTAATGCCTCTCCCGCTTTGGCACTCTCCATCTTTCTTCTTAAACCACTCCGGGAGCTTCAACTCTTCCATAGCCTGCCCCAGATATAGACCGCGGCAACGACAAGGACGCTCCCTAAAAAGGCTGCGAGCGCGTATATGGCCGCTCCGTATGGGCCTTCAACGCCGCGAAGGCTGTATCCCGGGAAGAGCCCGGCCCGGCCTCCGCCGTATCTTTCCATCCCTTCAGGCACATAGCCGATAAGCCCTCTTAATTCATCGATCCCCCATTCGCCCCATGGCGTGCCTGTTGCCAGGAGCCCAAGCGGCGTGAGTACGATCAAAATAGCAAGGGCCGTAAAGAGCGGCCTTAAAGAGCCTTTGCCGCCTTCGTAAAGGAGCCCCTGGTTCATCCTGTAGATATATGAGACCACAAGGGCGGTCCCAAAAGCCTCTATCGGCCCGAAGAAGAGGAGATGCGGCAGCATCATCGCCGGGACCGCTATGGAAAGCGGGTAAGGCGCGTAAAGCGGCCTGCCGTCCGGCCCGTGGGCAAGCCCGGGCTGGACCCCGAGCTCGGCAGCGACGGCAAGGGCCGCCAGGTTTACCGCTATGTACGCCGCCGCGGCGGCGGCTAAAAACCTCCTGCCCGGGCCAGGTGCGCCAAAGGCGAGCACCCTGTAGATATAGTACCCGGAGATGCTCATGATGACGGCCATATTGAAGCAGTTGGCCGCAAGTGTCGTAAGCCCGCCGTCACCGAAAAGAAAGGCCTGAAGCGCAAGGGTCAGGCTTAACGCGACTATCGCGGCCCAGGGGCCAAGCGCTATGGCTACTATCGCGCCCCCTGCCATGTGCCCGGAAGAGCCACCTGGTATGGGGATGTTGAAGAGCATTATGACGAACGCGAAGGCGGCTCCAAGGCCCAGTAGCGGGAGCTGCCGGAGCTTCAAAGTCCTCTCGGCCCTCTTTGAAGCGTAGTACCAGACCGGGGCCATGGCGGCATAAAAGACGGCGCAGGTGCCGGGGCTCAAGTATCCGTCAGGTATGTGCATATCTTTTCCCTTACGGACTCTATTATATCCTCTCCCGGCCTAACGCGCCCCGGCCTTCGCCTCGGAAGCGATTATGGCGAGGGCGTTCACTATCGCAACGGCTACCGTGCTCCCGCCTTTTCTGCCCTTTATGAGTATATGCGGCAGGCCGCTTCTGCCAAGCTCTTCCTTCGACTCTGCCGCGCCCACGAAACCCACCGGCACGCCAACGACAAGCGCTGGCCTGGGCCCGCCCTCTTTTACGATCTTCAACAGCTCCATGAGCGCCGTAGGCGCGTTCCCGATAGCGACTATGGCGCCTTCCATAAAGGCCGCTGCCTTTCTCATGGAGGCCGCCGTCCTGGTCGTGTTCCCGGAAGCGGCCTTCTCTGCGACATCCCTGTCAGCTGAAAAACAGAATACCTTCGACCCGTACGGGGCAAGGCGCGCCATGCTTATCCCTGCCTCTATCATCTTTACGTCGGTTATGATGTTACGCCCCGACCTTATCGCCTCCGCTCCGGCCTCTATCGCCCCGGGCGTAAAGCTTATAAGTTCCCTGTACTCGAAATCCGCGGTGGCGTGCACGACCCTTTTAACGACCGGCAGCTCTAAAGGGGCGATCGTCGTCTCGTCAAGCTCTGTCCCTATTATCCTGAAGCTCTCCCTTTCGATGGGGTGCTGGCCCGGCGCCTGCAGCGGCTCGCCTCCCCCCTTCCTGTCGATACGCTCCAGGGCTATGTCCACAAGCCTTCTATCGAATCCGAGGCTCTCCGTCAAGGTCACCTTGATGCCAGGGTGCCTCTTTTGCGCCTCCTCTATCTCAGCCGGGAGGTCCTGAGTCACATGAAGGCCCATGTAGAGGAAATAGGGCATCACCGTTATGTCGCTGAACCCTTTGGATACGATGATATCCATGGCCTCCTGAAAATCGGGCTCGACCATCTGAAGGAACGCGTGCTGGACAAGGCCGAACCCGCCTTTCTCCTGGACGGCCCTGGCTACCTCTCTGAGCGTCTCGTTTGCCCCCGGGGCCTTGCTCCCATGGCCCATGAGCATTATAGCCTTGGTATTTCTCATGCCAGACATGACCGGCTCCTTTTTAACAAGATGCTGAAAACTATTTTCAGCCACGGATCGATATCCTGAATGGACCCGCCTGTTCGCACCATAAACCGCTAATACCGTATCACAATCCGGCAAGTACTTTGCGCAAGAACTGACAAATAAAAAAACCCTCTCTTCAAAAGAAGGAGGGTAGCATAGGGTGCATTAAAAAAAAATAGCGCGCCCCTCACCTTCTTTACCATCGAAGAACCCGTGAGGCATACCCAGGCAGGTCTCCTGACTTGCGGATAAATCGCCTACTCCCCGCGCCTTCCCGGCCTGCAAAGACCAGTGGCTTTTCGCGGGTTTCGTCTCCGCTCACAGTGGCGGGTCCGTTCCCGATTTGCCGCCAACGGCGGCTCACGGGATTCCCTTTTTAACCCCTCTCGGGGTTACCCGGATACGTCTAAAAACAATTTTGAGAATGATTACATTTTAGATACCCCTTGTCAAGGCATAATCAAGGCTTCAAGGGCGGACCCCCTGCCCTTGCCTTCGGCCTTTCAAGCTCAAGCAGGACCTTCCCCTTCCTGAATATCCTGACGATGCCGGTGGAGCCGGAGATCGTTATGGCGGCGGCCTCTGTCACGTCGGTTATGCCCGCGGCGGCCATGTGCCTGCACCCCAACCCCGGCATGTGCCCCTCTTCTTCGAGGGCAGCGTCAAGATGCACCCCGGCGGACATGACAACACCGTCCTCCCTTATGACGAACGCGCCGTCAAGGAGCGCGAACTCCTTTATGGTCTCATGGACGTCCTCGTCGAGTATGTTCCTCGCCTCCTCGGGGTAGCCCTTGAACGGGTTCATTATGAGCGGCCTTGAAAGCTTCATCACCTTTTCGTTATCCCCGATGACGAAGGTCGCGCCTATGGCCTTGCCCTCCCTGCCCTCGCCGGATAGCTCTAACGCGATGTTAAGTACCGTCTCCAGCACCTCCGGCTTGACCTTCTTGAGAAGGTCCATCGAAATGCCCATGGCGGTGAAGACCTCGGCCTCTTTCTTCAAGTCTATTATCATAAGGGTATCGAGGAGGCCGTGCGCCTGAAGCCCGGAGAGGCAGACGACCTTGTCAGAGCTTTTTATCATCCCCTCGGTGACGGCCATGATGAGGGAAAGCTTCACCTGCCCGATCCTCGTGAGTTTCACCATCGGGAGCCTCAAGAGCGCCTTTACCTCCCTCTTCATCGGCTCAAGGGCGGCCGCGACCTCTTCGCTCTGGGTTATGAGTATGAACTTCTTCTTCTCCTTCGACCCCTTCCAGAATGTCTTCTCCTCGATTGCGTCGACAAAGAGAAGGAGAGCGGAGGCCTTGTGCTCCTTGAGCGCCGAGACCGCGCTCTCCATCATCTTCTTATTCAGCTTCAGCATGCCCCCTCCTCGTCCTGCTCCGGGGGCTTACCCTGGCCTCTACCTGGGTGAAGATGCCCCGGAGCATCTTCACCTCCTTCTCCATAAGGCCGGTCCTCCCGAAAAGCCGCCTGAAGCTCCGCATTATGGCCTCAAAAAGGTACTCCCCTCCCTGATCCCCATACCCAAGGCCCCGGAGCATCCTCTCCATGTGGACGTACATCTTCTCAAGCTCCTCACGCGGAGCCGCCTTTATGGTCGGGGCCTTTGGCATCTGGGCCGTATAAAGATGATGGCAGACCGTGAAGACCGCGTGCGAAAGGTTTATCGACGGGTACTCGTCTGATGTGGGTATCTCAAGGAGCATATCGCACAGAGGTATCTCCTCATTCAGAAGCCCCCTGTCCTCCCTGCCGAAGAGCAAGGCGACACTGTTAGAGGCGGCGAGCTTTAATATGGCCGGCACCGCCTCATCGAGCGTGAGGACCGGGTACCTGTGCCTGCCGATCCTCCTTGTCGTGCCGACGACCACGCGCGGCTCGCCAAGAAAGCTTTCAAGGTCCGGGAAGACGCGCGCCGAGGCAAGCACCGAGTCCGCCTTGCAGGCCATCGAATACGACTCGTTATTCTTGTAATCGCACGGGTTTATGAGCACCAGGTCTGAGAAGCCGGTGTTCTTCATCGCCCTTGCCGTGCTGCCCACGTTGCCGGAGCTTTGAGGCTCTACAAGCACGATTGATATATTGCGGTTCGCGCCTGGGGGCGCGGCCTTGGGCCTTTGCCTGTTGCTCCGTCGCATGGATAGACCTTTTCTGTTTATTTAAAGCAGATAGAGTATAGCAAAAAGGGGGGTTGTTTGGAAAGGGCAGCGGCTTTAAGAGGTTCCCGGGAACCTATATCAGACGGCGAGGTCTACCTGCTGAACGGTACCTGGTGTCATATCCCCGGAGAGGAATACCCCTGTGCGGGCCACCTCTCTTTATCATATGCATGCCAGTTTTATCGGCGGAACAGCCCGGGTCTTGAAAAAAAGAGCAGGGGAGGCGATTTACTCGCCTCCCCTGCGCGTAGTGCGGTCATGGGGGCGGGGTAAGAGCGGGGTATGTTTGCTGCGGTAAATATCGTTTGAAGGGTAGACCGCTAACCGTAGCTAAGCTACGTCTGAAAATTCGATCTCGGTATCTTCCGCCATTCTCTTGAGCTTGCCGAGCGCCTTTGCCTCTATCTGCCGGACCCGCTCCCTTGTTATCCCGAACTCCCTGCCTACGGTCTCAAGGGTCTTGGGGTCCTCTCCTTCGAGGCCGAAACGCTCCTTGATGATGATCCTTTCGTTTTCATCAAGGCAACCGAGCCATTCCTTGACCTTTACAGCCCTGTCAGCGCTCCAGAGCGCGTCCATCGGCTGCGGGAAGGTCTCGTCCTCAAGCCTTTCCATGAGAGGCTGGTCTGTCTCCTCGTTTACGGAGACCTCAAGGGAATAGCTCTTTCTCGTGATGCCGCTAAGCTTCTTTACGTACCTTCCTGAGAGGCCTGTCTTGTCGGAAAGCTCCTTTATATCGGGCTCTCTGCCTAGCTCGGTCGTAAGGTCCCTTTCCGCCCTGGCCATCTTGGCGAGGTCGGTCGTTATGTGTATCGGGAGCCTTACCGTGTTGGCCTGGTTCGCCACCGCCCGGTCTATAGACTGCCTTATCCAGTAGGTCGCGTAAGTGGAGAACTTGCACCCCTTCGAGGACTTGAAGCGTTCCACCGACTTTATAAGGCCGATGTTGCCCTCTTCGATAAGGTCCTGAAGCGGCAACCCCCTGTTCAGGTACCTTTTGGCTATGTTCACCACGAGCCGGAGGTTGGCCTCTATCATCTGACGCCTCGCCTCGGCGTCTCCCCTGGCTATCTTCCTTGCCAGCGCCTTCTCCTCTTTCGCGGTAAGGAGGCGTATCCTCCTTATGTTCTTGAAGTACGCGTTTATCGAATCGGTGCCGAGGCCTTTTTCAGCGGCGGCCTCTTCGGCTGTCCGCGCGCCCCTGGCACCGAGGTTTAAAACGCCTATCCTTGCCTCTTCCATGGCCTCCCCCTTTTTAAGCGAGGCCCGTAGAGCTACGCGTCAGTGGCAGCCGCAGCCGGAGCCGCAACCTTCCACCTTCGCAACAGCGGCAGAGCCGCATTCAGCGCACTTCTCAGGCTTGCAGCGCGCTTCCTTTGACCAGCCGCAATCGGTACACTTCCAGTTTGACATATCGCTATCCTCCTTTAAAAGTGTGCCTGGGCGTAGCTCTCAAGCCCGGTCTGGTTTGGCTTCATGCCCTCTTCGCCCTGTTTCCAGTTGGCCGGGCATACCTCGCCGTATTTTTCGTTGAACTGTATCGCGTCAAGGACCCTTAAGACCTCTTCCACGTTCCTTCCGAGCGGGAGATCGTTTATTGTTATGTGGCGTATCTTGCCGAGCTTGTCGATTATAAAAAGGCCCCTCAGCGCTATGCCCGGCTTGTCGACGAGCACCCCGTAATTCCTGCTGATCGACTTGTCAAGGTCAGAGACGAGCGGATAGCTTATCTCGCCTATCCCGCCCTTCTTCCTCGGGGTGTTCCTCCAGGCGATATGCGAGAACTGGCTGTCGACGGAGACCCCAAGCACCTCGGCCCCTCTTACCTCGAACTCCTTTATCCTGTCGCTCATCGCTATTATCTCGGTAGGGCAGACGAAGGTAAAATCAAGTGGATAGAAGAAGAGCACCACGTATTTACCCTTGTAATCTGACAACTTTACTTCCTTTACGGAGCCGTCCTTCACTACCGCAGTCGCCTTGAAGTCCGGCGCTTCGTTCTGTACAACAGCTAAAGTCTCAGCCATTTTTCTGTTTCCTCCTTTTATCAATTGATATTTTTGTCCCGGCACCCGGCGCACAGGCCGAAGAAGTCGACATGGTTGCCTGTGAGCATGAACTCGCTCGTTATATTCTCGGGCAATCTCAACGCCTCTGAATAGTCTGTGAACACGTCACCGATCTTGCCGCATTCAGTACACATGATATGGTGGTGGGGGGTTGGGTTCGGGTCAAAGTGCTTCCTTTCGGGGTCGATCGTAACCTCGATCAGCTCTCCCCTTTCCCTCAATGCCTCGACAGTGTTGTAGACTGTCGCGAAAGATACAGTGGGATACCTTTTCTTGATCTCGGTATATATATCATCTGCCGTAGGATGGCTCGTATTCCCCTCGAGGAACTTGAGTATCGCGATCCTCTGAGGTGTGAGCTTAAAGCCTTTGCCCCTGTATTTTCTGACTATCCCTTCCATATTCTCTCCTTCTTAGCAGTACAAGTTACTATCTAAGAATAATTCTATTATAAAATAAATTATAAGATTGTCAAGTCTTTCCCACAAAAGACTTAATCACTTGATTTGTAAGGTGATTTTCACAATAAAGAGGCTTGCGGGGGAAAAAAACTGGTGAAGATTTTTTTACTCTCTTGCCTTTTTAAGGCTGTCCTCAAGAAATCCTACCGATGGCACGCTCCAGAGTATCATTATAAAAGAGACGGCAGCGAGCAACGAGAAGTCAACGTACATGGCGCTGAGGAAAAAGAGGAAGAAGCCGAATATGAGGACGGCCTCGGCAAAGGCCATCGAGATGACGGGAGTCAGCACAAGGTGCCTTACCAGGGCATCGATATCGGAGGTCTTGCCCTTGAGACCTTCCTTTGAATATCGCCTCCTTGAGACACTGACAGATACGGCTATCGTCAAAGCGCTCAGGCCGTAAAATATCGCCCTCAAGAGGTGCTCGCTAAACTCCGGCGTAAACCCCTGGAAGTAAATATAGAGAAATTTGGTCAGGAGCACTACTCCGGCGTACATCATCACGAAAGAGGCCGCGAAGACCGCCATTAAAAGGCATGACCTCCTGAGGCCTGCTAAAAGCTCCCTTTCCATATCCCTCCTGATTTCTGTCATGGCGCTTCGTTTGCGCGCCATGTTATATACAATATATCGACCCAATCTAAACTAAAACAAAAAAAGGACCAAAGCAAGGGGGTTTTTGCATGCTCTTTCTCCTGATGCACATAGTGCACATCCTTACCGTCATCCTCTGGATAGGCGGGCTCGCCTTCGTGACCGGCATAGTCCTTCCCATGGTCATAAAGACACCTGACGCCCTTCAGAAGGTGCTGACCTTCCAGAGGATAGAGCACAGGTTCGCGCCGCTGGCAAAGGCCTACAACATAGTCGTTGGCATAACCGGCTTCATAATGGTATGGCAGACGGGCTGGTACGAGCTCTACTTCACGAAGGATGGATGGGCCCTTACCTTCATGACCGCTGTCTGGCTATTCTGGTTCATCATGCTCGTCGGCCTTGAGCCGATAGTCATACGGAAGATGCTCGACAGGATGGCCAGGGAAGGCGCCACAATGGACATAGACGGGATATTCAAGAAGGTAAAGACGCTGCACTGGTTCATGGTGGCGATATCGCTTGCCGCAGCCGCCGCAGGGGCCATCGCAGCCCATGGATAGGGCAGGAAGGCCCTGCCACCCCATTCAGGGTTCGATGAAAGCGATGCCTTCGAGGCCGAGGAGGGCCTTTTTTATATTGATGCCGCCTGAGAAGCCGCCGACCAACGCATTTGAGGCGAGCACCCTGTGGCATGGGATGATTATGGGGACCGGGTTTCTGCCGCAGGCGCCGCCAACAGCCCTGGCCGCCTGGGGCCGGCCTATTGACGCGGCCACCTCACCATAGCTTAAGGCGCTGCCCCATGGTATCTTTTGAAGGGCCTTCCAGACCGCGAGGTCAAAAGAGCTTCCCTTAAGGCTCAGGGGGACATTAAACTCGACGGCCTTTCCGCGGAAGTACTCGTCAAAGATCATGAAGAGCGTTGTAAAGGACGCGGGGCTTTCAACGGGCTCCCCTCCCGCCTTTCTTATGCCGGATAGAAAGTCGCTTTTTTTGGCCGGCAGGCCCACCCCGGAGATACCTTTTATATCGGATGAGACAAGGACCGACCCGAGCGGGGAGCGATACTCCGCCCATGAGATGAGAGTCTTTTTTGCCATGTTATAAAGATAAGGCTTAAGAGCCCCTCAAAACAAGCAGAATCGGGCCTTTGACTTTGAACGCAGTCTTCTGTTACATTAAAAAAAACGGGGTCTTCATCCCCTTGCGGAGAGAGCTTGTGATCTTAACAGCATTCGTTTTCTGGGCGATAATGGTCGCCATAGCGATAGCCAACGGTTTTTTCGCCGAGAAGTTCCTTGCTCCGAGAATAGGCGACTACGCCTCGCACCTCTACAAGTCCTTTCTCATCATAGCCGTCATCTTTACCGGCGCATATATTTACATATCAAGATTCGCCCTGCCGCCGCTTTACTCTTCGGCGATGAAGACCGGGCTCCTGTGGCTGTCTTGCAGCATCACCTTCGAATTCATAATCGGACATTATCTTTTCGGCTTTTCATGGGAGCGCCTTTTCGCTGACTACAGGATCTGGGAAGGCAGGCTCTGGTCGCTTGTGCTCGCCTCTGAGGTAGCCGCACCGCTCTTTTTCGCCTGGCTCGCCAGGTAAGACTTCACATTTATGGGTGCCTTAAAAATAACAATTTTCAGAATATAGGCTCTGGCAGGATCAAGACCATGGGGAAGAGCGTACTTACCATCAATAGCGGCTCATCCAGCGTCAAATTCTCACTCTGGTCCGGCGAGCGCCCCCTCCTTGGCGGCAGGCTCGAAAGGATAGGGCTGGGCGAAGGGATCTTTACCGCCTCCGTCCCGTCCGGGACGATAATAGACAAAGCCCTCCTGTTGCCTGACCATTCCACGGCCTTAAAGGCCCTTTTCTCCTGGTTGAAGGAACGCCCGGAAGGGGCTGCCATTTCGGCGATAGGCCACCGTGTCGTCCACGGGGGAAAGATCACCTCCCACCGGAAGATAGACGACGGTTTGATAGATGTCTTGCGGGGGCTCATCCCCTTTGCGGCCGAGCACCTGCCCCATGAGATAAAGGCGATAGAGGCGGCGGAAAAGGAGCTGCCCGGGGTGCCGCAGGCCGCGTGCTTTGACACCTCCTTTCATACCTCCATGCATGAGGCAGCGCGCGCCTTTGCCCTTCCGAATGAGTTAAGGAAAGAGGGCGTTGAGCGCTACGGCTTCCACGGCCTCTCTTACGAATATATTATGGAAGAGCTCGGAAGGATCGACCCGGAAAGGGCGGCGGGCAGGACCATAATAGCCCACCTCGGCAACGGCGCGTCCATGTGCGCGGTGAAAAACTTTAAGAGCGTTGATACTACGATGGGCTTTACCCCTCTTGGCGGCCTTGTGATGAGCACCCGGACAGGCGACCTCGACCCCGGCGTTATCGTCTATCTACTGAAGACAAGGGGGTACAGCGCAGACGAGCTCAATGAGGTCTTGAACAGGAGGTCAGGGCTCTTCGGCATCTCAGGCATAAGCCCGGACATGGCTGACCTTATTCAGGAAGAGGGCAGATCCCCAAGGGCCGCCCTCGCCATAGAGATCTTCTGCCGTCAGGCGAGGAAGTTCCTTGCTGCGATGTCAGCTGCTATCAGCGGCGTGGATACCCTCGTCTTTACCGCTGGTATCGGCGAGAACTCGCCCATTGTAAGGGAGCGGATATTGAATGGCATGGGGTTCATGGGGATGGAGGTAGACTCCGCGGAGAACGCCAGGGGCAGCTCAGTGATATCAAAGGGGCCGGTAACTATACGGGTGATGAAGACCAACGAAGAGCTTATGATAGCGAGACACGCCGCGCGTGTGCTCGGCCTTCAGGACTGACGGTCAGTGGACTTGAGGGGTTGAGTCCGGTCTTTCAAGCGCGTAAGCCGTGCCGCCGGGTGTGAGCTTCTCCCGCACCACGGCAACAACAGCGGCAAACGCCTGCTTCTCCTTCTTGGGGATGGCCTTATCCGCTACGGTCTTAACGCTCAACGGGTTGATGAGCCTGCCGTTCGCGCGCATCTCGTAATGGAGGTGCGGGCCGGTCGAGATGCCTGTGGAACCGACATAACCTATGACCTTGCCCTGGTCGACCTTCGCTCCGCGACGGACGCCTTTTCCTATCTTGGAAAGGTGGCCATAAGCGGTCAAGTAGCCGTTATAGTGTTTTATCTCTACAAAGTTGCCGTAGCCGCCCTTCCACCCGGCGAATTTGACGATGCCGCTGCCGGCAGCCTCGACCGGCGTGCCCTTGGGGGCCCCGTAGTCGACCCCGTGGTGCGGCCTGTATTTTTTAAGGATGGGGTGGAAACGGCCCCTGCTGAAGTGGCTGGTAATCCTTCTGAACCTCAGGGGGGACTTAAGGAGCGACCTCCTGAGAGACCTTCCGTCGCTGTCGTAGTAGCCGGACCCGCTTTTCCCCTCATAATATACAGCCGTGTACTTCTTGCCGCCGTTCACCATCTCGGCGCCCTTTATCTTGCCGCTCCTGACCGGAACGCCGTCCACGTACAGGACCTCGGAAAGGACGCTGAAGCTGTCGCCCTTCCTTATCTCTGAGGAGAAATCGATATCCCACGCGAATATGTCGGTCAAGGCCATGACGGCCTGCGGGTCTGCCCCGGCCTTGAGCGCGTCCTCGTAGAACGAGTTCTCTATCGTGCCTGATATGACGGCTTCCCTCGTCTCGTGAGGGAGCTCTGCCTTGCTCGCCTTTATGCCCTGAGGTGTCTTCTCGACTACAAGGTACTCGTAGTCGCTGAACTTGTATTCTATCTTTCTGAGCGCGCCGGAGAGGGTATAAACGCTCAGCACGGAGTCACGCCGAAGCTGCCTCAAGTTATAGACCGGACGCGACTTTTCGGTGATATCGAGTATCTCTGGCCCTGATACGTTCAGGCCTGACATTATCTGATAGAAGGTATTGTTGCCTGCGAGCTTGAAGTCGTGCTTTTCTATCCTGGGTGGCTGGGGGAGCACTTCCGCCGGCTGCTCGGAGGCGTCCGGCGTGCTAATTGATGCTTCGGGGCTTAAGATAAAAAGGAAAGAAAGGAGGAAAGAGAGCCCTGCAAGGGATGCGATGATTACTGTCCTGAGCGGAAAATTTTTCTCATTTTTGTTTGAGAATCCCGTCAATATCCCGTCCTCTCCCTGAGTTTCACACATAATATTAGATGACGAGGGCATATGTCAAGACTTTGTTGCCTTATGCGCCGAACAAATTTCGTCTCTTGCCAAGCTGATCGCAAAGATGTACTATACCCCGTATGAGCGAGACCCTGCAGACCATTGCCAAGGGGCAGTCGAAAAAGGCCAGGATCCTCATAGCGGACGACGACACCTTCTACCTCCGCATCTTCTCTGACCTCATCTCCGAGCTTGGATACGAGAGCATATCCGCCGTCAACGGGCTCGAGGCCCTTGAGAAGGCGCGGACCCACCGCCCGGACGTCCTCTTAATCGACGTGGTAATGCCCGGCATGGACGGTTTTGAGGTCACGAAGAGGCTCAAGGAAGACCCCGCCACGATGTACATCCCGGTCGTGATCGTAACCTCTCTTTCCGACAGGAACTCGAAGATAAGGGGGCTTCAAAGCGGAGCGGACGAGCTACTCTCAAAGCCTGTAGACGAGACCGAGTTCAGGGTAAGGCTCAGGAACCTCTTGAAGGTCAAGCGCTACGAGGACTTTCTGGTGGAGCATGGCAGGAGGCTTGAAAACGAGGTCGAGGACAAGAGCGTACAGCTTGAGCGGGCCTTCGACAAGATACGCAAGGGCTACATAGAGACGGTCTTCCGGCTCACCCTCGCCGCCGAGCAGAGGGACAAGGAGACCGGTAGCCATATAAAGAGAATAAGCCTTTACTCCCAGATGATGGCCAGGTACCTGCGTCTTCCGGAGGAGGAGGTAGAGACAATATTCTTCGCCAGCCCCATGCACGACGTCGGCAAGATAGGCATACCCGATTCGATCCTCTTGAAGCCCGGGCCGCTTACCCCTGAAGAATTCGAAATAATGAAGACCCATACGACGATCGGCGCCGAGATACTGAAGGACGCTGACTCCGGCATACTCGCCGCGGCGAGGGACATCGCGCTTACTCACCATGAAAGATGGAACGGGAAGGGCTACCCCAGGGGGCTTAAGGGCACGGAGATACCGATGTCCGGCAGGATCGTGAACATGGTGGATATATACGACGCGCTGAGGAGCTCACGCCCTTACAAAGAGAGCTTCGACCACGACACCGCCTGCAGGATAATATTCGAGAACCCGGACAACTATGACCCGGTCATACTCGCCGCCTTCAGCGATTGCTCAAAAGAGTTCAGGAGGCTTTACGACGAGAACCACGAGGAAACGGAGCCTCAGAACAGCCGCCCGGCTATGATGTAGTCCGCGTCATCAGGGCCTACTTCATCGAGGTCAAGGCTTTCGGGCTCAGGCAGGAGCACCACGCTGGTGTAGCCTGAAAGCCTGCTGACCTGCGCGGGGATGCCCCGCTTCCACGAGTGTCCGCCCCCGGCGAGCACCGCCATCTTCTTCCCTGGCCTTGCCTTCAGGTACTCTATCGCGTTATGTGCCATCACGTTGTCCCAGACCATCTGGGCCTCGCAGAAGCTCTTGAAGGTCACGCCCTCCATGTCGTGCTCTTCGAGCGCGTCCTTCATGAACTTCTCGTATGTCTCATCCACTTTGCACTCTATCCCCGGAGGAAGGCCGGCAAGCTGCTCCGTTGACAATGAACTGAAGCCCTTGGTAAGGACCTGGAACATGAGCTTGCGCGAGATGTTAAGGGCGACCATGGGGACCCTGTTTCCCCTGGCGTACACAAAGATATCCTTGTACTGCTCCCATGGTATGCCCCATTCCTTTTCATAAACGGGCCTGAACTCATCCTCGCTCATCTCGCCTCTGACCCACCGGTCGAGGACATCCTGGTTCTCGGTCCTGAACATCTCGACCCCTATGGCTATATCCGTCCCGTCCTCCCTCAGTGCCTTTATGAGCTCAAGCTGCGCCCTGTGGTGGAGCCTGTTGTCGTGCAGCTCACCTATAAAGATGATATCCGCGCCCTTTATCTCGCCTATGAGCTCCGGGGCCTTGACCTCTTTCCTGTCCGCGACCCTTATTATCATGGGGTCCATGCACCCGTTTGAGATCACAAGCGCCACAAGCACCAACGACAGAAAAAGTACGCGCCTTATAATTCCAGGCGCCCCTGCCGGTCTTGTGCCCATGGGGATCACTTCCTCTCTTCCATGGGGATATAGGGCTGTTCGCGAAGGCCCGTGTACTTCTGCTCCGGACGGTATATGCGGTTGGATTTTAGCTGCTCCATCCAGTGCGCCAGCCAGCCGGCCACCCTGCCCATGGCGAATATGGGGGTAAATAGCTCTGTCGGGATGCCGATAGAACGTAAGATGATACCTGAATAGAAGTCTATGTTGGGGTGGATGTTCTTTTGCGACAGCCTCTCGCGCACCACCGCCTCTATCTCGCGGGAAATATCGAGCGTCTTTTTATCTATGCCGTCGTGTTCGGCGAGAAGGCTTATATAGCCCTTGAGGAACTCGCCCCTGGGGTCAACGGTCCTGTAGACCCTGTGCCCCACGCCCATCACCTTCTCTTTCCTCTCAAGCTTCCTTTCGATGTAAGGCCTTACGTTCTCCTTCGTCCCGATCTCGTCTATCATGCGCACGACCTCTTCGTTGGCGCCTCCGTGGAGCGGGCCTGAAAGGGTGCCGATGGCGGATGCTACGATGGTGTAAGGGTCCGCGAGGGTCGAACCGACCACCCTGGCGCTAAAGGTCGAGGCGTTCATGGTGTGGTCGGCATGGAGGATGAGCATCACGTCGAGTATGCGCTCGACGAGCGCAGAGGGTTCCTTCTCGAAGAGCATGTAATAGAAGTTCGCGGCGAAAGAGAGGTCGTTCCTGGGCTGTATGGGAGCGTCCCCGTGCTTGAGCCTGTGGACGGCGGCAACTATCGTAGGGAGCTTGGCTATGAGCCGTACCGCCGACCAGTAGCGGACCTCCGGGTCAAGGGTCTCCCTCGCCGGATAATACATGCCCATAGCCGAGGTCACGGCCTGCAGGTAATGCATGGGGTGGCCGTTCTCGGGCAGGAACTCCATCATCCGGAGGATCTTGAACTTGAGCCTTGTGTGGAAGGTGATATCGTCCCTGAACTTCGCGTACTCGCCGCTTTCAGGGAGGCGGCCGAAGAGCAATAGCCAGGAGGTCTCGATAAAGCTGCTCTTCTCGGCGAGCGCTTCTACCGGGATGCCCCGGTACTCGAGTATGCCCTTGTCGCCGTCGATGAAGCTTATGGCCGATTCCGCCGCAAGTATCCCCTCAAGGCCCGGGACCACATCCATTACCGGTTTCTCTTCCATATTTCACCTGACCGGGAGAAGTTATGTTCAATTGATATTATAATACCCGGCAAGGGTTGTACATAAAAAAAGCCCCCATCCGCCTGGATGAGGGCTCGAAGGAATCCCCTTGTATCACGCTTAGAGCGGGTTAGGATTGACGTTCTCGGCCTTGAGGCCCTTTGGGCCCTTGGTGATCTCGAAATCAACCCTCTGCCCCTCCTTCAGGGTCCTGAACCCGGAGCCCTGAATGGAAGTATAGTGGACGAATACGTCCTCACCGGTGTCCTGTTCTATGAAACCAAACCCCTTTGATTCGTTGAACCACTTGACCTTTCCTGAAGGCATAAAGAAAAACCCTCCTTTCTCTTGAAGTTGATAAGTAATAGGGGTTTTTCGCACTTCAGGTCCTTTTTAAAGATTACCTCGCGCTTCCAAACCCTGCTACTACCTTACTTAATGAGTAAGTCTAATTGAGGGTTTGGGGGTTGTCAAGGCGGCCACTTGAAATTTTATTTCAGCTCTTTTTTTCTCTCTTTCTTCCGATGAGAAATACCTTGAACGCCTCGAGCGCCTTTGCCCGGTGGCTTAATCTGTCCTTCTCTCCGGGGGGAAGCTCCGCTACAGTAATACCCCTTCCCGGGACGATGAAGACGGGGTCATATCCAAAGCCGCCCCTGCCCCTGGGCTCTTCAGATATTGACCCGGAAAACGACCCCTCGAAAAGCTCTTCTATCCCGCCAGGCCCGCCAGGCCCGACGAACGCGACAGCGCACCTGAAGCGCGCGCCCCGCGACTCCATCGGCACGCCTTTCATCTCGGCAAGGAGCTTCTCGTAATTCTCCCTGTCGGTTGCGCCTGCTCCCGCGTATCGAGCGGAGCGGACGCCAGGCCTTCCTCCGAGGGCATCGACCTCAAGGCCGGAGTCGTCAGCGAGCGCTGGAAGGCCTGTGGCGGCAGAAGTGAACCTTGCCTTCGCGAGGGCGTTCTCCCTGAACGTTTCTCCTGTCTCTGGCGGCAGCTCCAATTCAGGATATTCCGCGAGCGTGACCAGCTCAACTCCCGCGCCTTCGAGGATGCTCGATATCTCGCGCGCCTTGCCGGCATTCTTTGTGGCAAGGACTATTCTCATCCTTTTATCCATGTCGATCGCGTAGAAGCTAACGTCTTTTATTGAGGGACCTCTTCTGGGCAATGGTAAGCTCTTTAATGCCCTTTGAGGCAAGGTTGATAAGCGACGAGAGCTCGCCTTTGGTAAAAGGCGCGTGCTCGGCCGTGCCCTGGACCTCAACGAAACGGCCGCTCCCGGTCATGATGACGTTCATGTCGACGTCGGCTGACGAGTCCTCCACATAATTGAGGTCAAGCGCAGGTACCCCCTGCACTATGCCTACGCTTACGGCAGCTATCGAGTCGAGAAGTGGTATCGAGCTTAAGACGCCCTTCTTCTTAAGCTCCCTCAAGGTGTCGTATACCGCGACATAGGCCCCGGTTATGGAGGCTGTCCTTGTGCCTCCGTCGGCCTGTATCACGTCGCAGTCGATATAGACCGTCCTCTCGCCGAGCGAGTCCATGTCAGCCACCGCCCTCAGGCTCCGTCCGATAAGGCGCTGTATCTCATGTGTCCTTCCGCCGACCTTGCCGGTCTCCCGCTGTATCCTCTTCTTCGATGACCTGGGGAGCATCGAGTACTCCGCCGTGAGCCAGCCCTTGCCGGTCCCCGCCAGAAAGGGCGGGACACGCTCCTCGACGGTGGCGGCGCAGATGACCTTGGTGTCGCCCATCTCGATCAGGACCGAGCCCTCGGCGAACTTGAGGTAATCGCGCGTTATCTTCAACGGGCGGAGCTCGTCCGCCCTTCTCCCGTCACTCCTGCGCTGCTTTGCCGCTGATCTCAATGTACCCTCTTTTCCTGGTGATTATATTTTTGAAGCTCATGACGCCTTCGGCTATCGCTTCCGCTATCCTGGCCTGGTCCTTTCCGGACGAAAGCCATTTTTCCTCCGAGGGGTTGGATATGAAACCCACCTCGACGAGCACCGCGGGCATTGTGGCGCCGACAAGCACAGAGAACGGGGCCTGCTTTACCCCCCTGTTCTCCCTGCCTGTAGAGCCGAGCACGCTGGTATGTATCACCTCGGCAAGCCTTGAGCTCTCGTGGTGCGACATCGTGTTCGCCAGATCAAGGAGTATGTCCTTCAAGTCGCCGCTGTCTTCGGATATACCAGAGCTCATCCCGGCGGAGGCGCTGTTCTCGAAGGCAGCCACCCTTCTGGCGTCCTCGTCGGTAGACTCGAAGCTCAGGAAAAAGGTCTCTACACCCCTGGCGTCCCTGTTCGGCGCGGCGTTGACATGTATGCTTATGAAGAGGTCTGCTTTATTACTGTTCGCGAAGGCGGTCCTTTCGCCCAATGGGATGAATACGTCGGTCGTCCTGGTGAGGAGCACCCTGCAATCGAAGCGTTCCTTGAGCGCCTCGACGAGCCTCAAGGCCACCTTTAGCGTTATCTCCTTCTCCTCGACCCCTGATGGCCCCTTTGCCCCGGTGTCGTCCCCGCCGTGGCCAGGATCTATCACTATGACCTGGACCTCATCATCAATGGCCGCGCTTCCTTTGATGGCAGCAGCCTCACCAGAGATGAAGGAAAGCCAGAAAACAGATAAAAACGCTATAGTGAAGAACTTTCGCATATCGGGGATATTTTAAATTCAAAGCGGGCCACAAGTCAATGCGCTTTAGATTTGCGGTAAACCTGGGCGTGAGATATAGTTAAATATCGACCGCCGGGGGGATATGATGGCTGTATTATGGGTGGAATTCATGGCGCTGGCAGCGGTTATAGTATTGTGCGGCACGAAGCTTTCGAAATACGGGGACGTCATAGCCGAGAAGACCGGCCTCGGCAGGGCCTGGACAGGGCTTATCATACTGGCCAGCATCACCTCGCTGCCGGAGCTTGCTACAGGGCTAAGCTCGGTTACCATCGCGGACGTCCCCGACATAGCGGTGGGAGACATCCTCGGCGCCTGCGTATTCAACCTCCTGATACTCGCGCTCCTCGACCCCATGGACAAGGTCAGCCCGATCTTCCTGAAGGTTGGCCAATCCCACGTCCTTTCCGCCGGGTTCGGGATCATGCTCATAGGCATCGTGACGGCATCCATAACGCTTAAAAACCAGATGCCGTCCTTTCTCCACGTCGGCGCGTATACCCCGGCCATAGTGGCCGCCTACATCGTAGGAGTCAGGGTCGTCTACTACTACGAAAAAAAGTACCTCAAGAGGATCGCCGAAGAGACGATCGAGAAACTCAGGTATACCCACATATCAGGGAAGAGGGCCGCGCTCATGTACATCATAAACGCCGCGGTGGTACTAGCTGTCGCCACCGCCCTGCCCTTCATCGCAGCTGATATCTCGGAGGCCACCGGCCTCGGAGAAAGCTTCATGGGCACAGTCTTCGTTGCCATGACCACTACTCTGCCAGAGCTGGTGGTATCCTTCTCGGCCATGAGGATAGGGGCCGCCGACCTCGCCCTTGGGAACCTCCTCGGGAGCAACATGTTCAACATAGGCCTCCTTGCCGTAGACGACATCCTCTATTCGAAGGGACCTCTTCTATCAAGCATCTCTCCCGCGCACGCGATAACCGGCATGACTGCGATATTGATGACGGCCATCGTGCTCATAAGCATAACCTACCGCCCTGAGAGGAAGGCGACGCGCCTCGGTTGGGACTCCATCTCGATGATGGTATTGGCGGCCCTGAACATCTACCTGATCTACCGGGGACCGTTATGAAGGCCATTATATTTACCGACCTCGACGGTACGCTCCTTGATGAAGAGTACTCCTTCGCTCCAGCGGAGCGCGCCCTTGAGAGGATAAAACAAGATGGGATCCCGCTTGTGGTCGTCACGAGCAAGACCAGAGCTGAGGTCGAACACATAAGGTCGCGCCTCAAAAACACAGACCCGTTCATTACCGAGAACGGGGGCGGCATATTCATCCCGGGGTCATACTTTCCCTTCCCCGTACAAGGTGAAAAACTCGACGGCTATACGCTAATAAGGCTCGGCACCGACTACCGTGAGCTTCGCCAGGCGCTTGTCCGTATAAGGGCCTCTTCCGGAAAGGCCATAAAGGGCTTCGGGGACTTAAGCGACGAAGAGATATCGAACCTTACAGGTCTTCCGGTGAAAGAAGCATGGCTTGCAAGGGAAAGGGACTTCGATGAGCCGTTTATTCTGGAGGACGGCTCGCCTGAAGAGGCCAAAGGACTTGTGGAAGCGGCCGGATACTCATTTACCATGGGCCGCCTTTTCCACATGACCGGCCCGAATGACAAAGGCGGGGCGGTTGAAAGGTTAAAGTCCTTCTACAGGGCGCTTTACGGCAAGATAGTGACCATAGGCGCGGGAAACGCCTTGAACGACGCCCCCTTCCTAAGGGTCGTCGATTACCCTGTGCTGGTCGGCGATGACGGAGGGTACAACGACATAGGAGAGGTCCCGGGCCTTGTAAAGGCTCAAGGGGCCGGGCCCCAAGGCTGGGAGAAGGCCGTAACCGGAATACTCGATTCGATAAAGGGCGCCGAAGGCTATACCTGTTAGGGGTTTGCCGATGCCAGAGCCTCATGAAATTGACGAAAATGAGATAGCGGCAGCCAGCGCCGATCCTGCCCGGGCCGACATAGTTGTAGGCATAGCGAGCTACAACAACGCGAGGACCATAGCCCATGTGGTCGGCGCCGTAGACGCCGGGCTCGACAAGTACTTCCCTTACGAGAAGGCTGTGATCATCAACTCTGACGGCGGCTCCACCGACAGCACCCCTGAGATACTACTGAACGCGAGCGTGGACCACAAGGCGGTATTCCTGTCACACAGGCTCTCACCTGTCAACAGGATAACGACGCCTTACCACGGCATCCCCGGCAAGGGCAGCGCCTTCAGGGCCATCTTCGAGAAGGCATCCGCCCTTGGCGCGAAGGCATGCTGCGTAGTCGACGCGGACCTCCGCTCGATAACGCCGGAGTGGGTAGAGCTCCTCCTCTCTCCGGTATACAAGGAAGGCTTCGATTTCGTCGCGCCCCTTTACAGCAGGCATAAATACGACGGCACCATCACAAACTCGATGATATACCCTGTCACCAGGGCGCTCTACGGCAGGAAGATACGCCAGCCCATAGGCGGGGACTTCGGCTTCTCAGGGGAGATGGCCAGGTTCTATCTCGCGCAGGACGTATGGGACTCGGACATAGCGAGGTTCGGCATAGACATCTGGATGACGACCGAGGCGCTGGCCGGCGGCTTCAATGTCTGCCAGTCCTATCTCGGGGCCAAGATACATGACCCAAAGGACCCCGGCGCGGACCTGAAGGACATGTTCGTCCAGGTCGTAGGCTCCCTCATGTCGCTCACGGAGAAGCACAACAACGAGTGGCGGCAAAGGCATGGTTCAAGCGAGGTGCCGACCTTCGGCTTCAAGTACTCGGTCGGCGTCATCCCGATAAAGGTCGACACGGACGGGATGATCCGGAGCTTCAGGATAGGCGCCGAGAACTTAAGCGGCTTGTGGGCGGGCTTTATCGACAAGGGCATAGTGGAAGAGCTTGAGGGGCTGTCGAGGGCGGATGCAGCGTCATTCCGGCTGCCCAAGGAGACCTGGGTGAGGATAATCTATGACTACATGCTTGCCTACCACCACAGAAAGCTTCCGCCCGAACACCTTCTCAAATCCCTCATCCCGCTCTACTATGGCCGCACCGCCTCGTTTTTTCTGGAGACTGCCGAGATGAGCGACGACGAGGCCGAAGCGGTGGTCGAGGACGTGTGCGCCGAATACGAAAGACAAAGAGACTACCTGGCAGGCAACTGGCAAGGAGGGATGGAACATGGACAGGATATTTGAAAAATTGAAAGAACACCTCGAGACGTTCATTGACAAGCTCCTGGAGTTCATCCCGGACCTGCTCGTAATATTGATCATCGCGGTATCGGGCTTCATAGCCGCGGCCTTTGTGGAATTTTTGCTCCTCAAGGGCTTCAGGGCCGTAAGGCTCGACGCCTGGAGCGACCAGATAGGGCTCACGACCGGCTTCAGGAAGGCCGGCATAAAGGGGCCGCCCTCGGCCTTTATCGGCTCGTTCATCTACTGGTTCATAGTCGTGCTCTTCTTCATGGCCGGCTTCGCCACCCTCGGCTACAAGGTGACAGACGCGCTGGTATCGGTCTTCTTCCTCTACCTGCCCCGCTTTTTCTCGGCTGTAATAATAGTCTTCCTCGGGTGCTTCATAGCCAACTTCCTGGCAAGGTCGGCGCTTATTGCGGCGGTGAACGCCGGCATAGAATACTCGAAGCTATTGAGCGAACTGGTGAGGCTCATCCTCTTCATACTCGTCTTCGCTATGGCCCTCGAACAGCTCGATATAGCGCCGAATATAATCCTTGCCGCCTTTGTCATATTTTTCGGCACCATCGGGGCCGCCGCGGCCGTGGCCTTCGGCGCGGCAGGCAAGGAGTACGCGAAAAAAGTAATAGAATACCTCCTGGCCAGGCGTGACAGGGACAACATCGACCAGCTCTGAGCCTTCACGGTTGCGTACATCCCTTGATGATGTTAAACTACCCGCGATCCCACAACACCGGAGGTGTGACAAAAGAAGATGCAGCCGTTCTGGGAAAAATTCGGCCAAAACGAAAGCCTTCTCAAGATACTCGTCTTTTTTGGACTTGAGTTCATCCTTATAGCGGCCGTACTCCTGCTCGCGAGAAAGCTCTCCCTTGGATGGCTTTCAAAATGGGCGCGGCGGACCGATACCAAGGCAGACGACTTCATAATAGATTCCATCAGGCACCCTTCCATCTTCTGGGCGCTCGCCCTTGCGATATACATCACGATCGCCACCTCAGGGCTGCCCCCTGAGTATGTCAACTACGGGCTCAAGGCACTCTATGTACTCATCGTCTTTTCGGCCACCATAGCCGCGGCCAGCATAGTCGCGCGCCTCGCCCAAAGCTCCATCGAAAAATCCGCCGCCGGGATAGCCGTCACCGGCCTTTCCAGGACCGTCATCAGGGCGGTCATCTTCACTATAGGCATCCTCATTATCCTTAACGGCCTCGGCGTATCGATAACCCCGATGCTCACGGCCCTTGGCGTCGGCGGCCTCGCCGTGGCGCTCGCGCTCCAGGACTCGCTCTCCAACTTCTTCGCCGGCATGCACATACTGATGGAGCAGCCGGTGAGGGTAGGAGACTACATAAAAATGGCCACCGGAGAGGAAGGCTTTGTCTCCGACATCGGGTGGAGGACGACGAGGATAAGGCAGCTCTCAAACAATATAGTAATCGTGCCCAACAACAAGCTCGCCCAGAGCGTCATCACAAACTACTCCATGCCGGAGGAAAGGATGGCCTTGTTGATGAAGATAGGCGTCAGCTACTCTTCTGACCCGTCCCACGTTGAAATGGTGCTCGTTGACGAGGCGAGCAAGGCGGTGGGAGAGGTCCCCGGGCTCCTGGGCGACCCAAATGCGCCATTTGTCAGGTTCATCCCGGGTTTTGGGGACTACTCGCTCGATTTCACCCTCATCTGCCAGGTCGCGTCCTACGTCGACCAGTACGCCGTCCAGCACGAATTAAGGAAGCGCATCTTCCATAGGTTCAAGGCCGAGGGCATAGACTTCCCGTTCCCGACCAGGACCGTACACATAAAACAATGAACCCCAGGGCATCGAGCCCCTGGGGAGTCCGGCCGGCCCTTTTACCACACCTCCCTTGACAGCCGTTCCCCGGCCGACTAACCTTTATCAGTCCAATCCGCCAAGGAGATGACACATGGCTGACTTCTACCATGCCGGCGCCATAACCACATTTCACAGGCTTGGAAGGCCTAAGACAGAGCGGCTTGTGGCCGAGCTTGAGCTCTATAGCCTTGCGCGCCCAATAGCCCTGGTCTTGCCCGCGCTCTGCACGGACGTCCGAAGCGATGCCATGAAGGGCATAGTGGAGGAGCTTAAGGGAGCGCGTTTCCTCCGTGAGATAGTGCTCGCCCTCGGCCCTGCCTCGGACGAGGAGTTCAGGGAGGTAAAGGAGTTCATGTCCACCCTGCCGCAGGACGTGACCATAATACACACAGGCGGCAGGAGGATAAGCGAGCTTTACAGGACTCTCGAGGAAAAGGGAGTAAGCCCGGGGCAGGACGGCAAGGGCAGGTCGGCCTGGACAGCGTACGGGTATGTGATATCAAGCGGCAGGTCGAGCGTCATAGCGCTCCATGACTGCGACATCCAGAACTACAGTATCGAGCTCCTCGAGAGGCTCTGCTACCCTGTAGTAAGCCCTACCCTCGATTACGTCTTCTGCAAGGGCTACTACGCGAGGGTGACCGACAGGATGCACGGCAGGGTCACAAGGCTCTTCCTCGCCCCGCTGGTGAGGGCCCTCCAGAGGATGTGCAAAGACCGCCCGTTCCTCGACTTCCTCGACAGCTTCAGATACCCGCTTGCCGGCGAGTTCTCCATGACGATAGACGTGGCCAGGATAAACAGGGTCCCCTGGGACTGGGGGCTCGAGGTCGGGATGCTCGCCGAGGTCTACAGGAACTACTCGGCAAAGCGGATATGCCAGGTCGACATAGCGGAGAACTATGAGCACAAACACCAGCCCCTATCGGCCGAAGACCCCTCCACGGGGCTCATGAAGATGAGCATAGACATAGCGAAGTCCATATTCAGGACCCTCGCTTCAGAGGGTGTCGTCTTCTCAGACGGCTTTTTCAAATCTCTCATGGCCGCCTACCTCAAGATGGCCGAGGACAACATAGTGAAGTACGAGGGCGACGCGGCCATAAACGGCCTCTTCTTCGACCGCCACGAGGAGGCACGGATGGTAGACGCCTTCACCCATTCGATAATAGACGCCGCCAGCACGATAATGGAAAACCCGCTGGGAGCGCCGATGATACCCAACTGGAACAGGGTCATCTCCGCAACACCTGGGATACTCGAACGGTTGAAGGCCATAGTTGAAGAGGACAACAAGCTCTCTTTTTAGGCATGAGATCCCTGGAAGTTTGCGGAAAAACTGATTTTGCAGTCATTGCGGGCGTGTGAGCCGAGGCCCTGAGCATACGAAGGGAAAGCAATCTCGTCTTCAGGCCGACGAAGCGCCTGGAGATCGCTTCGTCGCAAGGAAACGCTCCTCGCAATGACAATAACGGAACCTGTTTCATCCCTCAGTGCGGCATCTCCTTATTATTTACGGCCAGAAAAGACTCAAGCACCACGAGGAAGTTCCCATAGGAGATGGGCTCCTCCATTATCCCCTCTATAGACTTGAGTATCCCCTCTGAAAGCTCCATGTACCGCCTCTCCTCCGTTACGCGCGAAAGCCGAAGGAGCACTGAAGCGGCGGCCGAGTTCCCCGATGGTATGTCGTTGTCGTAAAGGTCCCTTTCACGGATAAAGAGCTGCTCCTGGTCGCTGCCGGTATCATAGAAGAGCTCCTTTGTATCGTCATAGAAGAGATCTATCATCCTGTCGGCAAGCCTCCTGCCCTCTTCAAGCCACTCTTCCTCCCCCGTATTCTCGTACATCGAGAGAAGCCCGCCCGCAAGGAGGGCGTAGTCCTCGAGCAACCCAAGCACATCGCCCCTGCCGTCGAGGAAATACCGGAGGATGCGCCCGTCCTCGCCCCTTAACGAAGAGAGCAGGAACCTGGCGCAGCGCTTCGCCTCGTCCGCAAAGTCACGCCTCTTGAATGTGCGCGAAGCCCTGGAAAGGGCGGTGATGGCAAGGCCGTTCCACGCGGTGATGATCTTCCGGTCGGTCTCCGGCGCCTTTTTCCGCCTCCTTGCCTCAAAGAGGCGCGCCTTCATGCGCGCCATATCATCCGGCACAGGGTCGTTCTCTTCGGCTATGGGCCTGTTTATCCTCAGGGTGTTCCTGCCCTCGTAGTTGCCATCCTCGGTCACCGAGAAAAAATCCATGAACCTGTCGGAGTCCTTGCCGAGGATCTCCTTTACCTCGTTTGCCGTCCAGATATAGCACGCCCCTTCGCGCCCGTCGACATCAGCGTCCTGCGACGAATAGAACCCTCCCATCTCGCCCCTCATCTCGCGGAGCATGTAGCCTATGGTCTCCATGGCGACCTGCCTGTACAGCGGTAGCCCGGTCTCCTCGTAGGCGGCCGTGTACAGCTCGGAGAGGAGGGCGTTGTCGTAGAGCATCTTCTCGAAATGCGGCAGGTCCCAGTTCTCGCTCACCGAGTACCTGTGGAAACCCCCGGCAAGGTGGTCGTATATGCCCCCCATCGCCATCGATGAGAGCGTTTTCTCTACCATCGACATCGCCTCTTCCCTGCCGGTCCTCCTGTGGTATCCCAGCAGGAACTTGAGGAACATGGCGTGCGGGAATTTAGTCCCCCTGCCGAAGCCGCCGTGCGCTCCGTCAAAGTAAAGGCGCGCCGCGTCGAAGGCCAGGTCAGAGACCTCTGATCTCAGCTCTATCGGCGCGATAACGCTCCTTTTGCTGAGTATCTTTTCCACGTCGGCTGTAACGGTGGCGACCTTCTTCCTGTTCTTGCGGTACGCGAGGCTTACCGCAAGGAGCACCTTCTTGAACGATGGCATGCCGAAGCTGTCCTCAGGCGGGAAATAAGAGCCTCCGTAAAAGGGCACCCCTTCGGCGGTGGCGAATACCGTAAGCGGCCAGCCGGCGTGCCCTGTCATGGCCTGCACAGCCTTTATGTAAAGGCTGTCAAGGTCAGGCCTCTCCTCCCTGTCCACCTTTATATTGACGAAGTTCTCGTTCATTATCCTTGCGGTCTCTTCGTCCTCGAAGGACTCCCTCTCCATGACGTGGCACCAGTGGCACGAGGAATATCCGATGCTTATTATAAGGGGCCTGTCCTCGCTCCCCGCCTTCTCAAAGGCCTCCCGGCACCACGGATACCAGTCGACCGGATTCCCGGCATGCTGTTTAAGATATGGGCTCTTCTGGCCTTTGAGATGATTTAACTGGCGTCCATTCGCCATGTCTGGCTCCTTGGTATGAATTTTAGCCGTTCCCTGAAAAGCAGGCCTTTTACCAAAAGCTTAGTCCTAAAACCCTTAAACCGCAAGCATGCGGACCTCCGTTCTGTTTGACACGATGGCAAAAGGGCTTATAATCTATCTACATCACACACTTTGAGAGGGAGACGCGCATGGCAAAAGTGCTCGTGCCGCTGGCGCCAGGCTTCGAGGAAATAGAGGCGCTCACGGTGGTCGATATCTTACGGAGGGCCGGGGCCGAGGTGACGATAGCCGGCACCGTACCTGGCCCTGTAGAGAGCAGGAACAGGGTGGTGGTCATACCGGATACGGTGATGGATAACGTATCCGCGGACTTCGACATGATAGTGCTTCCGGGCGGGGCGGTCGGGACCGAGAACCTCAAGAAGGACGTGCGCGTAAAAAAGGTCGTCGAGGAGCTTATGCGCAAGGGGCGTAAGGTGACCGCCATCTGCGCGGCGACAACGGTGCTCTCAAGTATAGGAGCCACCAGAGGCAGGACCGTGACAAGTCACCCGTCTGTGAGGGCCGAGCTTACGGACGAGACCGTATCGGAAGAGCGCGTTGTCGTGGACGGCAACATCATCACGAGCCAGGGGCCGGGTACGGCGATGGAGTTTGCCTTCAAGCTCGTAGAATCGCTTTTCGGAAAGGCGAAGGTAGAGGAAGTGAATAAAGTGGTGCTGGCCAGGATCTAGGCCAGCACCATGCTCACGAAGACTATGAGAAAGCCCAGCGCGAGATTGAACCACGCGAGGCGCGCTGAAAGCGGCTTAAGCCGGGCGGCTTCCACTTCCCCTGACCTTGATATCCTTGGGGCCAGCACCTTCCCCCTGTAGTAGTGTACCGAGATCATGGTAGCCGCCATCAAGAGCTTTAGAAGCGGCAGTCCTGCCAATGAATGGGCATAACCTTCCGAGAAGGCCACAACAACCCCGGTCACGACAAGTAAAGCGATGCACCAGTCAGCAACCCCGGAGAACCTTTTCCCGAGCGCTCCCACTGCCGGTCCGGCAAGAGGTACGGCTATCGCCATCATGAAAAAAATGCCTCCTATCCAGACGATCGCGGCGGCGGCATGCACCCAAAGAAAAGATTGGCTGATCCAGTTCATCTTTTGCCCTCCTTTGCCATCTCCGTGCGATCGGTCTTCTGAACAAGGGGCTGGCAGCCGCACCCGCACACCGATTCCCTGCCGCCGCCTGAGTCAACCACGTCCTTTGCCGCCTTTCCTTTCAACTCCTCCCGCTCCATAAAGCAACCTCCATAAGTATTTGTTCATACACTTATATAAATCCCAAAAAAACTCACGAGCACCTTGACTTCCCGGTCTTGCCGCTCCCCATGCAGCCGCAGGCGCATATCCTGTTGAGCCTCTGCCTGCATGCCTCTAGCGCGTCCCTGTCGAGCGAGTAAAATACGTAATAGCCCTCCTTCCTGTCGTTTACGAGACCGGCGGACCTCAGCACTCTCAAGTGCTGAGACACGGCCGACTGCGTGACACCCAGCGCATCGGCGATGCCGTTCACGCACGAATCCTTCTTCTTGAGTAGTTCTATTATCTCTATCCTCTTGTCCACTGAAAGGAGCTTGAAGAGCCCTGCTGACTTTTTCATATCTGGATCGCCTGCTTTTATTTAAGTATATACTTATATACTTTAAAACTACCCCTGTGTCAAGAACTTTAGATCTCATCGAGGGCCCCCGCCTTCATGGACGGGACATCATCAGAGCGGGTCTATGTGGACGAAGCACTTCTCTATGGTGCTTATGCTCTCGATATTGTTGGCTACGGCCTCTCCTATGGCATGGGACTCTACCGTCGGCAGGTCCTTATCGACCCGTATCTGTATCTCTACATGTATGAAAGGGCCGACGTAATGGGCCCTCACAGAGCCAAGCCCTTTTATGCCGGAGGCCATGAGCGCGGCCTCCTTTATCTCTTTCAGCAGGGCAGGCTCCGGCGCCTGCCCCATGAGATAGGCTATGTTCTCCATGCCTATCTTATAGCCCGTGTATATTATCCAGACGCTTATGGCGAAGCCGGCGACAGGGTCTAGCCATGGGAAACCGGCCAATGTCCCGACAAGGCCTATAAGGGCCGCGAAGGCTATCGCCACGTCCATGAGAGAATCGATGGCGGTGGCCTTCAATGCCGGGCTTCCGAACATCTTCCCGACCCGGTTGAAGTGCCATGACATGGCCCCCTTCGCCGCCATCGTTATAAGCGGGACCAGGAGGGTGTAGGGCTCAACCACGGCCCGCCTGCCCTCGATTATCCTCTCGACGCCCTCGCGTATGACCTCGAAGCCAAGTATGCCGGCGAGCACAGCTATGATAAGCCCGGCTATGGGCTCTGCCCTGCCGTGGCCGAATGGGTGCCCCTCGTCGGCCTGCTTATCGGATATATATACGCAGATGAAGGTGGCGATCGAGGCGGCTATGTCGTTTAGGGAGTTGAGCGCGTCCGAGATAAGGGCTATGGAGCCAGAGGCTAGCCCGGCGACGAGCTTCATGGCGAAGAGGCCCGCGTTGCCGAGAATATTCAGCATGGTAGCCCTGAAGGCTATCGGGTTCATGTCAAACATGGCTATAGTCGGGGAGAACAGGCGATGAACCGCGTTTCAGCGGAGGTTCATCTTCTCATAGACCCTGTTCAGGTTCTGGCGCGCAACGACATAGAAGCTCTGAGCCCAGGCGAGCGGCACGTTATAGTTGGGTTTGCCCCCGGTATATAACTCGGGTACGAGCCCCTCCGGGGTCATGACAGATTCAAGCCTGTTAAGGTACAGCTCGGCTTTTTCGATGTACTCGACGGGCGGCGTGAATATCGTGCCCATCTTGAGGGCCTTTACCGCGAGCTGCGAATACACTATGAAAAGCCATGCGAAGCCGAGAGGCCACTCGGCCTCGTTGCCAGCGGGCTTTGTCCTGTCCGCGTTGTAATAAAGGTCCCCGGGATACCTTACCACCCCGCTCCGCCTTACGAGGTTATTCTCGATGGCTGAGATGATATTCAATGCCTGGCTGTCGGATATAATATAATAAGGCCATATAAGGCTCAGTTGCGCAATGTCAACCGGCCTCGTGGCCGATTCCGACGGGAGGAGCCTTTCAAGGGCGCTCCTTCCAGCCTCTATGAATTCCTGCGGGACGGGCAGGTAATGGTGTATCGGGATCTGCCTTTTATACTTGTAGTGATAAAAGCCGTCGTCATGCCACATGGTAAGCCCGGCAAGCACGGCCCCGATGCTCGAAGCGTGCAGCTCAGGCCCCTCCTCCCACATGCCGAAGTCAGGGTCAGAGTGCCACCTTACGGTCGTAAGGTAAAGGACAATGTCGCGGAGCAGTATCTGGGTCTCCGCCTGGTCGGTAGATATTACGTTGTGCCCTTTTTTTATGAGGTCGCCGGTCTTGTAGAGGAACAGCCCCAGGATATCGAGCTGGTGGTGCCCCCATTCATGTGTTATCTCCTCGAGCGTGACGGGATGCACCCTGGCATGGATGACCTCGTCGGCGCAGCTCCCGAGGTAGCGGCGCTTTCTCGCGCCGCTCGTTATCTTGTGCCTGTACTTCTGGAATATACGGATGATGAGCCTGTAGCTCTCGATGAGCTTGTCGTAGGCGCCGACGTATTCGTTGGCGTAGGTGGCGTACATGATATCGCGGAGCCAGAAGACGTTGTACCTGTCCCCGCCCTTGTCCCCGCAGTACTCGGAGGCGATATAGCCGCCGTTCAGCTGTCTTAGCCCCTCAAGGTGCTTGTACGCGACCAGGAGCTTTTCATGGCCTGGAAGCTCCCTGAACGTCCTCCCCCGGAGCGCCCCCCTTGCCTTGCCCGCCAGGAGACGCTCGGGTCTGGTCATATCAAGCGGTATCATGCGCTTATGATACCTTAATGAGGAGAGTTCTTCAACAACTTTGCTTTTGAAAAATAAAGGGAATCCGGCAGGTTATAAGACTATTTCCGGCGCAAGCACCTTGAGCTTCCTGTGCAGCACGGAGATCTCGATATCCCCCTGCCACTGGAAGGGCTCGCCGTCCACATGGGCGTCGACGAGGTCCCAGCCTTTTATGACCCCCCTTGATCCGCGGAAACTCCTGAAGCCCTTATGGTCTTCTATCCTGCCCCTCAAGAGCTTAAGCCCCAACCCAAGGGTGTTGAATATCTTTGGACGCGGTATAAAGCAGAAGTCGAGCAACCCGTCATCCATCCTCGCGTCCGGCGATATGACGGCGTTCCCGCCGAACCGGTCGGTATTCGCGGCGGTCAGGATAAAGGGCTTGCCGTTTATCTCCTGGCCGTCGACGCGTAAAGATATATCCCTCGGCTTAAAACGGAAGTATTCCATGAGCGCGAGCGGAAAATAAGGGGCCACACCCCTTATCCTCCGGCTCAATCGCCCTTCGTTGTAGCGTCTGCTGAGATATGCCTCAAAGGCAAAACCCGCCGTCGAGAAAAAATACCTGCCGCAGGCAACTCCCACGTCCATCTCCCTGATCGCGCCATCTTTGACCAGCGACAAGGCCGCCTCAACATCAGCCGGTATGCCGAGAGCGCCGGCAAGCGCGTTGCCAGAGCCGGTCGGCAGAATGCCGAGCGCCGTCCCGGTGCCTACGAGCGAAGAGGCCACGTTATTGACCGTCCCGTCCCCGCCGCATGCAAAGACAAGCTCATAGCCTTTTCTTACGGCTTCCTGAGAGAGCACCTTGACGCTTTCAGCGTCCGTGGATAGTTTTATCTCGAAGATCCCCTCTTCGGCCCTGAAGAGCTTTCTTACGGCGCCAGCAAGGGCATTGAGCCTGCCGGAGCGGCCTGCCGAGGGGTTCAGTATGAAACGTACCTTCATCTCGCCTCCGGTCATAAAGTATAATTTGGATGGAGGGGGAGTTTCAAGGATTAAACAAACGCGTCCATTCACTGTCACATGGTACAGTTGCAAATGAACGGTTTAAGGCTACAATAAGTATTGTCGGTCAAAAAGGATCGGGCTCTTTATTATGAAGACTACGGCCGTTCTGATCATCGCGCTTGCCGTTGCATGGGGCATCAACTCGTACGGAGGTGAACGCATGTTCCAGCTCGACAGCCCTGATTTCAACGAGGGTGCGCCTATACCAAAGAAATTCTCATGCGAAGGCGAAAACGTCTCCCCCCTCATCAAATGGGGCAAGCCGCCGGATGGCACGAAGAGCTACGCCCTTATAATGGAAGACCCTGACGCGCCCATGGGCACGTTCGTGCACTGGGTGGTCTTCGACATGCCTTCCGAGCTGAGAGAGCTTCCGAGGGGTACGGGGAATAACGAGGGTAGCCTTAACGGCATGAAGCAGGGCCTTACGGATTTCGGCCAGGCGGGTTACGGCGGCCCATGCCCTCCCAAAGGACACGGCAGGCACAGGTATAACTTCATCCTGAGGGCGCTTGATGTGCCAACGCTGGGGCTGCCTGACGGCGCGAAAAAAAGCGAGATAGAGCGCGCCATGAGAAGCCATGTGATAGCGGAGGCAAAACTAACAGGGGTTTTTCAAAGATAGGTCGGTTACATTAATAGCGACGATACATCTATTATAGTTTAACAGATTGCTGAAAAACGCAGATTTTGTTCAGGCTTCAGCCCCAATTAAATCAGGGAGCGCGGAAGGAGGCGTACTTGGAACGTACGCCGCCACTACGAGCTTCTGAAGACAACGAAGCAGAAGGACTTTTTGAGGGCCTGCAAAACCTACTTAATCACCTTCTCCGGCGACACCAGGTGCCGCCCGAGGCCAAGCTCCTTCGGGCTAAAGCCCATGGACAAGCCAACGAGCTGCGAGAGGTGGAATACCGGCATCTCTATCTTTTCGTCGACCGCCTTCTCGGCGAGCCTCTGGTAATTATCGAGGTTGATATGGCAGAAGGGGCATGGCGTAACAAAGCAGTTCGCGCCCTTCGCCTTTCCGTCGAGGAGCCTTACGCCTGTCATCTTCTCGGCAGTGCCTTCAGCGACAAGGTCTACCTGAAAGCCGCAGCACTTGGTCTTTCCCCTGTACTCGACCGGCTCGGCGCCAAGGGCCTTGATCGTTGCCTCAAGCGACCATGGCCTTTCCGGGTCGTCAAAACCGAGAGCGTCCGAGGGACGCAGACTATGGCACCCGTAAAAGGGCGCCACCTTAAGCCAGCTGAGCGGCTTTGTTACCTGCCCCTTGAGCTTGTCGAGGCCGTAGTCGCCCGCGAGCACCCACAGGAACTGCTTTAGCTCGGTCTTGCCGCTGTACTTGAGCCCAACACCGGCGAGCGTCCTGTTGGTCTGTTCCAGGAGCTTCGGGTCTTTCCTCAGATCCCTGTTCGCCGTAGACATGACCATGAGGCAGGTCGAGCATACGGTCATTATATCCATGCCCATCGCCTCGGCCTCTGCGAAGATGCGGGCGTTCAAGGCAATCGATAGTGGATAGTCGTAATCTGTGAGCAGCCCCGCGCCGCAGCAGTTGGCCTTGGGCATATCATGGAGCTCTATGCCAAGCCTTTCGGCAACGAGCCTCGTGGCGTCGCTCGCCTCCCTGGTCATGTGCTGGGAGGCGCACCCGGGATAATAGGCGTATCTCAAAGCAGCCATCCTAATCCTCCGCCTTCCTGGCCCTGGCGGCCTTTTTTCCCATCTCCTCGAATATCTTCCTGACCTCGTCGATGTCCTTTATCTGGGGGAGGATATACGGGTGCGGCATCTTGCCGTGCCTCTCCATCTTGAGGCCGAAAGGGATCTTGCCGATCGTGCGAAGGAAGCCGAGTGTCTTGAATGTCATTGCGGCCTCGTCGAGCCTGCCGACCCTCTCCACCGATTCGGCCATGGACGCCACGTGCTTCGCGCCGTGGTTATCGAGCACGCCGGCCTTCATCGACTCCGAGCGCAGAAGCTCTATCTGCTTAAGCGGCTTCACGTCCTTTGGGCAGTACTGGGTGCAGTGTATGCAGCGCACGCAGTCCCACATGCCGTGCTCTGCCGAGAGCCTCTCGAGCCTCTTCGTCTGATGGCCCTCCCTTACGTCCCCAACGAACCTCCACGCCTTGGCCAGGGCCGCGGGTGCTATGAACTCCCCGTCTATTTCGAGACTATTGCACTCTGCGTTGCAGCAGCCGCACATGATGCACCTCTGGCTCTCGTCAATCCTCGCCTGGTCCCCGGCGGCTACCCGGTTCCTGGCGCTCTCATCGGACGGCATGAGGAAAGGCGTGACCTTCTCCATCTTCTTCCAGAAGGGGTCCATGTCGACGACAAGGTCTTTCAAGGGCTTGTGGTTGGCGAGCGGCTCTATGGTCATCTCGCCCATCTTCCTGTACTCGGGTATGACCTGCAGGTTGCACGCAAGGCGGGCAAAGCCGTTCACGTTCATGGCGCAGGAGCCGCAGATGGCCGAGCGGCAGGACTTCCTGAACGACAGCGTCGGGTCTTCCTCTGATATCCTGATGAGGGCCTCAAGCACCGTCATCCCCTCGGTTACCTCGACCGGGTAGGCCTGGTAGTAGGGCTCAGGGTTCTCCCTGTCGGAGGGGTTATATCGCCTTATGCGGAATTTTATCTTCATAAGATACGGTCCTCGCCTGACGGACACCTTTTTGTTCAGGCTGCTCAAAAAGCTCCATATGCGAGGCGTCAAGGAGAGAGGAATGAGGCGTACTCACCTTGTACGCCGCAGTGACGAGCGACGATGACAACGACGCAGATGGGGTTTTTTCAGCAGCCTGTTAGTACTTCCTCTCCTCTGGCTTGAACCTCGTGATGGAGACATCCCTGTACTCGATGGCAATCTCTCTGCCACGCTTGTAGACAAGCGTATGCTTGAGCCACTTCAAGTCGTCCCTTTTTGGGAAATCGGTCCTGTAATGCGAGCCCCTGGACTCTTCCCTGTTCAAAGCCCCGACGAATATCGTCTCGCAGACGTCGAGCATGCCCCCGAGCTCTATTGCCTCAAGGAGCTCGTTATTGAAGTAATCGCCCCTGTCGGTCAGGGCCACCATCTCATATCTTTCTTTAAGCTCTTTTATCTTTTCATATCCTTTGCCGAGCCTCTCCCTGTTCCGGAAGATGCCGCAGAAATCCTCCATGGCCGCTGTCATCTCTTCCTTTATGGCGTGCGGAGACTCTCCCTCCTCCCTGCTTACGAGCCTGGCCACCTCGTGGGAGGCGTCGGCAAGCGCTGAATCCGGGAAAGGCGCCACTTGCGTGGATGCGCAGTACTCTGCCGCTTTTTTACCGGCCCTCCTGCCAAAGACGATTGTCTCAAGAAGAGAGTTGCCTCCGAGCCTGTTCGCTCCGTGGACGCTTACGCAGGCGCTCTCGCCAGCCGCGAAAAGCCCGTGTATGCCGGTCTGCCCGTCGACGTCGGTAGCTATGCCGCCCATCGAGTAATGGGCCCCGGGCTTTACGGGCACAGGCGCCTCAACGGGGTCTACCCCGGCGAAGTTTATCGCAAGGTCCCTTATCTGGGAGAGCCTCTCTTTGATCTTGCCTGCCCCGAGGTGCCTTAGATCAAGAAAGACGCAGCCGTCCACGCCCCGCCCTTCTTCTATTTCCATCTGTTCGGCGCGGCTTACGACGTCACGGCTGGCAAGCTCCTTCACCTTGGGGGCGTACTTCTCCATGAACCTCTCGCCGAGCGAATTGAGGAGATAGGCTCCCTCGCCCCTCGCCCCCTCGGTCATGAGTATCCCGGTCCTTTTAAGGACAGTTGGATGGAACTGGACGAACTCCATGTCCATGAGCGGCAGCCCGGCATCAAGCGCGAGCCCCAGCCCGTCGCCTGTCGAGGAGATGGCGTTGGTGGTGGTCCTGTAGACCCTGCCGTATCCGCCTGTGGCTATGATAACAGCCTTCGAGTTGAGCCTGTGGAGCTTCCCGGTGTCGAGCTCTATGGCGATAACGCCCACTGCGGCCCCGTCTTGGGTCACGACCCTCACCACGTGCCATTCGTCGTAGATCAGAACACCGTGCTTCACGAGCTGCTCGTACATGACGTGCAGCATCGCATGTCCCGTCCTGTCGGCGAGATAGCAGGTCCTGGGATAACCTGCCCCGCCAAATGGCCTCTGGGCGATACTGCCGTCGATGCCGCGGCTGAAGATGGCGCCCATGCCCTCGAGCTCAAGGATATCGCCGGGCCCTTCCTTGCACATGACCTCTATGGCGGCCTGGTCGCCAAGGTAGTCGCTCCCCTTAACGGTGTCGAACATGTGCGCTTCCCAGGAATCTGTCTCCTTCAAAACGGCGTTTATGCCGCCCTGGGCCGCCACCGAATGGCTCCTCACCGGATATATCTTCGAGACTACCGCGACGTTGAGTCCTGCCCGGGCCGCCTCTATCGCGGCCCTCATCCCGGCAAGGCCGGCGCCGACTATTACGCAATCATGGGTAACCAGCTGTATGCCTCCGTAAAAACCAATTTATAAGGAAACGAGAGTACATGGAAGATTTTTTCTGAAAAGGATTTTTAAACCGACAGGCTTTTGAAAGCTTAACAGCTTTATTACATCACGTCAATTTGCGTGGAGTGATTTCGGTAAAAAAAAAGGGCCGGCCAAAAAGGCCGGCCCTTGATAAGAAAAAGATCACTTAAGCTCTTTCGCCCTGTCAAAGCCTATCTGCAGGGCGCTCTTGTTGAGCTCAAGGAAGGCCGCCGGCACCCTTGAGAGGACCGCCTTCTCGATGGCCTCATGGGAGACGACTCCGGTAAGCTCGGCTATCATGCCAAGAGAGATGATGTTCGCGACTATGGTCTTGCCGAGCTCTTCCCTCGCTGTGGCGATTATCGGGTAGCTCAAGGTCCTGAACTTGCCCTTTGGCACATCCTTCACCTCGTCGCTGTCTATGAGGAGTATGCCGCCTTCCTTCACGTCGGAATGGTACTTGGTACATGCCTCCTGGGTCATGGCCAGCATGCAGTCTATGGAGGTCGCCTTCGGGTAGTCTATCGAGCCGTGAGAGATGATAACCTCCGCCTTGCTGGCGCCTCCCCTCGACTCAGGCCCGTAAGACTGGCTCTGCACCGCGTTCTTGCCCCCGTATATGGCAGCGGCCTCGGCCATGATTATACCGGCCAGTATCATGCCCTGTCCGCCAGAGCCGCTGAAACGTATCTCGTACCTGTCGCTCATTTTAATGAAGCCTCCGGATTCGGTTGTGTTTCTGTCTTACTTCTTCGCCGCCTTCTCGGTTACCATGGTCTGGTAGGCCTCGGTATACTCCGGCCTCTCGGCCCTGTGCAGGATGCCACGGAGGAACTTCCCCTCGAGCTTCTCCGGCGGCAGCTTATCAGCCTGCTTTACGTTCACCGTGCCGTCCTTCTCTATCACGTCCATCATCTGGGACGCGCTCTTCAGGTTGTTCGCCCTTCCGAAGTAGGTCGGGCAGGCGTCGATGATATCTACCACAGAGGTCCCCTTGTGCTGGATCGCCTCAAAGAGCGTCTTTTCAAGCTCGATCGTGTGATAGGCCGTGCCCCTGGCGACGAATGTCGCCCCGGCGGCCTTGGCCATCTCGCAGGCATCGAAAGGCGGCTCTATGCTGCCGTACCTGCTGGTCGTCGAGACCGTGTTCATAGGCGAGGTCGGGGAGAACTGCCCACCTGTCATCCCGTATGTAGCGTTGGTCATCACCAGTATGGTCATGTCGATATTGCGCCTGCAGACATGTATGAAGTGGTTTCCGCCTATCGCGAGCGCGTCACCGTCGCCGGTTATGACTATTACCTTCATCTCTGGCTTGGCGAGCTTGATGCCGGTAGCGAAGGCCGGGGCCCTTCCGTGTATGGTATGCATGGTGTTGAAGTCGACGTAGCCGGGGGTCCTGGATGAGCAGCCTATGCCGGAGACCATGCAGACATTGTTCTTGTCGAGGCCCGCCTTGTCTATGGCGCGGAGCATAGCCTTCAGGACTATCCCGTGGCCGCAGCCCGGGCACCATATGTGCGGGAGCTTATTGGGCCTCAGGTACTTATCGTAATCGAAGGGTACGCTTATCTTTTCCTTCTTCTCAGCAACCGTTGTTGACATTGGTTCCTCCGGGTCGTTATCCGTTCACGCCAGCATCCGCGGGCTTGGAACAGCTGTTTAGCAGTGCTTCTTTATGGCTTCCATTATCTGGGCCGGGGTTATGGGCTCGCCGTCGACCCTGAAAAGGCCCTCGACCTTACAGGCGCCAAGGGCAGCCCTCTGCACCTCGTGGAACATCTGCCCCAGGTTCATCTCCGGCACTATTATAGCCTTTACCCTCTTTGCGACGTCATGGACGGCATTGTCAGGGAAGGGCCATATGGTAAGCGGCCTCAGAAGCCCTGCCTTTACGCCCTGCTTACGGAGCTCGTTCACCGCGAAACGGGCGGAACGGGCCGTCGAGCCTATGGTGAAGACGGCTACCTCGGCGTCATCGAGCGAAATTTCCTCGTTCTTCCAGATATCGGCCTTGTTGACCTCAATCTTCTCCATGATACGCCTGTTGTTCCTGTCGATGAGCTTCGGGTCGTTCGTGGGGAAGCCGTCCTGCTTGTGGTTCAATCCTGTGATGTGGAACCTGTAGCCCTCGCCGAACGGGGCGAGAGGCGGCACGAGGAAGCGATCGTCGTAAGGATGGTATTCTTCCGGCTTGCACTCCGGCCTGGCCCTGTTGACGACCTCAAGCTCGCCGGGCTCCGGAAGCTCTACGGCCTCCCTCATGTGCCCTACTATTTCATCATAAAGGACCATCACCGGGGTCCTGTACTTCTCGGCCAGGTTGAAGGCCCTTACCGTCTCGGTGAGTATCTCCGGCACATAGGCCGGCGTAAGGGCGATGACCGGATGGTCGCCGTGGGTCCCCCACTTGGCCTGCATGATATCAGACTGCGATGGGCCTGTCGGATAGCCGGTTGAAGGGCCGGCCCTCATGACGTCGACTATCACAAGCGGTATTTCGGTTATGCAGGCGTAGCCTATGCACTCCTGCTTGAGTGAAAAACCCGGGCCGGATGTGGCGGTCATGGACTTTATACCTGCCACAGAGCCGCCGATGGCTGCCGCGATGCCGCCTATCTCGTCTTCCATCTGGATGAACTTGCCGCCGAGCTTCGGCAGCCTTACCGACATGCCCTCGGCAATCTCGGTAGAGGGCGTTATTGGATATCCGGAGTAGAACCTGCATCCCGCATATATGGCGCCTTCAACGCAGGCCTCGTTGCCCTGCATGAGCCTCTTTTTCTTTTCAGCCATTTTATTCGATTCCCCCTGAAAGGCCGCTCTTTAGCGGCGAAAGGTTATTAATCAAAGACCCGTATGGCGAAATCCGGGCACCTGAGATCGCAGAGCTGACACCTTGTGCATGCCTCAAGGTCCTTTACAGCGCAGATGGCCCCCCTGATCTCGAGAACCTTGGTGGGGCAGAAATCAACGCAGATGCTGCACCCCTTGCAATTCTTCTCGTTTATCTCAATCCTTGGCAGTTTCTTCGCCGCCGCCTCTGTCATGGAACCTCCGGATAGCTTTTGGCCCCCTAAGGGAGCTTTTTGCCTAAGAAAATTCTTAAAATGGGGAAGTCTCTTTTAACACAGACCTTCCCCCGAGTCAACAACCCGCAATACATTATATTATCACACTTTCTGGAGAACTTCCAACATCGACCTGCCTATTTCAGCGGTGCTCCTGGTGATCCTTATCCCGGCCCTCTGCATGGCCTCGAACTTCTCTTCGGCCGTGCCCTTGCCGCCGGAGATGATGGCACCGGCATGTCCCATCCTCTTGCCCTTTGGCGCGGTAGCGCCGGCTATGTAGCCCACTACCGGCTTCGTGACGTTCTTCCTTATGAACTCGGCCGCCTCTTCCTCCGCGGTGCCGCCTATCTCGCCTATCATGACGATGGCGCTTGTGCCAGGGTCCTTCTGGAAAAGATCGATGACGTCGATGAAGTTCGTGCCGTTCACAGGGTCCCCGCCTATGCCGACGCAGGTAGACTGCCCGAGCCCAAGCCTCGTCAACTGGTCTACGGCCTCGTAGGTAAGCGTCCCGCTCCTTGATACAACGCCTATGTTGCCGGTCTTATGGATGTGCCCTGGCATGATGCCTATCTTGCACTCGCCGGGGGTTATGACACCGGGGCAGTTGGGGCCGACAAGCCTTGAGCGCTTTCCCTGCATGAACCTTCTGACCTTTACCATGTCTAGGACAGGTATGCCTTCGGTTATACAGATGACGAGCTCGACCCCTGCGTCTACCGCCTCCATTATAGCGTCGCCTGCAAAGGCCGCAGGCACGTATATTACCGAGGCGTCAGCCTCCGTGGCCTTTACCGCCTCGTCGACCGTATCGAAGACCGGGATATCGTCGACCTTCGTGCCGCCCTTGCCGGGGGTCACTCCACCGACCATCTTTGTGCCGTAGGCGACCATCTGCCTTGTGTGGAAGGTGCCCTGCTCGCCTGTTATACCCTGGCAGATGACCTTTGTATCCTTATTTACGAGTATGCTCATTGGGGTCGCTCCTGATGTCTCTTTTAAGAAGCCTTCTTTGCGGCCTCGACGGCCTTGCTTGCAGCCTCGTCCATGTTCTCGGCGGTTATTATGTTGAGGCCGGAGCCGGCGAGGAGCTTCCTCCCCTGCTCGACGTTCGTCCCCTGAAGCCTTACGACAAGGGGGACCTTGAGCCCCACGTCCTTTGCCGCGGCCATTATGCCCTCGGCTATTATATCGCACCTCATTATGCCGCCGAATATGTTGACGAGCACGCCCTTGACCTCAGGGTCTGAGGTGATGAGCTTGAAGGCGGCTGTGACCTGCTCCTTGTTCGCCCCGCCGCCCACGTCGAGGAAGTTTGCGGGGTTCCCGCCCGAGAGCTTTATCATATCCATTGTGGCCATGGCAAGGCCCGCGCCGTTGACCATGCAGCCGATGTTGCCGTCGAGCGAGACGTAGTTGAGGTTGAACCTCGAGGCGGCGACCTCCTTCGGGTCCTCCTCGTCCAGGTCCCTCATCTCCTCTATGTCCTTGTGCCTGAAAAGGGCGTTATCGTCAAAGGACATCTTGGCGTCGAGGGCGATTATGTCCCCGTCCTTTGTGACGACTAACGGGTTTATCTCCGCCATCGAGCAGTCGGAGGCGACGAAGGCGTTATAGAGGGCGGTCATGAACTTTACGGCCTTGTTCACCTGCGCCTTGTCTATGCCGAGGCCGAAGGCGAGCTTCCTGCCCTGAAAAGGTATGAGCCCGGCCACCGGGTCTATGTATTCCTTTAATATCTTCTCAGGGGCCTTTGCCGCTACCTCCTCTATCTCGACCCCACCTTCCGTAGAGGCCATCATGACGACCCGCTGTGTCGACCTGTCGACGACCAGGCCCAGGTAAAGCTCCCTTGCTATCTGGCAGCCCTCCTCGACGTAGACCTTCTTTACTTCCTTGCCGGAAGGACCTGTCTGGTGGGTGACCAGCACCTTGCCGAGGAGCTCTTTCGCGATATTAGCCGCCTCTTCCTTTGTTTTGGCGAGCTTTACCCCTCCGGCCTTGCCCCTGCCGCCGGCGTGTATCTGCGCCTTGACGACGCATACGCCCTTTTCGGCGATAAAATCACGGGCCACTTCCTCGGCCTCCGACGGCGTGAAGGCTATCCTGCCCTTGGGCACGGAGACGCCGAACCTGGCGAGTATCTGCTTTGCCTGGTGCTCGTGGATATTCATAAGAAGCCGACCTCCATCCGGTAGAGCTGATTTTTTAAGTCAAGCACGTCTTTTATCATTGACACTGGTGATGATTATTACACTTGAAAAAACATTCTAAAAACAAGTGAAGCGGGCAATCGGCCCGCTTGTACGGGGCCGGCAGACGCCGGCCCCCGGTATCAACTACCTGTACCCTAACCTACCTGCCTTGTCCTGACGTGGTCAGGCGCGTAGTCGGGCAGAAGGAGCGGGCTTGCGATGCCGTTATCTATTCCGGCCTTCTCGATCTCCTTGTTGAACTTCTCGACGTGGTTCAGGGAAAGCTTCTTCCCGGCCTCATGGGACTTCATGTACTCGGCCGCCTTGATGCCAGCCCTCCTGCCGAAGACAAGGACGTCAAGGAGAGAGTTGCCCATGAGACGGTTCCTGCCGTGCACCCCTCCGGCCACCTCTCCGGCGCTGTAGAGGCCCTTTACGCTCGTCTCGGACCATTCGTTTATGCTTATGCCGCCGTTCTGGTAATGGAGCGTTGGATATATGAGCATCGGCACCTTGCTTATGTCTATATCATAGCGCTTGAACTGAATGTACTTGGCAGGGAGCTCCTTCCTTACGGCCCCCTCGCCGTGGAGCATATCTATCATCGGGGAGTCGAGCCATACCCCGTGCCTGCCGGTAGGCGTCACTATGCCCTGGCCGATCTCCCGGCACTCACGTATGACGCAGGCAGACTCAACGTCCCTGGGTTCGAGCGGGAAGCAGAACTGCTCGCCTTCGATGTTGAGGAGCTGCGCGCCCAGGCCCCTTACCTTCTCCGTTATAAGCAGACCCACGTTCTGCTCCGGGTATATCGCGCCCGTCGGATGGTACTGGGTCGAATCGAGGTCCTGTAGCGAGACCCCGGCCCTGTATGCCATGACGACCCCGTCGGCGGTAGCGCCGTAGTGATTGGTCGTCGGGAAGCCCTGGATATGGAGCCTGCCGAAGCCGCCTGTGGCTACTATGACCGCCTTGGCCCGCACCACGTAGTATTCCTTTGTTTCGAGGTTATAGAGTACCGCCCCGGCGGCGTTGCCGGACTCGTCGAGGAGTATCTCGACGGCAGGGGTAAATTCCAGCACCTTTATGCCCTCTGCCCTGTTCCTGGCCTCGTCCCTCACGACCCTCATTATCTCCGCGCCGGTCATATCTCCGGAGGAGTGCATCCTCTTCCTGCAGGTCCCGCCGCCGTGCCTTACCTTCATCCTGCCGTCCGGGTGCTTGTCGAACATCATGCCGAGCCCCTCGAGCCAGTGGATGATAAGCGGCGCGTCATTAGTAAGCGCCGCTACGAGGCCGGGCTGGTTGGAGAAGTGCCCGCCGCCTATAACGTCGAGGTAATGGAAGTAAGGGGAATCTCCCTCCTGGTCGGCGCCCTGTATGCCCCCCTCTGCCATGACGGTATTGGAATCGCCGTGGCGGAGCTTGGTGGATACGAGCACCTTGAAGCCCGCCTCCTGGGCCGCGAGCGCCGCCGCAGTGCCGGCGCCGCCTGCGCCTATGACGAGGAGGTCTGTCTCATAATCGGTCTTGGAGAGGTCGACGGCCCTGGTATTGAGCCTGCTCTTCGACTCAAGGAGGGTGGAGACCTCTTCCGGATATACCGTGCCCTTGTTGGGCCCGACCTCAACGGCGCGCCTTCCGTCGTTATTGTAGTCGGGGTGGTACTTCTTGAGCCACTCCTGCCTCTGCTCCATGGTGAGCGCCGGGAAGTGATCCCCTTTCCTGGCCTTCTCGACCCTGGCGGCCCTTGTGGCCTCGACCTTCTTTATGAGTTCCTTGAGAGCTGTGGTATATCCTCCGCTCATCTTTCCTCCGGTATAAACGCCGTTTGCTTTCTAAAGGTTATTATCGTTTTAACGGTACTTTAAAGCTTCGATGTGTCCTTTGGCATCCACTTGCCCGATTCAGCCAGGTCCGGCTCCCTCTCGCGCTCGACATAGAGCTTCTTTACGTCCTCCTGCTTCATGGAGGTAAGCTCCTTGAGCATGCCCTCATACTTGCCGCCCTTTACGTCCTCGACCCTCTTTGAGAGGTGAGAGGCCTTGGGGAGCATGTACTTGCCGTAGATCCTCCTTACGAACTGGGCCGCGTTTGGCTGGGATATCTGCGCCGGGCAGCGCGAGGTGCAAAGGCCGCACTGCACGCAGTCAAAGCTCTTGAGGGCAGCGGCCTTAAGGTCGCCCCTCTTCATAAGGGCGATATAGTCCATGACGTCTATGTCCATCGGGCACGTCCTGGTGCAGGTGCCGCAGCCGACGCACTTGAAGACCTCAGGGTACAGGCTCCTGAGCTCCTCGTGGGGGTTGCCCCCGGTATTCTCTATTTCGTACCCCGGCCTGTTGGACGGGAAGAAGGGCAACTGGGATAATACCATATTGGGCTCGGCTACCGTCTGGCAGGCCAGCCCTGCACGGAGCCTGTAGTCGCCCATGAAGCGGTAGAATGTGCCGCACGCTCCGCATATGCCGCCCCTGCAGCCGCAGCCCCTGACGTATGAGTATCCGGCGTACTCTGTCGCCTTCATTATGGTCAGGGTCTCCGGGACCATGTACTCCCTGCCCATGATGTATATGGGTATCATCTTCGCGTCTTTCGGCGGTATAGTCCTGTCGCCGGTGGCGAGGGTAGCTGGTTTTTTAATGTCTTCTGCCATTTCTTATTCTCCGGGATTCCTGCGTTATGCTCATTTAAAAGTCGTTATACATCCTCTTTATCTCGGCGGCGGTATAGACAGGGCCTTCCTTGCATACGTAGACGTCTCCGACGTTACACCTGCCGCATTTTCCCACGCCGCACTTCATCTTGTTCTCGAGCGTGGTGAATACGCTTTGATCGGCGAAGCCGAGCTTGCCGAGCGTACTGAGCACGAACTTGATCATTATCGGCGGGCCGCATGTAACGGCTACCGTGTTCTCCGCCGCGGGGGCCGCTTCCTCAAGGACGGTCGGGACGAACCCGACCTTGCCCTTCCAGTCAGGGGTCTGGCCACCCGGGTCAACGGTCTGGACGAGGGTCACATCCCCCCTCTCATCCCAGCCCTTCAGCTCTTCCTTGTATACAAGGTCGGCTACCGTCTTGGCCCCGTACACTATAGTTATATTGCCAAAGTCCTCTCTCCTGTCAAGGACGTTCCATATTACCGAACGTACCGGAGGAAGGCCTATGCCTCCGGCGATGAATACCAGGTTCTTGCCCTTCCACTCGTCTACCGGGAAGTAGTTGCCGTAAGGCCCCCTGAAGCCCATGGTGTCGCCGACCGAAAGCTGGGCAAGCCCGCCAGTGACCCTTCCGGAACGCCTGAAAGTGCACTCTACGTAGCCCTTCCTCGTGGGGGAAGAGGCTATGCAGAAGGTCGACTCACCCAGGCCGAAGGCTGAGTATAGCGCGAACTGGCCTGTCTTGAATTCGAAGCTCTCGCGAAGAGCCGGGTCCTGGAAGACGAGCTTAAAGCTCCTTACGTCCGGGGCCTCCTCTATTATTTCATCGATTGTAACAAGGTGCGGCAGATAAATGTTGTTCATCTCTACTACGTCCTTTAAGACTTGCATGCTCATTTCGAGAACTCTTCCATCACGTCGGTTATGTCGAGCCTTACCGGGCATACCCTTATGCACCTTCCGCACCCGACGCAGCCCTTGGATGAGAACTTCTCGGGATAGAAGTTGAACTTGCACATGAAGCGGTTCCTCCACCTCTGGTACTGGTGCTCCCTGGGGTTGTGGCCGCTGGCGTGCAGCGTGAACGAGTCATACTGGCACGCGTCCCAGTTCTTCCTTCTCTCGCCTTCGAAGGCCGTGCCCTCGTCGGTTATGTCAAAGCACCTGCAAGTGGGGCATGTGAAGGTGCATGCGCCGCACCCGATGCACTTTCTCGCGAGCTTCGCCCAGACCGGGTCGTCGTAGTGGGACTTGTCCTTGAGCCTCTCAGAGATCCTCTTGAGATCGACCTCTTTTATCTTCTCAGGGGAGAAGAGGGGCTTTAACTTCGCCGCGCCAGAGCTGAAGGCCAACTCATGAGCCTCCACGAACTTCCTGCCTTTGTCGGTAAGCGGACTGACGGAATAGCCTCCGTCCTCCGTCTCCCTCATGTAGACGTCAGCGCCTTCGGTCGCCTCTGGCGACAGATTCACGGTAGTGCAGAAGCAGGAGTCGTCGCCCCTGGTGCAGCCGACGGTTATGACTACGGTCTTTTCGTCCCTCTTCGTGAAGAACTCATCGACAAAGTCCCAGGTGAAAAGGGCGCGGAGCCCAGCGAGGCTCGCCGCCTCGCACGGCCTCGCACCGAATACTACCGTATAAGGGGTCCGGGGCTCGACGCCGGACATCTCTACCTTATCTTTTCCGAGCTTGAACTCGGCTATGACCTCTGTCTGCGGGAAGAGGAACTCCTTGAACGAGTTCCTCGCGAGCACGTAGTCCCCGGCTATATCCGAGGCGGCCGCGACCTTCTTGAAGACTATCTGCCTGGCGACAATAGTCGGGGCTATGAACCTCCCGCCATTTTCAGTTACCGAGGCTATGAGGCCCGTAAGGCCGTCTTTACTGAGTATCTTCTCTGCCATCTTCTTTCAACCGTTCCGCGCATGGGGCCAGCGGTCATTTTATGAAGTTTTCCCTGTCATCGGGGCTAAAGACGATCATCGGCGGATGGACCTTCTCGTCGTAGCCGGACCTGTAATCGAACGCTTCCTTCACAACCGTTATGAGCTTCTGGTTCACAAGGTTCAACGGTATGTTCACAGGGCACGACCTCTCGCACTCGCCGCAGAATGTACACCTTCCAGCGAGGTGCATGGCCCGGATCAGGTTCCATGAGAGGGTGCCCCTCGGGTGCGCCGAGGTCTCTACCCACTGCGGCATGTTCTTCTCGGTTATGCACCTCTCGCAGTAGCAGAGCGAGCAGACCTGCCTGCAGGCGTAGCACTTTATGCACCTGGAAAACTCGCTTATCCAGAAGGCCCATCTCTCTGAAGAGCTTTTGGAGTCGAGTTCCTTGATCTTGTCGAAGACCATGCCGGTCGGGGCCTCGGGCGGTACGAAGGAGGATTTTTCCCCGACAACGAAATCAGCTATGTGCGGATTCCTGACGTCGCAGTTATGGCACTTGGTCGGCATTATCTGAGGGGTAAGCTCACCCTTCCAGAGCTCCTGACGGTAAGCCACGCCGCCGCAGGTCACGCCGATTATATAGACGTCCTCCCTTTTGAGCTGCGCTTCCGAGATGAGGACGGCGATGTTCTTTATGTCGCAGCCCTTGGCCACTATCGCGGGAGTGCCGATCTTCTGGATGTCCCTGTACTTCCTCGTGAGGTATACCGAGAGGTTGTTTACGCACCGGGGGTTCCAGACGAGCAGATCAGCCTCGGCAGGGTCGGTTATGAAGACAGGGGTGGTATAGGTCTTCTTCTTGTTCCAGCCCCAGCCTATTACGACCTTTACCTCGCCGGAGGTAAGTAGCTCTTTCGCTTTCTGCCTTAAAGTATTTTCCATTTCCTTCTCTTCGGACCTCCGGGGCTTGCCCGGACCGCCCCGCTTCTAATCTATCGTTACCTTGAACTTCATGCATTTCACCTGGCTCATCCGGAGACCCTCCGCGCCAGTTTCCCTTACATGTTTTTGCGCGGCGGCCTTGAGGTTCTCAAAGGCCTCTTCCGAGCTTTCGCCTTCGGAGCTGATATTGAGCTCCGGGCAGTTAGCCCTGTACGTGCCGTCTTCCCTCTCTATGAGCACCGCGCTTACAGAGACCTCGGTCCCCATACCTACCCCCAGTTATTCGGTCACCTCTTTAAGCCCCTTGTACTCCATGAAGGGCCCGAGGGCCTTGACCTCGTCTGTGACCCTGTTTATGAGGTCGACCCACTTTATGGCCTCAGAGGCCGATACCCACGAAAAATGAAGCCTCATCATGTCCACGCCAGCGAACTCAAGGAGGTTCTTGAAGCCTATCCAGCGCCTCCTGGCGTGGTAGTTGCCTGTCGTGTAATGGCAGTCGCCGGGGTGGCAGCCAGAGACCAGGACCCCGTCGGCGCCGTTCTCAAAGGCCTTGAGGATAAATAGCGGGTCAATGCGCCCTGTGCAGGGGAGCTTGACTATCCTTACGTTCGGCCTGTACTCCATCCTGCTGGTGCCAGCGAGGTCAGCGCCCGCGTAAGTGCACCAGTTGCAGACAAAGGCCATTATCTTCGGCTCGAAGCCGCCGCTTGCAGTAGTCTCTTCAGTGTGTCCGCTCATATTCGTTTTCCCGTATTCTCGTTAACCATTCTTGTCATAAATGCCCAGATGCAAGGAAGGGCAAGGGGTTGAACCGCAGCATACTTTTTTAGTATGTGAGGATTCAAGCCCGCAGCCCTGACACAGCAGATGGGCGTTTAGGGCAAGAATCCGTCAAAACGCGCTTATAGCCGCGTAAACCTGCTCGTCCGTATAACCTTTCAAGTCTATCGACTTCGACCTGCACGCCGCGATGCAGACCCCGCAGCCCTGGCAGAGGCCTTCGTTGACCTTCGCGAGGCGTCTCACTATATTGCCGTTCCTGTCCTTTACCGCGTCCCTGTCTATCGCGTTGTACGGGCAGGCAGTGACACAGTCCCAGCAGGCGTTACAGGTGGCCTTGTTGACCTCAGAGGTAATCGGCTCCCTCGCCATCTCGTCCGCCGAGAAAAGCGCCAGCACCTTGCTCGCGGCGGCGCTGCCCTGCGCCACGGTCTCGGGTATGTCCATCGGCCCCATGCAGGAGCCGGCGAGGTATATGCCCGCCGTGACCGTCTCGACCGGCTTTAGCTTCGGATGGTACTCGTTATAGAACCTGTCCTTGTCGTAGCCTATGCCGAGCCTCTGCGCGACGGTATCCGCGCCGTCCCTCGCGACCATCGCGGTGGCAAGCACCACCATGTCGGCCTCTATCTCGACCTGAGAACCGCTAAGCGTGTCGGCGCCCTGCACTATGACCTTGCCGTCACGCTCGTATACCCTCGATACGCGCCCTCGGAGATACATCGCGCCGTCCTGCTCTATGGCGCCGCGCACGAACTCCTCGTACCTCTTTCCGCCGGAGCGGATGTCCATGTAGAAGACGTATGACTGTCCGCCGTGCACCTTGTGGGCGTAAAGCTTCGTGTGCTTGGCGGTGTACATACAGCATATCTTGGAGCAGTAGGAGACGCCCTTCTTCTCGTCCCTCGAGCCGGAGCACTGGATGAAGACCACGCTCTGGGGGGTCTTGCCGTCCGAGAGCCTCCTTATCTCGCCGCCCGTCGGGCCAGAGGATGAGGCGAGCCTCTCGAACTGGAGGCCGCTTATTACGTCCTTTATCCTGCCGTAGCCGTACTCGCCGAAGTGCTCGTTGGGCATGAGCTGGTAGCCGGTGGCCACAACTATCGCGCCGACCTCTTCGGTTACGAGCTTGTCCTGCATCTTGAAATCTATCGATTTCGGGCCGCAGACAATGGCGCACGCGCCGCACTTGTCCTTCTGTATCTTAGGGCAGTTGGCCGCGTCTATGACCGGTATGTTCGGCACCGCCTGCGGGAAGGGCGTGTATATGACCTTTCTCTTGCTCAAGCCCATCTCAAAGGAGCTTGTCACCTTGAACGGGCACTTCTCAGTGCACTCGCCGCACCCTGTGCAGGTCTCCTCGTCGACGTACTTGGCCTTCCTCCTTACCGTAACGGTAAAGTTGCCGATGTAGCCTTCGACCTTCTCGACCTCAGAGTAGGTATAAAGCGTTATCTGCTCGTTGAGCTCGGCCTCGACCATCTTGGGGGTGAGGATACACTGCGAGCAGTCCATCGTGGGGAAGGTCTCCGAGAGCTTGGCCATGTTGCCGCCGATCGAAGGCTCCTTCTCGACGAGTATCACTTCCCTGCCGCCCTCTGCTATGTCGAGGGCCGCCTGTATGCCGGCTATGCCGCCGCCTATGACGAGCGCCTTTTTCTTGACCGGTATCTTTATCTTCTTGAGAGGCTTGTTCTTCTTGAGCCTCTGAATCGTCATCCTGGTGAGGTCAATGGACTTCGCTGTCCCGGTCGCCTTTGTTCTGTCGTGGTGCACCCAGGAGCACTGCTCACGGATGTTGGTTATCTCGCACTGGTAAGGGTTGAGACCGGCGGCCTCGGAGGCCTTCCTGAAGGTCTTCTCGTGCATGTGCGGCGAGCAGGCGGAGACGATGACGCCGTCGAGCTTCTGCTCCTTTATGGCCTGCTTGAGCATCTCCTGCCCGGGAGAAGAGCACATGAACTTGTAGTCGCATGTGTAGGCCACGCCCGGTAACTGGGACATATCCTCGGCAACCTTCCTGGTATCTACGGTAGCCGCTATGTTATTCCCGCACTGGCAGACAAAGACTCCGATTCTCGGCATAACTCTTTCCTCGTGGGACGTTGGACCTGCTTTAACTACACGATACCCTTTTTCTTAAGGAGCGGCATCACGTCTGTCGCGTTCTTCTCAAAACCCAATGTCTCTATATCCTGGCCGAGGGCTAATCCCAGGGCCTGGGTAAAGTATACGACCGGCACCGGCACGAAGCCTCCGCTCTGCCTCTGCACGGCCGGCTGGCTCTTCTCGAGATTATACTGGCAAAGCGGGCAGCTTGTGACGATGAGCTCTGCGCCGGAGCCTACGGCAGATGTCATGACGCTCCCGGACAGGCGCGTTACGACCTCGTCGTTATTCATCGTTACATGCGCCCCGCAGCACTCGATCTTGTTAGGGAACTCTACGGCTTCAGCCCCAAGCGCCTTCAGGAGGTCCTCGAATATCGTCGGCCTCTCGGCGTTGTCTATGCCGATATCCTCAAAGGGACGCAGCAGCATGCACCCGTAATAACCTGCCGCCTTTATGCCCTTAAGGGGCCTCTTTACCGCCTCCTTTACCTTCGCGAAGCCGACCTTGTCGCGGAGCACCTCGAGGTAATGGAGGACGTTCAAGCTCCCGTCGTACTCCTCCTCTATGAAGCCGTTGACGACGCCCCTTTTGTCCCTGCTGTCCCGCATCACCTTGTTGGTGCGCTTCAAAACGTTATAGCAGACCGAGCAGAGGGTGGTAACGGTATCCCCCTCCTTGCGGGCTTCCGAGAGGACCTTTGCAGGGGCGGTCAAGCCCATAATGTTGTCAGGGGAGAGCGGGAAGGTCGCCCCGCAGCAGTTCCACTGCTTGAGCTCGGCCATCTCGAAGCCCATGGCCTCGGCAGCATTCCTCGCGGAGGTGTCGAAGTGCTTGGCGACCGTGTTTAGTGTGCAACCAGGGTAATAAGGTATCTTCATAGGGACCGTCTTATGTTCAGTTTTACTTCTGGGTCTTGAACGTCTTGCTAATAAATCCAAACTGCCCTACGACGCAGATGCATTGTTTACCGGCATGAAAAACAGACCTCAGCTAACAAACTTCCTGAACCCGCATACCAGGGCCTGCTGCGGCGCCTTCTTGAGAAGCGGCATCGGCAGGTCCTTTATCTCGGTCTTACCCTCGCCGCACCTCAATGCGTCCTGCCGCATGGCCTCAAGGACCGCCGCGACGCTACAGCCCTTCGGGCACCTTGAGTAGCACTGGAGGCAGCCAACGCAGAGCCACATCGTGTTGGCCTTCTTTACAGCCTCTATGTCGCCGAGCTGGAGGTACCTCATGACCTTGGTCGGGGGTATCTCCATCGCGTAGGAGACCGGGCAGCCTGCCGAGCAGTTGCCGCACTGGTAGCACCTTTTGAGGTCCTCCCCGCTCAACCTCTCGACGTGCTTTACCGCGACGCTGTTAACGTCCGCATTGGCAAGGGTTATCTTCAAGAGACCCTCCTGTACTTTTCAACGCCCTGGAGGAAGAGGTCCCCTCCGTAGATATCGTTCACAACTATCGCCGGGAAATCGACCACCTCAAGCCTTCTTATGGCCTCGGGGCCGAGATCTTCGTAAGCGATTATTTCAGCCTTCTTTATCGAACGCCTTATGAGGGCGGCAGCTCCCCCAACGGCCGCCATGTATACGGCCTTGTTCTTCTTTATCGACTCAAGGACTTCCTTGCTCCTTGCGCCCTTGCCGACCATGCCCTTGAGCCCCAGGTCAAGGAGCCTCGGAGTATAGGCATCCATCCTGCCGCTTGTGGTAGGCCCGGCAGAGCCGATGACCTCCCCGGGCTTCTCCGGGGTCGGGCCAACGTAATAGATCATCTGCCCCTTTATATCGAAGGGCAGCTCCTTGCCGGCGTCCAGAAGCTCAATGAGCCTCTTGTGCGCCGCGTCCCGGGCGGTATAGAGGACGCCGGTAATAAGGACCTTGTCCCCTGCCCTGAGCTTCCCCACCATCTCATCTGTCAATGGGGCGGATATCCTCACCGGCTCACCCATCAGATCACCGCCTCCTTGTGCCTTCCGGCGTGGCACTGGATATTTATCGCCACCGGGAGGCTCGCTATGTGGCAGGGGTGTGCCTCGATATGGACCCCGAGGGCCGTTATCCTTCCGCCGAAGCCCATGGGGCCGATCCCGAGGTCGTTTACCTTCTCAAGAAGCTCGGCTTCGAGCTTCTTGAGGTCCTCATCAGGGTTTACGCTCCCAACCGGGCGTAGAAGGGCCTTTTTGGCGAGTATGGCGCACTTCTCGAAGCTGCCGCCTATGCCCAGGCCCACGACTATCGGCGGGCAGGGGTTGCCGCCAGCGTCTTTTATGGTCTCGACCACGAAGGCCTTTATGCCCTCGACCCCTTCGGCGGGCTTGAGCATCTTGAGGCGGCTCATGTTTTCGCTGCCAGCGCCCTTGGGGGCTATCTTTATCTTTATCTTGTCCCCTTCGACGAAGGAGGTGTGTATTATGGCGGGGGTATTGTCTCCGGTGTTGATCCTTTTAAGCGGGTGGCAGACCGATTTCCTCAGGTACCCATCCCTGTAGCCCTGGCGCACACCTTCGTTTATAGCGTCTTCGAGGGAGCCGTCAAGAGAGACCTCCCTGCCGACCTCTATAAAAAAGACCGCTATGCCGGTATCCTGGCACATTGGCAGGTTTTCGCTTTCGGCTATCTCGAAGTTCTCGACTATCTGGCCGAGGACCTCACGCCCGAGCTGCGATTCCTCCGACTTAAAGGCCGCCTTAAGCGCCTTTGCCACATCCGGCTCAAGGTTGCAGGCCGCGCTTATGCAGAGGTCCCTGACCTTTCCGGCTATATCCTTTACAGATACCTGTCTCAAAGCCAAACCTTCTTCCTACTTCCCGATGCCAAGATCGTTTATAAGGCCCTTTACGGCCGTGACGGAATCCATGAAAGCCTTCTTTTCATTCTGGTCGAGATCTATCTCTATTATCCTCTCGGCCCCGCCAGCCCCGACGACGACCGGAACCCCTATGAACATGCCTTCGACGCCGTACTGGCCGCTTAAATAGGCGGCGCATGGCATGACGCGCTTCTTATCCTTTATAATGGCCTCGCACATCTCGGCCACGGCCGCGGAAGGGGCGTAGTAGGCGCTCCCGGTCTTCAGAAGCGATACTATCTCTCCACCGGCCTTCTTTGTCCTTTCCATGATGGAGGAGAGCCTGTCGGCCTCGATAAGCTGGGTTACCGGGATACCTGAGACGGTAGCGTACCTTTTCAAGGGGACCATCTCGTCGGCATGGCCGCCGATGACCATCGCGTGCACGTCGCGCATGGAAACGCCAAGCTCCATGGCGATAAAAGACCTCATCCTCGAGCCGTCGAGCGCTCCGGAAAGGCCCATGATCCTCTGCGGCGGAAAGCCGGAGAGCTTCCAGGCCGCGTAGACCATCACGTCGAGCGGGTTTGTTACTATAAGGAGGTGGGCGTCGGGCGAGTACTTGACGATATTCTCTATGACGCTTTTAAGGATGCCTACGTTGGTGTTGATGAGGTCGCTTCTGCTCATCCCGGGCTTGCGGGGTATGCCAGCCGTGACTATGACCACGTCGGAGCCAGCGGTCTCACTGTAGTCGTTTGTGCCCCTCACGCTGGAGTCGAAGCACTCAACAGGAGCGGCTTCCATCAGGTCCAGGGCCTTGCCCTGCGGCACGCCCTCGACTATATCGAGGAGCACCACGTCCCCAAGCTCTTTTGTAGCCACCCAGAGGGCGGTGTGGGCGCCTACATGGCCGGCACCTACTACGGTTATCTTTTTCCGGGCCATCTGACCTCCTCAGGGAATAAGCACTATAACGAAAGAGCCTGCCGGCCCGACGGTAACTTCCCGGGTACCGGAACGAGCTGACCTTTTTAACAAACGGATGAGTCTGGTGGCTGGGGTATTTTCAGTGTATACAGTATACAAAAATACCCTCTCTGTCAAGGGAATTCTGGACAGGGCTGTTTTTTGCCCAATCCACTCATCTGGACGGCCACGAAACCTGAAATTTTACAAAAATACCCGCCCCGGTTGCGCTCCGCGGAACTTACGATATACTTATCTGAAATCGATCCCTGAAAAAATCCAACTTGACGCGGGTTTGGCAGAATCCCGCTCAAAGCGGGCCCAAGCCCGTAAAAAACCAGATAATAAGGAGGGTAACAAAATGAAAAGAATCATGGGTTTCACTCTGGCGGCAGCTGTAGTAATGGCTTCGGCCTCAATGTCCATCGCGGCTGACGGCGCCTCCATCTTCAAATCCAAATGCGGTACCTGCCACGGTGCCGAGGGGCAGGGAACGGCCATGGCGCCGGCCTTCAAGGGCAACCAGTTCATAAAGACCTCCTCTGACGCTGACATCACGCAGGTCATCAAGAACGGCCGCAACGGGGCGGAGAAGAAATACAAGCAGTTCGCCATAGGCATGCCAAAGCAGACCATGAACGACGACGATATCAAGTCCGTCATCGCCCAGATAAAGAGCCTTGCCCAGTAGACTTACCTCTGAAGAAGGCGGGGAAGGCCGGGGATTACCCGGCCTTTTTCAATTTCAGGGACAGATGAAGGCGGCCTTTCAAGGACGGCTGGGGGCGGACAGGGAGGGGGGTTAAATGGTATTGCAATAAATATCCCTTTCATGGTATTTATCCATATTCGATTCGGGGCGTAGCGCAGTCTGGTAGCGCATCTGCTTTGGGAGCAGAGGGCCGGAGGTTCGAATCCTCTCGCCCCGACCACTTACTCTCTTTTTTGAAAAAAGTAAGCAAAGAAAGAACAAATCCTTCTCGAAAAGCAACCGAAATACGCCTGCCATCTTTGCGCCTGTAGCTCAGTCGGATAGAGCAACTGCCTTCTAAGCAGTAGGTCGCTGGTTCGAGCCCAGCCAGGCGCGCCAATTGTCAAAACTCAAGGCCATTATTCAGGCCGGCAACGCTCCATCCGTCCAGAGGACACCCTGCGCAACCGCCTTTATCGCGGTCTGGAGCATGAGTTCGCAAGAGCTGTCAGGAATGCTCCCTGAGACCGGGCTTCCAAAGAAGGCCGGGTGGACCGCCTCGCCACTCGGGGCGACAAGGAGTATCCTGGCCCCCTCCGGGCAGCCCCCCTCGAAGGAACGCCGGAATGTCTTCAAGTCCGTCAATATCACGTCGGGCTTGACGGCACGGGCCTTCTCCACAGTGTCTTTTTCACCACCGGTAACCCAGGCCACCTCGACTCCGCCTGCGCTGTCGAGCAGGTTCGCGACACCTTCAGAGAAAAGCCTTCCTTCCATCGAGACCATTACCCGTATCATAGTCAGCCCCTTTCCCCCGGCTATTGGCCGGGTCAAAGCAGGTCAGCGGACCCTGTTTCGTTCTCCCTCGCTATTGCCCTCAGTTTGGCAAGCGCCTTCTCCTCTATCTGCCTTACCCGTTCCCTTGTGACGCCGAACTCGCGGCCTATGGTCTCAAGGGTCCTGGGGGCGAAGTCGCCTATGCCGAACCGCAGGCTTATTATCCTCATCTCGTTTTCATTAAGCATCTTGAGCCAGCTTGTGACCCTCTCGGCCCTTCGTGCCTCCTCGACGTACTCCACGGGGACCGGGGTGCGCTCGTCCTCGATGCTATCGAGCAGCGACAGGTCGGCCTCATCATGCCCCGCGCGGGACTCAAGCGACATCGTACGCTTGCTTATAGTCTCGAGTTTTTTCACATAGCGCCCGGAGAGGCCGGTCTTCTCGGAGACCTCGTTCGAGCTCGGCTCCCTGTTGGAGAGGACCCTGAACTCCCTTGAGGCCTTCTCCACCCGGGACATGTCGGTGACTATGTGTATCGGGAGCCTTATCATGCTCCCCTTGTTCGCCAGCGCCCTCTCGACGGTCTGCCTTATCCAGTAAGTGGCATAGGTTGAAAACCTGCAGCCCATATCCGCCTTAAACCGCTCGACAGCCTTTATAAGCCCGATATTCCCCTCGTCTATGAGGTCCTGGAGCTGTAGCCCCCTGTTCACGTACCTCTTGGCGATATTCACCACCAGCCGGAGGTTTGACTCTATCATCTGTTTCCTTGCCTCGGCGTCTCCAATGGCTATCCTTCCGGCAAGGGACCTTTCCTCAACGGAGTTGAGGAGCTTGAACCTCTTTATCTCCCTGAAATAGATGTTTATAGAGCTACAGGAGTGCTCTGCGCCTCCATCCTGTACCCCAGCCTCCGTAGCGTCCGGCTTCGCCTCGCCATACGGCTCCCAGGCCGTCCGGCCTGCAAAGCCTCCTAAAGCCTCGCTACTCTGTTTTCTCAAACCCTGCCTCATCATGACTCCTCCTCCGTATCGTACCGCTTGACAAATTTACCGAAAGACTCCGGCTTATCAAAAATAAAGGCCCTGCACAGCCAGGTCAGCTATAACGGAATCCGGCAGGGGCATGGTGAACAAAAGCCCAGACGAGGCCCCCTGGCTGCCATCCTCCCGGGACCAGACCACCTTTGCCTGTTTTACAAGGCTCAGGCACAAGGCCGAAAGGCGAAGCCCCAGGACTGAGCCTGGCTCGATAGGACTCCCGGAATATCTTATCCTCATACCTTGCCTTGAGAAGTCCTCTGTGACAGCGCTCACCACCTGCTCGCCGCCGGCTTCGACTACGACCCCGCATCCGGCCACCTTGACCCTCGCTTCTTTCCTGGGGGTCGAGCGCTCGTTAGGGATTATGGATTCGACAGCCGACAAGAGGTCCTTCACCCTGAAAGGCTTTTTGATGAAGTTCGAGTCCATCGAGCTTACGGTCTCTATCGCCCTCTTATCCCCGGTCATGAAAAGGAACCTGCCACGCATCTCCTTCTTCCTTGCGATGGTCTCCTTAAAGAGGTCGACGCCGCCAAGCCCCGGCATATGCACGTCGGTGAGGACCACGTCCCAGTCTTCGTCGATGAGCAGCCCAAGCGCCTCCTGCCCCCCGTAAGAACGCCGCACGCTATATCCCGCGCTCTCCAGCACCTCGGAGCAGACCTCCAGCATCGTCTCCTCATCATCGATCACAAGGACCCTTATATTCCCCCCTTTGTCCATTACAAATGCCTCTTTCCAGGATTTTTCGTTTATAGCGCCTTCAAAGAGATGGAAAAGCCTTTGACAGTCGCCGCTAACGAAATGAATTAAAAGCAACGTACGTGCCAAGCTGAAAATTTCTGATATTGGGATTATTTAGGGGATTTCTGGGGGCATAGCCGGTAAGTTATTTACCAGCTATCTGATAAGAATTTTACCGGGGTGGTAAGTTTTTTATCGGAAAGTCTTTTACAAGGCTGTCAATTCTCTTTAAGGGCGTATTTTTTCGCCTTTTCCCTGAGGGTCAGGCGCGAGATGCCGAGTATGCGCGCGGCGTGTGTGATATTGCCCTCTGTCTTTTCGAGGACCCTCTTTATATGGGCCTTCTCAAGCTCCTCAAGGGAGATATCCGCCGGATACTCAGGGGCATGGACGGGCCCTGGCGCGTGGAGGCGCTGGGTCTGTGAGGCCCCGTCGAGATGGATGTGCGCCGGACGTATGTCATCCGGGCCTGCCAGTATCCTCGCCCTCTCTATTATGTTCTTAAGCTCCCTGATATTGCCCGGCCAGTCATGGTCAAGGAGGATATCGATACTCCCCGGAGCGAGCAAGCCGGGGCCGCCGCCATCCAACGATGACCCGTTCTCTTTCATGAAGTATCTGGCGATAGGGAGGATGTCCTCCTTGCGCTCCCTCAATGGCGGCAGCTCTATGACCATTACGTTGAGCCTGTAAAAGAGGTCCTCCCTGAACCTCTTCTCGCGCACCCTCGCGCTCAAGTCCACGTTGGTGGCCGCGATGACCCTCACGTCGACCCTCATGTCCTGGACCCCGCCGAGCTTTCTCAAGGTCCTGTTCTCGAGTATCTGCAGGAGCTTGGGCTGAAGCCTTATGTCCATGTCGCCGATCTCGTCAAGGAAGATCGTCCCGCCGTCAGCCAGTTCAAAGAGCCCCTTTTTCGTCTGGCGCGCGTCGGTGAAGGCCCCTTTTTCATAGCCGAACATCTCGGCTTCCATGAGGGCCTCCGGTATGGCGCTGCAATTGAGCTTTATTAAGGGGCCGTCCTTCCTGCTGCTTGAGTAGTGGATGGCGTTTGCAACAAGCTCCTTGCCGGTGCCTGTCTCGCCTGTTATGAGGACCGAGGTGTTTGATGTCCTCGCCACCGTCGAGATAAGGGACTTCACCTCGTTTAACGCGGTACTCGTCCCGACCATCTCCGGGCACAGGGTCCTCTCGCCGGGCATCGCCCTCATCGCCGCCCTCCCCGCCCTCTCGGCCGCGTTCCGTTCGATGGCGTATACTATCGAGCGGGCCAATACGCCCGGTGCGGCCTGCCCTTTTACTAGGTAGTCCTGCGCCCCCTCCCTCACGGCGCGCGCCGCCAGGGTCTCATCAGACAGGCCTGTCAGGAGCACCACCGGGATAGCCGGGTACGACCTGTGCAACGCGGTAAAGGTATCGAGCCCTGTAGTATCCGGCAGCATGAGATCGAGGAGCACCACGTCGAAGCCCCCGGCACAAAGGCACGCGAGGGCCTCCTTCAAGCTCCCCGCCGCGTCGATGGCGAACCGCTCCTTCAACCCTGATTCTGCCAGAAGCTCACGCAGAAGCCTCGCGTCAGCGGGGTTATCCTCCACCAGCAGTATTTTTATGAACGGTATCTTTTCCATCGCCTACCTCGGCGGCAGCTTTGCCACGGAAAACCAGAAGTCCTCGACGGCCTTCGCGACTTTTATGAACTGGTCCAGATCCACCGGCTTGTGTATATAGGCGTTCACGTGCAGGTCATAGGCCCGCTTGATGTCCATCTCGTCCTCGGAGGTAGAAAGGACCAGCACGGGTATCTTCCTTAACTCAGGGTCGCACTTTATCTCTTCGAGCACCTCCCTGCCGTTCTTTTTAGGCAGGTTCAAGTCCAGCAGGACGAGGTCAGGTCTTCGCGCCCTGGAATGCCTCCCCTTCCTCCTCAGGTACTCGATGGCCTCTTCCCCGTCGGAAGCCACATGCATCTTGTTATGGACCCTGGCGTCCTTGAACGCCTCTATCGTAAACCTGACGTCATGGGGGTTGTCCTCCACCATGAGTATCTCTATCGGGCCTCGCCCCCCCTTATGCACTTGCCGCCTCCTCGCCAGGCATGGTGAAGTAGAAAGTAGAGCCGGCCCCTGGCATCGACTCCACCCATATCCTTCCGCCGTGGTTCTCCACGACCTTCTTGCAAATGGAAAGGCCCAGCCCGGTGCCCGGCAGGCCCGTGTTTCCATGCAGCCGCTGGAAGAGCTCGAAGATCCTTTCCGAGTACTTCGGGTCTATGCCTATCCCGTTGTCGGTAATCGAGAAGCGCCACTGCCGCCCCAGCCTTTCAACCGCTATCGTTATAAGTGGCTGGTTATCCCCCCGGTACTTGACGGCGTTGGAAAGGAGGTTCATGAAGAGCTGGTCTATCTGTGATTCGTCCGCCATTATGGTGGGCAGCCCATCGGCGCGCACTACCGCCCCGCTCTCGCTCAAGAGCGCGCCCAGGTTTGACATCGCCCTGCCGAGCGCGGCGGAGCAGTCCACCGGCTGCTGCGCCATGATCTTCCCGACCCTTGAATAACGGAGCAGGTCTGCTATGAGCCGCTGCATGCGCGCCACACCGTCGACCGCGAAGCCTATGAACTCGTCGGCCTCCGAATCAAGCCTGCCTTTGTACCTTCGCGACAGGAGCTGTACGTACCCGGATATGACCCTCAGGGGCTCCTGGAGGTCATGGGAGGCCGAGTAGGTGAACGCCTCCAGCTCCTTATTGACCCTTTCGAGCTCCGCCGCCCTCTTCTCAAGGGCGTCGTTCATGCTGCTTACGGCGTCTTCAGCCTGCTTCCGTATATCCACCTCGAAGGCCAGCTTCCGGTTGAGCTGCTTAAGCTCTGCCGTCCTCTCATCGACAAGCTCTTTCAGGTGCTCCCTGTAGAGCTTAAGCTGCTCCTCGGTCGTCTTCCTTTCAGTTATGTCCTGTATGGTCCCTGACATCCTCACGGGCCTGCCCTCCCTGCGGAAGGCGACCTCTCCGTGCTCGTGCACGTACTTTTCCGTCCCGTCCGGCAGCACCAACCTGTGCTCTATGGAGTATGGCTTTTTAAGGGTCAGGGACTCGGTCACGCATTTGTGGACCATGGGCCTGTCCTCCGGGTGGACGCAGCCCAGAAAGGCCTCGTAAGTGGCGCCGAACCCGCTCGGGTCGAGGCCGAATATCCTGTATGCCTCATCCGACCATATCAGTTCGTCTTTCTCTATGTCCCAGTCCCAGCTGCCTATGCGCGCGATCCTTTGCGCGTTGGCGAGGCTCGCCTCGCTCCTCCTCAAGGCCTCTTCCGCGAGCTTTTTTCCCGTGACGTCCCTGTCAATGCCCCTGTATCCGAGGAAGGCCCCCTTTGAATCGAATACCGGCGCGCCGCTGGTCTCCAGGACTATGCATCTTCCGTCCTTGCTCAAGTTCACGTTCTCAAGGAGGCTTAATGGCTGCCTTGCGGCGGATACGCGGGCAAACTCCTCCCTGACCCTTTCCGCCTCGTCAGGAAGCATGAAGTCCCAGAACGGCCTTCCAAGCACCTCATGTTGCTCATAACCAAGCATCTGTTTTACCCGCGGGCTTACGTAAGTATATACCGCGTTCTCGTCCGTCTCCCATACAAGGTCATAAGATGTCTCGACAAGGGCCCTGAACTTATCTTCGCTTCTGGCGCGCTCGCCCTCAGCCCATGCCCGCTCCTCTATCTCAGCCCTCAGCATCGCGTTCGCCGTCTCCCGCCCCCTTCCCCTCAAGCTTGCGGACTGGGCGGAGTAGATAAGAGACGAGAAGAGGATGGAGCTCAGAGCGCCCATTACAAGCACAATGGCCGGCAACGCCGAGATGGAAGAAGCGGCAAGATTTTGCCCGGGAGCCACCGAGAGGGTCCAATCCGAGCCGAAGACCTTTAACGGAAGCCTTTGCGCCCACTCAAGAGCCGGTTCAGGCCCGCTCCGGTAAAGCTCCACGCCGTCGCCGGTAACGGATATGGAGTAAAGGCCGAGCTCGTGCCTGCTCTTTGAAAGTATGTCGCCAATAAGCTCCTGCGAGTCAAAGACCTCGGCCAGCACGCCCATGAAGCTGCCTCCGGCATACATGGGGGCATAGGCTATGAACCCCAGCCTTGCGCCTTCAAGGGCTACCGGCCCGGAGACGAAAGGCGACTTTATCCTGAAGAGCTCCGGGAAGGAGGCGTCTATCGCCTGCTCAGCCGACCTGTCCGGGAGCCCGGCCAGTACGATGGCTTTTTTATCCGGGCCTGCCCAGACTATGTACTTGTATCCCGGGTCCCCTTCCAGCGACCGCGCGTCCATCTTCCATCCACGGAGGTCCGGCTTGCCATTGTACTCCCATCTTTTTACCGCCCTTGAAAGGGAGCGCACCCTGAAGGCGACATTATCCTTTATATCATCTTTTATAGCCGCTGATTTTATCGATATCTGGCTGGCAAAGGCGGCCTGCTGAGACCTTGAAAGCTCCCGCCATATAAAGACGGTAACTAAAAGGGCAAGGAAAAGCGCAAGGAAGGGGACCCACCTCTTAAGTATCATGGCATCTGACCGGTTTTGAGGTATTTACCGCCATTGAAAAGCGTACTATGTAACCTTACCGGTTGTCAAGCGGGCAGGGATAGGCGGCGCAAGCGCTCAGCCGCATTAAAACCTCTTGTATCTCAAATAGTTGCATTATGGAAAATTTTTATTTTTCCCCTAAAGTTAAACACGCGCCTTCCCGATAAGGAATAACGGGTAGCTCAGAGACGAAGAAGGAGGCCTGGCATGGCACTTATATGGAAAGAGCAGTTATCAACCGGGGTCTGGTGGCAGGAAAAGCAACACAGGGAGATGCTTGACAGGTTCGGCAAGCTAATGGCGGCCCTCGAATACGGCAGGGAGAGGGCGGATGTCGACGCGGTCTATGATTTCGTGGAAAGCTACCTCGCCAGGCACTTCAACTCCGAGGAGTCCGCGATGGAACGAAGCGGCTACTCAGGCAGAAAATCGCATATGGCCGAGCACAGGAAGCTCGCTCAAGAGATCTCCATGCTCCGCTCCGAGCTGGACTCAGGCGCCAGGCTCTCGCTGGTCTTAAAGGTACAGAGACGCATAGTCGACTGGTTCGTAAACCATATCGGCAATATGGACAAATCCCTTGGCGCGTACCTGAGGTCTGAAGACCTGAAGCACCAGCTGGTCGTAAACTGCTGAGATCATTACAATCCTGCTGATAAAAAGGCCGCCCTGAAAGGCGGCCTTTTTATACAGTTTGCTAAAAAAACACTGATTTTAATCAGGCTCCTGTTAAAGCCCCGGAGATTTCAACTCACCTCTACCCACGCGCGATGGGCCGGATAATAGAGCCCCTTTCTTATCTCCCTTTTTTCTCCGCCTATCGCGAGCGCCAGAGCGTACTTTTCAAGCTGCCCCCTGTACCTTTCCCGCTCGCTGGCGAGGAACTCCTCAAGGGAGCCGCCTTCATGCGTCCCGGTCTTATAGTCGATGACCCAGCGGACCCCGCCGGAGTCGACAAAGGTCCTGTCGATAACGATATGGACTATCTCGCCTCCGAGCACAGCAGTAAGAGGCAGCTCTGTTGCGGCCTCATCGTGCTCCGAGAGTATCCAGCGCCCTTTTTCATCTTCAAGGGCCTTTACTATCGTCTTTACGCCCTCTGCCGCGTAACCGGCGGCTTCGGCCTTGCCCAGCCCGAGCGAGCGGAGCATCCTTGCTATCCTGCCTTGCTCTCCCCTTAACCGCAATCTATCCCAGGAGCTGACCCCTTCCCTCGCTATCCTGCAGAAGTACCTGTGCACCACGGTACCAAGGTGGCGTATGGCCTCGCCAGCCCAGTAGAACTCAGGCTCTCCTTCGATAAGCCTCTCGGCGCTCTCGACGATAACCGGCGGGGCCGCCTCCGGCAGCGCCCATGAGGCGCCGAGCCTCCTTCCGGCGCGTCCTGGCTCTGAGCGCTCCCCGCCATCCTGCCCGTCCAGCAGCATCTCTTTATTGAGGGCATGCTTTATCTGCGACAGGAAAGACCTTGGCGCCATACTTAATGTCCCGTCCTCTTTTTCGTCTACGTGGCCGATGAGGTAGAGCGACTTTTTAGCCCTGGTGGCTGCTACGTATAACAGACGGGTCTCCTCGAGGACGGCCTTCTTCTTGTGTATGTCGAAGAGGTAATTGTAGATATCCCCTCCGTCCTTTGAACCTTTCTTCTCGACAGGGGCAAGGAGAAGGTCGTCCTCCTTTTCCATCCATACAAGGAGCCGCCTCTCCTCATGCCTCGGCTTCTTTCCGAGGCCGGGGATGATGACGTTATCGAACTCGAGGCCCTTTGCCTTGTGGATGGTCATTATATCGACGGCGGCATCCTCGACGCCCCCTCCGGCGAAGAGGCGGAACGTCCGTGCCTCGAGCCCCTCTATAGATACTCCGCCGGGCTCTTCGATAGACCCGACAAGGCCCAGGAACTCTTCGGCGTCCCGCATCCCGGAGCCGTCAACGCACGCTGGCCCGCCGATAGCTATCCAGAGCCCCCTTAATACCTCTGAGGGCGGCCTCCTGCCCCAGACCTCCCTGGCCTCCTCCATCCCCTCCCTGAACCTTTCAAGCCTTACCCTCCCGTCTTCTGGAATGGCAGATAGCCTTCTCTCATCCCGCATAAGCTCCATTACCGGGGACGCCTTGTCGAGATAACAGAGGTTGAAGAGGTCGCCCAGGCCGAGCCCGCACCATGGAGCCCTCAGGCAGGCGAGCCAGGCCACCCTGTCAAACGGGTGGTCAAGGGCCTTGAGGAGCGCGAGCAGGTCCTGTATCACCGTCCTGTCGAAGAGCGGGTCTATATCCCTTGCCCTGAACGGGATGCCTTCCCTCGTGAGCGCGCCGACGATACTGTCGACGTGAGACCTCGACCTGCAAAGCACCGCGGCGGTCTCGCCCGAAGGGATATTTTCAAGGATAGATAATACCTGCCCCGCCTCGAAGAGGTCGTCCTTCGCAAGGAGCCTTATCTCGACCCCCCTGCCATCTATCGCCTCTTTCACAGCGGTCGAAGGCGCGTAGGTGACCGAGCCTGTAAAGGTCTCTTCCCTGTCCGGGAACGCGCCGCTCAAGGTCCCGTTCACCCAGGAGACGATCTTCTCCTGGGACCTGAAGTTCCTTGAAAGCGTCAGCGGGGTAAGACCTACCGTACCGATGCCCTTTAGCCTCGCCTCAAGGAAGAGGCCTACCTCCGCCTCCCTGAAAAGATATATAGACTGCATCGGGTCGCCGACCACGAAAAGGGTCCTGCCGTCCCCGGCTGTCCAGCCCCTTGTAAGGGCCTCCAGGAGCGCGAGCTGTGTCTGAGAGGTGTCCTGATACTCGTCTACGAGTATATGCTGGATACGGAGATCGAGCGAGAGCATGAGGTCCGTCGGCTCGTCCGCTGTGCCAAGCGACCTTAACGCCGCAAGGGCTATCGCCTGGAAATCGACGGAGCCTGACTGAGTGAAGGCCTCATTGAGCTTTCCGTCGGCTATGGGCAAAAGGCGCACGAGGGCAAGGAGCGTCTCCCATTCCTCTTCGTCGAAGACCGGGCTCGGAAGTTTCCGCGCCCTTCCTAACGCATCTACGAGGCGGTCATCGCCCTCAAGTGATGAAAGCAGTCCCTTGAACTCATCCTTGACCGATCTATCCCCCGCGTCCCCGCTGGGGAAGCCGTTCGTGGCTTTCACGCCGCCGGGCTTGCGTAACCCGCCTTCCTTGGTAAGCAGCAGCTCAGCTATACCCTTCCATAAAGGCAGCTCCTCGGCCTTTTTCGTCGGCATGCGGGCAATAGACGCGAGGTTCAAGATAGCGCTCTTGTCTTTATTGATATTCGAGGCCGCGAATCTTGCGCACCTCAAAAGGCTGCTGACAGCCGGAGGAGGAAAGGCCGCCTCGATAGACTCAAGCTCTGATTCGACAAGCCTTTTGAGCGAGCCTTCGAGCATGGCCTTAAGCTCTCTGTCTGTAGAGCTCCTTGTTACGTGCCTCAGCCACTGGTCCCTTCTGCCGAGCATCATCACGAGCCTTTCGGTGAGGCCCTTGACCGAGTTGTCCATGTGAGCGAGGGCCCTTCTTACAGCCTCTCCGCCAGCCCCATCGTCCTCTACGAGGGCGACAGTTGCCTCTGCCGCCGCCAGGTAGAACTCCAGCGGCTCTTCGGTTACGGTATAGCTCCCAAGGCCGGAGAGAAGCGGCATCTGCCTTGCCAGGGTCGATGAGAAGGAATCGATGGTCTGGACCTTCAGCCTGCCGGGGTTCTCCAGGAGGCGCCAGCCCATAACGGCGTCCCTTTCAAGCGCCGCCGCCGCAAGCTCGATGGTCTTCCTCTCATGGGGCTTGTCTGCCTCAAAGCCCTGGGCGGCCTTACCTATGGCGGCGATGATGCGGGAGTGCATCTGCCCGGCGGCCTTCCTCGTAAACGTCAGGGCGAGTATCTGCTCCGGCTTCTCGACGATAGAGAGGAGCTTGAGAAACCTCTGCATGAGGAGCTCTGTCTTCCCTGAGCCGGCCGGGGCCTGCACCGCGAAAGAAGCGGACACATCCAGCGCGCGCTCTCTTGCGGAAGCGTCGCTATTCATCCGCGCCCCCTTCGTCTTCCCCGCCCGAATGGAAGCCCCTTTCGGTTATCCTGCAAAGAGCTTTAAGCTCACAGTACCTGCAGGCGCTTGTGCTGCCCGTCACCCCGCCGTCCGGGTCTGCCTGGGCTTTGCCCTCCATGAAATCCTTTGCGAGCGATTCCAGCGCGCCGGCCCATGACTCCATCAGCCCATCCCAATCACTTTCCTCTGCCTTCTTCTTAAATTCCTTGTCATCTTCATAAGGCTTTATGCCTGGCAGTGCGTTATCCTTTGAGATGCCTACGAACCTGCACTCGCCTGGCACCAGCCTCGCGAAGGAGACCGCGTTGAAGCCGCCTGTAGAGCTGTAGATAAGTATCTGCGGCTCCCTCGGTCGCCGCGAGAGCCAGTCGTACCTGTCAGGGCTGCCACTTTTGTAGTCGATTATCGCCTCGCCCCCGCCTTCAAGCTCATCGACCCTGTCCACCCTGCCGTTTATCTTCAGTCCGCCTATCTCTATTTCCTTCTGAGCCTCAAGCGCCTTTACCCTGAAGCCCACCTCCCTTGAAAGCTCGATCGCTATCCAGCCCTGAAGGACCGAGACGAGCCTTCTTTTCTCAAGCTCGATAAAGCGCTTAGAGAGCGGCGGAGGCACGCTGGCCTCCTCAAGCGCCTTTGAGGCAAGCTCTTCCAAATAGGTATCGAGCCTGCCGGAGCCTTCAAGCTCCCTGAGCTTCGCGGAGTCCTCGACCTTCTCCCAGAACAGCTTTAGCGCTGCGTGTATTATGGTGCCCCTCGTCTCGGGCTTAAGGCCAAGCATCGTAGCGGGGACCGGGGTAGCGTTGAGCCTGTTTATGGCAAAGGCCCTGAACGGGCACATCGACTGGTTCTTGAGTATCGACGTGCCCCCTTTTATCTCCGCCTTCTCTTCTGCCGCCACCGGGATCTGTTTATCTTCCGGCGCTTCTTCCATCGCGCCCTGCCGCACGCCCTCTAAAAGCCTCGCTGAGGCGGCTATCTTCTCTTCGACCACCTGGAAGGGGCTGAAAAAATGGCTGCAGCTCCGCTCCCTCTCATCGGTTACCCTGGGGTAGCTTACCTCTACTTCCGGCGCGCTTTGAAGGAGTCTTTTTACGGCGGCGGCGGCGAACTCAAGCTCGCGCTCGCTCGATGAGCGGGGGAGCCTCCGTTCTTTCTGGAGCCATACAGGTATAAACGGGTTTGGCGAGGGGCTGGACGGCAGCGACAGGTCATGGCAGCCCATTATCCAGAGCCTGTCGAATGAAATGCCGGTGGATTCAAGGAGGCCCAGCACCTGGATATTGCATTCAGGGGTCTCTGGCTGGTGGATCGTCTCTCGCGCGATAGTCTGAAGGGCGGATTGGGCCTCCGTCCTTGTGACCCTGCCCAGTATATCGCCCAGGCCCGCGAACCTTTCAAGGCACGAGTTCCATGCCTTGTGCGCCTGGAACTCCTTTCCCGTGAGCTTTATCCCTGAAAGCCAGCCCACCTTGCCGAGGAGGTCTGTAAATGACCTGGCCCAGTCAGCAGGAAGCTCTTTTGTCCTCGCCCCCCTGAGCCACCTTACCCATGCGTCCGCCCTCTTCTCGAACGGCGTATTCCCGGTCCTTTTAAAAAGGTCTCTAAGCTCCTTTATGCTCAAGGCCATCCTGTTATCTTCCTTGAGCATGTAATCGAGCCTCGCAAGCGCTGTGGCCTCCCCGGCCGCGAAATACGGCGAGCGCAGGAGCTGGCTCAGCCTTTCCATATCGATGTCGCCTTCGCCAATGGAGAGTATATCGAGCGCGGTCCTTACAAGCGGCTCATCGGCAAGCGGCCTGCCCAAAGAGATGTTAAAGACCTCTCGCACAACCGCCCCGGGGATGACCGAAGAGGGATTTAATTCGGCAGAGAACTCCCTTAAGATCAACTCCCTGTACCTTTCAAGCTCAGGCACTATGAAGCCTATCTTCATGCCGGGCTCCAGGGTCTTTCTCGCCCACCTCGCGGCCTGGACGACCTCTTCTGTCTCGTCGGCAAAAGGCCTCACCCTTACCCTGGCGGCAGCCCAGGCGCCTTCATCTCCATCGCCTGGCCACGACCATACATCCACCCCCCTCGCCTTGAGGGCAGAGATAATGGCCGATGTAGCGGGGCTCATCTCGTCAAAACCAGCGAAGACCGCCTCCGTCGGGAGCTCAGCCCCTTTATCGATAATGACCTTCACCCTGGCAGAGACCTCTGATAGGTCGATGAAGCCAAGCGTTCCAAGCTCGCTATCATAAGCGTAAGCCCACCTCTTTAGCGCCCTCGCCTCCTCTGTAAGATAAAGCTCCTCCGGGAGCCTTATCCCGTACTCCTTCAGCAGGCCATACGCCTCATAGGCGCTCCTGGCCACACCCCCCGGCCACGCCTGCCCTGAATCTGTTGTGATAACCTTTTCCCACAAGGCTAAAGAGGCCGCGCCCCCGAGGACGGGCTTATCACCATATTCTTCCCAGACGGACGCGGCCCACGCTGAAAGGGGCAGCACTTCGGGCGTGGGCCAGGAAAGAAGCCCGGAGGCGGCCATTGTCCTGTCGTAATCAGACCTCAGGTGGCGCGCAAGCCTCAGGTTTGCCGTAAGCACGACAGCGCCTCTTTTCAGGGCGGTAAAGAGCTGGTCTGTTCGGGTATCGGTCATAGCGTTTACGAACCTCTCCACAGCAAGCTGATGGATATCTCCAAACCTCCCCTCCCTTAACGGGAGTGGATATGAGGGAGGGGTCAAATGCAGGCGCGGTAAGCTGCGGGGAATTCGACCAGAAGATGATTAAATACTAATTCAACAGGCAAATTCAAGGCTGAAAATCGCGCGACATGAAACCGGGCAGGAAGCGGCTATCGAAGGTGGCGCGCCCTCTTTCTCAGGGTGCATTTGTATTGACAGCAGATGACGCATATGTTAAAAAAATTTGTTATACAGAAGATATTACCGACCTATGGTGGACGTGGCTCAACGGTTAGAGCACTGGACTGTGACTCCGGGGGTTGGGGGTTCGAATCCCCTCGTCCACCCCATTTTTTCCCCTTAACATCCTGACTTCCCCTTACATTCCATAATCTAACCGGCCATAGATACAATGCGCCTGACAGGCACAGGCAAAATAATAAAGGTGTTACAGCTTTCGCTGTAACACCTTTGATTTTCTTGGCGTCCCCACAGGGATTCGGATGTAGCTTAACTGTGTGTCCATTTTTTCGGGGGAAGATCAAAATACTCAGCAGGATTGAAGGCAGGCTCAGGCAGTCGAACTTTCAGACTCAAAAAAAACCAGGCGCCCCATTTCATGGGCGCCTGGTTGGTCCTCCGAAAAACCTTATTCCACTTCCTTAGTAGTGCTCTTTATAGGTCAACTCCTCAAGCCTCCCGCTGTTCCTCTTCTCCTCCATAAAGATGCGGTCGACACCGGTAGAGTAGCCAAAGGTAATGGCCACCTCCACACCGTTAGAGTTGTCTATCGAAGAGAGCACCGTCTTATGCCTCGTCAGTTTTATCATACCTGACGAGGTATCGATCTTCACATGAAGATTGTCATCCTTCCTTTCGTAGACCCCTGGTTCATCCTCAGAGGCCGTAAAGTTGCCGAAGGTCCCTTCGAACTCGGTAATGCCGCCGAAGACGACCCGTATGACGTCAGACGGGACAAGCGTCCCACGGTAGTCGTAGGAGGCTTTGATATTGAGCTTGCCTATGACATTGCCCCTTCCTCCGAGGTCGGCCTTGGCGTCCGTGACATTTATGCTGAGAGCCGAATCAACGCTTACTGTAACCGTACCAGTCACGCTATGCTCTCCGTCAGATACCGTGACCCTTGCCTGATATGCCCCAGGGACATAATATACATGCATAGGGTCGGCCTCAGATGATGTCGCGCCATCGCCGAACTCCCACGAGTAGGATAACGCGCCGCCCTCCGGGTCGCTCGCGTTAGACTGGAAGTTGACGACGAGCGGGATGGTTCCGCTTGCCGGGCTGCCTATCGGGCTTACCGAAGGCGGCATGTTCGGCGCGGTTACCTCAACCACGACCGAGGCGCTCTCGATGTTTCCGAACGCATCCTTTATCTTTACGACCGCGGAGTAGGAACCAGCCGTGGCGTATGTGTGGACTGTGCTCTCCCCGGTCGAGGTATTCTCAGGCCCGCTTGATGGGTCGCCGAAATCCCATGAGTAGGATAGCGCGCCGCCTTCTGGGTCGTAACTGCCAGAAGCGTCAAAGGAGACAGTGACCGGGGCGACGCCGGTGAGGGTCGAGGCCGAAAGCGTAACTACCGGCGGCATGTTCATCGTGGCGTTCACAAGGACCGTGTCAGGGGCGCTCGAGATCACCCCGTCGTTTACGACGAGAGAAACGATGTACTGCCCATCGACATCGGGTACAAGGGTAGGCGAGACGGTATCCGCGCCAGAAAGGACAGCCGCGCTTCCAGACGGGGCAGAGTCAATCGCCCATGAATAGGAAAGCGACGCGCCCTCAGGGTCTGAGGAGCCGGCGCCATCGAATGCAATCGTCTCGCCGGTGAAGACGTTCCGGTCAGAGCCAACCGAGGCAACAGGAGGAGCGTTCACTATTATCCCGACAGCCACAGGGTCTTCTATCATACCCAGAGCGGGGTCCAGGTCATATGGCCCGTTGTCGGCAAGCGTCAAGGTGATGACAGTGGAAGAGCCCACTGTTGACGCCGTCCAATCAGATGGTGGCAGAGGCGTAATTTGCCCACCTCCGTTTACCTTGTACAGGTCTATCGGGCCAGAGATGGCCGGCGTGAATGTAAATGTCGTCGTCACCTGCCCGCCGGACGGCGATGTCACGCTGTATGATATGGCCCCCACCGGGAACAATACCCCGGGGGGCGGCGGTCCAGCCGTGGTAGCGCTTACATTCGAAAGCGTCTGGCCGTTCACGGATATCTGCGCTGTTGTGCCGCCTGCGAGCTGAAGGCCGTAGACCGTGGATTGGGTGTTTATCGTTATGTTATTATGTTCCACGGCGGTGTTGCTCTCAAAGTCGACGGCGACCCAGGCCAGATAAGGGTAAAATCCCGGGTAGAACTGGCTTAGGCTCGGGTATAGCAGCTGTACGCCGGAAAGGTTGTCGGTAGCAGACACGAACTGAAGCAGATCGTGCCAATCAGCGTATAAAGCCCCTTGTGGCAACGTAATAGAGCCGTCCACCGCCGTGATGACAGGGGGGGTGCGGTCAAGTGTTACGTTTACCTGCTGGGCGCTCTCCGCATTCCCTGAGGTGTCTACCGCGTAGTAAGACACATCGTATGAGCCTTCGTTTGAGAAGGTTATGAAGGCTTCAGCTCCGGGGACGGTAACCAGGGCTCCCCCGTCTATGCTGTAGTTTATCTCCCGCACGGTATTGATGGAATAGGTGCCTGGGTTGCTGACATCCTCATCGGCCGCGCCCAGCCTCAGTACCTTATTGGGAGGGCTGGAGTTGTCGTAACTGACGTTCCACTGCGTCTGGGGCGGTGTCACATCCGCAGGAGGGGCTGATGAGACGGTCGGGCCAGATAAAGAGCCGGAGTATGGGAGCTTCCCGTATTCCGCGCCGTCAAAGGCCCTGAACTTATAGGTGTGCGTACCAACGGTCAATGAACCGCGCCAGACATACTGCTCTCCGTTGGAATATTGCCCGTCGAAAAGAAGCCCTGGCTTACGCGCACCTGAGCCGCTCACTCCGGAGATCCATCCGTCATCCCACATAGGCCAGCACTGGTTGTCTATGCAGACATTCATATACTGAGGCGGCGTATTATTGGCCGAGGTGTAGACGACCTTGAACTCGAAGACAGTCGCCGGATCACCTGTGTCAGGGTTGAGGCCGTCAGTTGTGAAGCCGGGCTCATTCGGCGGAAAAGAGAGCGTTACATTGACATTGGTGACAGTCCCGCTATTTATCGTCACCGTATAGTCTTTGGAGATATAGGAGAAGTAGCTGTCATAGACGCGCGGCCTGAATGTATATGTGCCGGCCACGGTGGGTGTCCCTGAGAGCACGCCGCTGGAGCTGAGGCTGAGCCCGGGAGGAAGCGTCCCCGGATTGGAAGGGTCGAACCCCCATGTATAGGGCTCGACGCCACCTGTGGCGGAAAGCGACGCGCTATACGCCGCGCCTGCCGCGCCGTCTGGCAGGCTCGCGGTTGTTATGCTTACGACATCCTTTACGAGCTGGGCGTGGACATCATCATCGCTCCCAAGCGCTGCCCAGACCACAAGGAAGTTCTCTCCGTCAAAGGCCGCGCGCGCCCTCCGGGAGGGATCCTGGCTTACGACTATCTCAGGGCCGTAAGCATCGCCGGCCTGCTTTAAGAACCTGCCGTAGACATTGCCGGTGGTGGTATTATTATTAAAACCACTGGAATATACGAGGAAGTACCTCTTGTCACGGTTATAGATAAGGCTATGCGGATACTTGTCCGAGGCTGGGGCCGTGCTTATGGCGACCTCGCCACCGTTAAGCAAGGGGGTTACCTGGTCTATCGAATTCAACCTCTGCCCATATATCTCCGCCTGAATGCCTGAAGGGTCGTTCCTGAAGTCCCTCCATACGACGAGGTAGTTCGTGCCGTCGAAGTCCACATGCGGATGCGTCTGTTCTCCCGTCGCTCCGGATATGACTATCTCGCCGCCGAGGTTGCCTGAGCTATCGATGGTGCGTCCCCATATGTTAAAGCTGAAATTGTCAACGCCAAAGTTGAAAGGGTCGCGTGAGTCATTCCATACGACAAGGTACCTCGTACCGTTAAACTTTATCTCAGGGCGTTCCGCTGAGCCGACCCCGACGGCTATCCCCGTCTCGGGGCCCAATACGCCAGAGGCCGAGACAAACCGTCCGTAGACATCAAAACGATTATTGCCCTGGTCTCTCCCGTCCATCCATACAACAAGGAAATTGGAGCCATCGGTCTCGATATAAGATTTCTGCTGGAAGCCTGCCGCGGTGCATATAGCGAAAGCTGCCCCAACAGTCCCATCCGTCTCAACAAACCGGCCGTATATATCAGTCTCGGTCCCGCCCGCGCCGCTCATATCGCCCCATGTCACAAGGTACCTGGTGCCATTGAAGCTCAACTCGGGCCTGCTGTCAGTTGCGTTACTTGTGCCGGTGATGATGAACTCGGAGCCGTCCGGGACGCCGGACCGGGCATAGAAACGGCCCCATATCTCAAATGCGCCGCTCCTGTTGTCCTCCCAGACCACCAGGTACCTCGAACCGTCGAAAGCCACTTTCGGACGCCTCTGGTCAAGGACATCCGACGCGACAACCGACTCAGCCCCCGAGAGCATCGGGTCGGTAGCCGCGGCAGCGGCAGGGTACAGCAGCCATACAGCCATGGCCAGAAATAGGAATATACTGCTCACCCGCGCCATAAAAAAGCCCTCCTTTTAATTTTTATTATTTAAAGAAAATAGAACTGATAAACCAATTTTTGTCCTCCTTGGTTGATAATCTTGGATGGCGCTTACAGAATTGCTATTCACGCGCTTAACGTCGAATGAATCATGAGGTTTTAATTATTTGTTCCAAAAAAAAAGAACCCTTACAGGAAAAATAAACAGATTCCAGCAAGGGCTCCATCACCCGAAAAAAGCCTATCATTGGCCTTTTATATTTGATTTAATTTTATATTTATTGCTTATATTTGAATTGCAGCTAAATGTCAAGTTAATTTTTCTACATTGCATTTATTTTTCATAAAATGACGTGACATCAAAGGGTTCTGTGTCGCCTGCCAAAGGGCATGGCTCTAAGATGATAGTCAGCGGATCACCAATGCCATTAACAAGCTTTATAAATTTCAACGGCTTGTGGTAATCGGGGGTTTATCAGATTGATGCTCTAAGGAATCAAATCTCTTACACTGGGACTTATTTGAGATGGCCGCTAAAAGCGTTTTACGGTTGAATGCTCTTTAAGTAGTCTTCCGGTTAAGATATGTCCCCCAACAAACCCTTAACTGGAAAGCCCATGACATGACGCTACTGCCTTGCAAGCTCAATATAGGAAGCAGCTTAGCCTGTCCCCTGCCAGATTAACTTCGAGGAACGCCTCGCGATGGTGGTCGACAGAGAATATACTGTAACGCCTCAGATTATCTTGTCCTAAATTCCTTCCTTTTTCTAACAATCCTTTGATATAAGAAGAATCTTTCTCAGAATAGCTTGAATAAAAAAAAGAGGATGACCTGGAGGTCTTTTGGCAAAGGGTCTCTCCGGCGGTTATCCTCTCCAACAACATTTCTTTGGTACTATATTTTTCAGTAGAGGTAAAAGAATTATTTGCGCTTGGAAAGAGCTACCCTTGGGAGACGCCCCTGAGGTGCCCCGAGTGCGGGGCCATTCATCCTATACCGATTTATACCGGTTTATACCACCTTATACCAGCCGCGCCGGGGTAATAAAAAAGCCGTAATTCCTTTGTATTACGAGAAATACTCCGGAAGTACGGCTACTTTTTGATTGGCGTCCCCACAGGGATTCGAACCCTGGTCGCCGCCGTGAAAGGGCGGTGTCCTTGGCCTCTAGACGATGGGGACATTATTTGGTTTTAAATGGTGAGCCGCCCGGGACTCGAACCCGGGGCCACCTGCTTAAAAGGCAGATGCTCTACCAACTGAGCTAGCGGCTCGTACCCGGTGGGCCAAATTCAGACCAGACAAAATATCACAAGGAATCTGGCTTGTCAAACCCAAAATCCAGGCAAAATCACCGCGTACAAGTGAAAAAATCAAGCCTCCCTGAGCATCCTTAGGGCGTCCTGAACCGCCTTTCTCCTTATGCCCTTGAACTTAAGGTACACGGTCAGGACCATGTCGTTTTGCTCCTTTATCTTAAGCGCGCGGTAAAACTTGAGCAGCAGACGCTCCCTCAACGCGAGGCCGCCTTCCTCTGCGGCGGGCTTCGTGGAAGACCGGAAAAAATAGGACGGGTCGGCGCGGAGCGCCTTCGCGAGCTTCAGCCATTCATCTGTGGTAATGGGTATCGCGCCGCGTTCCTTGCGGACGTAGGTGGACCTGTCCACCCCAAGGCGGCCAGCGAGATGTTCCTGCCTGAGAGCCATCTCCTTACGGAGGGACCTGAGTCTCGCCAATATTTCTCGCGTATTTATGCTGGCCATTGTCCTTACTGTTTTTTTTGTGTTTTCAGACCGGTTACTCAGCTCGCGGACAGATTAACAAGGGATAAAAGCCTTCAGCTCCTCACGGTCCTCCTCAGGAAGTCTTTGACCTCGAGCATAAAATCCCTGGTCTGATAGACTCGCAGGAGCGATTCGTTCTCTGTATACTCCATGGCGGTGTTGAGGCCCCATGCTTCCTGAGAGCTGTAGAACCTTTCCAGGAACGGGTCGATCTTGGAGCTGAACTTCTTGACCGCGTTGGTAAAGCTCAAAAACTTCTCCCTGTGAGGGTTGGCGCCCACCGTAAGGAAAGCGGCTGTGGCGGCGTGGATAGATGAATAATAGCACATGGTCACTGAAGGGGTGAAAAGGGCGTGCTTGTGGAGCAACTCTGCCGCGTTCAGATGTTCCTCTGCCTTTTTGAACTCCGACTTTATCTTGTCCCTGCGTCTTAAATCCAAAAGTATCGCTCCTGAACCACAAAAGAGTGAGCATGTCCGCTCTTTGCCCCTGTCCGGGGACTGTATCGCGGTTTAAATAACCTGAATCAGCCGCATTGTCAATTATTCCGCCCCCGGAGGAGAGCCGGTAGAGCGCGACACGCCGGAGAGCGCGCGGAGAAAACTGTTATTTTTATTTCGGGTGAGCAGGCTGTTTTCTTTAACAAAAAACGGCTGATACCCTCTAACAGATTGTCCGCAAGGCGCTTTTATTGTATTATTGACACCATGCCCGGGACCCTAAGCCGCTACATATTGAGGGAGATAGGCGCGCCATTTCTTCTGAGCCTCGCCATCCTCACCTCCACGGCCCTCCTTACCAAGTCGATAAGGCTCATCGAGCTTTTGGTCACGCAGGGGGTTGGCGGCAGGTTCATATTCTTATTTCTACTCTCGGTCCTGCCGTCATTCCTTATATATACCTTGCCCATCTCGTTTCTGATAGGGGTGCTCGCGGCCTTTACAAGGCTCAGCTCGGACAGCGAGATTACCGCCATGAAGGCCTCCGGGCTGGGGCTCTTTACCCTGGCCCGGCCGGTCCTCTATTTCGCCATACCGGTCTACGCGGCGACCCTGGCCGTGACCCTTTATCTTTTCCCCTGGGGCAACCTGAACCTCAAAAACCTCGTCTTCGAGGCGTCGAAGGAGAAGTTCATATCCGGCCTTGAAGAAAAGACCTTCTACGACAAGTTCAAAGGCGTCGTGCTCTACGTTGACAAGATAAACCTGAAGACCGGAGAGATGGAAGGCATATTCATCTCGGAGGCCGGCGACAAGAAGGAGCTTAACGTCTTTTTCGCCGACAGGGGGGTCTTCTCGCCCGCAACCGAACGCTTCACCGTCTATCTTAAGCTCTACAATGGGGCCATACACAGGAAAACGGAGGCAAACGGGACGTACCACATAGCCGATTTCGCCTCATATACCCTCGAGCTCGGCCTCACAGGCCAGCCCACCTCAGGGGAGAACAGGCATAACAGGGAGCTTTACGTCGGCGAGCTGAAAAAAAAGATAACCCTGGTTGAGTCCCAGGGCAAGGACACCTCTCCTTATGTAATAGACCTGCACAAGAGGTTCGCCCTCCCGGCCTCCGTCTTCGTCTTCGGGCTCATCGGCATACCGCTCGGCATCCAGAGGATCCGCGCGGCGAGGTTCACCGGATTCTCTCTGTCCATCGGGGTCGTCCTCGTATACTACATCCTTTCCACCGCCTTTGAGGCCATAGGAGAGAACGGCTCGATAAGCCCGGTACTCGCGGTCTGGGCATCTGACATATTCTTTCTGGCAGGTGGGCTTTTCATATTCACGCGGGCCGCTGCCGACAGGACGGCCAACCCCTTTGATGGAATGCTCCGCGGGAAGGGAAAGAGGCAATGAAGATACTCCAACGGTACATGCTCTCGGAGTTCCTTAAGCTCCTCGCCATAGCCGGGGCAGGCTTCCTCGTCCTTTTCATAACCGTCGACCTCTTCGAGAACATGGACAACCTCATAAAGCATGATGTCCCCTTCTTTGCCGCCTTCAGCTTCTTCCTCTACAAGGTGCCTTTCATAATAGGCCAGGTGTCCCCGATTGCGGCCCTCGTTGCTTCGCTCCTGTCTTTGGGGCTGCTTTCAAAGCACGGGGAGATAACCGCCATGAAGGCCGGTGGCGTAAAACTCCTGAAGGCGGTATATCCGCTCCTTGCCGCCGGGCTCGCGATAAGCCTCGCGGTCATCCTCATGAACGAATATGTCGCGCCGGCGGCGCTTAAAAAGGCCGACTCGTTCAGGAATAAGTGGTTCGGCGAGCATGGGGGCACCTTCGGCAGGGAAGGGCTCTGGGTCAAGACAAACGAAGGCATCCTGAATGTAAAGCACGTGGACTTCGCCAATGACCGGCTCTACGGGATAACCTATTTCATAATCGGGAAGCCCTTCAGCTTAAGCGGCAGGGTCCAGGCAAAGTCAGCCGCGTGGACGGGGGAGCAATGGGTGGCCGAAGGCGCCACCGCCTGGGCCTTCACGGAGGGGGCTGAAGCGGCGCGGGAAGAGCGCGCCGAATACGTCTTGAGCGGTGTGGTAGAACCTGAAGAGCTTGTGAACATGGAGAATTTTCAGCAGAACCTGAGCTTCGCGGACCTCCGGGCCTACGTGAAAGAACTTGAGAAAGAGGGCTACGAAGCGACGAAATACAAAATAGACCTCTGGGACAAGCTCACCTTCCCGCTCGTCAACTTCATCATGGTGCTCGTGGGCATACCGTTCGCCCTGAAGACCGGCAGGCACAGCGGCATAGCGGCGGGAGTGGGCCTCAGCATCGTGATAGCCTTCAGTTACTGGGGGGTCTTTGCCCTGACGAGGTCATTGGGCCAGGCGCAGATGGTCCCGCCTGTCGTAGCAGCCGTCTTTCCCGACCTTCTTTTCCTCGCCATAGGGGCGCTGATGATAGGGTACGTGAAGGAATAGGAATCTAACTAACTGGTGCGCACAGCGCACCCTACGAAACTGAAATCTCCCCCTTTTCTAAAGGGGGACTAAGGGGGATTAGATAATCTCCCCTGGTTCCCCTCTTTAGGAAAGAGGGGAACCAGGAATATCCATCGCTTTCCATTTGATATCGCGCTTTCAGCCTGGCATAGGACGTAAGCTTGAAAATCTCATTAGACGCACTGGAAGTCTTCGCCTGTAAGGCAAGGGATTTCAGGTCCCATTGTGAGACATTAAGTGCTGACAAATGAAAAGGGGCTACGGTTTGCCGTAGCCCCTTTTTCATACCCTACCCGCAGGGCAAATCCTACCAATCCCTGTCCGGGATCACCTTCTTTGATAATGCCTTTCCTTCGAGCAGGTGCTCCTTGACTAACGTGGGGGCGTCTGCCGGGGTCAGGTCCCTGTAAAAGACGTTATCCGGGAAGACGGCTGCCATCGGCCCCTCATTGCACAGGCCCATGCAGGCGGTCTGCACAAGGCTCGCCCTGCCGAAGGCGCCCTGCTTGTCGCACTCCGTTGCCAGGGCCATCACTACCTCCCTGCTGCCCTTCTGGCCGCATGAGCCCCTCGGGTGCCCCTGAGGCCGCTCGTGAACGCAAACATAAAGGAATTTTTCAGGTTTAGACATATCTCCTCCTGGGATGTGTTATCAAAAAATTCGCTTAAGTATATCAGCAAACTCGACCAATGGGGGCCGGCCGCTGCAAAAAAACTGGCCCAGGTTTTTTTACCTGAGCCAGTCTGGATATTTATTTACCCGTCCGGCGAAGCCTTAAGCCCCTATCTTGTCCGGCTGCTTCTTCGCCACCCTTATGAAGAGATCATCCAGCTGCTTCTGGTCGACACCAGAGGGCGCGTCGGTCATGAGGTCCGTCCCCTTCTGGGTCTTGGGGAAGGCTATGACGTCGCGTATGGAATCTGACCCGGTCATTATGGACATCACCCTGTCCAGGCCGAAGGCAATGCCGCCGTGGGGCGGGGTGCCGAACTTCAACGCGTCAAGGAGGAAGCCGAACCTTGCCTGCGCCTCCTCTTTATGTATGCCGAGCATCTCAAAGACCAGGGCCTGCACGTCGCTCCTGTGTATCCTTATCGACCCGCCGCCTATCTCGCTGCCGTTCAAGACCAGGTCGTATGCCTTTGCCCTGACCTTCAGCGGCTCGCTCTCTATCTTGTCGAGGTCCTCGTCCATGGGCGCGGTAAAGGGATGGTGGACGGCTACGTGCCTCTTGTCGGCCTCGTCGTACTCGAACATCGGGAAATCAGTCACCCAGACAAAGTTCAAGCCCTCTTTGGGGATGAGCCCGAGCCTTCCGCCGACGTTGAGCCTGAGCCTTCCCAATACCGTATTTGCTGTCGCGGCCCTGTCAGCGCCAAAGAGAAGCAGGTCGCCTTTGTCGGCCCCGGTGCCCTTCGCTATCCCTTCCTTCTCTGCGTCTGTCAGGAACTTAGCTATCGGAGACTGCCACCCCTCGTCGGTTATCTTTACCCACGCGAGCCCCTTTGCGCCGAAGGAGACGGCGAACTCGGTGAGGTCGTCGAGGTCCTTCCTTGAAAAAGAGGCTCCCCCCTTGACGCAAAGCGCCTTTATGACGCCGCCTTTCGCGGCCGTATCCGCGAATACCTTGAAGCCAGAGCCGGAGAGGAGGGCGGTAAGGTCGTTAAGCTCAAGGCCGAACCTTACGTCAGGGTTATCAACCCCGAACCTGCCGACGGCCTCGGCGTAGGTGAGCCTGGGGAAGGGCGGGTTTACCTCGACCCCGTTCTCCCTGAATATGCGCACTACTAGCCCTTCCATGACAGTGATGACGTCCTCCCTGTCGACAAAGCTCATCTCCGCGTCTATCTGAGTGAACTCCGGCTGGCGGTCTGCCCTCAGGTCCTCGTCCCTGAAGCACTTCACTATCTGGAAGTACCTGTCGAAGCCTGATACCATAAGGATCTGCTTAAAGAGCTGCGGCGACTGCGGCAGCGCGAAGAAATGTCCGGGGTTAAGCCTGCTCGGGACGAGGAAGTCCCTTGCGCCCTCAGGGGTGCTCTTCGTAAGCACCGGGGTCTCTACCTCTATAAAGCCGTTCTCCGCGAGGTAGTTCCTCGTCGCCATCGCGACCTTGTGCCTGAGCATCAGCTTTTTCTGGAGGGACGGCCTCCTTAAGTCAAGGTACCTGTACGTAAGCCTCGTCGTCTCGGCAACGTCGGTGTCGTCCTCTATCATGAAAGGGAGCGATTCGGAGTCGTTCAGCACCCTTAGCTCATGGACCTCGATCTCTACCAGCCCCGTAGAAAGGTTCGGGTTCTCCGTCCCCTCCGGGCGCTTCCTTACAAGGCCCTGGACCGCGAGCACGAACTCGTTTCTTATGCCGTGGGCCTTATCATGGACGTTATTGGGGCTGTCCGGGCTGAAGACAAGCTGGACGACGCCGGCCCTGTCCCTTAAGTCTATAAATATAAGGCCGCCGTGGTCCCTCCTCCTCTGGACCCATCCCATGAGGCAGGTCTTTTTCCCTATATCGGCGGGCGTATGCTCCCCGCAAAAGGAACTCCTTCTCCAGCTACCCATTTTCTCGAGCAAATCAAGTACCTCCGTATGCTGTTGTAAAAAAACTTTTTCGGACAATTATACAGCAGATATATTAAAATTGCATCAAGCCAGAAGACAAGGGGAATATCGCATGCCGCCCCGACGTACGGAATCGACCTGTTTTTATATCATAAAGAGCTGTTTTTTTCAAAGCGCGTGGACGCAGGAAAGACAATTTTTGTCTTGACAGTACGTATGTACCCAAGGCTATAATGCAACATCCGTTTTACGACAAATCGAATCACAGGCAACACCACATAAAGGAGGCAAATCGATGAAGAGAACTGGCTTCTGGATTCTCCTCCTGGCTTGTATTGGTATCGCCGCGGGGCTGGTAGCCGCCAGGACCGGCCACGCGGAATACGGGGACATCGTCCTGAACAGCAAGTCAGAGAGCATGCAAAAAGCAGGCGTGGACCCGGTCGTCTTCCCCCACTGGTTTCACAGGATCAGGTTCAAATGCAAGGTCTGCCATGAGGACATATTCATCCTCAAGAAGGGCGCCAACGACATCAACATGGCGTCCATAATGAACGGTGACTTCTGCGGTAAATGCCACAACGGGCTCGTAGCGTGGGAACCGCTTTACTGCGACAGGTGCCACTCTTACAAGGGTGATGCCGCCCCAGCCAAAAAGATTACCGACTAAAAGGAGAATAGAGATGAAAGCATCTTCATTCAGGAAATTGAAGGCTGCTCTCCTGTGCTCGCTTGTTGTGGCTGTCGGTTACACCGTTGGCGGCCCGGCCGTCGCGGCGCAGAAGAAGCAGCAGGGCGCTAACCAGGCACAGGCTACCCCGTCGAAAAAGGAGAGCTCTACCAGCGGGATCGACCCTAAAGACCCATCAAGCGTTATATATCTCGACAGCGCAGGAAGACCGGCCGGCACGGGAGACCCGGGCAAGCCCGCCAGCGTGGCTTACAAGGCGGGTATGGGTTGGCACCCGCAGGCCATCTCAGCCTCAGGCCTCCCCAAGGACAGGTACGGCCTCGTAGACTGGGCCAGGCTCGTAAGGGAGAACATAATAAGCCCCAAGGCCTCGCTCGACCCGGAGGAAGAAGAGATCCCGCCTCTTAAGATGGACGTCGTCATAACTGCCAAGGGAGACTTCGTCAACGACGTAATATATCCGCACGAGATGCACACTTACTGGCTCAAGTGCGACGTATGCCATCCGCAGATATTCGTGCCGGCCAAAGGCTCTAACGAGATGACCATGGTCGGCATCGTGCAGGGCGAGTGGTGCGGAAGGTGCCACGGCAAGGTCGCCTTCCCGCTTACCGACTGCAACAGGTGCCATTCAACCCCCAAGAAGGCTGCCTCGAAATAGCCTATGCGCAACGGCCTGATAGCTCTCATGCTGATGCTTACCGTCCCGGCTGCCGCCGGGGCGGCTCCGATCGGGGATATCAGGCTTGACTCGAAAGTGAAAAGCATGAGGAAGGCAGGTGTGGGACCCGTAGTATACCCGCATGCGCTGCACGATAAGCTCTACAAATGCTCTGAGTGCCACCCGAAGATATTCAAGGACAAGCGCGGGGCCAATAACATGTCGATGAAGATGAACATGGACGGCAAGTTCTGCGGCTCTCCGAACTGCCATAACAGCCAGAGGGCCTTTCCGCTTTACGACTGCATCAAGTGCCACACAAAAGTAGGGGCGAAGTAAATACTTCGCCCCTTTTTTTCTTCACTCCCCCATCAACAAGGCCGCCTCTTTATCGACAAGCCACAGGAGCTTTCGCCCCGTTACGGCGGATGCCGGATACTTCCCTTCCCCGTCAACAAGGACCTCTTTAAGGGCCTCTGCCTTCTCCCTTCCAGAGACCAGGAAAAGGGTCATCACCGCGTCTGTTATGGCCCTTAGCGTGAGGGTTATCCTCCAGGCCTTGAGCTTGTCGACATAATTCGCCGCCGCGAGCTTTTCCTGATTACAGGCGGCCTCTGTCCCCGGGAATATCGAAAGGGTATGCCCATCGGCGCCCATGCCGAGGAGCACCAGATCAAACCTGGGCAGTTCGCCTGACGAGAGGCCGAAGAAGTCCCGTATGCTCTTTTCATAGGCAGAGGCCGCCTCTTCCGGGGGAAGCTCGCCTTTTATGCGATGGATATTGCCGGGCGGGATATCTATTTTGGAGATGAGGCTCCGACGGACGGTATTGAAGTTACTCTCCGCGCTTTCAGGGGGGACAGACCTTTCATCACCCCAGAAAAGGTGCACCGCCCTCCAATCGACTGTGCCACCGAAATCCCCGGAAGCAAGGAGCTTGTAGAGCCCTATCGGCGTATTTCCGCCTGAAAGGACGACGGTAAAAAGACCTTTTTCACTTATCGCGTTCCGGCAGGAGTCGATAAAAAAAGCTGCCGCGCCCATGGCAAGCTCATCTCTGCCATCATATATCAGAAGGCCCCGTCTCATAATCCGCTTTATCCCAGGCCGCCGGTCATTATTATTCTCCTTGCCCTTTGGCCGTCGACAAGGGTAGCGGCAAGGTTGGCCGCGCCAATGAGCCCGGCCCTGTCGTTCAGGATGACCTTGACAGGGATCTTTGACATAAGCTCCCTGTACCTGCCCTTGTCCCTGAAGGCGAAGAGGAATTCCCCCGCCTCCATCGCCTTCAGTATCTTGGGCGCTATCCCGCCCCCGACATATACCCCTGCGGTCGAAAGCGTCTTTAACGCGAGGTTCCCGGCCTCGGCGCCGTATATTGTAACGAATATATCGATGGCCGTCCTGCAGTTCTCATCCGTTCCGTTTATCGCCTCGTCAGATACCGCCGGGGCAACACCTTCGGAGGCAAACCTCTTTCCAAGGTACTCGGGCTCAGGCCTTCCGCCGCTTGCCTTAACGAACTCGTAGATGTTTTCAAGCCCCGGGCCTGAGACTATCCTCTCATAGCTCACGTGGCCGTACTTCGCGATAAGAAAATTCAGAAGCTCTACTTCGGCGGCGTTCCTCGGGGCGAAGTCCGTATGCCCGCCCTCAGAGGCCGAAGGCGTATGCGCGCCCCCGTCCCAGAATAGCATGGCCTCGCCAAGGCCGGTGCCCGCGGCTAAGAGCGCGGCGTTCCCAGGCAGCGGGCTCCCTTCCTGAAGGATATGGATATCACTATCTCCAAGGAGGCCAACGCCCCAGCCGATAGCGGCCAGGTCGTTTACAAGGACGAGCCTTTTGATCCCAAAGGCCTTTTTAAGCCCCTCGCCGTCAACCACCCAGTCGAGGTTGGTAAGGGCGCAGCGGTTCCCGACGACAGGGCACGCTACACCCAGGGCCGCCGCCTCGACCATACAAACCCCATTGCCGGAGAAGAATTCCCGGAAGATAGCCTCCGGCCCGTTGTAGCGCGCATTCGAGAAGGAGGCTTCGCGCGCAAGCTCGAGCACATGTTCCCTGATGGTAAAGAGGGCCAGATAGGTCTTTGTGCCGCCGATATCCCCGGCCAGTATCAACTTCTCATTTGTCATAGTTGACCCATGACCTGCCGTCTTGAGCCATGAACCTCTCGGCCTCTATGGGGCCGTGGCTGCCCGCCCTGTAGAGATAAAGGTCTGGCCTGCCGGGGTCGGCGCGCTCGGAGTACTCAAGCGCCGGGGCGAGCCATTTCCAGCTCAGTTCCATGCCGTCGCTACGCACGAAGAGCATCTTGTCCCCCGTCATACAGTCCATCAGCACCCTTTCATAGGCGTCGAGCACAAGCCCCTCGTAGCCCGCCAGGTACGGGAAGTCCATGACGACGTCACGGAGGCAGACCCTTGAGCCGGGGTTCTTGGCGTTGAAGCTGAGCTGTATCCTCTCGTCTGGCTGAATCCTCATTATGAGGGCGTTAGGGCCGATCTCCTCGGAGAGGACGTTCCCGAACATGAGGTGCGGCACCTTCTTGAACTGTATGGTTATCTGGGTAAAGCGGCTCTTGAGCCTTTTCCCGGACCGGAGGTAGAATGGCACGCCCTGCCACCTCCAGTTGTCGATATATGCCCTCATGGCGGCGAATGTCGGCACCGCGGAATCCCTTGCCACCCCTTCCTCTTCTGTATAGCCCCTGGCGTGCCTGCCGTCAAACTCGCCTTCGACATACTGGCCCAGGACAAGGTCCTCCTTCAAGTCTTCAAGCGGCCTGAGCGCCCTCAAGACCTTTACCCTCTCGTTCCTCACAAGTTCGGATTCGTATACAGAAGGCGGCTCCATGGCTATGAAAGAGAGCACCTGCAGCATGTGGTTCTGGAAGATGTCGCGGAGCACCCCTGCCTCCTCGTAGAAGGCCGCCCTCTTCTCTATGCCGATAGTCTCAGAGACGGTTATCTGGACGTGGTCGATGAAGTGCCTGCTCCATATCGGCTCGAATATGGAGTTGGCGAACCTGAACATCATTATGTTCTGCACCGTGTCCTTGCCGAGGTAATGGTCTATCCTGAAGACCTGCTCCTCCCTGAAACGGCGGCTCACCGCCGCTTCGAGCTTGCGCGCGCTCTCAAGGTCCCTGCCGTAGGGCTTCTCTATGACGACCCTGGTCCAGCCTTCGCTATCCGAGGCAAGGCCGGAAGAGGCCGCGGCCTCCAGGATATCTTCATAGGCCGAAGGGGGTGTCGCGAGATAGAATATCCTGTTGCCGCGGGTGGCGTACTCTTTCCCCTTCTCCTCGACCAGCTTTTTCGCGGCAGCGAAGCCTTCTTTCTCATACCCGGTCGTGATGTAAAAGAGCCTTTCAGCGAACTCGGACCAGACCGCGGGGTCGTAGTTGCCGGCCTTCTTTACCGCCTTCTCCATATCGGCCCTGAATGAGAGATCGTCCATCACGGTCCGTGCCAGCCCCAGGATGAAGAAGTTCTTCGAAAGCAGCTTGTTCTTGAAGAGGAAGAAGAGGGCCGGCATGAGCTTCTTCCTTGTGAGGTCGCCGGAGGCCCCGAATATGACCAGGGCGCATGGGTCAGGCGAGATCTCTTCGCATGGCTGGCCGGTCTCTGCGACCTTGCCTATGCGTATCGTATGGTCCGTATTCTCCCGCATCTTGCGTATCCCTTCGGAATGATATTGTCGCTGGACGTAAAGCAAAGCCCCTCAATGGAGGGGCTTTGCTTTAAAAAAATCGTGCTGCGACATATCTTAATAACGAAACGCGTCAACTCTTTACGCCTGAGCGCCGGACGCTGTGCCCCCCGAACTCCTGCCTCAAGGCCGCGAGCACCTTTTCGGCGAAAGGCTCCTCCTGCCGTGAACGGAACCTCCTCATGAGCGCCTCGGTTATGACCGGCATCGCTACCCCCATATCTACCGCTTCCCTGACCATCCACCTGCCTTCTCCTGAGTCCTCAACGTAGCCTATGACCGAGGAAAGCCCCTCATCCCTGCTGAACGGCCCCTCAAGGAGCTCAAGGAGCCATGACCTTATGACGCTCCCCCGGTTCCAGAGGCGGGCAAGCTCGGAATTTTTTATCCCTTCCCCGTACGGGGAGGCTTTTATGAGCTCGAAGCCCTCGGCATACGCCTCCATCATCCCGTACTCTATCCCGTTATGGACCATCTTGGTGAAATGCCCAGCTCCGGCGGGGCCGCAGTAGAGATAGCCTTCGGGCGGCGCGAGTGTTTTGATGAGCGGCTCGATCCGTTCAAACGAGCCCCTTTCGCCCCCGACCATCGTGCAATAGCCGTTCTCAAGCCCCCAGATGCCGCCGCTTACCCCCGCGTCGACATAGCTTATGCCGAGCTTCTTAAGGTCGTCAAAACGCCTCAAATCGTCTTTATAGTAGCTGTTGCCCCCGTCCACCAGTATATCGTCCTTTGAGAGAAGGGGCTTTAAGGCTTCTATCGTCAGGTCTACCGCGCTCCCGGCTGGCAGCATGAGCCAGATGACTCGCGGGGCCTCAAGTTTTTCAACAAGCCCGGCAAGCGAATACGCCCCCTCTATGCCTTCGGCCTCAGCGTCTTTGGTGGCCTGGGCGGTCCTGTTGTATCCAGCCACCCTGTGCCCGCCGCGAACAAGCCGCCTGGCCATGTTGAGGCCCATGCGCCCCAGGCCTATTATCCCTATATCCATCTTCCCTCCGGCCGTTACGAGATTTCGGATTTAATGAGGCGCTCAAAATCCTTCAGAGAATCGATAGAGGGGTCCTTCAAGCCTACGAGCACGACCCTCAAGCCCTTTGAGTCGAGCGCCTCCATGTCCCCGTATGCCTGTGAAAGCTCGAGGTCGGAGAAGCTGAAGGGGCTTCCCGGCACCTTGAAGTCCTCCCTTGGCGCATGGCAGAGTATGATAAATAAGCCGTTCTTCGGCCCGCCCTTGTGGAGCTGCCCCGTTGAATGGAGGTACCTGGGGCCGAACCCGAACTGTGTTGCGGCGCCGGTAGAATCCCTCAGCGCCTTCCTAAGCTCGGTGAACTCGGCTTCGAACCCCCTGTCAACGGGGTTGTAATAGGCCAGCAGGCCGATATAGTCGCCTTCCCTTACGAGGCCCAGGAAGTCCCTGAGCATCTTTTTCACGTCGTTGTCGGCGGGATGCAGCATCTCGAAGGTCTGCCTTCCGAAGTAGACCCCGAAGCCGTTTGACTCGGCCCCGACACCGGGGGGCTTGAGCGCGCCAGGCTTTCCGATGCCGCTGAGCCTTGCAATAGTCAGCTTTTTCGCAAGCTCCACGTCAGGCTGGTCGAACGGGTTTATCCCGAGTATCTGTCCAGCTACGGCGGTTGCGGCCTCCCACCTCAAGAACTCGCCACCGAGCTCGTAGGCGTCCGCGAGCCTCAAGTCTATGACAGGGTGGCCTGCCCCTGCAAAGGACTTCATCGCCTTGGCGAGCTTTTCATCCTCATCCCCGAGCGTGATAGATATGAAGACCCTGTCATGGCCATAGTCAGCCGGCGCGCCCAGGGGCTCGCCCACTACCGGAACGAGCCCTTTGCCCTCCTTGCCGGTGCTCTCGGCTATCAGCTGCTCTATCCACATGCCGAAGCTCGATATCCCGCTTGAGATGAAGAAGGTCAGCTTGTCCCTGCCGAGCCTGCCGAGGGTGCCGAGGGCGGCCCCGAGCATGAGGACAGGGTTTTCATCACCGGCGGCACATGGGTCCAGGGACATCTGCACGCGTGAGGCATAATCGAGGAGCCTTGAGACCTGAACGCCCATCAAGGCCGCTGGCACGAGCCCGAAGTATGAAAGGGCGGAGAACCTGCCGCCTATGTCCCTGGGGTTGGTGAAAAGCTTCCTGAACCTGAACTTCCTTGAGAAGCCCTCGAGAGCTGTCCCCGGGTCTGTTATCGCTATGAAGTTCCTCCCGGCGGCCTCTCCCTTTATGGCCAAGAGCTTCGCGTGGAAGAATTCGAAAAGGCTCAACGGCTCTATGGTAGAGCCGGACTTGCTCGACACTATAAATAAGGTCTTTGCCAGGTCTATGGCCCTGTCGACAGCGCCCAGGGCCTCGGGGTCGGTAGAGTCCAGTACCGTGAGCTTCGGGTACCCGGGTGTGGGCCCAAAGCTCTCGGCGAAGACAAGCGGGGCGAGGCTGCTGCCGCCCATGCCGAGCAGTACCACGTCAGTGAAGCCAGCCTCCTTGACCTCGCTGGCAAACTCCTCTATCTCCCCCACATGGTCGTCCATCACCTGGGTCAGGGCCACCCAGCCGAGCGCGTCTTTTATGAGCTTCTTCTCGTCAGGGGCGCTCTTCCACAGGGTAGGGTCCTTGGCCCAGAGGCGCGGTAGAAAGTTCTCATTGGCTACCTCGTCGAGCGCCTCTCCCACAGCCGACTCGAACCCGTTAAGGGAATATCTCACCGGAGCGGCCTTCTTCATCCCAATGGCCTCCCTCTTCTCGGCTATCGCACGGAGGATCGCCATATACGAATCGGAATACGCCGCCACCCCTTCCTTTTCAAGCCTCAAGGTGGCGGCCTGATAGTCTATCCCAAGGGCCTCAAGTTCAGAGAAGACCTTGAGCGCTCCGTCAAGGTCTTCGGTAAGCGTGGGCCTGGCCTTCCCGTGGTCGTAGAAAGCGAGAAGGGTATGAATAGGCATGGCGGAGACGGTCCCCCCCTGCACCAGCTCCTCTATATATTTGGTATCAGGATAGCGCGGGTTTTTCGTGCCGATGCTCGCCCAAAGGAGCCTTTGCGGCCTGGCCCCGGCGTCTTTCAATCTCCTGAACCTCTCGGAGGAGTATACCTCCTGGAACTTCATGTACGCGCCCTTCGCGTTAGCTGCCGCAACCCTGCCCAGCAGCCCCTTAAGCCTCGCCTTTTCGTCATTTGACCTGGAACGCGATATCCTCTCCTCCAGGATCCTGTCGAATAGCGAATCGACCCTGCTCACGAACATGCTCGCCACACTCGATATGTTGTCGATCGGCATGCCTTCGGCGAGCCTCTTCTCAAGCCCTCTTATATACGCCCAGGCCGCCTCTTCATAGCGTTCGACCGAGAAAAGGAGGGTCACATTGACGCAGAGCCCCTCAAAGGTCAGGGCCTCAAGCGCCTTCAGGCCCTCCCTTGTGGCAGGCACCTTGACCATTACGTTATGCCTTTCCACGGCATCAAAAAGGCGCCTGGCTTCCTGTATCATCGAGGCAGCGTCCGTCGAAAGCCCTGGGTCTGCCTCAACGGATACAAAGCCGTCAAGCCCCCTGGTATCTTTGTATATAGCGGCCATCACGTCGGCGGCGAGCCTCGCCACCTTTGTAACAAGCCTCTTCAGTATGCCCTCGTCAGGAAGACCCACAGCCATAAGCCTCAAGATCTCCTCGTCGTACTCGGTCGTGCCGATGATGGCCTTCTCGAAGGCGCCCGGGTTGTAAGACACGCCCGTTACGGCATATTCCTCCGACATGCGCTTGAGTTCCCCGGAGGTGACAAGCGTCTTCCTAAGGTTGTCATACCATATGCTCTGGCCCAGCCTCTTAAGTTCAAGCAAGGGGTTCATAAGGACTCCTGGACGCCGGATGGGATTTCCGGCGGAAAAAGAACGGTCTCTCTATTTAAGATGGGCTCTTGGGAAAATCAGCCGCACGCGGCTGGCTTCAAAATACAAGGCAGGCCGTGGGGAGCGGCCTGCCGTTAAGTATAGCAGGGATGTCAGATCCTATCAAGGAAGAGGCCCTTTTTCCTGTTGAGCAGGGCGCTCGCCTTTGCCGATACGTTCTCGACCGTAAGGCCGAACTGCTCGAAGATGACCTTGTACGGGGCCGAGGCGCCGAAACGCTCTATGCCTATCACTGCCCCGTCCATGCCTACGTACTTGTGCCACCCCATCGGGGAAGCGGCCTCTACTGCGACCCTTACGTCGATGTCCGGCGGGAGCACCTGCCGCCTGTAAGAGTCCTCTTGGGCATCGAATATCTCCCAGCTCGGCATGTTCACTACCCGCGCCTTAACGCCCCTGGCCGCGAGGTCATCGAAGGCGCCAAGGGCGAGCTGCACCTCAGAGCCGGTGGCGATGATTATGACCTCTGGCTTGCCCTCCGCCGGGTCTGCGAGAACATAGCCGCCCCTCAAAAGCCCTTCGGCTGAAGCGTACTTCGTCCTGTCGATCGTCGGCACGTTCTGCCGTGTGAATATAAGCGCTGTCGGGCCGCTTTCGTTCAAAAGGGCCGCCTTCCAGGCCTCTGCGACCTCGTTCGCGTCAGCCGGCCTTATGACCGTGAGGTTGTGGATAGACCTTAAAGCCGCGAGCTGCTCTATGGGCTGGTGCGTCGGGCCGTCCTCGCCAAGGCCGATGGAATCGTGGGTGAAGACATATATCGCCTGAAGGCCCATGAGGGCGGCGAGCCTCACAGGCGGCCTCATATAATCCGAGAATATAAGGAAGGTAGCGCCATAAGGGACCACCCCCTTTGTAAGGGCCATGCCGTTCATGATGGAGCCCATGGCGTGCTCACGCACACCGAAGTGGAGGTTCCGGCCTGCCCCCGTTGGCAGAAAATCTCCCATGCCCTTCATTATGGTGTTGGTAGATGGCGCGAGGTCGGCAGAGCCGCCTATAAGGAACGGGGCGCTCTTCGCGATCGCGTTAAGGACCTTCCCGGAGGCGCTCCTCGTGGCCATCGCCCCGTCTTTTTCAGTAAAGGCCGGAAGCTCCTTAAGCCAACCCCTATCTGCCTTGCCCTCTATTATCGCCCGTACCTGGCGGCCCTCCTCAGGATACTCCCGCTCGTATCTGGCGAGCGTGGAGAGCCAATCCTTCTCAAGCGCCTCTCCTCTGGAGAGCGCGTTTTTAAATCCTTCCCGCACCTCATCCGGGACAAAGAACGTCGGCTCAAGCGGCCAGCCGAGCTTCTCCTTCGTGGCCTTCACCTCGTCTGTGCCGAGAGGCGCGCCGTGGACCTCCGCGGTGTCCTGCTTGCCGGGGCTTCCGAAGCCGATTATCGTCCTCGCGATGATGATCGACGGCCTTCCGGCCTCTTCCTTCGCGGACTCTATCGCCCTGGCGATAGAGTCGAGGTCATTGCCGCCCACGTGCTGGACGTGCCAGCCCAATGCCTCGAACCTCTTGCCGACGTCCTCCGAAAAAGAGATGTCGGTCGAGCCCTCTATCGTTATCCTGTTGTCCGAGTAAAGGTATATGATATTGCCGAGCTTGAGGTGCCCGGCGATTGAGGCGGCCTCGTTACTTACGCCCTCCATGAGGTCCCCGTCACTGCAGACAGCGTAGATATTGTAATCGAAGAGCGGATACCCCGGTTTCCCGAACCTCTCTCCGAGATACCTCTGGGCCATCGCCATCCCGACCCCGTTGGCAAAGCCCTGTCCGAGCGGCCCGGTGGTCGTCTCTATCCCTATCTTTGGGTCGTGCTCAGGGTGGCCCGGCGTATGGCTCCCCCACTGCCTGAAGCCTTTGAGCTCTTCGATTGGGAGCGGGTAACCGGCAAGGTGCAGCAGGGCGTAAAGGAGCATCGAGCCGTGCCCTGCCGAGAGGATGAACCTGTCCCTGCCCGCCCACTGCGGGTTTGAGGGATTGTGCCTCAAGAAATGCTTCCAGAGGACGTAGGCCATCGGTGCGTCTCCCATCGGCATTCCAGGGTGCCCCGAGTTGGCCGCCTCAACGGCGTCGACCGCGAGAAACCTTATGGTATTTATGGACATTTCATCGAGGGATTCAAACTTGTATGAACGTGCTTTCTTTTCCATCAAGGCCTCTACAAGGGCATTCTGAAGAGATTGAATCTTAACAAATCTGAGGGAAAAACAACAGGAAAAGTTGCGCGTTTTTAAGCAGAAAACCGGCGGTTGAGGGGGGACAGGGGAATCTCTGGAGATCAGGTATTTTTAAGTATACAGCCTTGCTACTTGCCGACCAGATCGCCGTGGGCAGGGTTCTTGACGTAGAGCTTGAAGTCGTCGTTGTTTGGTATGACCATCCCGCCCGTCATTATGACCTTGAAGGCGTCCTCAACCTTCATATCGAGCGCTATTATATCGGTTTCAGGCACCACGGCGAAGTATCCGGACGTAGGGTTTGGCGTAGTCGGGACAAAGACGCAGACGGAAGGCACGCTGGTCTTCTCCCTCAGCTCGCCCCCGCTTATCCTGCTCGTCATGAAGCCCATGGAGTAGATGCCTTTTCTGGGAAACTCTATCAGCACGACCTTCCTGAAGCCCTGCGCGCCCTTGGTAAAGAAGGTCTCCATGAACTGCTTTGTGGCGTTATATACCATCCGGACCACCGGTACCTTGGACATTATCTTTTCAGCGACGGCAAGGAGCCTTTTCCCAAGGAGGTTGGTGGTAAAAACGCCTACCAGAAATATCGAGAAGACGGTAAAGATTATGCCGAGGCCCGGTATATGGATGGGAAGATAGGTATCGGGGTGAGCGATCCTGGGGAGCAGGTTCAGTATGCTGTCCATGAACCCGACGATTATCGTAAGGACGTAGATGGAGAAGTACAGGGGCACCACAACGAGTAGCCCTGTTATGAAATACCCTCTGAATATCTTTGTCATAGGCGATGCGCCGAAAGCTCCGCGGCCACCTTCTTTATCGAGTTATCGGCGTCCACGTAAACGAGGACAGGCGAGTGCTTTCTCGCCTCCTCATCTTCGAGGACCGAGTAGCTCGCGATGATGACCAGGTCGCCCCTGTCGGCCAGGTGCGCGGCCGCGCCGTTGATGGATATCACCCCGCTCCCCCTCTCGCCCTTTATGGCATAGGTGGTGAGGCGGTTGCCGTTTTTGATATTGTATATCTGGACCTGCTCGAACTCGTATATGCCGGCGGCCTCCATAAGGGCCTCGTCTATCGCCACAGAACCTTCATAGTCGAGGTTTGCGTCTGTGACGGTGCCCCTGTGTATCTTGCTTTTTAGCATGACACGCTGCATTTCGGTAGAACCCTCCTCGGTTACTTCAGGCAAGTCTCAGGTTGTCTATGAGCCTTGCCCTGCCTATCTTCACAGCCAGAAAAAGAAGAGCGTCCCCTTCTATCCGGTCGATCTCCTCAAGTGTTGCGCCGCTGGAGACTTTTATATAGTCTATCACGGCCAGGCGCTCTTTCTCTATGATTTTTTTCACCTTTTCGACTATTACGCGACAGTCCCTCTCCCCCCCCGCGGCCGCTTCCCTCGCCTCTTTGAGGGCCGCCGGGATGACAGAAGCCGCCCTTCTTTCGTCCGCGCTCAGGTACGAGTTCCTCGAGCTCATCGCCAGCCCGTCGCCTTCACGCACTGTCTCCACCCCGATTATCTCTACAGGCATATCGAGGTCCTCTACCATCCGCTCTATGACCCGAAGCTGCTGGAAGTCCTTCCTGCCGAAAACGGCCTTGTGGGGAAGAACCGTATTCAGGAGCTTAAGAACAACGGTTGCGACCCCTCTGAAGTGTCCGGGCCTCGAGGCGCCGCAGAGGTGCCGGGAGAGCTCCTCCACGTCCACATAGCTCTGATAGCCCTCCGGGTACATCTCCCCGGCCGTCGGCACGAAGGCGATGTCGACACCCTCCTCGGCGGCCATCTTGAGGTCCCCTTCAAGGTCCCTCGGGTATGCCCCAAGGTCCTCCTTCGGACCGAACTGCGCCGGGTTGACGAATACACTCAGGACAAGGAGGTCTCCAAGGGCCCTGCCGCGCCGCAGTAGCTCCCTGTGCCCGTCGTGGAGAAAGCCCATGGTAGGCACGAGGACCACCTCCTGCCCCCTTGCGCGCGCCGCGACCGATGCCCCCTGCATCTCCCTTACTTTACTTATTACCCTTATCAACGCCTAATACGAATGCTCCTTTGAAGGAAAAGTGCCCTCTGCGACGTCCTTTATATATTCGGTGGCAGCGAGGAAGATGAGGTTTCGGAGGTCAGCGTACCTCTTGACGAACTTGGGGACCCTCTGCCCGGATGTAAGCCCAAGCATGTCGTTTACCACGAGCACCTGCCCGTCGCAGTGCGCCCCGGCCCCTATGCCTATCGTCGGTATGGAAAGCCTCCCGGTTATCTCCTTCGCCAGGCTCGCCGGGATGCCCTCCAATACTATCGAGAAGGCCCCGGCCTCTTCTATGGCGAGCGCGTCCTCGATTATAAGCTCGGCCTCCGTCTTTGTCCTGCCCTGCACCCTGTAGCCCCCCATCCTGTGGACAGACTGGGGGGTAAGCCCTACGTGCCCCATTACAGGCACGTCCATATCGACTATCGCCCTTATCGCCCCGGCGGTCCGCCTCCCGCCCTCGAGCTTCACGGCCTCGGCGCCGCCTTCCTTTACCATCCTCGCGGCATTCCTCCGGGCGTCGTCTGTAGATGTCTGGTACGAGCCAAAGGGCATGTCGCTCACGACAAGCGCGTTCACCCTGCCACGGACCACGGCCCTGGTATGATAGATTATCTCGTCTACCGTGACCGGAAGGGTCGTCTCGTAGCCGGCCTCGACCATGCCGGCTGAATCGCCGACGAGAAGGACCGGGACCCCGGCCTCGTCCAATACCCTCGCCGTAGCGAAGTCATAGGCCGTCAATACCGGGACCTTCCTCCCCTCCTCCTTCATCTTCACTATTTCCGCGGCTGTGATCTTCTTCATTTTTTAATTCCTTGCCAAACACTCCAATTATACTCAGGCTGCTCTAAAAACCGTATGCGAGGCCCCCATTAAATCGGGGAGCGAGGAATGAGGCGTACTTCTTTGGTACGCCGTAGTAGAAGCTTCTGAAACCAACGACGCGGATGGACTTATTTCATGCCTGTTAAATTAAAAAACCTTCCGTTTACCGGAAGGTCGGATGGCCCCATCGGGAATCATGGGACCCCGGTAGATTTATTATAGACCAATTCCGGCATCCGCACAATATCCATGTTTTCAGGGCTTTTTCAGCTTGACGCGATAGGTATGTAATGCTGGGAGCCGCCCTTCATAGACCTTATCTCCTTTACGAGGCTTGAAAGGTCGTCGGGGTTGTTGACGAAGTCTATCTCGGTCGTGTTGACGACCAGAAGAGGCGTGTCGCTGTAATAGAAGAAGTACCTGTTGTATGCGTCCACAAGCCTCTCAAGGTACTCCTCCCTGACATGCTTTTCGTAGTCGATATTCCTCCCGGCTATCCTTTCAAGGAGCACCTCCGTAGAGGCTTGAAGGTATATCACCAGGTCCGGCTTGGGTATCCTTGTGTCAAGGAGCCTGTAGACCTGCTCGTAGAGGCATAGCTCGTTCTCGTCGAGGTTCAAGTAGGCGAATATCCTGTCCTTGGCAAAGAGATAATCGGAGACGACAGAGGTGTTGAAAAGCTCCTGCTGGAACATCTCCTTTTGCTGCTGGTAGCGGGAGAGGAGAAAGAAGAGCTGGGTCTGGAAGGCATACTTCTTTATGTCCCCGTAGAACCTTGGAAGGAACGGGTTGTCGTCGACCGCCTCCATCAGGGTCCTTCCGCCAAGCTCCCTGGCAAGCAGATCAACAAGGCTTGATTTCCCGACCCCAATGGGGCCTTCAATAGCTATGTATCTTGATTTTTCCATTATTTTTTAAGGATTAAGCAGGAACAAGTTATCTCAGGCATTGCCAAAAGTCAAGGATGTATAAAGCCTCGCCCACCTTTGCCTACGCCTTTTTCCTTAAATAGAGTGCATGGGCCAACCTACCGAATTCATTGAGGTTTAAGGTCTCTCCCCGCCTGGACTGGTCTATCGAGGCCTCAAGAAGAGCTTCCCCGATCTCCTTCTTTTCAAGGCCGGGGATAGTCAAAGAGTTGATGAGCATCTTGCGCCTGCTCCCGAACGCGCCCCTCACGACCTTTTTAAAGAAGGCCTCGTCGTCAAGAGCTATCCTGGGCCCATCGAGCACCCGGAAGCTTAAAACTGAAGAGTCAACCTTTGGCTTGGGAAAGAAGAGGCGGCTTGGGACGTCGAACTCCTTTTTGACGTCGGTGAAGGCCTGGGCGATGACAGAAAGTATGCCGTAGTCGCGGCTCCCCGGCCCTGAGGCCAGGCGTGTTGCGACCTCCTTCTGGAACATGAGCACCATTATCGAAAAGGCTTCCCGTTCCTCCAGCAGCTTCGAGAGTATCGGGCCTGATATGTAGTAGGGCAGGTTCGCGACCAGCTTGTATTTTACATTGCGCTCACTGGCAAGCCCTCTGTACGAGAGCTTTAACGCGTCCACGGTCATAACCTCGAAGCTATCCGGCTGGAACCTTCCCTTGAGCCCTTCCGCAAGCTCTCGATCGACCTCTATGGCAAGCACCTTTGCCCCGGCCTCGATAAGCCCGGCCGTGAGCATGCCTGTGCCGGGGCCTATCTCGAGGACATGGTCGCCCGGAGCGACACCAGCGGCCTCGACTATCTTCCTGACTATATTCCTGTCTGTCAGGAAGTGCTGGCCGAACCGCTTCTTCGGGCGCACCCCTGCTCTTTCATCCCTGGGCCCCATTCCCACTAAAAACCCTCCCAGGTGGGCTTGGCGTTGAGATCGAGCCCGGCCAGCTTCCCTGCGCCAAGCTGGCGGTACCCGAGGGAAGCGACCATCGCGGCGTTATCGGTGCAGAACCCCGGAGGCGGTATAAAGAGCTTCAAGCCTTTTTCCAGGGCGATTGCCTGCAAGCTCTCCCTGAACCTTGAGTTGGAGGCAACCCCTCCGGCCACCACGAGGTTCCTCGCGCCGGTGGCCTCGACGGCCCAGAGGGCTTTTGTCACGAGGACGTCGACGACAGACTCCTGGAAGCTCGCCGAGAGGTCGGCAAGCAACCCGTCGACGGGAAGAGCTTTAAGCCCTTTAACATATGTCAGCATCGCGGTCTTCAAGCCGCTGAAGCTGAAGTCAAGGTTACCTTTACCGAGGAGCGGCCTGGGAAACGTTATCGCGTCCCTTGAACCCTCCCTTGAGAGGGCATCTATCGCGACCCCGCCCGGATAGCCGAGCCCCAATAGCTTCGCGACCTTGTCAAGGGCCTCTCCCGCGGAATCGTCGAGCGTCTGGCCGAGTATCCTGTATCTTGTGAAATCCTCGAATAAAAGAAGGGTCGTGTGCCCGCCCGAGACTATGAGCGCGACGAACGGGAAGGCCGGAGGCTCCTTATCTTCGCCCTTATCCATAAGAAAGGCCGCGTGGGCATGCGCCTCGATGTGGTTTACACCGGTAAGGGGAAGGCCTCGAACATATGAGAGCGACTTGGCGAAGGAAAGGCCTATAAGGATGGAGCCGACGAGCCCCGGCCCCTGCGTTACCGCCACCCCATCGATATCGTCAAGGGATACCCCCGCGGAGGAAAGCGCACCTTCCACGACAGGGACTATCGCCTCTATGTGGGCGCGAGAGGCGAGCTCGGGGACCACGCCCCCGTATCTGGCGTGTATCGCCTCCTGTGACGATACTACAGAGGATAGCACCTTGCGCCCGTCTTCCACCAAAGCGGCGGCCGTGTCGTCACAGGACGATTCTATTCCGAGTACAAGCATCCTACTCACTTCGAGGCTATCGACCTTATCGCCCTTAAGAACTCTTCTATCTCTTCGTTGGCATTAAAGTACCCCGGGCTCACCCTTGCGGCCCCTTCAGGCCACGTACCGGCCTCTCTGTGGGCATGGGGGGCGCAGTGGGTGCCGCACCTTGCCATTATGCCGAACTCGTCGTCGAGCCTCAGGCCCACATCAGCCGGGCCCCTGCCGCTTATGTTGAAGGACACGAGGGATGCCCTCCTGGATATATCCTTTGTGCCTATTATGCTTATGCCGCCGGTCGCCAGCAAGCCGCTTACGAGCATACCGACGAGCTCTTCTTCCCTTGCGCGTATCCTCGCCACACCTTCCGCAAGGACGAACTCAACGCCCGCGCCAAGCCCGCCGATGCCGGGTGTGTTCATCGTGCCGGATTCAAGCCTTTCGGGAAGCTCCAATTCTGCGCCCGTCTCGCCGGTCCCGCCGTCTACCAATGGCAGAGGCTCTATGCCATCCTCAAGATAGAGAAAGCCTGTGCCCTGCGGGCCGAAAAGAGCCTTATGGCCGGTAGCGGCGAGTATGTTGACGCCCATGGCCATGACGTCTATTGGCACGGCCCCGGCTGTCTGCGCCGCGTCGGTCATGAAGATCACACCTTTTTTCCTGCATGCCCTGCCGATATCCTGCAGAGGCTGAATGGCGCCGAAAACGTTTGAGGCGTGCGCGATACAGACCATCTTCGTATTCTTCTTTATGGCCGACCCGATATCCTCAGGGGAAAGAAAGCCGTCCCTGTCAGGCGGCACACGTGTCGCCTCTACCCCTTTTCTTTCAAGAGAGGCCAGGCACTTGACCACGCTATTGTGCTCGAAGGTGGAGGTCACCACATGGTCGCCGCCCTTAAGGATACCCTTCAGCGCGGCGTTTATGGCCTCGGTGGCGTTCTTGGTGAATACTATTCTGGATGAATCGGCAGCCCCTATGAGCGTTGATACCGACTCCCTTGCGCTAAAGACTACGCGGCCCGCCTCGATGGCCATGGAGTGGCTCGACCTGCCGGGGTTGCCCCCTTTTTTCCTCAGGACCTCGTCTATCACCCTGTATACGCCTTCCGGCTTGGGGAAGGACGTTGCGGCGTTATCAAGGTATATCATGGGCTCCCCCCAGGGTTGGCTTAAAAAGTCCGTCTGCTTCGTTGGCTTCAAAGCGAGTCACCCGCCCTTACCGGTGATGACTTCCTGGATCACCTTGCTGAACTCGGAGACCCTGTAGGGCTTGGCGATGACCCCCGAGAAGCCATACTTGCCGTAATCGGCCATAATAGGGTCTTTTGAGTATCCGCTTGAGACTATGGCCTTCACGCGCGGGTCTATCTCCTTGAGCTTCCTGATGGTCTCTTTGCCGCCAAGGCCGCCAGGGACCGTGAGGTCAAGGATCACTGCGTCGAAAGGAACGCCGCCATTCATCGCCTTCGTAAAGAGGTCGATGGCCTCCTTGCCGCTCCCCGCGAAGGCGGCCTCATAGCCCAGGAGCTTGAGCATCTCGGCCGAGACCTCCCTTATGAGCTCCTCGTCGTCCATCACAAGAACGCGCCCCGCGCCCTTCACTACCCCGTAGTCCTTGTCGACAGACTTTGCCTTCGAAGCCGGCAGGTAAAGGCTGAAGATCGTCCCCTCCCCCACCTTGGAATCGACCTCTATATGCCCCTTGTGCTTCTTTATTATGGAGTATGTAACAGAAAGCCCAAGGCCGCTCGCCTTCTTTTTGGTCGTGAAGAACGGGTCGAATATCTTTGAAAGGAGCTTCGCGGGTATGCCGACCCCAAAGTCCCTGAAGGCCGTCTTTATGTATCTGCCGGGCTTGAGGGGCAAGGCGCTAAACTCGTCAACCTCTGTATTTACGGCGGCTATCTTTATCTTGCCACCATCGGGCATGGCGTGCATGGCGTTGAGTATTATGTTGTTGACGACCTGGGAAAGCTGCCCCTGATCGGCCTCAACGGGGCAGAGCCCCTCCGGGAACGAATAGTCGCAGACGACGTTTGAGCCACGGAGGACCAGCTCGGCCGAGTCCCTGACTATCTGCTCTATAGATGCCGGTTCCTTCACCGGCTCTCCGCCCTTTGAGAAGGTCAGAAGCTGCTTGGTAAGGCTCTTGGTCTTCATCGCCGACTTCTCTATCGAATCGAGGATGGCCGCCACCTGGTCGTCTGGCCTGACGTAATTTTTCGCTACAGAGACGTTTCCCAGGATGCCGAGCAGGAGGTTATTGAAGTCATGGGCTATGCCTCCCGCCAGCACGCCGATGGAATCGAGCTTCTGGGCCTTGAGTATCTCGGCCTCCAGCCTCTTGTGCTCGGTCACGTCCTGCACCGTGCCTGCCATGCGCAAGGGCTGCCCATCAGCGCCCCAGGTGACCTCGGCCTTTTCATTTACGATGCGCTCCGTGCCGTCAGGGCGCACGACCCTGTGGCTTATTTCGTACTGCTTCCGGTGATTGAAGGCCTCGCGGACCGCGAGCTGAACGGCCTCCCTGTCTCCCGGGTGCACGCAAGCGAGAAAGGCGTCGTAAGTGGCGCCGAACTCCTGCGGGGCGAGGCCGAATATCCTGTATGTCTCATCGGACCAGTGGAGGGTGTTCTTCGCTATATCCCAGTCCCAGCTGCCCATATGGGCTATGGCCTGAGCCTCCCTTAGCCTCTCTTCGCTCCTCCTCAGGGCCTCTTCCGTCCTTTTCCGCTCCGTTATGTCCGTGGATATGCCGCAGATCGCGCCGGGCGCGCCAGGGATGGGGAACTTTATAGAAAGGTACGTATGAAGCCGCCCGTCAGGCCCGACCGCGGTCTCCTCGAATTCCACGGGGCGGTTCGACTCTATCGCCTTCCTGTCGTTTTCGCGGAACGAATCTGCTATACCCTTTGGGAAAAGGTCGTGGTCGGTCCTGCCGACAATCTCTTTCCTCTCCACCCTGAACTGCTTCTCGTACCACCTGTTTACGAGGATGAACCTGCCTTCGGGGTCCTTCATGTAGATGACGGCCGTGGAGTTGTCCATTATGGCCTGAAGGTTGGCCTCGCTCTTTTTCCTTATGTCCTCGGCCCTTTTTCTCTCGAGCTCAAGGGAGGCCCGCAAGGCGAAAAGCCGCATCATCGCCTTGACCTCCTCCTCGCCTGAAAGCGGCTTGTCATCGATAGCGGCGATATGTCCCATGACCTTGCCGCCGGAATCCAGCAGCGGTATACCGACGAAGCTTTCAGCCTTCATATGGACGAGGTGCTCGTCACCCGGGAAGGAGGCCTGGACAGAACGCGGGTAAGAGCATACCTCGCCCATGACGACCTCCCCGCAAGGGGTGCCCTGCATGTCGTATTCGAAGTTATCGGCGAAACGCCCCTTTGCCCATATCGCGAGGATCCGCGCCCGTCCCGTCCCGACCCGTTCCGCGACGAGGGCGTACTTGAAACCGAGCGCCACCGCGAGCTGGCGCACAAGTGTCCGGAGGAACTCTTCCCCGGCAACTGAAGACGTCGCCTTGACTATCGTGTGCAGCAGCTCCTCGGTCTTTATCCTCTTGAGTATCTGTATCTCAAGAGACCTGTTCGCGGACTTAAGCTCGGCGGTCCGCCTCTTGACCTTCTCCTCGAGCTGGTCCCTGGAGGCCTTTAGCTCTGTGGCCGCCCTCACCCGCTCCGTTATATCCCTTTTTATGCTCAGCTTGAGCTTTTCCCCGCCGGCCTGTATATCCTTGACCGTCATGGCCACCCAGACCTCAGAGCCGTCCTTCCTCCTCATCCTGTGCTTAGGATAGAAAACCCCGCCATCAGGCTTCTCGACCCGTTCAAACGGCGCGTCCTCAGGGAAGAGCAACAGCTTTGCATCCGAGCTCAAAAGCTCCTCTTCGGCATATCCGAACATGGAGCAGGCGGCTGTATTGACCTTCCTGTACCGGCCTTGCGCGTCTGTTATGAATATCCCGTCAACGGCGGATGCGAATACGGCTGACAGAAGCTCCTGGTCGTAATCTTTGTCCTTCATCCCACAATCCTCATACAAGCTGCCTGTCGAGGCTCCTGTACTGGATGGCCTCCGACACATGGTGAGAGAGTATCCCTTCCGAGCCGTCGAGGTCGGCTATCGTCCTCGATACCTTGAGTACCCGCGTGTACGCCCTTGCAGAGAGGCCAAGCCTTTCAACGGCGGTCTCAAGGAGCTTTAACGCGTCGCCCTTGGCCTCGCAGTACTTCCTTATGAGCCTCGAAGGAAGGCGGCTGTTCGAGAATATGCCTACACTGCCAAAGCGGGAGGCCTGCACGCCCCTGGCCCTGTCCACCCTCTTCTTTATCTCGGATGACGGCTCGCCCGGCTTTAAGCCTGAGAGGTCTCTAAAGCGCACCGCGGGCACCTCGCAGTGGATGTCTATCCTGTCGAGGAGCGGCCCGGATATCCTCGACCTGTATTGCTGTATCTGCAACGGCGTGCAGACGCATTCCTTGTGCATATCCCCAAGGTATCCGCAGGGGCACGGGTTCATCGCGCCGATGAGCATGAACTCCGACGGGTATGTAAGAGAGACCGCGGCCCTCGATATCGTGACCTTGCCGTCCTCAAGCGGCTGCCTCAAGACCTCAAGGACGTTCTTCTTGAACTCCGGCATCTCGTCTAAAAAAAGGACGCCATTGTGAGAGAGGCTCACCTCTCCGGGCCTCGGCACCCTGCCGCCGCCGATAAGGCCCGCGTCCGATATCGTATGGTGCGGCGACCTGAAGGGACGGCCGGTCACAAGGGGATGGCCAGGCTCAAGCATGCCCGCGATGCTGTGCACCTTGGTAGTCTCTATCGACTCTTCAAGGGTCATATCCGGCAGTATCGTCGGGACCCTCTTGGCGAGCATCGTCTTGCCTGACCCCGGGGGGCCGATAAGGAGCACGTTATGGCCGCCGGCGGCCGCCACCTCGAGGGCCCGCTTCACATGCTCCTGCCCCTTTACGTCAGATATGTCGATATTGTCGGGCGGGCGGGCGCCGAAGAACGCGGCAGAGTCGACCCGTGCGGGCTCAATGGAGGCGGAACCGTTGAGGAACTCGACGAGCCCGGCGAGGCTTCCGACCCCGTAGACCTCCACCCCTTCGACTATCGCGGCCTCGCCGCTGTTCTCTACCGGGAGGATGAGCTTTTTGCCCCTTTGCCGGGCCAGCACCGCTACAGAAAGAGACCCCCTTGCTGGCTTTATGCAACCGTCGAGAGAAAGCTCGCCGAGTATCAGGTACTCTTCAAGCGACTCTGCCTTGATCATCCCTTCGGCCTTGAGTATGCCAACGGCCACGGGCAGGTCGAAGGTAGTGCCTTCCTTCTTTATATCCGCGGGGGCGAGATTGACCGTTATCTTTTTCGCTGGAAGGCTGTAGCCGGAGTTCTTTATCGCCGCCCTCACCCTGTCCTTGCTCTCCTTGACGGCGTTGTCAGGAAGCCCGACGGTCGAAAACGATGGAAGTCCCCTGGAGATATCTACCTCGACCTCTACCAGCAGGGCATCCACCCCGAGGGTGGATGCCGTAAGCACCCGTGAGAGCATATCCAGGCATCCTTTTAAACGTGAAAGAGCCGCAAAAAAGTTATAATAGCAGAAAGAAAAGGCCGGTTACAAGCAGAACGAAGAGGGGGCGGGAAAGGCCCTCCAAAGACCAAGTCCCTTCCCTTTTAAAAAAGGAAGGCGAAAAAAAACCCCCGCGGCAAGCGCGGGGGGATCGAAGAGCCGGCCTTGATATTAAAAGCCTATTTTTTCTGACCCTTTTCAAGGGCTGCCTTGAAATACCCTCCAGCGTTATCGAGCGCGCAAAAGCTCCCGCACATGGTGCAGGTCTCTTCCGCTTCAGGGGCCCTGCTCTCACGTATCTCCTTGGCGCGCTCCCCGAAGAGGCCTAACTTGAACTGGTCGTCCCACTTGAGGTCCCGCCTTGCCTTTGACATGTCGAGGTCCCGCCCCTTCCTCCCGAGCTTTACCATGTCCCCGACGTGGGCGGCTGTCCTGGCGGCCCTTACCCCCTCTACCACGTCCTCTTCGTTCGGGAGCGCCAGGTGCTCGGCGGGCGTCACATAACAGATGAGGTCTGCCCCATACCTTGCCGCCTCTGCCGCGCCTATGGCGGCAGAGATGTGGTCGTACCCGGCCGCGACGTCTGTCGTAAGAGGGCCAAGGACGTAGAACGGGGCGTTGTCGCTCATCCTCTTCTGGAGCTTTACGTTGGCCTCTATGTCGTCAAGCGGCAGGTGACCTGGCCCCTCGCACATCATCTGGCAGCCCATGGAGCGCCCCACTTCAGCAAGCTCGCAGTTTATGATGAGCTCCTGCACCTGCGCCCTGTCGAGGCTGTCATGTATGGCCCCGGCCCTCAAGCCGTTGCCGAGGCTCAGGACGCAGTCGTATTTTTTGAATATCTCGACGACACGGTCGAACTTCTCGTAGAGCGGGTTCTCCCTCCCGTTCCTGAGCATCCATCCCACCATGTACGACCCGCCTCTTGACACGAGGCCGCCGTACCTGTAGCCCTGCTTCTGCAGTCTTTCTATGGTGAGCCTGTTTATGCCGCAATGGACGGCCATGAACGATATACCGTCGGCGCACTGCCTCTCGATCACGTCGAAAAGAAGTTCTTCGGTAAGCTTGTTCGGGTCATGGTACTTCTTTATCGCCTCCTTGAAGGCCTGGTAGAGCGGGACGCTCCCCACAGGAAGGTTGACCGCCGAGAGCACCTCTTTCCTGATAGAGTCGAGGTCCCCACCGACCGAAAGCTCCATGAGGGTGTCTGCCCCGGCACGCTCAGCCGCGATGGCCTTTCTCACCTCGGCATCGACGTCTACGATATCGGACGAGGTCCCGATACTCGCGTTCACCTTGGTCCTAAGGCCCATGCCGATGCCCACGAGGGCGGAGGCGCGCTTACTGTTTAAAGGTATGACGCATCTGCCGTCAGCTATCTTCTGACGCAGATCTTCAGCGCCTATACCCTCGGAGGCGGCCACCTTTTCGACCTCTTTCGTTATTATCCCCTTCTTCGCGGACTCTACCTGGTTCATCTCTTCTCCCTTGAACTGAATATTTGCGCCGCCTTTATAAAGCCTTCGGCAAAACCCGGATTGCTTCCAAAATGGAGGTGGACGTAGCTCGCGAGCGCGTTAAGGCGCGTGAACCCTTCGGAGAAATCAGGGGCGCCGCCCGCCACCCTGTATGCCTTCCTGAGCCCGGCTGGGTCGGCAACGATCTCGGAGTAATGGAACTCATGGCCGCGGATCCGGCCTTTTTTTAAAAACGGGCACCACCGGTTGAAGACGACCTCCCTGTAGCCGAGCGCCTTTCTCCCCTTGACAAGCCTTGTGGCCCAGGGGAAGACCCCGGCCATGCGCCGCTTTTCCCCTTCATGCTCTATGGTACCACCCAGGTACATGAGGCCGCCGCACTCGGCGTAGACCGGCATCCCCTTATAAGCGAGCCTTTTTATCGAACGCCTTAAACCTGTATTCGCCTCAAGCCCGGCTGAGTAAAGCTCCGGGTATCCCCCGCCGATGTAGAGGCCGCTCGCGCCTTCCGGGAAGGGATCTTTGAGGGGGCTGAAAAAAAGCAGCTCCGCCCCAAGCCCTTCAAGGAGGTCGAGGTTCTCCTGGTAATAGAATGAGAAGGCCCTGTCAAAAGCTACGGCTACCCTCACACGGCCTTTCGCCTTCGCCCTCTTTTTTTTCTTCTCAGGCACCTCGACGAGCGCCCCGCCAAGAAGCGCATCAAGGTCGACCGCGGCCTCGACAGCGCGGGCCGCGCTTCTGGCGGCCATCGCTATATTTTCAGATGCTTCAGCCGCGGTCACGAGCCCAAGGTGCCTCTCCTCCATCTTCAAGGCCTCGTCCCTTCTTATGCAACCGATGAGCTTTATCCTTGAGTCCCGCGAGATAGAGTCTGCGAGTATCCTCGAATGCCTGTCGCTTCCCACCCTGTTGAAGAGCGCCCACCTTATGTCCGCCTCCGGGTCGTAGGCCTCGAAGCCCTTTACGAGAGCGCCCATGCTCCTGGCGGCCTTCTCGGCGTTTGCCACAAGGAGGACAGGGACGCCCAGCACCTTCGAAAGATGGGCGGTAGAGCCCTCTTCGCCGCTGCCGTCCTTGCCGTCATAGAGGCCCATTACGCCCTCTATTACGGCGCAGTCCGCCCCTTCTATAGCCCGGAGGAATGTATCGCGCACGCCGCGCGCGCCCATCATCCATGTATCGAGGTTGTACGATGGCCGTCCCAGGACCATCCTGTGAAGGCCCGGGTCGATATAGTCCGGCCCTGCCTTGAAGGCCTGCACGATGAGCCCTCTTTTTCTTAGGGCCTCAAGTATTCCGAGCGTTACGATGGTCTTGCCGGAGCCGCTTGAGGCCCCGGCGACTATGAAGGCAGGGATCCTGCGGGTCTTTACCATGATGGCCTAATATATCTCCGTCGGGCGCATTTCCTGGTTCGGCCCGCCGTTCAGCAGCTTTACCACCTTCATGCCGTCGTCGAGGTAATCTATTACGTTAAGGCAGCCGAAGTCCTGCTCGATCCTGAAAAACTTCTCGAGCGGCAGCCCCATGGCCTCGCTCAATATGACCCTGTTGACCCCGCCGTGCGCTACCACGCAGACCGACTCATGCTTGTGCCGCTCAAGTATCCCGGAGAGCGCCGGCATTACCCTTGACCTGAGCTCGACGATGCTCTCGCCTTCCTTGACCTTGCTCGTGGCGAGGTCCTTGAAGCTGAAATCCGACTCCTCAGGGAACCTGGCTATGGCCTCTTCCCTGGTAAGCCCCTCCCACCTGCCGAGGTTCAATTCCCTCAGGGCGTGGACCATCGTGGGCTGAATCCCCAGGAGCGTACCGATTATGCGCGCGCCCTTCACCGCCCTCTGAAGGTCGCTCGAATAGACGGCCTTTATGGGCTGGCTGGCAAGGGTCTCCGAGACCCTGTTCATCTGCTCGACACCTACGCCTGTTATGTCAACGTCGAAGTGGCCGTTGTAGCGGTACTCGTGGTGGTTTACCACCTGTCCGTGCCTTATGAGGTAAAGCCTTGTAGCGCGCATTTCTATTCCTCCAGGTCCGCAGAAAGCATATTGGTCATCGCGAGCACCGATAGAAGGAAAAGGACTTCCGCTATCTCGCTGTGAAAGCCGAAGACGTCGCCTGTGGCGCCGCCTATCTTCCTTTTAAAGTACCCCGCCGACATATAGATTATAATCCAGAGCGCGGCGAGTATCACTAAAGAGAGCAGGCCAAGGAGCAAGGCCATTATAAGCGCCGTAGAAACCGTCGCCTTAAGGAGCACCCCCTTTGAGTTGCCGGAGAAGGCGGCCCCGAGCCCGCCTGTAGCCCTCGCGTAAGGCGCAAGATACGCCAGAGGGACCATCGCCCACCTGCCGAGCACCGGGAAGAGAAAGACAGCCTGAGGCTTGACTTCCGCCGGCAGCTCCTGCAAGGCGAGGAATTTGATGAGGAGGAGGAAGAAGACAAAGAGCACCCCAACGGCCCCTATGCGGCTGTCCCGCATTATGCGGAGCCTCTCCTGTGCTGTTTTGCCTCCCGCAAGGCCGTCGACCGTATCGGCGAAGCCGTCGACGTGAAGCCCTCCGTTGGTGAGGACGAGTATCAGGAGCAGCAGCCCCGCCACTATGCTCTCAGGCAGGAGCGTTGAAAGGATAAAGTACGCCGCTACAAGGATAAGCCCCTGCACCGCCCCGATAGCCGGGAACCAGCCCATGGACCTGCCAAGCTCTTCTGGAGTGGCGTCGACCCCTTTTTTTACAGGGAAGACCGTCAGGAACTGGAGGGCGAGTATGAAACCTTTCATCTGATTTTTCATCCAGATTTAGATATTCTTTTCAGAGACCCCGGCGTCCCCGAAGGTAGCCATTTCATTATATATCCTGAGAGCGGCCTCGACCAGCGAGATGCCTATCGCGGCGCCGGTGCCCTCTCCGAGCCTGAGATCAAGGTCGACGAAGGGCCTCAAGCCCATCCTCTCGAGCATCACCGCGTGCCCCTTCTCTACAGACTTGTGGGCCGCGAACATATACTCCGCCGCCTCGGGCTTTATCTCGTAAGCCACAAGCGCCCCTGCGGTTGATATGAAGCCGTCGATCACCACGGGCACCCTCTTCGCGGCCGCCCCGAGTATAAGACCCGCTATGCCGGCTATCTCCGCGCCCCCGAGCTTTGCGAGCACGTCTATGGGGTCCGCGCGGTCGGGCTTGTTTACGGCTATGGCATCCTCTATCACCTGCACCTTGTGCGAGAAGATGGCGTCGTCTATGCCTGTGCCCCTGCCAGTGACAGCTTCCGCTTTTTTCCCGGAGAAGGCAGCGATCATCGCGCTCGACGGGGTCGTGTTGGCAATCCCCATCTCGCCGGTCCCGAATATCACCCCGCCCCCGGCATACTCGGAAGCGATCGAAATACCGGCCTCAACGCACCTTACAGCCTCTTCCCTGGTCATGGCAGGGCCCTTGCGGATATTGCCTGTGCCGCGGACCACCTTTCTTTTAACAAGGCCGGGGGCGTCGTCGAAATCCGTTTCCACGCCGATATCGACTACAACGACCTCCGCCCCTGCGTGGCGCGCGAGCACGTTTATGCCAGCCCCGCCCCTTAAAAAATTCAGGACCATCTGCCGGGTCACTTCCTTCGGAAAGGCGGAGACACCCTCGTCGGCCACACCATGGTCGCCGGCGAAGGTGAATATCACCTTCCTTTTTATCCGCGGCCTCAGCTCTCCGGTTATGGCGACCATCCTCCTGGCGAACTCCTCGAGCCTTCCGAGGCTGTCCTTGGGCTTTGTGAGCGTATCGAGCCTCTGCTGGGCCGCCTCAACAAGGCCATTGTCAACGGGCCTTATCTTTTTAATGACATCTTCAAGCATTGACATCTGATGCCTCCTCAGGTCCTTTCTTTACAATCGAGCTGCCAAAAAGACCGCCGAGGGCTGTTACGACCAGGAAAAAGGCGAGATATATAAAGCTTGAGAGGCCGCCCCCTGATTTCACGAGAAAGATTATCGACACGGGCGCTGCCGCCAGAAGAGACCAGACTATCGCTGACCTTCTGTTCTTTGACAGGATGACGCCGATCAGGACGCCCATGACAAACCCCGCCAGGGGCGTAAGGACGAGGTTGGCGAACGTGGAGGCCTCTTTAAGCATGCTCTCGAAGAGCTCTCTATTGGCCTCCATGTGCTCCTTTGCCGCCTCTTTTGTCCTCCCCTTGAAGAACTCGGCGACGAACCGGCCGTAAGGGGTGATATTGAAGAATGTAAGCGCCCAGGCCACCCCGGCGTAGAAAAAGAAAAAGAGCATGTTGCCGGCGAAGACCGCCGCAAAGATACGCGTTTTTTTCATCAGTTCTCCCGAACTCTTATTTATTAAGTGCCGAAAAACACAAACTCACATTCAGGCTTCATTTCATCTTCAACGGTATGCCGGAGGCAACAAACCAGACCTCATCGGCGCTTGAAGCTACCGCCTGGTTTACCGAGCCTGCCAGGTCCCTGAACCTCCTCGCAAGCCTGTTCTCAGGCACTATCCCCAAGCCCACCTCGTTTGATACGGCGACCACATCAGATAATGACGAGGCGCAGCACTGCGAGAAGGCCTTTGCCACGTCAAGTATTTCGGTATCCGTGAGCCCCTTTGTCATGAGGTTCGTGACCCAGAGTGTGAGGCAGTCTATGACTATCGTCGAACCACCGCCTATGGCGGACAGCCTGCCAGCGAGGTCGACCCCTTCCTCTATCGTCTCCCAGCCGTCTCCCCTTGCTTCCTTGTGCTTCCTTATGCGCTCATCCATCTCGGAGTCGAGCGCCTCTGCCGTGGCAAGGTAGACCTTCCTGCCGGGAAGGCTGGAAGCGAGCTCTATCGAGAAGGCGCTTTTTCCAGAGCGCGCCCCGCCTATTATGAACGAGAATCTGCCGGGCATCAGTACTCGATCCCCCTCCTCGCCGGCACCCCACGGTCAAAGGGATGCTTTATCTTGAGCATCTCCGTAACGTAGTCGGCTGACTGCACAAGCTCTACAGGCGCGCCCCTGCCCGTCAAGGCCACCTCCAATGAATCGGGCTTTTTATCAAGAAAGGCGAGCACGTCATCTATCTTTATCCATCCGCCGTTTATGGCGGACATTATCTCGTCGAATACCGCGAGCCCGTACCCGCCCTCCATCAGCTTTTCCTTGGCGGCCTCGTAAGTGCCCACAACCGACGACCTTACCGCTTCGAGGTCTGTCTTGGCCCTGGTGAAAAAAGGGTGGCGCACATCCGATCGGACGACGTCAACGCCGAGCTTCCTCAAGCTATCCTTCTCGCCTGAAGAGGCGCTCTCTTCCTTGAAGAATTGCACGAAGAGCACCTTCCTGCCCTGGCCTGCGGCCCGGACGCTCAGGCCCACGGAGGCGGTAGTCTTCCCTTTGCCTTCGCCGGTGTAGATATGCACAAGTCCTTCTTTCACTGGTCCTCCTTATAAAACAAAAAAACCCATCCTCGGATAAAGGATGGGTCTGCGGACAGCCAAAGCGCCGGAAACGGCGACCGCCGACCTTCTCCCTCGAAAGGTCTGCTTCAGGCGCGGGCAGGTCTCCTGGCTATGCGGGTCATCCTACTGTCTTGTCCTTCCCGGCCGTTAAGCCAGTGGGTCTACAAGATCTCGTCGCCGCACACAGTTGCGGGGCAGCTCCCGGTTTTACGGGAATTCCCTTTTAGCCCGCCTTCGCGGGCACCTGCGCCATCAGTTTTGAGTAAGGCTATCAGTTTTGCTCCGCCCCCGTCAAGAAAAATCGCCCAGGGCAGGCTACAGGTATTGTTTGACCGCCTCTACGGCCCTTATCATCGCCTCTTCCCCGTGAGGCTCTATCGTGTAGACCGGGTTCTTCGAATATCTTGAAAGGAGGCCGAAGAACATGGGAAAGTCTATCGAGCCCTCGCCGACAGGAAGGTGGTCGTCGTGCTCTCCGTGGTTGTCGTGCAGATGGACCTCGGCTATCCGTGGGCCGAGGACCCTGAACCACTCCTCCATATCGACCTTCGAGAAGACCCTCATGTGGCCGGCGTCAACGCATACGCCGAAGTTTGGGGAAGGGAAGCTGTCCATAAGGAGCTTCAAGGTGAACGGCTCCTTTTCGAATATGTTCTCTACCGCTATGACGGTAGAGAGCCTCTCCGCCCTCTCAACGAATGGGTGCCAGGTCTTGATGCTCTGGGAGAGCCACAGGTTGTAGTCCCCCTTGAACTTCTTCTCGTGGTATCCGGCGTGGAGGACGACCGTCCCCGGGCGAAGGCGCTCTATGACCCTGAATACCTTCTCATAGACCCCGGCGGTAGAAAGTCTCTTCTTCTCATCCATGCTCCCGGGGTTCAAGTCCATGTACGGCCCGTGGAGCGTAATGGTAAGCCCGGCGGAGGCGAACCTCTCCCTTACACGCTCAAGATCATTATCGGATGCGTGCTCGATAAAGAAGGCGTCCATATAGACCTCCGGGTTTATCCCCCGGTTTATAAGAAAGTCCATCCTGCCAAGGAGGTAATGATAAGGCGTATGGACCTGCACGGTGCTCTTCATATGTCTCCTGTAAAAAGCATACATTAAACCGCAAAGGCGCGCCCTGTTCAAGTCCATTTCGCCGGGGGCGCCGCATGAGGGCCTGAAAACTTGTGCTATACTCTGAACATGTCAGTAACTACCTGTTTTATCAAGGTAAGTTCCTTTAAGGAGGAGAACATGAAAAGGTTTGCCACATACGCCTCGGTATTGTCTATGGCACTCGCCTTCCATGCCTCAACAACTCTTGCCGCTACCGCAAAGGCCCCTGCGATACAGGACATGTCCCAGGAAGAGTTGATACGGACCGCCAGGAGCGCGGCCCCGCCGCACATATCGGGGAACGCCACGGTAATGGCCCCGGGCACTGACGGCAAGCTCACCGTCATAAGAGAAGGCTCAAACGAGTTCACCTGCATACCGGACTTAAGCGGCCAGGAAGTCGCCGACCCGATATGCGGCGACAGGGCTGCGACACAGTGGATACTATCAATGCTCAACAATGAGCCCACCCCGGCGAACACAGTCCCTGGCTTTGCCTACATGGCAAAAGGAGGTTGGCACTTTGAGAAGGACGGCAATATCGTAATGGACCCGGCGACACCGGGGGCCACAAGGGTCAAGGACCCACCCCACTGGATGGTCTTCTGGCCTGTGGACTCGAGCGTCACGGGGTTACCGATAGAGCCTGGCAAGTTCGGGACCTATGTGATGTTCCCGGATAGCCCTTACTCACACCTCATGATACACCAGGACCCGATGAAACTCCCGAGGGGATGACCATTCGCAACAGGGGCTGGCAAAATGCCGGCCCCTCTTTTTTTCACTTGGGATTTACATATCCCAAAAAAACCCCTTGATTTCCATTATGTACACAGTATACAATATATAAAAGATTGAAAGAAAATAGCCCCACCCCGGCACCACGGGGAATAGACCCGACGGCGTCCCGCCTAATACTTTTTAAAAATTGGCTGACATGGAAAAGGTTAAAATCCTTGATTACCCGGTAGAGCGTCCGTTGACTCTCAGGGAAAGGATAGTGGATTTCGTAAAAGACTCGATCATCTCCGGCAAGCTAAAGCCCGGAGATAGGGTTCCCGAGCAGGAGATCGCCGAGAGCTTCGGCATATCCAGGACCCCTATACGCGAGGCCTTCCGCCAGCTGGAGAGCGAAGGGTTCATCTCTGTGGTGCCCAGGAAGGGCGCGGTCGTAAGCGCCATGACCGACAAGGACGTGCGCGAGTTCTACGCCATCAAGAGCCTCCTTGAAGGGTATGCCGCCAGGACAGCCTGCGAGAAGCTCTCGCCCAGGGACATAGAAAAACTCGAAGCCTTGAACGCCAAGATGGAAAGGTGCGCCGAAAAAGGCGACGTCAAGAACTTCTTCAAGCTCGACAACCAATTTCACGACACCTTCCTCAAGTCCTGCGGCAACGAGAAGCTCTGCGCTCTCGTGCACCACCTTGTCGCCCAGTTCGAGAGGTTCAGGATAACGGCCCTGTCGCTTCCGGGGCGCATGTCCGATTCGGTCAGGCAGCACAGCGAGATAATCGAGGCGTTCAGGAAGACGGACACCTCCCTTGTCGAAGGGCTCGTGAGGGCGAACGCCGAAAGGGGCAGGGACGTACTCGTCGAGGAACTAACCCAGAAGAAAGTCCAGGCATGAACCTAATACAAAGCCGAGACGCGGCCGCGAGGCTCGCCAGGACAATAGTCTCCGACATAGCCATCTATAACAGAGAGAAGGTGCTGGAGGGGATCAAGAACGATAATATCTTCGAGCTGCTTGAAAAAGAGCTTGGCGAAGGACTTGACCTGTACAGGAGCAGGGTGGCCCCGGGGATAGACAAGAAGAACAGCCTCTACAATAAAGCGATAGTAGATATCCTTATTAAACGGAGCGGCAACATAGAGTCCGATATCTGGTGAAGACCATTGCCTCCCTGGCCCGCTTGAAGCCCATAAACCGGTACGCGCTTACGGCGCACGCCCTCACGCAACTCTCCCACAGCGATCTTTGATGGAAAAGGTCCACACTTTTACGGTAACAGCTGAAGAATCGTCGGAAAGGCTCGACATCTTTCTTTCAGGCAGGCTCCCGGAGCTTACACGCTCGAGGATAAAGGCCCTTACCCAGGAAGGCCGGGCCGCAGTGAACGGAAGGTCCGCGAAGGCCGGGCAGAAGGTAAGGGAGAACGACACCGTCTCCGTATCCCTTCCAGAGATATCCGCGCCACTTCCGGATCCGGAGGATATCCCGCTTGATATCCTCTACGAGGACGACGACATCATAGTCGTCAACAAGGAAGCTCAAATCGCCGTGCACCCCGGGGCCGGACGCTCAAGCGGGACCCTCGTGAACGCGCTCCTTTTCCGCACCCGCCTGGCCTCCATCGGCGGCCCGTGGAGGCCAGGCATAGTCCACAGGCTCGACAAGGACACCACCGGGGCGCTGGTCATCGCAAAAAACGACCAGAGCTACCTTAAGCTCACGCGGCAATTCAAGGAGCGCACGTCAAGTCGCAAGTACATCGCTCTCGTCTGGGGCTCCATGAAAGATGACGCGGGAACGATAGACATGCCCATCGGCAGGGACTCTGTCCACAGAAAGAGGATATCGACCCGCGCGCGGATAAAGAGGTCGGCGATAACGAACTACAGGGTACTTGGCAGGTTCCCGCTCATGACGCTCCTTGAGCTTAAGCTTGAGACCGGACGGACCCACCAGATAAGGGTCCATCTGTCAGAGATAAAGCACCCGGTCGTGGGGGACCAGGTCTACGGTAAAAGAGCGGTCCCCCCGGCCCTCGATAAGAAAGCGGCTGATATCCTGAAGGGCATCGGCAGGCAGATGCTCCACGCGTACATGCTCGGGATAACACACCCCAGGACCGGGGATTCCATGGAGTTCACGGCGCCAATGCCGCCTGATATGGAAAAGCTTGTAGAGGCGCTGCGGGAAGGGTCCGCGCAAAAATGAGGACGATTAACGGATTGGAATATTTCTCCTCGCCCCTTTTTAAGGACGAGGTAGTCCACGCCTTTCTTTCCAGGGCCGGAGGCGTAAGCCAGCCGCCCTTCGAGAGCCTCAACTTCGATCCCAGGGATACGGACAGCAAAGAGAACGTGGAAGAGAACTGGGCGCGCCTCAAGGAGGCCTTCGGTGTAGAGTCCCTTGCCACGGTAAGCCAGGTGCACAGGAACGCCGTTGTTAATCTCAAGGGAGAGCCCTCTTCGCCGGTCGAGGCTGACGCGATAATCACCGGCAATAAAGGGATGGCGATAGGCATACTCACCGCCGACTGCCTGCCTATACTCCTTCACGACCCTGTAAACGGGGCTGTGGCGGCTGTTCACGCGGGATGGAAGGGCACGGCCCTGGGGGTCGCTCTCAATACCGTTCACGAGATGGGCAAGGCCTTCGGCACAAGGCCCGGCGACCTCATCGCGGCCCTTGGCCCGTCCATCGGGCCGTGCTGCTACACGGTGGGCGAAAACGTCTACGAAGAGTTCCAACGCCTGGGGCGCAACATGGATAGCTTCACAAGGCTTGACGATGGCCTCCGCCTCGATCTTGGCTTTCAGAACATGAGCCAGCTCCTTGACTCAGGCCTGCGCCCTGAAAATATTAGCGGCGGAGCCCCTTGCACCTATTGTTCAAAGGGCTTTTTCTCTTACAGGAGAGACGGCGGCAGGACCGGCAGGCAGCTGAGCTTCATAATGCTGAAGAGGCCCAAGTGATGATAGTCGGCCTCACAGGCGGCATAGCCACCGGGAAAAGCCTTGTCTCAGGGGAGATGGAAAGGCTCGGGGCAAGGGTGATAGACGCCGACGTCATAGCCAGGGAGATAGTCGAGCCAGGCAAACCTGCCTACGATGAAATAGTAGAGGAGTTCGGGGAAGGGATACTGGGGCCTTCCCGCTCACTCGACAGAAAGGCCCTTGGGGATATCGTCTTTCGCGACAGGGAGGCGCTCGGGAAACTCAACAGGATAACGCACCCGAGGATACGCCAGAGGATAAGGGAGGAGATAGCGAAGGCGCGGGAGGACGAAATTGTCGTGGTCGACATCGCCCTCTTGATAGAGACGGGCTTTATAGACGAGGTCGACAAGGTCATCGTCGTGGCGGCCGTTGAGGAGAGGCAGATAGAACGGATGCTTAAAAGGAACGGACTTACGAGGCAGCAGGCCCTGCAGAGGCTCTCCTGCCAGCTCCCGGTTAAAGAAAAGCTTGAATATGCCGATTATGTGATAGAGAACAACGGCACTATAGAAGATGCTATGGAGAGGACGCGCGAGGTCTGGAGGGAGCTCAAGGCAGCGATGACTACAATGGACTGAAAGCGTATCAGGAGAGCCAGGCAAAGTCGGCGCAATCGTTTGCAACCGGCTTGAAAACGTAAAAAAAGCCACTTGACAGCCCACAGCATCCATGCTAAGGTGAAAATACCTTTCACATATATTCTATTTGACTGCTGCCCTCAAAAGCTTCTATCCGGAAGATTTGAGCCCAGAGGAAAAACAAACCCATTACCCCATTACATGGTCCGCTCATAACGTCAGAGGCTTGGAAACCGCTTTATCTTCCAATCTAATTTCAAATTTCAAACACACTACAGGAGTATTGTATGAACCTTAAGGAATTAAAGGAAAAAAAAATCAACGAGCTCACAACGCTCGCCAAGAAATATAACATAGAATCAGCGTCCAGCATGCGCAAGCAGGACCTGATCTTCGCGTTGCTGCAGTCGCAAAGCGAGCAGAACGGGATGATATACGGGGAAGGCGTCCTTGAGACCCTGCCGGACGGCTTCGGGTTCCTTCGCGCCCCGGACTACAACTACCTTCCCGGCCCTGACGACATATACGTCTCGCCCTCGCAGATAAGGCGTTTTAACCTCCGCACCGGCGACATAGTCTCCGGCCAGATAAGGCCGCCGAAGGAAGGCGAAAGGTACTTCGCCCTCCTCAAGGTCGAGAAGGTCAACTACGAGGACCCTGAGGTCGCAAGGGACAAGATACTCTTCGACAACCTCACCCCTCTTTACCCGCAGGAGAAGATAAACCTCGAGCTCAAAAGCGAGACAAAGGGCACGTCGAGCGACATATCGATGAGGATAATGGACCTCTTTACCCCTATCGGAAAGGGGCAGAGGGGCCTTATAGTCTCCCCCCCGAGGGCCGGTAAGACGATACTCCTCCAGAAGCTCGCTAATTCGATAACCACAAACCACCCTGACGTAGTGCTCCTTGTGCTCCTCATAGACGAGCGCCCCGAAGAGGTGACCGACATGCAGAGGTCGGTCAAGGGCGAGGTCATAAGCTCTACCTTCGACGAGCCCGCCCAGAGGCACGTGCAGGTCGCCGAGATGGTCATCGAGAAGGCAAAGAGGCTCGTCGAGCACCAGAAGGACGTGGTGATACTGCTCGATTCCGTAACGAGGCTCGCGAGGGCGTATAACACCGTCGTGCCGCCGAGCGGAAAGGTCCTCTCGGGAGGCGTCGACTCTAACGCCCTTCACAAGCCCAAGAGGTTCTTCGGAGCGGCAAGGAATATCGAAGAGGGCGGAAGCCTTACCATCATGGCAACTGCCCTTATCGAGACAGGCAGCCGCATGGACGAGGTCATATTCGAGGAGTTCAAGGGCACCGGCAACATGGAGATCGTACTCGACAGGAAGCTCTCGGAGAGAAGGATATTCCCGGCGATCGACCTCAACAAGTCCGGCACGAGGAAAGAGGACCTGCTCCTTACCAAGGAAGAGCTCAACAGGATATGGATACTCCGCAAGGTGCTCCAGCCGCTCAACCCGATTGAGTCGATGGAGTTCCTGCTCGACAAGATGCAGCATACCCCGAACAACAGGGGCTTCCTCGATTCGATGAGCAGGTAGAAAAGGGGCCCTGCAAGGGAAAAGCCCGGCCGGGCCGGTTGGCCACACCCTGCCTTTTTTGTCTTGAACTCCAAGGACATAGTTGCTATTATGGACTATTACGCCAGCATGGGATTGGTATGTCCGGCGGCCTGCGGGCCGTCCGATATGGCTTAAATGCAAGCAATATCCACAATATCCAGGAGGAAGCACCATGAAAGAGGGAATACACCCCGCATACAACGCGATGAAGATACACTGCGCCTGCGGGAACGTCGTAGAGACGGGCTCCACCAAGAAGGACATCTCGGTGGAGGTCTGCTCAAACTGCCACCCGTTCTACACAGGCGAGCACAAGCTCCTTGACATCGCCGGCAAGATCGAGAAGTTCAGGAAGAAGTACCAGAAGCACCAGAAAGAAGCCTAAGGGCGGAAGCGGCGCGTGAAGGTAGCCCTCCTCAGGCACACCCCGGAGCCGGAGAAGACCGTCGCCATGGCGGCAAGGCTCTGTTATTCCGCCTCCAGCGTAAGGGAGCTTGAGGAGAAGGTGGCGGCAGGGTCGCTGGAGAAGTTCCTGGGCAAGATCCTCAAGCTGGGCCACCTCTCGGTCCTTGAGCACGCCTCGTTTACCTTCGGGGTCGAGGGCATCTCAAGGGCCACCTCGCACCAGCTCGTGCGCCACAGGCTCGCCTCCTACTCCCAGCAAAGCCAGCGGTACGTCACCGCCACAGCCCCGGAGTACGTAATACCCCACTCTATCGCGGCTGACCCGGAAAAGCGCAAGCGCTTTGAACGGGAAATAAAGCGCGCCTACAGCCTCTACAGCGAGCTTGTGGAGGAAGGCGTCCCGGCGGAGGACGCGAGGTACCTCCTTCCGAACGCCGCCTGCACCAAGATAATCATAACAATGAACGCGAGGGAGCTGCTCCATTTCTTCAGCCTCCGCTGCTGCGAAAGGGCGCAGTGGGAGATACGCGGGATGGCAACCGAAATGCTCCGCCTCGCGAAGGGCGCGGCCCCGTTCATATTCAGGGACTCCGGCCCTTCCTGCGTAAGAGGCAGATGCGTCGAGGGCGAGATGACCTGCGGCAAGCCCAAAGAGATCAAAGAAAAATTCAAGTCCCTTTAACCCCCATTATTATGATAGAAAAAAGACTCGAAGGATTGGAAGCGAGATACAGCGAAATTGGTGACCTGCTGGCCCTCCCTGAGGTGGCCGGAGACGCGATGGTCTACCAGAAGTACGCCATGGAGCGCGCTTCGCTGCAGGGCCTTGTCGAAACGTACAGGGAGATAAAAAGGCTCAACAACGAAATAGCCGACGGCAGGCAGATACTCGAAGGCAAGGACGAGGAATTGAGGGAGCTTGCCAAAGAGGAGCTTCCCGCCCTCCAGAGAAGGCGCGAGGAGCTGCAAAAAGAGCTTAAGATAATGCTTCTCCCGAAGGACCCGAACGACGACAAGAGCATAATCATCGAGATAAGGGCCGGGGCTGGCGGGGACGAATCCGCGCTTTTCGCCGCCGAGCTCTTCAGGATGTACTCCCGCTACGCTGAGCGCCGACGCTGGAAGGTCGAGGTCTTAAGCGCCAGCTCCACGGGACCGAACAGCATGAAAGAGGTGATCGCGTCTGTCGAGGGCAAGGGGGCCTATTCGCGCTTCAAGTTCGAAAGCGGTGTCCACAGGGTACAACGGGTGCCGGAGACCGAGACATCTGGCAGGAGGCACACCTCGACGGTGACGGTCGCCGTCATGCCGGAGGCCGAGGACGTAGAGGTGGACATCCGCATGGACGACATCCGTGTAGATACCTACAGGGCCGGCGGACACGGCGGGCAGAACGTCAACAAGGTCGAAACGGCGGTCCGGATGACGCATATCCCGACAGGCACGGTAGTGACCTGCCAGGAGGAGAAGAGCCAGCACAAGAACAGGGAGAAGGCGTTTAAGGTCTTGAAGGCGCGGATACTGGACGCGAAGGTCCAGGAGCAGCAGAAAAAGATTGCCGCCGACAGGAAAAACCAGGTCGGCACCGGAGACCGGAGCGAGAAGATAAGGACCTACAACTTCCCGCAGAACAGGGTCTCCGACCATAGGATCGGACTTACGCTCCATAAGCTCAACGAGGTGATGGAAGGAGACCTCGACGAGCTTACCGATAACCTCATAGGATATTATCAGACAGAGGCGTTGAAGGAGCAGGGCGCGGCGTAACGTTTTTTTAGAAGTCTTATCGGAAGGGACAAAGCTACTTTAGATGGACAAGATACTGATCGAGGGCGGCAACCGCCTTGTAGGAGAAGTAGTCGTAGGCGGGGCGAAAAACGCCGTACTGCCGCTTATGGCCGCCGCGCTCCTTACAGACGGCTGGACCACCATCACCAACGTACCCAGGCTCCGCGACATAGATACCTTTAAGGTACTCCTCAGCCACCTGGGCTCGGAGCTATCGGACGACCCGGAAAACCGTACCCTCAAGATACGCACCAGGGACGTAAGGTCGCCCGAGGCCCCTTACGAGCTTGTGAAGACCATGAGGGCCGCGGTCCTGGTCCTGGGGCCCCTTGTCGCCCGCTTCAAAAGGGCGCGGGTCTCGCTTCCGGGCGGGTGCGCCATAGGGGCGAGGCCGATTGACCTCCACCTCAAGGGGCTGAAGGCCATGGGCGCCGAGGTCGTAATAGAGCACGGGTACGTGACGGTGTCCGCCGAGAAGCTCAAGGGCGCGAAGATATACATGGATACGGTCACTGTCACGGGGACCGAGAACCTGATGCTCGCCGCGGTCCACGCCGAAGGCACGACGATACTCGAGAACGCCGCCCTCGAGCCCGAGGTCGTCTGCCTCGCCGACGCTTTAAATAAGATGGGCGCGCGGATAACAGGGGCCGGCACCGAGGCCATAAAGATAGAAGGGGTAGACAAGCTCAACCCGGTAGAGATAAGGGTCATACCTGACAGGATAGAGGCCGGCACCTTCATGGTCGCCGCCGCCATGACCAGGGGGAACGTCCTCATAAAGGACTGCCCCTACCATAACCTCGACGCGCTCAATATGAAGCTCAAGGAGGCCGGTACAGAGGTCATCGCCGAAGAAGGCGGGGTGCGAGTAACAGGAGACTGGCCCGTAAGGAGCGTTGACGTAAAAACACTCCCCTACCCCGGCTTCCCGACCGACATGCAGGCGCAGGTCATGGCCATGATGTCCGTAGCGAGCGGCTTAAGCGTCATAACCGAGACGGTATTCGAGAACAGGTTCATGCACGTTGGAGAGCTTAAAAGGATGGGGGCCGATATAACGATAGACGGCAGGAGCGCGGTCGTAAGGGGCGTAAAGAGGCTCAGCAGCGCCCCGCTCATGGCAACGGATCTGCGCGCCAGCGCTTCCCTCATACTCGCCGGCCTTGTAGCAGACGGCACTACAGAGGTATCGAGGATCTACCACCTTGACAGGGGCTATGAGAAGATAGAGGAAAAGCTCGTAAGGCTCGGGGCAAACATAAAGCGGGTCAAGGCGTAGTCCGCACGAGGCTGAAAACATGACAAGCGATATGCTCACGATAGCCCTTCCAAAGGGCAGGATACTCAAGGAAGCCTCGGTCCTTTTCAAGGCCGCGGGGGTCGATATCACCCCGGTGCTGCAGGACGACCGCAGGCTCATCTTCGAGGGTATTGCGGAAGGCCTGAGGTTCATGGTAATAAGAAGCCAGGACGTGCCCACTTATGTCGAGTACGGCGCGGCCGACATGGGCATAGCCGGCAAGGACGTGCTCCTTGAGCAGGACAAGGACCTCTACGAGCCGCTCGACTTGGGTATTGGCGCGTGCAGGATGATGGTCGCGGAGCCCACAGAACTTGGCGCGACCGACGACCCAAGGCAATGGACGCATGTAAGGGTCGCTACCAAGTACCCTAACATCACCTTGAAGCACTTCCTCGGCAAAGGCATACAGGTCGAGATAATAAAGCTCTACGGCTCTATCGAGCTCGCGCCTCTCCTGGGCCTTTCCGAAAGGATCGTCGACCTGGTCCAGACAGGCGAAACGCTACGCAAGAACGGCCTTGTCGAGGTCGAGCATATAATGCACATCACCTCGAAGCTCGTATGCAACAGGGCGAGCCTCAAGACAAAGCCGAGGCGCGTAAAAGAGCTGGTCGATTCACTCGCCAGGGCGGTATCGGGTAATTTGAGCAAGTAACGCCTCAGGGCCTTTCCCCTTATGAGAATAGTCGCATCAAAAGATAAGTCTTTCCCCTCTCTTCTTGCCTCCATACTAAAAAGAGGCGACGAGGACTCCTCTCAGGCCGAAGAAGCCGTAAAGGAGATAATCGCCGCCGTAAGGGCCCGTGGCGACGAGGCCCTCGTCGAGTACACACGCAAGTTCGACAGGGCGGATGTAGCCGGAAGGCTCGAGGTCACGGAGGCCGAGATAAACAAGGCATTGAGGTCGGTCCCGGAAGAAGAGATCGCCCTTCTTGAGCTTGCCGCATCCCGCATCCATTCATTCCACAAAGGGCAGGTAGAGAACTCCTGGTTCACTACCGATAAGGACGGCGCCATACTTGGCTCAAGGATAACCCCCCTTGAACGGGCAGGCATATACGTGCCAGGAGGCAAGGCCGCCTACCCTTCCACCGTCCTCATGAACGCCATACCCGCCAGGGTCGCCGGCGTAAACGAGATAATAATGGCCACCCCTCCGGGGCGTGACGGAATAAACCCTCTTGTGCTTGCCGCTGCAAAGATCTCCGGGGTCGACAGGGTATTCAGGGTAGGCGGGGCGCACTCCATCGCAGCGCTTGCCTACGGGACGAAGTCGATACCCAAAGTCGACAAGATAACAGGCCCGGGCAATATCTTTGTCGCCACCGCAAAGAGGCTGGTATTCGGCGCTGTCGATATAGACATGATAGCCGGGCCGAGCGAGATACTCATAATAAACGACGGCTCCGGGGACGCCTCCTGGATAGCGGCAGACCTGCTTTCGCAGGCGGAGCATGACGAGCTCGCCTCAAGCATGCTCATCACTACCTCCGCCAAAATGGCGAAGGCCGTATCCGCTGAGGTCGAAAAACAGCTTAAGAGGCTCAAGCGTAAAGAGATAGCCAGGACCTCTATCGAAAGGTACGGCATCATAATAGTTGCCGGGGGCCTTGAAGATGCGGCCACGATATCGAACAACATAGCCCCTGAGCACCTTGAACTTTTCATCGAGCGCCCATTCGAGCTTCTTGGCCTCATAAAGAACGCGGGCGCGGTCTTTTTAGGCCCTTACACCCCGGAGGCCGCCGGGGACTACCTCGCCGGCCCGAACCACACCCTCCCAACCGGAGGAACGGCCCGCTTCTCATCCCCTCTCGGCGTCTACGACTTCGTTAAGAGGATGAGCGTAATAGGCTTTTCAAAGGATTCGTTCTGTAAGCTTGGGAAAAGCGTCAAAGACTTCGCCATGCTCGAAGGGCTTGAGGCCCACGGACTTAGCGCGGCGGCAAGGCTCAAGCGGAAAAAATAAAGGACGGTTAACGCCTATGGCCCGCAAGGCAAAGATAGCCAGGAAGACCAGGGAGACCGAGATAACAGTAGAGGTGAACCTCGACGGGTCGGGCAAAGCGGATGTAAAGACCCCGCTCCCCTTCTTCGACCACATGCTCACGAACTTCGCCAGGCACGGCCTGATCGATCTGAAGCTCCGGGCAAAGGGCGACGTGGAGGTCGACTTCCACCACACGGTCGAGGACGCCGGGATAAGCCTCGGAGAGGCGGTAAAGAAGGCCCTTGGCGACAACTCCGGCATCCGCAGGTGCGCCACCTCTACCGTGCCGATGATGGACGCGCTCTCTACCGTTGTCCTCGACATAAGCAACAGGCCGTACTTCAAGTTCAACTCCGAGAAGGCCGCGTTATCGCAAAACGGGGTATATTCGTCTTTAAAGCTGGGCAGCGTGGAGAAGACCTTTGATGTCGGCCTCATGAAGGAGTTCATGAAGGCCCTTTCAAACAGCGCCGGGCTCGACCTCCATATAACCCTCCATTACGGCGAGGACATCCACCACGCAATCGAGTCGGTCTACAAGGCCCTTGGCAGGGCCCTGGGCTCGGCGGTCTCTAAAGACCCCAGGATAAAAGGGGTGCTCTCCACAAAGGGCAAGCTGTAATACCTGATGATAGCTATAATCGACTACGACATGGGAAACCTCCGGAGCGTGGCCAAGGGCTTCGAGAAGGTCGGCGCTACCGCGGTTGCAACGCGCGACCCGCGCGCAATCCTTGACGCGAGCCATGTAGTCCTCCCGGGTGTCGGCGCCTTCAAGGACTGCATGAAGAACCTCGAGGATTACGGCCTCGTAGAGCCCATCATCAAATCCATTGAAAAGGGCAAGCCTTTCCTCGGCATATGCCTCGGCCTCCAGCTCCTCTTCGAGGAATCTACGGAGTTCGGCCTCCACCGGGGGCTCGGCGTATTGAAAGGCAGGGTGGTCAGGTTCCCGGAGGACAGGGCGTTAAAGGTGCCGCACATGGGCTGGAACGAGGCAACAAGATGCAAGGACTCCCTGCTGCTCGAAGGCATCGATGATAAGACCTTCTTCTACTTCGTCCACTCCTACTACGCGGTCCCTGAGGACAGGTCTATAAACCTCACGACGACCGGGTACGGCGTGGAATTTACCAGCAGCGTTCAGAAGGATAATATAATGGCCTGCCAGTTCCACCCTGAAAAGAGCCAGAGGGCGGGGCTTAAGGTGCTAAAGAACTTTAGCCAGATGCGCTAAGGAGAGAATATAATATGCTCATATTCCCGGCCATAGACATAAAAAACGGCAGGTGCGTGCGCCTGACGCAGGGCAGGATGGACGCCGAGACGGTCTATTCTGACGAGCCCTGGGAGGTGGCGAAGAGGTGGGAGTCCGAGGGCGCTGAAGTAATACACCTCGTCGACCTCGACGGCGCGGTCGAGGGCAACGCCAGGAACCTGCCTGTCATAAAAAAGATCATCGAGAAGACCGGGGTGCCGGTCCAGATAGGCGGCGGCATAAGGGACGTAAAGACAGCCGAGACCTACCTCGCCATACCGCACGTAAAGAGGATAATAATCGGCACAGCCGCCTACGAGAACCCGGCCTTCGTCAATACCCTTACGCGCAAGTACCCCGGGAGGGTCGCGGTCGGCATAGACGCCAAGGACGGCAAGGTGGCGATAAAGGGCTGGGTCACAGTCACCTCCGAGAGGGCTACTGACCTTGCCAGGAAGCTCGAAGGGGCGGGTGTAGCCTCTATCATCTATACCGACATATCAAAGGACGGCATGCTTGCCGGCCCTAACGTCGAGGCTACACGGGAGATGGCAGAAAGCGTCAGCATCCCGGTCGTGGCCTCCGGCGGCATATCGTCGCTAAAGGACATAGAGTCTTACAGGGGTGTTGCCCTTGAGGGCATGATCATCGGCAAGGCCCTCTACGCGGGGAACATCCGCCTTAAGGAAGCGATAAAGGCGGCAAAGGGGCTTTAGGTGCTTACCAAGAGGATAATACCATGCCTGGACGTGAAAGACGGCCGGGTAGTGAAGGGCGTAAGCTTCGTCGAGCTCAAGGACGCCGGCGACCCGGTGGACGCGGCCAAGGCCTACGAGGAGCAGGGGGCTGACGAGCTCGTATTCCTCGACATCACGGCCTCTCACGAGAAGAGGAAGACCATTCTCGACGTGGTCGAGGAGACCGCCTCTGAGGTCTTCATGCCTCTTACCGTCGGAGGCGGCATAAGGACCCTTGATGATATAAAGGAGCTACTTCGCTCCGGCACCGACAAGGTCTCTATAAACACGACGGCGGTCGAGGACCCGGAGTTCGTAAGACGCGCCTCTGAGCGCTTCGGCAGCCAGTGCATCGTGGTCGCGATAGACGCCAAGAGAAAGGCCGGAGGCGGCTGGGAGGTCTATACCCACGGCGGCAGGAAGGCCCGGGGGCTGGACGTGGTGGAATGGGCGAAGAAGGTAGAGTCCCTCGGCGCAGGCGAGATACTCCTTACAAGCATGGACAGGGACGGCAGAAAGGACGGCTACGACCTCGACCTTACCAGCGAGGTCTCGCTTAATACCTCCATACCGGTCATAGCCTCAGGCGGGGCCGGCACTCTCGAGCATATCTACGAGGCATTCACAAAGGGGCGCGCCGACGCGGCCCTTGCCGCCTCGATATTCCACTTCGGGGTCTTCACCATACCCGAGACAAAGGAATATCTCCAGAGCAAGGGCATAAGGGTCCGCCCGCCCGGTATGACAGGCACGAGATGAAGAAGAAAAAAAAGGGCGAAAAGTTCCTCAAGTTCATCATAGCCTACAAGGGGCTCATCGGCCTCTTTGAACTGGCCCTCTCCATAAGCCTCCTGAACCACCTCGGCGACTCTGTAGAAGACACGTTCACCTCTCTTGCGGTGAGTATGAACCTCGACACCGACCACCAGATAATAAGCTCGGCCATCAAGAAGGCAGGCGTCCTTGGCAACGGCATGTTCATCTGGATAACCGCCGGCATATTCGCCTTCGGGGTCATGAATATCATCGAGGCCGCGGGATTGCACTTCAGGCAGCGCTGGGCCGAATGGCTCACGGTCGTGGCCACCGGCCTTTTCATCCCCTTCGAGCTATACGAGGTGATAGAGAAGGTCACGGTACTGAGGGTCGCCATCCTGCTGCTTAACATCGCCATCGTTTATTACCTCGCCAAGCATAAAGAGCTTTTCAAGCGAAAAGCCATGGCTCACAGGGCACCATCGGCCTGAACCCCTCCAGGCCGGCCGGGACACACTAAAATTCCTTTTTAAATTCAAAACGTTACCGCCTCCATGGACCGCCCCAGGATTACAATAAACAGATAAGACTTGCGCTCACCCTTAAAAAATAGTATAAAATCTGTTTCCATAAGTGCATAGGGGCTATGCACCCGGCCCATGGCCGGCATATATCAACCACCACCTTGTCCTGTAAAAACGGGACAGACCCGCTTTTTTTTGGCGGGGTACCAGAAGGAGGGAGCATGAACAGGTACGAGACAGTCTGCGTTGTCCGGCCCGACATCGCGGAGGATGCCATAAAGGGCATCATCCAGAAGGCCACGTCGTCGCTCGAAGGCGCCGGCGGGATCATCGCCAGGGTCGATGAGTGGGGAAGAAGGAAGCTCGCCTACCCCATTCAGAAGAAGGGAGAGGGCTACTACTTTGTCCTCGATTACACGAGCTCGCCCGAGGCCAGCAAAGAGGTCGAAAGGCTTATGAAGCTCAACGAGGACGTACTCCGCTATCAGACCATAAAGGTCATCGCCACAAAGCAGGCGGAGCAGGCGGAAAAGCCCGCGCAGGCCGCCCCTGCCGCGCAAACTTCAGCGGAAGGAGGTCAGGCTAATGGCTGACGAGAGACCGGAAAGACCCATAAGAACGGACAGGCCGTCGAGGCCTGAGAGGCCGTCAAGGCCGGGAGGCCGCCCTGACAGGAGGCCCTACCACAAGAAGAAGGTCTGCCGTTTCTGCAAGACCAAGGGTCTCACGATAGACTACAAGGACGCGAAGGCCTTGAGGGGCTATGTAACCGAGAAGGGCAGGATAGTGCCCAGGAGGATATCCGGGACCTGCGCCAAGCACCAGAGGGTAGTATGCAGCGCCATAAAGAGGGCGCGGAACCTCGCCATACTGCCTTTTACCACTACCAGCATTTAGGGAGCTATCAGTCATGAGGGTGATACTTAAAAAAGAGGTCGAGAACCTCGGCACATACGGAGACGTGGTAAAGGTCGCGCCAGGATACGCCAGGAACTTTCTCATTCCCCAGGGGATGGCCACCGCCGCTACCGCAGGCAACATAAGGCAGTTCGAAGCTGAAAAGGAAGCTTACCTCAATAAGATGCAGGTGAAAAAGGACCATGCCTCGACCCTGAAGGCCAGGCTTGACGCCGTATCCTTAAGCTTTTCGAGGAAGACATCCGAAGAGGACAAGATGTTCGGCTCGGTCACGGCGCACGACATAGAGGAAGGGCTCAAGGCCCAGGGCTTCGAGATCGAGAGGAAGAACATCGTCCTCGATGAGCACATAAAGAGCCTCGGCCAGTTCAACGTGGCCATAAAGCTCCATCCCGGAGTAGCCGCGAACATTACCGTCAACGTAGTTAAAGAAGATTAACCACCTTTTACCCCTAAGGCCTCACCCGTACCGGATGGTACGGGTGAGGCTCCACGGTCTTCCCAATGGCTATCCAGGTCACACGAGAGATCACTCACAAGGTCCCGCCGCACAACCTTGAGGCGGAGCAGTCCGTCCTTGGCGGCATCCTCCTTGAGAAGGACTCCATAACAAAGGTAATAGAGCTGCTCTCCCCCGAGGACTTCTACCATGGCGCCCACTCCAAGCTCTTCAGGGGCATGGTAAAGCTCTTCGAGAGGAGCACCCCGATAGACGCGGTCACGCTCTCGGACCTCTTCAAGGGCACAGACGAGCTCTCCTCGGTAGGCGGCATTCCTTATATCATCGAGCTCGTCGACACCACGCCTACAGCCGCCAACATCATGTACTATGCCAGGATAGTGAAGAGCAAGTCGATAATACGGCGGATCATCGGCGCGGCTACCGATATCGCGACCTCCGGCTACGAGGGCGTGGAGAACGCCGACGACTTCATCGACCAGGCAGAGCAGAAGATATTCCAGATAGCGCAGGATCGGGCCAAGAAGTCCTTTTTCGCCCTCAAGGACATAATAAAGGACGCCTTCGAGACGATAGAGAAGCTCTACGAGCGCAAAAGCCATGTCACGGGCATCGCCACCGGCTTTAGAGAGATCGACAAGCTTACGGCAGGCCTCCAGGACTCCGACCTCATCATCATAGCCGGAAGGCCGGGCATGGGGAAGACCTCTTTCGCCCTTAACGTGGCAGAGAACGCGGCCATAGACGCCGCCTCCCCTGTGGCTGTATTCTCGCTTGAGATGAGCAAGGAGCAGCTCGTCCAGAGGATGCTCGCCTCCCGCGCCAGGATCGACCTCCAGAAGCTCAGGAACGGGTTTTTGAAGGACGAGGACTGGGGCAAGCTCACCACCGCCGTAGGCACCCTTTACGAGGCGCCCATCTTCATAGACGACACGCCTGCGCAGACGGTACTTGAGATGAGGGCGAAGGCCAGGCGGTGGAAAGAGGAGTTCGGCATAAAGCTCGTCGTCATCGACTATCTGCAGCTCATGCGCGGGAAGCAGGGAAAGGACAACAGGGAGCAGGAGATATCCGACATATCGAGGTCTCTCAAGGCGATGGCAAAGGAGCTCCATGTCCCGATAGTCGCCCTCTCCCAGCTTTCCAGGCGGGCGGAGCAGAGGGAAGGCAACATCCCGCAGCTCTCGGACTTACGAGAATCCGGCGCCATCGAGCAGGACGCGGACGTGGTCATGTTCGTCTACAGGGAGGGCGTCTACAAGAAATGCGAATGCCCCGCCGACCTTTGCACCTGCGGCATAAGGAAGAGCGCCGAGATAATCATCGCCAAGCAGAGGAACGGCCCAACGGGAGCGGCAAGGCTCACCTTCATGAACGAGTACACAAGGTTCGAGGACCAGGCGCCCCACGATTACGATACCCAGGGCGAGTGGGTCGAGTAGCGCCCCTGTCCATCCATAAATACCTCGCCTCAGGCCTGTCTCCTTGAGTATAATCCCCGCATGCGCAAACGCTTTGCCGAAATAGCCGTCGAAGTCCCGGTCGAATCCACATTTACCTACAGCGTCCCGGAGGAGCTTGAAAAAGAGGCCTCTGTAGGCAAACGCGTCCTTGTGCCCTTCGGAAAGAGGTCGGTAACGGGCTATATAATAAACCTGTCCAGCTCCCCTCCCCCGGACGTAAAAGGGATAAAACCCCTGAGAGACTTACTCGACGCCGTCCCCATCTTCGATGAGACGCGCCTTAAGTTCTTCAGATGGATGTCATCGTATTATTTCGCCCCACTTGGAGAGGTGCTCTCCTTAACGCACCCCGGCTCAGCAAATCTTCGAAGCTCAAGGTCCATCAGATCTACCGGCTCAACCGCTCTGCGCACACTTAAGCCTCTTGAAGCCGATATCATGGAGGCCGCGAAAAAAGGCATCTCGCTATCGGCCCTTAAAAAAAGGTTCATGGACAGGCCCGTCTACAGCGCCATAGAGCGCCTTAAAAAAGAAGGGCTTTTGACCGAAGAGGAGAGCATCCAGGGAGGCGGCACAAAAAAGACCGAAAAGTTCGTATCGCTTATCCCCGGGTTAGAAAGGCCCGTGTTCAGGAACTCTCCCATGCAGGAGCGGGTCTATGAACGGCTCAGGCAAAGGGATGAGAAGACCGCCCTTGGCGATCTGACGAGTGAGCTGGGCGACATATGGGACGCGATAAAGAGGCTCAGGGAGAAGGGGCTTGTAAGTATAGAAGAGGTACGCTTGAGAAGAGACCCCTTCTCCGGCTTTACTCCAAGGGAGGCCCCATTTGAGCCGAACCCTGAGCAGAAGGCCGCCATAACCGGGATAAAAGAGGCCTTGAACAAAGGCGGCTACTCGCCATTCCTCCTCTATGGCGTAACCGGGAGCGGGAAGACCCTTGTATATCTAAAGGCGCTTGAAGAGGCGGTAAGGCTCGGCAAGAAGGCTATAATCATGGCCCCCGAGATAGCGCTTACCCCATGGCCGGCGGCCTACCTGATGGCCCTTTTCCCCGGCAGGGTGGCCCTTGCGCACAGCGGCCTCTCCGAGGGAGAACGGCTCGATGAGTGGAGGAGGGTCCTTGAGGGCGATGCCGACATCGTCGTGGGGGCGCGCTCGGCGCTCTTCTCCCCCGTTAAAGACCTCGGGCTCATTATCGTCGATGAGGAGCACGAGACCTCTTACAAGCAGGAGGAAGGCGTCCGGTACAACGCCAGGGACGCCGCCATGATGCTCGCCAAGCTCCTGGGTATAACCGTCGTCCTCGGCTCCGCCACTCCGTCGATAGAGACATTCCATAACGCCAATACAGGGAAGCTTACCCCGCTCGTCATAAAGAACAGGGTTGACTCACGGGAGCTGCCGACCGTAGAGCTGCTCGACATGCGGGGGCGAAAAGAGGTCATCTCCGAGCGCCTCGCCTCTCTTTTAAAAGAAACCGTCGGCTCCGGCAGACAGGCGCTCCTATTTCTTAACAGGCGTGGCTACGGAAGCTCTCTTCTATGCAGGGACTGCGGCCACCAGTTCGCCTGCCTCAACTGCTCTGTAACCCTCACGCTCCACAAGGGGCAAAAAAAGCTCCTTTGCCATTACTGCGACCTCTCCGTGCCTGTCCCGGACCTTTGCCCGACCTGCTCCGGGGTAAACCTGATCACCCCCGGGCCTGGTACGGAAAGGGTAGAAGAAGAGGTGTCAAAGCTCCTGCCCGAGGCAAAGGCAGGCAGGCTTGACCGGGATACGGCCTCGGCGAAGGGGGCCGCGAAAAGGATAATAGACGATGTCGAGAGCAAGAGGCTGGACGTGCTCATAGGCACCCAGATGGCCTCCAAGGGCCATCACTTCCCCGGGGTCACCCTGGTAGGGGTAATATCCGGGGACACCTCTTTGAACATCCCTGACTTCAGGTCCTCTGAGAGGACATTCCAGCTCATAACCCAGGCCGCTGGCAGGGCCGGGAGGGGGAGCGATCCCGGCCATGTCGTTATCCAGACCCTTAACCCCGGCAATTACTGCTTCAGTTCTATTCCCAGCCATGATTACGACACCTTCTTTACTCACGAGTTGGAATTAAGAAAAGAGCTCCTCTACCCTCCCTTTGCCCGCCTTTGCGCCCTCAGGTTCGAGGGGAGAAAAGAAGATGAGGTCGTAAAGGCAGCCGCGGCCTTAAAGGCGGCCGCTGAAAAGCTTATAATCTCTAAAAAACTCGGGATAATCGCGCTCGGGCCTGCCCCGGCCCTTGTCCAGAAGGTCAAAAACCGCTACAGATGGCAGATACTCTTTAAAGGCAAGGAAATAAACGCCCTCCACTCTCTTATCGGCGCCCTGAAGGCGCACTTTGAAAAGTCAAAGCAAACGGTCTCGCTCTCTATAGACATGGACCCTGCCACCGCCGTCTGACCCTTTCCATCCCCGGAAAAACGATTCGCCTCGATTTGACACCCTTTTGTACCTGCTATAAAATTATAATAGGTGTCTAAGTAGATGTAACATATAGGAAAAAAGGAGGTTGTTATGGCATACATATCAGAGACCGGTACCCCCGGCATGTACAAATACGAGCCATGGTACTTCCGTGTCTCATGGGGTGGCATATTTGCCGGCACACTGGTCGCCCTCGGCAACCAGCTCCTTTGGATGCTTCTCGGCATGGGCATCGGATTTGGCATCCTGAATCCCATGACAGAGGGAGGCTTCGGGGCTGTCGGCATTGGTACAGGGATCTATATCCTCGCGGTAAGCCTTGTATCGCTCTTCCTGGGCGGCTGGGTCACCAGCAGGATCTCCGGGATCACCGATAAGCTTAAAAGCGGCCTTCATGGTCTTGTGGTATGGGCTCTGTTTACCTTTACGGCCTTTTATCTCATGACCACGGCGGCCGGCGGGCTCATAAGCTCCTTTGCCGGCATAATCGGCAGGAGCGCTTCGATGATCCTCGGCGAGGTTCCGGGAATTACCCCTGAGATGGCACAGAACGCCCTTGATACAGCTTCCAGGGCTTCGCTCTGGGGCTTCTTCGCGCTGCTCATCACCGCCGTAGCGGCTGTCTTTGGCGGGTATGTAGGCCGCTCTAAAGAGACGACCACCGTAGGCGCCGCGGCCGCGGAGGAAAGGGAGCGGGGGAGAAGGGCTGCCTGACGGCAGGACCTGAAAAGCCCGCGTGGAAAATCCCACGCGGGCTTTTTTCATGTAAACTCTCTTATCCTTAAACTTCAAGGTTTTCCAGTTGCTTCAAATTCCCGACTTTACAATGGATATGCCCATGTATTATCATAATTTGATAAAGGGCAGGCTGATCCGGTCATCTGCCCTGAAATGACAGATAATATAGCATGATACTTAATATCCTAAAATACCCAGACCCGTTCCTCAAGACCAAGGCTACACCTGTCGATAAGGTCGATGACGGCATAAGAAAGCTCATAGACGACATGGTAGAGACCATGTACGTCGCCAAGGGCATCGGTCTTGCCTCTGTGCAGGTAGGTGTCGACAAAAGGGTCATAGTCCTTGACGTCCCCGGTGAAGAGGAGAATGAGCGTGTAAAGGGCAAGAACCTTGTAGCGCTGGTAAACCCTGAGATAGTCTCGGCGGAAGGCGAGACCGTCTACGAGGAAGGTTGCCTGAGCGTGCCCGGCTTTACCGCGGACGTGGAACGAGCCTCCCGGCTTAAAGTAAGGGCCCTTGACAGGGACGGCAAACCGGTCGAAATAAAGGCAGGCGGCCTTTTCGCCATCGCCCTTCAGCATGAGATAGACCACATCGACGGTATTCTCTTCATAGACAGGCTTTCGAGGCTTAAAAGGGAGATGATAAAACGGAAGCTCAAGAAGGCCCTGGAAGCCGAAGAGAGGGCGCTTTAAGGGGTGGGCGTTTGGCGAGGATAGTCTTCATGGGCACACCTATGTTCGCGGTGCCCTCTTTGCGCGCGCTCATAGAGGCTGGCCATAATATTGTCGCGGCCATAACCCAGCCCGACAAGCCCAGGGGAAGGGGGCTTGAGCCTAAGTCCTGCCCGGTAAAAGAGCTTGCCATGGCAAGCGGGATCCCTGTCCTTGAGCCGGCAAAGCTACGGGACGAGGCCTTTCTGGAAAGATTGACGGGGCTTGCTCCGGAGCTTATCGCGGTAGTAGCCTACGGCAAGATACTCCCGCCATCGATATTAAAGCTGCCCCCAATGGGCTGTGTGAACCTCCACGCCTCGCTTTTGCCCAAATACAGGGGTGCGGCCCCGATAAATTGGGCTATAATAAACGGTGAGAAGGAGACAGGCGCCTGTACCATGCTCCTGGACGAGGGCATGGATACCGGGGGCGTACTTCTGTGCGAGCGCGTGGCCATCGGGGAAGACGATACGGCGGAGGACCTTTTAAAGACCCTTTCGGAAAAAGGGGCCCCCCTTTTGAGCAAGACCATCGGCCTTCTTCTTGAAGGCGCGATAAAGCCGGTACCGCAGGACAACTCCCTTGCGACCTACGCCGCGATGCTCAAAAAAGAGGACGGCAGGATAGACTGGACAAAGAACGCGCAAGAGATAAAAGACCGCGTCAGGGGCCTGTATCCCTGGCCGGGCGCTTTTACTACATGGAAGGGGCTCCTTAAGATACACATTGGCAGGGTAGCGGATTCGACCTTGCCTGCCGGCGCAGGGCCCGGCACTGTCTTAGGCTCCACCGATAGAGGCATACTCGTTGCCTGCGGCGCTGGGGTATTCGAGATAACGGAATTGCAGCCCGAGAACAAAAGGCGCATGAGCGCAAACGAGTTCCTCAAAGGCTACAGGATCTCAAAAGGAGAGCGGTTTGTATAATTCAAAGAATTGGGAGGGCAGCCCGGAAAGCGTCGCCTACCGTCCGGGCAGGGGCGTCTTCGCGGGCCTTCTCCTCCTCCTTGCCATTACAGTTGCGGCCTTCGGCTTCTTCTTCTGGTACGTGCCCACCATTGGGCTCATTAACATCCACCCGGCTCTTCCCTGGGTACTGGGGGCTGTAACGGCAGCTGCCGGGACCGCGCTTTTCGGCGGAGGCGCCCTTATCCTGAACGCGGCCCTGAAGGGCAGGGTCCCTTTCTACTCCGGCTGGCTCAGGTGGCTCATAATGAAGCTATATCTTCCGGTCATGTCGGTAGCCGGAGGGGTCTTGAGGATACCCAAGATCAGGATCGAGCATGCCTTTATAGAGATAAACAACCAGATGGTGCGCATGATGGGAAGCAGGTTCAGGCCAGAGCGCCTTCTCCTGCTCATGCCGCATTGCATACAGTTCGACAACTGCAAGATAAAGGTCACGCGTAACGTCCGCAACTGCGCGGGCTGTGGGAAGTGCGAGATAGGCGATCTCGTTACCTTGTGCGACGAGTTCGGGGTGAGCCTCTTCATCTCCACGGGCGGCACCGTTGCCAGGAGAAAAGTAATAGAGGACAGGCCTGACGCGGTGATAGCGGTCGCCTGCGAAAGGGACCTCGCCAGCGGCCTCCAGGACGCCTATCCCCTGCCCGTATTCGCGATCGTCAACAAAAGGCCCCGTGGCTACTGCATAGAGACCGGAGTAGCCATCCAGGACGTAAGGCAGGCGGTTGCAGCCCTTGCCGGACGAGCCTGAATCAAACCTCGATTATTTCAGGATTTTAGAAAAGGGCGGGGTCAGGCCTTTGGCTGTTCCATGCTTCTCTTCCTGTAAAAACCGAGGAAGTCTTCGATAGCGGTCCTGTCCTCGTGGCTGAGGTCGAGGAACATTATGCCGTAACGCTGTAGTTTCCTGGGTGCCTCTCCGGATGACCTTGTCCGCCTCATGGTCTCAGAGCTCACCTCAGCCCTTACGACCTCGCCTGCGACATCGACCGTCCTGTCGGTCCCCGGAATAGTGAAGGAGTAGCGGATAAGCGCGCCAGATGGAACGGCAAAGCCTGTCTCAATGAGCGCGCCTGTTACGGATATATTTATCGTATTGCAGAGGCAGGAGTCCGCCGTGGCAGAGCCCTCGATACTCAGCCGTCCGAGTATCTGCAGATCGAACCTGGCCGACCTTTCAAGCTCCTTTATCTTCCCCATCTCCATCCATCCTGAGAATCATGGGCGTAATGCCTGGTGCCGCCTGGCAAAGCGGACTTGTGCCCTGAAACTATGTATATCACGAAAAAAACTGGAGGTGAAATATTTTTTCGGAGCATCGGGGGGCGGGGCATATGGCTGATTTGCGTTGATTTTCCCACCGGGTTCTGTTAGTATCCACGCAAATACCCTTTCACGCCATAGGAGGAATATGTGTAGCTCTGTTTTTTTCAAAAGGCTTTTGTCGGCTACGGCGTTTTCAGCTTTGGCATCGATTTTTCTGGTCGCCCCTTACGGCTGCTCCAAGGGGGAGCAGGCGCAGAACGCCCCCGGCCAGGAGGCGGCCCAGGCAGACCCCGGCAAGGAGCATTTCGAAAAAGGAGTGCAGCATTCCTTGAAAGGGGAGCTTGACGAGGCCATAAAAGAGTACGAGACTGTCCTCACCTATAACCCGCAAAGCGCGGAGGCGTACAACAACCTCGGCTTCGCTTTCTATGACAAGGGGGCCTATGACAAGGCCGTGGAGAGCCAGAAAAAGGCGATAGAGATGAACCCCAACTTCGCCTACGCCTACTACGGGCTCGCGCTCGCGCTTGAGAAGACGGGCGACAAGAAAGGCGCCCTTGAGAACTGGAAACAGTTCTCAAACCTGGCGCAGCCGCACAGCAAGTGGTGGACAAAGGCGCAGGAACGCATACAGGCGCTCGAAGGCAAGGGTAGCAAGACCCAGGCCAAAAAGTAATCAGTTCGCGTGAAACTGAAAAGGGCAGACCAAATGGTCTGCCCTTTTTTATTCCCTTTATCCGAACCCGGACCGGGAAGTGTGGTTCCCGTCGCGCCCTACTTAAAGGGGTCCTTCAGTACTATAGCGTCCTTCCTGTTGGCCCCGACAGAGACTATTATCACCTCGACCCCTGAAAGCTCCTCAAGCATCCTGATATATCCTTGCGCCTTTTTGGGGAGCTTTCCAAAGCTCGTTATCCCCTGCGTAGGGGCGTTCCAGCCTTCGACCTCCTCGTAGACAGGCTCGCAGCTTGAAAGTATCCTTCCATCGGTCGGGAAGTCCATGATCTCGGCCCCTTTATACCTGTAGGACGTGCAGACCTTTATCTTGTCGAGCTTGTCGAGGACGTCGAGCTTTGTCACCACGAGTCCGTCAAGGCCGTTTACCCTCGCCGCGTACCTCAAGGCCACGGCGTCGAACCAGCCGCACCTTCTGGGTCTCCCGGTGGTTGCCCCGTACTCACCGCCCTGCTCTCTCAGCCATTCGGCCTCCGCCCCGTCTAGCTCGGTCGGGAACGGCCCCTCGCCTACCCTGGTGCAGTAGGCCTTGGTTATGCCGACGACCATGTCTATCCTCGATGGGCCTATGCCGCTTCCGGTGGAGGCCCCGCCGGCGACCGTGTTGCTCGATGTCACGTAAGGGTACGTGCCGTGGTCGACGTCTAGGAGTGTGCCCTGCGCCCCCTCGAAAAGGACCTTCTTCTTTTTCGCTATGGCCTCTCCCAGGAACTTGGATGAGTCTTTTATGTGCCTGGCGATAACCTCGGCGTAGGACATGTAGGTATGGTAGACCTCATGCACCTCGAAGCCCTCTTCGTGGAGTATGGTCTTGATATAGTGGTTCTTCTCGACGAGGTTGGTCTTGAGCTTTACCCTAAAGTCCTCCTCGTTCAGGAGGTCTCCGCACTTTATACCGCACCTGCCGACCTTGTCCTCGTAAGCCGGGCCTATGCCCCGGCCGGTGGTGCCTATCTTCTTCTCGCCCCTTAGCCTCTCGCGCGCGATATCGAGCCTCTTGTGATAGGGCATGATGAGGTGCGCGTCCTTGCTTATCCAGAGGTCGTCCGGCCTGAAGATCCCCTTGGCCTTCAAGACCTCTATCTCCTTTATCAGCACCTCAGGGTCGACCACGACCCCGCCGCCTATTACGCAGGCCTTTCCCGGGTGGAGTATGCCCGAAGGCAGGAGGTGGAAGATGAACTTCTCTTCACCCACGATGACGGTGTGCCCGGCGTTGTTGCCCCCCTGGAAGCGGACGACTATGTCTGCGCTATCGGTAAGGATATCGACTATCTTCCCCTTGCCTTCGTCCCCCCACTGGGCGCCTACAATGACTACGTTATTGGCCATCTAATCACTTATCCCTTTTTAAAGATTTAACTTTTCCTGCCGGAGCGCATCCCGATGGCGGCGGCAAGGTGCTCGACGTCAAAGGCGAAGCCGGTTGCCGCGCACGGGTAGCCGTACCTCTCAAGCAGGTTATCGTACCTGCCGCCGGAGAGGATCGGCTTTCCGATGCCGGAAGCGAAGCCCTCGAATATTATGCCGGTATAGTAATCGAAACCCCTCACCTCGCCGAGGTCGATGGTTATCCATTCCTTGAGCCCCTTCGCGGCGATTATCTCTATCACCTTCGAGAGGTATTCGAGAGAGGCGAGGGCGGCCTTATCCTTTGTGAGCGAAGCGGCCTTTTCAATGACCTCCTCTTCGCCATAGAAGGTGGTGAGGTTTATAAGAAGCTCTTTTTCCTCGGGCTTTATGCTGTCCATGCCGTTAAGGAACGACGTAAGCCCGGAGGAGTCCTTCTTCTCAAGCATCCCCTGCACGGTCTTACGAAGGCCCTCGTCAAAGTGGCTTGCGAGGATATTCCTCAGGAAGCCCACGTCCCCGATGTCGATCTTGAAGTCCTTGAGTCCGGCCGCCCCGAGCGCCTCGACAGCCATTATTATCATATGGGCGTCCGCCTCCGGGCTGGCCCCGGCGGAGATATGCTCGGCGCCTATCTGCAGGACCTCGCTGCTTTTGCCGTCCCTTGGCTCGATGTACCTGATGACGTTTTCGTTGTAGCAGAGCTTGAGGGGAAGGGCGTGGTCCCTCATCCTGGTGGCTACGACCCTGGCTATCTGCGGGGTGATGTCGGGCCTTATGGCTATGACGCGGCCTGTCGAAGGGTCGATGAACTTTATGACCCTGTCCCTGAGATCGCCCCCCACGCCGAGGGAGAGCACGTCAACGTACTCAAGGAGCGGGGTGATTATCTTCCTGAAACCGTATTTCGAGAATACGGAAAGGATGCCGGATTCGACGGCGCCGATCCTCTCGGCCTCTTCAGGCAGTATGTCTCTTACGCCCTGCGGGAGGGATATTGTAGGGGAACCTATCATTATTAGAAATACGCTTGAAATCCAGTTAGTTCAGACTGCTTTAAAAACCATATGCGAGACGATTCCCGCCGTTTGATGAATGAGGAGTACTCATCCTGGAACCTATCATATGGAAAAAGCACGAAACAAAGCCGTGTTACGCTAACATAACACGGCTTTGTCCGGTGGTCTATAATTTTTTCTGATTGCTTTTAGCAAGTTGCCGAGCGCAGATTTTGTTAGAGCTCTATCACGTTCGCGGATATCATGTGCGGAAGCTTCAGTATCCGTTCTATGAGCCCCTTGGCGGGCGGGGTATCGACGCTCCAGACAGAGACAGCCTCGCCACCGGCAGCCGAACGCCCGAGGTGAAGCCTCGCCACGTTTATGTTGTTTGCCGCCAGGAGCGTACCGACATTACCGATGACACCGGGCTTGTCCTCGTTCTGAAGGAGGATGAGGTAGCCTTCGGGCACGGCGTCGAGGAGGAACTTGTCTATCCTCACTATCCTGGGCTCCTTCTTCCCGAAGAGCGCGCCCTCGACGATATTCTCCTCGTCCTTGGTCCTTACCTTTATGGTTATGGAGCTTGCGAAGTCGGTTGCCCTCGAGCTCTTTATCTCGACGACCTTTATGCCCCTTTCCTTGGCGACGAACGGGGCATTGACGAAGTTCACGTACATGTCGAGGACCTGGTCCAGAAGGCCCTTCAAGCAGCCTATGGTGATCGGGGCCACGTCGTAGTTGACCACGTCCCCGCTGTACTCGACCGTTACCTCTTCTATGCCGCCCTTCAAGATCTGCCCCTGGAAGCTCCCGAGCTTCTCTCCGAGAGAGATATACGGCCCGAGGGCCGAAAGCAGCTCGGCCGGGATGGAAGGCACGTTCACGGCGTTCCTTATGGTGCCGTTCACGAGGTAGTCGACCATCTGCTCGGCTATGGCGATGGCGACGTTCTCCTGGGCCTCGTGGGTGGAGGCGCCGAGGTGCGGCGTAAAGATCACCTCTTCCATCTGAAGGAGCGGGTTATCGGCGGTCGTCGGCTCCTTTTCGAAGACGTCGAGGGCCGCGCCCGATACTATCTTCTCCTTTATCGCCTCGGCCAGGTCCTTTTCGTTTACTATGCCGCCCCTGGCGCAGTTTATAAGCTTAACGCCCTTCTTCATCTTCTTGAAGGCTTCGGCGTTTACGATGCCCCTGGTCTCGTTGGTAAGGGGCACGTGGATGGAGATGAAATCGCTCCTCCTGAAGAGCTCGTCCATCGTGACAAGGGTCAAGCCGAGCTTGTCTGCCGCCTCCCCTGATATGAACGGGTCGTAGGCTATGACGTTCATCTTGAGGCCCATTGCCCTGTTGGCGACAACGCTTCCGATGTTGCCGACGCCCAGGATGCCGAGTGTCTTCCCGGTCATCTCGGTACCCTCGAACTTCTTCTTCTCCCACTCTCCCCGCCTCATCGAGGCGGTCGCCTGGGGGATCTTCCTGGCGAGGGCCACCAGCATGGCTATCGCGTGCTCGGCGGTCGTAACGGTGTTGCCGCCTGGCGTGTTCATGACGACAATGCCCTTTTTGGTGGCGGCTACGGTGTCGATGTTGTCGACCCCGGTGCCGGCCCTGCCTATGACCTTCAGGTTCTCGGCGGCATCCAGTATATCGGCGGTCGCCTTTGTGGCGCTCCTTACGACGAGGCCGTGGTAGTCCTTTATCTTTGCCTTGAGCTCATCGGGCTTGAGCCCGGTTATAACGTCGACGTCGAGGCCCGGGGTCCCCTTGAGGATCTCGACCGCTTTTGAGGACATGCTGTCGCTTATGAGTACCTTCATATCACTTGTACCCTTCCATGAGGATTTGCTGGGCCGCTGCAACGCCCTTGCCGTAGGGGGCCTTGCAGCCGAACTTGTTGAGCGCCATCTCAATGGAGGCGATAGCGGTTATCGTATCGAATGTATCGACATAGCCGAGGTGCGCCACCCTTAAGACCTTGCCCTTCAGGTGGTCCTGGCCTCCGGCCATGGTGACGCCCATCTCATCCCTCAGGTACTTGACCAGTTTACCGCCATCTACCCCCTCCGGCATGAAAATGCCGGTCGCGGCGTTTGACGGGGACTCAGGGGCGAGCAGCTTAAGGCCGAGGGCGAGCGCCGCCGCCCTGGTGGCCCTGGCAAGCCTGTCGTGCCTGGCGAATGTGTTCTGCAGGCCCTCTTCCTTTATCATGAGAAGGGCCTGCCTCAAGCCTGTTATGAGGGATACGGCCGGGGTATAGGCCGAGGTATTGTCCTTGAGGTTCTTCCTCTCCTTCTTGTAATCGAAGTAGAACCTGGGGCACTTTGCGGTCTCCTGGAACTTCCATGCCTTCTCGCTAAGAGCCACGAAGGCGAGGCCCGGGGGGAGCATGAAGGCCTTCTGCGATCCCGATACAAGCACGTCTATGCCCCAGTCGTCCATGGGCAGGTCGAAGACGCCGACGCCGGTGATGCCGTCGACTATAAGGAGGCACTCCCTGTCTTTGGTAAGGGCGGCAAGCTCCTTTATCGGGTGCGCTACACAGGTAGAGGTCTCGGATGCCTGGACGAGCACAGCCTTTATCTTCGGGTTCTCATCGAGGGCCTTTTTAACCGCGGCTGGGTCAACGGCCTTGCCCCATTCAACGGCCATCCAGTGGGCCTTGAGGCCGTATGCCTCGGAGATCTTGCCCCACCTCTCCCCGAACTTTCCTCCGTTTACGACGATGACCTCGTCGCCGGGGGAGAAGAGGTTCGTTATCGACCCCTCCATCGCGCCGGTGCCTGAGGCGGCGAGCATGAGGACGTCCTGCTTTGTCTGAAAGACGTATCTTAGAAGCTCCGCCGTCTCTTTAAAGATCTCGGAGAACTGCGGGGTCCTGTGGTGGATTATGGGCTGGGCCATCGCAAGGAGCGCTGACTCGGGCACCGGTGTCGGGCCCGGCGCTAAAAGGTACCTCTTTTTCATAAAAAGAATCCTCCTGTTATTTGAAGAGAACCGTAGAATCCTGAAATTTAACTGCCTTTACAAACGCAAAAAACGGGAAGGTCAGGTGGCGCAGGACCCCTTAACGCCTCGATTTTCCGCTTCTTTTCCTGGGACCCTCTGCTAAAAAAAACCGCCTGAGCCTTTTTACACAACCTCAGAAGAGGATGCGCGGTGCCCAGACGGTCGACAGATCCGATATAGTCCCCCGCTCCCCGGTGGTCCCCCACCTTGATTCCGTCAGTAACGGAGGATTCTATTTTTTAGTGGAATATATACTAATCGCTACGGCCTTTTTTGTCAAGTGGGAAGTTGGGGAGGATGAGGCCATGTGTGGGCTTGGGACTGAGAAAGCTGGTGCGAGGTTAACCCTTCTTTTTTCATGAAATCCTGCTTGCACTAAAAAAATCTTTGAGTTTTTTTTAGAACCAGCCCTCATCCGCAACAATCGATTGCAATACCCCCAATAATGCTGTATTTTTAATACGCAACCGGTTCATTCAATTTGCAGGTTAAAGCTGGCTAAGCAGATGCTTTTCAAAAAGCGCTACCCTGAGCTGGATCTCCTGAGGGCTTCCGCGATCATCCTCGTCCTCTTCAGGCACTTCTATGACAGGGTCTTTCAAAACCTTCCTGATTCGGCCTTCAAGCACTTCTTCGCCTTCGGCTGGCATGGGGTCGACCTCTTCTTCGTCCTTTCAGGCTTCCTTATCGGCGGTCAGATAATAGAGGAATACCAGTCTGGCGCTTTCAGCTTCAAGAGCTTCTACATAAAGAGGTTCTTCAGGATATTCCCGGCCTATTATTCCGCCCTCGTCATAGTCGTGGTAGCCACCTCCATCACCTCCGGCTCGTTCGTCCTCGAAAATGGGGTCCTGTTCCGGGATTTCATCTATCACCTTTTCTATGTCCAGAACTACCTGAACCCAGACCACCTGCAGGGCGGCATATACTGGTCGCTCGCCATCGAAGAACAGTTCTATCTCCTGGCGCCTTTTTTCATAGTCCTTTTCCTGAGGAGGTCCGGAGCAGCCCTTTTGAGGTCGCTCGTCATCCTCGTTTCCTTCGAGTTCATATTGAGGTTCTTTATCTTCAACCCCAGTATATCCTGGTGGGCGTCGATAGGCACCCCCTTCCACACCCGGCTCGACATGCTCGTCTTCGGGGTGCTCGCGGCGTATGTATTCATAAGGCATAAGGTGAGACTTGAGAGGCTCTCAATATGGGGTAGGACCCTCATGCTCTCCTCTTCCGCCCTCTTTATCGGCCTGGTATACGCCTATGGCAAGCCTGCGGAGAGCCTCTTTAACTCTGTGGCCCAGTTCACCTTAGCCGGCCTCGGCTTCGGAATGCTGATACTCTATCTGGCCGTCTTCCCTCTCAACATGGGCCTTCCCTTGAGAAAGGCCTCAGAGGCAGTGGCGAAGTACAGCTACACCATCTATCTCTATCACGTCCTTGTGCTTTCGGTCCTCTTCAAGCCGGCGATGGAGTTATTCAAGATAAATACCTCCAGCCTTACGAACTTCCTTCTTATATTCCCGTTATTCTTTGGCGCTGTCTTTTGTATCTCGGCAGGCCTTTACAGGCTTATAGAAAAGCCGGGGATGGAACTGCGGAAGAGGCTCATCGAAAGAAGAAGAGCCCCCATCACTTCAGCCTCCTGATAAACTCTATCAGCGCCTCTATCTCCTCCTCCTTCAGCACCCCCTTCTGCGGAGGCATCACGGGCTGGTAGCCTTCGACTATATCCGCGTTCGGCTCAAGCTCGGACCTTCTTATGTATTGCTCATCTACCACCACCTCGCGGACCTTCCCGCCTGTCGCTACCTTCACCTTTGACCCGAAGAGCCCCTTGAAGGTCGGGCCGATCGACTTTCCTCCGTCGATTGTATGGCAGGCGCTGCAGCCCTTGCTTTTATATAGCTCCTCCCCTTTGGGCGCCCCAGCCTCTTTCGCCGCTGGCGCGGCGGCGGGCGATATCTCCTTTTCTCCCTTGAGCCACGCGGTAAAATCAGCCCCGCTTACCACGACCGCCTTTGTTATCATGGCCGAATGGCCTGTGCCGCAGTACTCGGCGCAGAAAAGGTCGTATGTGCCAGTGGTATCAGGGACGAACCAGATCGTCCTCTCTACCCCCGGAAGGGCGTCCTGCTTCACCCTGAAGGCAGGCACATAGAAGCTGTGGATGACGTCCAATGAGGTCATGCTCATCTTAACGGGCTCTCCTGCCGGGAGGACGAGCTGGTTGTGCTGAGCACCGTTGGGGTACTCGAAAGTCCATACCCACATCTGCCCTTTTGCCTTTACCTCAAGGGCATTGGCGGGGGGCGCGCTCTTTAATGCTCTGTACCCGTCCCACCCGAGGACGAACATCACGAGTACTATTGCGAGCGAACCGCCAAGGAAGGACAGCTCAAGGGTGGGATTCCCCTCGACGTCGGTTGAATGAGGGTTCCTTTGCCTACTGTACCTGAAGGCAAAGTAGAGGAGGAAAAAGAGGATGAGAAAGAGAAGGAGCGCGCAGATACCCGTCACTATGTAAAAGACAAGGTCAGTATCTCTCCCGATTATGGTAGCGGCCTGGGACATGCTTACCTCTCAAGTGTTTTGGCCCTGTTTAGCCCCTGTACGCCACATCACTATAGACCAGCAAGGCGAGTATCAGCACTGTGCCGAGCACCACCAGCAGGAGCCATTTAAAAAAAGGCCTCTCGTATTTCAGGTGCATGAAATAGTCCACCACCAGGAATGCCTTGACAGAGGCTATGAGGAACGGGGCTATAATGCTTAAAGAGCCGAAACCAAGGCCAGAGACGGTTATCGTAAGCCATGTAAGCGCAAGCAGCGCCGCCCAGACGAGCGCAAGGGTCGAGTACTTTACTATCGTATGCGGGGCCTCTTTGGTCTCCATGCCGTTCACCTGACAAGATAAAAGATCGGAAACAAGTATATCCATATGACATCGACCAGGTGCCAATAGAGCCCGGTGTTCTCAAGCTTCACGTAATCTTTGCCCGTGATCCTGCCTCTTAAAACAAGGGCCGCGGCAAAGCCGACCCCGCACAAACCCGCTGCAACGTGAATGCCGTGCAGGCCCGTAAGAAAATAATAGAGGCCATAGAAAAGCGGCTCGCCGGGCGGGCCCTGCGCCAACGCCTCAGAGCCGGGATATATGCCGTGATATATCTTCGCGACCCATTCAAAGTACTTGTTGACCAGAAAGGCGACACCGAGTGAGAAGGTCGCGCCGAGCATGGCGAGCGTAATGTAGTATTTACCCTTCTGCATGGCAGAGACGGACAGGGCCATCGTCAGGCTGCTCGTAAGGAGTATCGCCGTATTTACCGCGCCGAGCCGAAGATCAAGCTTCAGGCTCGCGTCAGCAAAGGCGGCAGCGTGCTTCAGCCTGAAAACGGTGTAGAGGAGCACCGGGGCGAAGAAGAGGAAGAACTCGGTAAAAAGGAATAGCCACATCCCGATCTTCGCGCCGGTATAGTCCCTGTGCCGGACCTCGGCCCCTTTCATGCGCGCCCCCCGCCCGGGCGCTTGAAGTGATATGGCCCGTGCTCGACCTTCGGTATCTCCGCGAAGTTCTCCCGCGGAGGAGGAGACGGGACCTGCCATTCGAGGGTCGCCGCGCCCCACGGGTTTGCGGGGGCCGGCTCGCCCCTGAAAAGGGCCCTTACGAGGTTCCCGATCATAAGCGAGAGACCAAGGACGAGCACCCATGAACCTACGATAGAGAGTATCTGCATGTTTGCGTACTGCGGCAGGTAGTCGTAGTACCTTCTCGGCATGCCTTCGAAGCCGAGGACGAACATCGGGAAAAAGAGCATGTTGAAGCCTATGAAGAGCGTAAGGAGCGAGTAGTTGGCAAACCGCCGGTTATACATCCTGCCGAAGATCTTGGGGAACCAGAAATGGAGCGCCGCGAAGAAGCCGAAGGCCGCCGCCCCGAACTTTATGTAATGAAAGTGGGCCACCACGAAGTAGGTATCGTGGAGGTGGACGTTCACCGAAAGCGTGCCGAGGATGAGGCCGGTGAGCCCGCCGACGGAGAACATGTAGATGAAGGCGAGCACGAAATAATAAGGCGTATCGGCAACAGTAGAGCTCTTGTAGTAGGTCCCGACCCAGTTATATACCTTTATCGCGCTCGGTATGGCGACAAGAAATGTGAAAAAGGAGAATATCACCCCGGCTGTGTAGCTGTAGCCGCTCACGAACATGTGATGGCCCCATACGAGAGAGCCGACAGCGGCGATGCCTATGCTCGAATAGGCTATGGCCTTGTAGCCGAAGATGACCCTTCTCGCGAATACAGGGACTATCTCGGAGATGACCCCAAGGGCCGGGAGTATCATTATGTAGACAGCCGGATGGGAGTATATCCAGAAGAGGTGCTGGTAGAGTATCGGATCGCCGCCCTTGGCCGGGTCGAAGACCCCGATGCCGAAGGCCCTCTCGGCTATGACCAGCAGGAGGTTTACGCCGAGTATCGGTGTGGCTATGATCTGTATCCACGCCGTGGCATAGACAGCCCATACGAAAAGCGGCAGCCTGTGCCAGCTCATACCCGGGGCGCGGAGCCTGTGGACTGTGGTAACGAAGTTTATGCCTGTCAAGATCGACGAGAGGCCGAGGACAAAGACCGAAAATACGGCGAGAGAGACATGCGTGCCGGTGAGGAGGCTGTAGGGGGCGTAGAAGGTCCAGCCCGTGTCGGCCGGGCCCAAAAGAAGCGTCGTTATCGCAAGCGTTGCCCCGGCAAGGTATATCCACCATGACAGCAGGTTGAGCCTCGGGAAGGCGACGTCCCTGGCCCCGATCATCAGCGGCAGGAGGAAGTTGCCGAAGACGCTCATTATCACCGGGATGATGAACAGGAAGAGCATTATGACGCCGTGGAGGGTAAAGAGGGCGTTATAGGTCCCTGCCTCCATTATCGTGGGCCCTCTGGCTATAAGCTCAAGGCGCATGAGAAAGCCAAGTACTACACCGGCGACAAACATGGCCATAATGGCCGCAAGGTAAAGCAGGGCTATCCTCTTATGGTCGGTTGAGAAGACCCAGGATGAAAGCCCGGTCCTGCCGGGCCCTCCATCAAGATAGCTATCCCTTGCCGCGGACTCCGCCATGCTATCGGCCCCTGCCGGGCTTGCCTGAAAGCCAGATGATGAACGCCGCCGCGAAAAGGAGCGTGCCCAGCCCGGCGTACCTGATAAAGGCAAACGCGAAGCCCCTGCCCTCGGGCACAAGGCTGTAGCAGTAGGTGACGGCCTTCCTTATCGACGCCGTCACCCTGCCTTCTCTGCCTTCGACAATAGCCATCTTGAGGTCGGCAGGTAGATAGCTCCCACCGTAGAAGTACCTTATTATCCTGCCGTCGGGCGAGAGCGCCACGAGCGCGCCGGAGTGGTTATATCCCCGCCCCGCCCTGCTGAACTCATACCCCGTCGAGCCTGTCAACGCCCCTATCGCCTCCGGCGAGCCTGTTAGGAAGCTCCACGCCCCTTCAGGGAAGGGGCTGCCGACGGCCTTCAAGAGATTTTGTTTCTTGTAGGCCGCCTCCTCCGGGGTGTCCCTCTCATCGAAGCTCACTGTGATGACGCGATAGTCCTGGCCGGGTATCGCGTCGAGCCGGCCAAGTGAGTCAGCGAGGTTTGCAAGCAGCGTATTACACATATCCTTGCACCCGAAATACGCGAACGAAAGTATCGTAGGCCTGTCGATAAGAGAGCCGAGGGTGACCCTTGCGCCAGATTCGTCGATAAAGGCCTGCCCCATCGAAACCTTCTCCCCCGGCCTCTCTACGACCTCTGCTCGCGAGTACGCCGGATAAGCCAGCAGAAACAATAAAAGGAAGAGGTGCCATTGTCTGTTGTCGGGCTTTCGTCTTGGCATTATATGGTCCCGGAGGGGGTTTACCTCTCCCATTCGAAGAGAAAAATGAGAACCGGCGCGCAAGAAACATAATACGGCGGCGAAATGAACAAAGGATGACTGACAGGTTGCCGAACTAAAAACTCACGTCCAGGCTGCAGATGAGGTCAAGATGCAAGGAGTCTGAAGATAAGGAATGAGACGTACTTTTTTCGGGCCCCGCATGACGAATTTTGAAGACGGCGAGAATCGGCCTTATTCAAGCCTGCCGGGGTGAGCACAGAGCAGACTGGAATAAAGCCCAGGGAACTCTGACCGGCCTGATGAAAATCATATCAGGAACTTGAGGGTAGTCAAGAACGGCCAAGCCGAGGCGCTTGCATATCGTGAGGGACCTGACTTACGGCAGGTCGCAGAAAAAAAGGGAGGGCAAAGCCCTCCCTTTTTTATTTAAGATTCATAGGCCGTTTCAGCTATGGTTTGGTATCGAGGGGCTTAAGATGTCCTCCGGAGCTCCGGTAAGTCTCCTCTTTCGTATCTTCCTGCGCTCGGTTTTTTTTCGCTCCCTCGCTAATATCTGCGTCGGCGGAGTTTTCCCGGGTGAGCTCAAGGGCGGTGACAAACATATCAAAGTTTGAGAAGGCCGTGTCATTGTAGGCTACGAGCACGCTATCGGGAACACCCTCCCCGGCAACCGCCTTTGTCGCTCCCAAAGAGGCCCCTACGCCCCCCATGCCCCCCATGCCAATGATGACAGCCATCATCCACAAAAATCTCTTCATCACATCCCCTGTCTGCCGCAAAAAAAACCTGTTGCCGTTTCCCAAGACCGACTCCCTGCCAAATGAAAAAACCCGTATAGGAGGATTTTATCCTTGTATAACACTATCATGCGATTGTCAATAGTAAAAAATGTAACAACTATAACCAAAACCCTGCCACCAACTGCCATCTACTTGTTTTTTAACGATATTATTAGAATAGCCTCTTATGGTTCCATTTTCACCCGACTATGGTAAAATATAATAAATTATGGCCATTTGCTTTCATTGCAGGAAAGTACTTGATGCCGGAAAACCCGGCAGAGCAGACGCTTGCCCGGCGTGCGGGTCAGACGTCAAGGTCTGCCTTAACTGCCGGTTCCATGACAGGAGTGCGTACAACGATTGCCGCGAGCCCTCAGCCGAACGGGTAATCGATAAAGAGAGGTCAAACTTCTGCGAGTACTTCGAGCACCTGGAAGGCGCCATGTCGACAACAGCCCCCGAAGACCCATTGAAAGAGCTTAAGAGGCTTTTCAGAAGTTAAGGCACCTGTATCTTCATCCTTTCAGAGGACGGTTGTTTATGAGGAAACTTTTCCGGACCGGCGCTCCTCATGACCAGACCCCCCAGAATCCAACCCCGGCCGACCGATCCTCCAGAGACGACGAGCACAAGATAGGCCTCGAAGAGCTCTTTAAAAGGCTTGAGGCATCCGCTGGCGGGCTCACCACCAAAGAGGCCGACAAACGTCTCTTCCTCTACGGGCCAAACACCTTCGAGGTGCGGGAACGGAACCCCCTGTACAGGAGGTTCGGAAAACAGCTCTTCAACTTCTTCGCCATCCTCCTGTGGATTGGCGCCATCCTCGCCTTTGCCGCCGAAAGGCTCTCCCCCGGCGGCGGAAACCTCTACATAGGGCTCGCGATAACCGGCGTCGTCCTCATTAACGCTATATTCGCCTTCATCCAGGAGTACGAATCCGAACGGATCATAGAGAGCTTCAGGAAGATGATGCCCGAGAAGATAGATGTACTGAGGGACGGGGTGAGAAAGACCATCCCGGCCGGCAGGGTCGTGCCGGGGGATATCATATTCCTTGAAGAAGGCGACAAGGTACCGGCTGATGGGAGGCTCATGGAGGAGAACTCGCTAAGGGTCGACCACTCTTCCCTTACCGGGGAATCGGAGCCCAAGCTCAGGAAGCTCCAGTGCACCCATGAGAATATCCTCGAATCGAGGAACATGGTCTTCTCAGGCACCACCGTGCAATCCGGCAACGGCGCCGCGATAGTCTATTCAACCGGCATGAGCACGCATATCGGGAGGCTCGCGGGGCTTACGAAGCGGACGGACGTGGTCGCCAGCCCGCTGGGCAAAGAACTGAAGCGCTTCATAAGGATCATATCCACTATCGCCATAGCCGTGGGCGCGATCTTTTTCTCGGTAAGCGTCCTCTCCGGCGACACGCTCCTGGCAGGGATGCTCTTCGCCATAGGGATAATCGTGGCGAACGTGCCAGAGGGGCTCCTTCCAACGGTAACCCTCTCGCTCAGCATGGCCTCGGAGCGGATAGCCAGGAGAAAGGCCCTCATAAAGCGCCTCGAATCTGTCGAAACGCTCGGCTCTACAACCGTCATCTGCACCGACAAGACCGGAACCATAACCGAGAACAGGGTCTCTGTAAGGACGCTCTTCCTCGGGATGGAAGAAAGAAACGTCCATGAAAAATGGATAGAGCGGTTGGAAGGTTTTGACGAGCTTGTCAAGATCGCGGTCCTCTGCAACAACGCCAGGCTGGTCGGCGGGGAATTTCACGGCGACCCGACAGAGACGGCCCTCATGCGCTTTGCCGCCGTACATGCTCAGATCGACAGGATAATGGAGGAGAACAGGAGACTTAAAGAATCTCCATTCGATTCCGCCAAACGAAGAATGATCACCTTTAACGAAACGGATGGAGTAGCAGCGGCATATATCAAGGGCGCTCCAGAAGTAGTGCTTGAAAAAAGCCGCAGCTTGCTCCTTGGCGGCTCCATAGTCCAGCTGGAGGAAAGGCACAAGGAGGAGATAATCCGCCATTACGAGCGCATGGCCTCAAGGGGCGAACGGGTGCTTGGGCTCGCCTGGTCAGAGGACGCGACAGCAGCTGAAGACTCGTTCGTCTTCGTGGGCCTCGCCGGGATGATGGACCCGCCGAGAAAGGAGATCCCTGAAGCCGTCTCAAGGTGCAAGGCCGCCGGGATAAAGGTCATAATGATAACCGGTGACCACAGCACCACCGCCGAGGCGGTCGCAAGGATAGCAGGCGTCATAGACCGCACTCAGCAGCCCAACGTGATGACCGGGGAAGATCTCCACAGGTGCGGCGAGGATGAGCTCAAGGAGTTCCTCGGGAGGGAGAACATCATCTTCGCCAGGACCTCGCCCATGCAGAAGCTACGCATAGTGAAGACGCTACAGTCCATGGGGGAGGTGGTGACGGTCACAGGCGACGGGGTGAACGACGCGCCTGCGCTTAAGCACGCCGACATGGGGGTCGCTATGGGTATCGCCGGCACAGAGGTCGCCAGGGAGGCGGCCGACATGGTCCTCCTTGACGACAACTTCGCAACTATCGTCAACGCGATCGAGGAGGGCAGGACGGTATTCAGTAACATAAGGAAGTTCATCCAGTACATACTTACGAGCAACGTCCCGGAGATACTCCCCTTCATCGCCTTTGTCCTCCTCGGTGTCCCGTTGCCTCTTACCGTGCTCCTCATACTCTCGATAGACCTGGGCACGGATATCCTTCCGGCGCTCGGCCTCGGGACGGAGACACCAGAGGATGACGTCATGTCAAGGCCGCCAAGGCCGAGGAGCGAGCGTCTTCTCTCAGGGAAGCTCCTTCTCGTCTCCTACGGCTTCTATGGGGTCATCCAGGCGGTGGCCGGGTTCTTTTCGTACTTTACGATTCTATACGCCGGCGGGTGGAGATGGGGAGAGAGCCTGCAGGCATCTGACCCGCTTTACATGAAGGCCGTGACAGCCTTCTTCGTAAGCATCGTCATCTGCCAGATAGCCAACGTGATGGTCTGCAGGACAAGGAGGGAATCGGTCTTCAGGAAAGGGCTCTTCTCGAACAGGCTGGTGCTTATCGGCATCTTCACTGAACTCGCGCTCGTATGGATAATCTCAAACAATCATGTCGCGCAGAAGCTCTTCGGCACATACCACCTTACCCTCTCCGAGATGACGCTCGCCCTGCCTTTCGCCATCTTTATCCTGGCAGCCGATGAGAGCAGAAAGCTCCTGGTAAGGAGAGGCAACTCATTCGTTACGCGCCATCTAAGCTGGTAGGCGCTCCCGCCATCTATCCACGGTATTTTGAATAATATAGAACAGGTATAAGAGAAGAACGGAACGGGCGGCGTGGGCGCTGGCCGGGACTATATCGTTGCCTGGAAGAACGTCTCGAGGACCTTCGCGGTAAATTCGCTCCGCCTGTGGACGCGGGCCTTTCTGAAGATATCGTGCAGGTGGTCTTTTACGGTCTGCTCGGTCACAAAGAGCTTACCCGCTATCTCACGGTTCGAAAGCCCGCGCATGGCAAGGATGGCGACCTCCTGCTGCCTGGGAGTGAGTCCGAATATCAGTAGCTTCTCGCGTATGTCCTCTGCTGTCGACACGGCCGCCTTCTGTACATATCCGGATTTGGATTAACGGAAAGATGAACCTATCTACGCGGATAAGTTTAGCAGCGGCTTTCGGTTTGTCAAATCTCAGAATCCTACTTTCGGCGGGGTTGACTTCATCAGGGCCGGATATAGAGTTAGTCAAACAAGGACGAAAGACTAAAAACGAAATCAAATAAATCGAAAGGAGGTAGATGTCCATGAAAACTATCATGAGGTTCCTCAAAGACGAGGAGGGAGCAACAGCCGCAGAGTACGCCCTGCTGGTAGCCCTCATCGGGGTCGTCATCATCGCAGGCGCCACCGCGTTAGGCATCGCGATCAATGACAAGCTTGACGTGGTCAGCAGCACTATCACCCAGGCGCCGAACCAGTAACTGACCCTGCCAAAAAAATCAGGTGACGCGTTGCCCGCCGGCCTTTAAAAGGCGGGCAACGCGGTCCGCACAAAATATTAAAAAAACGTAAACCCGCTTCTTCCGTAACCTGTCATTCGATAAAAAGGGGCTGCAAGATGGTTCTGGCCGATATGAACGCCGTTTTCCTGCTGACAGCGGTACTGTTGTTCGCCGCCGCGAATGATATCCGCTTCAGGAAAATACCCAACTATCTCACTTATACGTCCATGGCGTCCGCAATCGCCTACAACACTATTACATACCGGCTCGACGGCTTGCTTTTTAGCCTGGAAGGCATCCTGCTCGGCTTCTCCTTTCTCGCCCTTCCCTTTCTTATGGGGGGGATGGGGGCGGGGGACGTAAAGCTCCTCGGGGCCGTGGGCGCTCTACTGGGCCCGAAGGGGGTGCTCATGGCCTTCCTGTTTACCGCCATTGTGGGAGGGGCCTATTCAATAGCCCTTCTTGCCTTTCGCGGCCTTCTCGCCGGGACCGTCAGCCGGTACTGGGTCGCGCTTAAAAACCTTCTCCTGACCGGGAGTCTCCGCTTCATGCCCTCGCCGGTCAAAGAAAAGGATTCCAGCTTCTGTTACGGGGTCGCTATAGCTGTCGGGACATTATTATCGGTTTTCACTCGTTGGAAAATATCGGGAGGAGCGTGATGAAAAATCTGAAGCCGTTGATTCTGCTTGGAGCGGGGATAGGTGTAGCCCTTTTTACCAGCGTGCTCGCCTATAAACTCCTGCAAACAAAGACCGCTGTACATGAAAAGGCGCAGGAGCCTACAGAGATGGTCGCGGTGGCGGTCACGGACCTGTCATGGGGGACGCCGCTCAAGAAGGAGTACATAAAGACCGTGCCGTTCCTCAAGAAAAGCCTCCCTCTGGGCTATTTCACGGACGCCGAGACGCTGGAAGGGAGGGTCATCATCTCCCCCATAAGGTCGAACGAGCCTATATTCGAGTCAAGGCTTGCCCCGGCCGGGTCCAAGGCAGGGGGGGTTGCCGCAGTGCTCTCTCCTCAAAAACGGGCGATGACGGTAAAGGTCGATAAGGTCATAGGCGTCTCAGGCTTCATCCATCCGGGCAGCCGGGTAGACGTAATAGCGACTTTTAATGACATGCGTACAGACCCGGTTACCAAGATAGTCCTTGAGAACATGCTCGTCCTGGCGGCAGGCACCGAGATGGAGAGCTCAGGCAGAAAAGGGGAGAAGCCCATCCAGGTCGACGTCATCACCCTTGAGGTAGCGCCAGATGAAGCCGAAAAACTGGCGCTCGCCTCAACTGAAGGAAAGATCCAGCTCGCGCTCCGCAACTTCAATGACTCGGAGGAGGTCTTGACCCATGGCGCCAATAAGACCTCCCTTCTGTCCTCTTACAAAAAGGCCGAATACAAAAAACCGCCCCGTGCAATCGCCCCCGGCGTCGTCACGGTCAACTATCAGACGGTGGAGATGATAAAGGGCAGCACACTAACCAGGGTAAATGTAAGTAAATAAAAGGAGGAGCTGTAGCGATGACATTAAGCGATCTTCACAGAGACCACAGGAAAGCTCCTTTCATCATCGTTTTCATCCTATGCCTGCTCTTTTCAGGCGCGGCCTGGGCTGAGACCCCTCCAGGCGGAGAGCCTGAGACTTCAACGCCGCAGAAGATCGAGCTGACGCTCGGCAAATCCCTCATCCTGAGGAGCGGCGCGCCGGTAAAGAGGATATCGGTCGCGGTGCCGGAGATAGCCGACGCGGTCGTCCTCTCGCCGCAGCAGATATACCTGACCGGCAAGACCACGGGCGTGACCAACCTTATAATATGGGAAGGCGACAGAGGCCCGGCTGTCTACGACATCGAGGTCTCGCCCGACACGACGCGCCTTAAGGAGAAGCTCCACGAGATACTCCCGGATGAAAAGGAGGTCATGGTCACCTCGACGCACGAGAACATCGCCATTTCCGGCACCGTCTCAAGCGCGGCAAACATGACCCAGGTCCTCGCGCTCGCCGAGGCCTACGCCCCAGGCAAGATCATAAACCTCCTTGAGGTAGGCGGGGTGCACCAGGTCATGCTTGAAGTGCGCGTCGCGGAGATGTCCCGGAGCCTCACCAGGAGGCTGGGCTTCAACTTCAACTATCTGCAAAACGACGGCAAGATCGGCTTTTCGATGCTCAATAACCTTACCGGCCTTGAGGACAGCATCGTCGGAAACTCTACGGTCATCTCTGATTCAATAAACGCCCTCTTCCAGTTCTCGACCGGGGACATGCTCTGGACCGTCCTCCTCGACGCGCTTAAGCAGAACGGCCTGGCAAAGGTGCTGGCGGAGCCGACGCTCATAACCTTAAGCGGCCAGAGCGCCAACTTCCTGGCCGGAGGCGAGTTCCCCATCCCCGTTCCCCAGGAGCTCGGCAGGACGACCATCCAGTACAAGGAATTCGGCGTGGGGCTTAACTTCACGCCAACGGTGCTGAGCAACAAGAAGATCAGCATGAAGATAGCCCCGGAGGTATCCGAGCTTGACTTCACCAACGCGGTAACCTTCAGCGGCTTTGTCATCCCGGCAGTGACCACGAGAAGGGTCGCGACCGTCATAGAGCTCGGCGACGGCCAGAGCTTCGCCATAGCGGGCCTGCTTCGCGACAACGTAACGGAGGTCGTCTCGAAGTTCCCCCTTCTGGGCGACATACCGGTACTCGGCGCGCTCTTCAGGAGCAGCTCTTTCCAGAAAAACGAGACCGAGCTTGTGGTCATCGTAACGCCAAGGCTTGTAAAGCCGCTTGACCCGGCAAAGCAGACACTCCCAACGGACAAATACGTAGAGCCGAGCGATTCAGAGTTCTATCTGATGGGAGCTACAGAAGGTAAAGCCGGCAAGGAGTCCGGCAACCCGTCGGCGGCAGAGGGCGGGGCTTCAGGGGACTTCGGCCATATCGTGACGGTGAATGAATAACAGGAGGGACCGACCATGAAAAGACTATATATCCTTGCCGGGGTGATATCGGCGTTGACTTTTTCGGCCTCCGCGTCTTTCGCGGGTAAAAGCGCCCTGCAGGCGGACTACGGCAACTCTCTCAGGACGGCAAAGGCAAACCAGATACTCGACCCGCAGGCCGGAAAGGAGCTGGCCCCCGTCTACGGCCTTGACGGAAGGTCAGCCAGGGGCGCGGTCGAAAAGCGCATGGACAGCTTTGAGAAAAAGGCGGAGAAGCCTGTTTACTCCTTAAGCATAGGTAAACCGTGAAGACGATACGCGAAAATGAGGCCGGGGCTTCTGCCGTAGAGTTCGCCATAGTGCTGCCTCTGCTCGTGGTCATACTCTTCGGGATAGTAGAGTTCAGCACCATGCTCTACAACAAAGCGGTCCTGACCAACGCGAGCCGCGAAGCGGCGAGGCTGGGCATTCTTTTCAAGTCGGGGGAAAGGGACCCCGCGTCAGAGGACGCCGAGATCATCTCGGCTATAAATACCTATACAGCCAGCAACCTCGTGACCTTCGGCCCCGAGCAAAACGTCGCCACCAGCATAGCGCGGGAAGGCTTTGAAGCCGGGAACCCGCTTACCGTATCGGTAAGCTATCAGTACGATTTCCTCATACTGCCGGAGATAGTAACCAGCCTGTCAGGGCCATTAAACATAAGTGCCACGACTATCATGAGAATGGAATAAAAGCCATGCGCCTCAAACCACGACATACACGGGCCTTATCAGGAGAACGCGGCGCGGTAGCCGTCATCTTCGCCATATTGCTTGTAGTCCTAATAGGCCTGGCGGCCCTGGCGATAGATACCGGCCACCTGTACGTAGTCAAAAACGAGCTGCAGAACGCGGCCGATTCCGGCGCGCTTGCCGGCGCCAGGTTCCTTTTTAACGAAGACGGCATCAACACGGGCGCCAACCAGACCGCTTACGACGCGGCCACGTCTAACAACAGCGAGCACCTCGCCGTTGAGGTCAACTGGGGCGGCGGGAACGAAGGGGATATCCAGAGGGGCCATTGGAGCTTTACCACCCGCACCTTTACACCGAACGCCTCGACCGGGCAGGCACCCTTGTCCGACGCCTCTTTCGAAGAGCTCGACGCCAACACCGACCTCATAAACGCTGTCAGGGTGAGGACGAAGAGGGAGGACACCCCCGCTGCATCCTTTTTCGCGAGCCTTTTCGGCCACGACAGCTTCCCTGTCTATGCCGAGGCGACCGCGTACATCGGCTTTGCCGGCTCTCTCGACAGATGGGAGGTCGACCAGCCTATAGCGCTTTGCAAGGAGACCCTTCTGATAGACGGTGAATATTCCTGCTCCGTAGGCAGGTTTATAAACAGCGGCAACAACCTTAGCGGCGGAACAGGCGGCTGGACGGACTTCAACCAGGAAGGCAACGTCTGCGCTGGCGGCACCAACGCCCCAAAGGTGAGCGGCGAGATATGCGGCGGAGGCAACTCTGTACCACTTGAACTCGGACAGAACATGGCCACCAACGGCGGTGAGATACAGAGCGCGTTCAGCAAGCTGATGGATTGCTGGAAAGGCTCGGGCGACAGCGACGGGGACGGTGCCCCTGACACGCCCTGGGAGATAACGCTGCCGGTCGTAGAATGCCCTGACAACAACGTAGGCCCCTGCTCGAAGCTCGTCGGGTCGGTCACGGTAAACGTGGTATGGATAACAGGCGCGGGCGAGGACCCGGGTTATACGAACGCCCCGGTCAGGATGGGCGACTGGTCCGAGCCGGCCAACGGGGACAACACCAACGGACAGGCGCGCTGGGAGAGCTTCGCAGACCATTTCAACCTTCAGAACTACGACGGCAGCCCCGTCCCATACGGAAAAAAATCCATCTACTTCAAGCCGGACTGCGATGTCCATGAGCCTAAAGGCTCAACCGGCGGGGAGAACTTCGGCATTCCTGCCGAGATACCAGTGCTGGTGAATTAGGGAGGACCGGAAAATGTTCCTGATAAGACTGGACATAAAGAACCGGAAAGTACGGGAGGACTTCGAGGAGGTCATCTCCTCTTTCAGGGACTTCAGCACCGTCGAGGCGGCCCACAGAAGCCCCTGCGACCTTCTTGTCCTCGAAATAACCGAAGAAGAGATCGAGTTCCCTCATGCCTTCGGGGCCGCCAGAGAGTTCTTCCTGACATCTCCGAGCATGAGATCCGACATCCTGATAGAGGCCATGAGGGCCGGCGCCAAGGAGTTCATATCCCAGCCTGTCAACAAAGAGGAACTTAAGGACGCCTTTCAGAGGTTCCTTGACAGGAAAGGGAAAGAGGACGGCCGCGGCTTCAATAAAAAGGGGAAGGTCATAGACGTCGTTGGGACCAAGGGAGGGGTTGGCGCCACCACCGTTGCCGTAAACCTTGCCGCCGCGTTGAAAGAGGCCGTGGGCCCTAAAAAGGTCGCGCTCGTGGACATGATCCCCTTTGGCGAAATCTCGCTCTTTCTCGAAAAGACACCGGCCTTTGACTGGGGGGACGCGGCAAAAAACTTCTCGCGCCTGGACTCGACTTACTTGAACGGCATCCTCTCGCGCCATCCTTCAGGGGTGCAGATACTTTCCTCTCCGAGGAGCCTGAACGGAGCGCGGAGAGCGACCCCCGAATTCGTGGAAAAGCTCCTCGCGCTCATGCGCTCCGAGTTCGATTATATCGTCATAGACAGCGGCCATTCCTTTGACAGCGGCGCCATAAAGATGCTCGAGCTCTCGGACATCGTCTTTTTGGTCTCAGAGCTCACCATCCCATGCCTCGTCAACATGAAAAAACTCATGGAGGGGTTCGTCGATCTCGGATATCCCGACCAGAAGCGGCTTAAGCTGGTCGTGAACAGGTTCCATAAAAAGTCCGCCATCTCCATCAAAGAGGCGGAGGAAGGCGTCCAGAAAAAGGTCTCCTGGGTCATACCGAACGATTATCAAACGGCGATATCCGCCATCAACCAGGGAAAGACGCTATCCTCCGACGGGCCCGGCAAGGAGATCAGCAGGAGCTTCAGGGAGCTTGTCTCGGACTTCCTCAAAAATGACGGACGGGCGCAGTCCGCGGGAAATCCCGCGAAAGCCCCTTCAGCCACGCGGCGCGGGGGGTTCCGGGACCTCGTCTCAACGTTTTTCCAGGGCGAAAAAGGAATAAAATAAGGACCGAAAGGAACAGACAGGGATGAACCAGCGCGAGACGATACCATTGCTCATGGAAGAGAACAAGAAGCTCATACATACGAACGAATATTACGAGCTTAAGACCAGGATACATGACAGGCTGCTGGACTTGATCGACCTCTCCCTGCTCGATTCCCTCGACCGCGAGTTCGTCAGGCACGAGATCAGGAAGCTCGTCGCGAGGATATTGCAGGAGGAGAGGAGCCTTCCGCTTAATTACGATGAGAAGGAACGGCTTTACATGGAGATACAGGACGAGGTGCTGGGCCTCGGCCCACTGGAGCCTTTCCTTCAGGACCCGACTGTATCAGACATCCTTGTCAACACCTATAAGAGCATATACGTCGAGAAATACGGGAAGATGGAGAAGACCGAGGCCAGGTTCAAGGATGACGCGCATTTAAGGAAGATAATAGACAAGATAGTCTTCGCCGTGGGCCGGAGGATCGACGAGTCCTGCCCTATGGTAGACGCGAGGCTCCCGGACGGCTCAAGGGTCAACGCCATAATACCCCCGGTATCCATTGATGGGCCGAGCCTTTCGGTCAGGCGTTTCGCGGTGGAACCGCTCGAGCTGGATGACCTTATCGGCCTCAGGACGCTTACGCCCGAGATAGGCGAGCTTTTCAAGGGCATAGTACGGGCGCGCCTCAACATCCTCATATCAGGCGGCACCGGAAGCGGCAAGACGACCCTCCTGAACGTCCTCTCGCGCTTCATCCCGGCCAATGAAAGGGTCATCACCATCGAGGACTCCGCAGAGCTTCAGCTCAAGCAGGAACACGTCGTCAGGCTCGAGATGAGGCCGCAGAACATCGAGGGCAAAGGAGAGATAACCCCGCGGGACCTTGTGAGGAACAGCCTGAGGATGCGCCCGGACCGGATCATCATAGGCGAGGTCAGGGGCGGCGAGGTCCTGGACATGCTTCAGGCCATGAACACGGGCCATGACGGGTCGCTCACGACCATCCACGCAAACTCCCCCAGGGACGCCCTCCTCCGGCTTGAAACACTCGTGGCGATGAACGGCCTCAACATCACCATCGAGGCCATAAGGAGGTACATAAGCTCCGCCCTGAACATCATCATACAGGTCTCGCGCCACGTCGACGGGAGCAGGAAGGTGGTAAGCTTCCAGGAGATCACCGGGATGGAAGGCGACGTCATCACGACGCAGGAGATATTCACATTCGAGCAGACCGGGATAGACGAAGCGGGCAAGGTAAAGGGGCAGTTCCGCGCCAACGGGATAATGCCCAAGTTCTTTGAGCAATTCAAGGCCATGAACATCGACGTGCCTTATGAGATCTTCGATCCAAGGAATGTCTTCGCGATATGATCATGGCCGCGAGCGGGATCGAATGATTATTTTCCCGGGATGTCCTTAAAGTTTACAGGGGGAACTGATGGAACTCGTTATAGGCGCAGGTTTCTTTTTCGCGGCGATACTGATGCTGCAGGGCGGTTATCTGGCCCTCCGGAACAGAAAACCTGAAGTACAGAGATTGAGGCACCACCTCGGCGGCCTCGCGCCGAGGGTAGGCGGCGCTGAAGTGGATATCCTCAGAAGGAAGGTGTTAAGCGAGATACCCTGGCTAAACAGGCTGCTTTTGAGGACCATCCACCTGCATGGGCTTGACCGGCTGACCGAACAGGCCAACGCCAGGCGCTCTCCCGGCTTTTTTCTGCTGCTCTCGGCCGTGCTCGCCGTGGCATGGCTCTTCGCAGGCGCGCTGCTGTTGCCGAACGCCATGCTCGTAATGGCCGGGGTGGCGGGGGCCATGCCGTTTTTATACCTCTACTCGAAAAAGAAACGCCGGATGAAGAAGTTCGAGAGGCAACTGCCCGAGGCCCTGGACCTGATATCGCGCTCGCTAAAGGCCGGGCACGCCTTCACAGGCGGCCTTAAGATGGTAGCCGACGAGTTCAGCGACCCTGTAGGGACCGAGTTCGAAAAGACCCTGAACGAGATCAACTTCGGGATAGCCCTTCCCGAGGCCCTAAAGAACCTCGCCAGGCGCGTGGACTGCCCTGACCTGAAGTTTTTCATCGTCTCGGCTGTGATCCAGAGGGAGACCGGCGGCAACCTGGCCGAGGTCCTGGAGAAGATCAGCCATATACTCAGGGAGAGGTTCAAGCTTCAGGGGCACATAAAGGTCCTTTCGGCTGAAGGGCGGTTCTCCGCTGTCATACTGATCGCCCTGCCATTTTTCATCACTTTTGCCATAAGCTTCATAAACCCGAAGTACATCGGGGTGCTCTTTACCGACCCTGTCGGAAAGTTCCTTGTCGCATCCGCGGCCGTGCTGATGGGCGCCGGGATAATCCTGATAAGGAAGATGATAGCCATAAAAGTATAAAAGTCGCTGAAAACTCAGCAGCATGTCAGGAGGCAGCAGATGGAACAAGAGATTCTCCTCGTATCGGTCCTGATATTCCTTTCCATAGCCATGCTCTGCCTGGGCGCCTTCTACTTACAGGGGCTCCGCAAGGAGCGGACGAAGCTCATCCGCAAGATCAAGGGGCAGACGGGGATGACGCATCCGGGCCCGTCCGTAGCTCAGGAAGACGGCACATACAAAAAATACCTCAGGGCCATCGCCACCATCGGCATACGCGTGAAACCAGGCAAAAAGGAATTCCTGTCCGGGGTCCGGGACAAGCTCGTGCGCTCAGGGTACAGCAAGGAGAACGACATATTGGTCTTCTTCGGGTTCAAGGCCTTCTTTGCCGCCCTGCTGCCGGCGGTCTTTTTACTGATCAAGTTCATGGTCGTGATACCGATGGTCCCGCTTCATGTCGCTGCCGCTTCCATCATATTCGCGCTCATCGGATTTTACCTGCCGAACGTATGGTGCGACATATTGGCGTCGAGGCGCAAAGAGATGCTGTTGAACGGCTTTCCGGACGCGCTCGACCTCATGGTCGTCTGCGTTGAGGCCGGCATGGGCCTCGACGCGGCCATACACCGCGTCGGTGAAGAGTTAAAGATAAGCAACGAGGCGATAAGCAAGGAGTTCTGGATGCTTGGCATGGAGCTCCGGGTCGGCAAATCACGCCGCGAGGCATTGCAGAACCTTGCAAAGCGCATGGACCTTGAGGAAGCGCGGAGCCTGGCAAGCCTCCTTATACAGACCGACAGGTTCGGCACAAACATAGCCCAGGCGCTGAGGGTCCACGCCGAGGGCATGAGAGTCGCCAGACGGCAGAAGGCAGAAGAGCTCGCCACCAAGCTGCCGGTCAAATTGATCTTCCCTCTCCTGCTCTTCATATTCCCGTCCCTCATCATAACCATACTGGGGCCGGCGACAATACAGATATACAGGATGTTCCTCAATAAATAATGACAAGAGCTGAGACGGAGTTGCCCTGTGTTTGAAAAGAGCATGATTTCAAGAACGCCGCCGGCCTGGCGGAACGCGATAAAAAATGCCATCCTCACGCCGTTATTCTGCCTCCTGGCGTTCTCTTTTGTTTCAAGCTTATCCGGGTGCGCCAGCCAGGGAAGCCCCCAAAACCCGTTCAACGACAAGGAGCTCAAGAGGCTTCTGGAACAAAGGCAAAACGCGAAAGCCGCCGCTGAGAGCGCTGACGCTTCCAGCGTACCGGAGATGACGGCGGAAGACAATGAAAGAAGAGGGGATGACTATCTGAAGGACGGCAAGATAGACATGGCCTATCTCCAATACTCAAGCGCCGTCAGCAAGGACCCAACCCGTGCGGGCGCGCGCTATAAATCCGGGGGCCTTTTACTCAAGAAAGGGCTGGGCGAAGAAGCGCGGAAGGTCTTTGAGACCCTCCTGAAGGACGACCCCAAAAACGCCCTTCTCCACGAAGGGTTAGGGAAGGCTTACTTCATGCTCGCGGAATTTAAAAAGGCGCAGAGTAGCTTTCAGCTCTCCGTGGAGCTTGACCCGGGCCTGTGGGAGCCCCATAATTTTTTAGGGATAATATACGACCGCGGACGGCTCTTTGACAAGGCCCTGGAAGAGTATAAGAAGGCAGCCTCCCTGAGGCCGGACATCGGCGCGCTCTTCAACAACATGGGCCTCTCCTATTATTCGAAGGGAGAGTACACCGAAGCGGTCGGGTCTTTTAAACAGGCGCTTGCGGCCGGGCCGGCGGACAGGAAAATCTATAATAACCTCGCCCTCGCCTTGAGCGGATTGGGGCGTGACCAGGAGGCCTTCGAGGCCTTCAGGCTAGCCGGGGGCACGGCGGCGGCCTACAACAATATGGGCCTGCTCCATATGAAAAAAGGAGAGTATGCCCTGGCGGTAAAGGCATTTGAGAAGGCGATCGAAGTAAACCCGCGCTTTGACGCGAAGGCGCGCGAGAACATGCTTAGGGCGAAAAAGACGGCAGCGGCAAAGTCCGCCCAGCCGACAGCAACCCCAGCCTCCGGTGTATTGAGTATCGAGCACTCGACTACGGCAGGGGGGACCGTAATATGGGTGCTCGCCAACGGGGCCATAGAGAACTACTACGACTTCGACCTTGAAAAGCCGTCGAGGATAATAATCGACGTCTGGGGGGTGAAGAACTCTATCGGGCGGGACTCGGTGAAGATCGGGGCCGCCGGCATAGACGAGGTGCGGCTTGGGGCACACCCCGACAAACTGAGGCTCGTCTTCTACTGCAGCCCCGGGGCCCCGCCCGCGCGGCAAATAAACGTGGTAGATAACGCCATCATAATAACGATCCCGAAGGAGCAGGCGGCCGGAAGCGCGCGGAAAACAGTCGAGGCTGCGCCAACAGGGGATAAGCCCGTTACAGCCGATAACAATAAAGGCTCCGGGGCCTTGAAAGTCTCTGCCCTGAAAAGAGATAGCTGAGCGCCCATACCCCGGCACAGATGAGATAAAACGGCTCTACGCTGCAAGTAGAGCCGTTTTTTTGCGCGCCGCGCGAATTTTTTTAAAAAAAAGCTACAAAACCCGTTTTGGAAGTGATAATTTCGTCCTGCGTCCGTACGGACAAGGTCACCGGCAAAACGGTTAAGGAAGGGTGTAATCAGTGTCTACCGAAGGGCTTTCATTTCTTAAATCCATAGAAGGATTCCTTGCAATACCAGAAGACGAGGCTTGCCCCTATGAGGAGGCCAAAGCGGTCGTCGTGCCGTTCGGCCTCGAGGCGTCTGTAAGTTACGGCCACGGCACGGCCAACGGCCCTGCCGCTATCATCAGGGCTTCAAGCCAGGTAGAGCTCTTCGACGAAGAGCTGTGGAAAGAGCCTTCAAGCGATATCGGGATAATGACCTTGAAGGAGGTGCCTGTCAAAAAAAAGATAACCGAGGCGCTTTTCGACCTCGAGTCTATAACAAGGAAGCTCCTCGACGACGGAAAGTTTCCGATGATACTCGGAGGCGAGCATTCTATAACCGCCGGGTCGATACGTCCCTTCGCGGCTAAATACCCGGACCTGACGATACTCCATTTTGATGCCCACGCGGACTTGAGGGACGGATACGAAGGCGAGCCCTATTCGCACGCGGCGGCCATGCGCAGGTGCATGGACCATGAAAATATCTCGCTTGTCTCCTGCGGCATAAGGAACATCTCGGCTGGCGAGGTCCCCTTTTTAGAACAGAACACGGAGCGCATAAAGATATTCTGGGCAAAGGACAAACATCTTTGGGATATCGACGAGATACTCGAAAGGCTTCGCGGCAAGCCTGTCTATGTGACCTTCGACCTCGACTGCTTTGACGCGAGCCTCATGCCGGCAACGGGCACTCCAGAACCGGGCGGCCTTATGTGGGACGAGGCGACACGGATATTAAGGGCGGCTTCACGGGTATCGAGGTTCGTCGGGGCTGACGTAAACGAGCTTGCCCCGGTCAAAGAGCTGCATTACTGCGATTTTCTGGCGGCGAAACTCGTCTACAAGATAATCGCGTACGCGTTCGCAGGTAAATAAGAGAGCAGCTTGGAGGCAATCCTTATTCGCCAGCCCCCAGGCGCGAGCGCACCTCATCGATCACATCCCCGAACTTTGCCGGCGCCCTCTTTAAGAATTCCCTGTAATGATATGCCGCCTCTTCGGGCCTGCCGCTGCCGTCGAGGGCGAGCGCGAGGTTGTAATGCGCCTCCGCCGACTCAGGGCGGACGGCAAGCGCTTTGTTGTACCTCTCTATAGCAAGGGCGTAGTCGCCACGCAATAGCGCCATATTGGCGAGGCTGTTATTCGCCTCGTAGTGCATGGGGTCTATCTGAACGGCTTTCTCCCACTCCTGGACAGCCAGCTCCATGCGTCCCGCCTTCCGGTACGCGTCCCCGAGGTTATGGTGGGTGTATGCGTTCAAAGGCGCTGACGTCGCCATGCTCTCAAAGAGGGCGATCTCAGACGCCCAGGCCCTATTCCTCTCTACCGTTGTGTAGAGGAGGAAGGCGGCAACCAGGACGCCGAGCGCTATAGCCGCTTTTACCCGCGCCCTGTAAAGATACGAAAATGCGAGGCCTGTAAGCAGGGCTACCCCCACAGACGGGATATACAGATACCTTTCGGCCATCATCGTCGGGCGAAGCGGCACGATATTCGAAACAGGCACGATCGTGACGAAGAACCAGAGCGAAAGGAAAAAGACCCTCTTATCCTTAAAATACGCAAGGGACGCGGCTGTGAAAATGGTAATGAGCGCGAGGGCGGATGAGATGACCTTCAAATTTATCGCCCCTTCGACAGGCACGTCATAAAGCGTCTTCAGGTTTACCGGCAGGACGAGTATCCTGATGTAATCGAGGATAATGCCGAAAGAGGTGTAGATGCGCTTGTCCAGCGGCGCGGCATCGACACTCCCGACCGCCGAGCCGAGCATCAGGGACCTTATGAAAAAATAGAGCACAAGGGCCGCGACGTAAAGCGCTATAGCCGCAAGCCCTTTTTTGGCGTCGCGCCTGCCCATAAATGAGATGACAAAAAGCAAAAGGATGGCCGGAAGGGTTACCCCCATCTCCTTTGTCAGGAGCGACAGGAAAAACGACGCGGCTGAGGCCGAAAGGGCCAGCAAGGCCGATGCCCCGCCGCGTTCTGTAAAGATAATATAGAGGAATATCGACAAGAGCAGAAAGACCGCGGCGAGCGGGTCGGTCCGCCCTGATATCCAGCTTACGGACTCGACGTGGGCCGGGTGTACGGCGAATATAGCCGCGCCAAAGGCCGCCGCGATATCCGAGCGCAACACCTTCACTCCGATGGCGAAGACGAGTAGAGAAGAGATGAGATGGAGGGCTGTGTTCGTAAGGTGATACCCGAACGGGTTTAAGCCCCAGAGCTGATAATCGACTGCAAAGGAGAGCAGGAATATGGGCCTGTAGTAATAAGAGCCTATGGTCGGGTTGTCGATGAGGCGCCAGAGGTCTGTCGTAAAAAACGAGGGGATGTTCCCGATATCTTTTATGACCGGGTTTTCAGAGACCTGCTCGATATCGTCCCAGACAAATTCCCCGTTCAGGATATTGGCGTAGGACGCAAAAGCGAGTACGGCTATGAGTATGATCGCGGCAAGGCGGAATTTTGGGCCGCAGCTTTCCTTTTCAAACCCTGCCATAGGCGCCTTTCATATCCCTGAACCGTATCTTTACGAGGTCTATCAACATCTGCAGCGGATGAAGGAGCGCGTTTACCCTTGAATCAGGCCGGTTCAGCCACTTGACGGGCACCTCGCGTATGAGATAGCCGTATTTCAAGGCTATGTAGAGCACCTCCACGTCGAAGCTGAAACCATCTATCGTCTGCATTGGAAATATCTTTCTGGCCGCCTCCCTTTTAAAGCCCTTGAAGCCGCACTGAGTGTCCTTGAGCCCCTTAAGCGCAAACACCCTGACAAAGAGGTTGAAGACCTTGCCCATGCTCTCCCTGAGCCATGCCTGATGGACCATTATCTCTGAGGCGGGGTGCGCCCTTGACCCTATAGCAATGTCGGCGCCCGCCTCTAACTCGTGCGTGAGCTTCCCTATCTCTTCCATGGGGGTAGAAAGGTCGGCGTCGGTGAACAGAACGTACTCGCCTGAAGCCGCAAGGCAACCTTCCTTTACGGAGTACCCCTTGCCCCTGTTCTCCTTACGGTCTATTACCTTGATCCTGGGGTTTACGGAAGCGGCATTTAAAGCGATGGCGGGGGTAGAGTCCTTGCAGCCGTCGCAGACTACGATGATCTCATAGGAAGGGAATTTTAACGAAAGATAATCGACCGCCTTTTTGAGTGAGGTCCCTATAAGGGCCTCCTCATTATAGGCAGGGATGATCACTGAAAGCCGTATGCCGCTATTATATCCTGTTTCTTTTCCGCTCATCACATCAAGATTGGAATGAAACCGCAGTCCATTATATCGCTTTAAGTTTTTGTAGATAAAGCGTTTTTATGACGCCGACAGGATAAGATATTTTGAGCGGGCATACAAGGCTAAAGCATCGGGAGCTGCCGGGCGTTAAAGCCTAAGCCGACCTGCTTTCACTTCAAGAGCAAAAGGGGCTACAGATTTCTCTGTAACCCCTCTGATATTCTTGGTGGGCCGCGCAGGGATCGAACCTGCGACCCGCTGATTAAGAATGCGTAAAAGAACTAAAACTGTAACTGGGCCTTCTACCTGCGTTTTTCTGAATTTCAATCTACTTTCACATACTTAGCCCATTATATGCTTTGGGCTATTTTCTACTCCTTCAGGTGCTTTTGGATAAATTTGGTTACGTTTTGGCTACGTTCAAGCTCAAAACATCCGCATAAAGTTTCTTCAAATGTTCATCAGACATATCAATAATCGGCTCATACATAAAAGAATTCAGGTGAATGTTCTCAGGTGTCATAAGGAGCACGCGCTGAATGGTTTCAAGATTGTCAACATCACTGCTAAATAGTTCCTTGAATTTTTCAAGTAACTTGGGGGTTTGATTAGACTTGATATTAGCAACAAATTTATCATCCTTTATTTTCTCAATCATGAATTTTTCAGCAAAGATTCGTATTGCAATTGAGAGTACAACTTTGTTCTCTAAACTAATGCCATCGCATGCTTTTAGGCATTTGTCTGCCTCTTGTTGGATCATTCCAATAACAGAACTATCGCCATCAGGTGATTTTCCACTTGTACAAAACACCGTGTTGTAAATCCTATCAAGATCGTTTTGGGTAATTGAAGCAGAGTCGCTTTTCCAGTGTAGCAATGATGTGAGCTTGATAAAATCTGCGTCTTTATCGCTTTTTGTGAATTGAATGAGGTTGCGAATAAACGGTATTGAAGCTATCTTCTTTTTAGGATCAGTGAAAAAATTCGGCTTCCAATCGTTTGCAAAGACATTCTTGATACCAGTCGCCTGCTCTAATGTAATACCATTACTGCTCTTCAGGGCCATAAGGCAATTAGAATAGCTAACAAATCTGCTGCTTATAGTACGGAAGAAGTCGAAATTGTGTGTAAGTATTATTTGTTTGAAATAAGGTGCTTCAGCTATATCCTTTAAATATTGAATGATGGCGTACTTATTCTTATAGTCAAATGAATCCGCAATATCATCAATAATAAATATGGTTTCCTGCTTCTCCTTCTTTCGAGCCTCGATCTCGAAAATAATATTAAGGATGTAGAAAGCCCTCCTCTCTCCAGTGCTTAGGGCCGCCATCAATGAGGCTCTATCTACTGACGTATTATCCGCTCCGTCCTCAAAGGTGAACGCTAGGCGCAGCATCTGTTCCTGACCCAATATAACGGAAACCCTATTTTCTGCACTAAGCTTGAAAGGAACAAAAAAACGACTGTTAAAGATATCAATAACCGACTCCCATTGCGTTCTCTGTTTCCCTGCTTCCTCCTCTATCGCTTCCTTTCTCTTCTCAGCTGCGCGATATTTCTCGATCAAATCACTATAGAGTTCAAATCGTACCTTAAAATATGATTTCCAAATCTTTTCTCTGAATCTCTCTATATTTACCAGCTCTGGAAGAATTTCTTCATGTTCAGTCAGGTAAGTCTCAAAACCCCTAACGGTCACATTTTTCTGTATTAATTTTTCAATATCTGTAAACTTTTTTCTGAGTTCTTTATCTGTCGAAATAGCTTCTTTTTCTTTAGAAATCAGTTCCTCAAGCTGTTTACGACTATTAATTTCAATTCGTTTTTCAGCATTCAAATTCACTGAGTGCTTAGCATCAAAAAAACCATTATCAGCTAAGTTCTTCGCTATTGCTGAAGCATTATAATAATTAAATACGCCTTTTTTAAAATAGGTTGAGGCAGCTAGAAGTTCATTGTATTTTTTAATGTAGTTCTCAATAGCCGTTTTGATATCTTTGTTGTCGAGAAGACTCAGAACCTTTTCATCAAAAATCGTGTCATAGGCAATATCTGCAAATGGAGCTTCTTTCTGAGCCGATACTTCTTCATGTACGCGGATCAATGCACGGTAAAACTCTTCATCACTGCTTGTAAAAGCAGAGGAGATCTCTTTCTCCAAATCCTTTTTAGAGCCGGATTGCTCCCTTAAAGCCTTTATAAATATTTCCTTTGATTTGTCGATTTCTATATGTAATTCTTCATATTCCTTTCTCAACTTACTATCTACAAGTAGTGTCGAAGTTTTCTCGGTATGGCTGATATCCTCGTCCTCATATGGACGAATAACAAAAACGCTTTCTTGAGATAAATCAATACCGTTCTCATCGGTTATATTTCGAACACACACGCGAGTCGGAAATATTCTATCCTTAGATGGATTCGCGTCGGCCACATCCTGAAAAGTCTGGGCAAGTGAAGACTTCATCGCACCATTAGCTGCATAAATAGCATAAACGCTTTGCTTAGAAAAATCTAACTGTGTTTGAATTTTCTTGATTCCATAACAATTTTCTAAATGGATATTTATTTTATTCATTCTAATCCAGTTCTCTTGTCTTTTTAGCGAACATAACCACTCAACGATATAAGCGAGGATATATCTCTAAGTGGTATTGATTCTCTATATAACAACATATTGACTGTAAATTCAATTAGATAGCTTTATTTTTATTCCTACCCACGAACACCCGCCCCCTTATATAAAACCCTTAAATGCGAATGAAATTTTTAATCAGCATCTATTCCTAAAATCAGTTTAGTAGGGTGGGCTCCGCCCACCATTCTTTTTTATATATTACCTACCATATTGCCATGCCTCTGCAAACCAAAAAAAACTGTCCCCTCTTACAGCGACCCTATTATCGCCAACTGGACAAAAACTGTACAGTGAAATGCAAAAGGGGCTACGGCAGTACCGTAACCCCTCTGACATTCCTGCTAAGCCGCGCAGGCGAACCTGCGGAGCGCTGGTTTTATTGTGCCTTAACCTTTGGTTCCACATGTTTTACGACGCTCATGGCCGTTGCAATAATGGAGGACATATCTCCAAAATTAGAAGGCAGTATCAGCGTGTTTGTTGCCTTGGCAAGATGTCCGAATTGCTCTACCGTTTTTTCCGCAACGCGTAATTGAACCGCTTCCATCCCGCCGTTAGCCGTGATTGCTTCAGCTACTTTTTTAAGCCCCTCCGCCGTGGCGGTCGCAATCTCGGTAATTGCCCTGGCCTGCCCTTCCGCTTCGTTGATCTGCTTGATCTTATAAGCCTCGGATTCCAGCTCAACCTTCTTTTTCTGCCCTTCCGCGACATTTATCGCGGAAAGCCTTGCGCCTTCCGACTCCAGGACGATAGCCCTTTTTTCTCTTTCAGCCTGCATCTGTTTTTCCATCGCGACCAGGACAGATTTGGGCGGCACAATATTTTTTATCTCATAGCGCAACACTTTAACGCCCCATAATTTAGCCGCCTCGTCAATCGAGCCGACAATTGACGCGTTTATGGTCGTCCTTTCTTCAAAGGTCTTGTCGAGGTCTATTTTACCCATTTCGCTTCGCATCGTCGTCTGGGCAAGCTGCGTTATGGCGAAGAAGTAGTTATGTATCCCATATGAGGCCATCTTCGCGTCTATCACCTGAATAAATACAACGCCATCGACCCCCACCTGAACATTATCCTTGGTGATGCAGACCTGCTCTGGGATATCGATAGCCTGTTCCTTCAAGCTGTGCTGATAAGCGACTCTGTCGACAAAGGGAACTATGTAGCTGATACCGGCATGCAATGTGACATAATATTTACCCAGGCGTTCGATGACATACGCGCTTTGCTGCGGCACGATCCTGACACCTTTAAAAATAACGATGACGACAACAAGAACAAAACCAAGCAAAACAAATTGCATCTCCATCATTCCTCCCCACCCCATTCTTACTCTATTTTTCTTACCTTGACCCTGATGCCTTCCGTACCGATTATCTCCGCCATAGCGCCTGCGGGGATTACTTCTTTTGAATCGCTAAACGCAATCCATTCAGACCCTCTATAGGAAACAGCGCCTTCTCCATTAACCGGTATCGCCTTGGTAACCTTTACTTTTTGCCCGATGAACTCCTGTGACATTTCAGACTTCCTGAAAAACTGCTTTTTCGCGAAGGTCCTCAACATCAGCAGCATGCCTAAAGAAGAGATCGAAAAAACCAGCAGTTGGCTTGTAAAGCCAGGAATTATCCCAAGCCATGTCAAGAACGCGGTCAAAAGAGCCCCTAAACCGAAAAAAGCCAGGACAAATGCCATCGTCATCAATTCAGCTACAATCAGGATAATGCCGAGGATAGCCCATACAATGCTGTACGATAAAACACCAATTGACAGAATATCCATTGGTATCTTCTCCCAAAATCCTTCTTTGTTTTAATCTTATTTATTACGAAAGAACGCCAGTCTGATGTCAAATAGTAGCACAGGATGGAAGCTTATAGTAGCTCAATTCTATTATCTTCCAGAAGTTTAGTAGGGTTGGCTCCGCCCACCATTCTTTTTTATATACTACCTACCATATTGCCATGCCTTTGCAAACCAAAAAAACTGTCCCCTCTTACAGCGACCCTATTATCGCCAACTGGACAAAAACTGGACACTTAAATGCAAAAGGGGCTACAGATTTCTCTGTAACCCCTTGATATTCTTGGTGGGCCGCCGCGGGATCGAACCGCGGACCCGCTGATTAAGAGTCAGCTGCTCTACCAACTGAGCTAGCGGCCCAAACTGAAAAGCTAAAATTAAAAGGCCAGATGAACTTACCTCTTATGCACGCAAGTATCTGGCGCGCCTGAGAGGATTTGAACCTCCGACCCTCGGCTTCGGAGGCCGATGCTCTATCCACTGAGCTACAGGCGCACAAAACCGAATCTACCCAAATTACAGAAGAAGAAGGCTTTTGTCAATGGTAAATTCCGCTGAAGGTTCAAAACGTCCTGGCTGAGCTGGGAACAGAACCAGACCCGGGTGTGAAATAACAGGGGCAACTCTTCAAAACTTTTTTATTTTTTACAATATTTTGCTAATATGTACGCAATATATACTTTGAAAGGTCAACAGATGATCGACAAGAAATACGGCGCAAAGGCCATAGAAGAATCAAAACTCGAAGCCTGGGAGAATTCAAGCCCGGACAGGGACTATACTATCGAGATATCGTACCCTGAGTTCACATGCGTATGTCCGCGCTCAGGATACCCGGACTTCGCGACAATAAAGATATCCTATGTGCCCGACCAGAAGGTCGTAGAGCTTAAGTCCTTAAAGCTCTACCTCAACTCCTTCCGCGACCGCGCCATATCCCACGAGGCATCTACAAACCTCATATTCGACGACCTCAAAAAACTCCTCTCACCCAGGAAGCTCGAGGTCACAGGCGACTTTAACGTACGCGGAAACGTGAAGACCGTCATCAAGGTAAGTATTTAATCAGGCAGGCTCTGGCGCGGCTGAGGCCCTCCTGCCCCTGTTCAGGGCCTTCGCCTCAAAGACCTCTCTCAGCGCTTCTATCAGGGACCTGTTCGCCTCCCTTGAAAGCACCGCCACCCTGAAAAGCTCCGGCCCAAGCCCCATGAACGCGCCCAGGTCCCGTATGAGCAGCCCTTTTTTGAAGAGCGCGGCGGCAAGCTCCTTTGCGCTGACACGAGAGCCGATCCTGACCATTATGTAATTGGCAGAGGACGGATACGGCTCAAGCCCTTTTATAGAGGCGATTGCCCTTGACAGAAACTCCTTCTCTTCCGAGAGCCACGCGGCTGTCCTTTCCCTGTAGGCATCATCAGAGAGGGCGGCAGCGCCAGCCATCGACGCAAGTGTATTGACCGACCAGGGCGGCATAAGACGAGAAAGCCCTGCCGTAATTTTTCTGTTGGCTATCGCGTAGCCGAGCCTCAGCCCGGCTATTGAATAGAACTTCGTAAGCGACCTCAAGACTATGGCGTTCTCCGTCTTTACCGCCTCTTTGGCGACCGACCCCCCTGAGAAATCTATGAAGGCCTCATCGAGTACGACGGTCGCGCCAGACCTCCCGGCCATATCGATTACTTTAAGCACCTCTTCCTCAGGATAGAGCACACCCGTAGGGTTGGCGGGATTGGCTATATAGAGGGCTGAGAATCCCTGGGCGAGCTTTCTCCCAAGCCTTCCCAAATCGAGGCCAAAGCCGTCCACTTTACTCAATACAAAAGACTCAGCCCTGATATCCGAGAGGGCAAGCGCCGACCTGTATTCGCTGAAAGCGGGCTCTACTATCAGGGCCCTGCCCGGCTTGAGGAAGCGCGGGATAAGGTATATAAGCTCGGTAGAGCCGTTAGCCGGGAGAATGTTATCGGCCGGTATGGCGTGAAAGGCTGAAAGCGCCTCCCTCAGCTCGAACGCGTAAGGGTCGGGGTAAGGGGGTATGAGCCTTATCCCGTCCTCTATCGCCTTGATAGAGGCCTTCGGGGGGCCGAGCGGGTTTATGCTCGCGCTGAAATCAATAATGCCGGTGAGGGATTTCGAGGCCGTCCTCGAAGCCTTCCAGATATTACCGCCGTGTATGTCGCCTTCGTATTTTTTCAAGCCGTAAACCTTCCTGACAGATTGAAAAACACAGCTGCAGATAGACTTATTTCATGCCCGTTAAAGAAGCACCGCCCTCGCGTCTACCGCAACGGCCCCTCTCTCATATACCACCAGGGGGTTTATCTCAAGCTCTTTTATGCCGTTTACCTCGCCCATTATCCGCCCCACCTTTATTATCACGTCGGCTATGGCGTCGAGGTCCTTGTAGCTCCCTCCCCTGTAGCCTGCAAGGAGCGGAAAGCTCTTTACCTCACCTATCATGCTGAAGGCCTCTTCACGGGTTACAGGGGCGAGCCTGAATGAGACGTCCTTCAGTAGCTCGACCGCGACACCTCCCAGGCCGAACATGACAGCCGGGCCGAACTGCTCGTCCCTTATGCCGCCGACTATTACCTCGGCCCCCTTGCCTACCATCTCCTCCACGAGGAAACCCTCAATAGAAGATACAGGGGCCTCGTCTGCCAATCCAAGGAGCATACGCGACCAGCCCTGCTGAAGCTCAGAGGCGTTCTTTATATCGAGCGTGACGCCCCCGACATCGCTCTTGTGCAGTATGTCCGGGGATATTATCTTGAGGACGACCGGAAAGCCCAGCTCTCGCGCGGCCTCAAGAGCCTCGGAAACGTCTTTCACCACCTTGTGCCTGGGCACGGCTATCGAGGCGAGGCTTATAATCGTCTTCGCCTCCGGCTCAACGAGCGCCTTTCTCCCAAGGCTCAAGGCCTCGGTGATTATCTTTTCAATGGCCATCCTGTCCATCAGCCCCTGCCCCTGCCCCCGTCCCTGGCGAGTACCGCGGCAGCGCGCACGGCCTCCTCAGGGGTTGAGAATACCGGCAGGCCGGCTTCTCTAAAAAGAGAGAACCTCTTTCTCGCGTACTCGCCGCCCGGAGAACAGACGATGATCGGCTTTTCAGTGAACCCCGGTTTTTGCGCCAGCATGCCGGGAAGGGCCTCGGTAAGAGCCGGAGGCCCCCAGAGCGCGGCGACGATGGCGATATCGTAGTGTTCTCCAGCCATGGTCCTGCTTAGCGCGAGGGCATATGACTCATCCGTCGCGCTCCCTGTAAGGTCAAGCGGGTTACTGATGGAGAAATAGGGCGGGAAGACGGCCTTTAACTCCGCGCGAAGCTCTTCTGGCAGTGGCGCCGCGTCGAGTCCGATGGCCTGGCAAGCGTCAGCTATGCCTACGCCGACACCACCGCCGTCGGTTATTATGATGACCCTGTTCCCCTTCGCCCTTCCCTGCAGGCCGAAGGCCTTGCAGGCGGCCAGAAATTCCTCATAGCCGTTAAGCTCTATTACCCCCGCCTTCCTGAAGGCGGCCCTGTATATCTCGTATCTCCCGGCGATAGCCCCGGTGTGCGAACGGGCGGCTGTCGCGCCGGCGCCGGCCTTGCCGACCTTCACCGCCATTACCGGCTTTATGGATGAGCATCTGGAGGCTGCCTCTACAAACCTCCTGCCGTCATCTATCGATTCCACGTAGACCGCCACGGCCTTTGTCGCGGGGTCTCCGGCGAGAAAGTCCAGGCAGTCCGATTCGTTCACGTCTGATTTGTTGCCGTAGCTTACTACCCTGGCAACCCCTATGCCGTCGGCGGCAAGCTCGTCCATGGCGGTAGCGGCGAATGAGCCGCTCTGGGATAGTATCGAAAGGCCGCCCGGAGGCGGCCTCTTTACCCTGTCCTCAGGTATGAAGAAGGTATCGACCCTGGAGACGGTATCGAAGATGCCCATGCAGTTCGGGCCTATTACGCGTATACGCAAGGCTCTGGCGGCCTCGCTCACCTCCCGCTCAAGGGCCTTGCCATCCTCACCGGTCTCGGAGAAGCCGCCGCTTACGATGATTGCGCCACGTATCTTCCCTTCAGCCCCCCTTAGCGCGGCAGGCACAGCCCCGGCGGGGATGGCGAAGACGGCGACATCTATCACCTCGTCCGCGTCCTCCAGGGCAGGCAGGCATTTCATGCCGTGGACAGATGAGTGTTTTGGGTTCACCGGGTAGATCCTTCCCGCGAACCCTGACCTGAGGAGGCTACTGATGATTATGTTCGAGATCTTCCCGGGCTCGTCCGAGGCCCCGACCACCGCCACGGAGCCGGGGCTGAAGAAAAATGATATGTTCGCGCCATTCGCCATTTGGATTTTCCAGAAGGCCCTTTCTCCTCAGTCGAGCTTGAAGGCTACCTTGACGACCACCTGAAACTCGGCGATCTTGCCGTCCTGCACCCTTCCGTGCTGCTCTACGACCTCGAACCAGGCGAGGTTGTGCAGGGTGCTTGAGGCCTTGTCTATCGCGTTCTTTATCGCTTCCTCGAAACTTTGTGGAGATACCCCGACTATCTCGATCTTCTTGTAGACCCTGTCCATAAACGCCCCTCCCTTAAATAGAACTTTATTCAAAGACATTCGCAAGATCAGCTGCCTGTTAAAGCCTCATGTTCCTCGCTATGAAAAATATGAAGACGACCCCCGCAAGCAGGACCACGATGTTGAGGGCGAAGCTCTTCTTGTGGATACGCCCGAACTCTGCTTTAAGCTCCTCAGCCTTTGCAGGGTCCTCGACGACCGCCATCTGCGCCTTTACCGCCTTTGCCTGGGGAGAGATCACAAGGCCAGAGTAGAAGGTGAGCGCGGTCATGAGGGCAAGGATGAGTATCCTTGCGGCTGGGAAGCCTTTCTCGACAAAAGATATAGCCAGGAGCGACGAGAGCGACAGTATCCCGGCCACGTAGCCTATGGCCCAGTACCTGGGGAAGAGGTTGCCCACAAGCTCACCGGCCGTTGCCCTGGGGAGCGTTTTAAAGATTACAGGCGTTACGACCATGGAAAAGAAGATGATCATCCCGACCCACACTACCGTGCTCATGAGCATTACGAACCTTAACGCGTTCAGCATTTATAAGCCTCTCAGAATGTATTTGCGCTGCATTAAAGAAAGAAGACGAAGGCCGTCCTGGCAAAAAAAACGGCCCCGGCCATAAGCACCGCCGCGGTCCGCATTACCTTGACGCTTGAGGCGACCATCGCGCCATCGAAGCGGCAGAGAAGATCTCCTATCAAAGGCTTGGCGGATACCACCCCGCCGTAGGAGGCCGCACCGCCGAGCTGGAGCCCCAGGGCCCCGGCCATCGCCGCCTCAGGCACCCCGGAGTTGGGGCTTGGGTGCTTGCGCCCGTCCCTCAAGAGTATGGCCGCCGACTTCATCCAATTATACCCTAAAATAAAAGAGGCCGAGACGATGAGCGCCCCTGTAAGCCTTGCCGGGATGAAGTTGGCGGCATCGTCCGCCCTGGCTGAGAACCAGCCAAAGTGAGCGTAACTCCCGTTCTTGTAGCCGACCATCGAGTCGAGCGTGTTCACCGCCTTATAGGCCATCATGAGCGCGGGACCGCCGAGGGCGAGGAAGAAGAGCGGGGCGATGACCCCGTCTGACGAGTTCTCGGCGACCGTCTCGACGGTCGCCCTTAAGACCTCTTCTTCCTTTAACCCGGATGTGTCCCTGCCGACTATGCGCTTGAGGCGCTCCCTGCCCTCTTCGATCCCCTGCCCGAGGGCCCCTGCCACGCCCATCGCCTCGTCCCCGAGCGATTTAACGGACAGGCACGTCCACACGAGATAGACGGAGATGACAAGCGTCAGCGTGGGAGAGAGCTTGTAAGACAGATACAGTACGCCAAGAGTTACTCCATATACCGCTCCGACGACCGCCACCCAAAGGAGGACTCCGCCGAGCCTCTCGCCGCGCTCTGTCGCGGGCATCGCCTTCCGTATCCTTCCCTCGGCGGCGGTTATGAGCCGGCCCATCCACCTTACAGGATGCGGGAACCGTTCCGGGTCGCCCGCTATGAGATCGAGCAAAAAAGCGAAGAGGAGAGCGAGTGGTGAGAAGGGCACGATATTTACAAGTTCAAGCATCGTCTTCATACGCCTATTATCCTCAGTACCTTTTCCATGTCGATATTGCGTTCAAAAACAGAGGCAAGGGACGAGATGGCCCCCTCCCTCGCCTTCTCGAACGAGAGCCCCCTCAAAGCCTCGCCGCCGTCGCAAAGGGATGCCAGCACAGATCTTCTGAAGAGGTCGTTGTCGAATATGCCGTGTATATAGGTCCCCCAGACCCTCCCGTCAGCTGAAGAGGCCCCGTCAGGCGCGTAGACCGGAGAGCCGTTGCGTTCAAGGACCTTTGAGAAGGGCGCGCCTTTGACTATCGTCTCTCCCATGTGTATCTCGTAGCCCTTTACCTCAAAGTCCGCTCCCAGCTTCGCCACAGCCGATACCTCGAAGGTCTTCTTCTCCCTGCCGAGCACGGTTACGGCGTCGAGCAACCCAAGCCCTTCACCTTCTTTGTGGCCGCCCTCTACCCCGTGCGGGTCCTTGACCGTCCTCCCGAGCATCTGAAAGCCGCCGCATATCCCGGCGACCATGCCTCCCCGCCCAAGGTGCTCTTTCAAGGCCTGGGCAAAGCCCCTCGATTTAAGCCACGCAAGGTCCGATAGCGTGCTCTTTGTCCCCGGGATTATGACAAGGTGTGCCCCTTCCAACTCATCAGGTGTTGCTACGAACTCAAGCTCTACCTGAGGGTCGAGCTTGAAGGGGTCGAAATCGGTAAAGTTAGATACCCTCGGAAGCTTGATGACCGCTACCCTTACGGCTGCGTCCCCCGAATGCCCGCCCCTGCTTTCAAGCGAGAGGCTGTCCTCAGAGGGTATGGCGCTGTCATCGAAGTACGGCACGACGCCCAGTACGTCCTTGCCGGTGCGGGCCTCCAGGAAGTCCAGGCCAGGGACCAAAAGGGACTTATCCCCCCTGAACTTGTTTATGACAAGGCCTTTGACGAGTTCCCTCTCGCAAGGCTCAAGCAGATCGAGGGTGCCGACCAGCGACGCGAAAACTCCCCCCCTGTCTATATCTCCTATGAGAAGGACCGGGCTATCAACCGCCATGGCTATGCCCATGTTGGCGATATCGTTATCCCTCAAGTTCACTTCAGCGGGGCTTCCGGCCCCTTCTATCACGATGACGTCATGGGTGGCGGCGAGTCTCGAATAGCTCTCAAGCACATAGCCCATCGCCTGTTTCTTGAAGGCGTGGTACTCGGCCGCGCTCATCGTCCCCAGGACCCTGCCCTGGATGATGACCTGAGAGAGGGAATCGCCTGTAGGCTTTAAAAGGACCGGGTTCATGTGGACCGACGGGGCGACCCCCGCGGCCTCTGCCTGGAATGCCTGCGCGCGGCCTATCTCGCCTCCGTCATGGGCCACGGCGGAATTAAGCGCCATGTTCTGGGCCTTGAAGGGGGCAACGCTAAAGCCCCGTATCCTCAAAGACCTGAGAAGCGCGGCGGTAAGAACACTTTTGCCCACGTGCGACGACGTGCCCTGCAGCATTATCTTCTTTGTGACTTTTACCATTGAAATCAGTATGATAACAGTGTTAAAATCGCTTTCGGATGAGTTGACCTTCTTCCAGGCAGCACCTTCCCGCTAAAGCGTCCATCCCTCTCGGAAAAAAAATGAAAAAATACATTCTTAAAACAGCCCTCTTCGTATCGCTCTGCGCCGCTTTCGTCTTTGCGGCCCAGAAGCCCGCTTCCGCGTCTGAAGGGGTAAAGGCCACACTGGCGAGGGTCATTGCCAGGCTTGAGCCGGCGATAGGCTTTCGTCCAAGGGTAAGCCTGGGCCAGGAAGGCCCGGGCAGCGCCTTTGTCATGCCCGACGGGACTATCGTCATCTCTCCGGAACTTATCTCCACCGCCGCCTCGGAAGACGAGGTGGCCTTTATCCTCGCCCACGAGTCGGCGCATATACTTGCCACGGACCAGGTACCTGGAAAGATACTCGAACTCGCCGGCCACCCCGGCATCTCAAGCTCCCAGATAAAGGAGCTGAAGGCGGACGCGCAGGCCGTGCGCATCATGCGGCAGGCCGGCTACAGGCCGGAGGCCTCGCTCGCCATCCTCAAAAGGCTTTCCGCGAAAGGCGCCGGCCTTGACCAGCGGATACGCGCCCTTTCAAGGCTCCTCGATATCAAATAACACCGGCTTCAAAACCCCTTCCCAGCCCGCGTACGTTAGGGTAAGATTATACTACTTTCCCCAAACTCAACAAGGAGATTGTAGCCTTGCCCGGCCTCGGCATGATAGTCCTCGATAGAAGGATCACCCCTGGCGAAAGCTTCACCCTCGCGCCCGGGGATATCGTCCACCTCAACGCATGGCAGCCCAGGGCTGGCGAGGCCTTCACGGTCATCGACAGAGCTGGCGCTCTCGTGCGCGCGAGGCTCATAAGCCTCACTCAGGCGCGAGCCGAAATGACAGCCTTCGAGTCTATAGGAGCGATAGAGAGAGGGCCGGATATCGTCCTCCTGCAGGCGCTTCCGGAACGGGAGAGGTTCGAGCTTATAATCCAGAAGGCAACCGAGCTTGGAGTGACGGAGATAATCCCAAACAAGACCGAACGGTCGATAAGCCTGGAAGAGCTGGACGCCAGGCAGAAGAGGTCCCATAACTGGCAGAACCTCGCGGTAAAGGCAACGAAGCAGTCCCGCAGATGGGATATACCCCGGATACTGCCTTACGCATCATTTATTGATGCTGTCGGTCTTGTACAGGACGCGGACCTTAAAGTAATGCTGTGGGAGAGGGCTGGCCTTATCTCCATGAAGGACTATATCGAAGGGGTAGAAAGGCCTGTAAAAAAGGCAGCCATCCTTGTCGGGCCGGAGGGCGGGTTTACCGAGAAAGAAGCGGAGTTTGCCCAAGAGGCGGGTTTTAAACCGGTAAGCCTCGGGAAGAGTGTCCTCCGGACCGAGACCGCGGCCTTCTTCGGGGTGGGGCTTCTAAGATACGAGCTTGGGGGATAGCGAAGCGGCAGCTGATTTTTCTTCAGGCTAAAGAAGCCCCTCCCAGCCTTCCCCCAGTATCTGTTCCTCGACGAACCTCCTGAGCCCCGCCTGTATCTCAGCGCTCATATCTACGAACCTCAAGCCCATGCCAGGGTCAACGAGCTTTTCGGGCCCCTGTGCAAGCGTATAGAGGACCTCCGCGTCCAGGACAAGGGGCTTTGGGGTCGGAAGCTCAAGAGATACCTTGAGCCTTGAGCCCACGGGAAGCGGCTTCATGGTCCTTATGAACGCCCCCTGCTCGGAAAGGGCTGTAGCGAACGAGACCCTGCCAGTTGTCCCGGTTATGACGGTGGCCTTGAAGAGCACTTTTATACGGAGAAACTGCCTCGGCCTCGGCTCTATCTCCTTCTGTATGGTCCTGTACAGCTCTGTGGGGCTTACAGGCCTGGTAGCAAAGGCGCAAGCCCCCTTCTTGAGAGAGGCCTCGAGCTCTGCCGCGCGCTCTTTTTCGGCAACCGTGATTATCTTCATGATGCCGAGGCTCCTGTTAGCCCTGAGGGCCTCAAGGCATGGCTGCCCGGCTATCGGCGGCATGTCAATGTCAAGAAGGAGGATATGAGGTATTATGCCGGAGGTTATGCGCGTGAGATCCGGGTTATTCGATGCCAGGAAGACGTTATAGTCCAGCCTTTTCACTATCGAAGCCAGCTTAAGGCACCTTATGGGGTCCGGATCGGCGACAAGTATGTTTTTAGGCGGGGTAAGAATAGGTCTTCTCCTTTACTCTATCAGGATGTTGAAAAAATCCATCCAGGACTTTTTCAACTAAGATTTGGCCTGAGTGAATCAGTCCAAATCTTACAAATTGCTCGATTTTTCAAGTCTCGCAATTTGGCAATCCGTCCATGGATTGCTTTATCAGGCTGTTTTTCAACAGCCTGATAGTACATTAATAGAAAAATTTTAGGCAATTGTCAATGATTTACCCTCCTTGTGCCCAAGTTTGCCTTATCCGGGCGGGTGAACATGCCCCGCGAGCATTCCCGCGGCCTGGCCATATCTTCAATTTTCCGATGAAAAGTTTCTGGTAATATTATATATTTGGTAACCAACTTCGAACGGGACAGGCCTGAATGTCGATAAAAGAGCTTCTGGGAGAGTCGCTGGAGACCGCTAAAAGGCGGAAGAACCTGATATTCTTCTTCATTTCCGTCCATGTCATATTCATGTTCTTCGGCCAATGGATGGTGGCGCAGGGATACCCCGGCGTCCTTGAGCTAAGGACTGAACAGCTCAAGGAGATCCAGAAGCTCCCGTATCTAAAGCCCCTCATGGGGCCGCTTGCGGATAACCTGCCTCTCAAGATCCTGTACACTTTCGCTTTCAACCTCGTCTTTGGGGCATTCGTCTCCACTACCCTTATGGGCGTGGTATTTTTTTTCCCCTATATAATAGCGGTATGGAGGAGCTTCATCATCGGTATCCTTATATCCGGCACCGAGACGAACACAGTGATGCCCATCGTCTTTTACGGGACCTTTGTGCTTGAGTTCGGCGCCTATTGCATCTCATCCGCGGCTGGCACAGACCTGGGTCTAAGCCTCTTGACTCCCAACCGCAAAGGCGCGGCCACAAGGAAAGAGGCCTTCCTCATGGCCGCCAGAGATGGGGTAAGACTCTATGTACTTGTAATAATTGTGCTTTTTGTAGCCGCCATCTGGGAGATGACATGGCTCCATTACCTGGGGCCGATGATCAGGCCTGCGGGCGTCTGACTTTTTTATTTTGAACCTCCGTAAATCAAAGATTTCTCTTGGACGGGGCCCTCATCTATGCTATAAGGGTCTCGTAAACAGCAGGTGATAAATAATTTTCCGGCTTTTTTCTTTCCCCGCGCGCGCTTCGCAGGTCCCGTTCCAGCGGTCCTGACTACTAAGTTTACCGGGCTTTTCCTGATGGCTGGGAATACGATTACCGAAAACATCCTTCAAATCAACGACCGCATAAGCAGGGCAGCAAGAAAAGCTGGCCGCGACCCCGGCGAAATCACGCTCATAGCAGTCACCAAGACAGTCGAGACAAAGAGGATAAAAGAGGCCATCTCAGCCGGGCTCAGGGTCTTTGGCGAGAATTACGTGCAGGAAGCCCAGGAAAAGATGGGCAAGATCAAGGACAAGCACCTTAAGTGGCACTTCATAGGCCACCTGCAGAAGAACAAGGCAAAACTCGCCATCGAGCTATTCGACATGATACACACGGTAGAGTCCGTTGATCTGGCAAAGGAGCTGAACAAACGCGCCCAAGAGCCTCTGGACATACTCATACAGGTCAACATAGCGCGGGAGAAGACCAAGGGCGGGGTCGACGCTGAAGGTGCGGTAAAGCTGGCAAAGGCCATATCGGCCATGCCGAACCTGCGGCTTCGCGGTCTTATGTCCATACCCCCGTTCTTTGAACAGGCCGAGATGTCGAGGCCTTACTTCGCCATGCTCAGGCGACTTGCCGAACGGATAAACAAGGAGAAGTTCCCGGGGGTCTTTATCAGGGACCTTTCCATGGGCATGTCTAATGATTTCGAGGTGGCCATAGAAGAGGGGGCCACCATGATAAGGATCGGGACCGCCATATTCGGCAGCCGCGAGACCGCCGACAAAAAAGCCGCCAAATCCGCCTGAACGGCTGCCCTGGATAAAAACCCTGACTACGCTCCGACCGGCTCTAAAACTTCGAACCCATGCTAACAAGAAAAACGATAGGCTTTCTCGGCGCCGGCAACCTTGCCGAGGCCCTTATCAAAGGGCTCATAGCCTCCGGGACCGTAAGGCCGGGGCAGATAGTCGCGAGCGACAGGATGAGCGAGAGACTTGTCCATATCGCCAAAGCCTACGAGATCAAGGTATTCAGCAAAAACTTCGAGGCCGCGAGAATTGCTGATATAATATTCCTGACCGTCAAGCCCGGCGACGTCGACCACGTATTGAGGGAGATAGCCCCGGACATCGACGCCGGAAAGCTCCTCATATCGGCTGCAGCCGGGGTCACGACAGTAAGGATACTCGATGTATTGAAAGGCGCTGGCCTAGCCCACTTCGTCTCTATAGTAAGGGCCATGCCCAATACCCCGGCCATAGTGCGCGAGGCGGCAACCGGCCTCTCAGCCGGGGCCGGCACCGGGGAAAAGCAGCTTGAGCTGGCAAGGGCCCTGTTCGAGCCCATCGGCAAGGTCGCTATAATAAAGGACGAGGCCCTGATGGACGCCGTCACGGGCTTGAGCGGCAGCGGCCCGGCCTACGTATTCCTTTTCATGGAGGCGCTCATAGACGGAGGCGTCAGGATGGGACTGCCGAAGGAGACCGCGAAGGCACTTGCCATGCAGACGGTGCTCGGGGCCGCGAAGCTCGCGATGGAAAGCCCGAAGGACCTGGCAGAGCTTAGAAAGATGGTATCCTCCCCCGGCGGCACCACCATAGAGGGGCTTAAAAAGCTCGATGAGGGCGGCTTTACAGAAGTGGTCGAGCGGGCTGTAGAGGCCGCCACCAGACGGGCCAGAGAGCTCTCAGGCAAGTGACTCCTGGGATGCAAGCCCCCCTTCTCATCTGAAGTAATAAAGGGCGCGAAGATCGGCCTGGCACGATAAATCCAGAACGTAAACAAAGGAGACCCGGTTTAAAATGTTCGTCATATCAAACATCCTCGTCGCGCTAGCCAAGATCCTCGACATGGCCCTCTCCATCTACTTCTGGGTGATAATAGCGAGGGCGCTCATATCGTGGGTCAACCCGGACCCGTACAACCCGATAGTAAGATTCCTTTACCAGGTAACCGAGCCTGTGCTCGGAAGGGTCAGGAGGTTCCTGCCGTTCATGGGCGGCCTCGACCTCTCCCCGCTCATTGTGATCTTCATCATATATTTCATACAGTGGGCCATAATACCCTCCATAATGGAAATAGCCGCAAGACTTGCCACAGGAGGTGGAGGCGTATGAAGGTAACCCCGCTTGAGATAAGGAGCCACGGCCTCAGGAAGAGCTTCAAGGGATACGAGGTAAAGGGCGTAGAGGAGCTCCGTGAGGTCGCGGCAGAGGCGCTGGAAGAGGCGTCAAGGGAGATAATCGACCTTAAGGAGAAGCTCTCTCAAGCAGGGGAGCGCATAAAGGATTACGCCTCGAACGAGCACCTCTTGAGGGAGACCATCACGACAGCGCAGAAGCTGGCAGAGGACCTGAAGGCCAACGCGAGGAAGGAAGCGGAACTCCTCATAGTCGAAGCGAAACTTCAGGCTGAGGAGACCGTAAGGCAGGCGCAGGCGAGGGCCCGGGATCTTCAGGACGAGATATACAGGCTCAGAAAGCAGCGCAGGGAGATCGAGGCGTCAGTAAAGGCCATAATAGACTACCACTCAGCCACGCTCCTCATTGAAGAAGAAGAGTCCAAAAAGGCCGATGAGGAATCCGACAAGCTCAAGTTCCTCACAAAGTAAGTACCCCTTCCTTGAACCAGCCCAGGGCGGCGTGTCGATAAGGGTCCGCCTCCAGCCCCGTTCCTCGAGGGACCGCCTCGAAGGCGTCCAGGGGAACTCCCTGAAGATAAGACTTACCGCCCCTCCGGTAGAGGGCGAGGCCAACAAGGCGCTTATCGAGTTCCTATCAGGCCTCATCGGTGTAAGAAAGAGCGCCTTCAGGATAGAATCCGGCCATAAAGCGAGAGAAAAGAAGGTCTTTGTAGAAGGCGTATACCTCTCCGGTCTTGAGAAGATTTTTTCAGAATCCCTCCCCTGAATCACCTCAAGTTTCCCCCTCTGAATCCCGATAAGATTATCAACAAATAATCTCACATTAGGAACTCCCCGCATGTTTCCCATAATCGGCATTGTAGTCGTCTTCGGCTCCATAATCGGCGGTTATCTCCTTGAACAGGGCAACCTCCATATACTCATCCAGCCCGCGGAGCTTGTTATCATCGGCGGGGCCGCCCTCGGCGCCCTCTTCATAACCTGCCCCCCGAAGGTCCTCGTGAAGATAGCGAAGGGTGTGCCGCAGATATTGGGCAGCGGCCCGAACAAGAGCGACTTCCTCGACCTCCTGGGCCTTCTCTTCAGCCTCTTCTCAAAGTGCAAGAAGGAAGGGCTTCTTGCACTTGAAAGCGACATAGAGAACCCGCATAAAAGCCCGCTCTTCAAAAAACATCCAAGTGTGCTGAAGAACCATCATGCGGTCGAGTTCATCTGCGACAACTTCAGGGTATACATACTCGGCATAAGGCCCTTTGAGTTCGAGGAGATGATGGACCTGGAGATCGAGGCCCATCACCAGGAATCGGCCCTTGCCCCGTCTGTCATATCGAAGATAGCCGATTCACTACCTGGCTTCGGCATCGTGGCCGCGGTCCTTGGAGTCGTCATCACCATGGGCAAAATGAGCGAGTCCCCTGAGGTCATCGGCCACAGCATCGCCGCCGCCCTTGTCGGCACATTCCTGGGGATACTCCTTTGCTACGGATTCCTTGGCCCCATAGGCAGCAACCTCGAGCACAGGGCGCGGGAAGATGCCAAGTACTTCGAGGCCATAAAAGTGGCGATACTCGCCTTCGCCAGGGAGATGCCCCCGCAACTCGCGGTAGAGGCCGCCAGAAGGGTGCTGCTCAAGGACACGAAACCCACCTTCAAGGAGTTGGAGAAGAACATCAGGAAGAAGGCCGCCTGATATGCTTGAGAACCATAGCCATCCTGTAATCATAAAAAAGATCAAAAAGACCCACGCGGGCCATCACGGCGGGGCGTGGAAGGTAGCCTACGCCGACTTTGTAACGGCCATGATGGCGCTCTTCCTGGTCCTGTGGCTCGTAGCCATGCTCTCTATCGACAGCAAAAAAACGATCGCGGAGTACTTCCGTTCATACACGGTATTCAAGGGGCAGGAGGCGGGAGGCGCAACCGGCGTTTCGACCTTTAAAGGCGGCCCGGTAAAGCTCGACCCCGATGACGGCGGCATAAAGAGCCCGGACAAGAAGCTCGAGCTTATTACTGTAAAGCTCAATAAGGTAGTCACGGAGAAGCTCAACCAGTTCAGGGAGCAGATACTCATCTTCACCACGAGGGACGGGGTAAGGCTCGAGCTTACGGACAAGGGGCAGAGCCCGATGTTCGAGGCCGGGAAGGCAAAGCTCGCGCCCAATGGTGAGGAGGTGCTTGCCACCCTCGCCGCTGTCTTGAGCGAATTTCCCAACAGCGTCACGATCGAAGGGCATACCGACAGCTCCAATTACAACGTAAACGGCTATACAAACTGGGAGCTCGCGGCCGACAGGGCCAACTCTGCCAGAAGAGAGCTTATAAAGAACGGCTTCGAGGAGTCGAGGATAACGAGGGTGACGAGCTTCGCGAGCGCTGTGCCCTTGAAGGGCGACCCCTACGACCCGCGGAACAGGCGCGTGAGCATACTGGTAGAGCCGAAGTAGCCTGGGGTTGGCGGCCCTAAGCTCGCTCTTTCGCCAGACATCCATCAGTTTTTTCAACCGGCCCTGAAATTCCTTTTTTCGCCTTCCATTTTCCCTTCTGCTATAATCACTAAGTAAACACTGAATGAACCACTACCGCCTGAAATCTCCCCCTTTTCCAAAGGGGGACTAAGGGGGATTATAAACCCGTCAAAGATAATCTCCCCTGCCCCCTCTTTAGGAAAGAGGGGGACCAGCCTGGCATGGGACGTAAGCTTGAAAATCTCATTAGACGCACTGAAAATCGCCTATAAGGCGAGGGATTTCAGATCCTATTGTGAGACATTAATCAGAGCTTCCCTAAAAAAAAACGAGGTGGTCCATGAAGGCTGTACGGGTAACCGAGTTCGGCGAGCCGGAGGTGATGAGGCTTGAAGATCTCCCTCAACCTAAACCACAGGCCGGCCAGGTGCTTGTCAGCATCAAGGCTGCGGGCGTAAACCCGGTCGATACCTATATCCGGGCAGGGCTTTTCTATAAAAAAGAGATGCCCTACACCCCGGGGACGGACGGCGCTGGGATAGTCGACTCCGTCGGCCCTGGCGTAGAGGGCGTAAAACCCGGGGACAGGGTCTATACCGCCGGGTCGATAACAGGCACCTACGCCGAGGCGGCCCTCTGCAAGGCCTCGCAGGTACACAGGCTTCCGGCCTCACTCTCTTTTTCACAGGGGGCATGCATAGGCGTGCCTTACGCGACCGCCTACAGGGCGCTTTTGCACAAGGCAAGGGCCTTGGCTGGCGAGAGCGTCCTTGTCCACGGGGCAACGGGCGGCGTGGGGCTTGCTACAGTCCAGCTCGCGAAGGCGCTCGGCATGAAGGTCATCGGGACCGGAGGGACAGAGCGCGGGAGGGACCTTGTGCTGGAAGAAGGGGCAGAGCACGCGCTCGACCATAAAGACAAAGAACACCTGAACGTTGCCGCCAGCCTTGCAGGCGGAGGGCTCGATGTGATAATCGAGTTTCTCGCGAACGTCAACCTCGGAAGTGACCTCAAGGCGCTCGGCCAAAGGGGGCGGGTGGTCGTGGTAGGCAGCCGTGGCACGGTAGAGATAGACCCGAGGGAGCTGATGTCCAGGGACGCGAGCGTTGCCGGGATGTCATTATTTAACGCCGATGAAAAGGAGCTCGCGTCGATCCACGCGGGCCTCCTGGCTGGTTTCGAGGCGGGTTATCTAAAGCCCAGGGTTGGGCGCGAGCTTGGGCTTAAAGAGGCTGCCACGGCACACCATGCCATAATGGAGGAGAGCGCCTTCGGGAAGATAGTGCTCGTCCTCTGAAGTATACATCGGGCAAAAAAAGAGGGCCCAAAGGGGCCCTCTTTTAGTTTTTATCTTTTCTTATCAGCCTTCGCTAAAGCCCTTCAATAGCTTTGCCCTGGTCGGGTGCCTTAATCTCCTTATGGCCTTCGCCTCTATCTGGCGGACCCTCTCGCGGGTAACTCCGAGCACCTTCCCGACCTCTTCAAGGGTATAGTCCTGCTTCTCGCCTATCCCGAACCTCATCCTCAATACCTTCTCCTCCCTCGGCGTGAGCGTTTCGAGCACGGAGTTGGTCTGGTCAGAGAGGTCCTTTTCGATGGCCGCGTCCGAAGGGGACGGGGACTTCTCGTCCTCGATAAAGTCGCCAAGCGAGCTCTCCTCGTCGTCCCCTATCGGGGTCTCCAGGCTCAAGGTCTGCTTCATGAGACGCAGTATCCTTCTGACCTTCTGGATGGGTATGTCCATCCTCTCGGCTATCTCCTCGGGGTAAGGCTCTCTGCCGAGTTCCTTCAGGAGCTGCCTTGAGGTCTGAAGGAGCCTGTTGATGGTCTCTATCATGTGGACAGGTATCCTGATGGTCCTTCCGTGGTCGGCTATGGACCTCGTGATCGCCTGCCTTATCCACCATGTGGCGTAGGTGGAGAACTTGTATCCCTTCTTGTAGTCGAACTTGTCGACGGCCTTCATGAGGCCGATATTGCCTTCCTGGATAAGGTCCGAGAACTTAAGCCCCAGGTTCACGTACCTCTTGGCGATGGATACGACAAGGCGGAGGTTGGCCTCTATCAGCCTCTGCTTGGCCTCCCACATGTTGAAGTCGTGCACCTTCACCTGGCGGGAGACTTCGTTGAGGTCAGTCCTCTTAAGCTCCAGGCGCTTCATTATCCTTTTGACGCGCAGCTTCGCCCGTTCCTGTTTTCTGGCGCCTTTTTTCGATTCCTCTCGCTCTATAAGGTGTTCGAGGCGGACTATGCGCTTCACGATGCGCCTGATGATGGAGTTGGAGAGGTTCATGTCCTTCAGGAGCTTGTAGGCGCCCTCGGTCTTTCTCCTTTTGAGCCTCTCGAACCTGGAGAGGACCTCTTCAGCCGCTACTGCGGCCTCCTCTTCGAGCTGTCCTTCTTCGGTCTCCTCCTCGATCAGGGCCCTCAGAGAGGCCTTGCCATCCCTTACGCGGGTGACTACCCTCAATACTTCTATCGTGGCAAAGGGGCTGGAAAGGGTAAGCCTTCTAAGCTCGTTCCTGCTCTCCTCTATCCTCTTGGCATAGACTATCTCTTCTTCGCGCTTAAGCAGAGGCACCGCCCCCATCTCCCTCATGTATATCCTTACGGGGTCCTCTACGCGCTCCGGCTCCGCTACCTCTTCGCGCGGCTCTCTTACTTCCTGCGGCTCAGGCGCGCCCTTCTCAGAGCTGTCGACAATATCTATTCCGAGGTCTCCAAGGGTCTCAAGCAAATTATCCATCTCCTCCACTGAGAAGTTGTCTTGCGGAAAGGCATCATTAATCTCATCATATGTGAGAAACCCCTTTTCCTTACCCATGTCGATAAGGTTAAGGAGGTCGCTGTTTTGACTATTATTGTTGCCCGCCTTCTTGGTCATAAACCCTTCCTTTACACTATCATTGCTTTTTAGATAGAAAATCATTTAATACTAACATAACTATATTGCAATTGTCAAGCCCCGTCAAGATAGCGTTTTTGCACGACTTTTGCCGGGGCTTCCTTGACCTTGCGCCGTTATTGTGCTAAACTTTTAAATTCTTTATTTTATTCTTTATAAGGTCTTTACCCAAAATCCGTCAGTGACTTATGTTACCCTACAGCATATATTTTAAATATGAAGTTGAAGACAACAGAGGGAGGCGCCATAGGCAAGAAAGCTTCCAGAGCCCTTGGGGCTTTTGCGCTCGCGGCGCTCTTCTTTTTCGCGGCGGGCTGCACACCCAACGACCCCTACCGCGACTCTGAACGCGGCAGGAACATCTTCTACACCACCTTTCTTGAACCTCCAAAGCACCTCGACCCGGCCCGCGCCTACAGCTCGGACGAGTACGACTTCCTGGCCCAGGTCTACGAGCCGCCTCTCCAGTACCATTACCTCAAGCGCCCCTACACGCTTATGCCGCTCACAGTCGAAGAGGTCCCCCAGCCGGTCTATTACGGCAGGGACGGCAAAAAGCTCCCGGAGAGCGCCCCTGCCAAAGAGGTCGACAGGGCCGTATACGAATTACGCGTTAAAAAGGGGGTCATGTACCAGGACCACCCGGCCTTTGCCAGGGATAAGAACGGTTCACCTCTTTACTCCGCGGTGAACCCTCGCGAGGCCAAAAACATACAGACCCTCGACGACCTTCCTGTAAAAGGGACGAGGGAGCTTACGGCGGACGACTTCATCTACGAAATAATGAGGCTCGCCGACCCGCAGGTGGAAAGCCCGGTCCTTTCCATATTGGAGAAGTATATCCTCGGCCTCAAGGAGTACTCGGAGGCGCTCCGGGCGGACCTCGATGACATAAGGGCCGAAAGGCGAAAAGCCGCCGGGTTTTCCTACAACCAGACCGAGGACGAAAAGAGCAACCCCATCACGCTCGATTACCGGAAGCACCCGTTCCCGGGGGTGGAGAAGGTAGACAGCCACACGTTCAGGGTGATACTCAAGACCAAGTACCCTCAGTTCGTCTACTGGCTGGCGATGCCTTTTTTCGCCCCTGTGCCAAAGGAAGCGGCCGATTTTTACAATCAGGGCGCGCTCGCCGAGCGCAATATCACCCTCGACAGGTACCCTGTCGGGACAGGCCCGTACATGATGGAGACCTTCAACCCGAATATGGAGATAGCGCTCGCCAAAAACAGGAACTACCATTATGAGGCGTATCCGGATGAGGGCGAGGATGGGGACGCTCAAAGGGGGCTCTTTAAATACGCTGGACAAAGGCTCCCGTTCATAGAAAAGATGGTCTTCAAACTGGAAAAAGAGGCGATACCCAGGTGGAACAAGTTCCTGCAGGGCTACTATGACAACTCAGGGATAACCTCCGACAGCTTCGACCAGGCGGTCTCGATGACCACCGCTGGAAGGCCCGAGCTGACGGATGAGATGAAGGAGCGCGGCATGAGCCTTCTTACCTCGGTCCGGTCCTCTTCGTACTACTCGGGCTTCAACATGCTCGACGACGTTGTCGGAGGCTACTCGCCCGAAAAGCAAAAACTCAGGCAGGCCATCTCCATTGCCCTTGACTACGAGGAGTTCATAGAGATATTCCAGAATGGCCGCGGCTTGAGCGCCATGTCCCCCCTGCCCCCTGGCATATTCGGCTACAAGGAGGGGGCAGGGGGCATAAACCCGCTCGTATATGATTGGGACGCGGTCAGGAACAGGCCGGCCAGAAAGAGCATAGAGGAGGCTAAAAAGCTCCTCGCCGAGGCCGGGTATCCCGGCGGCAGGGACAAGGCCGGAAGGCCTCTCGTCATCACATTCGATAACCCGTGGACGGGCGCCGACTCCGCGCCCATGATAAACTGGTACATCAAGAAGTTCGCCCTCCTCGGCATACAGCTTGAGAACAGGACCACAGACTACAACAGGTTCCAGGAGAAGATGTTCAAAGGCAACTTCCAGTTCTTCTCATGGGGCTGGAACGCGGACTACCCGGACCCGGAGAACTTCTTCTTCCTCCTTGCCGGGTCGAACAGCAAGGTAAAATACCAGGGGGAGAACGCCGCCAACTACTCGAACCCGGAGTTCGACAGGCTCTTTAAAACGATGGAGAACATGGAGAACGGCCCAGAGAGGCAGGCGGTCATTGACGAGATGACGACAATCGTCCGCTCTGACGCCCCCTGGATATTCGGATACCACCCGGTCGCGTTCACCCTTTTCCACGGCTGGGTCGAGAACGTGAAGCCCAACGCCATGGCGAATAACACCATGAAGTACATAAAGATAGACGCGGAGAAAAGGCAGTATCTCCGGGATGAGTGGAACGAGCCAAGGCTCTGGCCGGTCGTGGCAGTAATAGCCCTGCTCGTCATCGGCTCGCTCCCGGCCATAATAACCATGAGAAGAAAACGTGGCCTAAGCAAAAGGCGATAAGGCATGCTCGCATACATAATAAGACGCATACTCTACGCCATCCCCATCGTGGTCGGCGTGAACGTCCTCACGGCGCTGCTCTTCTTCTACATTAACACGCCCGACGACATGGCGAGGAAGATCCTCGGCGAAAAGAACGTCACCCCGGCGGCAATAGAGAACTGGAAACGTGACCACGGCTACAATCTGCCATCCTTTGTGAATACCAAAGAGGAGGGCTTGAAGAAAGTAACCGAAACCGTCTTCTTCCAGAAGTCGTTGCCTCTCCTATGGTTCGACTTCGGCAGGTCCGACAGGAATAATATCGACATCGGCCACGAGATAAGGACCCGCATGTGGGCGAGCCTCGCGATAAGCGTGCCGATGTTCATGGCGGGCCTCGTCTTGAGCCTCTTCTTCGCAATGATACTCGCCTATTACCGCGCCACCTATATCGATATATGGGGCATCGTGCTCGCCGTGATCGTGATGTCGATATCCACCCTATTCTATATCATCGGCGGCCAGTACGTCCTGGGAAAGCTCCTCCGGCTATTTCCAGTCTCAGGCTATGACACGGGGCTCTATGCCGCCAAGTTCATCGTGCTGCCAGTGGTAATCGGGATAGCGGCCTCCATCGGGGTAGGCGTGAGGTTCTACAGGACGGTATTCCTTGAGGAGATAAACAAGGACTACGTCCGGACGGCGCGGGCAAAGGGGCTTACCGAAGGCAGGGTCCTCTTCAAGCACGCCCTCAAGAACGCGATGATACCGGTACTTACGAACGTGGTCGTCTCCATCCCCTTCCTCTTCTACGGGAGCCTCATAATGGAGACCTTCTTCGCGATACCTGGCCTCGGCAACTTCACCATAGAGGCGATACAGTCGCAGGACTTCGCCATAGTGCGCTCGATGGTATATCTCGGCTCGATACTTTACATCATAGGGCTGATACTCACCGACATAAGCTACACCCTCGTGGACCCGAGGATAAGGTTTGAGTAATGGGATAGCAATGGTTCGGCATTGTGAGCGTAGCGAAGAATCTTGCGCTTGAAATAGATTCTTCGTCGCTTCTCGCTCCTCAGAATGACAAAATAAAATACAAAGAATATTCAGGAATATGCCGGTAATACTCGCTACAGACCTCATAGTCTTCTTCTTAGCCTGCGCCATCGCCTACTTCGCCATCGCAATAAGGCTGGAAGGCACAGCCGCCAGGGCATGGAAGGAGCTCAGGAAGAACAGGCTCGCCCTTGTCTGCATGGCTATCCTCGCCCTTTATTTTTCAATCGCGCTCCTTGACAGCATCCGCTACAGGGACCCGGTCGTCGCTGAGGGCGGAGGGGTCGCGAAGACAGAAAGCGGGGAGGTGATATGGAGCCCGCAGGCATTAAGCCTACTCGACAGGGCGCTCGCCGGGATGAGGACAGATACGGAGAAGAGCTACTCCGCGCCCTTTGCCAGCCATTCCTTCTCAAAAGAAGCTATAGAGCTGCCGGGAGGCGAGACCACGCGCGAGTTCATCCCTCTCAAATACCAGGGGAGCCATTGGCTCGGCACCGATAAAGTCGGCAATGACGTCCTCTTTACGGCCCTCAAGGGGGTAAGGACGGCTATCGTCATAGGCGCCGGCACGACCATTATCATCATCCCGTTCGCTATCCTTTTCGGCGTGGTCGCCGGCTACTACGGCGGCGTTATAGACGATATCGTCCAGTATATCTACACAACGCTCGCGTCGATTCCAGGGGTGCTCCTCATAGTCGCCTTCATGCTCCTTTTCGGTACATCAGGCTACCAGGGCGGACTCCTCTCCGAAGACCAGATTGACCTTGGCGTCTTTGTCCTGAACGACAGGCTCTTCTGGCTCGCCCTCATCCTCGGCATAACCTCGTGGACAGACCTCTGCAGGCTCATCCGTGGGGAGACGCTCAAGCTACGCGAGCTTGAGTACGTGCAGGCCTCCCGCGCCTTCGGGGTCGGCAAATCCGGCATAATCTACCGGCACATAGTGCCCAATGTCATGCACCTGGTGCTCATCACCTTTGTCCTCCAGTTCAGCGGCCTTGTGCTGGCAGAGGCGATATTGAGCTACATAGGCATAGGGGTCGGCCCTCAGATGGGGAGCTGGGGCAACATGATAAATACCGCTCGCCTCGAGCTTTCAAGGGACCCGATCGTCTGGTGGAACCTTTTCGCGGCATTTCTTTTCATGTTCGGCCTCGTGCTCCCGGCGAACATATTCGGCGACGCTGTCCGGGATGCCCTCGACCCGAGGCTAAGGTACAGATAAATGGAAAAACTCTCCACCCCCGTATTAGAAGTCAAGGGGCTCAAGACCTACTTCAAGACCCCACGCGGCATCGCCAGGGCGGTCGACGGAGTATCTTTCGAGATACCCAGGGGTGGCACCTTCGCCCTGGTCGGCGAGTCCGGCTGCGGGAAGTCGATCACAGCCCTTTCGCTCATCCAGCTCGTCCCTGAGCCTGCCGGCTTTATAGCCGGAGGGGAGGTAATCCTCAACGGCAGGGATATCGTCTCGCTGAACGAGCGCGAGAAGAGGGATATACGGGGCAACCAGGTCTCGATGATATTCCAGGAGCCGATGACGTCACTTAACCCGGTCTTTACCATCGGCGACCAGATAATGGAGACGATAGTCCTCCATCAGGAGAGGAACAGAAACGCGGCAAAAAAGCTCGCGATAGAGATGCTCAAAAAAGTCCATTTGCCCAACCCGGAGAGGATCTTCAACGAGTACCCGCACAGGCTCTCCGGCGGACAGCGCCAGCGGGTGATGATAGCGATGGCGCTGTCGTGCAGGCCCGACCTCCTCATAGCCGACGAGCCTACTACGGCCCTGGACGTGACCATACAGGAAGAGATATTGGGGCTCATAAGGGAGCTTAAAAGCTCGATGGGCACGGCGGTCCTCCTCATAACCCACAACATGGCCCTCGTCTACCGGAACGCCGATATGGTCGGGGTGATGTACGCGGGAAAACTCGTGGAGCTTGCCACCACAAAAGACCTCTTCAGGAACCCTCTGCACCCGTACACGATAAAGCTCTTGCGCTCCATACCGGGGCAGGAGAAAAGGGGGAAGGCCCTTGACACCATCGCCGGGGCTGTGCCATCCGCGACAGCGTACGCAAAAGGCTGCCACTTCTCTGGCAGATGCCCGCGGGAGATGGAAGGGTGCGCGGGTATAGAGCCGCCGCTTGCCGAATGGAAGCCGGGACAGCGGGCTGCGTGCCATCTTTACGACCCCGGGTTCATGAGCCAGCCCTACTCAAAACCCTTGAGGCAGGAACCGGATGTAATGCCCGTTTTAACCACCCCGCCTGCCGAGAGAGAAGTACTTCTTGAAGTAAAGGGGCTCAAGACCTGGTACCCGGTAAGAAAGGGGCTCCTTAAAAGGGTTGCGGGCCATGTAAAGGCTGTGGACGGGATAGACCTTGCCATAAAGAAGGGCTCGACCCTGGCCCTTGTCGGCGAGTCGGGCTGCGGCAAGACGACCGCGGGCAAGTCCATCGTCCAGCTCATCAGGCCGACCGCGGGCGAGATACTCTTCAAGGGCAGGGACCTGACAAAGCTCAAGGAGAGAAGGCTTAAGCCCTACAGGAGCGCGCTTCAGATAATCTTCCAGGACCCGTACTCATCTTTGAACCCCAGGCTTACCGTCAAAGAGACTATCGAGGAAGGGCTCCGGGCCGTAAAGCCGGGGATGAAAAAAGAGGAGCGCAATGAAAAGATAGCGGCCGTGCTCGGACGCGTGGGCCTCTCCCCTGAGATGATGGCGAGGTACCCGCACGAGTTCTCGGGCGGACAGCGCCAGAGGATAGGGATAGCGAGGGCGCTCGCCGTTGACCCCGAGTTCATCGTCTGCGACGAGGCGGTCTCGGCCCTGGACGTATCGGTTCAGGCGCAGATACTCAACCTCCTTAAATCTATCCAGAGGGACTTCGGCCTATCGTTCCTCTTCATAACCCACGACCTCGGCGTGGTCGAGTACATAGCCGACGAGGTCGCCGTGATGTTCGCCGGAGAGATAGTCGAGCGCGGCAGCACCTCCGAGATATTCTCGGAGCCAAAGCACGAATATACGAAAAAACTCCTTTCGGCTGTGCCAAGGATAGATACCTCGCTCACCGAGCTTTGGCGACTGCCGGGGCCGGGGCTCGTGAGGGGAAGATAAATTGAATGTCGCGTAGCGCCTGATATGACCTACACCCTATTGAGGTTCGCTCACGTCCTCGGCGCCGTGATGATAGGCGGCGGGCTAATCGGCGTCTGGCTCTCTGACTTGAGGTCAAGGCAGATTAAAGACCCGGCCCTTTTCTCAGAGGCGGCGCGCGCTATTGCCATATTCTACGACGGGGTAGTCGTCCCGGGAGCCTTGCTCCTTCTTTTCTCAGGCGCGTGGATGACGACAGAGGTATACGGCTGGGGGTTTATCGACATACCATGGCTCGCTGGCATGATAGCGCTATTCTCCTTCGAGTTCATCGAAGGTAACACAATAACAAGGATTTATTTCATGCGCATCCGGCGGCTATCCCGCGAGGCGGCGGGCGCGGATCATCTCGACCCCAGGGTCGAAAAGGAAAGGGGGCGGCTCATACCGGCTTTTACGCACTTTCTCGATCTGCCACTGCTTGTACTCATCATAGCCCTTGGGGTCATAAGGCCAGACACATGGACCTTTTTTGTTGTAGGGTTGACGATGGCCGTAGGCATAGCCGTTCTTCTGACTATCTATATACGGAGGCGTTATCCAGGAGGCCAAGCCGATTAAGCAGCCCGCGCCCCTGAACGAAATAAAAAAAAGGGGGGACGGCAAAAGCCGCCCCCCCTTGTGAATCAGTAAGGCCTATTCCGAAAGCTCTTTCTTCCTGGTCGTTGGCATTACCTTGACCTTGCCAGCGGCTATCTCGCGCAGAGCCGTTACAACCGCCTTGTTGTCGGTCTTCACCAGTGAAGGCGCGCCCTTTATAAGGTCCCTCGCCCTCTGAGAAGCGAGATGGACCAGCATGAACCTGCTGGGAATCTCTTTCAAACAATCCTCGACAGTTATCCTTGCCATTTGGGACTAACCTCCTTTTATCCGAAACAAGTATAAATTATACGTTTTTAAAAACGGCCTGTCAACTGCCGCGTCTACCGCGTTTGTTTGCCGAAAAGCTCCTTTAGCTTACCCGCCATCCTCGAAGACCTGGCGCGTTCAGCCACGATTATCGCGGAGAACTCCTCGAAGGCCCTCGTAAGGTCGTCGTTTATCACGATGTAATCGTACTCGAAGGCCCTTTTTATCTCGTCGACCGCTATGCCGAGCCTTCTTTTTATCTCTTCAGCGCTATCCTTGCCCCTGGCAACAAGCCTTTCCCCGGCGACTTTAAGCGAAGGCGGAAGTATGAATACGAAGACCCCTCCCGAAAGCCGCTTCCTGACGTTGGCCGCGCCCTGCACGTCTATCTCAAGGATGACGCTTTCGCCCCTTGCGAGGAAAGCTTCCAGGTCCTTTTTAGACGTGCCGTACCTCTTGCCGTAGACGTCCGCGTACTCAAGGAACTCGCCCCGCTCTACCATACGGTCGAATGTGGCGTCGTCAACGAACCAGTAATCCACACCATTGCTCTCGCCGGGCCTGGAGGGGCGGGTGGTATAGGAGACCGAGTTCTTTATATCAGGGAAGCGCCCCTCAGCCATCTTGCAGAGGGTGGTCTTCCCTGCCCCGGACGGGGCGGAGACTATAAATGCTATGCCGGACATGTTATTGGGATCCTTAAAACCTGTATTTCATCCCCCTTTAGAAAAGAGGGGGCTTCCTCATTCTACGTTTTGCACCTGCTCCCTTATCTTTTCGACCTCGCCCTTCATGTCTATGACGGTCTGGGTTATCCGGACGTCGTTTGCCTTTGAGCCGATGGTGTTTATCTCCCGGCCAAGCTCCTGGCAGAGGAAGTCGAGCTTCTTTCCGATAGGCCCCTCGGAGGTTATGAGCCTGCGGAATAGCTCGAGGTGGCTCTTCAAGCGGGTGGCCTCTTCGGCGGTGTCGGTCTTTTCCGCGAATATCGCGGCCTCAAGCAGTATCCTTGACTCGTCGACCCTTCCGGCTATTATTTTTTCTATCTCCGATTTGAGGCGTTCCCTGTATGCTTCGAGCATCTTGGGTATTCTCACCTCGACGGTGAAAAGAAGGCCTTCGAGCGCCTCTGCCCTGGCAAGCAAGTCTGCCACCAGCGCCTCTCCTTCCCTTATCCTCCACTCCTCCACCTGGACAAGGGCGGTATCGAGCGCCGCCTTGAACTGCCCCCAGTCCTCATCCGTAACAGTACCCTTCCTCTCGAAGGTGAATATGTCCTTTTGCCGCAGAAGGGTAGCAAGGTCCATCTCGCCCTTGATGCCAAGGCCGCTTTTAAGCTCCTCCGCGGAATCGAGGTAGAGCCTCGCCATCGGGATGTTAAGCTTCAGCGCCGGGGCCTCCGTTGAAACGGAATAGATATGCACCGAGAATGAGCCCCTGGCGAACCTCTTTTTTATCTCGTCCCGAAGACGTGTCTCCATGGGCGAGAACCTCTCAGGCGACCTCATGGAGATGTCTATGAACCTGTGGTTGAGTGTCTTTACTTCGATAGTGTAAGTGTCGCCGCCAATGGCAAAGTCTCCCTTGCCCCAGCCTGTCATGGACCGTGCCATGCCGCTCCTTTATGTTCAGGTATTTTTGGCCAGATGAAGCAAGCCCTATTGCGGAAGCCTTACCTTGAGGCCAGCGCCAGCCGCGTTGTAAAGCTCCTCTGGCGTTACCGTCGCGGTGCCGATCTTGCCGACTACAACGCCCGCCGCGAAGTTCGCGAGCATCGCGGCCTCTCTAAAGCTCGCGCCGGAGGCGAGGGCGAGGGCGAGGGTGCTTATGACGGTATCTCCGGCGCCGCTCACGTCGAATACCTCCTGGGCGACGGTAGGTATGTGGGTTTCGCTCCCCGGCTCAAAGAGGCTCATGCCGTGCTCTCCTCTTGTTATGAGGAGGGCCTGGCAGCCGAGCCTTCCGAAGAGCACCTCTCCGGCCCGGTGGAGGCTCTCATCGTCGCCTATCTCAACGCCTGAAGCCTGCGAGGCCTCGAGGTTATTAGGGGTGACTATCGTGACCTTTTTATAATAGTCGAGGTGCTCTACCTTCGGGTCTACGGCCACCGGGATGCCGAGGTCCATGCAAAGGGAGTTCGTCTCCTCCATAAGGTACGGGGTTATGAGCCCCTTCGCGTAGTCGGATATGACTACGATGTCGGAAGATTTAACGGCTTTCTTTATGTACCTCAAGACCCTGGCGGTCGCCTCCGGGCCTATCTTGTCCCGCATCTCGCGGTCGAACCTTACGACCTGCTGGTTATGGGCGATGACCCTTGTCTTTATGGTTGTGGGCCTTTTGTGGTCTACGACGAGCCCATCCGTAGGGATGCCCTTGTCCTTCAGTATGGAGACGAGCTTCTTGCCGTCCCCGTCGCTCCCGATGACGCCCGTGACGAGCGATCTGCCGCCCAGGCTGTGGATGTTGTTCACCACGTTGGCGCTGCCGCCGAGCATTATCGATTCAGAGGTGACCTCGACGACCGGCACCGGGGCCTCAGGGGAAATCCTTCTGACCTTGCCCCAGATGAAGTGGTCCATGATGAGGTCGCCGACGACGAGTATCCGCGCCCTCCTGAACTTCTCGATGAGTGTTTGAGCCCTCTTAGAGCTCAGGTATCTTTTCACGGCCCGAATCCGTAGTGTGGATTTTAAAAAAACGCGCAGGCCTACTTATAACACATGAGGTTTTTTTAGGCAAATCCAAATGGGTCTGGCGGCAGATTCAAGGCAAGGCAGGTCAGGCCAACAGGCGGGAGGTGTCCCGGTTTTTTTCAAAGCCCCTGGATTTAAACTCTATTTTCCATTTCCAGATGAGCGATGCAGTCCCGGGCAAGCCTCGCCGGGTCAAGACCGTAACACTCACGGCCACATGTCTCTTTCGCGCTCCGGATTTTCAGTATATCTGAAAACAAGTGGCACCTTTTCCTGCACTCAAGATGATAGTCCTCGTTAAAGATGGCGTTGCCCATCTTGAACAGGTCCGGCGGGTTCCACTCATAGGCCTGGAACAACAGCACCTTTTTATCTATCGCGTTACAGATATTGTGCACACCGCCATCTGACAATACGACCAAACGCATGGCATTCAGCGCGGCCGCGGTCTTACGGATCGAGAGATTGGGCAGGAATTCATCGCCGACACCTTCAAAGGCCTCCTGTCCGACCTCATATATCCTTATCGAAGGGTCATATTTTTTAACATCGCCAACGAAGCGCCTCCAGCTCTCGATTCTATAACGGAGCCGCTCGCCGTCTCTTCTCTGCTGGGAATTGCGTATACGCGCCATGTTGATGGCTATCGAGTTCGGATAAATGCTTTCTTCGGCCTCCCGGACCTCTTCTTCTGTCAAATATATCCTGGGCCTCAGGTCCTGAAATCCGGCGGCCTCGATGCCTGCTTGAAGAGCGTAATTGTACGAGATTATGTTCTTGCATGGCGCGCCAACGCATTCCTCAATATTAGTGCCGGCGGAAAGATAAGCGAATGTCTCTTCTCGCCATTCAGGCCAGATCACAAACTTTATCCTTCGCGCGCCCTGATCATGGACAATATTCTTTTTTTTGTAATAGAAGCTTTTCGGCAATATTTTTTCGTATAAACGGGGTGTTCTGAACCTGTCAACGTACCTGTCATTGAAAAAGGCTTCCAGGACAGTGCGGTCGCTTATGACTTCCAGCTTGCATGGCCCATAGACCTCCTTTATGGCCCGGAAAAGGGAGGAGAACATCACGGTATCGCCGATGTTATACGGGAAGTACCAGCGGAGGAAATAAAGTTCGATTTTTTTCATGATTTTTAACGAATATCAGCGAAAATTCCAATTGTATCGATACCGCACAATATAATATACTATGCTCGCAACACACAATAAGATAATCGAAGAAGGATGGAATGCTGTCAAAAAATGATTTAAAAGTCCTGCTCCGTTCGATGTCATGGAAGTTCATGAAGAACTGCAGGCCTCAAGATAACCCTGATTGCAAAGACCTTGAGACCTTCATGTGGAACGGGCAGCCGATCCATTACCGGCCCTGCAGCAGTGACGCCTCTCATATCTACAACATATTACTTGTAAAAGGCCACAAGGGGCGCAAAGGAGAATATTACATCCCCAAAGAGATCGACCCCAAGGTCATTGTTGACATCGGCGCGAATATCGGGATCGCTTCCATCTATTATGCCACCATCTTCCCTTCGGCAAAGATCTATGCTTTTGAGCCGGAGCCCAATAACTTCAAGCTTCTTCAGAAGAACATAGCCGGATACGCAAATATAAAACCCTATTGTATCGCTCTCGGAAAAGAGAATAAGGAGACTACTATCTATAACCCGTGCTCTTCGAAAAACGAGTTTTCAACTTTTTCGATTGTCGATGATCCGGCTGAGCGCGAATCGAAATCCGGCATCACGGTGACCCTGAGAAAGACATCCGAGATCCTGGATGAAATAGGTGCGCGCGGCATAGACCTTATCAAGATAGACACTGAAGGCTCCGAATACGACATACTGACGTCTTTTGACGAAGAAGTTTTGCGCTCGGTCCGCTGGATAATCGGCGAACTGCACGGCGCGCGCGATTACGAACTTTTATCATACCTTGAGCAGTGGTTTGCCCTGGGCTATAAACGGAGGATCGGAAGGGTTCACTTCCCTTTTTATGCCTGCAACAGGAATGCGCTTCACTCTCTCAGGACGTATCGCATGGTCTGATCGGCAGCAGGATACGCTCGAAATATTCCGGCTCTTTAACCAACCTCGCATCTCGCTCTAAAACCAGTCCTTTGGTGAATATTGAACCCGGATCCGGAAACCATGGAGATCACCCCTAAAGGCATTTTAAAGATAAATTTTTTAGCCCACCTCAACCCCTTTTTCTATAACGGCGGTGGCGAACAGTATACACGGGCCATCGTCAACGAAGGGCGGCGGCGGGGGCACAGGATACGGGTGATCTCGGTGTATCCTAAAAGCAGACGGATACTGAGCAGACTTCTCAGGTTCAGAAAGCCCGATCTCTGGATGCTCTTCGATGTTTTCAACTGTCCTGACCATAAAAAACACTTCAGTGATTCATTCTTAAAAAAAATCGTCTCTCGTGAAAATTACATCCTTGGCCAGAACGCATATGGGGACATATGCTATCTGAATGCCCTTCCGTGTAATGGCAATATTGGAGATGGAACAAACTGCGTTGAAAAAAAAGAGGACTACTTCGGGGTCAGGGGTAATAATTCGGGGTGGAGGAACGGGTATTGTCCTGTAAATGACAATAAAGAGCTTTTTACAAAGGCGGTCTTCAATATATTCCTCTCGCCGCTCCATGCCTCCGTATTTCAGAAGATATACCCCGGGCTTAAAGAAAAGACCTTTATACTGAAGCCTCTTGTTGATGTGGACCTTTTCAGAGACAAGGGGATTAAAAGGGATATCAAATATGCTTCTTACGGAGGGCATTCTGAAACAAAAGGCTTTTACAATATAATGGAAATGTTCCCTAACGAGGAGGTTATCTTTTTCGGGTCAAAAAACGACAAATTGCCGCGGAAATTCGGATACGGCAAGGTCATCGGCCGGATACCATACGACGAGATGCCTGAGTTCCTTAACAGGGTCGAATATTACATACATATGCCAAGGTGGCCGGAACCGCATGGCTTGATCGTCAATCAGGCGGCGCTGTCGGGCTGCAAATTGATCACAAATGACAACGTTGGCGCGATGACACACAGTTACGACATGATGGACAGGGAGGCCTACAGGAAAAACGCGGAGGAGCTATGGGAAAAAATTGAGGATACCGTGAAGCAGAAGAGATGCGTTAAGCCATAAATCCTTCTTTGCCCCATTTTATGACTTTTTAAAGACATCAGGTTATCTATCGTCCACTTCCCTGCCGGCTCCCAAAAACATACCCGTCAAAGCCCAGAACAACTGCCCGGTATGGCGCGTCATGATATCCTCGGTCATATTGAGGAGGAAAAAGACGGAGGTAAGGACCAGCCCGGCGAGTATGATGCTGAATTGCGCGCTATTGGAAGCACATTGACCGACCTTCGCGTGCATCATCCAGCAAAGCTTCCCGAAGATCAACATGAGCAACACTATGCCTGCCACCCCTGTCATGACGCCATAGCTAAGCAGGATGTTGTGCGGGTAGACGTAGCCGAGCCTGAAGTCAGGCACATATATTTCCTTATTCCCGAAGCCCCTGCCGAAGACCGGGTTCGATGATATCTCCTTTACAGCCCCCTCCCAGATTATCCAGCGCTCCTCGGTCCTGATCCTTTCAAACGAGGTCTTCATCGACTCGATATCAAGGCCGAAGTCCAGGTCCCTGTAGGTGGCGAGCAGCGGCAGAGTCACAAGTATTGACGCCGCTACCGCTCCCGCCAATATTCTTCTCTTGAGCCCCTGCCGCAAGACCTTGCCGTAAATAAAAAACAGGAACGCCGCCATGATGATGGCCAGATAGCCTACCCTCAGCCTCGCGAAATAGACTCCCGTGCAGAAAACCGGCACAAGCGCTATGGCAAGGGTCTTAAGCCTTCTCCCGGCGCTGCCGCAGCCCGCAAGCCCTATGGCTACAATAGCGGCAGAGAGCATGAAAAAACTGTAATAGGCCCGCTTGCCATACAGGTATCCCGAATCAACAAGCTCCTCAAAGCCGAGACCCAGGACAAAATAGGCATAGAAGCTCGCCAGGGAGACGAGCGCCGCGCTTATAAGGAAAGGGATGGAAAGACTTAAAAAGTCCCGCTCGCCTTTTGTCATCACATAAAAGACCCAGAACGCCATGAGAGGATATACGACATCTTTTTTTACCTCTGAAATGGAAAACGGCAGGTCGCTCCCCGGGATGACCGACAAGAACGCGAAAGCCAGCCACATGAGAAGCAGCAGCCTCATCGGCGGCCACGCGACCCGGCCCATCTTCCACATGTACGCGGCGGCAAGCGCGGCGGAAATAAGGAAGCTCGCCTCCCTCAACGAGGCGACCCGGGGAAGGTTGAGGACAAATAGATAGACCCCCATCGAATACAGGGCGGCCCTTTCGAGCAAAGGTCTTGCCTCTGCCCTGGGAAGATGCTCCATCGATTCAGACCATCAGGAATTTGTTACGGCACTCAGCACAACAGGGACAGGCCGATATATGTGAACATATATCAGGTTCCTGCTTTGTCAAGGGCTCGCGAGGAAAGAACTGAACCACTACCGTCTGGAAAGCGGCTGGTTCTTTAGTTTGTCGGCTGAAAGCCCGACTGAAATCTCCCCCTTTTCTAAAGGGGGACTAAGGGGGATTATAATGACTTCAAGATAATCTCCCCTGACCCCTCTTTAGGAAAGAGGGGGACCAGCCTGGCATAGGACGTAAGCTTGAAAATCTCATTAGACGCGCTGGAAGTCTTCGCCTGTAAGGCGAGGGAATTCAGGTCCCATTGTGAGACATCAAGATTGGCTGTTCGTTTATTTGTGATGGGATCGAAGACGCTGAGGGGTCTTTCTAATAAGGGATCAGGAGAGTCGGGAACAGGTCAAATGGAGCGCCGGTGGCTCGACTTGCCGAGCATTTCCCTCACGGCGTCGTAGACGGTCCGCACATCCAGTTCAACGAGGCAGTCGCTCACCTTGCCTCCGCCGCATCCGTCCTTGCCGCACGGCACGCAACTGTGCCGGTCTGATGTCACTACCCTGTGCCCATCGCCCCAGGGGGCCCAGTCGACCGCGAATGATGGGCCGAAGAGCGCGACCGCCGGAGTGCCGACCGCGGCTGAGATGTGCATCGGGGCTGAGTCAACGCCGAAAAAAAGAACTGCTTTACGTATGACCGCGCCAAGCTCCTTTAATGAAAGCTTGCCGGTGAAGTCCGTCACATCCGTAGTAAGGCGTGACTTCAATTGAGCCACATAAGAGATCTCAAAGGCCTCCGGCCCTGACGTGAGCACCACCGGCATGCCGAGTTCCCGCTGGACAAGGTCGATCAGGGCGGCGTTTTTTTCAGGGGGCCAGCTTTTGAACATCCATCTCGATGTGGGGTGGACGACCATGTAAGGTCTTCCGTCAAGATTTGCCCCTGCAAGAAGGCCTCTTGCCTTTTCCGCCGCTTCGCTTCCTTCGAAAAACGATGTGCTGCGGTGCTGCCTTTCCGGGAAGATGCCTATCCTCCTCAGGCAGTCGAGGTTACGTTCGACATAGTGTTTTCCTGAAGAGGCCATCGTAACCGGGAAATTGAAAGAGAGCTGGCCGAGTAGATTCTTCTTCGGCGCCCCGACCCTTATCCCGGCCCCTGAGAGAAGGGCGAAGTTGCGGCTCCGGTCCCCTGAAGTGAGGGCGACGGCCATGTCATACCCGGCTCCGCGGACCTCTTTCACAAGCCGCAGCTCTTCTTTGAGCCTGCCCAGGCCGCGCGTCTTTCTGTTATAGACCAGCACACGGTCTACATCCGGGTTAAAGGTAAGCATCTCCTCTGTGCCGCGATTCACAAGCGCGTCGACCTCGACACCCGCTATCGACCGCTTCAGGGCGCTGAAGACAGGCGTCGTAAGGAGCACGTCACCTATGTTCTTGAAGACGATGACGAGCGCCCGCCGCACCTTCGTAAGGTCAGGGTATCCGCCGTTTGCCTTCATCTTATAGCCCTGATTATTTCCTCGCACCTGTGCGCGTAGGTGTGGTTTTCAAGGATATGCCTCTGCCCCTGGGCCGCTATCCTTATGGCCTCCGCCTGGTGTCTGGAGTAGTAGAGCGCCTTGTCCGTCGCCTCCTCCTCAGACCTGAAGCCGATGTAATGGCTGCCTTCCTCGAAAAGGTCTTCAAAGCCGAGCCCGTCGTAGGTGTTCGTGAGGAGCATGCATTGGCCGTTAGCCATCGTCTCGAAGACTCGCATATTGACGTCCTTGCCTTTTACACCGTCAAAGCCGGCGCCCACGTTAAAGCCGATCGTCGAACGCGCAAGCTCGCGTGTCGCCTCGGCGCCGAACCGCTTTCTGAAATAAAAGTTTGTCGTCAGCCCGGCCTTTCGGAAGAGCTTCTCAAAGGCCCGCCTGTGCTTATAAGGCGCGCCGCACATGCCTATGTCATAATGGCTCCGGCGGGTGAGCCTCTCCCAGAGGCTGTCGGCCGAGGCCATTTGAGGCCTGTAGACGTGGGTCTCCGGGTCAGCGCCGAGCGGGAGCCACCTCGCCTTCTCACCGAACCCTGCCACCACATGCTTCTGCGCGACCCAGACGAAATCGAATCTGTATTTTTCACAATACGCCCTGTGTATGGAGAGCTTGTGGCAGGAATCTATGCTGACGTAACCCTTTGGGCCTTTGTACTCCCCCAGGAACGGAAAATCCACAGGCAGGCCGCAGTCTACAAGAAGCAGCAGGTCTCCTGCGGGGGCCTCCTTCCACCCCGGCGGATCATGCGGGTCAAAAGGCATATCGACGACATCGACAGGAAGCCCCTTGAACGCCTTGGAATAATACCAGGCCGTCGTATGCGGGATGACTGAACGCAAAAAGATTATCTTCGGCCTGGCCATGCTATCCCTTCCTCCACTCGGCTATCCTGCTTTTTACCTTGCCGGCGTCTTCCGGGCCCCGCACCATGCCGCTCTTTTCCCTGAACATCCTTGCCGAGGCGTCCTTGCTCTCGGTCTTCTCATGCCCAAGGTGAAACTGCACGGCCACATACCTCGCTGATCTCATCTTGAACCCGGCTGCCTTCAGCCTGTGAGATATGTCGGTGTCCTCGCCGCCACCCCTGGTCTCGTACTCCTCGTCGAAACCGTTCACAGAGAGTATGTCTTTCCTGTGTACGGAAAAATTACAGCCCAGAAGGCTAAAGGGCGCCTCCCCCCTGATGCGGCTGAGTATCCTTAGCGATTCCTCGTAATATTTTATCCTTCCGGATAAGGACTGGTACGCGCCCCACAGGGTAGGCCCGTCGAAACTCCCGTTATCGACCATCTCGAAGGTCACTCCCTCCGAGAGCCTTCTCCCCATCATCACCCGTCTGCCGCCGAGGAACGCGCCTTCTTTTCGCCTTTTCCAATGCGCCTCTATGAAATCCTTCGCCACAACGCAATCCGCGTCCAGGAATATTATATACTCCCCTCCGGACTCAAGGATGGCGCGGTTCAGTATCCTGCATTTCCTGAACCCCTTGTCCTCCTGCCAGATGTGCTTGACCGGGAAAAAAGGGGCGTAGGAATCAAGCCACTCGCGCACCTCTGGCCCGGAGCCGTCGTCCGCGATAATGACCTCGAAATCCCTGAAGGTCTGCCTCTCGAGAGCGCGCATGCAGAGCTTCAAGTATGAAAGATAGTTATAGGCGCCTATGATCACGCTTACCTTCGGCATCATCCCGCCACTCCACGCGTTCGCCCGGAGGCCGCTTTCTTTTCGGCTGCCGCCGTCTCGACGAGGGATATGAACCTTGCCATGACCACATCAGGGCCGCACTTTAACGCGGCATTCCTCCTGCGTGTACGCTCTGAGGCGAGCCTGCCGGCGCGTTTGTGCCCCTCTTCCTCCAAGAGCGCCTCTTCGATCATCGACGCGAGCCTGACCTGGTCCGCGGGCACATCCACCGTCCAGCCTGCCTTTTCGTCCTCTATAAACCGGGCCGCCCCGGCCCCCTTGCCCAATATGACAGGCAGCCCCGCTGCCAGCGCCTCTATGGCGGCTGTCCCGAATGTCTCGAAAAGGGAGGGCAGCACAAAGAGGTCGGCGGCCGAATAGAGCGCCCCTACGTCCTTCACGCCGCCGAGGAAGATGACCCTGTCCTTCACGCCGAGCGAGGCGGCGAGCTTTTCAAGCCTTTTTGTCCCACCCTTGTCTTTGCCGGCGACCAGAAGGATGGCCCTGCTCCCCTTCTCCTTGAGGATAGCCGCCGCCCTTATGGTCGACTCAAGCCCTTTTATGGAAAAACCAGAGCCGACATGGAGGAGCAACGGGATATCCGGGGAGATGCCGAGGGGCTCCCTTGCCTTCTTTTTAGCCTCATCGTCTATATGGAATTCTATACGGGTAAGGTCCAGCGCTGGAGGTATCACAAAGAAACGGCCAGCATCCACGCTGTAATGCTTCAGTATCTGGTCTTTTCCCACCTCGGAGAGGACTACGATCTTTCCCTTCCCCCTCTGGATATTCCCGAAAAGGCGTTTCTCGATCCCGTTTATCACGGCGTGAAGCGGATTTATGGCCAAAGAGATATGCTCCCTGAGCCCCCCATGCCTTCTCCGGAACGCCTGCCATTCCCTGTGGCAGGCGTTCCCCGCCCTGTATATATCCATCGAAATGGTCCTGTCATAGCCCAGCACGACATCAAAGCCTTTATGCCTGGAGAGCATGCGTTTGCTGAAAAAGGCGAATGAAAGGACCTTAAGCCATGAGGCAAGCCTTACAACAGGCACCCTTACGACCTCGATGCCCTCTTCGGGCCCAGAGGCCCACTCGCCTGTAAAGACCGTGACAAAGACGCCGCGCCTTACGAGCGACCTTGCCAGGAGGGCGGCCTGACGCTCGTATCCGCCGAACGGATTATATCTCTGGAGCACTAACGCTACTTTCACCAGGCAAGCTACTCCGAATGAGTTTTGGTGCCAGCGTTCTCAGGCGCGGCAACGGACCGTGAAGAAAGCAACCCGGAGTAGAGCTCTTCTGTCCTGTCGAGCATGCTCTCTATGGAAAAACTCTTCAGCGCAAGCGCCCTCGCGTTTTTTGAAAGCCTCTCGGAAAGGCGCGCGTCGGCAAGGATCTCCGATATCCTGTCCGCAAGGGCTTGCGGGTCTTTTACAGGCGCAAGAAGCCCTGTCTCTCTGTCTTTTACGATTTCCTTAAAGGGCTTTAGATCGGTAGCTACTACCGGGACCCCCATCGCCATCGCCTGCAGGACCGACTGCGGCACTCCCTCGTTGGCGTATGAGGGCTGGACGAAGATATCGAGGGAAGAGAGGATATTCGGAACGTCGTCCCTGTGGCCGAGGAGATGAAAACGGGCCCCAAGCCCGCTGGACGCTATCGCCTCGGAAATGGCGCCTTTTCTCGGGCCGTCGCCGGTGATAACGAACCTGGCCAGAGGGAACCTCTCTGCCACAAAACGGGCAGCCTCTATGAAATACTCATGGCCTTTCCAGCTCCTTAAAACAGAGACCATGCCGACGACCGGCGTATCGGGGCCGGCCCCAATCTCTTGCCTTATCCCGGCAAGGCCGCGCCCGGGGTCAAAGGCCGCCGTATCGATGCCCGTCGGGATCGATACTACCTTTCCAGGGTCAACGCCGTTTCTTTCTATCAGCGCTTCTCTTATCGCCTCGGCGGTGGTGACGATCTTGTCAGGAAGCCTCCGGTATATCAAAGAGGACGCGAAACCCACCGATACCGGGGTAGAGATGTGCCTGGTCCTTATGACAGCCGGCCTCTTCTTCGAAAGCCTTGATGCCAGGGTCAGAAGCCAGCTGTCCCTTGAACTATGAGTGTTGACGATGTCAGGCCTGTACTTCTTTATGGATCTTACGAGGGAGAGAACGGTCTTTGGATAATCCTTCTTCCTGAAGGATACGGATAAGGCGTCAAGGCCCGCGAGGCGGGCCTTTTCAAGTATCAGGCTATCGTCCTGGGCGATGATGATCACCCTGTGCCCCCTGGCCTTCATGCCAAGCGACTCGTTCAGGATCCTTATCTCCTGCCCGCCCCAGCCAAGAGATGCCTCTGAATGAAAAATGGTCCACACATTAAATCCGATCCGATTTTACCTGCCGTCATTTAAGCCCGGACTTCATCTCCCATAGCTTGGCGTATTTGGCAAGCGTGTATGAAGCGTAGAGTATCGAGAGGATCACACCGGCCGTCCCGTCCAGAAAACCGCGCCTTAATACGTACATCTTGAAAAACGTGAAAGACGGCCGAAGGAGTATGTCGGTTATACCCGCGTTCCTGCCCTGGTTGAGCATCTCCTCGGCGGCAAGGGTCGAGTACCTCTCCATCCTCCCCAAATAATCCGATACGTCCTTATAGGTCCTGTGCTCAAGAGGGCTTTTAAGCTTCGCCGTGGGGCCTTTAACCTCGACCCTTTCGTGCACGTACCTGTCGGTGAACCTGCCCGACCCCTTCCTGTAAAGGCGCAGGTTGTAGTCGGGCCACCAGCCGCAATGCCTTATCCACCTGTCGCCGAAGTAGTTCTTCCTCGGGACGTAATACCCTTTCGCGCCGCCCGCCATCGCCTCGAGTATCTCTTCTTTTAGCCCCGGCGTCACCCTCTCGTCGGCGTCTATGTTTAGTATCCAGTCGCCGGAGGCCCTGTCCCCGGCGAGGTTCTTCTGCCTGCCGAAGCCGAGCCACTCGTCGTTGAAGACCCTGGCCCCGTACTCCCTGCAGATATCGACGGTCCTGTCATCGCTCCCTGAATCAGAGACGATTATCTCGTCCGCCCATTTGACGCTTTCCAGGCAGCCCCTGATGTTCGCCTCTTCGTTGAGGGCTATGATGGTGACCGTCAGTCGCGGCATCGGCTTCCTGGTATCACTTGACGGGCAGCGCCTCGTCTATGAGCATCACCGGGATATCGTCCTTGATGGGATATATGAGCCTGCACCTCTCGCAGAGAAGCCCGTCCTTTTTATCGGTGAGCTTCACCTTCCCCTTGCACTTCGGGCAGGCGAGGATATCAAGTAGCTCCTTGTCTATTGGCATGGATACGATACCTCCGGAAAATGGATATAGTATAACACTCAATAACGGTTACTGCCCGGACATGCCCTCGCGGACGGCCTTCCTTCCGCCCATCCTCACGTACTCCACCCCGCCTATCATGCTGACAAGGACGGAGGTGGCGAACCAGAGGAGCGAAAGGGCGATGGCCTCCTCCTTCGTGGCCCCGGCCATCGCGAAGAGGTAGATGAACGCCCCCTCCCTTATGCCGATCCCGGAAAGCGATATCGGGAGCATGGAAATGACCGTCGTGAGGGGTATGAAGAGAAAATAATAGCCCAGTGGAATCTGCATGCCGAGGCCCATTGTCCCCAGCACGTAATAGCCCAGTATGACGCCCCCCTGGACAAGGACCGAGCACGCGAATATCTTGACGAGTATGTCGTAGCGCTTCTTATAGCTCATGAGCACCTTGTAGAAGGTGTCTATCTTCCTGTTTATACCGTAGAAGTGGATCCTCTCCAGTATTCTCATCGCCCAGGAATGCAGAGGCCCTATCCAGATGACCATGCTCATGGCGGCGAAGCCGCCTATGAGGATGACGAAAAAGCCCGGCAGCTGGGTGCCTTTTATAAGGGCGTAGCCCGGGATGAGAGCAAGCGACGTTATGACCATGAGAGCACCGAACCCGGCATATCTGTCCATGAATATCGAGGCGAGCGCCACGTTCCCGTTCTTCGAATACCTGTAGAGGTAATATCCCTTGACGAGGTCGCCCCCGACCATCGTGGGAAGAAAGTTATTGAAGAACATCCCGACGAAGTATATCGAAAAGAGCCTCAGGTAAGGGACGTCCAGGTCCTTTTTGAGTATTACCGACCACCGGTAGGTGGATATCGACTGGAGGCAGATGAAAAGCACCGCGACAAAGACGATAGCAAGGGGGTTCACAGACGCGACGGTCTCCCAGAGCTCGGAGGTATCGAGGCTTCGCAAGAGGAAATACATTATCGCGACGCTGACAAAGACCTTGACTACGGTCGAAAGGAAGCCCTTCATCTGCCCAGCACCTTTCTCACCGTATAGATGGGCTTGCCCTGGGACTCGTGATAGACCCTGGCGAGCATCTCGCCCAAAAGGCCCATTATGACGAGCTGGACCCCGAGTATCATCATGAGTACGCTAAGGAAAAGAAGCGGCCTGCCGCCTATGCTCTCTCCCATCACTATCTTCTCGAAACTGAGATAAAGGGCGATGATGAAGCCTATGAAGCCGAGGGCCAGCCCCCCGGGGCCGAAGGCGTGTATGGGCCTTGTGGAGAAGCTCTGCAGGAACTTTACCGTAATAAGGTCGAGTACTACCCTTATCGTCCTTGATATCCCGTACTTGGACTTTCCGAACTTCCTTGGATGGTGGTTGGTCTCCACCTCCGTTATCGACGCCCCCACCCAGCTCGCTATCGCAGGGATGAACCTGTGCATCTCTCCGTAGAGCCTGACGTTCTTTATGACCTCTTTCCTGTAGGCCTTGAGCGTGCAGCCGTAGTCGTGGAGGCGGACCCCGGTGACCCAGGAGATAAGCCCGTTGGCCACGATCGACGGGAGCCTGCGGGATATGAACTTGTCCTGGCGGCGCTTGCGCCAGCCGCTCACCACGTCATGGCCGTTTATCTTCTCAAGGAGCCTGGGTATGTCCTTGGGGTCGTTCTGCAAATCCGCGTCCATGGTGATGATGATGTCGCCCTTGGCATACTCGAACCCGGCTGCCATAGCCGCGGTCTGGCCGAAGTTCCTCCTGAAAGAGACCACGATCACCGCGGGGTCCTTCTCCTGGATGGATTCCAGCACCCTTAAGGTACCGTCCTTGCTGCCGTCGTCCACAAAGACTATTTCGTACTTCCTCCCAAGCCCGTCCATCGCTTCCTTTATGGACTTATAGAGATGGGGCAGGCTCTCTTCCTCTTCGTAAACCGGTATGACTATGGAAACAGACTCTTCCAAAAAAACGGCCTCCTAAAGCGCTCTCGGGCGCTCAGTAATTTCTGATCTCTTTGGCTTCAAAGCCCTTGAAGCCGTAACAGCGGAAGGCGGAGAACTCCTTTACGGGCCTTCCTCCCCAGTCTATCTCGACAAGCTCCTTCTGGCAGGCGCTGAAGGCCTTCTCTACCATGGGCTCTATCCCGGCATCCCCGCCCTTTACGTATATCGCGTCCTTACCGAGGTGCTCCTGAGGGCCGGGCCACAGGTCGTACTGGTTCATGCGCCTGTCCCCTGTATTGACGTTATAGGCCTTCGGGTTGCCTTCGGTATAAAGGGCGAGCTCGCTCGTGATCTGGTAGGTATCGCTCAGTATCAACACATCCCCGGGCCTTTTCATCCCGTCTCTCATGAGCGATACCTTCCGCCCAAGCTCCTCCCAGCCGATTACCCTGTTGTACGGCGCTCCGGTTATTATCTTCCTGGCCCCGAGTGGTTCGAGCACCCAGGGAAAATAAGCTATAAACGAGGCGGCCGCGCCAAGACCGATGCCAAAGGCGGCTATCCCCTTTATTATCCTCTTGCGGGGCGGCTGCTGCCTCTCGCAGAGCCTTTCAACGGCCCACGCCGCGGCAGGGAAAGCTGTCACGAAAGAGGCCACGGCCCAGTTGGCCTGCACCTTCCCGTGGAGGCTCTTCAGCAGAAAAAAGGCGAAAAGGGGCGCTGAGGCGAAAAACGCCAGCAACAGCTCATCCCTTCTCTCCCTGAGACCCCTCGACAGGGCCATCCAGACCCCATAGACCATCGCTATGAAAATAAGGGGCGTAAGTAGCCCGGCCTGCGCGCCGAGGAACTCGAAAAAGGCCGCCCAGTGCAGGCCGCCTTCACCCATATGGGCCTGCCCGATGGTGTGCTTTATTGTAACCTGTCCATTTATAATATTCCAGAGGATAACCGGGCTTGCGGCAATGAGACTTAAAAGGGCGGCGAGGTACGGCTCAGCCCTTTTAAGCCAGTACCTGTCCCGCCTGGAGGCGAGAAGATAGAGGAAGAGGCATGGGTAGATGAGCGCCATCGTATATTTGCCCAGAAAGCCAATGCCCGCGAGCAGGCCTCCGAGGTACCACCAGCCCGAGCGCCTCCTTATTGTCCCGAGGTGAAAGCACCAGACCGAGGCGGCCCAGAAAAAGATGAGCATCACGTCGGTCGTCATGAGGATAGCGCCTATGGAAAAGAGCGGGTTCAGGTTGGCTATGAGGGCCGAGTAAAACCCGGCCTTTTCGCTTTCGAAAAGGCCCCTGCCGAGGAGATAGATCATAAAAGAGCCGGCTGCCGAGAAAAGGACCGCGCCTATCCTTATGCCAAACTCATTCGCCCCGAAAACAGAGGTAAAAAGGGCTATGACATAGGCTACCCCCGGCCCCTTGCTGTAGTAAGAGAGGTCCAGCCTCCTCGACCATTCCCAGTAATGGGCCTCGTCCGGCGATACGTCAAAAGGGCCCCATATGATGTAGGCGCCCCTGAAGATGGTAAGAAGGGCTATGAAGAGTATCGTCAGATTCCTGTATCTCAAGGCGCGCCCCTCCTCGACCTTAGCGCCTCAAGCGCCTTTACAAGCCTCCTTCTGAGATACCCTCTTTCAGCAGAGTAAAAGGCGAGCGCTATAGCCCCGCCGAGGATGGCCCCGACCGTTACGTCAGCCGGATAGTGCACGCCCACGTAGACCCTTGAGTACGCAACAAGCGCGGCGATTATCAGGAATACGGGGCAGAGCTTCATGTACCTGGCAGAGAGGAATACCATCGCGGCGAATATGTTGGTGGCGTGTCCGGAGGGCATGGCAAAGGAGCCGCCGCAGCCCACGAGCAGGCGCACCCCTTCGAGGGAGTTGCAGGGCCTTATCCTCATGAAAACGCCTTTTATATAGTTGGAGGCGAAATCGCTCGTAAGGACGACCGCTACGAGGACGATGAGCCCTATCCTGTCCTGCCTCTTTCCGAGCGTCCAGATGAGGACAGCCGCGACGATGATAACGCCCAGGAAGTTCATCTTGCCTGTCACGTAGACCATGAGAGAGTCGAGGAACGGGGCGGTCCATGATGTATTTATGAGCCTGAAGAGTTCGGTGTCGAAGTTTATGATGGCGTCCATGTTAACCCGATTTCTGTGTTTTTTGAATCAGCTCTGTCGATTAAAAAAAACTGTTTTTTATGTCTTGCCGCCAACAGCACCATCTACGCCCTGCCGGGCTTTTTGGGTCTGTTAAAGACAAAACTCTCTGGTCACCTTAATTTTTCAACCGCCTCCATCACTTCATCGACCGTTATCCCGCTCATGCATATGGGGTCGACGCATTCCCTTTTGTAGCAGGGGCTGCAGGGAAGCCCCTGCCTTATAATGATGTGACCAGCTCCGTAAGGCCCTGTCCTCCATGGCGCGGTCGGCCCGAAGAGGGCTATTACCTTCGCGCCTGCGGCGACGGCGAGGTGCATGGGGCCGGAATCGACCGTCAGCACAAAGCTTGAGAGGGCGCTTAAGGCGGCCATCTCCTTAAGGTCTGTGGCGATATAGGCCCCGCCAGCGGCCTTGGCCATCTCTTCGAGGGCGGGCCTGTCAGCAGCCCCGCCGGTCAGAACTGCCTTGAGCCTGCCGTCCGCGGTTATCCTTCTGGCGCTCTCGATGAACAGTTCATCTTTCCATAGTTTGGCAGCCCACCTCGCGCGGGTGACCATGACGAAAAAGGAATCATCCACCCCTTTTTGCCTGAGCTTCTCTTTTACGGACGCGATAGCGCCCCCCAGTTCAAGCGTAAACCCTGCCGCCCCTGCCGCCCCTCCGGCGTGCCTCGCAAGCGCCAGGTATCTGTCGACGGCGTGCATCTCCGGGTCATAGGACGGTAGCTTTTCGTTAAGGAAGATGTGGCTAAGCTCCCTCGCGTTCGAAAAACCTATTTTCCTCTTTCCCCCTGCAAGGAGCACCCATACGCCGCTTTTAAGGAGCCCCTGGAAATCGAGCACAAGGTCATAGCCCCTGGACCTGAGGAGCCCCGCCGTCTTGAGGTTCTCTGAAAGACCTCTCGCCCAGCCCCTTTTGACGACGATGACCTCATCTATGAGCGGATGCCCCGAAAGGACGCCGCTTGCCGCCTCCTCCACGAGCCAGTCTATCCGTGCCGCGGGGCCAAGGCCGTCCCTTAAGGCCTTTAGCGCTGGCAGGGTATGGACGACGTCGCCAATGGATGAGAGCTTTATTATAAGGACCTTTATCAAGGGTTACGCCCAAGGTCCGCGAGTATCCAGCCAGCGGCCTCCAGGATATCCTTTGCTATGAAGTCAGGGGCCTCTTCCATCCCCTCAAGCTCATGCGCCCCCTTGCCTGTAAGGACGAGTATGCCCCTGGCGCCGAGGTTCCTTGCAAGCCCCATGTCCGAGGCCTTGTCCCCGACCACATAAGCCTTATTGGAGTTAAGCTCATGTTCCAGGGCCGCCTGCTCAGCAAGCCCTGTACCGGGCTTGCGGCAAGAGCAGTCGATGTCCGGATGGTGGTTGCAGTAGTAGATGGCGTCGAGCCTTGCCCCGCCAACGGCAAGAAGCTCTTTGAGCCTCGAGTTCACGGCCTCGACATCGGCGTCTGTGTAATAGCCCCTGCCCACGCCCGACTGGTTGCTTATTACTATGACCTTTATCCCCAGCTCGTTCATGAGGCGTATGGCCTTTACGGCGCCCTCGATGAGGACCAGCCGCTGCGGGTCTGAGAGATAACCGACGTCCTCGTTTATCGTGCCGTCCCTGTCGAGAAAGACCGTAGCTTTGGAATTCATGCCGCCAACCCCTTTATCGCGGTAAGGACCTCGTCCGCCCCTATCGCCCTCAAGCAGTCGTAATGCCCGAACCTGCACTCCCTTTTGAAGCACGGGCTGCACTCTATCTTTTTTCTCACCACTGTTACCCTCTCGCCCAAAGGCCCGGTAAGCGAATCTTCCGTCGAGCCGAAGACCGCTACTGTCGGCACCCCCAGGGCAGCCGATATGTGCATCGGCCCCGAGTCGTTTGTCACCACCGCCTCTACCAAAGAGACAAGGGCCATCGACTGCCTGAGCGTGAGCTTGCCGGAGAGGTCTATCGCCGGGGCGAAGGCGGCCTTTACAGCGGCGCACGCCTCCGTATCCTCCGGGCCGCCGAATACGAGGGCGGCGCCTTTTCTTTCAGCCGCGAGAGCGCCAAGCACGGAAGCGAACCTCTCCGGCGGCCACCTCTTTGCTGGCCCGTAGCTCGCGCCCGGAGCCGCGCCGAAAACGGGCGCCCCTTCAAGCCCTCTTTCCTTGAGGAACCGCCTTGCCCAGCGGGACTCTTCTTCCGATATATACAGGCCCGGCAAAGGCCTGTCCGGGACTTTGCCGCCAAGGGCCTCTATTATATTGAGATAATAAAATACCTGGTGCTTTTTTTTGACTTCGTCCGAGGCTGTTATGGCGCGGGTAAGGAGCGGCGACCTCAAGTCCCTGGCATGGCCCGCGCGCTCAGGTATCCTTGAAAGAAATGATATGAAGGCCGCGTCAAACGCGTTCTGGAAGAGGACCGCCAGGTCAAAGCCCCCCCGCTTAAGCTCGGCCGCAAGCCTGAGCCTCCCCAGGAGCCCCCTGTGCCCCTCGCCATACTCGATTATTCCCGCGACGGCCGGGTTGTTCTCAAAGACAGGGACCACCCTCGCCTTCGCGAGCAGGGTAAGCTTCGCCGACGGATAAAGGGCCTTGAGCGCGTCAAGGGCAGGAAGGCACATGACAGCGTCCCCTATCCAGTTCGGCACCCTCACGAGCACCCTCTTAACTCCAGCTTTCAGCATGGCCATTACACTCATCCGGCAATCGGGTCTGGTGACAAAAACGGCTAATTTGTTATTATATTACAGGACATCGTTTAAATTCAATCGAGAATTCCGGCAGTTGCAATGTGGCTACAGGCTTCCTTTACTTGACACCGCTCCGTCTCTATGTTTAAGTTTTATTGAAGATGGAAAAACCAAGGTTAAACCAGGAGATTTTATCAAAGACCTTTGGCGGGATAGCCCCGTAAAGGTCTTTTTTATTCTGCCTATGGACTGGTACCAGAAAAAGACCGAATCCATAATCTCTGAGCTCTCTACAGACGCCCAGCGCGGGCTCAGCCACACCGAGGCCAAAGGCCGTCTGGCCAAATACGGCCACAACCAGCTCTCCGGGGAGAAAAAAGAGCACCCTGTCCTTAAATTCCTCAAGCAGTTCACCGACTTCATCATACTTGTCCTCATAGGCGCCGCCGCCATAGCCGGGCTCCTTGGAGAATGGATAGACGCGCTGGCCATCATGGGCATAGTCGTCCTTAACGGCATAATCGGCTTCATGCAGGAGGCCAAGGCCGCGAAGGTCATGGACGCGCTTAAAAAACTCTCCGCCCCAAACGCCAAGGTCTTGAGGGATAACACGCTCTCCACGATCCAGGCAAGGGACCTGGTACCCGGTGATGTAGTCGTCTTCGAAAGCGGGGACCATGTGCCGGCAGACTGCAGGATAATAGAATCGAGCTTCCTTAAGATAGCCGAAGCCGCCCTCACAGGAGAGTCCCACCCCATAGAAAAAGAGACAGAGCCCCTTGATAACACCCTTCCGCTGGCCGACAGGACAAACATGGCCTATACGGGCACCCATGTAGTTTACGGCAGGGGGAAGGGCATAGTCGTAGAGACGGGCATGGCTACAGAGATGGGCAAGATCGCCAGGCTCCTGCAGCAGGTAAAGGCCGAGCCGACCCCGCTGCAAAAGAGGCTTGAGGAGTTCGGCCGCCTTCTGGTCTACGCCGCCGGTATTATCGTCGCAGTCATCTTCTTCCTCGGCATCCTGCGTGGCGAGCCAATACTCGACATGTTCCTTGTGGCCGTAAGCCTCGCGGTCGCCGCCATACCGGAGGGGCTGCCGGCGGTCGTGACCATAGTATTGGCCCTCGGCGTCCAGAGGATGGTCAGGAGGCACGCCCTCGTAAGAAAACTGCCGTCTGTAGAAACGCTCGGGGCGGCTACCCTGATCGCGTCCGATAAGACAGGCACCCTCACGCAGAACCAGATGACCGTCAAGAGGCTCTTTCTCGGAGGAGGCGCCGAGATAGAGGTCACGGGGACCGGGTACGCGCCGACGGGAGACTTCCGCGAGGGCCCTTCTTTAATAGACCCCGATGCCGAGCGCGTATTGATGCAGGCGCTCAAGGTAGGGGCGCTCTGCAACATGGCCGAGCTTAAGAAGGAAGGCGATTCCTGGAGGGCCCTTGGGGACCCGACCGAAGGGGCGCTTGTTACCCTGGGGCTCAAGGCGGGCATTGAAAAGGCAGAGCTTGAAAAGGAGCTTACTTTTGTCGGCGAGGTGCCCTTCGATTCGGAACGGAAGAGGATGACCGTCGTCTACCGGAAGGGGGACGAGGCCTGGTTCGCCTTCATAAAGGGGGCCGCGGAAAAGGTCCTGCCGCTTTGCCATACCGTGCTCGACAAAGATGGGCCGCGCCCCATGACCGATAGCGACAGAGAAGGCATAGCAAGGGCCGATGAGAGCTTCTCCAGGAGCGCCCTGCGGGTACTTGCGCTCGCGTACAGGGAATCCGGCTCCCATCTCGACATCTACAGCTCTCACTCCCTTGAAAAGGACCTCGTCTTTGCCGGGCTCGTCGGCATGATAGACCCGCCTCGCCAGGAGGTCTTCGAGGCCGTAAAAAAGGCCATCTCAGCCGGGATAACACCTCTCATGATAACCGGCGACCACAAGGCGACAGCCGTGGCGATAGCCGGGGAGCTCGGTATCTTCAAAAACGGCGACATGGCCATAACAGGGGAAGAGCTCGACAGGCTCACCCATGAAGAGTTCCTTAAGTTTCTGCCGAAGATAAAGGTATACGCGAGGGTAAACCCCGAGCACAAGCTCAAGGTCGTGAAGGCCTGGAAGGAGCGCGGAGAGATAATCGCCATGACAGGCGACGGGGTCAACGACGCGCCAGCCTTGAAAGAGGCGGATATCGGGGTCGCCATGGGTGTGACAGGCACCGACGTGACAAAAGAGGCGAGCGACATGGTCCTCACAGATGACAACTTCGCCTCGATCGTCTCCGCCGTGGAGGAAGGGCGCGGCATATTCGACAACATACGGAGGGTCGTCCACTTCCTCCTTTCCTGCAATATCGGCGAGATACTGGTCCTCCTTGTGGCCTCGCTCGCCGGCATGCCCCTGCCGCTACTTCCGGTACAGATACTATGGACAAACCTCGTAACCGACGGGCTCCCCGCCCTCGGGCTTGCGATGGAGGCGGTCGACCCGGACGTCATGACGAGGCAACCGAGGCCGAAGAACGAGGGCATAGTCACGAAGAACCTTTTGTGGGTCATGCTCCTTCAGGGCATATTCATCGCCATCTGCACTCTCATACCCTTCGCCATCGAGGTCTATTATTTCGAGGCAGATCTCGTAAAGGCGCAGACCATCGCCTTCACCGTACTTGTCCTCTGCCAGAAGTTCCACGTCTTCAATTGCCGCTCGGCATGGACCTCGGTTTTCAAGATCGGGATCTTCTCCAACAAGACCCTCAACTGGGCTGTAGCGCTGATACTCTCCACACAGCTGCTGCTCATCTATGTGCCCTCCCTCCAGTCGGTCTTCAAGGTAGTCCCATTAAGCCTCCTTGACTGGGCGGTCGTGGCCGCCTTCTCGGTACAGCCGCTCGTGCTGATGGAGATGGTAAAGTGGCTCTATCCGAAACAGAAGATACACATGCAGAGGAAGTCGATGGAGTGACCTCCGCGGAGGCCCGATCCCTCCAACCGGCCCGACATAAGCTGCCCCAACCCATTGATTTCCCTTATATAAAAAATTTTACTTAAGTTCATCTACCGGGTGTCGATAAGAATTTAAACCATATAAAAACGGGATGAAGACAATGCAGAACCTGATATTTGCCATATTTTTTATCGTTTGCGCCTTTCCGGCCCTCACATGGGCGGATGAGGTCGAGGAGATACGGTGCCTCTCATGCCACAAGGAGGTCAAGGAGGCCTACTCAAAGACCAGGCACGGCCTCTCCTTCGGCCTTGAGGGCGGCTCCGGATGCGCCAACTGCCATGGCGACGGGAAGGAACACCTGGACGCGGTCGACAGGGAGGATAAGGACCTGAAGATCGAAAACTTCTCCAAGCCTTCGGCTGAGGCGTCAAAGAAGTGCCTCGCGTGCCATGAAAGGGGAGAGACCCTTTTCTGGAAGGGAAGCACCCATAGCCTTTCAGGCGTGAGCTGCTTCAGCTGCCATAAGGTGCACTCAGCCACCCGGGTATCCGGGACAGATATATGCCTCAACTGCCACCAGGACAAGCGCGCGCAGATACTGAAATCCTCGCACATGCCGGTGCGCGAGGGCAAGATGACCTGCTCCGGCTGCCATAACCCCCACGGCTCCATAGGGCCGAAGATGCTCAAGACCCCTTCGGTAAACGAGACCTGCTATTCATGCCACTCTGAAAAGAGGGGGCCGTTCCTGTGGGAGCACGCGGTGGTAAGAGAGAGCTGCGCGAACTGCCACGACCCGCATGGCTCCAACAACCCGGGGTTGCTCAAGTCCAAAGGGCCGTTCCTCTGTACCCAGTGCCATCAGTACGGCGGACACGTAAACATGCCCAGGTACAACAGGGCCAGCGCGGCTTACGGCAAGGGCTGCATCAACTGTCATACGAGGATACACGGTTCAAATCACCCGTCAGGGGCCAAATTCACAAGGTAGCCAAAAATGCGCAAAAAAATTGTTTCTACCATCATCGCCGCTTTCTTCCCGGTCTTAGCCTGGTCCGCAGATGAGACAACATACTCGGGAGAGATGAAGGCCGGGTACCAGCACCTCGCAGGGGGCGACTCGGCCAAGTTCAACGAGTACAGGGACATAAAGGACGGGCTATACCTGTACAGGTTGAACCTCGGGCTTCTGGACAGGCCAGGAAGCAGATACATAGACCTCGCTGCCAGAAACCTCTTCCGCGACGACCAGAACGTGCTCCTGGCGACCGGCAAGTGGCGCAAGTGGAGATTCGAGCTCGAATGGGACGAAACACCGCACCTTATAAGCACAAAGGCCAAGACCCCCTACAATTACCAGGGCGACGGCATCTTCACCGTCCCTTCCACCGCGGGAGTGGACATGAGCACCGCCGGCGCCTCGACAGCCAAGGACTCTACTGTAGCGAGTTATCTCTCCTCCAATCTCCATGACACCGAGCTTGGCACCCAGAGGGAGAAGGCACGGATATCCTATTCAATGAACGCCACCCCTGAGCTTGCCTTCAAGATATCGGCGGGCGTCGAGCGCAAGGAGGGCTTCGAGGTCACCAGCGCCGCGATAGGCGACAGGCCGCCGCGGGCCCTGAACACCCAGATAAGCGAGCCTGTGGATTACAGCACCAAAGAGCTTTCATTCAAGACCGACTACGCAAAGGAGAACTACCAGGTTCAGTTCTCCTATCTCCTCTCGGCCTTTGATAACGATAACGACTCACTCACGTGGAACAACATCTTCTACGACCCGACTTCCGGCAACACAACGACCGTGGAGGACGGCGCGACAGACAGGACATATTCCACCGTCGGCAGGACGGCGCTCTATCCGGACAACCTCTACCAGAACTTCACACTTACGACGGCCTTTAACCTTCCAAAAGAAAGCAGGCTCGACGCGACCGTCTCATACAGCAGGTTCGACCAGAACGAAAACCTTCTGCCTTATAGCTATAGCGCCCTCGGAACAGACTGGGATTCCGCCAGCAAGCTCCCCAGGACATCCGCCGAGGCGGAGTTGAGCTCGACCTACCTGAAGCTTAACTACTCTATTATCCCTGTGCAAGGGCTCGGCCTGCATGGCTTCTACAACTATTACGGTCTGGAGAACGGCACAAATACCGACGAATGGTACTATGTGACCCAGGACGCATCCTCTAACACCTCTGGCGGGACAAACGTCAATAACCAGCGCAAGAACCTTGCCTACGATTACGCCAAGCAGAATTACGGGGTTGACGCCTACTATCCTTTTAAAGGGTACAGGTTCGGCCTGGGGTATGAAAGGGAGGAGATAGGCAGGGACTTCAGGGAATCTGACACGTCCGAGGACATATTCAAGGCCTCGCTCTCCACGCAGCTTGCGAAGATACTCTCCCTCAAGCTCAAGTATCACTACGGGATAAGGGACGGGAGCGGCTATAACGGCGAGGTCACCGATGAAAGCTATCATTTTTCGAACGCCGCCGAAAGCGGGAGTGACAGGCCTGTCTCGGCCTTCTCGAACCACCCTGACCTGAGAAAGTTCGACGTAGCCGACAGGAAGAGGAGCCAGTTCGACATATCGGCTGCGGCCTCACCCCGCCCCGACCTCTCTTTCTCGGCCAGCTACAGCTTCAGGGAAGACGACTTCGATTCCGACGTCACCTCCACGCAGCCGTTGGCAGGCACCGGTTTTGCCGCCGAGGCTGGAGTAACGCCGGGCGACCAGCTCGGGCTTTTGAAGGATAGAAGGGACTTTTATACCGTGGACGCCTCCTACAGGCCTGAAGAGAACATAACGCTCTCGGTCTTTTTCTCAAGGGAGATATTAAAGCAGGTCCAGCGGGGGATGGCCGTCGACGAAAACGCCAGGACAACCTCTGCCACCTGGGCCGTCGCATCAAACCAGTGGATGGCCGAGGTACACGACAAGACCAACACCTTTGGGGCCGCGGCAGGCTATGTGATAATACCGGAGAAATTGAACCTGGCCGTCGACTACACCTACTCCTACGGGACGGTAGCCATAGATTACACCGGCTACGGCTCTGACCAGCCTCTCACGACCACTTACTATGCCTTCTCAAACCCTGACAAGGTAAGCCACAGGAACCATGTCATAGACGCCACCCTTGAGTACAAGGCCATGAAGAACCTGGTAGTGGGCCTCTCCTACCTCTACGACAGGTACAAGGTCAAGGACTGGATGCAGGAGGCCACGGGCGATTGGGTCGAAGAGGTCGGCAGCGAATTCTTCTTGCGCGATGAAACCGAAGACAACCGTTGGGGTAACAGGCTCGTAACCCTCGGGAGCCTTCTCGGCCCAAGCTACGAGGCCCACGTGGGGATGCTGAGCGCGGCCTACAAATTCTGATCGTCCTGCGGAAAGCCCGACTGGAATCTCCCCTGACCCCTCTTCAGGAAAGAGGGGTCAGGGGAGATTAATCGCTTCCATTTGATATCGCGCTTTCAGCCTGGCATAGGACGTAAGCTTGAAAATCTCATTAGACCACTGGAAGTCTTCGCCTGTAATAGGCGAGGGAATTCAGATCCCGTTGTGAGACATTAAAAAGCCCCGCCCGATTCATCGGGCGGGGCTTCACAATTTACAAAAAATCAAAAGTCCCTCGGAACCCGCATCATCCTGTCGAGGGTCGCTTTCGCCTTCTCCCTCACGTCCTCCGGAACCGTTACTACGTTCTTCATCTCGATAAGGCTCTCTTCGACGTCCTCAAGGGTCGTGAGCTTCATGTTCGGGCATATGAGCGCCCTCGAAGGCAGGATGAACTTCTTATCAGGGTTCTCTGTCCTGAGCTTGTAGAGTATGCCCATCTCGGTGCCGATGATGAAGGTCTTCGCATCGCTCGTCTTCGCAAACCTGTACATGCCTGACGTCGAGCAGACGTGGTCGGCGAGTTTTACCACCTCAGGGTTGCACTCGGGGTGGCAGACGAAGAGCGCCCCGGGGTTTTCCTCCTTGGCCTTCAGCACATCCTTGACCGTAAGCCTCTCATGCGTGGGGCAGTACCCGTCCCACCACTCCAGCTTCTTTTTCGTCCTGAGAGAGACATAATGCGAAAGGTTCCTGTCAGGGATCATGTAGACCCGCTCTTCGGCGAGCGAGTCCACGACCTTGACCGCGTTGGCCGAAGTGCAGCATATGTCGCTCAAGGCCTTTACAGCCGCGCTGGTATTGACGTAGGCCACAACAGGCACTCCGGGCCTGTTCTCCTTCTCCCTTGCGAGATCCTCAGGCGTTATCATGTCCGCCATCGGGCAACCGGCGTCCATCCTCGGCATTATAACCGTCTTATCAGGCGAGAGTATCGCCGCGCTCTCGGCCATGAAGTGTACCCCGCAGAAGACTATCACCCTGGCGGGGCTTTCAGCCGCGGCCTGGCTCAAGGCCAATGAGTCGCCGGTGATATCGGCAACCGCCTGCACCTCGTCCCTCTGGTAATTATGGGCGATCATTATGGCGTTCCTTTCCTTGAGAAGCGCCCTCACCCTCTTTTTAAGCTCTTCCTTTTCCAACTTGTCCCCCAGTCAAAATTGGTTTCAGCAAACTGTAATTATATGATAATATTCCAAAAAAGCAAACCACGACGATAGGTATACATATGTCTTTAAACGTACAGGAAAGGCAAGAGCTGCTCAAGGCCGCCAGAACCTCTATCGAGGCCGCGGTCACGAAAAAACTCAGTGTACTGAACCCTGCTCTGGAGTCAGAGGCCATCAAGCAGGACTCAGGGGCCTTCGTATCCATTCACAAGAACGGGCGCTTAAGAGGCTGCATAGGCGTATTCGCCTCGAAAGACCCGCTATGGAAGACGGTGCAGGAGATGGCCTGTTCAGCGGCTTCAAAAGACCCGAGGTTCGTGCCGGTTGAAAAGGGTGAGCTTCCTGAGATCGATATCGAGATATCGGTCCTTTCCCCTTTACGTCAGATAAAAGATATAAACGAGATAGAGGTAGGCCGCCACGGGATCTACATAATGCAGGGGCGAAACAGGGGTGTGCTCCTTCCGCAGGTGGCCTCGGAGCACGGCTTCGACAGGGAGGAGTTCCTCGACGAGACATGCATAAAGGCAGGCCTTGAGCCGAACGCATGGAGAGAAGGGGCGGATATCTATATCTTTGAGGCGGAGGTGTTCGGGGAGAGGGAGAGGGTTTAGGACAAATCTATTTTCTTCCATTTTTTTTTAAATAAGCCATGGCATAAGGCGTTGCGAGCCTAAGGATGGGGCGGAAAGCGAGCCAGAGCCTTATGCCCAAAAAAGCGCGGCAGCGCACAAAAGGTATCTTGCCATATCGCGGAAATGAGAAGAGGCCAGCCTAATAACGGCTGGCCTCTTTTTTTTAAATCCTTGCGGCTTACTTAAGCGCCCCTGCCGCCTCCCCTATCCTCTTGACGCCCTTCAATATATTCTCCATCGAGGTAGCGTAGGAGAGCCTTACGAAGTTATCGTCCCCGAACGGCTCTCCCGGTACAACGGCTATCCCAGCCTCGTCGATAAGATATGTCGCAAGGTCGACCGAGCCCTTTATCATCTTCCCGTTGTAAGACCTCCCGAAGAGGCCCGATACGTTGGCGAATACGTAGAAGGCGCCCTGGGGTGTTATCGCGCTTATGCCATTTATGGCGTTAAGGCCCGCGACCATGGCGTCGCGCCTCTTGCCGAACTCCCTGACCATCATGGCTATCGCGTCCTGCGGGCCGCTTATAGCCTCTACTGCCGCCCACTGGCTGATCGACGTGGGGTTAGAGGTAGACTGGCTCTGGATATTGGTCATGGCCTTTATTATCTCCTTTGCCCCTGCCGCGTACCCTATCCTCCAGCCTGTCATAGAATAGGTCTTTGATACGCCGTTTAAAACGACCGTACTCTTCTTGACCTCATCGGAAATGGAAGCTATCGAGGTCGCCTTGAAGCCGTCATAGGTGAGCTTCTCGTATATCTCGTCAGATATTATAAGGAGGCCGTTCTCAAGGGCTATCTCGGCGAGCTCAAGAAGCTCCTTTTCGGTATAAGCCGCGCCGGTGGGGTTTGAAGGGCTGTTTATGACGACAGCCTTGGTATTCGGGCCGATGCTCGCCTTGAACGCCTCGGGCGACATCCTGAAGCCGTCGGCCTCTTTGGTGTGGACGACCCTCGGGGTCCCGCCGCCCAGGGCTACCATCACCGGGTATGATACCCAGTACGGGGCCGGTATTATGACCTCGTCGCCGATATTGAGGACCGCCTGGAACAGGTTAAAGATGGAGTGCTTGCCGCCGCAGGAGACTATTACCTCGTCCCTTCCGTAGGTAAGGGCGTTGTCCCTCCTGAACTTCCCTATTATGGCGTCCTTTAGCTCGTTTATCCCGCCAACGGCGGTGTATTTTGTCTGCCCGTCGCGGATGGCCTTTATGGCGGCCTCTTTTATGTTCTCCGGGGTGTCAAAGTCGGGCTCGCCGGCGCCGAAGCCAACAACGTCTTTTCCTTCGGCCTTCAAGGCCCGCGCCTTGGCGGTTATCGCGAGCGTTACAGATTCTTCGAGTCCTGAAAGCCTTTGCGAAAGCTTGAACATATTAAAGCTGCTCCTTGATGAAATGTTCTAACCGGCCCTGCCCCGGCGACCTATGTCGCCGCGTCCAGATCCTTTTCCTTGAACTTTTTCCTGAGCTTCCTTGAGACCCCCGGCGTTACGAACGCGGCTACGTCCCCGCCGTAGCGGGCTATCTCCTTTATGAACCTGGAGCTTACAGGCGCGTAGTTGTCAGAGGTCATCATGAATACCGTCTCTACGGTCGGGTCGAGCTTGCGGTTGATGAGCGCCATCTGGAACTCGAACTCGAAATCAGAGACCACACGCAGGCCCCTCAGCACGATATTCGCCTTCTTCTTTTTCATGTAGTCCATGAGAAGGCAGTCGAAGCTTTCGACCTTTACCTTTTTGTACTTCCTTACCTCGTCGCGTATCATCTCAAGCCTCTCCTCGACGTCGAAGAAAGGGGCCTTGGAGAGGCTTTCGGCAACCGCGACTATAAGGACGTCAAAGAGCTTTATGCCGCGCTCGATGACGTCGAGGTGTCCCCTGGTGATGGGGTCGAACGTGCCCGGATATACGCCTATGTGCTTAGGCATCTGTACCCTCCCGGCGTCTCAGGAAATAGACCAGGGTGTCGCCGTACCCCCTCTGGTCAAATGATTCTATACCGGTGAAGTCCGCTTCAAGCGGGGCCCTCTTGCCGGACTCGGCCACTATTATCCCGCCGGGGGCCAGAAGGCCTCCGCGGTCTATCGCGTTTAGCGTCTCCAGAAGGAGCTCTGAGCTGTATGGGGGGTCGATTATAATCAGGTCGAAGCTCTCGCCCCTGCGCGCAAGATCGGCTGCCGCGGCGACGGCGTCTTTTTTTATCACGCGGGCTTGCTGGCCGCATAGCTCCATGTTTTTTCTTATAACGGCCAGGGACGCCGGGTCGCTGTCTACAAAGGTGGCTTCGACAGCCCCGCGGGAAAGGGCCTCTATCCCCATTGCCCCGGTTCCCGCAAAGAGGTCGAGCACGCTCCTGAAGGGAAACTCCCCGGGGAGTATGTTGAAGACCGCTTCCCTTACCTTGTCAGAGGTCGGCCTTGTATGGAGGCCCTTGAAGGGAGCGAGCCTCCTGCCCTTGAACCTGCCCCCGATTATCCTCAAAGCCCTACCTGCTGCCGGCCTCGGGAGCCCCGACGACCTTTATGGAGATGAGCCTGCTCCTCGGCCCATCGAACTCCGAGAAGTAAATGGCCTGCCATTGGCCCAGGGCAAGCCTGCCCTTTGTTACTGGTATGGTAACGCTGTTGCCTATCAGCAATGACTTCAGATGGGCGTCGGCGTTCCTGCCGTACTCGCCCTTATTGTGCTTGTAGGTGGGCTTATTGGGCACCATTTCCTTTAGGAAGTTATGGAAGTCCTCTTCGAGGTCCCTGTCAGCGTTATTGAGGTGAATGCTCGCCGTGGTATGGCCCGTAAAGACAAGGGCCGTCCCTTCGTAGATGCCGCTTTCCATCATAACGGCCTCCACCTGGTTTGTTATGTTGACCTCCTCGGTCTTGGCACTCGACCTTACCCTGATAGCGCTGGTAAAGACCTTCATTTACCCTCCTTGTTCTCGGTAATCTGCCATAAGCCTTTCTAGCCGGGCAGTATTATACTTTATGTCAGGTGCGAATTTCTACAGGAACGTCTCAAACGAGCCTTGGCATCAACTCCGCGGCCTTACCCGGAAGCCTGGCGTCCATTATATCAGACAGCGGCGTTGCCTCCGGGTTTATCTCCGCGACAAAGGCCCCCGCCCCCTTTGCCCTGGCCGCCAAAGAGGCCGCTGGCTGGACGATGCCTGAAGTACCTATCACCAGCATGCAGTCTGCCGATGAAGCGGCCTCGAAGGCCCTATAGAGGACCTCCTCGGGAAGCGATTCCCCGAACCAGACGACACCGGGGCGAAGGAGCCCGCCGCAGGAGCACCTGGGTAATATCTTTATCGGCACATCCCTGTTTTCACTTGAATTTCCGCACTCAACGCACCTGACGGTCCAGATGGAGCCGTGTATCTCAAGGACGTTCCTGCTCCCGGCCGCGCCGTGCAGGCCGTCCACGTTCTGGGTTATAAGGGTAAAACCCGGGGAGCGCCTTTCAAGTTCCGCGAGCGCGTAATGGGCGGGGTTTGGCCTGATCCCGGCTATTATCGAGCGCCTCCAGTCATACCACTCCCATACAAGCCTGGGGTCAGCCTCAAAGGCCTCAGGGGTGGCAAGCTCCTGGGGGTTGAAGTTACGCCAAAGCCCTTCAGCCCCCCTGAAGGTTGGCACGCCGCTTTCAGCCGATACCCCGGCGCCGGTAAGCACCACCAGAGAGCGGGCCGCCTTGAGCCTTTCCCTTACAGATCCTATAAGCCCTGATTCCATTTATCTGAACGGTTGATGGCGGAGGGTGAGAGTTGCCGGGGCAAGGGCCACGGATAGACCTAAACTTAACGGGACCGGTCAGGTCCTGAACTTGCCTTCCTTGGAGATGACCCCGTTTCTTATGGCGTCCCTGATTATCTTCCGGGCGTTCTCGATACTGCCCTCTTCAACGGCTATCCTCGTTTCGAGGTACGCGCCCATGTCTGTCGCGAAGCGCACCTTGCCGAGCGTCCTTATCGAACACGTGATATTGCGCCCCTCCATGAGGGTCTCTATTACGCTCGCGTCAAGGTCGTTGTAGAAAGAGTACAGGTCTATGAAGTTGATCCTCGTAGCCATAAGCGGATAGCATTATACGGTAAAAAGCTGATTTTGTCAAATATTGCCTTGGGTTAGGCGGCCATGCGGCTATTGGGGCTAAAAAAGCTCCTTAACGGGAATATCTGCATGCTATGTACCTATATATTACACCGAATCCTTGACTTTTGGGCTTTATGCCTGCAATAATTAGTCAATTTTTGATTGGGAGGGTCGACAGTGCGCATAAAAAGGTCTTTCGGGGTCTTTGCCGCTCTTTTCGTCTGGGTGATGCTCGTTGGCATGGGGAAGGGCCCCGGCTCTGATGTGCCGGTCCCTGAGATCAGCTTTAACGCCACAGTAAAGGACGACCAGGAGATAACTACAAAGGTCACCAACGCCTCATGGGAAGGGAACATCTTCTTCATCGGCAACCGCGGCAAAGGGACGGTTACCGTCTCATTCGAGAAGATAAAGAAGATTACCTCGACAGGGACAGGCAACAACAACAAGAGCGATTTTCAAGTGACGATGAAGAGCGGGGACGTGGTGGCGATAAGCCTGGAGAACGACCAGCGCTTCCTCGGCACGACCAGCTATGGCACTTACAGGATTTTAGCGAAGAATATAAAAGAGATATCGTTCGAGTAAGGCGGGGCGGTCATTGCGAGGAGCGAAGCGACCGAAGGATCTCGTATTGAAGTGAATGGTGGGCACAGCGCACCCTACAAGACTGTCATTGCGAGGAGCTTTAGCGACGAAGCAATCTCATCATTTAGAAAAAGGCGGGTGAAAACCCGCCTTTTTTATTTCTCGGTCACCCTCTCCCCTTGGGGAGAGGGGGGCTAAGCGCGGGATGAGGGAAGATTCAGTTTGTCATTCTGAGCGGAGCGAAGAATCTGATTTTGTCCTTGTCGCCAAATACCGTTTGCGACCTGCCGGGCTTCTTTGGGCATAGGGCTCCAGTCGCTATCCGCCCCCTGCCTCCTCGCTCGCCCTTCCCCCAACCTCAAGCTCCTTCCGCCTTATGCCCCCTGTGCCTTTAAAAAAATGGTGCGCACAGCGCACCCTATGCGGCTGTGTCGCTAAATATACAATGGTGGGCGGAGCCCACCATTGTATATTAGAACCAGTGGATTTTAAGGCCGCAACTTGGTAAAAGTTACCCCGGGACGCCGGGGTAATTACGGGGGAGATGAGCCTATGCCACCCTTTGGCCTGTGAGCCTGATGTGTAGATTAGGCGGACCCGTGCTTTGCTTTAAAGGTCGAACGGTATCTTAAGCCTCGCTTGGGATGAGCTTGTATTTGCAAGGTTGACCTGAACGAAGCATATCAGCGGCGCCCCCCCGAAGTGATACCGCTCAAACGCGTATAGTCAGAAGGCTCCTTTATTAATACCTTTCTTGATTCATTTAAGTCTTACAAAAAAACTCTTACTCCATTCATGCGAGTGGTATTTTATCTACGTTCTTCTTACACCTTAATTTCGTAATGCTTAAGGATATTTTCGAAAACCGTCTTGTGATTTTCTTTTAGTTCTGTAGGAGTCCAGCTTTTGTACTTTTGAAGTACCCGCAGCGAATTTGGACAGGTGTCAATACTTTTACTGAAGTATTTATTGACCTTTTCTTTGTAGTCCAACCTACCCTGCGAAGTATTTTTGCGTCTAGTGATAAGAACCAGATTCCCCAGTCTATGCGTCCATTCTTCCCGCACCTTGGGTGCGAAGTCTTTTATCCACCGGCTATCCTCTGCAGGGGTCTGAGGGAGAATATGTTCGACTGACAAGGTTTCAAAGTGCATCTTCTGGTCGTGGTTCTGATACAAATAATCAAGCTTCAAAAGCATATAGAGAACAAATCGCTTCCCGTATACTAGCCCTTCAAGTATCCGGGCAAAAGAGTCTTTGTCGATATTAAAGCATCCAGAGCGAAAAACATCATCCGGCCTTTTTGAGGTATCAATAGCCTTTATAACATTATTCATCGCTTCTATACGCTCAGTTGGCGAATATTGGGCTATCCAATCGCCCGAAAACTTATTATCGAGCTTTGTTAAAAGCTCATATAGTCTATCATAGTTGAATTTGTCAAAATAACGTAGCAAAGGCGGTACCCAATCTGTAGATGGCAGACCGGTAAGCATCACCTTGATTAGGTTGTCAAACTCGAAGCTCTTGCCGACCTCATCATAGTTTTGGCCTCCTAACAGCGCCTTATAATGCTTTAAATACTTCTCGACAAGAAGAAAAGTATCTTTTCCCTTCTTAAGCAGAGCTGGCTTTTTCTTCCCTGTAGATTTATCCTTTTCTTTCGGGTCATAAATCTTATCCTCGAACTCCTGCAAAAGGCTAAGGCGTGCCTTTTCTTTAACAAGAATAGTTCGAATATAGTTCAGAAAACGGTCAAAGTCATCGCCAAGCTCGCCCTCTGCCTCTTCCCACAGCTTTGCATATTTGAGCTTATCTTTCTCTGTTTCCAAAGCTCCCAGATTCAGAGACTTTAGAATATCACTATTACGAAGTGGGATACCACGATTGTTGAGTATTGTGAACATACGGAATGCGTCTTCCAGGTTCTCTGTGGCAACATAGATCATTAAAACATTATTTGCTATAAAAGTGAGTAATTCATCGGGTTTTGAAGCACCCTCCTGCTTAAAATATTCCCGAATTTCCAAAATGGCTTCCGCCATATTTCTTACAGATACGTCCTGTGTTTTCTTCGCTATCTGCTCTATCGCTTTTTCGTCACTCGTGCCGTCTTTGGTTTTAACGTATTGATCAATAAACTCTTGAACTACATCACGTATAGCAAAAACCACCCTGACTCGTTCGGGTATTTTTTCAACCTTGTCGGCTTCTTGAAATATATATTCCTGACATTTGTTTTTGATACTAGGGTCATTTGAGAGGTCTCGAATAACAGCCATCAAAAGAAGCAGGGTCGTCATTCGCTGCTGTCCGTCAAGCAGGTCATTTTCAGGAAACTTCCGCCCAAGCCCTGGGTCTGCTGGCTTTGCTTGAAAAACAAAAGAGCCGAGAAAATATTCTGAATCCGGTTTCTCGCTGTGTGCAAATGAAAGGTCATCTAAGAGATCCGTAATTTCCTCATATCCCCACACATAAGGCCGCTGATATTCTGGGATTCGAAACCACATTTTAAAAACATCTTTAACAAGCATCTTCTTGCTATCGATCTCACCTTTTTTCAGCACTACAGACCTCCTATTTTACTCGAATCCCGCCCGATCAGAGTAGGCAATCGACCTCAAACTATTCAGACGGGATGCTATTAGCGGTTTAAGTTCCGGATTATTATCTGCTTCATTCTAACACTCAGCATTTCAGCTTAACCCGAGCGCTACGGACTAAATCCGTATGCGCTTTTACCACTTCATCAGCCAAAGAGTTCAGTTCTTCTATAGCCTGACGATAATTTTCAGGCTGTGTTATCTTCCATTCTGGTAGCACATAAGCACGTTTTTGATCTATGTCGTATGTAAGGAATGTATTCTTGCTATAAGAATCAAGATACTTTTGCACAACGTTGCGTAATTCTCTGCGCTTCTTTTCCAATTCTGAATCAAGAAATTCGTATTCTGGCTTGTTCCAATTATAATAAAAATCTTTTAATTGAGATAATTGCTCCGTTTCGAAGGAACCAAATCCCATATCAAAAGTCTTAAGGAACTCGATACTGCCAGAGGATGGGAGCGTATCCAGAAACTTGGCAAAAAGAGTTTTATCCGTCGCCTTTTGATCAACAGCCTCTTGAAACTCAGCCTTCATCTCCTCAACAGATCTGTTCACCTGTGCTTGAAGTTCTGCCTTGTGTTCTTCGAGCTTCTTATCATATTCATGCTTAACAAGCTGCTCAATTCGAGATCCAAGCCATTTTTTGCCAAGAAACACAGCAATGGCGATGAGAATCCCGGTTCCTCCGAGACTGGTCAATAACGCGGCGATAAAGGCCGGCCAATCCATGCTACTACCCCACTTTTTGGTTAATCCGCACGCACCCGGTCAGCCCTGTAGGGTGCGCTCTGCGCACCATTCCTTTTCCGCACTGCCGTGCGGTTCGAGGGCTAAGGCTCGTGTCGCTTTCTCCCCCCCTGCTCGTTCTCCCCCGGCTCGCTCACCTTACCCTCAGGGTTCTTTTAAAAACAACTTAGCGTCGACGGCAAAGGGTCCTATCCCAACGCCGCCAACAGGTTCTTGAAGTGTATCGCTGTAGCGGTGTCTCCCGTTATCTCAAGCTTCCTTGAGAAGAAGACAGTGTCCGGGTCTTCCTTGCCGAGAAGGACGTCCATGAGGACGCTCATCTCTCCCTTCATGGTGACGTCCGGGGCGCGCACACTATGCGGCTTGACCTTTATGTCGTTGTCCTTTATATGCATGAAGAAGCCCTTGCCGAGGTCCTTTGCCTCGAACATGAATACTTTGTCGTCGAGCTCGCCAAGCCGTTCTCTGAACGACGGGTTCTTCTCGAGTATGCTCTTGATGAATACACCGACGCCTATGGCCTCCATCCAGAGGGGGATCGCCTTCAACGGCAGGCGAAGGCCCTTGTAGAGCTCTTCCCTCAGCTGCTTCTTTATCTCTTCCATTTCAATTTTCACCTGGCTTGATTTTCCGCTATGTTCAGAATGATTTTCTTATACCCCTCTTTCCTGAAGAGGGGATGGGGAGCTTATCCGCAGGGTGCGCCGTGCGCACCAAAAATAATCCCCCTCTATCCCCCTTTAGAAAAGGGGGATAGATACCTTGTAATTGCGAGCGTGTGAGGGGAAGCAATCTGGTTTTAATTAATCAATCCTTTGATATTGCTTCGACGCAAAAAAAACCTACACCTTCACCCCCACGTGCACGGCCGCTATGCCGTTCATGAGGTTGTGGTATTTTACCTTCCAGAGCCCGGCCCCCTCCATTATCTTCTTCAGCTCCTCCTGCGGCGGGAACTTGCGGATAGACTCTGGCAGATACTCGTACGCGCTCCTGTTGCCGGTTATCATCTCGCCCACGTTCGGGATGAAGCTGAACGAATAGAGGTCGTAGGCCTTCTTGAATAGTTTGCTCGTCGGGTGCGAGAACTCAAGGCAGATGACCTTGCCTCCGGGCTTCACTACCCTTGTCATCTCCCTGAAAGCCCGGTCGAGGTGCGTTACGTTCCTTATGCCGAAGCCGACGGTTGCGCAATGGAACGTATTATCATCGAAGGCTATGTCCTCGGCGTTGCCCTGCACGAAGCGGATGTTCTTCAGGTACCCGCGGTCAACGCACTTCTCCTTGCCGTATTTAAGCATCTCGCCGTTTATGTCGAAGACGACGATATTGCCGGCTTCGCCGACCCTGTCTGCCATGAGTAGAGATATATCGGCGGTGCCTCCGGCGACATCTATCGCCGACTGCCCGGGCCTCAAGCCCGTCTCAGCGGCGACGAACCTCTTCCAGAACCTGTGGACGCCGAAGCTCATTAGATCGTTCATGAGGTCATACCTGGAGGCTACAGAGTCGAATACCTCCCTGACCTTCTTCTCTTTTTCACCTTCCGGGATGGTCTGGTTCCCGAAGTGGGTCATCTTCTCGGACATCTAAAAACTCCTTATGACAAAATCTTCTTTGTCGCAGAGCGTCAGCACAAAATAGACCAAGGCGCGACGAAGGCGAGTAATCTCCCCTTCCCCTCTTTTTTAAAGAGGGGAATTAAAACTCGAACGGCTCGTAAACCCCCGCCTGCCGCCTCGCTGTCGCGGTCTTGCTCCTGTAGCTCCCCTTTTTATATCTAACGCCCTTCCTCATCAATATCTTCTCGATATAATCCAGGTGCGGGCACGGCGGATAATGGCCGTTGTCTGTTACCATGCATGACGAAAGATGGAAGACGATCTCGTCCTTTTCTATCTCCGCCTTCTTCTTGGCCCTCTTCACCAGATGAGCCACAGACCGGGATATCCTCCTGCCGGGGCAGCCGCCGCAGTTGAATGGCACAGCCATTATCTCGGCATCTTTGGGATATCCCGCAAAGGCGTCTATCCTTTTAGAGAATGAGTTTACGCAGCAAAAGCCGCTGCAGCGCTCCTTCGCGAAGTCGCACTGTATTATGGCGACCACCTTTACCTTGCTATCTTCCATTCCTGCCGCTCCTCCTGAAGAGCCTCAAGCCCATAATGGCGGCGACCAGGTAACCGGCGCCGCTCAACACAGGGAGGCCCAGAAACGTCGTCGCCTCTTTCGAGAAAACAGCCACGAGCGAGGCCCCTATGACGAGCGCGGCTACGACTATGCCGCCGCCTATCCTCCTGCCGGCGTTCTCAAGCTCGTTTGTTACCTCTTCAAGCCTGTGGTGGACAAAACCTATCTTTATGTCCTCCCTGAGGGTCCTTCTCAGGAGGGTATTGAAGTTAACCGGCAGGTCAAAGGCCGTCTCCATTATCTCTTCGAGCTTCTCCCTGCCCCTCTCGGCTATCATCTTAGGCGAGAGCTTCTCTTTCGCCATCCACTTGAAGATAAGAGGCTTGGCGACCTCCCACATGTTTACATCCGGGTAGAGTTGCCTGCCCACGCCCTCTATTATGACCATCGACTTCTGAAGAAGAAGGAGGTTGGGCTGAAGCTTCATATTGAAGCGCTTGGCAGTCTGGAGGAGCTTCATAAGAAGCCCCGAGATGTCTATCTTCTCAAGGGACTTGCCGAAGATGGGCACCGATATGTCGCGGAGCGCCTCCTCGAACTCAGAGAGGCTCACGTCGTCGCCGATAAGGCCCATCTCCCTGTGCACAAGGGCCATCCTGTAGTAGTCCGAGCGCACCAGGTGGAAGAGCATGCTGGCGAGGTACTTCCTCAAGTCCCTGTCGAGCCTGCCGATGATGCCGAAGTCGAGATAGATAATAACGCCGTCGTCCCTTACGAAGATGTTGCCGGGGTGGAGGTCGGCGTGGAATATGCCATGCTCGAATACCTGCTTGAAGAAGATGCCTATGCCGCGGACAGCGACCTCTTTGATGTCTATGCCCTTGGACTTGAGTGTTTCGACCTCGTCTATCGGCGTGCCGCTTATGCGCTCCATGGTGAGGACGTCCTCTGTGGTGTAGTCCCAGAAGACGCGCGGTATCTGGATATGCGGGTCGTCCTTGAAGATATCGCTGAAGCGGTTCAGGTTGACGCCTTCGATGGTCAGGTCCTGCTCGCTCTTTATTACCCTCTCGAACTCGCTTACCACCTCGTGCGGCCTGTAGCGGCGGGCCGCAGACACGTACCTGTCAAGCAACCCGGCGATGGTGTGCATGACCGATATGTCGGAGGCGATGACGCGCTCTATGCCCGGCCTCCTGACCTTGACGGCGACCTTGCTTCCGTCAAATAGCTCCGCGTAATGGACCTGCGCTATCGACGCAGAGGCCACCGGCTCAGTGTCGAAAGAGGCGAACTTCGCCCCTATGGGCGCCTTGAAAGAGCCTTCTATTATCCGCCTGACCTCCTCGAACTCTACCGGCGGGACCATGTCCTGGAGCTTTTTGAACTCCTCGACCCAGTCCGGCGGGAGGATATCGGCCCTTGTAGAGGCTATCTGCCCGAGCTTTATGAAGGTCGGGCCAAGCTCTTCAAGCACCAGGCGTATGCGCACCGGCGCGCTTAAGTCCCTGGCCTTCTTCGAGATGAAGAGCCGCTCTATAGCCGGGACGAACGAGGGCAACACCCTCAGGTCCCTGGCGAGGCCCCCGAAGCCGTACCTTATGAGGGTTATGACTATCCGATTGAGCCTGCGTATGTTTTTGTAAGCGCTCGCTGCCATAGGGTGCTGACTTACATCTCCTCCTTCAACTCGTCCTTCTCAAGACGGGACTCCAGGTCAGCGACCCGCTTTTCGAGCTTGTCGACCTTTTCTCTCGCCACCCTTGCCATCTCTTTTATGACTTCCACATCGTCCATGGTCGCGACGTTCAGCTTGTCGAGCACCTTCTCAGAGGAAGATGACAGCTCTTTTTCGAGCTTCTCCCTGGCGCCCCTTATAAGGGAAAGGAAGTCCGCGAGGGCCTTTACCCCCTCATCGACCACCTTGTTCTCTATCTTTTCCCTGGTGGGCAGCCCGGCCTCGCCGGTCCCTTCCTTTGAGCCCTTCCCGGACCTTTCAAGCTCTTCAAGCACCTCTTTGGCCTTTTTTTCAAGGCCCAAGCCTATGAGCAACGCCTTATCGAGGAGATCTGCCATGACGACTCCTTTCGGCGGTCAACCGAGGACCGCGTTTAAGTACTCCTTGCCGGCACCGCCATGGTACCAGCCGTTTGAGAAGCTCCCTTCCGTAACAGCCTTCAATTCCTTCATGCCTTCGCCGGGCCCGAGCGTGCCGTTGACCCGCGCCCTGAAGACCTCGACTATCTTCGCGGTATTCCTGTACTGAGGGGATATCCGCAAGGCGCCGACGCCAATGCCCTTAAGGTCCTCGACGAACTCAACGAGCGAATAGGTGCTCGCGCTCAATATCGAGGTGCCGTTGACGCTGAAGATCGGCTCGCCGTCAACGGTCTTCAACTCCATGCCATCGGGGTACTTCATGCAGTGGTGCTTGCAATTTGTCTTATTGAGACCGAAGGCGCGGGAGGTGTAGCACCGCCACGAGAAGGCAAGGGGGACCTTGCCGTGGGCGAAGACCTCGCCGAATATGCCGGTGGCCCTCAGGTCGTGCTCGATAGACGCCTTCGGCAGCTCCACGGGGAAGACGACCCTTTTTACCCCGATGGACTTAAAAAACTCTATCGTTGGCGCGTTATAGGCGGTGATATGAGGCCCGGCGACAAGTTCTCTCTCCCCTGCCATGTTGAAGACGGACATGTCGTTGGCCTCGACCGGGCATGGGAGATGAAGGAGCTTTCTCGTGAACTCAAGCTCCTCCTCGTTCGATATGACCGCGAGGGTCGAAAGGATCACTTTCTTGCCAGAGTCCTGGAGAAGCTTTATTATCCCCTCGATGTCGTTCATCCTGAGGCCTATCTTCCTGGTGCAGACCACCTCGCCGATGTAGACCCTGTCAACATCCATCCTGGAGGCCTCTTCATAGAACTTCAAGACCTCGTCCTTCGGCCAATCAAAGAGGACCGGTCCGAGCGTTATTTCCATAGAAAAACCGTTCCTTAATGAGATTTATCCAGCTATAAAGTATGCTACAGGGGAAAGGGAAAAACAAGGGTTTTAAAGGACTTGCGTTGCGATGAAGAGGGCGTCTTTAGCGAGAATAAACAGGAAAACCGTTAATATTCCACCTTCACCAGGCAGAGCCCCTGCGCCGGGGCGGTCATGGCGGCGGCAGCCCTCTGCTTCGCCTCTGTTATGTCCGGGAGCTCATCCGGCCTTATCTTCCCCTTGCCAACGGCGACAAGGGTTCCGGCCATTATGCGGACCATGTGCCGGAGGAAGGCCGTTCCCCTGACCTCTATCTCGATAAGCCCCTCTCCCCTGTCGAATAGCTCAACGGAGGTGACCTCTCTTATAGGATGGATGGCCTCACAGCCAGCCGCCCTGAATGATGAGAAGTCCTTCTCTCCTATCAGATGAGCCGCGGCCTGCCGCATGGCGGCGATGTCAAGGGAGGCGAAGACGTGCCAGGTGAAGTTGCGGACGATGGCCGAAGGGTGGTCCCTGTTTATTATCCTATATAGATAGACCTTGCCCTTGGAGCCCCTCCTTGGGTCGAAATCCGGCGGCGCCTCAGCCGCTTCCTTTATGACGATATCCTTCGGAAGGAAGAAGTTCATGCCCTGCATTATCTTGTGGCTTGGGATGCTGGAATCTGTTCTGAGGCTCGCCACCTGCCCCAAGGCGTGCACCCCGGCATCTGTTCGCGAGGCCCCGGCAACCTGGGCCTGCCCATGGGTAAGCCGGGAAGCGGCCTCTATAAGCGCCCCCTGTATGGTGGGGAGCCCCGCCTGCACCTGCCATCCGGCGTAGTTGGTGCCTTCGTACTCTATTAAAAGCTTTATATTGCGCATGGCCCAAACAAAAAGCCCTCCCCCTTACGGGAGAGGGCTTGAAATTTAGCAGGTTGCTGAAAAACTCCGATTTTTGTTAGGTATCAGATATATTCCTTTATGAGTACCTCGGCAATCTGCACGGCGTTAAGGGCCGCGCCCTTGCGGAGGTTATCGGCCACTATCCACATATTGAGGCCGTTGGGGACAGTGTCGTCCCTCCTAATCCTGCCGACGAAGACCTCGTCCTGGCCCGCTATGTCGACTGCCATGGGGTAGGCGCTCTCCTTGGGCTCGTCTATGACAACGACGCCGGGGGCCTTGGAGAGGAGCTTTTGGACATCCTTCGGGTCGATGGGCTTTTCTGTCTCGATATTGACCGATTCCGAGTGGCCCACGAAGACCGGCACCCTTACGGTCGTTGCGGTCACTTTTACGCTATCGTCGCCGAATATCTTGTGCGTCTCGTTGACCATCTTCATCTCTTCCTTCGTATATCCGTTATCAAGGAAGGAGTCTATCTGCGGCAGGCAGTTGAATGCTATCCTGTGCGGGAAGACGTTGACGTTGGGCTCCTTCATGTTGAAGAGATCCTTTACCTGGCTTGAAAGCTCCTCCATCGCCTCCTTGCCCGCGCCGGAGACCGACTGGTAGGTGGAGACGACTACCCTCTTTATCCTGTACTTATCGTGGATGGGCTTTAAGGCGACCACCATCTGGATGGTAGAGCAGTTGGGGTTGGCTATTATCTTCTTTTTCTTGTAGAGGCCGATGTCCTTGGGGTTGACCTCGGGCACGACGAGCGGCACGTCAGGGTCCATCCTGAAGTGGCTGGTGTTGTCGATGACTATGCAGCCCGCTCTTGCGGCCCTCGGCGCGTACTTGGCGCTCACGCTCCCGCCGGGTGAGAAGAGGCCTATGTCAATACCCTCGAAGGTCTCGTCGTCGAGGTCGGTCACGAGCTCTTCGTTGCCCTTGAACTCTATCCTTGTCCCGGCGCTCCGCTCGGAGGCGAGGAGCTTTATCTCTCCGACCGGAAAGTCCCTCTCCTCGAGTATCTTTATGAACTCCCTGCCGACCACGCCGGTTGCGCCGGCAATGGCAACGTTGTAGGTTTTCTTTTTCACTTTATCCTCTGGACGCTAAAGATTTCAAGACTATCTCGATTAAAATATGATACGGCAAAAGAACATGCCAAGTCAATCGCTCTGTTTCATGGAAGGGCCGCCCAAAAGGACGAGCATTACCGCGCCCACTATGACGAGCATTGCCGCCACCCCTGCCGCTGATATCCTCTCGCCAGCCGCGGCAACGCCAAGGAGCACGGCAAAGACCGGGTTTACATAAGCGTATGATGTGGCAAGGGATGCCCGGACGTTATTAATGAGGTATGTATATGCGCTGAAGCCTATTAACGCGCCGAAGATCATGAGATATATAAGCGCGATGAGAGAGCGGGAGGAGACCGCGTCCGGCATCGGCTCGCCCCAGAGGACGCTCATCACGAAAAAGAGCGCGCCGCCGGATATCATCTGCACCGCCCCGTTCATAAGCCCCTTTGGGAGCGGCAGCTCCTTACCCCATGCAGAGCCGAAAGACCAGCCGATAGTGGCTATTACGAGGGCTAAAGCGCCTATAGGGTGCGCCCTCAAGTCACCTTCAAAGTTGAGGAGCACCACACCGGCAAGGCCCAGGAGAACGCCTGCCCATTCTATCCACGTGGGACGCCTCTTCCAGAGGCAGCCGAAGAGTACCGTCCAAAGGGGGACGGTCGCCACCCCAAGTGCCGCAAGAGATGAGGCCACCCACTGCTCTGCGTAGACGACCCCGCCGTTGCCGACAGGGAGGAGTAGAGCGCCTACGGCCGCGCCAGCGAGCCATTGCCTTTTCTCAGGCGCGCCGACCCCGCGTAACCTCAAAAAAAGGTAGAGCGCCCATCCGGTAATGAAAAAACGCAAGCCAGCCATCATGAAGGGCGGGATCGACTCTATCGCTATCCTTATGGCAAGGTAGGTCGAGCTCCAGAGTATGTAAAGAGAGGCGAGGGCGATGCCGACTTTAAGCCGCTCGCCGCTTTGCGTGCTTTTCAAATAAAAAAACCTCCAACTTCTAATGATACGACTGAGGGGAGTTGGAGGCAAATGGAAAAGAGTATTCGGATTTAACCCTCTTCCCTGGGGAGATGGTCGGGAGGAGATGCTATCGAGCGAAAAACGAGCAATCTGTTTTCAGCTCTATTGCAAAAAACCTTTTGCGCGCTGCCGCGCTTTTCTGGGCATAAGGCTCGGCCCATTCGGCCCTCGCTCCTGCTTCCCCGGCTCGCGCGCCCTTCCCCCACCCTTAGGCTCGCTACGCCTTATGCCCGATGTGTTTTTAAGTACAAAATCTACGGGTTCAGGTTTTAAACCTGAACCCGCCCTCAATCCCCTCCCGTCAAGGGCGGGGAGGGACTTATTGTCATTCTGAGCGATTTACCCCTCTTTTCTAAAGAGGGGCAGGGGGAGATTATCTTTCGTCGATTTTATAAGCCCCCTCAATCCCCCTTTAGAAAAGGGGGATGAAATAATGCTAAACCTTCTCCCTCTCCTCTCCTGCCCCGGCCTCCAGCCTCTCCCCGAACTGGCGGGCCTTTCTTTCCACTTCGTCGTACTTGGATTTGGCGCGCGATATGTGGCCTCCGAGGGTGTCGAGGTCGGACGCGAACCTCTCGAACCCGCCCCGAAGGCTTGTGAGGTGAGCGAGTATCTCCCCGGCCCTCTCCTCTATCTCCATGCCCTTGAGCCCCATGAGTATGGTCTGCAAGTAGGCGTAGAAGCTGTTTGGAGAGACCGGCACGACCTTCTTCGAAAGGGCGTAATCGGAAAGGGCGGCCCCGCTGTCGTCGGTCCTGGTTATAAGCTCGTAATAGACACTCTCGGCAGGCACATACATCAAGGCGAAGCTCAAGGTGCCCTCGATTGGGCGGATATAGGACGAGGCTATCGCGTCGACATGTTTCCTGCAATCGGTCGCGAACCTTCTTCCGGCTCCTCGCCGTTCATCGTCAGTCTGCGCCTCGATCAGTTTTCTGAAGTTCTCCAGCGGAAACTTCGAATCTATGGGCACGAGCCCCTCTTTAAGCCTTATGATAGCGTCGACCCTTGCGCCGTCCGAGAAGCCGTGCTGCAGCTCAAACCGGTCTGCAGGAAGGCATTGCGAAAGAAGCTCGCCAAGCAGTAATTCACCAAACCCGCCCCTTGCCTTTGGCGCGGCGAGTATCTTTTCAAGCCCTGAGATGCTCTTGCCTATCTCAAAGACCTGCTCGGTCGCCTTCGTAAGCTCGCCAAGGGCATGGCGCACCTCGCCCACGGCCCTCTGTGCGTTGTCCATTCGATTGTTTATCTGGCCTGTGGATGAGTTGAGCTGGCTGGCTACAGATGAGAGCTGCTCCGCGACCTGGCCGGTAACTGAGGCGAGCTGGCTGTCTATGTGCCTGGTGGTCTCTGTAAGGGACTTCTGTACCTCTGACCTTAAGGAATCTATCCCGGCTTGGAAGGAGTCCGTGCCCCGGGCCTTTGCCGCCATGAAAAGGGCGGCAACAAGGCCCAGGACCAGGACCGAAAGAACGATGATTACGGCTTCTTCCATCTTTTAGGCGCTGTACGCCGGGGCTTCTTCTGAGTGGTTTATCTTTGTCTGGACACCCTCTCGGTTCCTCAGCATGAACTCCCTCGCCTGGTGGACAAAGGCCTCCATCCTGGTAACGGCATTGGTGTCCTCGTTGCCCTCAAAGACCATGTTGAGGTAGGGTATGTTGTCGTTGTCCTCGCGGACCGTCTTCAGGAGCCCGTTTACGACAGTACCCGGCATGCAGGTGAAGGGCATGGCGTTGACTATGCCGTGCGCCCCGTTCGAGATATAGTCTATCGACTTGCCGATAGAAAGGACCGCCTCGCCCTCGAACGAGTCGTGCAGGTAGGGGGCCGCGTTCCGGAGGATCTCCTTGGTGGGCGGCTCGTGGCCGGCCCTCAGGTCACGGCTGATGATATCCTCCATCTTCTTCTCGTCCCTCTTCTGGAAGAACTCGCTCGCGATGGTCCTGAAGTAGTCGCTGAACTGGCCTCTCTCCCAGCTCTTACGCTTGTTGCAGAAGTTGGTGTAGTATATCCACTCGCCTATGGTGGGGATCCGCACCTCGGCGCCGAGGGACTCGAGCTTCTTTATGACACCTTCGTTGCTGTACCTGTTGCTCCGGACGTATATCTCGCCGACTATGCCGATGACGGGCCTGCTGCCCGGTTCGCTCACGGGTATCCTGTTGAAGGCCTCGCTTGCGTCCTCGAGCTCCTTGTCCGGGAACCTCTTCTGCCTTACCGCGTCGCAGAGCTTGCTTACGGCCTGCCAGTAGACGCGCTCGGTCTCGCCAGGGTTCTTCTCGTAGGGCCTGGTCTCGAAGAGCCTCTTCTCAAGGAGGTCTATGCCTGCTATCCCCCACCACGCGAGCCTCGGGAAGTTGCCGCCGACGATATCGAGCTCCTTGTAGAGCTTGCCGTCCTGGTCAGGCGCGAAGACCGGGACATCCTTGAAGCCGAGCTCGTCGAGTATGAGCCTGTGCAATCTGTTGTACTGGCCGAACCTGCACGGGCCTTCGCCCGACGGCATGAAAAAGGCGCTACGCTCAGGGACAAAGTCCTCCCTCTTGACTATCTTTACCATGTCCCCGGTCGTCAGTATCGTCGGATAGCACTCCCTGCCGGAGGTGTAGCGCCTGCCCCACTTGAGGGACTCGTCATCCGGCGCGGGCATGACCTCGGCGTCGAGGCCGCAGGCCTGGAAGGCGGCGGCCATGCCGTATACCCCGTCGCACATGTTCGGGATGTAGAGCTTCTTTTTGATATTGGTGCGCTTGAGCGCTGCCTTCTCTTCGGACCTTATCTTGAGCTTGCCCTTTGTGTTCCTGATCGAGTCGAGGAAGGCCTCACACCTGGTTATGGCCCCCGCGTCGGCGGAGTGCTCGTCTATCTCGAGCTGGAGGAAGGGCTTGCCGCCTGACAGGTCCTTGTAGAAGTGGGTTATCATCGAGTCGGGGCCGCAGCCGAAGTTGGTTATGTAGACCGCGAAGAGCCTCTCGTCGTTCTTCGTCATCTTCGCTGTCGCGAGTATCTTCTGCCCGCTCCTCCAGTACATGTCCACGCCCAGGGTCTCGTCGGTGGCGCTGTCGAGGTCAAGCATGTCGAAGGGGATGGCGATAGTGCCCATCTCGCGGAGCTTCTGCGGGAGCTCGAGGTTTATCCCTGAGTCCATAGTGTTATAGGCCCTGCCCACAATGACGAGGGCCGTGTCATCGGGCTTAAGGCCATCCACGACCTCCTTGCCGCGCTTAAGGAGCCTCTTCTTGAACAAGTCCTGCGCGCCAAAAGCCGCCTTGAGCGCCTTGTCGACCTCTCCCCTGCCCTTGCCGAGCGTCTTGCCGAAGTCGTAGAACTCCTTTTTCAGTATCGACTCTTTGGTGTTGAAGTGTATAACCGGGGCGAGCACCTCTACGCCCTTGGACTTGAAGTCATAGGCCGAGTTGCAAAGGTACGGCATCGTCTGCACGTAGGGGCAGAGCTGTGTAGCGGTCTGCCCTTCCTTGGCGGGCTTCATGTTCACTATCGAAGGGATGAATATCTTCTTCAAGCCCTTTTCGACAAGCTCGTTTACGTGCCCGTGCGCAACCTTTATCGGGAAGCAGGTCTCGGTCACTATCTGCTCTATGCCGTTCTTTATTATATCCTTGTTGGTCGGCGACGACATCTGGGTCCTGAAGCCCAGGACATCGAAGAAGGCCTTCCAGAACGGGTAGAGCTCGTACATGGTGAGCATCCTGGGGAAGCCTATGACAGGGGCGGCCTTACCGGCGACCTTGCCTGTATAGGCGGAGAAGAGGAGCTTCTCCCTCTCCTTGTAAAGGTCCGGAAGGTGGCTGTTCTTGCTGTCGTCCCTCTTCACGTCGTACTTTTCGCACCTGCCGCCGTAATAGAGCGGGGCTTCGCCGTCCATGACGACTTTCCTTACCTCGCAGACGTTCGAGCAGTCCCTGCACTCGAAAGAGGTAAGCTCGTACTTCTTCTTCCCCGCGTCCCAGCCCTTGAACCTGGTCCTGGCCCCGGCAGGCATCTCCCTTGCCGCGAGTATGGCCGCGCCGATGGCGCCGGTCACGTCGTGGTTCTCGGGGACGGTGATCTTCTTGCCAGTGACCTTCTCGAAGGCCGCCACGACCCCCAGGTTCGCGGCTGTGCCGCCCTGGAAGAATATCTTGTTGCCTATCTTCCTGTCTCCAACGACCCTGTTAAGGTAGTTGTGGACGATGGAGTACGAGAGGCCGGCCACGAGCCCGTCCTTCTCAACGCCCTTCTGCTGGAAGCTGACCATGTCTGATTCGATGAAGACCGTGCACCTCTCGCCCATGGGGGGCGGGGTGGGGCTGCCGAGCGCGAGATCGCTGAACTCGCCCTTGATGCTTATGCCGAGCCTTTCCGCCTGCTCCTCGAGGAACGACCCCGTGCCCGCGGCGCATACCTTGTTCATCTCGAAGTCAACGACAACGCCGTCGTTCATGGCAATGTACTTCGAGTCCTGGCCGCCTATCTCGAATATGGTGTCGACCTCCGGGTCTATCTCGGCGGCGGCTGTGGCCTGCGCGGTTATCTCGTTCCTTATGATATCCGCTCCGATGAAGTCGCCTGAAAGATATCTGCCGGAGCCGGTCGTGCCGACGCCCATGACGTTCACGTACTCGCCGCATTCGTCCCCGACCGAGCTGAGCCCCTCTCTTATCGCCTCAAGCGGGCGCCCGGCGGTAGCGAGGTACCTCTTGGTTATAAGCTTCAGGTCCCTGTCGACGAGGATGACGTTCGTGCTGGTCGAGCCCACGTCGATGCCCATGTAGGCGTCTATCTTCCTGCCCGGTTGAAGCTCATAGCCAGCGGCGCTCATCCTCTGAGAGGGATGGCCCTCGGGCCTTTGAAGCTTCTCAAGCGACCTGTCGTTCTTCCTGCCAGTGGCCATGAAGTTTTGAAGCCCCTCCACGCCCTTGAACGCGCCTATGGCCTTGCCCATCTCAAGGCAGGTAAAGACAGCCCCGAGGGCTCCCATCGAAGCATAATGCGCCGGGATGATATAGTCCTTGTCTTCGAGCTCAAGGACCTCCTTGAAGGCCTTTCTCACGCCGAGGTTGGCGGCAACTCCGCCCTGGAAGGAGACCGGGCTTATGAAGTCCTTGCCTTTTCCAATGGTGGCCTTGAAGTTTCTCGCGACCGCGTAGCAGAGCCCGGCCACGATGTCGTAGTCGGGGGTAGCTATCTGCTGGAGGTGTATCATGTCGCTTTTGGCGAAGACCGAGCACCTTCCGGCGACCCTTGGCGGGTGTTCGGCCTTCAGGGCCAGGTGCCCGAAATCTTCTATCGTAAGGTTCATCCTGCATGCCTGCTGGTCGAGGAAAGAGCCTGTGCCGGCGGCGCAAACGGAGTTCATCTGGAAATCAGACATCCTGAGATTGCCGTCTTCGCCCTCCGGGGTGAGGAAGATGAGCTTGGCGTCCTGTCCGCCCATCTCTATTACCGTCCTCGCCTCAGGATGGAAGACCGCGGTCGCCTTGGCCTGAGCTATGACCTCGTTGGTAAAGCCGGCGCCTATGAGAGGGGCTATGAGCTTACCGCCGGAGCCGGTGGCGGCCACGAGCCTGATATTGGCTTTTCCGTATTTTTCGATCAGTTCTGTGAGGATAGCGAGGGATGTCTCGAAGGGTTCGCCTTTGGTCCTGGTGTAATGTTCTTCGAGCAGGTTTTTGTGCTCATCAAGTACTACCGTATTGGCGCTTACTGAGCCGATGTCGATGCCGACATATACAGACCTTGAGCCTGACAAGTTCCACCTCCGATTGTTCGCGTGTTAGCAATTAATAATGGTTCGGGCTCTTATTGAGTTCAAATCTGCCGCTAAAAAAGCGACAGATGGATGTTGCTCCATTGAACTGAAAAACCTTAAAAAGAATGGGTTTTATTGTAGGATTTTAAAAAATATTATCCAGCAATTATCGATGATTTCGAAACGGTTGTCAACTGCGTCCGGCTGTCATCAAGATAAAAAAAAACGGCATCGAGCGGCTTCAAATTGCGGGGAAAAAGAAAGGGCCCGGAAAGACCGGGCCCTTCGAGTAGAGCTTAATAAACTTTTACTTCGCCTGCCCCTTGATGTGGGCCACAACGGCCGTTACATCATCGTCGGAGAGCTTCTGCTTGGGCATGCCCATGGCGAACTGCTTGTACTTCTTCGCGGCGCCCTCGCGGCCGGCTGTGATGACGGTGGCGATCTCGGCGTCAGCGGTGCTCCTTACCCACTCGCTGCCCTTGAAGCCGGGGGCCATCGCGGTGCCCTGTCCGTCGGCGCCGTGGCACGGAGCGCACTTCGCCTTGTAGACAGCTGCGCCGTCAGCGGCCATCGCAGGTACTGTGAAAGCGGCGAGACCGAGAGCGAGTATGCCAATTCCTAATATTTTACGCATGTGAGTCCTCCTTGGTATAAGGAAATTTGAGAAACAAAGAATACAGTCAACCCATTGCCTTGTCAAGAACTTTGTAGAATGGCTTTGGGGGCCGCCTTTCGGTTAGAATTATCCCATGTTCCTTACGGCCATGTCAACTATGACAGAGGTGAAAAGCACCCCCAGGTATAGCATGGATACCTTGAAGTTCTTCCAGGCGATCTCCCTTGCCGGGTCCCGCACAAGCCTTACATTCCAGTAGATAAAATAGGCCCCGAGGAGAACGGCCGATGCAAGATAGACCACCCCGCTGTAGCCCAGGACCCAGGGCACGAGCGAGGAGGTCACGAGAAGGATAGTATTTATAAGGGTATAGAGGGCGGTCCGCCTGTCGCCGACCACTACGGGCAGCATGGGGACCCCGGCCTTCGCGTACTCGTCCCTGTGATATATGGCGAAGCTCCAGAAATGCGATGGCGTCCAGAAAAACATGACTATGGCAAGAAGGACCGGGGGCATACACAGGTCCGGGCTTGCCGATGCGCCGCCGGCGAGCACGGCGAAGCTGCCTGCAAGCCCGCCGATGATTATATTGACCCAGCTCCTCCTTTTGAGCCACACGGTGTATATGATGGCGTAGACGAAGGCCCCGAGCGCGAGATGGAGGGCGACCATGTAGTTGAGCGCGGTAAAGGAGACAGCCAGGGAAAGGATGAAAAGGGCGGCGGCCATGACAAGCACCACCCTTGAGCCTGCTACCCCGGAAGGCAGGGGCCTGCGGCTCGTCCTTTTCATCACCGAGTCGATGTCGCTGTCAAAGTAATGGTTGAAGGCGCTCGCGGAGGCTGCGGCGAGCATGGTTGCCAGGACCAGGAAGGCCATCTTGCCAAAGCTGAAGCCGCCGGAGGCCGAAGAGATAAGGCCCACTATGGCGCTGAAGGTTATGAGGCTGCAGATCCGGAGCTTGAAAACCGGCAGGTATTTCATCACCGTCATCTGGTAACTCCTCTGGTCATTTTTATTTCAGAAAACACAAATAAGACGGGCCGTTACGCGCGCCCGGCAAGCCCGACAGGGGCCTCCTGAGCGGCCTTTTTACCGAAGAGCGACATAATGGCGTTTACTACAAAGGCGATCCCGCCGGCGATGGCCACCAGCCCGCCCAAGCCCATTATCGACATGCCTATGAGCTTTCCGAGCGTATTGAGGTTCTGCTCGCTCCCGTAGGTCTTTCTCGCAACGCCATGAGAGCCCGCGAGGAAGAGCCCGACCGCAAAGAGGACTATGCCGAGGGTATAGAGGTACGGCTGGACCGCGGCGAGCCTTCTGCTCCACAAGGCCCTGTTGAAGTCCGGCAGGATCTCGTAGAAAAGGCCCATGAACGCTATCGTGACCGCGCCTATGACGCAGTGGTAATGGGCCGGTATGATGGTGTTGACTCCGTCTATGCCGATGCCTATGAGCCCGCCGAGTGAAAAGACAGAGATCGAGAGGACCAAAGAGGAGAAGGCCGGGTCCTTCCACGGCCTGCGCATTGTGGCCAACAAAGTCCAGTAGACAGCTATCATGAATATGCCTACAGAGGGGCCGATGCCCCACTGCATGAGCCATGTGAAGCTGTCCTTATAGGCCTGCGAGGAGGTATCGTACAAGAAGAAAAGCACAGGAGAAGGCAGGATGAAGATAAGGAAGATGACATATATGGCCTTTGCGGCGGTATCACCAATGGCGTTCCTGCCGAGCACCCGTTTTACGAGGTAGAGCCAGACGGTAGCCATCGCGATGGTGTTGGCGAACTGGAGTATATGCCCTCCGCCCCAGAATAGTCTTTCAAAGTCAAGGTACATCTTGCCTGTCGAGTACTGGAACCAGCCTGAGAGGGCGAAGTCAAAGAAGGCCACGGCTACCGCTGCCCCGGCGATGAGCATGCCGAAGGTGAGTACCGGGAGCTTCCCCTTGCCACCGAAGAGGACTGAGAGGAACGTATTTACGATATTGAGTAATATACCCGAAGCGAAGCATATGAGCCCCGCATAGAAGACAGGGGTCAGGAGGACGGGCACATAGTTGGCAAGCTCGGCCGCCCCAAGCCCCAGGACGGCTGAGACTACGACCAGGGACATACCGATGGCAGAAAGAGCGAGCGAAGCCCAACCGAGGGCCATTGAAAAGACAGACCTGCCAGCCACGCATGCCGACGAGAAGACCCAGAGAAAGCCCTTGAAGGCGAGGAACCATATGACAACCGCAAGGACTACGTGCCCGACGAGGGCCACATAGATATAGTCCCGCCCGAGCGGGAGCATATCCTCAAGTACAGGCGTCCTCGCCAGTGCCACAAGGAGGGCGAATACCCCGGCAAAGACGAGGGAAAATACCGCCAGGGCAAGCCAGCCAAAGGCCAAACCGGAGGCCGGAGAGCCTTGAGCCTCTGTCACGAGATCATATGTTTTTTTCATAAGACGCTTTCCTTTAAAAATACCAGAATAACTCTAAAATACCAGAATACCTCAGTTATTGCAAGATACGTCCAGGCCGGATGCCCTTCACCCACAGCCTGTGTATACTTTTTACAACATGGCAAGGGCGCATGACATGACGGAAATCATTTATTCCGGCTTGAAAGAGCTTTATATTTTGAGGTATAATAGAGTGTTTTCAACAACCATTTCCATGGAGGATATACAAAATGCTTAGAGACAGGGTCGAAGAGGCTCTTAACGGTATCAGGCCGGCGCTGCAGGCTGACGGCGGAGATGTCGAGCTCGTTGATATAGACGAGGCCCAGGGGGTCGTAAGGGTACAGCTCCAGGGCGCGTGCTCAGGCTGCCCCAGCGCGCAGATAACACTCGTCATGGGCGTTGAGAGGGCTATAAAGGAAAAGGTCCCGGAAGTAAAGCAGGTCCTCTCTATCTGAGAGGTCTTCCCGAAGCTTTTTGGCAATGTGAGACCTGGCCGGGGCAGACCCGGCCAGGTCGATGCCTTGACAGGCTTTATTAGCATCCTGCTTAAGCTTCAGCGGCTGTGCTTCAGTCCAGCCGGACGCCATGGGTGCAACTCTCAGCCGGAATATATAAACACATGACAAATCCGGCACTTACAGAAAAATAACGAGGTCTTTATGTCCTATCACATACTCGAGGATTGTGTCGCGTGCGGCGTATGCCTGCCAGAGTGCCCTGAAGGGGCGATCTCCGAAGGCAACCCCTACACCATAGACCCCAAGCTCTGCACAGAGTGCGGCGCATGCGCCGAAGTCTGTCCAGTGGACGTCTGCCAGCCCGCCCCTGTCAAGGCGGCAGGCTGATATATAGTACCTTAGGCAGGTTGCTGAAAAACACAGGTTTTGTTCAGGCTGCTCAAAAAGTTTTTCAGCAGCCTGTTAGAATTGCACGACCGAGCGTCAGAACAAAGCAGACCGAGGCGCGACGAAGGCGAGCGAGGTTAGCACGCTCAGTCCATTAGGAGGATACTGAATGAGCAGTATAACAGTCTGGTTCATACGCTTTGCGATCATCTACTTCCTTGCCGCTATACTCCTTGGGCTTCACATGAGTATAGCCGGCCCGGTATACCCGTGGATGCCGATACACACCCACTTCAACCTCCTCGGATGGATGTCCATGATGATCTACGGCGTGGCATACCATATACTGCCCAGGTTCAGCGGACGCCCTCTCTACAGCGACCCGCTCGCAAAGGCGCAGCTTTGGCTCGCGAATATCGGCCTCATCGGCATGGCGGCAGGCTGGGTGATACGCAACGATTCCGGCGAGATGGCGACTCTGGCCATCTTCTCGGTCGTCGAGGCGATCTCCATCGTCTTCTTCGCCACCAATATGCTCATGACCGTAAAGGCAGCCCCGCCGCCACCGGCGCCTCCGAAATAGTTATATGCCCATCACAAAGGAAATGATAATCGGCAAGGTGATGGAGGAGTACCCTGATACGATAGAGGTGTTCAGGAGGTACTTCAAGGGGTGCGATGACTGCCCCGGCGCCGACTATGAGGATATAGACTTCGGCTCACAGATGCACAGCGTTGACATGGACGCCCTTCTAAGGGACCTGAACGAGATAGCCGGCAAGAAGAAGGTGAGATGATGAGCAAGGTAAACAAGTACATGGTCGTAAACGACTGCATAAAGCTCTTCCCCAAGACTATCGGGATATTCACGCAGTTCCGCATAGACTCATGCTGCGGCGGGGCTGTCTCGATAGAGGCGGCAGCGAGAAGGGACGGAGCGCCCCTTGAAGAGCTCATGACGGCGCTTAACGAGGCGGCTTCCAGGTAAGAAGACCGCCTCGCGATTGTTTTGCTGATCTTACTTCCCACCCTTTCCCTTGAATGGGGGGATGGGATTCCAATGGGCGGATAAGAAGCGCCGATATCCTGCCCCATAGAGGACAAAGAGCCGATAAAAGCCGCAAGCAGCGCGGAATCAACCCGAAAACGGACCAAGGACCGGAGGTAATTAATTGTCAAATATAACCGAATCCCAGGTGCTCAAGGCATTGAGCGCCGTAATGGACCCAGAGCTTGGCAAGGACCTCGTCACCCTCAACATGATAAAGGACGTGAAGGTCGAGGGGACCAGGGTGAGCTTCAACCTGGTCCTCACCACGATGGCCTGCCCATTAAAGAAAGAGCTTGAGGCCAACTGCGTGAACGCGGTGAAGGCGATACCCGGTGTAACCGATGTATCCCTTACCACAGGGGCGCAGGTGCCGAAATCAAAGCAACTGCCCGATAAGGAGCAGATACCCGGCGTCAAGAACACTATAGCCGTAGCGAGCGGCAAGGGCGGCGTCGGCAAATCTACCGTAGCCGTGAACCTGGCCGTCTCATTGGCGCAATCGGGCGCGAAGGTCGGCCTTCTTGATACAGACCTCTACGGGCCGAGCCTGCCGCTTATGTTCGGCATCCATGAACCGCTTCAGGCAACGCCTGAAGAGCGGCTTGTGCCGCTTGAGAAGTATGGCGTTAAGCTCATCTCCGTAGGCTTCATGCTCGACGAGGAGACCCCGCTTATCTGGAGGGGGCCGCTTGTCATGCAGCTCGTTAAGCAGTTCCTCGTGGGGGTTGAGTGGGGCGATCTCGACTATCTGGTCATCGACCTCCCGCCCGGCACAGGAGACGTCCAGCTTACCCTTGTCCAGACCATACCCCTTACCGGCGCGGTCATCGTCACCACGCCGCAGGACGTTGCCCTAATAGACGCGAGGCGGGCGATAAAGATGTTCAAGGAGGTCAAGGTGCCTGTACTGGGGATAGTTGAGAACATGAGCTTCTTCGTCTGCCCGCATTGCAATGGGACGTCCGAGATATTCAGCCACGGCGGAGGAGAGAAGACGAGCGAACGGTACAATGTGCCGCTCCTCGGCAAGATCCCCCTCGACATGGCGATAAGGGAGGGCGGGGACACAGGCATGCCGATAGTCCACGCTGACCCGGCCTCCGTCCACTCAAAGGCCTTTGTCGAGATATCACAGCAGGTGGCGGCAAAGGTGAGCGTGCTGGATCTGGCGTAAGATTTACGGATAAAAACAAAAACCGGGAAGGCGAAAGCCGACCCGGTTTTTTATTGCCCCTCCCGTTGAGGGAGAGGGGTTGCGAGGAACGCTTTCGGCGACGAAGCAATCTCAAGGTTAAGGTGTGATTACTTCACTACGCTCAACCCAGCCTACGATACTATTTACACATCTTTTACTACACTCCTAGATAAGCTATTGCTATCTGTCCTACCTAATAGTTTTCTCGCCAAAACCTGAGAGGGCTTTTCAACAAATTTATAGGCTAAATGGCAGCACAGAAAGATAGCAGAAAAGGCAAGTATCAATGTGAGATGGATACCAATAATAGCATATAGCGATCCGATTAAGAAAACGCCGATTGTGCCATGGAATAAATAGATCGAATAGCTTCTGTCAGAGATGAACTTAAATATTGGACCAAGCCTGATCCTGGGCTCAAAGAATACGGCTAATACAAAAATCAAATAAGCAAGGCCATAGGAAGCGGCATACCCCGGCGTCTCATATTGAGGCGCAGGTGGCACAACGTGCAGGTCGACATGATATAAAAATAATATCCAGAAAAGGGCCGTCCAAAAAACCAGATGGAGTCTTGATATCAGCCCTGCCTGCCTTAGGTATATTAAGGTACCCAGAAACATAAAACAGATGAACATAAAACAATTGACCAATTCTCCTTGAAAATTAAAAAGCACTTTGCTTCCTAGCAACAGTACAGACGAGGTGAAAGTTACAAGAATAGCAAAAGGAGGTCTTTTGAAAAGGACACCCAATATTAGAGAGATCCAGACATAGAATAAGATCTCGATCGCGAGCGTCCATGCGACACTGTTTATATTCTTGATCTGAAAGAAATAATTAGTCAAGGATGCACTCAGAATGATGTTTTTGGGAATAAAATGCTCAGACGACATAAAGCCATAGGTTTTGACCTTTAAAAATGCCAACAATATAAAGGCGGCGGCTATGAATAGAATCGAAAAAAGGAATGGCGGATATATCCTGAAAAATCTCTTCAGGGCAAACTCTTTGAAGGTTTCATGCTGTGCTACATAGGGGATAATGTAGCCGCTCACCAAAAAGAAGATCGCCACGCCAAGAGCGCCACCATGCTGAACAATATTTAAAGGCTCAAAGAAGTATTCGGTTAAGAGCTGCTTGGGCCATAAGATGACATATTGATTTTGGCCTACAAGATGGGCGTACATGACAAACAGAACTGCAATAGCCCGCAATAAGGCAATGCCATTAAGAAACTTTGGGCCTGAATAGTTTAAGGACACAGGACTCTCACTGCTTGAACATGGTCGCAAGCGCAATGTAATAGGTTTTTTTCCTTACATGTCGCAGTAGGGTAGGGTGGCTGCGCCACCATTTTTTGATTTGGCGCCTTGCTTTTGTTGGGCGGAGCCCCCTACTAAAAAGCCGGGGCGCTTTCGCGCCCCGGCTTTCATCATCCCTTACTTCCTCAGCTTCGCTATCACCAGCTTGCAGTCCTTCTGGGCCGTTTTCATCAGGGCCTCGGTCTTCTTGTGGACCTTCACGGCGAGCTTCTCAAAGCCGCCCTTTTCCCATAGCTGGGCATGCTCGACGGCCTTGAGCTTCTTCTTGGCCTTTTTCTCTATCTTCGTTATCTCGTTGGAGAACTTCTTCCCGATGGCGTTCATCTCCTTGTCGAGCTTGCCCCTGAGCTTCGACAGCTTGTGGTAGAGCTCCGAGACGACGCTCGATTCCTTCAAGATCTTTTCGACAGGGTTTTTCATACATCCTCCCACTTTCGATTTTGATTCAAACTTAACCCGTATGAATGGAGATTTCAACCCAAAAGAGGAATGATGGGAAGATGGAGCGAAGCGACCTAAGGGGCGAGTTCACGGAGTGAGAGAGGTAGAAAGAAGTGAGCCTTAGCCTCGATGCCTCACGGCAGTGCGGAAAAAGTCCTTACCAATAACGGCAAGACCAGCTTCACCCGCTCCTGAGCGAACCTATGAGCTCTTCCAGCTTCATATTTTTCCTGACGAGATATTCTTCTATCCCGTCAACCACCTTGACAGAGGCGTCCGGTTCTATGAAGTTCGCGGTGCCCACCTGCACGGCGGTTGCGCCGGCTATTATGAACTCAAGCGCGTCTTTGGCCGTTACGATGCCGCCCATGCCTATTATGGGCACCTTCGCCACCTGCGCCGCCTGCCATACCATTCGCACGGCTATCGGCCTTATGGCCGGGCCTGAGAGGCCGCCTGTGGCCGTGGCGAGGACAGGCCTTCTCCGCTCTACGTCTATGGCCATGCCGGTTATGGTGTTGATGAGAGAAATCGCGTCAGAGCCGCCGTCCTCAGCCGCCTTTACCATCACCTTTATGTCGGTTACGTTGGGCGATAGCTTTGTGATGACCGGAAGACGGGTTGCCTTCCTCACGGCAGAGACCACCTTGAACGCCTCGTTCGGGTCTGTGCCGAAGACGATGCCGCCTTTTTTTACATTCGGGCATGAGATGTTTATCTCAAGGGCCGCTACACCTTTCGCGGCGTCGAGCCTCCGCGCTACCTCGACATAGTCCTCGACGGTCTCTCCGAAGATATTGGCGATGACGTGCGTGTCTACTCCCTTAAGTAGCGGGAGCTTCCGCTCGATAAAGTCGTCAACGCCCACGTTCTGAAGGCCTATGGCGTTGAGCATGCCGCTGGGCGTTTCGACTATCCTCGGCCCGGGATTGCCCTGCCTGGGATAAAGAGAGAGGCCCTTCACGACGATCGCGCCGAGCTTATTCAAATCCATATACGGCGCGAACTCGCTCCCATAGCCGAAGGTTCCGGAAGCTGTCATGACCGGGTTTTTGAAGCTGAGCCCCGCTATCCTTACCTCAAGCGGGTTTTCTCTTTTCAGAGCACGTCCCAATCTATCTCCTCGCTATCGAATACAGGGCCGTCAGAGCAGACCATCTTGTAGAACCTGTTCTCCTTCTCCTCGTGGCGCGCCCTGGTCCTCACGGCGCAGCCCAGGCATACGCCTATGCCGCAGGCCATCGACCGCTCGAGCGAGACCAGGCATTTCGCCCCGGCCTTATTGGTTATCATGGCCGCTGCCTTGAGCATGCCGACAGGGCCGCAGGCGTATACAGTTGTCTCAGGGGTAATCCCAGAGGCAAGCAGCTCCGTAACAAAGCCCTTTGTACCGGCGCTGCCGTCCTCAGTGGCGGTCTTTATCTTGAGCCCCATGGCGCGGAAGTCCTTCAGTAGGAAAGTCTCTTTTTTCGTGCGCGCCCCGAAAAGAAGCGTAGCGCCCCTGGCTTTTTTCGCCAGCATATAAAGCGGCACTATGCCCATGCCGCCGGCAAGCATCACTATCTTACGGTCTTCAGGCGGGTCGGCAAAACCGTTGCCGAGCGGGCCAAGCACGCCGAGCGTCTCACCAGGCCTCTTGAGCGACAGTATCCCCGTGCCCCTGCCAACGACCCTGTAAAGAAGCTCTACACCTGCGCCCTTGCCTTTCGCGCCAAGCGGCCTGTATATGCCGAGCGGCCTTCTCAGGAGCGGGTCCAATCCGTTAGAGACCTTGAGCATGACAAAATGCCCTGCCCTCACTTCGGCCATCCCGCAGGAGAGGCCAAGCCTGAAGTACCCTTCAGCAAGGCGGTCGTTATAGAGTATCTTTGCCTTTAGTTCCAAAATCTTCCCTGCCTCAGTTCCAAAATAAGAGAGATTCTTCGTCGCCTGCTAAAGATCGAGGACCATCACTATCGCATCCTCGTCCCCATAGTAGTTCCTTCTTATGAAGGCCTCCCTGAAGCCGAACTTCTTATAGAGGCTCTTCGCGTACTCGTTAGAAACCCTGACCTCGAGGAAGACCTCGTAGACCATCCTGCGCTTCATTATCTGGAGGACGAAGCCAAGTAAGCGGGAAGCCACCCCCCTGCCCCTCCACCTCGGGTCAACGGCGATATTGAGGATATGGGCCTCGCCGTGGACTATCCAGAAGACTATGTAGGCCGCCAGCTCATCATCGTCGGGGCGCACCTTCAGGGTGTACGCCGAGGAGACCGGGTTTTTCAGCTCGCCTTCGAACATTGCCCTGGTCCAGGGCTTGGGGAAAGAGACCCTCTCGATCCTCATGACCTCCTCGAGGTCTTCGGCGGTCAGGGGCTCGATAAGATGGCCGGATAGGATATTGTCCCTGGGCAAATGGCTCCGCGGCTTACTTCTCGTTTGTGGCGAAGAGTATGTGCCAAAAGTCCAGCTTCTTGAGCATGTACTTCTGCCGGACGTTGAGGCCGGAACGGTTTATGAACTCGTTTAGGCACAGGTCCGACCTCCACCCTATCTTCTTGCACACCGGGTTTATGAGCTTCTCGACTATCTCAACGACCTTGTTGCTCGACTTGAAGTGGTTGACGATGACGACCTGGCCGCCCTTCTTGCACACGCGCCTCACCTCGGACATGAGCCTGTACGGGTCTGGCACGACGCTTACGACATGGGATATGAAGACCTTGTCGAAGGTGTCGTCCCTGAAGCCTATGCTCATGGCGTCCATGCTGAGCACATGTATGTGGCCGAGGCCGTGCTTGCCTATCTTGTCCTTCGCCTTCCTGAGCATGGCCGTAGAGAGGTCTATGCCGACCACGGTGCAGTTACCGGGGAACTCCTGAAGGGAAAGGCCCGTGCCCACGCCGACGTCAAGGACCCTCTCCCCGGGCTTGATGTCCATGTAGGTTATGGCGTGCTTTATCCTCGGATAAAAGAACCTCTTGAAAAGGGCGTCGTATATGTTCGAGTAACCGGCGTATATCTTTTTTATGCTCTCAAGCTCCACAGTCACTCCGTTGGTTTTATAACCGCTTGGTGAAAAAAATTATATCGTCTCCCGGCTTGTAGAATTCCCTTATCCTGGCCTCTTCGCGGAAGCCGCTCTTAAGATACAGCCTTCTTGCCGCGTCATAGGCCGGCAAGCCGGATGTCTCGGCCACAAGCATCCTCGCGCCCTCGTCCCTTAAAAGCCCCTCGACGTGTTCAAGGAGCATGGTCGCGACACCCTCTCGCCTGCGCTCCTGGCCGACGAGTATCCAGTACAGGTCATAGACAGCGTCCGTGAGCGGCCTCTTCCCATAGCACGCGTAACCGGCAGGGCATCCGTCGGAAGCGGCCGCCGTGATGAAGAAGTAATCGGTCTGAAGCGGGTCTTTCAGATATATGTCGATGAGCTCTACCGCGCAGTCCCTCTCATCTGACGTGAGGTTCCCGGCGCCCTCGACGCACGAAACAAGCGCCGCCCTGTCCGCGGGAACCGTCTTTCTCATCGTTAACCCGCTCTGGCTGGCGCTCTCTCTCATCTCGCTAAGCAGGCCCTGGCCTCCTGCGGTTCATTCCTCTCGACCGCCGCTTCGACTATCGCGGCTATAAGGTCGGCGTACTCAAGCCCGGCGGCTTTGGCTGCCCTCGCGAACCCGGCATCTGACGATATGTCCGGGTTGGGGTTTACCTCGATCACCCTGACCTTATTGTCCATGCCGAGCCTCATGTCCACCCTGGCGTAATCCCTGCAGCCCATGGTCCTGTAGGCCAGCAGCGCTATCGACTGAAGCTCGGCCTTGAGACTGTCGGGTATCTGCGCGGGACAGCTCGGGACCGTCTTCATATAAAAGGGGCTCTCCTCCACCCATTTGGCCTCGTAGCAGCATATCTTCGGCCTGCCCTCAGGGAAATCGACGAAGAGTATCTCCGAAGGCGGCAGCGCCCGCGCGCCTCTTCCATTGCCCATTACCGCGATATTGAACTCCCTGCCGTCGATATATTCTTCCACGATGGCCGGCTGGCAGAACTTCGAGACGACATGCCCGACCCTCTCACGCAACTCCGCAAGGTTCCCAACGACCGCTTTCGAATCTATCCCGACGCTTGCGTCCTCGCAAAGCGGCTTGACGATAAGCGGGAACTCAAGGCCGGCAATCTCCTCCGGCGGCTCATTCATGACGGCGTAAGCCGGCGTAGGCACGCCCCTTCTGGAGAGTATATCCTTTGTAAGGCCCTTATTGAGAGAGAGCCCCAGCGTAAGCGGGCCGTTGCCCGTAAAGCGCGCGCCGTAGAGCTCAAGGAGGGCCGCCACGTTCATCTCGAATGAGCTCTTGGAGAAGGCCCCTTCGCAGAGGTTAAAGATGACCGCCTCTGTGTCTTTTATCTCTGCCGTGAACCTATCGAGATCTTCACTGCCCTTAAGCGGCACACTCGATACGGGATATCCTTTTGATCTTAAGGCGCCATCTACGTCGGCTACGGTAGAGTTGATGTCTTCGAGGTCTATCGCCTTGCCGCCCATGGCGTATGTGTCATGTCCGTCGTCGTTGAAGATTATCTTCACCTTCGACGGCCTCACAGGCCGAACCTTCCGCGCGCGGCATCAAGCACGCCGTTTACGAGGGAGCTGAACGACATCCCGGCTGCCCTCGCGGCCTTGGGAAAGCATGAATTGCACTTCGGGTCCATGAGGATGCCGGGCAGGGGATTGAGCTCTATGACGTGCGGCACGCCAGATGAATCGAGCCTTACGTCTATCCTGCACCAGTCCTTGACGTCAAGCGACTTGAAGGCGTCCCTTGAAACCGCCTCGATGGCGCTCTTGAGCCTGTCAGGTATCTGCGCCGGGCACGTGAATATGTCGAGCGGGGCATCCGGTGTGTCGAGCACCCATTTGGCCTCGTACGAATATATATGGTTTACGCCCGCCGGGAGGGCAGAGTAGTTTATCTCGACTATCGGGAGGACCTTGAGCCCCTCACCGTTACCCATGAGCGCGACGGTAAACTCGCGCCCGCTCAGGTACTCCTCCACAAGGGCGGGCTGGGAGTACTCTTCGAGCACCGAGGCGACCTTCTTCTTTAATTCAGAGGGGGTATGTACGATGGAATCGTTCTTTATGCCCTTGCTCGAACCTTCGAATAGCGGCTTCACTATCATCGGGAAGGTCAGGAACTTCTCTATTTCAAGAGAGGGCGCGGCGGCTACGACGAACCTTGCCGTGGGTATCCCGTAATAGGCAAGGACCTCTTTCGCGCGGGCCTTGTTGAGGCAAAGCCCCAATGTCAGCGGGTTTGAGCCGGTGTACGGGATGCGGAGCATCTCGAGGACGGCCGGTATCTGCGCCTCCCTGCTCTCTCCCCAGAGCCCTTCGGCCATGTTGAAGACGATATCGGGCTTAAGGCGCCGGAGCTTCTCGAAGGCATCCTCGTCGGCTTCTACCATGGCGACCTCTTCATGACGCTCCGCGAGGGCGTCACGGACGGCCTGAATGGTCTCAGGCTCGTCGCACTCCGCGTAGAAGTCCGAGGGGAGGCTTTTGGCCTCCACGAGGTCCTTTTTCAGATTGTAGGTAAGGGCGACTCTCATAGCACCGTTTAAGGCTTTAGGCCTCGGGTGAGCTTCGCGGCTCAGGGGACGAGGACTGCCGCGGCTACGACCGTGGTGAACTTGCCGTCGCTTTTGACTATGGCGGACTGGGTTATATTAGTCGTCTTTACTATCTTGTCGCTTATCCTGTATATCTCTTTCTTCTCGTCCCAGCCGAGGTTCTCATCGAGCTCGATGCCGAGGGTCGAGGCCAGCATGGCGGCCGCGAGGTCCTCCGCGTAGTCTCCGGCGATGTTATCGGACTGGCCGTAGGAATGGTGCTCGCTCAAGTACCCGTAGAGTTTCCTGTCGGTCGGGATGGCGCATCCCACTGAGGCGGCCAGAAGCCTCCTGGGCTCGTTGCTCGCAAGCCTGCTCATGACGCAGAATACTATCTGTCCGGGGGAGAGCTTTTTAAGCCCGACCGTCTTGGGCACGATCTTGGCGGCGGGCGGGAATATGCTGGAGACCTGCACAAGGTTGAACTTCTCTATGCCCGCATCCCTCAACGCGAGCTCGAAAGAGGTGAGCTCTTCCTTGTGTATGCCTACGCCCTTTGTAAAAAAGACCCTTTTTGGTACGAACATTTTTATACCCCCGGATTACATGTTATATATTGCCAAGCCGGAGTTGACCGGCGTAGGACTCTTGCCCGGCGGCCTTCAATAGAACTCGGCCTTTTCCTTGAACTTCCTGTAACTCTCAAGCACCCTGTGGGCGTACTCGGCCTCCGGCTCATTGCCTTCCTTCATCATGGTATCCATCCTGCCGGGGCCGAAGTTATAGGCTGAAAGGGTAGTATCAAGGTCCTTGTACCTGCTTTTAAGCCTTGAGAGGTAGTGGACCCCCATCCTGACATTTGTATACGGGTCCAGAAGCGTCTCCTCGCCCTTCCAGGCGACGTTAAGCTCGCCAGCCAGCTCCTCGCCCGTGGTGGGGAGTATCTGCATGAGCCCCACCGCGCCGCGGAACGACCTTGTCCAGTTATAGAAGGTCGACTCGTTCTCTATGAGGGCGAGCACGAACAAAGGGTCTATCTTGTGGGCAACGCTCTCCATGAGGATGACCTCGGCGAGCTTAAGCTCCTCAAGGGAGCCGAGCCCGGTCCTGTTCTCGCGGAGCACGTCCAGCACATAATGCCTGGCGGCCTTCGCCGACTGGCTCTTCTCCGGCAGCCAGTCAGAGAAAAACCTTCCATTCGAAAAAGCTGGCGACAGGAAGGCCTCAAAGAAGAAGGCCATGGCAAGAACGGCAAGCCCTTTTTTCAAAATCATTTTATGAGATTTTCCGTGAGACATCAAGAAGATAACTCCTAAAAACAAGCAACGTAAAAATATATTTTGTTTTGGCTTTCATGTCAAGGTTTTTACAAACCCGTGCATGACGTCCTTTATCCTGAGCCTCAGGCTTGACGCGCCCTGCCACTCGTCGATATAGGGGGAAAAGGCTATGCCGTAGCCCTTGCCCTGCACCGGATGGAGCCCCGCAAGCCCGAAGCCAATACCCCGCCCGGAGCGCCCGTTATGCTTGACCGTGAACCTCAAGTGCCTTGAGCCGACGACCTCGGTGGCGACTATGTGCGCGTCAGAGAGGCAAAGGACCGGCTCGCGGTTCGATTGGCCGAACGGGGCGAGGCTTTCTATCTCGGATATGAGCCTCCGGTCGACCTCGTCGAGGGAGACTACGGCGTCGAGGGTGACCTCTGGCACGAGGTCCTCGTCTCTGAGGGTCCTGTCCGCGTATCTGACGAACTCGTCCCTGAACGCCTCCACCTTTTCGCTTGTAACCGTAAGGCCGGCGGCGGCCTTGTGCCCCCCGAACCTCTCAAGAAAGGCCGAACATGACTCAAGCCCCTTCAAGATGTCGAAAGACCTTATGCCGCGGGCCGAGCCCTTTCCAACCCCGTTATCCATCGCGATGAGCACAGCGGGCTTCGAGAACCTGTCCACGAGGCGGGAGGCGACTATGCCCACGACACCGGGGTGCCAGCCCTCCGAAAAAAGGACTATGCCGTTGCCTGTGTGCCCCTCAAGCATTGAAAGGGCCTCACTTAGCGTTTCGGCCTCTATCCTCTGGCGCGAGGTGTTCTCACGGTCGAGCTCGGCCGCGAGTGAGGCCGCCTCTTGCGGGTCGCTGGTCGTAAGGAGCCTTAGGGCCGTACCGGCGCTCGCGACCCTTCCCGCCGCGTTTATGCGCGGCGCGATCTGAAAGGCTATGCCGGTGGAATCGAGCCTGCCCTTTATCCCGGCGACCTCAATAAGGGCCTTTAGCCCGGGTCTTTCCGCCCTCTCAAGCTCCTTTAAGCCGTAGTGCACGAATACGCGGTTCTCGTCCATCAGGGGCACGAGGTCTGCCACGGTGCCAACCGCCACCAGGTCAAGGTACCTTTTGAGGTTCGGAACACCCTCCTTGAACCAGCCCGCCTCTCTCAAGCGGGTCCGTAGCGCCACGACAAGGTTAAAGGCAACACCCACACCCGCGAGCCCCTTGAAGGGGAACGCGCAGCCCTCCTGCTTCGGGTTCAGCACCGCGTGGGCCGGGGGCGCCTCCTTCATCTCATGGTGGTCGGTTATGATAACGTCCATGCCTAACGAATTGGCGAACGCCACCTCCGCGACATTTGACGAGCCGCAGTCTACCGTTATGACGAGCGTACAGCCGGAGGCCGCGATCTTTTTCAAGGCCTCGGCGTTGAGGCCGTACCCCTCGGTGAGCCTCGCCGGTATATACGTCTGCACATCGACGCCGGATTCCTTGAAAAACAGGTACAGAAGGGCCGCTGACGTAGTCCCGTCAACATCATAGTCGCCGTAGACGGCTATCTTCTCCCCCCCGGCCATGGCCTTGACAACGCGCGCGACAGCCGCCTCCATGCCCTTCATGAGCATGGGGTCGTGCAGAGAGGATAAGTCCGGCTTAAGAAAGGAAAAGGCCTTGTCGACCTCGACAAGGCCCCTGTTTACCAGAAGCTGAGCCGTAACCGGCAATATGTTGAGCTGCCTGCTTAAGCCCTCCCGCAACCCCATATCGGCCGGGCTTACTTTCCAGCGTTTTTTGAGCATCAGATGATCTACGGCCCTCTTGAACATGCCCGCGAGCATTCCCGCAGTAGATTACGGGGTCAAGCGAGCGATGTGTAATATGTTTTTTCCCGCATGTCGAAGCCCCAGCTGGCTAGAGGGGAGCTTAAAAAGCGAAGGGATTGGCAGCGTTCATTTTACTTTCAACGGGGGAAAAGGTCAAGACAGAATGGCCTGGATCAAAGACATTACACAAGTCGGAAAAAGTATAAAAAGTGGAGCTTTTCATAAACAATAGCGGACAGCAGAGATGATGTATATCCTGAAAGAGAAAGGCCCCGGCGGGTCTTTCCGACGGGGCCTTCTTTCCTGATTAACGCGCTGCCAGCCTTATTAGGCAGGGGGGAAGCCCTCGAACATCCTGTCGATGGTGACAGAATCCAACTGCTCCAGAAGAAGAGGCACTATCGTCGGGTTATCGACCTCCCTTCTCACCTCTTTCTTTATTACCGAGATGAACGGGTAGACGACCTCCGGGTCGAACTGCCTGTCGAAGTTCTCCTTTACCTCGCTCATCGCCTCTCTGAAAGAGAGACGGGGCCTGTACGGCCTGTCGGTCGTCATCGCGTCGAAGGCGTCCACGAGCGACATTATCCTGGCGCCTATGGGTATCTCGGATTTCTTGAGCCTGTCGGGATAACCTGAGCCGTCCACCTTCTCATGGTGGTTCCGTGTCATCATGGGTATACCCTTCCACGGGAACTTTATCTTGGAGAGTATCTCGTAGCCCACGACCGGATGCGAGTTGAGCTCCCTGCACTCATAGCTCGTAAGCGGACTCGCCTTGTTTATGATGGTCTTGTCGACGGCTATCTTGCCGATATCGTGAAGGAGTCCGCCTATCCTTATCCCTTCGACCTCGTCGTTAGACCAGCCCATCTCCCTTGCCAGCGCCGCGCTATAGGCCGAGACCCTGTGGGAATGGCCCCTGGTATAGGCGTCCTTGGCGTCGATGGCGGCGGCAAAGGCGTGTATGGTGTCGTAGTATATGCGCCTTAAATTGTCGTACAGGTTCTTGTTCTCCGTGTACTTGTGCATGAGCTTCATCAGAAGCGAATGGCTGTGGAGCGAAAATGAGATGTGCTGGGACATGACCGACAGGAGCTGGTAATCGTATACGGTAAATGGCTCGCCGGTGAATTTGCCGTTTATGGCGATAAGGCCCAGCAGCTCGTTTTTAACGATAAGGCATGCCAGCACCTTCGCGTCAAGCTTATCTAACGCCTCCCTTGCCGTACCCAGCAGGCCTGCCGGATGGGCCCCGGAGGCGAGGTCCAGGGGGTCCTTGTGCTTTACAAGCCCGGCTACTTCATCGTGCCCGAGCTTGATCGACACCCCGCCTATGTCGCCAAGGCCCTTGGAGGCTATGGGGGTGAAGAAATCCCTGTCCTGGTCGTACTGGAATATCGCGCCTTTTGTTGACGAAAACGAGCCCATCACCATGTAAAGGGCGCTCTTCACTACCCTGTTAAAATCCTTTGGCGAGGTTATCTCTTCACCAAGCTCCGCAAGCGTGCTCAGGTTGAAAAGGAGCTTTTCAAGGCTCAGTTCGGCTTCAGACATCAACTCCTCCTAAGGGTTTCAGGCTGTCACGTGACCAGCAGTGTCAGGACCGACCCCAATGGCTTCCTCTTCGGTCTCGTATATCCTTATATGCTTCGTAAGCCCTACTATGCTGAATATGTCGTAGTTAACGCGCTTGAGCCCGGAGAAAAGGACAGCGCCATTCTTCTCCCTGACCTTCTCTATCATGCCGATGAGCACGGATACACCGATGGAATTTATGAGGTCTGTCTCCGAGAAGTCTATCACTATTTTCTTGAAGCCCCGCTCAAGGTAGCTGGCGCAGAGCTCTTCGAGCTTTTCCCCTTCTATGTCGTTGATATAATTATCAGGGTAAAGGACGACGGTATCCCCTATCTCCTTGAAGTTCCTATACCTCTTTACCATTACTGCTATCTCCTTTTACAAGGTATTTCACGAGGACTATCTTCGCCCCTCCCCTTACCCGCTCTACCCTGACCTCATCCATAAGCCCCCTCATGAGCTCGAATCCCCAGCCGCGCTTCCTGGGCATGGCCCCCGCTTCGATGGGGTCTGAAGGCTCGGAAGGGCTGTCGAAATCGACCCCGCCGTTCTGGACATGGATGGTAAGCCTGTCGGCAGAGGCGACGAACCTCAAAAAGACCTTCGCGATCTTAAGCCTGCTGTGCTCGAATGCGTTTATGCAGGCCTCTACTAGGGCGGCCTTTATCTGGCCTATGGCCGCGTCGTCGAAGCCCATCTCGGTGCCTATCTCCTCGACCGCCTTCGCCGCCACAAGCTCGGCCTTGGAAGACGAAGGCAGCACCACCTCGAATTCCTTGACCGGGGCTATCTTATCAGAGGACTTGAGCCTCGTGGCCGAGTCTTTATCGGCGAGCCCCTCTTTTATTATCTTCAACTGGACAGAATCGGATGAGAAAACGCCCTCGGCCTCTATGCGCTTTTGCGCTTCGGCGGTGAAGCCCTCCCTCCCGACCATCCATCTTACGACCTTCGCGGCCCTGAAGTTCTCCCGGAGTATCTGGGTGCGCCTCAGGAAGTTCTCTACGTCGCCGATATTGACCGGCGAAAGGGCGTCCTTGACCGAGGCTATCCAGACGACCTCATTGCCGGAATCGTACCTGCCGTTCTGGAAGCCGTGCGCCACGAGTATTGGCGGGCCCGCCTCTCCGGCCTCAAGGCGTTCGGATGAGAAGCAGCCAACTGATTGCGGGACCGTAAGCTCGCCTTCGTCCCCGCCTTTCCCTTTCTTGAACCTGGCTGAAAACGCCTGGTTCCGGAAAAGGAGCTTCAGTACCTTCTGGTTGTTGAACGATCTCATTACTTCGGCGACTTCGTCCTTGAGCTTTAACCCGGCCCTCGCCCCCCTGAAGCCGAACCCTTCCTTCAGTATCTCCCTGGCCAGATAGGTCCTTACCTCTTCGGCGCTTCTACCCTTAACGCGCGTTTCGTAGACGAAGCATATGAAATCCTTGACTACCGAGCCCCCGGCCCACAGGAGCGATCCGAGGTTCACCTCCACGAGACCGGCCTCAGAGAGCCCCTCGATGATATTTTCAAGTTCCGAGGGCTCAAGCCTGAACCTCTCGGAGAGATCTTCGTCGGAAAGCGGCCTCTTCGATGTGGAGCACGCATGGAGCACCCTTAAACTGTTTATCCCCCGGAGCCCCAATGCCGACCTCAGCGCTATGCCCATATTACCCTCGAAGAGGTCCTGGGTATAGAGGTCCCCGAACTCCTTGAGTGTAGAAAGGCTTACTCCGGATTTGGCCGCCGCCCAGACCAGGCTCTTAAGGTACATGGGGTTCCCCTCAAGCCTCGTGGCCGCGAGCCTCAATATTTCGGTATCGAACTCGACCCCGTACTGGCGGCCTAAGTCCATCATCATCGACGTGGCGACCTCCTCGTCAAGGCCGGGAAGCTCCATGGCCTCGGCCGAGCCGCTGAAGGCGGCGCCATCGAGAGGGCGCTTGGTCGACGCAGAAGCGACGAAGGAGGCGGGGCCGAGCGAGAGCGAGTCGATAAGCTCCCTGGACAACGCGGCCTCCCTCTGACCGTCCGAGCACGCCGCGTGGTCGATATCGTCCAGTATGAGGTATACGGGTATGCCTGAGCGCGCGGAGACCATCGCCGGGCTTGAAAGGGCGTTCCTCAAGGCCGCGGTGCTGTCGGAAGCCCTGCGCGCCTCCCTGTGAATGGCGGCGAGGTCGGCGAGGTCGTAAAGGTCGTTATCCACGAGCAGGCGGTCGAGCTTATCGAGAGAGACTTCGTTGCGGACGAGCCTGGCGTCGCGGAGCCTGAAGGCGAGGTACTGCTTCAGGACCTCCTTCAGGTAGTCCTCCGCGAACTCCTCGGCGGAGCCGTAGCCCTTGAACTGGTAGTAAATGGGCACTACCCTGGCCTGTCCCCAGAAGAGGCCGTGGAAGACCCTGCGGAGGAGCTCTGTCTTCCCGGTCCAGCGTCCTCCGAAAAGGAAGATGGCCGGGGCGGGCTTCTCAGCCGCCCTCCTGCAGATGTAATCTATCTCGTATACCCGGCCGAAGAACTCGCCGTCAGGGCAGGTATTGAAGAGCATCCTATCTTTCATAGACCACTACCTTGTTCTTGCCCATCCTCTTGGCCAGGTACATGGCCTTGTCGGCCTTGTTTATGAGATCGTCTATGTGGCTCGCGTCCCCGGGGAACTCTGCCACGCCAAGGCTTATGGTGGGCCAGTGCTCGAAGTCCGGGTTCGGCGGCCTGAAGTCCTGAACGCCCTTTCTTATCCTCTCGGCTATGATGGAGGCGTCGGCCTTGTTCGTATGCGGGAGGATGACCGCGAACTCCTCGCCGCCGTACCTGGCCACTACGTCCATGGACCTCACGGCGTCCCTGATGGCCCGAGAAACACCCTTCAAGACCTCGTCGCCCGCGAGATGGCCATACCTGTCATTGAAGCTCTTGAAGTTATCTATGTCTATTACAAAGGAGGTGAAGCACTCGTTATGCCTCTTGACCCTCTCGACTTCCTCATAGAGCCTTTCCCTGAAATACCTCCTGTTGAAAAGGCCCGTAAGCGGGTCTGTCATGGAGAGCATCTTGAGCTCTTCGCTCATGCTGTAGTAAGCGCCTCGCTCCAGGGCGATAGAGGCGTAGTTCGAAAAAGAGAGCAGCAGGTGCAGATCCTCTTCAGAGAAGACCTCGCCGGAGTTCTTGTCGCTTAAATTTATTACGCCTATGACCTTGCTCTCGAGCTTAAGCGGCAAGGATATGAAGGACTTGGTCTTGTACCTCGGCCTGTTCTTCCAGGACGGCACCTCGTTCTCTATATCCCTGACTATCACCGGCACGCCCCTGGCCGCTATCGCCCCGGAGATACCGTCGCCGACCTTGACCCTCAAGCCCTCTGCGATCTTCCTGTCCATGCCCTTTGATGCCTTGACCGAAAGTACGTTCTGCTTGTTATCGAGGATCATAAGAGACCCCCTGTCGGCCCCCACCAGCTCGGAGGATTTCGCCAGTATCGTCTCATAGAGCTCCTCCCGGTCCAGCACAGGCGCTATCGACCTGTAGACCTGCTCCAGGGCCTTAAAGCCCCTGAGACTCACGTCAGAGTCTCCCGCGCCTGCCTGGCGGTTTGCCACCAGGGAGGTCAAAAGAGGCACGGACATGCTGTGCAATATCGTCGGGGCCATGAACATGGACTTCGGCTGGACCGTCTTCAGCTCTGCCCGAAGCCCGCTCGCTTCAGACTCGCTTAAGCCCAACCCGCTTATACCCTCATAAAAATCCTTTATTACGCTCCCTTCGAAGTACGCCCGCCCACCGATTATCACAAACGCGTGGCCGGAAGCGAGGATGACAGGGACAGCGAAGAAGTACTGGTTCACGTGACATTTGAATATGTAAGCTTTCTTTTTTTCGATGACCTTGGCTATGGAGGCCAAGATCATCTCCGAGCAAAGGGACCTGCCGCGCTCGTTTGAACAGACCTTCTCGCAAACGCACGGTTCTTTTATCGAGGGGACAAGCAGGTTCCCTGCCGAGTCATAAAGCTGAAGCGGCATGTCCAGAAGAAGCGAGAGCCCCTTCTGAAACTCCCTCCAGACCGACAGGTCCATGGGGGCGGGAATAGCGGAAAAGCCGTTTTTCTTTTCCATAGAGCCGCTCTTTAGCGTGGAACTACGTAGATCCATTCAGCGCAAAAAAAAATGCCTTAATACCTTCTTGGTATCTTGGCATCCCTTACCTTTTCCGGCCCGCCATGAGCCTTTTATTACTGATTTCTACTACCGGAAGGTCAGCCTCATATTTAAATTTCTAAATAAAAGATGAACAAAACGGCTTCCTGCCGATACTTGTGAATAGCATAAGTCTTTAAAAATTACAATAGGCTTTTTTTTGAGGAAAATCCGAAAAATTGGTCCCGCACCCTTAAAAAGGGCGCGGGAAACGCAAAGAAGGGGTTAAACTTTTACAAGCGATTGTTTTCCCTTACCTTTCCAGTAAAGGAGTAGCGGGCTCGCGATAAATATCGATGAAAAGGTGCCCACGATGACGCCCATTACCAGGGCAAGGGCGAAGTCATGTATGACCTCCCCCCCAAGGATTGTCAGGGCAAGGGCGGCGAGCAGGGTAGTAAGGGATGTGACGATGGTACGGGAGAGGACCTCGTTCAGCGACCTGTTTATGAGGGTCACGAGGTCCTCCTTGGTCCTCTTCCTCATGTTCTCGCGTATCCTGTCGAAGACCACGACAGTATCCGTAAGGGAGTACCCGGCGACGGTCAAAAGGGCTGTCACTACCAGCAGGCTCATCTCCTTGTCGAGCAGGAAGAATACGCCGAGTACGGCCAGGACGTCATGGAAGGTGGCTGCCACCGCGGCCACGCCGAACCTGAACTCGAACCTCCACGCCACATAAAGGAGTATGCCTATCATAGAAATAAGCACAGCCCAGAGCGCGTCCTTCTGGAGCTTCTTTCCCACGGTAGGACCAATCTCGGTGGTCGAGTCTATCGTAAAGGGGTTGTCATGGATGCCCCTTGTGAAGACATCTCCGAGTGATTGGGACAGGGCCCTCAGGTCTCCGTCAGACCTCTTGAGCTTGACGAGGAGCTTCGTGGGCTCGGCGAACTGCTGCAAGTTAGCGTCCTTGAAGCCCGCTTCAGCGAGGAGCACCCTCATCCTGTCTATCTCAAAGGCATTCTGGAACCTGAACTGTATGGCTATTCCGCCCTCGAAGTCGGTGCTCAGGTTCGCCTTGCCCATTGGTATGGCGATAGCGGCCACAAGCCCCAACAGGACAAGGACTATCGAGATGACGAATGTTATCCGCCTTTTCCCAAGGAAATCTATCTTTGTGTTACGGACAAGGTCCATCTATGTCTATCCTCCGAAAGCCGCGTCTGCGGCCTTTAGATGCTAAGCTTCTTGACCCTCAGCTTCTCGCTCTGGATATCAAAGGCCACCTTCGTGCCGACAAGGGCGGTGAAGAGGTTTATGAGTATTCCGAGGCTCAAAGATACCGCGAAGCCCTTTATCGGCCCGCTCCCGAACTGGAAGAGCACGGCAGCGGTTATCAAGGTCGTCACGTGTGCGTCGACGATCGTCCACCACGCCCTGTCATACCCGGCGTTTATGGCAGACCTGGGGGTGCGTCCCGCCAGGAGCTCCTCTTTTATCCTCTCGAATATGAGGACGTTGGAGTCAACGCCCATGCCTATGGTGAGAACGATACCGGCTATGCCAGGGAGCGTGAGCGTGGCGTTCAGCCATGACATGGCCCCGAGGAGCATTATGATATTCAGGCACACGGCGAAGTCCGCTATTGCGCCGGAAACCTTGTAATAAAACAGCATGAAGACGAGGACGAGGGACGCGCCGAGGAGGCCGGCCTTTATGCCAGCCTCGATCGAGTCCTGCCCGAGGCTTGGGCCGACGGTCACGTTCTGGATGATGTTTACCGGGGCCGGGAGAGCGCCCGCCCGGAGGACTATGGCAAGGTCTGTGGCCTCTTCATAGGTGAAGCCGCCGCTTATCTGCGCCCTGCCGCCGCTTATCGGCTCCCTTATCTGGGGGGCTGAATGGAGGTTCCCGTCAAGGACTATGGCGAGCCTTTTGCCGACGTTCTGTGTCGTGACCCGTTCGAAGACGCGAGAGCCCGCCGAATCGAATGTAAGCGAGACATACGGCTCGTTATACTGGGTGTCGAAGGCGACCCTGGCGTCGGAGAGCGAATCCCCCGTAAGTATGGAATCTTTCTTTACGAGAAAGGGGGTCTTCTGCTGAGCGCCCGTCTGCTTGTCGACGGAGTACTGATAGATGACCTCTGAGCCGAACGGCGCGCCCTGCGTCTCGGCGGCAAACGGGCTCATCGACTCGTCGATGAGCCTGAATTCCAGGACAGCCGTCTTGCCGATGAGCTGAATGGCCCTCTCGGGATCCTTGAGGCCTGGGAGCTGTACGACAAGCTCGTCTTCGCCCTGCTTTTGTATTATGGGCTCGGCGACCCCGAACTTGTCTATCCTGTTCCTTATGGTCTCAAGGGCCTGGGATACAGACCACTCCCTTATGCGGTCTGTCTCGGGCTGATCGAGGGTGAAAAGGAGCCTGCCGCTCTCCTCAGAAGGAGAGCCGAATATCCCGAACTCATCCTTTACGAGCTTTGCTATCTCGCCCTTCGTCTTCTCGTCAGGGAAGGCTACCGCTATGGAATCAATCCCCTGCCTGTTGACGCTATAATAAGGTATGCCCTTCTTTTTGAGCGCATCCTCAAGAGAGCCAGCGAGCCTCTGTGTATGGCTCTCCACCGCTTTTGCCTGGTCTATGTTCAATACCAGGTGCATGCCCCCCTGGAGGTCAAGGCCCAGGTTTATCTTGGGGATGTTATTGACCCAGAACGATGGCAGCCTCTTTGAAAGAGGGGTCGAGGGCAGGAAAAGCACTATCGCCAGGACTGTGAACGCGGCCAGAAGTACGACGCGCCAGAAAATACTTCTCATCCTATCTCCGGAATGACAGCCGATTTACCACCGGCGCTTTTATGCTTACCGGCGGCTCAAAACAAAAAAACGCCGCCCCGCGGGGCGGCAAAGACAAAGTTACCTACGCTTGAGGCTTTCTTACGGCGACAGATTCCTTGGACATCTTGATCTTCACGCCATCGGCTATCTCCACCATGACGGTATCCTCGTTCACCGTTACGACCTTGCCGTGGATCCCGCTGGAGGTGACAATGTTGTCGCCCTTCTGGACGGCGGCCATCATCTGCCTGTGCTCCTTGGCCCTTTTCTGCTGCGGCCTTATGAGGAGGAAGTAGAAGATCACGAAGAGTATTATCAGCGGGGCTATGCTCATGAGGCCCGAGAGTCCGGGCACGGCCGGCTGAGCGTCCTGTGCGTAGGCCATTGCGACTGGGAAAAAAAACACGAAAATAGTCCTCCTTTTTTTATAATGCCACGGGCTCTTCCACCCGCGACCTTTCCTCGTAAAACTTCTTTTTAAAGAGCTCGAACCTGCCCTCTCCTATCGCCGCCCTCATCGAGCGCATGAGGCTGCTGTAATAGAAAAGGTTATGGATGGTATTGAGCCTGGGGGCGAGTATCTCGCCCGCCATGTAAAGGTGCCTCAGGTAAGCCCTTGAGAAGCTCCTGCAGGTGTAGCAGGCGCAGCCCTCCTCAATGGGCCCGGGGTCCTTTTCGTATTGCGCATTCTTTATAACCAATTTTCCATGCCTTGTAAAGAGAGTTCCGTTCCGGGCGTTCCTTGTGGGCATCACGCAGTCGAACATGTCGATACCCATCTCCACGCAGTAGACCAGGTCCTCAGGGGTGCCCACCCCCATCAGGTACCTGGGCTTATCCTGCGGCAGGCTCTCGACCGTAGAGGCTACCATCTCCTTCATGAGCCCCTTCTCCTCCCCGACGCTCAAGCCGCCTATCGCGTACCCGTCGAAGCCGATATTCATGAGCGCCTCGGCGCTCTCCTTTCTCAAGTCCCTGTACATGCCGCCCTGCACTATGCCGAAGAGCGCCTGGCCGTTCGGCCTCTTGGCCTCCTTGCACCTCTTCGCCCACCTGTGGGTCATGTTCATCGACTCTACGGTATACTCCCTGTCAGCCGGGTATGGGGTGCACTCGTCAAGCGGCATGATGATGTCGGCGCCCAGGGCCTCCTGCACCTCTATCGCGCTCTCCGGGGTAAGAGTATACCTAGTGCCGTCGAGGTGCGAGCTGAACTGCACGCCCTCTTCCGTTATCTTCCTCAACTTGCAGAGGCTGAAGACCTGGAAGCCGCCGCTATCGGTGAGTATCGGCCCCTTCCAGTTCATGAAGCGGTGGAGGCCACCCAACTCCCTCACAAGGTCGTGCCCTGGCCTTAGATAGAGGTGGTAGGTGTTGGCAAGTATTATCTCCGCCCCTATCTCTTCAAGCTCTTCCGGGGTAAGCCCTTTCACGGCCGCCCTGGTGCCTACCGGCATGAAAACAGGTGTAGCGAACTCGCCGTGGGGCGTCTTCACGCGCCCGAGCCTCGCGGAGGCGTCCTTCTTTAATAGCTCGAATCCGAATCCATTCACTTTTCCAGAACCCTTCTTGTTCTTCTGGTAAAATTACGAATATCATAGCAGAACAATCTACAGTCTACAGCACAAGCATCGCGTCGCCATAGCTGAAAAACCTGTACTCTTTCCGGACGGCCTCCCTGTACGCGCCGAGAGTCAGTCCCGTTCCCGCGAAGGCCGCCACAAGCATTATAAGCGTCGAGCCTGGCAGGTGAAAATTGGTCAGGAGGGCGTCCACCGCCTTGAAGCTGAAGCCCGGGTAGATGAAAAGGTCTGTTGCTCCCTCAAGGGCCGGCCTCTCAAAGCCGTTCTTCACGCTCGATTCGAGGGCGCGCGTAGAGGTAGTGCCCACGGCAACGACCCTCCGCCCTTCCTTTTTCGCGCTCGCCACCGCATCGAAGGCATCTTTACCTATGATGTAGCGCTCTTTCATCATCCTGTGCTCCTCGATCCTTGAGCAACGCACGGGCATGAAGGTGCCCGGGCCTGTATGCAGGGTTAAGCGGTGTACGATGACGCCTTTGCGCTTTATATCGTCGATAAGCCCGTCAGTAAAATGGAGCCCGGCGGTTGGGGCCGCTACAGCCCCGGCGGACCCGGCGAATACCGTCTGATACCTGACGCTATCCGCCTCGTCAGCCTCCCTCCTTATATAAGGCGGCAGAGGGATCTTGCCTATGGAAGAAAGGTCGAGAGGACTTGCGAACCTGCAAGTCAGAAGCCCCTCATCATCCTTTCCGGTTATCTCGCCTTCGACCCCTTCGATGGTCAGGCGCGTCCCGTTCCTCAACCCCTTCGAGGGCTTCGCCAGGCACCTCCATTCATCCCCATCTGCCCCTGTCCTGTCAACGAGCAGGAGCTCTACCCTGCCGCCGCTGCCCTTCTGGCCAAAGACCCTTGTAGGAATGACCCTGGTGTCGTTCAATATAAGGACGTCCCCGGCCTTGAGGTACTTGGCGAGGTCCCTGAATGAGCTGTGCTCAATATGCCCGGTTTCCCTGGAGAGCACCATGAGGCGCGAAGCGTCCCTCTCAGGCAGCGGGTGCTGGGCGATGAGCCTCTCAGGGAGGTCGAATATGAAGTCGTTAAGTTCCATCAGAGTCAATTCTCAAAGAGGTCCGCTTGATTTAGAGGGGATTTAAAAAAAGGTGGGTCACCACGCCCTGGTAAGCTCTGTGCCCGGATAAAAATGATCGAGTATTTCCCTGTAGGAATATCCGTTCTCCGCCATCCCCTTTGCCCCCCATTGGGAGAGGCCGACCCCATGGCCGGAGCCCCTGCCCTTGAAGATAAAGCGGTCCCCGTCCTTCTCGACAGCGAAGAAGGTCGATCTCAAATTAGAGTAACCTACGGCCCCTCTAAGCTCCTCACCCGATAACCGCGCCTCTTTCCCGCTGCCATCCCTTAAGGCGATGAGCTTTACCCTTCCAGCCGAGGTAGTATCGAGGACGGTTATCTCTTGAGGAGTGAGCGCGGGGAGGCCCCCGGAAGAAAGGAGCCCCTTGAAAGACTCCGCCGGGAGGGCGAACTCCCACTCGTACTTCGGGGCGCTCGCATCAAACGGGCTCTCCACCGGCAGAAGGTATGGATAATCCCTGCGCCATATTTCGCGCGCCGAATCGGTCATGCCGCCGGCGTTCGAGTGGTAGACCGTCAGGGCCGGCTCGCCGTCAAAGACGAGTATCTCGCCCGCGGTTGCCTGCACGGCCTTTATGGCGGCGTTATCCTCTACCGAGGCGCCGCTGTAGACCTGCCCCATGACAGAGCTTTCAACATGATAAGGCAGGTTCTGCCTCTTTCTCATGTTGAAGAGGGCATAGGTCCTGGCGATGACAGCCTGTGACTTTATCACGTCCTCAGGCCATTTGGACGATATCTCGTTATTTATTATCCCGGCTATGTAGGCCTCCATGTTGACTTCGTTCACTACCAGAAGGGCGCCCTTGCCAGCCGAGACCTCGACCGTCCCGCGGTAGGGCCTGCCGTTTATATAGACGAACTCGTCCTCTGGATAAAGCTTCATCGGCAGGCGCTTCAATCTGCCGTTCACAGAGGCGGACTCCGCCCCGGAGTACCTGATATGCAGCTCCCCCCTGTCAGTGCCACGGAGGTCAAAGGAGCCGGACGATTTAAGTATCAGGACCCGCACCTTCTCCCCATAGCCAGCCTGGCCGGGCGCCGTATGGAGACAGCCAGAGAGCAGGAGCAAAAGAACGCTTATAAGCCGCCAGGGCCTGGTTTTAAACGATGGCATATATTATCAGTTGCTGAAAAACTCCGATTTGCTCAGGGTAGATTTAGAAGGACCGGACAAGGTAGAGTATTAGTAGCCCGGCAAAAACGGTTACAAGGCCTATTACCCTCATCCCCGGCTCTGTAGCCTCAACAAGCGCGGCCGACCATTCCTTGACCTTACCGGGAAAGAGGAGATACGGCAGCCCCTCTATGACAAGCAGGGCGCCGAGGACTGGAAGTATGATCTCCATGGGCTTACTTCCAGATGTCCCTTATGGCGAAAAGAAGGACTATGCCAGAGGCCATTATCACGAGGCCCAGAAGCCTCATCCTCTTCTCGGGGAGACGGTGGAGATACCCCGCCCAATGCCTTACCGCCTTGGGAAAACCGAAGTACGGGATGCCCTCGATGACGAGGAGCGCGCCGAGGAGCATAAGTACGAATCCGAACCTCTCTGAACCAAAACCCATTTTGATACCTTGATGCTACTTCCCCTTGCAGTTGCAGAGCTTTCTCAAATAGGCCTTAAGCTCCGTTATCTCACCCCTGGTGAGGGTCTTGCCGAAAGGGGGCATGAGGCTTGACTTGCTCGTGGCCGGGCCGCCCTCGGCTATCGCGTTTATGATATCCTCGTCCGTTAGTTTGCTCATCTCGACCGCGCTTGTATGATCGCGCGGGCTAACCGGCATCTCCTTCGTGGCGTTTGGCCCGTCTCCCCTGCCGTGTGTTCCATGGCACTGGGCGCAATAGAATTTATAGTTCTCCTCTGCCGTGGCCCCGAAAGAAGGCGCGGCTGCCGCGCCCAGGGCCAGCAGAATGGCCGGGACGATATAATAAGGCCTCAAACCCATCGCACGCTCCTTCGATCTCATCTGAGCCCCCCGACATACGCCGCGAGCTCCTTCATCTCGGCGTCGTTAAGCACCCCGGCATAGACAGGCATCATCTTGACCGGCTTGAAGGCCTTCGGGTTGGAAAGATAGGCGTAGACCCAGTCCGGGTTGAGCCTGTCATAGGCGTTGGCAAGAGCGGGGCCGGAGAGGCCGCCCACGGCCTTGCCCCTGTTATTGATGACGGTATGGCAGCCGTAGCACGACTGCTTCTTTATGAAAATAACCCTGCCCTTCGGGGTGTCTGCCGGCTGGATGCCGAGCTGCTTTACATTTGTCGATTTGAGGCTCATAAGGTACACGGCCACGTCTTTCGCCTCTGGACCGGCAAGCCTCTGGTGGTCGCCCTTGTTCCTCTCGGTTACGCTATTGTAGGCAAGCGGCCTTATGGGCTGAGGGTTGGAGAGCCACCTCTCAAGAAAACCGGCCTTGAACTTGCTGCCCGCGTACCAGAGCTCAGGCCCTTTCTTGGCGAGCTGGTCCTTTATGGTCTTTTCAGAGGCAGGCCCGGCGACCTGATGGCATGAGGCGCATTTGCGCGCCTCGAAAGCCTTTTTCCCTTCAGCGACCCCGGCCTGCGCTCCAGCCGGAAACAAAACAGCGCAGGCAAGGGCTGTAACAGCGAATAAAACCCCAAGAGCTCTCATCTTGCTCCTAACATTGAAAAAGGATAAATAAGGCTGCCTTTATGGTAAACGGGAAGGGGATTGCTTGTCAAGGGCTTTGAAACCGAAAAGCCTTGCAAAACACGGGCTTTTGGAAGGAATGGGGAAAACCCCAGGGCGGTCAGAGTATTTCGTACCTTTCCTGGTGAAACCTGTCCACAGGCTTGACGATCACCTTCTTGCCGGATTTCTTCTCGACCTCCTGCATAGGGCCGGGGTCTTCCTTAAGCCGCTCGGCCACGGAGGGGCTTACGTACAGCGTCGCCTTCTTCTTTCTCATGGGGAGCTCTCTCGTGAGCTCCCTGTAGATATCCATTATAATGGTGTCCTTCGCCTTCACCTGCGCGTTACCGTCGCAGTAAGGACATGGCTCGCAGAGCGACTGCGACAAGCTCTCCCTCGTCCTCTTCCTCGTCATCTCCACGATGCCGAGCTCGGATATCTTGAGTATATTGGTACGCGCCTTGTCGGCCTTGAGCGCCTCCTTGAGCGCGTTATAGACCTTCTCCCTGTCGGCGGCCCTTGCCATGTCGATGAAGTCTATCACTATGATGCCCCCGATGTTGCGGAGCCGGAGCTGGTAGACTACCTCTTTTACCGCCTCGAGGTTGGTCTTGACAATGGTATCCTCAGAGCTCTTTTTTCCAACGTACTTGCCCGTGTTCACGTCTATCGCTGTAAGGGCCTCCATCTGGTCGATGACGATGTGGCCGCCGGAGCGGAGCCAGACGCGCCGCTCAAGGGCGTCTGTAAGCTCTATCTCGATGCCGTGGGCGTCGAAGATATCCTCCTTGCCTTCATAGAGCTCGAGCCTTCCGGCAAGGTGAGGCATAAAGTCCTCGACGAACTTCCTCGCGCGCTCATATTCCTCTTTTGAGTCTATTATGAGCTTGTCAATATCCTTCGAGAAAAGGTCCCTTATTATCCTGAGCGTGATGTCGAGCTCCGACCAGACCAGCCCGGGCGTCCTGACCTGGTCTTTCGTCTTTAATATGGAGTTCCAGAGCTTTATGAGGAACTCCATATCGGCCTGGATGTCCTCTTTGGGCATGCCGTCGCACACGGTCCTGATGATGAACCCGTAGCCGGGAGGACGCACTGACGAGACTATCTCACGGAGCCTTCTCCTCTCCTTCTCGCTCGATATCCTCCGGGAGATGGCGATCTTATCGTAGGTGGGCATGAATACCAGGTAGCGGCCCGGCAAGGAGATGTAGGAGGTTACCCTCGCGCCCTTGGTGCCAATCGGCTCCTTGGCAGCCTGGACCATCATCTCCTGCCCCTCTTTTATAAGGTCCTGTATCCTTACGTCCGCGTGCTTCTGGTGCTCTTCATCCTCCTCCTCGAACTCGTCGGGAGGCTCTTTTATATCGGAGACGTGCAGGAACGATGTCCTCTGTATGCCGACCTCCACGAAGGCGGACTGCATGCCAGGGAGCACCCTTACGATCCTGCCCTTGTAGATATTGCCGGTGATGCCCCTGTCCTTGGCCCGCTCGACGTAGAACTCCACGAGCCGGCCCTGCTCGATAAGGGCCACCCTCTTCTCAAACGGGTTTGAGTTGATGAGTATCTCTGTCCTGTTACTGTTCTTCATAGTGAGGTTGGGCGCGTCCCCCTAAAGGTAGCTAATGGACCGCCCTGATTTTAAGGATGGGGATTAAGGAAGCGGATTCCCTCGGTAGGGAAAGGAGACAGGCCAGGACGTCGTGAGGCCGGACTGATGCGCCGTCGCCCTTTTTAAGGGCGAGCCTCAATGTCAAATCGCTATTCAGGGAAAGCCCTGCCAGAAGCGGTTTGATGTCGATCTCTCTGGTCCTGCCCTCCTTCTCGATAGTCACGGGAATGGAGTCCCTGCTTAAAAAATCCCTTAATAACCCATCAATTCTTTCAAAATCTATATGCAAGCCCTGTGGGCTGTCATTTAAAGCAGCAACATACTCTGTCATAATAGCAGAGGGCAGAGCAACTTTCAAGGGTAAGTGATAAGCCTCAAGAAAATGTAACCCCCGGGGCATCTCGCTATTGAGCCTCTTGAGCACCTCTTCCGGAGCTACACTCCCGGCAAGCTCGATGTCGAGGTACTCCTCAAGGGATTCGATGCCGACCGGCAGTGGCGGGCCGAACGACAACTTTGGCATCGGGTGAAAGCCCTGCGAGTACCTAAGTGGCAACCCGGCCCTTCTTACGGCCCTTACAACCGCGGACATAAGCTCCAGGTGGCCCAGGAACCTCGCGTCCCCGGTCTTGGAGAACTTAAGCCTTACCCTGAAAGAGACGTCATCGCCCGCCCGGCCATGGACATCGCTAAATGAAGGGGCTTCATCTGCGGGCCTCGGTTTTATGCTCTTCCAGTCGCAGAGGCCGCATTGCGAGCACCTGTCCACCTTGCAGTCCGGCGTTTCGGCAAGGGCGAGGGCGCTATCAAGCTCCTTCCTGAAAAAATGCTTTTTAACGCCCGGGCTCAGGTGGTCCCACGGGAATACCTCGTCAAAAGGCCTGCGTCTTTCCGTATAGAACGACGGGTCTATGCAGGAGGCGCGGAAGGCCTCCTGCCATTTGGCGAAGTCGAACATCTCGCTCCAGCCGTCGAACCTGCACCCGTTCCTGTAGGCATTGAGCAAGACCTTTGAAAGCCTGCGGTCGCCACGCGAGAAAACGCCTTCGACGATGCTCATGTCGGCGCCGTGCCATTTGAAGCCGAGCTTTAGCCTGGAAAGCTCTTTACGCAGTAGCGCCTGTTTCCGAAGCCCCTCGCCCATCGTTATCTGAGGCTCCCACTGAAATGGCGTAAAAGGCTTTGGTATGAACGAAGAGGCGCTAACGTTTATCTCAGGCCATCTGCCGGAGGCGCCCTTGCCTATATTCTTAACGCACTCGGCGAGGCGGACTATGGCAAGGATGTCCTCATCTTCTTCCGTCGGAAGGCCTATCATGAAGTAGAGCTTCATTGACTTCCAGCCGAGGGTGAATATGTCCCTGGCCGCCGCGTGGAGGTCCTCTTCCTTTATGCCCTTGTTTATGAGCTTACGGAGGCGTTCGCTCCCGGCCTCTGGCGCGAGCGTAAAGCCCGTCTTCCTGACCTTCCTTATTTCCCCGGCGACCTTCGCGCTCAAGGTCCCTACCCTCAAGGAGGGGAGCGATACCGCTATCTTCTCATCCGAGAACCTCTTCATGAGCCCGGCAAGGAGGTCCTCTATGAAAGTATAGTCGCCGGTGCTCAAAGACAATAGCGAGACCTCGTCATAGCCCGTGTTCTTGAGGCTCTCGTCTATTATCCTTTTAACCGCCTCAGGCGCCCTCTCTCTTACCGGCCTGTAGATCATCCCGGCCTGGCAGAACCTGCACCCCCTGGTGCAGCCGCGCGATATCTCGACACTTACCCTGTCGTGTACCGTCTCCAGGAAAGGGACGACCGGCCTTGTCGGCAAAGGGAGCGAGTTGATGTCCGGGACCGTCCTTTTTACGACCTTCTCATAGCCTTCGAGGATGGGAACGGCCCTTTTGACGGTATTATCATCATTATATTCGATATCGAAAAAAGAGGGGACATAGACGCCGGGTATGCGGGCGAGCCTTTTGAGTATCTCTACCCTGCCCTCGCCCTTCTCCATACCTTCAGCGACCGCGTCGGCTATCTCAAGGATAGCCTCCTCGCCGTCGCCCAGGAGAAGAGCGTCAAAGAACTCCGCCACAGGCTCGGGGTTGAAGGCAACTGGGCCGCCGCCGATGACAAAGGTGGCGCCATCGACCCTGTCCCTGGAAAAAAACGGTATGCCGCCAAGGTCGAGCATATTGAGGATATTGGTGTAGGATAGCTCATACTGGAGGGATATCCCGAGTATGTCGAGGCCGTTTAACGGTATGCCGGACTCGAGGGTAGTAAGCCTCAAGCCCCGCTTCCTCAAAAGCCCTTCCATGTCGGTCCACGGGGCGAATACCCTTTCGCAGGCGATATCCTCCCGGGCGTTCAATATCTGATAGAGTATCTGGATGCCGAGATGGCTCATGCCTATCTCATAGGCGTCCGGGAAGCCCATGCCAAAGGTAAGCCTCACCTTTGAGAGGTCTTTCTTGACCGAGTTGACCTCTCCGCCTGTATAGCGCGAAGGCTTCCTTACGAGGGGAAGGAGTTTTTTTATGTCCGTTGTCATACGTCGACAATTATCCTCAAATTTATTTTCCCCCTTTTCTAAAGGGGGATGAATGGGGATTATAAAAAACTGTTAAATAATCTCCCCATACCCCTCTTTAAAAAAGAGGGGTTCCTGGTGGCTCTAATACATCGTAAGCTGAAAAAATCTTTTTAAAACAACCCCTCTCCCACATGGAACGGGCGGGCGGAGACCTTCAGCAGACCCCGCACCTTGAGCACCTGCCAACGTCGCAAGGCGGGGTTGTTTTTCCCCCCAGACCCCTCTGATATTCCTTCCAGAAATAATCTTTTTTCACACCGTGGTCTATTATGTCCCAGGGCAGTATATCATCCTTATCCCTCGCCGAGTGGACCGATTCCGCGATGAACGCCTCTTTTCCCTTCATCGCCTTCCTCCAGCCGGAGTCCGCCGCCGCCAGGATGATCTCGCCTGCGCGCCTGTCCGCCCTCGAAAGATAGGCCTGCAAAAAGGCCTCCCTCGCGGACATCTCACGTACCATGATCCCGGCCTTGCCGAGGCTCTTCTTTATTATCCCGAGCCTTCTTTCTATGACGTCAATACTCTCGAAGCCGTGCCACTGGAAAGGGGTGCAGGGCTTGGGGATGAACGGGTTTACGCTCAAGTTGACCTCGCCGCCCTTTAACGCCTTCCGTATCTCTATCGAGAGGTCGACGATGCCCTGGACGTCCTCGTCGGTCTCTCCGGGCAGGCCCACAAGGAAGTAGAGCCTTACCCTCCTGATGCCTGCGTCGGCGATGAGCCGGACAGACTCCATTATCTCTTCCCCGGTTATCCCCTTGTTGATGATATCGCGCATGCGCTCTGTGCCCGCCTCAGGGGCGAGAGTCATGGTCCTGTAACCGGCATCTTTAAGAAGGGCAAGGAACTCGGAGTCGAGCTCGTCGAGGCGTAGCGAAGACAGCGTCAAGGTCGCGTTCCTGCCGATGCCGCGCCTCAATACCTCTTTTATCTCCGGGTACTCTGATACAGCGGTGCCAACAAGACCTACCTTGCCTGAGCTTTCCAGCCCCTTGCTGACCGATTCGAGCACCGCTGCGGCATCCCTCATCCTGGGCGGGAGATAGAGGAAGCCGGCGGCGCAGAACCTGCACCCCTTGCCGCAGCCCCTTTCCACCTCAACGCAATAGGTCTCCCTGAACTCGGTCTGAGGGGTATATACAAAGCTCTGGGGTACCGGAGCCTTGCTGAGATCCCCCGTCTTCGCGGACTTTACGGAGGCCTTTGCGCCCTTTGCGGCCACGACCTCTTTAATCCTTATGCCTTCGTAGACGACATTATAAAACGAAGGCACATAGACCCAGTCGAGAGAGTCGAGCCTTGAAAGGGTATCTTTCTTTTCACCTCCGCCAGAGCGGCTCTCTTTCAACAGCTCGACCACAGGCTCAAAGGCCCCTTCCGCCTCTCCGATGAAGAAGAAGTCCAGAAAATCGGCGATGGGTTCCGGGTTCAAAGATACAGCTACGCCGCCCGCCGCGACAATGGGCCAGGAGCTGCGCGGAGCGGACCGGGGCTCGATGCCAGCAAGCGCCAGTATCTTCAGTATATTGACGTAATCCTCTTCGAATGGGGCAGAGAAGGCAACGAGGTCGAAATCCTTAAGAGGCGTCTGGGACTCGTAAGAGAAAAGAGGCGTACAGGTCCTCGCGTGCTCCTGGAGCAGATCCTTTTCGGGGAGAAAGGCCCGTTCGCAGACGCATCCTTCGATAGCGTTAATGAGCATGTAAACCGACTGGAAGCCCAGGTTTGCCATGCCGACGGAATAGGTGTTCGGATAGACAAGGCAGACCTTAAGCCTTCCCCCGTGCTCCTTGTAGACGGTCCCGCTCTCCATAGAGAGCCTCTCCCTTATCTTCTTTTTAAGACCCCAGGATATAAAGAACCTCCGGAAAAAAATAATTATGGCCAACGGCCATTGAAAAATTATCCCATAGAATAAACGGGTTTACAAGGCGGGAGGGGTCGTCCGGGCAGCAAAAATACGAAAGCCCCCGGGCGGCATGGTCTTAAGAAAAAAACACCCGCCCAAAGGGCTTAAACCCTTTTCAAAACGACTTTAAGAAAACCAGCCCAAGCCGGCCCGGATGGCAGGCCCGGCTTTACGGCAACAACAGATCAAAGACCTCAGTCGGCCTGCTTACGGAGGAAGGTCGGCGTATCATAGAGGTCCTCGTCGTCGACGTTGAAGCCGCCGAGCTTTCCGAGCCTTCTTATCTCGTTGCTCTTAAGCTCTCCGCCCCTGTCCATGCCGCGACGGAGCACGGTCGGGACATCGAGGTTCTCCTCGATGATCATAGCCGGGGCGATGATCTCTTTCTGGGACTTTTCCTTGCCGAAGCCCGTAGCGATGACGGTGACCCTCACCTCTTCGCCCATCGACTCGTCTATGACCGCGCCGAAGATGATATTGGCGTCCTCGTGGGCCTCCTCGTGTATGAGGCTTGAGGCCTCGTCCACGTCATGGATGGTCATGTCGGAGGAGCCGGTGATGTTGATGAGTATGCCTTTGGCTCCGCTTATTGATATGTCCTCGAGGAGCGGCGAGGAGATGGCCTTGCGGGCGGCCTCAGCTGCCCTGTTCTCGCCCCTGGCGGTGCCGCTGCCCATAAGGGCCTGGCCCATCTCGGACATGATGGTGCGGACGTCGGCGAAGTCCACGTTCACGAGCCCGGGGATGGTGATGACGTCGGAGATGCCCTTTACGGCCTGCATGAGCACTTCGTCGGCCCTCATGAAGGCCTCCTTAAGGGAGGTGTTCTTGCTTGAAATGGACAGGAGCCTCTGGTTGGGGATGGTGATGACGGTATCGACGACCTCGCGGAGCCTCTTGAGCCCATCTTCGGCCTGCTTCATCTTCTTCTGGCCTTCGAAGGCGAATGGCTTCGTCACGACAGCTACCACGAGAGCTCCGGCTGCCCTGGCGGCCTCGGCCACTACCGGGCCCGCGCCTGTCCCGGTGCCGCCGCCCATTCCGGCGGTCACGAAGACCATGTCCGCGCCGCGAATGGCCTCGGTGAGCTGCTCCTTGCTCTCAAGGGCCGCGTTCCTGCCGACCTCCGGGTTCGCCCCGGCGCCGAGCCCTTTGGTGAGTCCGGCCCCGAGCTGTACCCTTATGCCTGCAAGGGACTTCTCGAGCGCCTGGCTGTCGGTGTTGGCGGCCATGAACTCTATCCCGTCAAGGCCGCTTTCTATCATGGTATTTACAGCGTTTCCGCCGCAGCCCCCGATACCTATGACCTTGAGCCTCGCACCGCTGTTGAAGTTCTCGTCCATCTCAATCACCATCGTCCACCTCCTTGGTAATAGCCGCCGCCGAGTTTTGTCGAATTTAAAATTTCGCCTTACGCTTTAGCTGTTCGCTTATAAACTTTCTATTCAGCCTGTCAGAAGAACTCTTTCATCCAGCCCTTCATCCTGGAAGTAAGCTTGTTGAAAAGGGTGCTGTCGTTACCCCTCTGGAACTTGGTGCCGTCGAGGTTCTTCCCTCCGTAAAGGACGAGCCCTACGCCGGTTGAATACATCGGGCTCTTGACTACATCGACGAGGCCGGTTATGCCTATCGGGAGCCCCCTCCTCACCGGGAGGTTGAAGACCTGCTCGGCAAGCTCGGTTATGCCTTCCATCGCCGCGGTGCCGCCGGTAAGGACTATTCCAGAGGAGACCAGGTTCTCGTAGCCGGACTTCATGATCTCGCGCTTGACGAGCTGGAATATCTCCTCTATCCTCGGTTCGATTATCTCGCAGAGCATGTAGCGGGAGACCGTCTTGGAGGTGTTCCCCCCGACGCTTTGGACCTCCATGCAGTCGTCCCTTGAGACCATCGCCGTCATAGCGCACCCGTTCTCGCGCTTTAGCTTCTCAGCCTCGCTCGCGGTGGTGCGAAGTCCGACGGAAATGTCCCCTGTGACCTGGTTCCCGCCTAAAGAAATTACCGTAGTATACTTTATTGTGCCTCCGTGGTAAAGGGCAATATCAGTGGTTCCGCCGCCTATATCGACCAGCACGACGCCTATTTCCTTCTCATCGGGATTCAGGACCGCTTCGCTCGATGCTATCTGCTGGAGCGCGATATCCGCGACGTCCAGGCCCGCCTTGTTCGCGCACTTCACTATGTTCTGCGCGGAGGTCACAGCGGCTGTCACGATATGTACCTTCACCTCGAGCCTTATGCCTATCATGCCCATGGGCTCCTGAATGCCCTCCTGGTCGTCGACGATGTACTCCTGAGGTATTACGTGTATGACCTCCCTGTCTGGCGGGATGACGACGGCCTGGGCCGCCTCGATTACCCTGTCTATGTCGGCCTGGTTTATCTCCCTGTTCTTTATCGCGATGACGCCGTGGCTGTTGAAGGCCCGTATATGGCTGCCGGCGATGCCGCAGTAGACCCTGTTGATCTCGCAGCCCGCCATGAGCTCGGCCTCTTCGACGGCCTTTCTTATGGAATCCACCGTGCTCTCGATGTTCACGACCACGCCTTTTCGGAGGCCCCTGGAAGAGTGGGTGCCTATGCCGATTATCTCTACCCCGTCCCTGGTCTTCTCGCCGACTATGGCGCAGATCTTGGTCGTGCCTATGTCGAGCCCGACTATGATGTTATCCCTTTTAGCCATTCGCATCACCGCCTTTTTTTACTACGTCTGTAGAAAACCTTACTATGACCTCGCGATGGTCATTGAGGTCGAAAGCCTCTATGCCGCGCAGTATCCCGTCCCTTGTCGCGAGTATCTTCTCGAAGGAGGCGAGCTTGTCCTCGAACCCGTCGAGCCCAACGTCCAGCCTCACTCCCTCTTCGAGGGTGAAGACAGAGAGCCCGTGGTCAGCGTCCACGCTTATCTCCGATACCTTCGTTATGTTGAACCCGTTCCTCTTCGTCAACACGGATATCAGCTCAAGGAGCCTTCCCTCCAGCCGGCTGCCCCTGTTCCCAAGGTCCCTGGGGCTCAGACCCGTCACCACAGGCAGGTCGAGGGAGTCCTCCTCAGCCGAGTACCTTTTAAATATGACCCCGCGGGCATCCATCAGGTAGAGCGTTTCAAGCTTCACGAGCACAGAGGGCTGCCGCTCCTTTACGATAATCTCAACGGTATCGGGCAGGTGCCTGTCGACCTCGACCGACTCTATCCACGGGTTTGACTTCAGCCTGGCGGCGACGGCATCGTTCGAGATGGCCAGTATGTTCTGCCCCTCCCTGATGCCGGAGAGCTCGACCACGTCTTCCCTGGCTACCCTTTCAACGCCTGAAACACCGATGCTCGCTATCTCAAGGTACGGCGATGTCGTTATCTGGCCGTACGCCCACCAGCCCCCGATGGCAAGGAGCGGCAATGGCAGCGCGAACGCGAGGAGCTTTGCCGTTGAGCCCAAGAACCTCGAGGCCCGGCGCCTGAAGGGCTCCCTGTGCCTCCTGTTTGCCTTTTTGGGTTTTATCGTCCTTTTCATCATGTCAGAACTTATTAAGCCCCGCGCCCTTGAGCATCTCCTCTACAAGCGCCGGGTAATCCATGCCGGCTGCCGCAGCCGCCCGGGGGAAGAGACTCAAATTAGTCATGCCCGGGATGGTATTGACCTCGAGCACGTAGGGGGTCTCCTTTTTATCGAGCATCACGTCGACCCTCGCAGCGCCGCTGCACCCGAGGGCGTTGTAGGCGGCAAGGGCCTCCTTTGCAACCCTGTTATCGACAGATTTTTTAAGGGGCGCGGGGACGACAAAGTCGGTTGCGCCCTTCGTGTACTTGGCCGTGTAATCGTAAAAGCCCTTCTTGGGCCTTATCTCTATAGTCGGCAGGGCCCTGCCGTCGAGTATGGATACCGTAAGCTCCCTGCCCTCTATGAACTTCTCGATGAGCACTCCGCCGCCGAATCTCATCGCGCCCTCGACCGCCCGTTTTATCCCGGAGCTCTTTTTAACTATGCTCACGCCTATTGCCGAGCCCTGGGATGCGGGCTTTACGACGAGCGGCGGCTTGATCGTCATCCCCTTTTTCTCACCATATGCGCACGACGGCGGGGTGGAGACACCGTGGCACAGCATCACCTTCTTGGCTGTCGCCTTGTCCATCGCCATGGCCGATGCCTTGACGCCTGAGCCCGTGTAGGGTATGCCCATGACCTCAAGGAGGCCCTGCACGCAGCCGTCCTCGCCGTACCTGCCGTGGAGCGCGAGGAAGGCCACCTCTACTCTTTTCTTCCTCAATGCCGTTGCAAGGTCCCTGCCGGCGTCTATCGCGACGGCCTTATAGCCCTTTACCCGGAGAGACGCGAGTATCGCCATGCCGGTCTTGAGAGATATCTCCCTTTCCTCGGAGAGGCCGCCCATCAGCACGCCTATCCTTTTCTTCCTTAAAGCAGCTTTCGTCAATATCCTAATCCTCTCCTATCACCTTTATCTCAGGCTCAAGGACTATGCCCTTGAGGCTATAGATCCTGTCCCTTATGAGGGCCATGAGGGCGAGCACGTCCTTTGCCTTCGCCCCGCCCGTGTTCACTATGTAGTTGGCATGCGTCTCCGAGACCTGGGCCCCGCCCGAGCGCTCGCCCTTGAGCCCTGCCTCGTCTATGAGCCTTCCCGCCACCTTGCCTTCGGGGTTCTTGAATATGGAGCCCGCGTTCGGGAACGGGATGGCGCTCGTCGCCTTTCTTTTTTCCCTGAACTCCCTCATGCGTTCCTTTATATCCTCGGCGTCCTTTTCGCTAAAGCGCATGTGCGCCCTGGTGACGATCGCGCCTTTCGGAAGCTCCGCCCTCCTGTACGAGAAGTTGAGCTCGCTCTTGGGTATGAAGCCCTTGTGCCCCTTGCGCCCTATTATCTCGACCCCTTCGACGATATCCTTCATTTCTCCGCCGTAGGCGCCGGCATTCATTATGACCGCGCCGCCCACGGTCCCCGGTATGCTCACAGCGAACTCAAGGCCCGAAAGCCCCCTGTCCCTCGACTGGTTTACAAGCTCTATAAGCTTAACGCCTGCGCCCACCGTGGCCTTGCCGCCCTCAAGCCAGCTGATATCTTTAAAGCCCTCGCAGATATTGACGACGATGCCCCTTACGCCCCCGTCCCTCACAAGGAGGTTCGTCCCCGCGCCAAGCACGTGAAAGGGGAAGCCCTTCGACTCCGCGAAGGCGATCAGGTCCTTAAGGTCGCCCTCGTCCTTGGGGAAGGCCATTACGTCAGCCGGGCCGCCGATCCTGAAGGATGTGTGCTCGCTCATTGGCACGTTAAAGAGCACCTTGCCCTTGAAGCGCTGTATGAAAAATAGCGAATACTGCATCGAAGCCTTCTCTTCTCCCTTGCGCATGCCCATTATCACTTAAGTGTTTAAGCCCCTGCCCTGCTCTTCAAGGATTCCACGAACATGACCCCGGCCTTCCAGACGTCCCCGGCGCCGAGCGTTATCACGATGTCGCCAGGCTGGACGATGCTCTCGAGATAAGACGGGATCTTGCTCGTCTCAGGCACATAGGCGACGTCCTTGTGCCCGTACCCCTTGATGCCCTTGTAGAGCGCCTCGCCGGAGGCCCCCTCGATCTTTTCCTCGCCGGCGGCGTAGACTTCAGTCAGTATGAGCTTGTCGGCGTCGTTGAAGGCGGAGAGGAACTCGTTGAAGAGGTCCTTCGTCCTCGAGTACCTGTGCGGCTGGAAGACCGCTACGATCCTGTTCGGCCAGCCCTTCCTGGCCGCCCTCAATACCGCCTTTATCTCCTCCGGGTGGTGGCCGTAGTCGTCGACGACCGTAATACCGCCGGCCTCTCCCCTCACATGGAAGCGGCGCTCTACCCCGGTGAAGCCTTCGAGCCCCGCCTTTATCCTGTCGAAAGGTATCTCAAGCTCCCTGCCTACGGTTATGGCGGCAAGCGAGTTGTAGACGTTGTGCTCTCCGGGGAGGTTAAGCGTCACGGAGCCCAGGCACCTGTTCTCATGCCAGACCTCGAATGAGGTCTTCATGCCGTCGTGCGTTATCTTCCTTGCGTGGAAGTCGGCCTGGGCGGTGAAGCCGTATGAGCTGAACCTCCTCGTTATCTTCGGTATGAGCCCCTGTATGACAGGGTGGTCGAGGCATATGACGGCGCAGCCGTAGAACGGGACCTTGTTCATAAAATCAAGGAACGCGCCCTTTACCTCTTCCATGTCGCTGTAATGGTCCATGTGCTCCCGGTCTATGTTCGTCACGACGGCTATCGTTGGGGAGAGCTTCAGGAAACTGCCGTCGCTTTCGTCGGCCTCTGCCACGAGGAAGTCCCCGCCCCCGAGCTTCGCGTTCGCGCCAAGGCTGTTGAGCTTGCCTCCGGTCACGATGGTCGGGTCCATGTTCGCCGCGGCGAGTATCATCGACACCATCGACGTCGTCGTGGTCTTGCCGTGCGTCCCGGCGATGGCGATCCCGTACTTCATCCTCATAAGCTCGGCGAGCATCTCGGCCCTCGGTATGATGGGTATCTGGCGCGAGGTCGCCTCTTTTATCTCAGGGTTCTCCTTCTTGACCGCCGACGAGTAGACGACGCAGTCCGCGCCGATGACGTTCTCCTCCCTGTGGCCCGTGAATATCGTGACCCCCAGGCCGCGGAGCCTCTTCGTTGTCTCGCCGTCCGCGAGGTCAGAGCCGGTCACCTTGTACCCCATGTTGACGAGGACCTCGGCTATGCCGTTCATGCCGCTGCCGCCCACGCCGACGAAATGTATCTTCTTTATCCTGCCTCTGTACACTCGATCACCTCTTATGTAGGGTCCCGGAGAAGTTCTCAGCTATCTCCTGGGCCGCTCTCGGCCTGCCCATGGCCTTGGATTTATCCCGCATGAGCCTCAAGGCCTGCCTGTTCTCGTAAAGTCTCCTTACGGACTCGGCCAGGGCCGCCCCCGTAAGCTTGTCCTGCTTTATCATCACCGCGGCGCCTGCCTTCTCAAGGCACCTGGCGTTGACGGTCTGATGGTCGTCCGAGGCGAACGGGTACGGTATCAGTATGGCCGGCAGTCCCGCCGCGGTTATCTCGGCAAGGGATGTTGCCCCCGCCCTGCATACGACAAGGTCGGCAGAGCTGTACGCAGCGCCCATGTCCTCTATGAACTTGAAGACCTCGACCTTAAGGTTCTTCCTCCTGTATGCCGCGCAGACCATCTCGTACCCTTCGCTGCCGGTCTGGTGCATCACCCTCAGGCCGCTCCATATCTCGGTCAGAAACTCTATGGCGTCCAGGAAGGCGGCGTTTATGGCGGTTGCGCCCTGGCTTCCGCCGAAGACCAGGATGGTGAACTTCTCAGCCACCCTCCCGTCCTCGATCTTCCTTATGATCTCCCTTCTGACCGGGTTGCCGCTCAGTATCGTCCGCCCGCCGGGGAAGAACCGCCTGGATTCCTCAAAGGAGATATAGACCCTGTCCACGAACCTGCCGAGGAGCCTGTTGGTAAGCCCAGGCAGGGCGTTCTGCTCCAATATCGCGGTCTTGATCCCCAAGAGCCTCGCGGCGGTGACTACCGGGGCTGAAGAGTAGCTGCCGCTTCCGATGACCCCGTCGGGACGCATTGACCTCAAGTATTGAAGGGCCTCAATCGTCGACTTTACGGCCTTTGCGATGGCCCTTATCCTTTCAAGGCCGCGCCTTCTTTTTATGCCCTCTACGTTGAAGACCCTGATCGGATACCCGTACTTCGGGACCACCTTCTCCTCAAGGCCGCCCTTGCCGCCCACGAAGGCGACTTCAACACCGGGGTCTTTACGCCTGAACTCCTCGGCGAGGGCGATAGCCGGGAACAGATGCCCTCCCGTACCCCCTCCGGCAAATACAAGCTTAAGTTTTTTTTCCGCGTCTCCCACAGCCCGCCATTACTGTCCCGAAAGCCTTCTCAGGCCTCGTTTTCCCTGATGTAGATGTTCAAGAGTATCCCGACCGCGATCATGTTCACCATCAGGGCTGTCCCCCCATAGCTTATGAACGGCAGGGGAAGCCCCTTGGGGGGCAGAAGCCCCATCACCACCGCCATATTCATCGCGGCCTGCATGACTATCATGAAGGTAAGGCCGAGAGCCAGGTACTGGCCATGCAGGTCCCTTGCCTTGAGGGCGACCTTCACGCCGCAGACGAGGAAGAGCACGTAGAAGGCGATGACGCCCGCCACACCGATAAGCCCCAGCTCCTCTCCTATGACGGAGAGTATGAAATCCGTGTGCGCCTCCGGCAGAAAGAAGAGCTTCTGCCTGCCCTCTCCCAGGCCGACGCCGGATATACCCCCGGAGCCGAATGCCAGGAAGGACTGTACCATCTGGAAGCCCTTGCCTTCCGGGTCTTTCCATGGGTCGAGGAATATGAGTATGCGGTCCATCATGTAGCTGAAGTTATGGACCACGAACCACAGGCCCATGCCAAGGAGCGCGAGCGAGCCGAAAAGGTATCTCTTCCTCACGCCCGCCGAAAAGTTCATAAGGAATACGATCGCTGCCAGGGCGAGCGAGGTGCCGAGGTCGGTCTCGAACATGATAAGGCCGATTATCACGCCGGGTATCACGATATTCGGGAGAAAGCCCGGCGAGAATGTCTTTATCTTGTCCCTCTTTACGGCAAGCGAGTAGGCGAGGAAGAAGATGACGGCGAGCTTGGCCGGCTCAGAAGGCTGGAAAGCGATCGGCCCAAGCCTTATCCATCTGCGAGCCCCGCCCGCGGTAAATCCTATGCCGGGTATGTATATGCAGATGAGGAAGAGGGCCGCCACTATCAGTATCGGGTAGGCCATCTTCCTGTAGAACTCATAAGGGAGCCTTGACGATATTATCATCATGACCACGCCGGCAAGGGCGTAGGTCAGGTGCTTTTTCACGAAGAAGTACTCGTCGCCGAAGCGCTTCATGGCAACGACATAGCTCGTCGAGTAGACCATGACGACGCCGAGGACTACCAGAAGGAGGGTCGAAATTATAAGGAGCCTGTCTGTGTCCTTGAACTTTATCAAAGGGCCTCCACTAAAGCCTTGAACCTCTCGCCTCTTTCCTTGTAGTTCCTGAACATGTCAAAGCTCGAGCACGCAGGGCAGAGAAGGACGGTGTCGCCATTTTGCGCTCCCTCGCGCGCGATACTAACGGCCTCTTCGAACGATCCGGCGATGACCGAACCGGTCAGCCCCCCAAGGGCCTCGTTTATCTTGAACCTGGCCTCGCCGAGAAGGACCATGAGCCTCACCTTCTCTTTTACAAGCTCCGAGAGAGCCCTGTAATCGCCGCCCTTGTCCACGCCGCCGGCTATGAGGACGACCTTTCCGTGAATCCCCCTCAACGCCATCATGAGGGCTCCTATGTTCGTGCCCTTGGAGTCGTCTATGTATGTGACCCCGTCAAGCTCCCTTACGAACTCCATCCGGTGGTGGAGGCCTGAAAAGCCTGAAAGGGTCTTCGATATTACCTCTTTTGTCGCGCCTGCGCGCCGCGCGGCCGCTATAACAGCCATGACGTTTTCGATGTTATGCAGCCCCTTGAGCCTTATCCCCTCGACCGGGTATTCTTCTCTCAAGCCTTCAAAGAGGTGCACAATCGACCCGTCTTCCATGAAAAGCCCCTCTTTTAGACGCCCTTCGACCGTGAAGGGCACTACCCTTCCCCTGCCTATGGAGGCCGTCCTCTTCGCTATCTCCGGGTCGTTCACGTTGATGACCGCGAAGTCCCCTTCGGCCTGGTTCTCGAAGAGCCTGAGCTTCGTTGCGGCGTAATGTTCAAAATCCCTGTACCTGTCGAGATGGTCCTCGGTGATGTTGAGCAGCACCCCGACATGGGGGTTGAAATATCTTGTCGTCTCAAGGTGAAAGCTCGATATCTCAAGGACGCACAGGTCCGCGCCGCCGCCTTCCTCCACATATTCGACAGCCGGGGTGCCTATGTTGCCGCCGACAAAGACATTAAAGCCAGCCTCCTTCAATACCTCGCCAAGAAGGGTGGTAGTGGTCGTCTTGCCGTTCGTCCCGGCGATGGCGAGCACGGGGGCGTCTATAAACCGCCACGCGAGCTCTATCTCGCTTATGACCTCCGCTCCAGCTACCCTGGCATCGTTTAAGAAGGGCAGGTCATACGGCACGCCGGGGCTTACGACAACGAGCTCTACCCCTTTAAGGCTCACCCCTGAATGCCCGCCGGCCTTGACCTCAACGCCTATCGAAGCAAGCGATTGAACGCCCGGTATCGCTGCAGCCTCCTTGAAATCTGTCGCAACGACCTTCGCGCCGCATTTATGGAGGAACCTCGCAACCGAGATGCCGGTCGCGCCGAGGCCTATCGCTACCGCGCTCTTCCCCTTGAGGGCCGCCTTCGCGGCGAGAAGGCAATCACCTTTTTTGACCGCGCCCTGTATCATCTGATCTTCAGCGTGCTTATCGCCACCAGGGCGAGTATTATCGATATTATCCAGAACCTTACTATTATCTTCGGCTCAGGCCAGCCCTTAAGCTCGTAATGGTGGTGTATCGGGGCCATGGCGAAGACCCTTTTACCGGTGAGCTTGAAAGAGCCCACCTGGAAGATGACCGAAAGCGCCTCGACCACGAAGATGCCCCCCACAAGGAGGAGCAGTATCTCGTTTTTTGTGATGACCGCGAGCGTCCCGAGCGCGCCCCCGAGCGAAAGCGACCCGACGTCTCCCATGAAGACCTGCGCCGGGTAGGAGTTGAACCAGAGAAAACCCAGGGAGGCCCCGACCATCGCCCCGGCGAATACCGTCAGCTCTCCGGCCTTGGGAACGTACATTATATGGAGGTAGTTCGCTATCTTCACATGTCCCACAAGGTAAGCAAGGAGCATATAGGTCGCGGCCGCTATTATCATCGGACCTATGGCCAACCCGTCCAATCCGTCGGTCAGGTTCACCGCGTTCGATGTGCCGACGATGACGAAGACCACGAACGGGATGTACAACGCCTTCAGGTCTATGGCCGTGTCCTTGAGGAAAGGCACCGATACGACGGTATCCGCCCCGTTATAGTACAGAAAGAGCGCGGCCACGAGCGCAACGAGGACCTGAAGGCTGAATTTGGTCCTGGCCCTCATGCCGCCCTTCTTTTTCTGGACGACCTTGCTGTAGTCGTCCACAAAACCTATGGCTCCCATGCCGAGGGTCACGAACGTCAGGAGCCATATATACTCGTTTGTGATATTGCCCCAGAGGAGTACGGATGTGACCACCACCAGGAGTATTATCGCCCCGCCCATCGTGGGAGTACCGGCCTTGCTCTGGTGGTTTGACGGCCCGCAATCCCTTACGACCTCGCCGACCTTGAGGGCGCGGAGCTTCTCTATAAGATAAGGGCCTACGACGAAGCTCAGGACGAGCGCGGTTATGGCCGCGTATATCGTCCTGAACGTGATGTACTGGAACAGGTTGAATATCGTATAGTACTTCGCCAGCGGGTAAAGAAAATAATAGAGCATCCCTTGCTTCTTTCCTTCTTAAAAGTTACACGCACTCCCTTGACGGGGCAAGCTCTTTAAGCCCTTCGACAACATCTTCGAGAGCGACACCCCTGGAACCCTTCACAAGCACCGTATCGCCTTCCGCGACTATGGCCCGAAGGGAAGCGAGGGCCGTTTTTTTATCCCTGAAATCGAATACCGCCCTCAAACCAGCGGAGCGCGCCCCTTCGGCTGTCCTGGCGGACAGGGCCCCTATGGCCACGAGCACGTCTACCCCGACACCGGCGGCGAGCGCCCCGATAGAGGCGTGCTCGCTCTCGCTTGCCTCTCCGAGCTCGAGCATGTCCCCGAGGACCGCCACCTTCCTCCCCCTCGCGGCGCCGAGTGTTCTTAACGCGGAGGCCATAGACTCGGGGTTGGCGTTATAGGTGTCGTCAAGGATAGTCAATCCGCCCGCCACAACGACCGTCATCCTGCCCTTCACGGGTGAGTAGGCCCGCAACCCCTCTGCCATATCCTCTAAAGGCGCGCCCAGCGCAAGGGTCGCCGCTATGGCGGCCGCGCCGTTCACAACGTTGGTGATGCCCGGGGTAGTAAACCTGGCCTCTACTTTCCTCCCGCCAACGTCATAGACCGCGGTAACGCCCCCGAACCCTTCCTCGACCCTGTAGCTTTCAACCGAAACGTCCGCTTTTTGCTTTAAGCCATATGTGACCGAGGCCCCGCCAGCGCCAGCGGCCTTGACGACCCAGGGGTCGTCAAGGTTCACGACCTTTACCCCGTGAGCGCCCAAGCGCGTATAGAGCGGCCCCTTGGCCCTTGCCACCCCATCGAGCGAGCCGAGCGTGGCAAGATGTCCCCTGCCTATATTCGTTATGACCGCCACATCGGGGGCGCACATGTCTACGAGCCGCTCCATCTCCCAGTCCTCGCTTATGCCGAGTTCTATGACAGCGGCATCATGCGCGGGTTCGAGCCTGAAAAGCGTAAGCGGGACGCCTATCAGGTTGTTCTTGTTCCCCTCGGTCTTAAGAACGTTCCTCGACCTTGAAAGTATCGAGGCTATCATCTCCTTGGTCGTTGTCTTGCCAGCGCTGCCCGTTACAGCCACAAAAGGTATCCTGTAGAGTCTCCTTACGTATGAGGCGAGCGCGCCAAGGGCCCGAAGCGTATCCTTTACGACGATGACCACGGCGGATGCGGGAAGCCCTTCGAGCCCCGCTGTTGTTTCCACGACAGCGGCAGAGGCCCCCTTCGCGAAGACCTGGGCCACAAAGGCGTGGCCGTCAAAGTTGGGCCCCTTGAGCGCGAAGAATATCTCCCCTGTGGCGACATTCCGGGAATCGGTCGAGACCCCGGACACGATCGTCTGCCCCGAGCCCTTGAGCCCGCCGCTTACGACAGAGGCTATCTCCGCTACAGTCAAAGGTCTCATCAGGCCCCAGCGGCAGCCGCGCCGCGTATCGAATCGCAGAGCACCTCGAAGTCGTCGAAATGGTGCTTCACGCCCTTTATTATCTGGTAGTCCTCATGCCCCTTGCCGGCCACCAGTATGGTATCTCCCTTGCCCGCGGCCCCGACCGCCTTCATTATGGCCTCCCTCCGGTCGGGTATGACCATGTAGCATCTTTTAACCGGCCTCTCATTCGAAGGCAGCTTGGATATGCCCTGTATGCCGGCCTCTATTTCCTTGATTATCTCAAGCGGCTCTTCGTCCCTCGGGTTGTCGGACGTTACGATAGTAAGGTCAGAAAGCCTCGATGCTATCTCACCCATCCTGGGCCTCTTGAGCCTGTCCCTGTTGCCGCCGCAGCCGAAGACCGTTATGAGCCTGCCGCTCGTGACCGGCCTTAACGCAAGGAGCGCCCTTTCAAGGGCGTCCCCTGTATGCGCGTAATCGACATAGGCCCTGAAGCCGCTGCCGGCGGACTCGATCTTCTCAAGCCTTCCGGGCACGCGCTCAAGGGAATTTATGCCAGACGCTATCGCGTCAGGCTTTATACGCGCGGATATCGCAACACCTATCGCGCCGAGGATGTTGTAGAGGTTGTACTCGCCGACCAGGTGCGACGATATCTCTATATCCCCGGCGGGTGTCGAGACCTCGGCCTCTGTCCTCCCTTCAAGGAGAGAGTACTTCTTCGGGCATATTGACGCGCCCTCCCTGAGGCTGAAGGTGATGGCTCCCGGGGTCACAGAAGCGAGCTTCCTTCCCCAGGGGTCGTCCACGTTTATTATGGAAGCGCCGCCCGAGGCGCGAAGCATGTCAAAAAGGATGGACTTGCACCTGAAGTACTCATCCATCGTCTTATGATAGTCGAGGTGGTCGTGAGTAAGGTTCGTGAAAACGCCTGTCTTAAACCTGCAGTGGGCCGCCCTCTTCTGCTCGAGGGCATGGGATGATACTTCCATTACGCAGTGCGTTACCCCGGCGTCGAGCATCTCTTTGAGCATCGACTGAAGCTCAGGGGACTGAGGTGTCGTGTGCGGGGCCGGGAAGGTCTTACCGCTGTAGCGGTAGTTCACCGTGCCGATGACGCCCGGGTTAAAGCCCGCCTGCCTGAGCACCGATTCTACAAGATAGGTCGTGGTCGTCTTTCCGTTCGTGCCTGTAACGCCTATCACGAAGAGCCCCTTCGACGGCTCGCCGTAGAAAACGTCGGAGGCCATTGAGAGGGCCTCCTTTATCTCCGGCACTATGACCTGGGTCGCGGATACCGACGCCGTCTCCCTTTCCGCCAGGACTGCGGCGGCCCCGGCGGACGAGGCCGCAGGGATGAAGGAATGGCCATCGACGTGCTCTCCGGGTATTGCCGCGAAAAGGGGGCCGAAACCAGGACGGGGGTCTTTCTCGATATTCCTTGAGTCAGAGGTGATGCCGGTTATCTCTATGTCAACGCTTCCGAGGACTTCGCAGCCGAGAAAAGGCGTTATCTTGCTAAGTTTCATACTGCCTCTTAAAACACTTGGGAAACCGGCTACTTGCGCCTCCGGCTCAACCGGGGAAGCGGCCTGGTCTCAACATGATATTGTCTCACAAGAGCACTTCTGTTTTCAAACCAAACTTTTACCGGAATTCCACCACCACTGGCCCCTTCGACGGTATGGACGAGCCGGGAGTAGGGGCCTGGGCCACGGCCCTGCCGCTGCCATTTACCTCCACGTCAAAGGACCTCTCCTTTGCCATCCTTATGACCATCCTGACCGACTTGCCGGAAAAATCCGGGACCGCCATTGGGCCTATCTCAACCGCAGCTTGCGTCAGCCCAGCGTCATCTTTAGACGGCTCTTCTTCCTCCTCGGCCTTCGGGGCGTTCGAGTTCTCCTTGAAGACACCGAGGTAGGCAAGGGACTCCTGGGCTATCTCCCTGAATACGGGGCCAGCGACAAGACCGCCGTAATATTCACCTTTGGGCTCATCTATCGATACGAGGATAGCGAGCCTCGGGTTATCGGCTGGCACAAAGCCCATGAAGGAGGCCATGTAAGCCCCGCGTGCGTAGCCGCCCCTCTTGAAATCAGGCTTCTGCGCTGTGCCGGTCTTTCCCGCGACATCGAAATCCTCGAGCGCCGCCTTTGTGCCTGTGCCGTTCTCCTCGGTTACGCCAGTCATCATCTTTGTAAGCTCTTTCGATGTCGCTTCCGACATGGTCCTTCTTACGATCACAGGGTGGGATTCGGTCACAACAACCCCACTGGGGCCCTTTACCGACCTCACCACGTAAGGCTGCATCAGGAACCCTCCGTTTGCTATCGAGGAAAGCGCCGTGACCAGCTGCAACCCTGAAACCGAGATGCCCTGGCCGAAGGAGATCGTATGGAGGCTCACCTTCGACCAGTTATTGTAGTGCCTCAAAAGGCCCGATGCCTCGCCCGGGAGGTCTATCCCGTTCTTTGAGCCGAAGCCAAAACCCTTCATGTACCTGTATAGCTGGACCTTGCCGAGCGCCTCTCCTATCTTGGCGCTGCAGATGTTGCTTGAGTACTTGAGTATCTCGGAGACCGTGAGCCAGCCGTAAGGGTGATGGTCGTGGAAGACCCTGTCGGCGACCCTGTAGCTGCCGTTCTCGCAGAAAAAGCGGCTCGTCGGCTTCACAAGGTTCTCTTCCATGGCCGCCGCTATCAGGAAAAGCTTCAACGTCGAACCGGGCTCAAAGAGGTCGGCTATGGCGCGGTTCCTCCAGTGCTGCTGCCCGAACTTCTTATGCTCGTTAGGGTCGAAGGAGGGCTGGTTTGCCATCGCGAGTATCTCCCCTGTTGAGGGGTCCATCACAATGGCGGTGCCGCCCTTCGCGTTCGACTCGTCGACCGCCCTCTTTAAAGCCTTCTCGGCTACATACTGGATGGTCTTGTCGATAGTGAGCTCGACCTCCATGCCCTTAAGCGGCACGGTCTTGTCGAGGTCCTCGTAAAGGAGCACCCTCCCTATCGCGTCCTTCTCCCCGGTAAGCCTCGCGGAAGAGCCCTTGAGCATCGTGTCGTAGTACTTCTCCACCCCCTCGAGCCCGTTTGCGTCAAGGCCGGTAAAGCCTATTATGTTCGAGGCGAGCTGCTTGTTCGGATAGAACCTCCTGCTCTCCTTTATAATGCCAATTCCGTCAAGAGAGCCTACTACCGCCCTTTGCGCCTCGTTAAGGTCCACCTGGCGCTTGAGCCATACGAACCTGGCCTCGCCCCTGAGCTTCTTCTCGATCTCCTGCGACGATATCCCGAGTATGGGCGAAAGGACCTTTGCCGCCGTCCGACGGGATCCCATCTTGTCAGGCTGGGCGAAGACCGAGTCTACCTCGATGCTTACGGCCAGCTCCTTCAGGTTCCTGTCGTATATGTCCCCCCTCTTTGACTGCAGATTGAGGATCTTGTTGTGCTGCCTCGACGCCATCTTCTTAAGCTCCGGGCCCTTTATGATCTGGAGCTGGGCGGCCCTGAAGAGGATCACGCAAAAGACGGCGATGAAGAAGCCAAGGACAAGGAATATACGGAGCTTCAGGTCCCCTCTCGGCTCTCTGGCTCTCTTTCGCTTCATCTAAGGACGACTATCTGCTCGCTTGTCGGGTTTACGAATCCGAGTTCGGCGGCTATAGCCTCGATCCTCTCAGGGGACTTAAGGCGCATGTACTCGAGCTTGAGCCTCTTGTTCTGCTCTATAAGCGCCGAGCGCGCCGAATTCACCTTCGATATCTCGTAGCCGGTGTTCACGACCATCAGCCTGCTCCAGACGAAGGCAAAGATTATGAGCACGGCCGCGAACGCTGATATGACGGCTACATAGAGGAAGTTCAGGTCCTTGGGGTCCCTCTTCGCCTTGACGTCCTGCCCGATGAGCACGCCGGGGAATTCCATTTTTTTGCTTACCACTTCCGACATAACGGACCTCCTTTGGGCAACATCCTGCTAGAGCTTCTCCAGGGCCCTGAGCTTGGCGCTCCTGGCCCTGGGGTTACTGTTCACCTCCGCCTCCGAGGGCAAGACGACCTTCCTTGTCATAACTACAGCCTGCGGGGTCTTTCCGCATACGCATTTCGGGATCCTCGGCGGGCATACGCAGCCGGTTGAGGCGTCCCTGAACGCGTTCTTCACTATCCTGTCCTCGAGAGAGTGGAAGGATATCGCCACCATCCTTCCGCCCGGCTTCAGCGAGGCAACTCCGTCGGAGAGCCCGTCCATCAGGCTTCCGAGCTCGTCATTTACCGCTATCCTCAGGGCCTGGAATACACGGGTCGCCGGGTGGATCCTCTGCCCGTGGAATCTGGCCGGCACGGCCCCAGCCACTATTTCCGCCAACTCCCAGGTCGTCTCTATCGGTTTTGATGACCGGGCCCTCAGGATGGCCCTGGCGATCCTTCTTGAATGCGCCTCTTCCCCGTAGTCCCTGAATACGCGCTCAAGCTCCCTTTCATCGAGGGTGTTGACGAGGTCATACGCGCTCCCGGCCTCGCTCTTGTCCATCCTCATGTCGAGCCTTGCGTTAAACCTGAAACTGAAGCCCCGCTCCGCGCGCTCAAGCTGGTAGGAGGAGACGCCGAGATCGAGGAGCATGCCATCGACAGGCCCCTGGCCGAGCTGAGAGAGTACGGCCTTCACGTTCCTGAAGTTATCCTTTACGAGCACGTACCTGCCGCCGAAAGAGGCGAGCGCGCCCTCGGCGGCCCCAAGCGCATCCGAATCCCTGTCTATGCCGATGAGCCTGTTCTCAGGGTTCGCCCTGAGTATCCAGGCCGCGTGCCCGCCGCCGCCTACCGTGCCGTCAACATAAGTGCCGGCGCGCGTACAACCGAGGTACTCTATCACCTCGGCTGGCATCACGGAGAGGTGGCCGAACTCCATCGGGCTACAGCCCCAACCGCTCGAGGGTGTTGACGATGTCCTCCTGAGAGGCGGCAGAGGCGGCCTGCTCCCACAGAGACTTGCTCCATATCTCCATGTGCCTGAAGGCGCCTATAAGGACCACGTCCTTTTCGAGCTTCGCGTAGTCCCTGAGAGTTTGCGGGAGGAGTATCCTCCCGAGCTTGTCTATGGCGCAATCGGTGGCGCTGGAATAGAAGAACCTCAAAAAGGCCTTGGTGTCTTTCTTGAATTCGGGCAGAAGGGATATCTTCTCCTCCAGCTTCTGCCATTCGGCGAGCGGGTAGGCGATGAGGCAGCTGTCGTAGTTGGTCACGACGAGGCGGGAATCATACCTCTCGTTCAGCGTCTCCCTGAACCTCGACGGGATGCTGAGCCTGCCCTTGGAATCGATTAGGTGTTCGAACCTGCCTTTGAACATTTATCAACACTTTATCCACTTTGGCCAGATGAGCCTATCTTGTGGATTGTTCGGGGTTAAATCGCCACTCCATCCCACTTTTGAACAGCTTCATACCACTTCATACCACTTTATACCACGCAATGGGCTAACTATATTCCCGCTGTTTTTTTTTGTCAAGCGAAATCTAAAACCGCAAATTGGATAAAAAAACTATTATTTTTTGGAGGTTATGGCAAAGAAGAGGGTCCTGGGCGGTATCAGTTGTGCCAGATTCTGAGGTGTATGATAAACCTGGGGTTAAAGACCTGGGGAGATGAATTGGATATGTATGGCTATTTCTTAAAAAGACAGTAGTTCTCTTTAAGAGGCGGCTCCGGTGGCCGACTGCTTCTCTCTGATCTTTTTGAGCCTCTCCAGTATGACCTCGGCCCTGTACTTGTAGTCGGCAGCCACCCTGTTCGACGGGTCAAGCTCAAGGACCGCGTCCCACTCCTTTATCGCAAGCTCCATCTGCTCGCTCTGGAAATAGGCTATGCCTTTCATAAGGTGCTTGTCCATGGCCTTGTCGCGCTCTGCCCTGGCCCTGTCGAGGAGCTCTCTGGAGTTCATGTATGAAGGCACTATCTTGATTGCGGCGGTAAACTCGTCTATGGCCTTCGCGTAGGCCTTTGATTCGAGGTAGACCTTGCCCTTGAGGTAGTGGGTATTGGCAAAGTCCTCGGGCTCATCACGCCCGGTTTTTTTCGCCGGCGCGGCAGAGGCTTTCCTGTCGGGATGTTCGCGGCGCTCTCCAGAGCTTATCGCGTCGTTAAGGAAGCTGAGCCTCTGCCTGGCGATCATGTTGGAAGGGTTGAACTTGAGCGCCTCGCTGTACTCGAAGGCGGCCTTTGCGAAGATGCCTGCCCTCTCGTAGTCCTCTCCGATCTCCATGTGCCGCCTGGAAAGCTGCATGGATATAACGTTTATGTCCGCGACGAGCTTCCTTGCCGAGGCGTATTCGGGCGACTTCCTTGTAATCGACCTCGCCTTCTCCCGCGCCTCGGCGAGCATGCCGTTCTCGTAGAGTATTACCGCGCGGTCATACTCGGTGCCGCGCGCGTAGCGCGACGACATCTGCGTACAGCCGGCCATAAGCGCGGCCAGCGCTATGATGAATAGCTTAAACAACGACGCCCTCCCTTTCAAGCTCAGTGAAGGCGAGGCTGACCATCCCCTCGACCTCCCTGCTCCACAGGCCGCAGAGCTCCCTTATGTTGTAGAGCGTTACCTGCTTGTCGAAGCCTTTTATGGAGACCCCCTTTATCTCCTCTGCCACCACGTTATCCGCCACCATCCTGTAGACGTACTCGTTTACCAGGATGTCGCCGCCCCTGGCGAGGTCCGTAAGTCTTGACGCGGTGTTGACGGTATCCCCGACCGCGGTGTACTCCATCCTTACGCTCGACCCCATGTTCCCCACTATCACCTCTCCGGAGTCCAGTCCTATGCCCATATGAAGGGCGGCGGCGCCATACGCCATCCTTTCCCTATTGAGCTTCTCGACAGCCAACTTTACTGCCATCGAGGCCTTTATCCCCTGCTCGAGGTGGCCTGGGCTTATAATGGGAGAGCCGAAAACGCTCATCACGGCGTCCCCTATGAACTTGTCTATGGTGCCCTCGAAACGGAAGACAACGTCGGTTATGACGGTGAAGTACCTGTTAAGGAGCTCCACTATCTCCTCAGGCTCCATCTTCCTCGATATGGCTGTGAAGCCGCGGATGTCGGCGAAGAAGACCGTGACCTCGCGCCTGTCCCCTCCGAGCCTTATCCGCTCCGGGTCCCTGAATATCTCGTCTGCCACATGCTGGCTCACATAGCGGTTGAAGACGCCCTTCATGACCTCTTTTTTCTTTAACTCCGTCGCCATCTTGTTAAACGAGGTCACGAGGTCCCCTATCTCGTCCTTCCGTATCTCCGGGATACGGTAGTCGAGGTTGCCCATGGCGATCTCCCTTGTGCCACGGAAGAGCCTGAATACCGGACGCAGGAGCCCTGAGGCCAGCGGTATGGAGATGAGTGTTACGACTACGACCGCCGCGAGACCTATTACGGCGACCCTTTTGACGGCCTGCCTCACCTGCGCCTGGATGAAGCTTTTTGAGAAGGAGACGACGGTATAGCCGACGGTAGTGCCCCTGAACACGACCGGCGCCACAAAGGTTATGAGGCCCGCGCCGCCGTCGTTTACGAGCCACGGAGGGGCCTCCCGCTTGCCTTCGATGAGCGGCTTGCCGAACCCGGTAAAGTCCGTGCCCGCCTCCAGCAGGTTCCTGTGGGCCTCCACCTGGAAGCTGTGGTTCAGGATATAGGCGTCATGTATGCCGGGGTATTTGAGTATGTTCTGGACGGCCAGGTTCATGGCCAGGCTGTCCTTTTGCATGAAGGGTATCTTCGAGCCGTTCGCGAACTCGCGGGTAATGGTGCTTGCCATCGCCCGGAGCTGCTCCTCGAGGGAGGACTTCTGGTGTGCGATCAGGATCGCGCCAATGGTAAAGGTGGTCACAAAGAGGAGGATGGAGAGTATGACCGCCAGCTTTATCTTGATGCCTATCTTCACCTGAGCATTGACCCGATAGATTGTTGCCGGCCCTGCAAAGACTCAAAGAGCCGCATCCGAAAGCATGGGGACCGAGTTGTCAAAAAAGCGTCATGTTAAGAGGATACGCGCAAAAAACCGGTGACAGACCACTTAAAGCAAACCCGCGCGCATGAGAGACTTAAACGGAGAGGATAAGGCTGGAAGAACAGATCCCGGCGCCCCCCTGGATCAAAAAGATCAAAAGATCAAAGATCCATGCGGGCACGGGTAGAGCCGCGGGGGAGGAAGCCTGTCCCGTCTCCTGTTTGTCGTTCTATTATAGAGCAAAAAAGCCGGAGGATGCCATAAGCCGGATCTTGTTCCCGGTCGAAACCGGGCGGCGGCCATTCATCTGGGCCTGCTGTTGCCAGCAGGCTCGAGCAGCCAACCCGTTCCGCCCTCCTTGAGGGATGAAGGACGGGCCGTCCTTGAAGCGGAACCTATTTGGCCTTGCACCGGGAGGGGGTTGCCAAGCCCTGCCGGTCACCCGGCAGGCTGGTGGGCTCTTACCCCGCCTTTTCACCCTTACCGCGCTCGACGCGCGGCGGTATATTTTCTGTGGCCCTTTCCCTGGGGTCGCCCCCGGTCGCCGTTAGCGACCTCCCTGCCCTATGGTGTCCGGACTTTCCTCTGGCTTAAAAGCCAGCGGCCGCCCGGCATCCTCCGGCGTTGCCGCCTGATGATAAGAAAACTTTCAAGCCCGCCGCTCGATGGCCTCGTTGGCCAGCTTGTCGGCAAGGCTGTTCTCCTCCCTGTAAACGTGGACTATCTTTGAGGCCCTGAAGCCTTTAAAAAGCCTTTTGGCCTCTTCGAAAAGGGGCCTCAAGTCCTCGCTCTTGACCCTGTAGACCCCTGTGACCTGCTTTACCATAAGCTCTGAGTCGGCGAAGACCTCTACCTCTGCGACCCCCATGGATACGGCCTCTGTAAGGGCCATGACAAGCGCATGATACTCGGCCATGTTGTTGGTGGTCACCCCGAGGTACTTCCTGAGCTCTCTTACGATATTGCCCTGGGGGTCTTTTATTATCGCCCCCGCGCCAGCCTGGCCAGGGTTGCCGCGAGAGGCCCCGTCTACCCTTATCTCGTAAAGACCCGAAACCGGGGCCTTGAAGAGGGGCTCCTGGACAGGCTCTCCGGCAAGGCCTTTGAATATGGACCTTGCCTCGTCTTCCGTGATGCCGACTTTTTTAGCGGCAGCGCAGACATCGAGTGTCTTTGAAATCTCTTTTAGAAATCTTCTTGCCAGGTCGTCGTCCCTTTGGGACATCTTCAGACGGCCTCTAACTCTGTAGGGGTCTCAACGTACAGCAGCCGGTGGCAGTGGGGGCAGGACTGAAGCTCTTCAGTCCCTCTCTTGAGCATTATGTAGACCTGCGGGGGGATGTGCGTGAAGCAGCCCTGGCATATTTCGTTCTTTACGGTCACGAGACCCAGGCCGCCTCTCCTGGAACGTATCATCTCGTACTTCTTATATATATCGGGCCTCAGACGATTCTTTATCTCGTCCTTCGACTTGAGCTTCGCGTCAACGGCCTCTTTCCAGCCGCTTCTCTTGCCCTCGACCCCGCCGGAGAGCCTTCCGAATTCCTCTTCCCTGGCCCTGGCGGCCTCTTTCCTTAGATTAAGCGCGCTCTCCTTTTCAGAGATCTTTGCGGCGAGCGTGGACTTGTCCTGCTCCCCCTGCTTCTTGCTCTTGTTCGCGCCGTTTATCTCTTTTGTTATGGCGTTGAGCTCACGGTCGTTCTTGACCGAGTTGAGCCTGCGCTCGTCCTTCGCCACCCTCTCGGAGCTCTCCCTTATCTTCTCGTCTATCTCCTTGAGCTGCGTCCTCAACGCTTCCGCCTGGGCTTCAATGGCCTCGATGGCCTCTGTTGCCGCCTTGAGCTCGGCGCCGAGCGCGTCCATTTCAGCGACGTACTGCTTTTCCTCGTCCTCGATGGCCTTGACTTCGAGGTCTATCCTCTGTATCTGTTCAAGGACTCTCAAGGTGTTTATCAATAAAGCCTCCGGGGCTGATTGTTTTGGTGGGCCCACCTGGGCTCGAACCAGGGACCGACCGGTTATGAGCCGGTGGCTCTTCCAACTGAGCTATGGGCCCTCGGGGGGATTCGGGAAAACCGTGCCGGAACCGCCCGGCCCATGCCGGCTGCGGAACTGAAATCGGGGTTGTCCTTACTTCGACAATGTATTTTATGAAATATAACCTTTCCTTGTCAAGGCGTTTCTGACAGGGGGCGCGCCTTTTAGCGGCGCGAGAAACCACCTTGACAAAAAATATTCAAGCATTACAGTTAATTTGAGAAGGCGGCTTGCCAAAACTCTCCAATAACGGATCCTCCGGCAACCGGTTCCCCGTTCGACCATTCCCGCGTCTTCCCCCCGCGCTTCCAGAGTCCTGCCCAGAGACAAAAGCCGCCCTGAAAAGGTGCACATGGAAGAACAGATCGAGAAAAAGCGCATTCTTTTCGTTGACGATGACGAAGGCTTACGGAGCCTGTGCTCGGAGGTCCTGACCAATGCAGGCTACAACGTGGTTGCCGCCTCGGACGGCACTGAGGCGTACTGGAAGATCAAAGAGTCGGAGTTCGACCTGGTGATAACCGGCATGCGCCTTCCGGGGCTCGACGGCATGGGGCTTTACCTGAATACCCTCAAGGCCTACGCCAGCATGAAGGAAAAATTCCTTTTCATGACCGAAGACGCCTGCGCCGATCTCGAAGGCCACTCCGTCATCACAATGCTCAACGAAAAATACCTCATAAAGCCCTTTGACGTGAAAGAGCTCCTGAAGAAGGTCGAGGGGGCGACAGGAGCGAACCTCTCGGCGTTTTTCGCCATGTACAGGGGCCTTGACGATAACAGGAGAAAAGAGAGGCGCCTGTGCTGGGCGGAGGATTGCCTGGTAGAAGACGATGCATCCCCGTCCAGGCCTTTCGCGCAGACCTCTGACATCTCGAAGCACGGCATAAGGATAAGGTACATGGGGGCCCCGCTGAACGCCGATGCCACGGTCTTCGTCATCATAAGGCTTCTAAGCGTCAGGAGCAGGGGCCTTATCGTCTGGTCGCGGGAGATAAACGGGATAGAGGCTGTCTCAGGGCTCAAGCTATACGACCCGATATCGGCCGCCTCGCTCTCCGTAATCCTGCAGAGGCGCAAGATATTCGTCCCGCCGCTTGTATCAGGGGAAGAGGAGCGTTAGGGCTTAAGGCCGTATTTGACTATCTTCCTTTCAAGCCTCGGAAGCGATACACCCAGGAGCACGGCCGCCCTCGACTTGTTCCAGCGGGTCTGTATAAGGGTCTTTGAGATGTGCGCGCGCTCGACGTCGGAAAGCGTTGCGGGCGACCACACCTCCTCAAGGCTGCCTTCCCCGCCTTCAGCCATGCAGACATCGGAGAGGACATCCCCCCTGGCGAGCACTACCCCCCTGGTTATGACATTCTCCAGCTCACGGACGTTGCCCGGCCAACCGTAGGTTATAAGCCTGTCGATCACCTCTTGAGGCGCCTTCGTGACCTTTTTGTGCAGCTCCCTGTTGGCCTTCTCAAGGAGGTAAGCTGCAAGCAGAGGAATATCCTCTTTCCTCTGCCTCAAAGGCGGCACGTCTATCGTTATGACCTTGAGCCTGTAGTAGAGGTCCTCCCTGAAGGCGCCCCCGGCGGTAAGTGTTTTAAGGTCGCTGTTGGTAGCGGCGATGACCCTTACGTCGGTCCTTATGGTCTCGCTCCCGCCAACGCGCTCAAAGCTCCTCTCCTGCAGCACCCGCAGCAACTTAACCTGCAGGGCCTGGCTCATCTCGCCAATCTCGTCAAGGAATACCGTGCCGCCGCGGGCGGCCTCGAACTTGCCCTCCTTCCTGAAAAGCGCGCCGGTGAAAGCGCCTTTCTCATGGCCGAAGAGCTCGCTTTCAAGGAGGGTCTCGACGAGGGCAGAGCAGTTTATCGCTACGAAAGGCCTTGTCCTGTCTTCCGAGCTTGAGTGTATGGCCCTGGCGATAAGCTCTTTTCCGGTGCCGCTTTCGCCCTGTATGAGTATCGTCACCTTTGACTGGGATGCGATGCCGATGGTCTTGAATATCTCCTCCATGGCCCTGCTCCCGCCAACTATCGTCTCTGCCCTGTATTCCGCCAAGGGCGTTATATCGCCGAGACTCCGGTGGAGGTCCAATCCGTTGAAGACCCTTTTAAGGGACTCATCGAGTTCATCCAAGTCCAACGGGTTGAAGAGGCAGTCGAAAGCGCCCTTTCTGATGACCTCCACGGTCGTCTCAAGCTCGTGCCTTGAGGTAAGCACGATGATATTGGCCCCCGGGTCTATCGAGCGGACCTCCTCGATCGCCCTTACCCCCGCGCCGTCAAGGTCCAGTATCACGGCATCGGGCCGGGTAGCGGCAAAGGCCTCGGCGGCCTCGCTTAAGGCCGAGGACGCAAGGGCGCAGTATCTCCCGAGATGCAAGCGCAGTGCGCCCAATGTGCGGCTGTCGTCGGTTGTGATAAGCACCTTTCGCATGGGCCTCACAATATGATTATAGCCCCTGAGCGAAAAGGGGTTGAAAATAATCATATTTTTGATAAATTGGTCTGCAACTTACACTTTGACCAGAGGGAAAATGGCTAAAGACCTCCTTTTCGAGATAGGGACCGAAGAACTCCCGGCGGGCGTTGTCCCGAGGGCGCTTTCAGCGCTCGTTGGATTCCTCAGAAAAGGGCTTGAGACGAGGAGGCTCACCTTCAGCTCCATAAGGACGCTTGGGACGCCGAGGCGCCTTACCCTTATAGTGGAGGGGCTCGCCGAGAGGCAGCCCGATTCGAGGCTGGAGGTAAAAGGCCCGCAGATTAAGGCCGCCTATGACGCGGCAGGAAAGCCTACGGGCGCGCTCCTCGGCTTCGCGAAGTCGCAGGGCGTTGACATCAAGGACATAAAAAACGTCAAGACCGACAAGGGCGAGTACGTGATGGCCGTAAAGGAAGTAACGGGAGAAGATACGGCGAAGATACTCCCTGACGTCATCATAAACACCATCTCCCAGGAGTTCATGCCCAAATCCATGAGATGGGGCTCCTACGACATATCGTTTTCAAGGCCTATCCACTGGATGCTCGTCATATTCGGCGGGGAGACGGTAGACCTTGCGTATGGCCACATAAAAAGCTCTAACCTGACCTACGGCCACAGGTTCCTTTCCGAAAGAACGGCCTCCGGGCTCAAGCCCATAAAAGTGGGCTCCGTGGATTCATACATCGAGGGGCTCCGTAAGGCCTATGTGATAACGGACCCTGCCGAGAGGAAGAAGATAATCGCCGAGGGGATAGAGAAGGCGGCAAGGGAGGCCGGTGGCGAGGTCGTGGCGGACGAGGGCCTTCTTGAGGAGATCGCCTACCTTGTCGAATACCCTGTGGTCTTGAGAGGCTCCTTTGACCGCGAGTTTTTAGAGCTGCCGAGGGATATCATCGTGAACGCCATGCGCGAGCACCAGAGGTACTTCTCCATCGCCGGCCCCGAAGGCGCCCTCCTTCCGTACTTCATAACTGTAGCCAACACCCTCGCAACCGACATGGACGTGGTGAGGAAGGGGAACGAGCGCGTACTGAGGGCCCGTCTCAACGACGCCAAGTTCTACTATGAGCAGGACGTGCACAGGCCGCTTGTAGAGCGCGTCGAGAAGCTCAGGGGGGTAGTCTTCCAGGCCAGGCTCGGCACCTCTTACGAGAAGGTCGAGAGGTTCACCTCTCTGGCCCTTTCCATAGGCGCCATGCTTGGTCTTTCAAAAGCCATGGAGGCCGAAGAGAAGCCATCCGATTACGCGACCGAACGTTTCAACCCCGCCAAATATGACCGAAAGGCGACAGCCCCAGGCCTTTACTCCAAATACATAATAGGAAGGGCGGCGATACTTGCGAAAGCCGACCTTACATCAGGGGTCGTAGGCGAGTTCCCGAAGCTCCAGGGCATCATGGGCTCGGTCTACGCGGCAAAAAACGGTGAGGCCCCGGAGGTAAGCACCGCCATATACGAGCATTACCTGCCGACAGCCTCCGGTGGGGCGCTCCCGGCCTCCATCCCCGGCGCGATAGTGAGCATAGCCGACAAGACCGACACCATAACCGGCTGCTTCGGCGTGGGGCTCATCCCCACAGGAGCGCAGGACCCCTACGCGCTGAGAAGGCAGGCGCTGGGCGTCATAGCCATTATCCTCGACAAAGAGCTGCGCCTGTCCCTCGATGGGCTTGTCGATTCATCCCTGGGCCTTCTTTCCTCGAAGCTTACCAGGCCCGCGGATGAAGTGCGCTCAGACGTGCTGGAGTTCTTCAAGGAACGGCTCAGGAACCAGCTCCTCTCACAGGGGCTCTCGCACGACTCAATAGACGCGGTACTCTCGGCCCCGTGGTCCGACCTGCCAGACGCGGTAAAGAGGATCAAGGCCCTCGAAGCCTTCAAGTCGCATCCTGACTGCGCGAGGCTCGTGACCGCATTCAAGCGCGTCTCCAATATCCTTAAAAATGTCGCCACTGACAAGAGCGCCCCTGAAGCCTCGCTCTTCAGCGAATCTCAGGAAACGGAGCTCTTCAAGGCGAGCTCAGAGATAGCCCCACTCATGGAGGCCCACCGCGGCAGGGGCGAGTACGAAAAGGCCTTCGAGGCCCTCGCCTCGATAAAGGACAGGATAGACGTCTTTTTCGACCATGTGATGGTCATGGCAGAGGACGAGCGGATAAGGACAAACCGCCTGAGGCTCCTCAACTCGGTAAGGGGCCTCTATTTTGAAATTGCGGACCTCTCCAGGCTCATGGTATAATCCGCGCATTCCTGAAAATCCGTTTTATGAAGAACTTGGGGGCAAGCTACCCGGCGGCCTGCTGAGTTGGATGTGTCGGGCAACCCCGTTTTTTGAAGGAGGAGAGGATGAGAAAGACTGTTTTAGGGCTTTTGATAACAGGGCTTCTGGCAGCCGCGCCTTCTTTCGCCGAGGACCATTCGTCGATGCACGAGAAGATGATGAAGGCCGGCGGTCCAAAGGCAGACGACAGGGTAGAGCTAAAACTCCCGGATGCGATGAAGGTCATGCAAAAACGTATGATGCGCCAGCACCTCGATACGGTGGGGGAAATTACCCTCGCGCTCTCAAGCGGAGACATGGCCAAGGCCTCTGCCGCGGCGCGGGGGCTCGGCTGGTCTGCTGAAGAGGAAAAAAGGTGCTCTGCCGTAAGCGAGATGACGGGCGAGAAGGATTTTCTGGCCTTTGGCATGGCCGTCCACAAGTCGGCTGATGACCTCGCCGCCTCTGCGGAGGCGGGCGACAGGGACAAGGCCCTTATGAACCTCTCCAGGCTCATTAAGAGCTGTAACGCCTGCCATGAGAAGTTCAGGCACTGAAAGGTCATGAAACGGGGGACGGGAGACCGTCCCCCGTTTTTTATTTCGATTCTTCTAAAAACTTCAACGCCTCGGGAAGATCCGGTATCCCCGCCCTTCCGCCGAGCTCTGTGCACTTCATCGCCGCCACGGCAGAGGCGAACCTTACCGTCCTCTTCAAGTCCCAGCCCTGAAGAAGGGCGTAAACATAGGCCCCGTGAAATACATCCCCTGCCCCGGTCGTATCAAGCGTCTTTACCTTGAACGCCTTCTGGAGAAAGACCCTGCCGTTATGATAGGTAAAGCTCCCCTTGTCCCCGAAGGTCACGGTTACCGCCCTGGTCCTTCCTTTAGCGAGTTTTTTGAGCGCGTCCTTGAGGCTCAAGCCCAGCCCTGAGATGAACCGCTCCGAGCAGACCACGTAATCGCACATGGAGGCGAGCTTGAGCATGCCGGGGCGGAGGCTGCCCGCGTCAAGCATTATCGGGATATCCATCTTCGAGGCGATCTCCGCGCCCCTGTATGAGGCCTCGAGCATAAGCCCGTCCAGGAGGAGAAAGTCCGCGCCCTTTAAAAAAGACGGCTCCACTTCGCCGGGCGCCACCGGCTTGACGGTGGGCCGCTGCCAGAGGATCGTCCTCGTCCCGTTTTTCCTGCTGACCGTTATGAACGCCTGCTGTGATGAGCCGCCTTCCCTGGTAATGAGGCCCTTTACATCGACGCCTTCTTCCTTAAGCCCGCTTCTTATCAGGCTTCCAGCCCTGTCATCCGAGACACGCCCTATTATAGAGGTCTTAACTCCAAGACGGCTCAATGCCACCAGGGCGGTAGCCGCAGGCCCGCCGCCCTGCATGACAAAGCCCAGCACCTCTTTTTTGGTATCCTCCTCAGGGTAGCCGTCTACCAGGGCTATATAGTCTATCGAGCATTGGCCGAGCCCTACCACCTTCACTGCCCCACCGCCTGCACGACTATCCGCCGCTTCCTCGGCCCTGATTCACGCAAGGCCGCCTCCACCCTCGGGGTGATGTCGATGACGTCGGCAAAGCCCTTTGAGCTTATGTCGATGCAGGCGGAATGGTTCATGGGGAAAAATTACCACCTAAGCGCGCGAGTGTCAAACAGGAGTAGCCTACACCTGCACCCTTATCGGAAGTATTATGGTCGTGATACCGCTCCACTGTAGCCTCCTCTGTATGGCGAAGGCGGTCTCGTTATGCAGGAGCCTGTGGTAGAACTTCTCGAGCCTGAATGTGAGCTGCCCCGTAAAGACCATCATCCTCTTGAACTCGGCGGAAAGCCCCTTGCTTATCTCCTCTACGCCTTCCACTACGTCTGTGCCCACGCCCATCCTGTACTCAGCAGGGAAGCCGAGCTTCCTCGCAAGCTCGACATACTGCTGAAGCGAGCTCCTGACGGAGGCCTTGAGCGCCTCTACCTCCTCTATCCCCTTGAACGAGCCGGAGTCTATGACCGCTATCGATACGAAGACGAAGTTCTTCATCTGCGGGAAGTTCGACGCGGTCGACAGCAGCGTATGAATACCGAAGCCGTTAAAGCCGTTCACAAGCTGCACGGCGGTCATCTCCCTGGGGTTTAGCGGATCCGTATTTATGGGCCCGAAGACGGGTACGCCCATGAGTATCTCGTCGAGCTTGGCGGCCCCTGTCCTTACCTTCTGATAATGGGACCGGATCACATAACAGAGCCCTATGACAGCCCCGGTTATGAACAGGGTCAGCCACCCTCCATCGAGGAACTTCTCAAAGGACATTATTACAAGGATAGTGGCGCAGAGGATGAAGCCAACGGCATGGACGCTCAGGTGCTGAATCCATTTTCTGTCGGTCTTTCTCCTTTTTATATAGAAGCGGGACATGCCGAGCTGGGAAAGGGAGAATGTTATGAAGACGTTTATCGAATACATCACCACGAGCGCCGATACCGAACCGTTCGTATATATGAGCACCGCGAGTGCGGCTACACTCATGAGGACTATCCCGTTCTGCATGCTGAGCCTCTCGGACAGGGCCGAGAACCTGTGGGGCAGCCACGAGTCTACGGCCATGTTGGCCATGACGCGCGGCCCGTCGGTGAAACCGGCCTGAGCCGCCACAAGAAGGAGCGCCCCCTCCGAGAAGATGGTTATGAAGGCAAGGCCCACGCCAAAGGGCCAGTCGCCGTAAAGCTCTTCGGCGAGGACGGCGTTGAGCGTCATCCCCTCGACCGGGAGAACGCCTATCAGGGGATAGCTTATGAGGAGGACCCCGGCGGTGAAGGCGAGAGAAAGGGCCATGTAGGCCATTGTGCGTTTTCCGGTCCTCACCTTCGGCTCCCGCATTATCGGGAGGCCGTTGGAGACCGCCTCTATCCCTGTATATGTGCCGGCGCCGAGAGAGTAGGCCCGAAGCAGGACCGCGGCCACCCCCCAGAACCCGACGGATGACAGGTCTGAAGACAGGCCGGTGGAGAAGTCGCTTAAAAGGACCCCGAAGCGGTCGTAATGGGTATAAAGCCCGTCTACGAGGAGGAGCGCGTGCGTCGAGATGAATACCATGAATATGGGGGTGAGGACGAAGATAGATTCCTTCACCCCCCTTATGTTCATGACCATAAGAAGGATGATGAGGACCCCGGCGAAGATCACCTTGTATTTGTGCATCCCGGCTGGAAGGAAACTGAAGATGGCGTCAGAACAGGCGGCAAGAGAGACCGTAATGGTGAAGACATAGTCGACCAGCAGGGCGCTTCCGGAGACCACGCCGGCCTTCTCCCCCAGGAGGCTTGTTGCCACTATGTAACCGCCGCCGCCGTGTGGGAAATGCTCTATTATGCGCGAATACGCGTAGGAGATGACGAAGACGGTAAAGGCCGCCGCGCCCGCCAGCGCGATCGAGAGATATGCGTGCTCGCCAAGGGCCTTGTACGCCTCCTCAGGGCCGTAAGCCGAAGATGAGAGGCCGTCCGCGCCGAGGCCGACCCACGCAAGCAAAGGTATGAGGGATATCTTCTGGAAGACAGACTCGGTCAGCTGCTTGGGCGGGCCGAAAAGCTTCCTTCTGATCCTTTTTTTTCCTTCAGCCATAGGGTACGCCCCCGTCACTCAAGGATATACCCTAAGGATAGCAGAAGAGGGGTTATGGCTGCAGACCGGCTATTTTTATTTCATCCTGTCCTTAAAAGCACGCTCTCCCCGACATGCGCGCCGAGCGTCCTTGACGCGCTGCCGGAGTTTACGGCTATCTCAAGAAACCCGGTGCTGCCGATGAGGGCCAGAGGCGAGCCCTGCTCTTCCATGCTGTACGTCCTTTTGATCCCTTTCAGCGCGAACCCTTTTACGAGCACCTCAATAGTTTCGGCCCTGGAAGCCGGGATCTCCTCGCGCCGTATGTTGGTGATGAGGTTCCCGAAAGAATCGATATAGATGACCTCGCCTTTTATATCCCCGCCCCCGGTCACAGGCCTGGGCAGGTCGAGCGCCCTTATATCGTCTATCCCCTGCCCCATTTCATAAATGGCGGCGCCCATGCTCAGGTGGGCCGCCACCGGGCCAAAGATGTCCCTGCCGTGAAAGGTGTCGCTTACTTCTTCTCTGAAAAAATCCTTATTTTTAAGCTCTAAAACCCTTTTTATGCCGTCCTCTCGCGCGGCAAGGCTCAACAGGCCGTTGTCCGGGCCGACAAAGATATATCTGCCGGTCTCGATGAGCACTGTCTTTCTTTCCCCACCCACGCCGGGGTCGACAACCCCCACATGTATGGTCCCTGGAGGGAAATACCGGCAGGCCCCAAGGAGCACGAACGCGCCCTCGAGTATGTTGCCAGGCTCGACGAGATGTGTTATGTCGACTATGCTGGCGCCGGGGGCAACCGTCAGGATGGCGCCTTTCATGGCCCCCTGGTAGGGGTCCTTCAGCCCGAAATCCGTGGTAAGAGTTATTATCCTTCCCATGAAAGGAACCTATATCATGAAAGCGTGGCTGGATAAAGCCCCTCATAAGAAAGGGACATACAATGCGCGCCTTTCCTGATTTCATGCAAACAAATAAAGGCTGAAGGAATGACCTTCAGCCTTTTATCTATTGGGGAGCGCTTATTTCCTGGGCGAGAAGGTCTTGCAGTCAGCGTGCTCGCTGTGGTGGGAGACGTTTATGCCTGAGGCCGTACACTCAAACCCCTTGTTGAAGGAGCACTCGTAAGCCCTGCACGCGCCAACGCCGCCGGTCACGTCCGCGCCGCCCTTGTTGCCGGCCTTGAAGAAGGTGTCGCAAGAGGCGTGCCCGCCGTCGCCCACTGTTATAGCCAGGGTGTGGCATTCGCTGTTTTTATTATATGCGCATTCAAGGACAGTGCAGCTTAGTATCTTTGGCATCGTTATAGCCATTTGTACATCCCCCTTTCATTATGTTTTTCCTTACTTTACCCCGTAATGTAAAGTATAGCCCGGTTCCGGGCAGTGTCAATTTAGGGCTAAAGGTTTTCCATGCCCTGCCGATAACATGAATAGGCGGGAGAACCCTCTAAAATCACAAGATGATAAAAAAAATAGGCATAGAAGATATCGATAAAGGGATGTATGTCTGCGGCATGGAAAGAAGCGGCTGCAGCCCGGTATTCCTTATGAACGATATCCTTATCAATTCCGCGGAAGACCTTGAAAGGATACGCGCGAAGGGCTACGCCAGCGTCTACATATCCGTAAACGACGAGATGCCGGCAGTTTCCGCTGAGGCCGCCGGGCAGACCGAGGCCGACATCGCGGAGCCTTCAGAAGGCGAGCGGGACGAGAATGCCTTCCTCGTCTGCATGGTGACAGATGAGAGCGCCGCGCTTGGGGCGCCATGTGAAAAAGAGGAGGCCGCGCCTTCGATTTGCGCCCCGGACGGCGGAGCTTCCGCCTGCACGGAGTTCGAAGAAGAGCTCGTCGAGGCCAAGGAGATAAGACATGAGGCCGAGCAGCTGGTCAGGGGCTTTCTCCAGAACGCCAGGGTCGGTAAGAAGATAGAATCAGGGAAGGTCGAAGAGACCGTCGGAAAGATGGTCGATTCGGTCATGAGGAACCAGGACGCCCTGACAAGCCTCGCACGGCTTAAAAGCTTTGACGATTACACCTTCGCCCACTGCGTGAACGTCTGCATACTCTCCCTCGCCCTCGGCAGGCACATGGGACTTTCCAAAGAGAGCCTCTACCAGCTTGGGCTCGGGGCCATACTCCACGACATCGGAAAGATGCTCATCCCGAGCCATGTGCTTAACAAGCCTGGGCGCCTTACCGAGGAGGAGTTCTCGCTCATGAAGAGGCATGCCGAGCTTGGAGGCGAATTTCTCTCCGGCATGGGCTTTTTAAGCGAACAGTCGCTTGAGGTCGTGACCCAGCACCATGAGCGCTATGACGGCAGCGGCTACTACTGCGGCCTCGCGGGGGACTATATCGGCCTTTTCGGCAGGATAGCGGCCGTGGCGGACGTCTACGACGCCATGACAAGCAACAGGGTATACCAGCTTGGCATGCCGCGTGAGGACGCGCTCAAGAGGCTTTATCAGATGCGCGGGTCGTTTTTCGACCCCGAAATGGTCGAGAGGCTCATAAAATGCCTGGGCGTCTACCCCATAGGCACTCTGGTAGAGCTCAATACCGGGGAGAACGCCATCGTCAAGATGATAAACCATGCCCATCCGCTCCAGCCGGTGGTCCTTCTTATATCCGACAGGGAACAGGTCCCCTTCCCCAAGCCCGTTGTGGCAGACCTTACGGCTGACGGCAAGTGGATAACGAACTCCAAAAGGCCGGATGAAATAAGCTTCCCTCAAGCCTACCTCACAGCGTAACCTTCCACAATCCCTTCACAATAATCATGTGACCCTTCCCCCGAAATATTGTATATTGTAGGGGAATATCGCAAAGGGAGAAATAGATGTCAGACACTATCTTAAAGCTCGACCTGAGGGAGACACCCATGTTCCAGCGCCATCCCCTCATATTCGACAAATGGGAAGGGCTAAAGGCGGATGAGGTCCTTCAGATAACGAACGACCACGACCCAAGGATGCTCAAGTATCAGCTCGAATCAGAGCAGAGCGGCAAATACACCTGGGAACCGGTTACCGAAGGTCCTTCAGAATGGGTCGTGAACATAAAAAAGCTCAAGGGCCCTGTTGCCAGGGGAGAGGAGCTTAAGAAGAAGGTGCTTGCAGGCCTCGACAAGGTGAGGCCGCACCTTGTGGCTGACGGCGGGGATGTGGAGCTTGTGGAAATAGACGAGGAGCGGATGGTCGTGAAGGTGCGCCTTACAGGGGCCTGCGGCGGATGCCCTTCGGCCTCGATGACCCTTAAGTCCGGGGTCGAGGCACAGGTCAGGAAAGCTGCCCCTGAGATAGAGGGCGTGGAGCCTGTATAGCCCCGAGACGCCTTATCTTTTATAAAAAGCGCGGCCCGCATCAGGTCGCGCTTTTTTTGTCTCTTGCCGTTTTGCTCAGGCCGTCTTTCTCACGAAGCGGTCGGGTGTCTTCTCGAAGGCATCCTTGCATGCCTCGCTGCAAAAATAGTAGGTCTTGTTCTTGTACTCGGCCGTAGCCTCTGCCTCTTTAACGCTTACCTCCATCTTGCAGACAGGATCGGTAGGCATGGCGCACCTCCTTTCTAATTTTCACTTCTGCTTCGAAACTACTCTACGCAGTCCTCGATCCAGCAGCAGCCCGATTGGTCGCAGTGACCTTCAGCCGTGCCGAAACAGGGGAAGTTGCCCTCCGCGCTCTGTATCGCCCTTATGAGCTCCTGCTTTTTCATCTTCGCCGTCTTTAACCCCAGCTTTTTCGCCTTCTCTCTTACCTTCTCCATCTGCATCAGCTTCCATCCCTCCTCATAAAAGGTCATCTGCCCGGCAGAGCGCCACAAGGGCTTGATCCACCTATATAAATTAGGACATCTTTTCAAGAATCAGTCAACCCCCGGGCCGGTTTTACGAGGGATCTGCCGCTTTTTGTCTCCAAAAGACACTCTGAAAATGCTATACTGGGGCTCTTATTTCTTAGCAGGTTGCTGAAAAACAGAGACTTTGTTCGGCTGCTCAAAAAGCTCCATATGCGAGAGCCCCATTAAACCGGGGAGTGAGGAATGCGGCGTACTTCTTTGGTACGCCGTAGTAGCCGGCTTCTGAAGCCAACAAAGCAGATGGACTTTTGGAGCAGCCTGTTCGGGGGCCAGTATGAAGCTAACGTTTGTAGGCGGGGCAAGCACCGTAACCGGCTCCTGCTATCATCTCCAGGTCGGGAAGTTCAAGTTTCTTGTGGAATGCGGCCTCCACCAGGGAAACGGCTCTGATGAGCTGAACAGGAACCCCTACCCCTTCAACCCCGCCGAGCTTGACCTCATCTTCGTAACCCACGCGCACATAGACCATTCAGGCATGCTCCCGAAGGCGGTAAGGGACGGCTTCATGGGGAAGGTAATATCCACGGCGGCCACAAAAGACCTCCTTGAGCCGATGCTCTACGACGCGGCCAGCATCCAGGAGAGCGACAGCGAGTGGCTCACGCGAAGGGCCATGCGCACCGGCAGGCCGCCCGCCCAGCCCCTTTATACCACCGAGGACGTTGAGAAGGTCTTGCCGCTCTTCGAGGTCAAGGAGTACAACAAGATATATCACCTCGGCGGCGGGGTGAAGTTCAGGTTTTTAGACGCAGGGCACATACTCGGCTCCGCCTCTCTTGAAATATGGTATCAGGACAGTGACAAAGAGAAGAAGATAGTCTTCTCAGGGGATATCGGGAAGAAGGGGAACCCCATCATAAAAGACCCCTCTGCCCCTTCCATGGCCGATTATGTCGTTATGGAATCGACATACGGCAACAGGTCGCACAGGCCGCTTGCCGAATCGATAAACGAGCTTGTGAGCGCCATCAAAACGACCTTTAGAAAGGGCGGGAACGTCTACATCCCCTCCTTCGCCGTGGGCAGGTCGCAGGACCTTTTGTACATCATAAATAACCTTGTGCGCGAGGGCAGGCTCTATAGAATCGACGTCTACCTCGACAGCCCGCTTGCCGAGGAGGTCACGAGGGTCTATGTGGCCCACCCCGAATGCTTCGACGACGAGGCGAGAAGGCTTTTTACGACCCGGCAGTCCGATACCTCGATGAGGCTCCACTTCGTGAGAACGGCTGAAGAGTCGATGAAGCTCAACAGGTTGAAATCCGGCAACATCATCATCGCCGGAAGCGGCATGTGCGAGGGCGGAAGGATCAAGCACCACCTGAAGCACAACCTCTGGAGGTCGGAGTGCAGCGTCATATTCGTTGGCTACCAGGCGGAGAACACTCTTGGCAGGAGGATAATCGACGGGGCCAGGTCGGTAAACGTCCTCGGCGAGGAGGTACTGGTGAGGGCTTCGATATATACCATCAACGGCTTCTCGGCGCACGCCGGGAGGGAAGAGCTCGTTGAATGGCTTTCGGCCTTTGACGACACCCCGACCATATTCATCGTCCACGGCGAGGACGAATCGGCAGAGTCATTCTCAAAGCTCGTGAAGGAGAAGTACGGCTTCAACACCCACCGGCCAAAGGACGGAGAGACGGTGGAGATATAGGGTTTTTGTTGGGTTGCGCTCCGCTAACCCAACAATAAACATAAGGCCATCCGATAACAACGGGCGTGGTATCCTTGCGCTCGTTCTTCTTGATATCTCAGCCATTGAAACAGGATGATGAAGCAGACTTCAGAAAAACCATGCCGCATCTGCGGCAGCCTCGGCCCTCACCAGGCCTGGACGGTCAGGGACTTACGGGGCACAGAGCGTATTGAGTATACATATTTCAAGTGCGCCTCCTGCGGCTGCCTGCAGAACCTCGACATGCCATCAGACGCAAGCGGCCTTTACACCTCTGAATATTATTCGCTCAAGGCGGCACCAGAGAGAAAGCGGGCCGACAATTTCCTGAAAGGGCTTTTGAGGCGCTCCGCCGCCAGGGTCGCTTTCAGGAAGAATTGGCATGAACGCCTGAAGAAGATATTCACCCTTCCCACTCACCACGAATGGTTCGTCACGGGCAACGCCACGTTCAGCTCGGCCATACTCGATGTAGGCTGCGGAAGCGGCGAGCTTCTCCTGAGGGTAGCAAAGGAGGGGTTCAGGGGGGCGATGGGCCTCGAGCCCTTCCTGGACAAGGACATAACCTACCCAAACGGCCTCAGGATAAGGAAGGGCTCGATGGGCGACCTCGCGGGGCGCGGGCTTTTCGACTTCATGATGCTCAACCACTCCCTCGAGCACATGATAGACCAGCATGAGGCCTTCGGTCATATAACCAGGCTTTTAAAGGACGAAGGGACCGCCATGGTGAGGGTGCCCATGGGCACCTCGCTTGCCTGGGATGAGTACGGCGCGGACTGGGTGCAGCTCGACCCGCCGAGGCACCTCTATCTGCACTCCGAAGAGAGCATAAGGCTCCTTGCCGCTGAAAACGGGCTTCAAGTCTTCAAGACCGTCTACGACTCATGGGAGTTCCAGTTCGTCGGCAGCGAATTATGCAGGGCCGGTGTGCCTATCGAAGAGCATAAGGGGTACTTGCGCAAGAACGAGCCCTTTGACAAGGCGACGCTCAGGGGCTTCAGGCTAAAGGCCATGGAGTTGAATGAAACCGGCAAAGGCGACATGGCCTGCTTCTACCTGAGAAAGGCTCAACCGTGAGTTCAGGGTTAAACCCTGAACTCCAGCAAAAAACCCCTGACCCATTACCCCCTTACTTGACTCCCCCCTGTTTTACAATACAATCAAAATAGATTCGCCCCTTAAGCCTCTCATGCGGCCAAGAGAAGAGGTTTTGCCATGGCCCGTCCCATCTGGAAAGGAAGCATAAGCTTCGGCCTTGTCAATATACCTGTCGGCCTTTTTACAGCCGAAGGCAAGGAGGAGAGGCTCGACTTTCACCTCCTCGACAAGAACGACCTTTCCCCCATCGGATACAAGAAGATAAACAAGAGGACAGGCCAGGAGGTAGGCCCCGGAGATATGATCAAGGGCTATGAGTTCGACCGCGGCCTGTACGTCGTATTGACCGAAGAGGACTTCAAGCGCGCAAACCCGAAGGCGACCCAGACGGTAGAGATACTCGACTTCGTGGACGCCTCTGAGATACACCCCGTATTTTTCGAGAAACCATACTTCCTCGCGCCGGTGGGCAGGGGCGAGAAGGGCTATGCTCTTTTAAGAGAGGCGCTCAAGAAGACCGGCAAGGCGGGGGTGGCAAAGGTGGTCATCCACTCGAAGGAGTATATCGGCGCGGTCATCCCATACGGGAAGGTCCTTGTGCTTGACCTCGTAAGGTACGTGGATGAGATAAAAGACCCGTTGGAGCTGGACGTGCCGGAAGAGGACCTGAAAAGACTTGGCGTGACCGGCAAAGAGCTTGAGATGGCGGAACGCCTCATCGAATCGATGATAGGCGGCTGGCAGCCGCGGAAGTACCGCGACACATATAGAAAAGAGCTACTCTCCTACATTAAACAGAAGGTCGCGGCAGGGGAGACGGCCAAGGTCGAAGAGGTGATCCCGGCTCGCCCCAAAGCCGAGGTCATAGACCTCATGTCGCTCCTTAAAAAGAGCATAGAGGAGACCGAGGCCGCAAAGGTAAAAACCCGGAAGGCCTCCGGCGGTTGACTGGCTGCGAAAAAACCCATTTTACCGTCATTGCGAGCGTGTGAGCCGAAGCCGCGAGCGAAGTCGTGGCGGGAAGCGATCTCGTCTCTATATAAACAACGGCTGAAATTGCTTCGTCGCAAGAAACACTCCTCGCGATGACAATACCCGGCTAATATCCAGCAGGCCGCAAATGGCAAGAGCAGATGAGAGCGACAGCCTTGGCGACTACCGCGGCAAAAGGGACTTCACCCGCACACCGGAGCCTGAAGGCGGCGTAAGCGGCAACAAGGGCGCCGGTGTCTTTGTTGTACAGAAGCATTCAAGCCGCACCCTCCATTACGATCTCCGTCTTGAACTCCACGGAGTACTAAAGAGCTGGGCTGTGCCAAAAGGCCCGTCCATTAACCCTGATGACAAGCGCCTTGCCGTGCGCGTAGAAGACCACCCTGCCGAGTACGCTGCCTTCGAAGGCGTCATACCAAGGGGAGAATACGGCGGCGGGGCGGTATTATTGTGGGACAGGGGCTTCTGGATACCGGAAGAAAACCCGGTTGAGGGCTTAAGGAAAGGCGCGCTGAAGTTCATCTTAAGCGGCAGGAAGCTCAAGGGCAGGTGGGCCCTCGTAAGAATGGGCGGCGGCCCGGGCGAAGATAAGGAAGATTGGCTTCTCATCAAGGAGCAGGACGAAGAGGCTTCGAAGGATGGAGAGATTACGGCCGAGATGCCAAAGAGCGTTGATAGCGACCGAACGGTCGAGGACGTAGCTGCCCTCCCCCAGGGCATATGGAGCGGCGCGAAAGAGCACAGACAAATACTCCCGGCAAGCACGCGGCCCGTGAAGGCCCCCATGCCCCCGGCCATCCGGCCGGAGCTTGCCACACAGATCGATACTCCCCCAGCGGGAGAGGACTGGCTCCACGAGATAAAATACGACGGTTACAGGATACTCGCCAGGGTCGAAAGAGGGCGCGTGGGCCTCATTACCCGTAATGGCAACGACTGGACCGCAAGATTCCCCACGATAGCGAAGGCCTTATCAAGGCTTCCTCTCGAAGAAGGATGGCTTGACGGAGAGGTGGTCTCAATCGATAAGGACGGTTCCACAAGCTTCGAGGGGCTTCAGCACGCTCTCGCCGAGGGTTCTGACACGGGGCTTATCTATATCATATTCGACGCCCTCTATTATAACGGCTACTCGCTTGAGGGCTCGCCGACTATCGACCGGAAGCTACTCGTTCAATCGCTCCTTAGATCCGTGAAGGCTGACAGGTCCATCCTGCGCTTCAGTGAACATATCGAAGGCAACGGAGAGGCTTTTTTCGAGAACGCCTGCGGCTACCGCGTTGAGGGGATTATCTCGAAGAGAAGGGACGCGCCCTATGTGCAGGGGCGGACGAGCTCATGGGTCAAGGTCAAATGCCTTGAGAGACAGGAGTTCGTGATAGGCGGCTTTACAGAACCTGGCGGAGGCAGAAAGGGCTTCGGCGCGCTCCTTATCGGTGTATTCGACGCGGCTGGGAGGTTCATCTACAGCGGCAGGGTCGGAACCGGCTTCAATGAACGCTCTATAACGGAGATATGGAAGAGGCTTAAGGAAATAGAAGAGCCGGGACCGGCGTTCCACAACCCTCCCGCAGGGGCCGAGGCTAAAGGCGTCCACTGGGTCAGGCCTGAGCTTGTAGCCGAGGTCGAGTACACGCAATGGACAAGGGACGGGGTGCTCCGCCATCCGTCGTTCCAGGGGCTAAGAGAGGACAAGAGCGCCCAGGAGGTGGTCCACGAAGAGCCCCGCAGACTGACGGAGGCGATAGGCCCGGCCGAAGAAGGGCTTGCCGCTACCCCGCCGCCGGAGCCCGGGCCCGGGCGCCTCATAAAGGCCGTCCGCGTCACAAACCCCGAAAGGGTATTCTATCCTGAAGACGGCTTCACGAAGCGCGACCTCATCGAGTATTACGAAGAGGCAGCCCCGCTGATGCTCCCCCACCTCATAGGAAGGCCCCTTACACTTGTGCGCTGCCCTGAGGGCTATGACAAGGAGTGCTTCTTCCAGAAGCATACCGACCAGAACATACCGCCTGAGATAAAACGGGTAAAGGTCACGGAGAACGACGGCACCCCCGCGGAATATCTGATGGTGGACTCGCCAGAGGGGATAATAGCCCTGGTACAGCTCGGAGTCCTTGAGGTGCACACATGGAACAGCCGATATGTGAAAATCGAAAGCCCGGACAGGATAGTATTCGATATAGACCCGGATGCGGGTGTCGAATGGGCAAGGCTCGTCGAGGCGGTATACCTTATAAGGGACCTTCTCGTCGAGCTTGGCCTTAAGTCATTTGTGAAGTCAACCGGCGGCAAGGGGCTCCACGTCGTAGTCCCGCTTGAGCCTATCCTTGATTGGGACGAGGTCAAGGCCTTCTCAAAGGCTGTCGCGGAGCTTATCTCCAGCGGGCTGCCGGGAAGGTTCACCTCCATGATGACAAAGTCCCGGAGGGCCGGGAAGATATTCATAGACTATATGAGGAACATACGCGGGGCTACCGCGATAGAGGCCTGCTCGACAAGGGCCAAAAAGGGCGCGCCTGTAGCTTCGCCCCTAACGTGGGATGAGCTTATGCGAGTGGGGCCCGGCTCCTTTACGCTCGCGAATATAAGGGAAAGGATACGGGATACAAAGGACCCCTGGCAAGGGTACTTTGATATAAGGCAGGCTATTACTGAAGAGATGAAGGAGAAGGTATCGCGCTGAGATCAGCCCATCCTCAAAAAAAACCAAAGCCGGGTTTTACCCGGCCTCCCTTAATCTTCAGTGATTCACTATGCCGACCAGTTCGATCTTGAAGATGAGATCCTTGCCCGCAAGCGGGTGGTTTGCGTCAAGATAGACCTTATCCTGCGTAAGCTTTACGACCTTGACTACCGTAGAGCTGCCGTCGTCCTGGGTTATCTGGAGCTGGGTCCCCTCATCAGGTTCGATATGCTGCGGTATCTGGCTCCTGTCCACCTCGAGTATCAGCTCATCCATGTACGGCCCATAGGCCTCTTCAGCCGCTATATGCAGCTCCTTTGACTCGCCGGGGTTCATGCCAACTACAGACTGCTCGAAGGCCGGGATGAGCATCCCCTCCCCTATCACGAACTGCAAGGGGTCGCTCCCCTCGGAAGTATCGAACCTGGTGCCGTCATCAAGGGTGCCGGTATAGTGCACCTTTACGGCATCGCCTTGCTTTGCCTGTTCCATCTTTCCCTCCACAAAACTTTATTTACAGGCCAAACGCCTCAAGGCCGCTCGGCGTAAATCTCCCTTTTTGTCCTTATCTTATTTTGACCGCGGGCCAAAGTACTGTCAAGGCGCGACGGTCAACCTATCACGTTCCAGGGGGAAATACCATGCCATCCCCTGTATTTAGTGGTGACCATATTATCGGGGCCTGCAAAAAATGTAACGAACTGATGAAATTCGTGCCTTAAAAACAAATGACGCAACCATATAAATTTACTGCATATTTTCACAACACTCCTATTACCTGAAAAGAATTAGCAAAAAAATTCAATTTAGGGTTGACATCCTGAAAAAAAAGGTTAGACTTTATATACCCATCCTGGACTTAAGCACCTGAGCAATTCCATTCAAGCGGTAACAAGGTGCTCATCCCTCATAACCCGTCGATTTCTCTTTTCGGCAAATACGCCTTTATTTGCCTGATCCTCCTTCTGTTGGCGTCTGTGTCAGCACCGGCGTCCGAACAGGCACTTTCGGAAGAAAAAAAAGAAGCTGCAATCGAGAAAAAGGAACAAAAAAGCCCTGATTTTTTCTCTCTGTCAGGGCAAGAGTCTGCTACTTTCAAAGACGAGCCAAAACCAAAAGGGGCTGAGGTCAGGGAACAAAAGCAGAAGGACGATGAAAAGCCTGCCGTCAAAAAAAACCGTAATGACGAAAAGGCCGACCCTGAAGAAGAGCCGGAGCTATCCGAATTTGAGCAATATGTCCGCAGGCAGGAGAGTAAAGAGATAAGACAGTTCGGCTACGCACTCTTCAGCCAGCCCCCCTCCACCTTCGCGCCAGCCGAAAAAATACCCGTAAGCGCCGACTACGTCCTTGGCCCCGGGGACGAGATAAGAATAAGCGTCTGGGGAAAGGTCGAGGGGCAGTGGCGCCTGACGGTCGACAGGGACGGGAACATCACCCTCCCCAAGCTCGGCGTGTTAAACGTCACGGGCCTGTCCTTCAACGAGCTGAAGGAATTCCTCAAAAAAGAGTTCTCTCTTTACTACACAGGTTTCGATCTGAACGTCTCCCTTGGGCCGCTCCGCTCGATGACCGTCTATGTGGTTGGGGGCGCGCAGAAGCCAGGGGCCTACACGGTCTCATCCCTTTCAACCCTGGTAAACGCCATTTTCGCCGCCGGAGGCCCGCTCAAGACCGGGTCTATGAGGGACATACAGCTTAAGAGGAACGGGAAGACCGTAGCCCATCTCGACCTGTACGAGTTCTTCCTGAAGGGGGACAAGGTAAAAGACGAAAGGCTTAAAGCCGAGGACGTGATATTCATACCGCCTGTTGGACCGCAGGCCGCCATAACAGGCAGCGTGACAAACCCCGCCATATATGAATTGAAGGACGAGTCCACCATCCCAGAGCTAATCTCGCTTGCGGGGGGCTTGAGCCCGCTGGCCTTCAAGGGAAGGGTGCAGATAGAGCGCATAGACGGCGGCAGAAGGCAGGTAGTCGTCGAATCATCTCTCGAGGATGCAAACGGCGCAGTCCTTAAGCTCAATGCCGGCGACCTCGTAAGGATCTTTCCGGTCTTCCAGGACAGGAGGGTGGTCAGGGTCTCAGGGGCTGTCCACGGGCAGGGGGAATACGGCTATAAGCAGGGGATGAGCCTGAGGGAGCTGGTTTCAATGGCAGGAGGGCTCAAGTATTACGCGTACACGAAAGAAGCCGAGCTCACAAGGGTCACGGTCACGGAGAAAGGGCCCGAAACGGAGAAGTTTTCGATAGACCTGGCGAGCGCGCTCTCCGGGGCGAGTGATAAGGATTTCATCCTTCAGGAGAACGACTTCATCTCCGTAAAGACGGTGCCGGAATGGGAGCTTTACCGCGTGGTCAAGATAAGCGGCGAGGTCAGGTTCCCTGGCACTTACATGATCGAAAAAGGAGAACGCCTCTCCTCTCTCATCAAGAGGGCGGGCGGCACAACTGGCGAGGCCTACATCGAAGGCGCTATCTTCACAAGGAAGTTCGTAAGGGAGCTTCAGCAAAAACAGATAGACGAGATGGTGGACAGGCTTGAGATGGAGCTTCTTGGGAAAGGGGCCGTTGACAGCTCTACCATGCTTACGCCGGAGAACGCGAAGATATCGGAGTATGAGTTAAACCAGAAGAAAGAATTCATAGCGAAGCTCAAGAATATCAAGGCAAACGGGCGGATGGTCATCAGGCTTGACGGCCCCAATGGCGCGGGTTCAGACATAACACTGGAAGACGGCGACAGCCTGCATGTGCCCAGGACGCCAAACAGCGTCCAGGTCATCGGGTCGGTATACAACCAGACCGCTTTTATCTTTGATAGAGGTACCTATATCTCTGACTATATCGACATGGCCGGCGGGTACACCGAAAACGCCGATACCGGGCGGGTCTATGTGCTTAAGGCTGACGGGCGGGCGTTCAAACCAGGTGGAGGGGCATTCTGGAGCCGGGGGACCGGCCTTGACCCTGGAGACACGGTAATAGTCCCTGACAGGCTTGATAAAACAGCTTGGATGAGGGAGATCAAAGACATCTCCCAGATATTCTATCAGATAGCCGTCTCTGCAGGGGTACTGTTAGTCGCCTTCTGACGCTCGGGAGAACTGGTAATGCTTGACCAAAGGAAAAACTCAAGCCGGCCGCCACGCAGGGCAGGAGATATAAACCTGCTCAATTACGCGGCGATAGTCCTGAAGAAAAAACGGGTAATAACCGGAGCGACCTTTTTTTGCGGCCTCGCGGGCTTTGCCGCGAGCTTTCTCATAAGCCCGTCATACAGGGCCGAGACCAGGATACTCCCGCCGCAGCAGGCCGTCAACCAACAGGTCCTTGCGGTAGGGGAGGTCTCATCGCTACTCGACAAGGCGGTGGGCTTAAAGAACCCGAACGACGTATACCTTGGCATACTGCGGAGCAGGACCCTCTCTGAGCGCGTAATAGACAGGTTCGCCCTCATGGAGCTATACGGCGTAAGCTTCAGGGAGGACGCGCGCAAAAGACTTTCAGAGCACGTATCCGTAAGCAGCTCAAAAGACGGCATAATCTCTGTTTCCGTCGAAGATACCGACCCTCAGAGGGCGGCTAAGATGGCGAACGCCTTCATTGAGGAGCTCAAGGAACTTACAAAGGACCTTGCCGTGACCGAGGCGGCCAAGCGGCGGCTTTTCGTAGAGGAGCAGCTTAAACGGGTCAAAGAGAGCCTTATCGCCGCCGAAGAATCGATGCGCGCCTTTCAGCAGAGGACCGGCGTGGTAAAGCTTGAGAAGCAGGCCGAGGCCGTCATAGAGTCTGTCACCTGGCTCAAGTCCAAAATATCGGCAAAAGAGGTGGAGCTCGATGTGATGAAGAGCTACACGACGCCCAGGAACCCGGACCTGCAGAGGGTAGCTGAAGAGATAAGGAGCATGAAAAATGCCCTCACGAAGATAGAGGCCGGAGGCACAGGCAAGCACGACCTTCTGCTTTCGACCAAAAGCTTCCCAGAACTGGGCACTGGACATGTAAGGAAACTAAGGGAGCTGAAATACAACGAAACTCTCTTCGAGATACTGTCCAGGCAGTACGAGATGGCCCGACTGGACGAGGCAAGGGAGGCGGTGACCATTCAGGTCCTCGACCTGGCGGTCGCGTCCGAGAGAAAGGAGCGGCCTCAAAGGGGCGTAATGGCTGCCATCGCCGCCTTTTCCGGTTTTATAGCCTCGGTATTTGGCTCCTTTCTGGTCGAATACGCCCGCAAGGTCTCAAAAGACCCGGGGAACAGGGGCGTGCTCGATGAGATAAGGAAGCACGCGGGCTTGAAGCAGAGGCAGGCTTAAAACGCGTCTTAGCGGGTTGCCGAAAAACCTGCCGCAAACACTTGTTTGAATCCGTCTATTTAGCAAGAGGTAACATTGTTACCTCTTGCCCATCGATTGTCCTCAAGATCACATTCAGGCTGCTCAAAAAGATCAGGATGCAAGGAGTCGAACATGCCCGCGAGCAATCCTCGCAGTTTACTGCGAGATCAAGCGAGCGAAATGCAATGATTGTCTTTTCCATTACATGTAGCAGATTCCCGCGGAAGCTGGGAATCTTCAAAAATGAGGAATGAGGCGTACTTTTCTGGCAGGCTGTTGAAAAACAGCCTGCTAAAGCAATCCATGGACGGATTGCCAGATTGCGAGACTTGAAAAGCCGTGCAATTTGTAGAATTTGAACTGATTCACTCAGGCCAAATCGTAGTTGAAAAAGTCCTGGATGGACTTTTTCAACATCCTGCTGGTACGCCGCTTTTACCGTTTTGAAGACGACGCCGCAGATTGGCCTTTTCAGCAGCCTGACACACGTCAGAACTCGCGAGCGATCCCAAGCCCAATAAAGACATTGCCAGGGCTGTCCTCAAACCCCACGTTGCCTCGCAGATCAAGGCCATCACCATCATACGAGACGTCAAAGCCCAGCCATCTCTTATCATCGGGCGTTGAATGTACTCCCGACCTTTCGATATCAGCCTCGACACCTAAGGTAGCCCTCGGCATATGATATTGAAGTCTGAGAAATAGGTCCCTTGAGTCTCCCCCCATGTGATGTCCTATGACGCGCCCCTCATGGGTGTAGCCTGAGGTGTAGACCCCGTGCGTATACCAATAAGGGCCGTATCTCGCGCTCCTGGCGGTATTGGCCCATTCGACCCGAAGGTCGACTCCGCTCTGACGGAATGGCTCGTCCATATACATCCCGTATATATTGGCCCTGCCTGAGGGTGTCTTGGTATTGCCGGAAGAGTCCTCCGCGCCCCATTCGGTATAAAGCTTCACGCCCGCAAAAGGGATGTACCTATTTCTGTTGACGTAGACGTAAGAGAGGTCGAGGGCGATTATCTGGTTCCCGTTTATGGGCGAATCGGCGTGCTCGGCGCCGTCTGAGGCGATAAAGACCTTTGCCCAGTCGGAGGGGGTTAAGGCTTTTCTGCCCTCTCCGCCAAACATGATCACCCTCGAAAGCCCCGCCTGAAGATATGGCGCAGGCTTGAGATCGACCCTCATGCCGAGGAGGTTGGCGTGCGGGTAATCCCTTTCTTCCTCAAGGCGGGCGAGGAAGATGGCGGGGCGCAGCACTCCGAGATACTTGAAGGCCCACGGGAGGATGAAATGCCTTTGCGATGAGACCTTGACCATGTCAAACGGCTTTGCGTTATTTGTCATTATAAGCCCACCATGGCGGCCCGGCCCCCACCAGATCGAGTCTCTGCCTATAAGAAGCTCCAGATTCCCGATGTTGATGACCGCATAGCCATGCAGAAGCTCGATTTCTGACCTTTCTTCATCCAGACGGTATTCGGGGTTGAGGTATAGCGACGCGGTATCGTAAAGGCCGCCCCTCAGTACGGCCCCGCCCCTTAGGCCAGCCCCATCTTCAGGGACGTACCCATTATCGTTGATGGAGGCGAAACTCGCCCTGCCATCTCTGTATGATGTTTTGAGATAGAAGCCGCCGCCCAGGTTGTCACCACCACGGCTCATCTCAAATGAAAGCTCACGCCTTAAACTCTCTACTATGCTGAGCGGGCCTGCCTCCCGCGCGCCATCTTTGATAAGCTTCTCCGCTTCCCGAGCAAGCCTTGCCACCTCGCCTCTCGAAATCGGCTTTGTCGTTAAGATACCCCCGCCCAGGAGACCCTTTACCTCAAGCCTTTCAAGGCCGTCGTATATAGGGCTCCCTACAGGCACGTTCGTGGATGTAGCGGAGCCGCTTTCTGAGGCAAGCGCCAGGAATATTACCAGCAGAAAAAGAGACGTCCGCGCCATCACGCGCTCAGGACCTTTGCGCATAGGCCTCTTTAACGCCACGGCGCCTGAACCTCACTATCTTCCTGTAGAGATATACGTATGTCGCGGAGAAGATTATGAAGGTCGGGATGAGGGCGAAATTCAGGTTGTGAGCGGGGATCGCGACCGCGTTAAAGAAGATGACTATGCCCCACAGGTAGACCGATGTCATGGGGTTGTTCTTGGTCACGCGCTTGTAGACCAGCATGTGAAAATGGACCCTGTCAGGCTCGAAAGGCGACCCTCCCCTTTTGAACTTCTTCCTGTATATGGAGAAGATGGTCTCGAATACAGGATAGGATATGACTACGAGCGGGAACCATGGAGAGACGTAATTCGACGCGTGAGCGCCAAGATAGGCTGGGAACTCCGCCGGGGCGTTCCTGTTTACCAGCATGATGGATATTATGGCCAGCATGAAGCCCGTAAAGTAGGCCCCGCCGTCGCCGAGAAAGATCCTGCCCTTCGGGAAGTTCCAGACGAAAAACCCGAGCAGCGAGGCCATGAGCGTTAAAGAGAGCGCGAGCACCAGCTGGTCGCCGCAGATGACGGAGACGGACGCGAAAGAGATGAGAGCTATCAACGCGACCCCTGAGGCCAGGCCGTTGAAACCGTCGATTATATTTATGGCGTTTGTGACCCCTGCTATGGCCAGCACCGTAACAGGCACCGCTATCCAGTGCGGGAGCCTGAAGATCTCGAAGTTACTGAGACTCACCTGGAGCAAAATCATGGCAAGCACCCCGCCCCCGCCTATCATCGCGAGCCTCAGCCTCGGATTGATGCTCATGCCGAAGTCCTCGCAGATGCCGGCGAGGAAAGCCGGAATGGAGGCGAGGACTATAAATGGCAAGACCGAGCCGATCTCCCCGCCTCTCGCTAACGCCAGCGCAAGCCCTGTGGCGGCGAAGGCGGCAAAGACCCCGAGCCCCCCCGACCTCGGGGTGGGCTCTGAATGGAACCTCTGCGGCTTGGGTGTCTGCTCACAGTCGTTGAAGAGGCAACGGAGCGAGCTGTGTTTTATGAAACAGAACTGGACCAGAAACGATATCAGGAACGCTCCGATAAAAACTGATATGACCATCGTGGCGTAACCGCCTTTGCTTCGGGTTACTCACAGTTGACGGTCGCGCTGAACGCTTTGCTTCTAACAAGGGTAGAGTTTTCAGTAACCTTCTCGCTTATGACCCCGTACCAGGCGCACGGGATCTCTTTTCAGGGAGCGGTCCCTTTCCCGCTTCGCGGAGCACCGGGGCCTTTTATGACCCGCTTGTCGCTACTTATGAGCGCCAGGAGGAGCTTTGCGCTCAGCCGCATGCGGATCGCGGCGTATACGAAGGCGTTTGTCACGGGCGGGCGCCTCGGCGAGTAATGCTTCTTGTACATGAGCCACATGCCCTGGTGCTGCTCCTTGAGGCCGCGTATGTTGTTCTGGTTTACGCTTATGCCCCCGTAATGTATTATCCTCGCCTCCGGGAGGTAGTAGATATTGAAGCCCGCATCCTTTATCCTCTTGTTATAATCAAGGTCGACGTTGTACATGAAAAAAGCCTCGTCGAGAAAGCCTACCCTTTCAAGCACCTCTCTCCTTATCGCATAGCAGGTCGTCCCTATCGAATCGACCGACAGGACCTTCTCATAGTCCAGGTCGGTCCGATAATACCTGGCGGTTATCCTGCTGCGCGGGAAGAGCTTGTGCCATCCCAGGCTCTGGAATACCGCGGTCTTTATGTCCGGAAGGGTGCGCACGCAGTACTGGATGGAGCCATCCGGATTGAGGAGCTTTGGGCTGGCGGCGCCCGCGTCCCTGTTCCTTTCCATGAACTCGATTACCGTCTCAAGCGCCCCGGGGAGGATCACGGTATCGCTGTTAAGGAGGACCGCGTAGCGCCCGGCGCTCATCCTCAGCCCGAGGTTATTGCCCCTGGAGTAGCCGATGTTCAACCTGCTTTCGTAAAGGACAACTTGCGGGAACTTTTTCCGTATCATGTCCGCAGAGCCGTCCTTTGATCCGTTGTCAACGCATATGACCTCAAAGGAAAGCCCCTTTACGTTGTCGTAGATGGACTTAAGGCACCGTTCCGTATACTCCCTGCTGTTGTAAGACACTATTACTATAGACGCGTCTATCATGTGCAGGCCCGCATTGGTTTGGTATCCGCTGCCTTTTTGCAGGCTTCCCTGACCCTCCCGTAAATGTCGTCGGGCCTTTCCGCCTGCACCCAGTCCATGAAGCAGCTCATCCCGCGGTCAAATGAATAAGCGGGGGAGAAGCCGAGCACATTTTTTATCTTTGAGATATCCATCCACAGGTGCCTGATGTCCCCTACCCTGTATCTGCCGCTTATCTCAGGCCGGGCGTCAGATTTCAGCTCGCGGATGATCTTCTTCGCAAGGGCAAGGACGCTTATCACCTCTCCGCTTCCTACGTTGAAGACCTCGTAATCGGCCTTGTCGCTTTCCATCGCGAGAAGACATGCCTGCACGACATCCTTTACGTATATGAAGTCCCTGCTTTCGTGGCCGTCCTCGAAGACCTCGACCGGCTCCCCGTTCACAACGCGGGAGGCGAATATCGATGATATGCCCACGTAAGGGTTCGACATGGACTGCCTGTCCCCGTAGACGTTCGAGAACCTGAGCACCGCCGCTGGAAGGCCCATGGCCCTGGCGCAGCAGATGGATATCTCCTCCTGCGTGCTCTTCGTGATGGCGTAGATGGAGGCGGGGACAGGGGGTATGCCTTCGTGGACGTGGCGCGGTTCGGTAAAGCCGGAGCAGCCGGGGCATCTTACGCCCCATATCCCGTCTTTCAGGTCGGTCTCGAGCCTCGGGGAGGCCACAAACTCCTTCGAGCACGCTGGGCAAAAACAGATGCCCTCGCCGTATACCGCGCGCGACGAGGCAAGTACGGCCTTGCGGACCGAATGGGAGGTATTGGCCAGGAGGTCCCACAGCCTGGCCGTGGCCTGCACGTTGTTGTTCACATAGCGGTTTATCTGGTAAGCCGACTGTCCTACCGCGGTCAAAGACGCGAGATGAAATAATATTTCAGTCTTCGGAAGCGCTGATTCGAGGACGCCTGGGTCCCTGATATCAGCCTCGATGAAGTTCGCCCCCTTGTTGAGGTACCCGGGTCTGCGGCCTCCGGGGTGGACCTGAGGGTCGAGGTTGTCGATAACGGTGACCTCGTGGCCAAGGGCGACGAGGTCGTCAACGAGGTGAGAGCCGATGAAGCCCGCGCCCCCTGTAACGAGTACACGCCTGGTCTTTGCGCCTTTTTGTTTCATCGATTATCGATTTTTGTCCATGCTGTCGCATATCCCGGCTGTCTCCTTTCTGGGCCTCAGCCCCTGTCAATATGACGAAACGTCACCTCATCCACGCGATGAACTTTTGAAAATCCCCCCAGAGCGCGGCGGGCTCTGTGAGGTACAGGGCGCTTCGCGACCTTGCCCTCTTGAAGATGCGCGAAAAGGAGCGGTTGTAATCTCGGAAGCTCTCCTTTATGAACCGCTCCATCTCCCTGAACTCCTCGTCGGTCATGCTATCTATGCGCCTGTTTTGGTCCTTCATGAAGTAGTACTTCGGGGATATGGAGCAGTAATCGTCAAGGGTGCGCTTCTCGGCCACGAGGCCGGAGGCGACCCCGGTCCTGAAAAGGCCGGTACCGGGAAACGGCTCATAGACGGAAATGGAAGCGAAGTCCGGCCTTATATCGTGAAGGAGCTTCAGCGTATCGATCATCTCAGCCCTGCTCTCTGTCGGAAGGCCCATCATGAAGTAGCCTGTCCAGTGTATGCCGGCCTTTCGCGCTATCTGAGCCGCCCGTTTTATCTGCTCTATCGTCGTGCCCTTTTTCATTACCTCCTTCAATACCCGGTCGCTCCCGGACTCTATCCCCATCTTGATGCCGTTGCACCCGGCGGACTTCATCAGCTTGAGAAGAGCATAATCAACGAGGTTTACCCTTACGTTGCAGTCCCAATTTATCTTGAGGCCCTCGTCCAGGACCGCCCTGCAGAAATGCTTCACCCTATTTCTATCCAGGGTAAAGGTGTCGTCCTTGAAGCTGAACTGGACGGTGCCGTATTGGGCCTTAACCCTGCGTATCTCGCCGAGCACGTTGCCGAGAGACCTGGCCCTTACGCGCCTGTTCCACACCCCGCTCGACGAGCAGAAGGTGCACTCATACGGGCATCCGCGCCCGGTCATGATGAGCCCCATGTCCTCGGGCGTGTACGAGCCTTTATTTATAAGGAGGTCCCTCGCGGGATAAGGAACGCTGTCGAGGTCCTCGATGAACTCTACGGCCGGGTTATGGATGATCCCCCCCTCCCCCCTGTAGCTCAGCCCCTTTATCCTCCTCAGGTCGCCTTTTTTTTCCAGGCACTCTACGAGCCCGGCGAAAGAACGTTCCCCTTCTCCCCGGAGAGCGAAGTCGATCGACGGGCAGATATCGAGCGACTCCTCTGCCTTAACAGACGGGTGCGGCCCCCCTATGACTACCGGTACACCGGGGAAGAGCGCCTTTACTATCCTGGCGGTCCTGAACGCGGAGGCTACCCTGGTCGTATAGGCGTTGATGCCGACCAGGTCCGGCCCCACCGACCGTATCGTGCTGCGCATCTCCTCCCAGACAGGGTCAAGGGGGTCGTTCAGGCGCTTTATGTATACAGGGTAGCTCTCCTCAAGGGCTGAAAAATCCATCTCCTCAGCCCTCTCCACATTTGCGTCCGCGTCGTATATGGACACCTCATGGCCCAGCTCGCGCATAACGGCCGCGAGATAGGCAAGCCCAAGAGGAAAAAAGCGGTTAAAGTACTTTATGAACCTGTAGAATGGCGGGTCTATAAGAAGTATCTTCATCCTTTCACCATCCCCAGTATCCTTTCCCTTGCCAGGGCTAACGTCATCCTAGGCACGTCCTTTACGAACGGGTGGCGGTGGACGTTTTTAAAGAAGACCCAGTACCGCAGGCGCTGGAACTTCCTGTAGACCTTGAGGATCTCTTCCCTCGACATGGTCTCTGACACGATTATCGCCTTCCTGTAATGTTTTGAGAAATGGACCGCGTCCAGGCTCGCCCAGTCCTCAAAGTCCTTTTGGATAAGCCCCTTCCCGGCAGCCTCTGCCCAGACAGGGGTGCCTGGAAGCGGGGTCATCACGTACACGTTGAAGTTCCTTAAAGGCACGGACCTGATGAAATCATATGTGGCCATCATCTCTTCTCTTGTCTCGTCGGGGGAGCCTATGATGAAGGCGGCGTTCGGCGTTATGCCGTTCCTGGCGAGCAGCTCGACTGCGCTCCTGTTGGCCTCGACCGAGATGTTGCCGCCTTTCAGGTATTTGAGCACGCGCTGGTGGCCGGACTCAAGCCCCAGAGCCACGGATACGACGTTGAGGTCCTTAAGGAGCCTTGCCATATCGTCATCGACAAGGTTCGCCCTCGCGGAGCAGGAAAAGCTCACCTTGCCAAGGAGCCCTTCGGCGTCAAGTATGTCTCTCAGCTCTTTTACCCGCTTCCTGTTGACTATAAATAAGTCGTCGTAGAAGCTTATGATCTTGGCGCCGTAGTCGTAGTAAAGCTCCTTTATCTCCTCTGCCACGTAGCTGGCGGAGGCGAACCTGGTCTTTGTCCAGTACCTGCTCGAGGCGCAAAATACGCAGCGGTACGGGCAGCCGCGGGAGGTGAACATTGAAAGGTGACTTCCCCTTACATTTAAAAGCTCCCTTGCCGGGCGCGGTATCTCGTCGAGGTCATCTATAAGGGGCCTTCGCTCCGTAAACTTGAGCCTTCCGTCCTCCCAATAGATTATCCCCTTTATCGAGGCGCAGCTTTCAGGGTCGAACCTTCCTGTCCTGTCATAGAGCTCGATTACTTCTGCGAAGGTCTCCTCGCCCTCATGCAGCGCGCCTATATCCATCTCTTTCGTAAACGAATCCGGCAGGAGCGAGATGTGTATGCCCCCTATGACGACGGGTATGCCCTTTCCTTTGCAGAACGCGGCGTACCTTTTTACGATGCCGTAATTAGATGAAAAACAGCTTATGCCAACGATATCCGGCCTGAACTCTTCAACCGCCTCCTCTATATCGCGATTTATCACCTTGAACTCGTGTGTATCAGCGCCGAGCTTTTTTCTCGCGTAGCTCACAAGGTAGCCGAGCCCAAGCTGCGGATATCTCGTCTCAGATTCCATATGCGGGTTTATCGCGCTTATGAGGAGTATTCTCATCTTACGCCCCTTGCCTTCTACGCGGGATAACAGCGTCCATCTGCTCTCTGACCGCTGCCCAGACATCTTCCGTCGTTATCGCCTTCATGCAGTTGAAATCGGCCATCTTGCATGCCGTCTGGGCGCACGGGCTGCACGGGAAGAGCCTCTGCTTCGTGACCACTATGTGCCCGCTCCCGTACGGCCCGACCGCCTGAGCGAGGGCCGGACCGAAAAGGGCCACCACCCTTGTCCCCATCGCGGCGGCCATGTGCATGGGGCCTGAATCGACACCGATGAAAAGACAGCTCCTATCAAGCAGTGCCAGGAACTGCCTCAGTGAAGTCTTCCCGGCTACCACGGCGGCCTTGTTTTTCATGAGCCCCGCTATCTGCCCTGCCAGATGAACGTCTGCCGGCGCGCCCGATATGACGATGCTTGCCCCGTACTCCTCTATCAGCCTGTCCGCCACCTCTGCATACCTTCGCGCCTCCCACCACCTGCCCTCCCATTTGGCGCCGGGATGGATCACTACGACCGGTGCCCCGGCGGGATATACCCCGTTACGAGCCAGCAATTCGTGGATATAGCCCCTGTCGGCTTCCGTAGTCTTAAGCTTGTGCTCCGAAGCTATTTCACATGCCGGTGCCAGGTACTTCATCGCCGCGAGGCACATCTTTGTAGGGTGATGGTCGCTGTCACACGGGACAACGTCTGTAAGGAGATAGCCGCACCCCGTGATGTCGAAGCCGACCCGGTATTCAGCCTTCGTGAGATACATCAGTATGTTGTTCCGGAAATCCCCCCTGAAGTCCACTGCAAGGTCGAACCTTTCCTTTCTCAATCTTCTGATGACCTTCAAAACGCTCTCTTTTCTCTCGATCCTCCCCTTCACCATCCACGGCGCGTCGAAGCAGATTATCTCGTCCAGCCCTTCGAGCGCCTCTGCGATGCCCCTTGACCAGCTCGCCGTAAGGAGCGTTATCCTGGCGTTCGGGAAGACCTTCCTTACCGAAGAGAAGACCGGCGCTGACATCGCCATGTCCCCGAGCCCGTCTATCCTGATGAGAAGCACCTTTTTCATCTCGCCGAAACGCCTCCCGCCGGTTACCCTCAACCCACGTGATAATCTGTGTATATCGAAGGCCGGCCTGAGCGCGTAATGAAGCATAAGGGCGAGCGCCCTCTTCTTCCTGTCCACTATCCTGTGCGGAGATGGTCTTAGCACCGTTTATATCCAGCCTTTCCATCTGTAAAAGAGCATGCCCGCGTACTCCCTCATCACGGTCTTTGACATCCCAAGCCTCTCCAGCGGGTCCCTGACAAATGGCTCATAGGCTATCGCCGGGGCGGGGTATACCTTTATACCAAGGCGCCTGAATGTAAGGAGCGCCCTTTTCATATGGGTAGCCGAGGTAACGAGGATGGCGTCATCCATGCCGTTCTCTTCCATTATCCTTCCGCTCTCAACCGCGTTCTCGTATGTCCTTAAAGATACGGCGTCTATCATCTGCGCCTTGAGCGGGACTCCCATGATGGTGGCGGCCTCTGACATCTTCTCTGAGATCGTGATGTCGAGCCTGTTTCGCCCAGGCATGTTGCCGCCGCTAAGGATTATCTTTTCGGCAAGGCCTTTTTTGTAGAGCTCCACGCCGTGGATGACCCTCGTGAGGGTGGACCGGTCAAGGGCGCCGTTATTGTACGCGCCTCCGGCGAGTATTATTATCGCGTCCGCCCTTTTGACCTCCGGGTCGACAAGCAGCCCCTCGGCCAGCACCGTAACTATCGGCGAGAACATGAGTACCGCTTGGCCGATTAGAACGGCGGCTGAGACGATAGCGTAGGCGTATAAAAGCCGTTTCGATATCTTCGTCGTTATCTTACGCATATGCCTCCTCATAGATGCCCGTCAGGTAGAGCATTATCGGGATGTCCATGTAGATGAAGTTGTTCTGGCCGAGAAAAGAGCTCAAGAGCATCGAGCAGAGGTAGAGGCTGCTTATCACCCTGCAGTCGTTCACATATCCTCCGCTTCTCAAGAAAAGCATCCGTTTCGCCTTTGATATCGCGTAGAAAAAGATCATCAGATACCACGCAAGCCCCAGCAGCCCGTAGCGGAAAAAGAAGAGCGCGGGCGATATATGGATATTGTGCGTGCCCTTCGGTGTCATGTTGACCTCCAGATCCCAGAATACGTACTCCCTGTAGAGGGCGCCGTGGCCGTTGCCGAAGAGGACATTGAATATCGGGTTGTTCATCTGCTCAGTTACGGCGGCGCTCGCTTCGCTAAAGCGTGAAGTGGTCGATATCATCTCCTCCTCGTTCATCTCGTATGCCCCAAAGAGCCTTTCGACCGTCTTGAAAGACGATGCCGCCGACAGGTTTACGACAGCCAGCAGGAGCAGCAGAGCCGCCGCGAGGGTTACCCTGTTGAGCGATAAAACGTTCTCCCTCGCGATGAAGATCACAACCATGGTCATAAGGAGGCTCAGGAAAAAGCCGAGCCTCATCCCGGACATCGCGGAAAGAACGAGGAAGATACTTAACACCGCGAGCGCGCTGACCTTAAGCCTGTAAAAGGCGAACCAGGCGGAGGTTATTACCAGCAGGTTGTCAAACGGGATGAACCTCCCGACTTCGGCGTAATATTTCGTGAAGCTAAAGTAGAACTTCGCGACCGATATGACGGCGATCGATAGAAAGTAGCCCCAGAATATCCTGTCCGTCTGCCTCTCTATCCTTTTTAATGAGAAGACCATCCCCACTACGATGAACTGCGCTATGACGTAAAAATCACCGAAAAAATAGACCGGGTATGTGTCCCCGAGCTTATAGAGCCCTATCACACTGCCGAAGAAGAGGATGGCCATCGGTATCCTTATGCCAAGCCACCTGGACGCCTTCGGCAGCTTTTTAAGCTCCACCTGCCCGGCCTCTGCAGCCAGGATAAAGAGCAGGATAAAGCCGGGTATGGTGACGGCGTACTTCGGGACTATGCTGAAATAATTCTCTACGGCAAAGGCCGCGGAAAACAGGAGCATCGAGGCCGCCATTATCTGCCAGTAGCTTACGATCATTATCGGTTAGGTCCTTTGTCCAAGAAGCGCCCTCCGGCCCTTTTTTACTATGTTCTTGAAGCGTCTCGCGCCCGGAAGCCTCTCCGTAAGGAGCTGCTTCATCATGAGATAGGCCTTCGTGGGCCTGTAGGCAAGGGCGTTGTAATTAACCGCCTCGCAGAGCCTGCACGGCTCAGGCGGGGCCATTGTGTTTACGCTATTTCTGATCTGCTTGTATCGCTCCGAATTCCACAGGGGCATGATGTCGTTGTCATCGGTAGAGAGCTGCCCCAGGTCAAAGGCCTCGCCAAGGCAGCAGGTCACTATCTTGCCGTCAGAGAGGAGGCCGAAGACCTCGAAAGGCAACGTGCAGGCCTTTCTCCTGAATTGATTCCTTGCTCTTTTCTCAAGCGGTATCGGCGGCGGCACGGCTATCTTTACTCCGAGGCCTTCCGCGTACTCTTTTAACTCGGAGTAGAACTCGTTGTGCTCTTGCTCATGGTAGAGAAATGACATGGCCCGCTCGCCGATCCTGTTCGGGATGAGGTCCCGGAGTATCATTAGGTCAACCCCGGCCTCTTTTGAATAATCGGCGAGCCTGAAGTAATCATCCCTGAACTCCCTTATGGCGCAGATATTAAGGCAGACTATGGCCCTGTCATCCGTGCCTGCGGAGCTCCGGGCCTCAAGGAGCGCCTCGATATTGCCCCTGAACCTCTCCCAGCCCACCCCGCGGACCTTCTTGTAGTTGGGGCCAATGCCCTCGACCGAGAGCATGACCCTCGCGGCTGATGAGGCGAGCGCTCCGGCGTTATCTTTTCTTATGAGCGTCCCGTTAGTTACAAGGTCGAGGCCCACGCCGTACTCTTGCACCTTCGAGAGGAAGTAGCCGAAGTGAGGCGAGAGCATCTGCTCCCCGAAATCTATCCCGCCGAGCTGCATACATGTTATCTTCGGGAAAAAGGTCCTGACCACATGGTCTACCATCTCCCTTGTCATGGCGCTATCTCCCATATCAGCGCATCTGCTCCTCATGCAGTGGGCGCACCTCAGGTTGCACCTCGATGTAAGGCTCATTATCATCTTCTTCGGGAAGTAACATGGCTCGTAATCGCTCAGCCGTGTCTCCTTCTCGGCCACAAGGATGCTCTTTCGCCCGAAAAAAAGGGCGCTGTCATCCTGAAGGTAAAGCGACATCACTCACCTCCTGCGTCAATGCAGGTCGTGCTTGTAATAGCAGGTGCCGCACGGGTTGAAACCGAAGTCCCCGCCAAGCACGGCCTTTCTCATGCCGACCGCCTTTTCGCTGTTCCAGATATCGAGAAAGTTCACTCCTGTCCGGTAATTGCCCATCACCGTGTCGAGGCACTCCCTCTTGGCGTATTCCACCCGGTTCTCCCTGCCCACATGGTAGTAGAACTCCCGGGTTGTCCTGAAAAACGGGCACGCGCATACATCCCCGTTATAGAAGATACAGGCCCCGTGCCAGAGAGAGTTGCACAGGCACCCTTTAGAGGGGGCGATACTCGGCAGCCTCACGCTTATCCCGAGCCTTCTGGCCTTCTCTTTGAGCTTCCGGTAGAGATCTTCCTTTTCTTTTTCTTCAACGAGAAAGAAGGGTTTGTCCTTTTCCGCCTCTATATGGGTGATGAAGGATGTGAACATGATGTACTCGGCCCCGAGCGATTTCGCGAAGTCCAGATAATCGAGCGCGTCGTTATAATTATCTGACCTGAATATGTAGTTGAGCCCTATCTGGAACCTTTTGGCGTTCAGCCTTCGCTTGGTATGCGCAAACTCCCTTACGACCTCGACCGCCTTTTCGAATTTCGCGTTCTTCTTTATGCCCTCGTACTTCTCCTTTACGTGGCTGTCTATCGATATCATCACCCGGTTCACGCCCTCTCGTATCGTTTTGTCGCAATCAGCCGGTTCGATGAGCATGCCGTTCGATATGTAGCCGGTCATCACCTTGTGGCGCTTGAAGAACCTGTGTATATCCCAGAACTCCTTGTTCATGAAAGGCTCTCCGAGGCCGCCCACAAAATAGGTGCTGTACACATACGGCAGGACCTTCTCGAGGCCTTTGAAGTCTTCCAGCTTTACGTTCTCCCTGGGTATGCCCCCTGTCCTGGGGTCTGACTTGTAAAGCTCCCTTTCGCATCCCGGGCACTTGAGGTTGCATTTGGTACTCACCTCCACCATCAATGTGATCGGATAATATGGCAGCCTCTCCATCCTCTTGTTCTTGCATAGGACGTACTTCAGGACGTTATAGAACCTTTTTGGATAGACCAGGTGCCTCAAATCTATGTCCGCTGGGGCGTCAAAGCCGAAATGGTTCCTGATTTTTTTGAATATCCTGTTCATACCCGTCCTTTTTGGGCCATCGATTTAAAAGTCCATTCTGCAAATAATCAGGCCCGGTCTCCCTGTTTAACTTTTCTCGAATATCGCTGCCCCGCATGATCCTCGCATATAGCGGTCGTGGCCTGTGTAAAAGAGGAGCACCTTCCCCTCAGCCGCGAATATGTGAGGCGAGCAGGCCATCTTTTCACTGAACGAGCCTTTCCCGCCGTTTTTGATTATCGGGTTCCCTTCAAACTTCTCCCATCCCTTGAGGTCTGAGGATACGGCAAGCCCTATACTGTAAGTGTTATTCGCGTCCTCGCCCTCGTAGAAGCCGCAGTATCCGTCATCCACCTTTAGTACGCTTACTATGAGCGCGTTCTTCTCATCCCACTCTCCCTTTCCGCCTGTCTTGAGCACAGGTGAAGGGCGCCTTTCCCAACTCACCAGGTCGTCAGATACGGCGAGCCCGGTTGATGTAGCGGACCCGTCAGAGCCTCCGTAGAACATATAGTACCGCCCTTCCAGCTCATGTACCTGAGGCGAAAAAAGTCCTTCGGCGTCGAATGAGCCTGCCTCGCCCTTATCAAATGCGATACGCTTCGCGCCTGTATCCCATTCAAGGAGCCGGTCCGTCGAAAAGCTCACGAAGTACCTCTTGTCAGCGTGCTGGACAGAGAGCGCCCTCGCCTCTTTCCCCTTTAGAGACCTCCGGAGCCTTCCGATGCCCATGCGAAGCTTCAGCGGCAGGAGGTGTTTTATCTTTGCCCCGGCGCTCTTGCTCTTCTTCTTCTCCTCGCAGAAGAGGTGGAACCTGCCATCCTTTCTTACAAGGCATGGGGAATCATAGCTAACGCAACTCTCCTCGTCCTCAGAGCTTATGAGCGGGTCTGCCCCAGGCTTCTCCCATGAGAGAAGATCGTCCGACCCGGCATAGCCTATCCCCCAGGTATCCGAGCGGGCAGAGAGGCCCACATAGAACATGCCGAACTTTTTCCCGGCTCCGCCAGCGAAGATGCCGGGGGTTATGGCCGAGAGGCCGTCCCATCCTTCGGGAGCCCCACTCCTCACTACCGGCTCATCTATCGGGGTCCAGCGTCCTGCCATCATATCAGCCACTTTCATGCTACTTCGCCTTATTGAAAAGGAGCTTGTATCGCCGGTATATCTTCTTTGCGAAGCCCACAAGCCTTGGGTATCTTTCAGAGTAGACCGCGGCCTTGTTGAGATATATGAGGTTAAAGAACCGGTATGGGAAGTATGGTGAGCAGATGGCCGTATCCGCAACAGAGGCAAGCCTTCCCCCGGCCCAACCCAACCTGTAGAGGGACTTATAGAGCCTCGTAAGGGTCCTGAAGTAATTGAAGCCGAAGACCAACTCTTCTTCGGTGGCGGTCTTGAGCCTTATGGTCGGACGCTCTACCTGGCTCTTCTTGAGCCCTGTGATCTCGAGCCCCCGTTCATCGCATATCGAGAGTATCTTCGAACCTGGGAAGGGGAACAGATATGAGTTCACGCTGGTCGTCGGCCTGCATATCGCGTTGAGCTTTACCGTTTCGAGTACTGTCGAGACGGTCTCGCCGGGCGCGCCGATTATATTGAACGAGCCTGTCTGTATCCCGTTTTTCTCGAGCAGGTGAAAGGCCTTTATCATCTTCTCCTTCGATACGTGCCTGTCAAAAAGACTGTTCCGTATGTAGTCGTTCCCGCTCTCTATGCCCATATCAACGCAGAAACAACCGGCCTCTTTATAAAGGGCGACCGTCTCCTCGTTGATATTGTTTACCCTGTCGTTGGTCGAAAAGGGAAGCGCCACCCTTTTCTTGTACTCCCTCACAAGCTCCCTGAACCAATCCTTGTCCTGGGCGAGCGTGTCGTCCCCGAACCTTATCTTTGAGATGTTCGGATATTTCTCCCTCAGGCTCTCTATCTCCCTTATGACGTTCTCAACGCCTCTGAACCTCAGGTACTTCTTTTTGTTGGGGTAGAGCTCCCTTAGCTGGTGGTTGCAGCAGTAGCTGCAGTTGAAGAGGCACCCTCTCGAGCACATGACGAAGGCCGATTTCAGATAGACGTACTCATCGAGCTTGTCATACCTGAAAAGCTCGAAGTCCGGGAACGGCAGCTTGTCGAGGTCTGTCACAAGCGGGTGGACCTGGTTCCTGTAGACCTTCTCCCCCTGCCTGACCCAGAAGTTATGAACGGATGTTATATCTCCGCCGCTTTCAAAGGCCCTGGCGTACTCGACTATCGCCTCGTCGCCCTCGCCCTTGCAGATGGCGTCTATGCCAGGTGTTTCGATAGACTCATCAGGGGCTATCGTCGGGTGTATGCCGCCGTAGATGGTGTGTATCTTGAGCCCCCTTGTAAGCCCCGCAAACCTCCTTACAGCCGGATACTGGGTAGTGATCGACGAATAGGCCAGCATATCCGGCTTATGCGCCCTCACCCTGTCGAGGAAAACCTGAGGAGCGATCGACTCGTCAGATATGTGCAGCAGTCCTACGTCAAAGCCGTTCGCCTTGAGACAGGCCGAGAGCTGGGCAACACCCCTGTGAAACCTGTTCCTTCCCGTGAAACCGTCGTCCGGATAGATGAATAGGACCTTCAAATCATCCTCCAACCTGCCATCTTAGGGCGCATACCTTGCAGTAATCGAAACCGCTCTGCCCGGGGACCCCTCTTTTTATCTCCGCGAAGCCTTCTATCCCTTTGACCGGGCAGCCGCCATCAACGCGTCTGTAGAATCTATGCGCCTTGATTATCTCTTTCCTGATCTGTTTTATCTTCCTGTTGTTCCAGACCGCCATCAGAGGGTGGGTTATCACGTTGCCGACAACATAGTTGCCGGGGTTGATCCTGAAAGGCACGCCGGCGGTAAACTCCTCTTCTGCGTTCGAGACCATGCAGCATGGGACCACATCTCCGTTGACCATTATCTGGGGGATGGAAAAGGCGCTCTCGCATAGCCCGTTTGAGGGCTGGAAGCTCCAGTTATCCGACCCGCCGCCCCTGCCGAAGCTAAGCCCGGACCCCTCTCTATGCCGCTTCACCACCTTTGCCATGCTCCGTAAGGCACCGGCGTCGTTATAAAGGCTCTGCTCCGCCCATATCTCGCTGCTGAAGGGGATCATCATCTGGAGGATGATGAGGTCGGCCTTCAATCCCTTCGCCGTATCGAGGAACCTGTCCATGCCGCCCACGTTGTCCTTCATGAGGACCATCGCGAGAAAGAGGGATGTGTTCGGGTTCCTGTCTTTAAAGAATCTCAGGTTCTCGATGATCTTCGCGATGCTGCCACCGCGGATGGTAGAATAGGTCTCCTCGTCAATCGAATCGAGGGAGACGTGGAGCCGCCACAGGTTGTATTTCGCCAGCCTCTCCGTCCGTTCCCTCGTCAATCGCTCGCCGTTTGTGGCAATCGATATCTGGTAGCCCCTGTCAGAGGCATGGTCGAGCATCTCGTAGAACCCGGGGTGGCAAAAGGCGTCCCCCATCTGCCCCATGAAAAAGATGTGCCTGATGCTCCGCGGCAGGTGGGAGAGGACTTGCCTGAACTCTTCGACGCTCATCATCCTGTTTTTCCGCCCCTTGTCCACGAAGTTCCTGTTACACATGACGCAGTTGTAGTTGCATACGGTCGTTATCTCTATCTGGCACGACACAGGCGGAAGCGCCCTGGTGATGCCGAGGGCGTAATGGAGGCCGAGGACGCTCTTCTTCACCTTCTGGAAGAGCGCCCTTTCCGCGTTCAACACCTTTCTTTTCAATCTTCTCATCGCACCTGCCTGCTATTATTTGCCGAGCGTTAGCGGCCGCCCCGGGAATATCATCTTGAGGTCAGCCAGGCTCATTACCTTTAGAAGGACGCAAGCCGCGAAGTAGACGGCAGGGAAGATAAGGATGAACGCAAACGGGATATTCCCGTCAAAGGCCCAATAAAGGAAGGTTATCAAAAGACCTCCTGATACCATCACCTTGAGCGCGTGCCGCCATTCATAATTGCCGGACCTGTGGAAGCTCGCCATAAAGACTATGAAGCCGACGAAGTAGGAGATGGACAGCGCGGCGGCTACACCCATGAGGCCGAAGTACCTGAACATGCCAGCGGTCAGCGCAAGAGTAAGCGCGAGCTGGAATAGATATATCTTCATCAGGAGCCTGTCCTTGCCGAGGATAAAAAGCCCCTGCGCAAAGCCCATCATGTAATACCCGAAAAAGATGATGACGCTCAGGACCTTGACTACCGGGGCCACCCTGAGATACTCAGCCCCCCAGAAGGCCCGGATAAAGGGTTCGCTGTAGGCCAGGAGATAGAAGACCGCGACGATTGCCGCAAAGCCAAGGAGCCTGGTCACGAAACCGACCTTGCCGTTGAATTCGCTCTCTGATTCGCGCCATACGGTATTGAGGTGCGGCAGCGTGACCCGGTATATAACGCTGCCGCCGAGTATCAGCATGGTGCAGATCTGGAGAGCGACCGCGTAATAGCCAAGGTCAGGGGAGTTCGAGAAGCTCAATACAAGAATGCCAGCCGAGTTTATAAGGTAGCCGAAGATGTTGACGAGGTTTATATACCCTGTCTCCATGAATATCGAACTTGCCTCCTTCAGGCTGAACCGGTACGTGAAGCCCCCGACGAGTTTCCTCATCACGATGTGCATCGCCACGGCCATAAGGGCGAGCGATGCGAAAAAGGCCGCGGGCAGGTAGTATGAATATGTCTCGGACAGCCTCGGGGCCAGCAGGACCAGGGCCATGAAAGACGTCCAGCTGCCCACCTGTGAGAGCGCGGAGTAGAACATGAGCTGCCGCCCGTTAAAGAACCATTCGCTTATAAAAGTAGCCGGGATAAGGCAGAGAGTAAAACCGATAGTTATCCAGCGCACCGCTCTCTCCTCGTAGAGGAAGAATATCGCTGCCGTCAGCGTAACGCAGACGACGATAGAGAAGAGCGCCCGGAGCATATTGATGTCGCTCAAAACGCTCCTTATACCGGCGTCGTCCCTGAGGCTTGAAATAAGGCGTATGCCGTGCATGTCGAGTGAATTGAGCGAGATAGTCCGTCCCATGAGATAAAAGGTCACAGCGAGGCTAAAATAACCGTAATCGAGCGGGCCAAGCTTTTTTGCGAGATATACGAAGAGCACGAAGATTATCGCCTTGGATGCCGCCTCCCCCGCGGAAGTATATGCGAGATTCCTCCTTATCACTCAGATGCCTTCCGCTATCCCGTATTTTTTCACGCGCTCTTTCGTATTGAACCCCCTGCACCCGGCGCAAAGGACCGGGACCGGCGCTTTAGGGTCGGTGATCGTCTTCCTGAAGGCCTTGTACCTCTTCGAGTTCCAGATGCTCTTGAAGTCCTGCTCGAATACGTTCCCGAAGGCGTTCTCCCGGAGAAATTTGCGCTGGTCGCTCATCATGACCGAGCAGCACGGCATGACGTAGCCGCCCATCATTATGTATGGCTCCATCCAGTAGTAGCATTTGTCGGGCGGCGGGTTGAAGTCGTCTATACAATGCTCAAACCTGAAGAAGACCCCGTCGTTGACCCTCTTCCTGACCTCTTCCACTATCTCCTCGGGGAACTGGTCGACATACCATTCCTTTACGCCATCGAAGTAAAGCAGCCCCGTGAAGTTGATCATGCCTACATCGATGTCGTCCCTTGTGGCTATCGAGTTTATGAGGTCTATGAACGCCGGCACCTCATGCAGGTTGTCCTTTATTATCACGTACCTGATATTGAGGTCGGGCTTGTAGCGCCCAAGCTCCCTCTTCCTCTTTATTATGTATTTGAGGTTGTCGATGACCTTGTCGAACGAGCAGCCGACCTTTATCTTCTCGTAGGTCTGCTTTGTAGCCCCGTCTATCGAGATATATATGCCGTCAACGAGGTCGATGAGCTCGTCGAGCTCTTCTTTGCCAAGGTCGCTCAGATGGTCGACGAGGTATAAGGATGTGTCGTACTTCTCGCGAAGGTGCCTGAGCATTTTGAAGTAGTCCCTGTTGAGAAAGGCGGAACCCTCGCCAGTAAGGTTTACCCACCTGACGTTCGGCAGCTGGCCGGTCATATCCCTGAACTGGTCGAACTTGAGGTGAGATATCTCCTGGCTGCCTTTTTCCCAATGCGTGTGCTCGCAGAAAACGCACTTCTTGTCGCATACGGTAGTTACCTCTATCTCTATATACCGGGGGACCGGGGCAAGCTGAGGGAACCGGGTGATGAGCTTACTCAAGCCCAGCTTGTACGCAAGCGACATCGATCCTTCGCCGCCGGGGACAAAATATATCGTATTCAGCAAATTCAAGGCCCTTCTGAACTTTCCCAGACGCAGAAGCTGCAGGACGTGCTTGTGGTTATTGATGACCCGGATGAGCTTGTTCTTGTAGAGATAGCCTGTCCCCATGATCATCTTGTTCACGGTGTTTACGTCGTATTTCATCGATCTCTCCCCATTGCGGAATCTATTGGTCCTTGTACGCCTTTATCGTCTTCCAGCCCCTTTTGAGCGCCCTGAACAGGTACTCGTTCTTCATCCTTGAGGTTATAGCTCCAGTGTTGCATGCCTCCACGCAGCAGAGGCAATGCACGCATTCGTCTCTTTTATAATCAAAGTTGCCATTTTCTATTGTGACGATCCCCTTCGGGCAGATGCTCTCGCACCGGGTGCACGAGGTACACAGGCTTGAGTCTTTCTGCACCGGATATTTGTGGAATTTATGATGCACCCATAGATTTATCCTGAACGGCCTTTCATCCGGCAAAAGCGGCAGGTCGAAATCGGCCTCTGGAGCGCCGTAATCGGAGGCTGCCTCGCTTAGATCGATACCCATGACCTCTGAGGCGAGCCTTATGTGCCCGATAGCGGCGGGGTCGGCGCCCATTATGCGGGCCGCCGCGGCATCCGCGAGTACGGCATTCGTGCTGGCTACGACACAGTCCATCTCTATCGGTTTTCCGATAATGGGGCCTGATCTTCCCGAAAGCGCGATCAGTCCGTCAATTATCGATATCACCTTTTTCTCCTTTTCGAAGTACGAATAGATATCTACTATCCCCTTGTTGACGCCGTTCATGTGCGCGTATCTCCTGCCGCCTTGCGAAAGAAGGCCGAAGAAGTTCTTGAGCCCTAAACTGACCCCCGTGAGCTCGTGCGTCTTCATCTTGCTCATGTCGATTATGAGGTCGCTTTCAAAGGCTCTCCTCGGCACTAGCAGCTTCTCGAAGAGAAGGGAGTATGGCGGCCTGACCTCGACCCATTCGCCTTTTTCGAGGTTTTCGACCCTGCACCCAGCGGCCTCAAGCCCGTAAACGCCAAGGTCTTTAAAGACATCCTCTGTGTTGACGAGGGCCGCCTCGCCCACCACTATCTCCGCCTTCGACTCTTCATTTAAGAGCTCGACCAGGCTCTTTATCAGTTCGAGGTCTACGGTAACGCCTTCCGCAGAGCTCTTTGAGGTCACAAGGTTCGGCTTTATGAGTACCTTGCGTGCCTGCCGAAAATAAACCTTGAGCCCAAGCCCGTTGACGATCGAGAGCATAAGCTCCCTGTAGGTCCGTTCACCTTTTCTCTGTACGCTAACCAGCCTTTTCATGCCTGGCCAGCAGCGAACGGTATAGCTCTTTCATCTTCCTCGACGATGAGTCGTCCCTTACGAACCCTGTCCTGCCTTTGTGCCTGCCGCCCATCTCCCTTGCCAGCCTTCTGTCAGACAATAGCAGCGCGAGCTTTTCCGCAAAGGCCGCCGGGCTCCTGTAATCGTCCACGAGAAAGCCGTTTTCTCCGTCCGATACGAATTCATCGGTCGCCCCTATGCGGCTCGCTATGACGGGCTTGCCCATGGCAAGGGCCTCTATCAATATCACCGGGCCGAACTCCTTTGGCCACTGGTGGGGCGCTACGGTCACATCGCATTTCGATATTATTGAAAGCGCTTCGCTATTTTCCTTCTTGCCCAGGAAGACGACCTTCCCATTGATGCCCGCCTCAGCTACCTCGCGCTTTAGTCCTTTTATGAATCCCTCCTTGCCCGTGCCGATGAGATAGAGCCTCGCCTCCGGCAGCTCTTTTTGAGCCTTTATGAAGGCCCTCACGAGCACATCGACCCCGTTTTCCTCGGTGAGCCAGCCGACGAAAACGGCTGAAGGGTTGGTTATCTCCTCTTTCGTCTCCTCCGGGGCCGCAAGGCGGTAGTGGTAGATGAGCCTTACCTTCTCTTCAGGGATGCCATAACGGACGAGCCTCTCCTTTGAAGATTCGGAGAGGACCACGTAAGCCGGGAGCTTCCTGAGAATATAGTCGAAGCCCTTTGCCCTCAACGCCAGCAGGCTTCGCGTAAAAACGGCGGGAACCGCGCTTACCATCTTTTTAAGAAACCCTTCGCCGAGGAGCGTGAGGCAGTTGTGGCAGTCCTTGCCATGGTAGCTCTCGCAGCTTCTTCCGTCGGGCCTTCTTATGAAGGTCGTGGGGCAGAAGATAAAGTAGTCTGGCACCGTGAATACTACCGGGATGCCAAGCCGCCAGGAGGCTACGACAGCCGGGAGGAATAGGTACTTCGCGTTTATATGCACTATGTCCGGCCTCTTCATCTTTAACACCCTGTAGACGCCCCGTATCGCGCCTATATCAACGGGGAAGTTCCTTGAGATCGCACCGAACCTTTTGAGCGGTGTCTTCACTTCAAGGACCTCTATCCCGCCTTTCGCGGGTTTTTTATCAAACGGGGCCGTCACGCAGAAGGCCATGCAGCCGTTGCCGTCAAGCATCTCCGCCAGTGTCTCGGCGATTATCTCTGCGCCGCTCCACAAACGGTGATAGCCGGGCAGGGAATCAGATATAACAGCCACTTTCATTGAAAAAACTCTCCGCCAGCGTGACGTCTTCAGGCGTGTTTATGTTCGTGTACCTGTCGCAGATAGTAAAAGACCTCACGAGCTTGCCGTCATCTATGGCGCACTGGATAAGGTCCGGGAGCTCCTTCTCCTTGCGCTCGTGGTGCGCCGGGGTAAATTCTATATACGAGAGTATCTCGTTCCTGAATACGCAATCGCCGGTGCCCATCAGGTCGTTAAGCGGGTTCCTCGGCTTCTCGATGAGCCTGTATACCTTATTCTTCTCATCGTGCAGTATGCTGTAGGTCCTCTTTATAAAGCTCCTGTCCTCTACCTTCAAAACGCCGCAGAGGGCTATGGCGCTATCTCCCCTGAACTCCGAGATAAGCTTCTGGTGCCTGGGGTTTACAAGCACCTCGTCGCCAAGCAGGAGTATGAAGTCGTCACCGTCGAGCATCGCCGCCGAGCATTCGAGCGCGTGAACAAGGCCCTTCTGCTCCTGCTGGACCACGTATTTTATCCGCACGCCCTTGTAATTGTTCCCATAGGTGTTGATTATCTCTTCCGCGCGGAAGCCGACCACCACTATCATCTCTTTCACTTCCGTGTTGGCTACACTTCCAAAACTGTACTCGATGACAGGCCTCCGGTTCACGGGTATCATGCACTTGTTCCTGTTCCCCAGCATGTCACCGAGACGCCGGCCTCTGCCTGCCGCAAGAACTATCGCCTTCATGAGCGCTCTCCTTTTCCTTATTGAAGATATGCGCTTCGCTCCTTATCCAGTCGATGAGCCTTTGAACGCCCTCTTCCGGCAGCACCTTCGGCGACCAGCCAAGCTCTCGTTCGGCTTTGCCGGTGTCGCAGACGAAGTACTTAAGGTCGCCGTGCCTTTCCGCGTGGAATTCCACCTCCGGCCTGAAGCCGTTTATCTCTGAGATCAGGTCGACGCACTCCAAAAGAGATATCGCCGTCTTCGCCCCGCCTCCTATGTTGTAGACGCCGGGCTTTCGCCTCTTGTAGAAGGCGTCGAAGGCCTCGCAGACATCTGTGGCGTAGACGATGTCCCTCACCTGCTTGCCGGTCCCGAAGATCGATATCGCCCGGCCCAGCACGCTCCTGATGGAGAAGTTGGCGACCCATCCGTGGTCCTCTCCCCCGAACTGCCGGGTGCCGTAGATGCCGGTAAGCCTGAAGCTCGCGGCCTTAAGCCCGTATGTGTCCGCGTATGCCCTTACATAGCTGTCACCGGCGGCCTTTGAGGCGTGAAGCGGCGTTAGAGTCCCTTCAAGGGTCTTTAGCTCCTCGTCTATGCTCTCCGGCTCCCTGAGATATCTCTTTACCCCCTCTTTCAGCGTGTTGTTTATCCTGTTGCCGTAGACGTGGACCGTCGCGCAGCATGCCGCGGGGACCTTCAGCCTCCGCGCCGCCTCCAGGACGTTAAAGGTGCCCATGACATTGGTCGTGATGTCCAGCAGAGGCTCTTCAGAGCTTATGGTCATGGCCGGCTGGGCCGCCGTATGGACGATATAGCCGCAGCCCTGGCTGTGGTCAAGCAGCTCTTCAAGGTCTCTAACGTCTGCCCTTACCATCTTTACACCCAGCGACCTGAGATACTGCCGGTTATAGTCCCTTGCCTCGTCCGCGGCAAAGCCGGTCCTCGCAAGCTCGTGCTTTGTCATATTGTCGTAAGATATGACTTGAGCGCCCTTTTGGGCGTAGAACTCGCATACGTGAGAGCCGAGGAAACCGCAGCCGCCAGTTACCAGTACCTTCATGAGTCCTCCGTTATCGCAAATAGTCAGATTAAGCTTTCCCTTGGTGAAAAATGAAAGCGCCACAAGCAGGGCATGAGTTTTTCGCCTGAGCGGCGCAAACCGCGTTTAAAATAGCCGTTCCATGCTCTTGCCTGGCTGTATCGACTGAACCACTACCGCCTGGAAAGCGGCAGGTTCGAAAAATAGTCGGCTGAAAGCCCGACTGAAATCTCCCCCTTTTCTAAAGGGGGATAGAGGGAGATTAATCGCTTCCATTTGATATCGCGCTTTCAGCCTGGCATGGGACGTAAGCTTGAAAATCTCATTAGACGCACTGGAAGTCTTCGCCTGTAAGGCGAGGGATTTCAGGTCCCATTGTGAGACATTAAAGACTTGCCTTAAGCCGGTTTATTTTGGGTCGGGATGTGGTTTTTCAGGATGGGTTGTCTTGACAGGTCCTTTAATAAGAGATGACACTTGTTTTTCTTACCTCATTACCTCCTTACCGGGTATCGCTATCTGAGTGATAAGTTGAAGCTCCCCGCTGGAAGCTACGGGGAATCTTCGACATGTAATGAAAAAAACAACCATTACACTTCGCTCGCCAGACCCCGCAGTTAATACTTGCAGGGATTGCGCTCGCCGACCATGTTCAAAATTTTAAATTTCCTGTGAACTGGCACAGGCAAGGCCCGGCTCATCAAAAAAATTCAAAATTGCTAAAAAGCTTTAATCAATTGCCTGGAACAAATTCACGGGATTTTACGCTGAAGAACGGGATGTTTGTCGAGGTGAGATATATTACACGGATATTGTAGCCTGTTTTAAAAAATCCGTCAAGTGGGTTTTTCTTAACGCCATCGAGCCGGCAATCCGTCCATGGATTGCTTTAGCAGGCTCAAACAATCTGGGCTTTAACAGCGCTGCACGTCACTGCGTAGACCTTGTTCTTGCCCTCTTTTTTAGCCTTGTACATCAGGTCATCGGCACATTTGACAAGCTCGTCTGCGCTTGTTGCGTCCTCAGGGTACTGCGCCACTCCTATGGTGATAGTCACGGCGCCAAGGGGCTGTGTCTCCCTGTGCGGGAAGTCGTGCCCTTCCATATTGGCCCTGACGTTCTCTGCCGCCACAATCGCCCCCTCCTTGCCGGTATTGGGCAATATGGCCACGAACTCCTCGCCTCCATACCTGCAGATAAGGTCGGTGCCGCGTAGCGTCTGCCTGAAGATCTCCGCAGCGGTCTTAAGGAGGAGGTCCCCCGCTGGATGCCCGTGCCTGTCATTATATAATTTGAAGTTATCGAGGTCCATCAGCATCACCGAAAGCGGCGCGCCCGCCCTTGCCGATTTCTGCATCTCCTCTTTCAGGCGGTTATGGAAGTACCTGTAATTATAGAGTCCCGTGAGCCCGTCGTGCGTCGATAGCTCTTCCATCTCCCTTGCCGTGGTGGCAAGCTTTTCGGTACGCTCAAGGAGCTTTTCTCTCATCACGTTGAAGTCGTCGGCCAGCTCCTGCAGGTCGTCAGCCGTTTTTATCGATATCCTGTATTGCAGGTTTCCTCCGGCGAGCTGGGTGGCGCCGGCCCTCAGGTTCCTGATGGGCTGTATTATGGTCCTGTGTATCGAATACCAGATAAAGAGGAACGCCCCAACGGATACCGCGAGGACCATGAAACGCAGATACAATGAATTCTCTATTATTTTCGCCACCAGCGCCGACTGTTCGCCGATCTCAGAAGAATGCAGCAGCCTTACTTCGCCAATAGCTGATTTGAACTTCTCCATCCCGGCCCTGCTTATCCTGAAATCAGAACGGGCGGCAATAGCCTCATCATAGAACCTTGCCAGGTCCTCAATGAGGGCGTTCTCCCTCGGGTCCGTGTGCCTCAGGGCCCTTGTTTTCTCAAGCGCGGTTCCGAATACGCTTAGCTGCTCATCAAGGAGTATCCTGGCCTCCCTGTCGCCCTTCACCCCCTGCAGCGCGTATATCCTGTCGAAGGAGGCCGCGAGGTCGGAGAACTGGCTCTCTTCGGCCTTTAATTTTGTAATCGTCTCATAGCTGTTTATCACCAGCTTCAGGTTTATATAGCCGGTCATGCCGAAGATAAAGAAGAGGAGAAAGAACGTCCCCAGGATGCCCATGAGCCGCTGGGATATCTTCAAGGCCATGGCCCTTATCATGAAATACGATATGGCCACCGCGCAAAAGGCCCTCAGGACCTGAACCGGCAAGCCGGTGTACTCGAAAAAGCTCCTCTGGTTAATGATGTCCGCGAACAGGAATTGGGTCTTGGGGACAACGAGGCCCGAAAATACTCCGTATAGCACAATGATATAGCAGCTGTACCTGAAGTACCAGGAATGGTGCTCAGGAAGGAAGGTGTCATAGTCCTTCCTTGAGAGCATGTAAAAGGCGGCTCCAGCGAAGGCCGCCGAAGGGAAGCCCAGCAATACCCTGCTGAACGCCTCGATCTTATCCAGGCTGTCATCCGCCGATAATTTAAAGAGTACGGCGAAAAATACCACCAGCGTTATCCCGATGACCGTTGAGAGCCTGGCAAGCCTTATAGAGCCGGCGACTTTTGAAAATAGCGTCATGCCGAAAAGCAGCATGAAGACGAATGACGAGGAGAGCATATATGACCTGAGATAGAGCACGCGCTCGCTCACGTCAGCTCCGTATAGCTGAATGCTGAACTGCCTGTATGTGTCAAGCCACTCTACCGAGCCATGGATGACGGAGAAGAGGAAGAGAAAGACGAAGGCGCCGAAGAGCCCTATAGACCTCAAGGTCTTCATGCTAAAGAGGATCGCGAGCGCTACATAGAAGAAGCTGAAGCCGTATATGAGGAAAATCGTCGGGAGATTATCTTCGATCAAGGCGCTTATGTCTGGATGAAATATCACTTCTGCTCCCTGACAGTTTCTGAAAAAGTCTCCAAAGTTGTCGTCCTGAGGAGCCAAAGACAAATATATATAACCAACTGTTCGATTCTTGTCTCGCCCCACCCCTGGGGCTCACCAAAAAGTGTTTTTCACAGCCCCACGAGCGTTGGCCGCTGGAACGTCCGGGTCGGTCAGATTTTACGGCGAGCGCCTTGAGACCAGCACGGTGCGGTTACTGTCGCGGCTATTGAGAAAAAAAAGGGCGGGCCCGAGGGCCCGCCCTTCTGTGGTGCAGGTAAAAAGCTTACTTCTCGTGGCAGGTTCTGCAGACGCCGGAACCGGCGTTACCGCCGACCCTTCTGAGGAACATACCATCGGTGTAGGCATCAACCGTCTCGGCCTCAGTCCAGGACCTGTTCCTGAAGTGGGGGTCATGGCAGGTGGTGCACTCTACGAGGCCGCCCCTGAGGAGGTCAGCGATGGACGCTGTCGAGGAGATGAATCCGTTCACAGCCCAACGGTTCTGGGCAAGGTTGCCGTCATCGAAGGTACCGGCGCTCGAGGCGAGGTCAGCGCTTACGCTGATGTTAGAGATGGTAAGCGAAGTCTGCCTGAGAGAGGCCTTCGTGCCGCCGGAGTAGGTCACACCAACCGGATGGTCGTTGGAGATCCCGGAGCTGTTGGTGCCGCCCACGTTAAGCCTGGAGGTCGAAGAGTTGCCGATCTCATCGTCAGAGGCGGTGTTGGTCTGAAGGGCGCTGTTGTCCTTGAAGAAGTACCAGTTCTGGTCACCGGAAGCGCCGATAGACGAGCCACCGAGACCCTTGCCAGGCTTGTTGGCGATGTTGTCAAAGGTGGTGGTACCGTCGTGGCAGCTGAGGCAAGCGAGCGAACCCGCGCCAGGCGCGGCGACGGGGGTGCCTGCGATGGTGGTGCTATAGGCGGTGAAGGAGGTCTGGGAAGCGCCCCTGTTCCAGAGCGGGCCCGCGCCTGTGGTGCTGGTGTGGTGAGGCGTGTGACAGAATACGCAGATCTCGGATGTCCCGGTGGAGGTGAAGAAGGAGGTGTTCGCCTTGTTACCGAGGGAACCGAGGTTATGCCTTGACTGGCCGATACCGCTGGCGGCATCGCCAGCATCGAAGGCGCCGCCTGCGATTGTGCCGGCATCATCAGCGGCGAATGAGGTACCAACTGCTACGAAGCCAGCTGAAAGAGCGATGAGAGAAGCTAACGCAAGCCTTTTCATGTTTAACTCCTTTAAGTTCACAAGTAGGTTTAGGTTCAGTTCAGTTTCACACCTGGCTTGACGTTGGATCTTGAATTCTCTGAAGACCAGCCAGGAGGTCTTCAGTTGCCGCGTGTAATCTGAACCGCCATCAGCTCAAACCCACTTGCAGCGGAGTTGCTTGCGGATCTCCTATCCGCGCTTCCGGAACGACCAGGCCCGGTGGGCCTGCCCAAGCCGCCATCAGCTCAGGTCCGGAAAAACAACGACGTGCGTTTACAGTTTGAATCTTTTAAGGATCCGGCCTTGAACCGCCATCAGTTCAAAACCTTTTTCAGGTATACGATATTTATTAAATATCCTTTAACGCAATACTAATCCAAAATACATCCTTTTGTCAATAGGAAAGTGAGTGGCTTTTGGCAAAAAAATCTCCCGCCCGAACCTCTTTTGAAAAAAACCACGATAATTCAACATGTTAGGCGCGGCAGGGTCAAACACAACAAGGCCGGTTATAACCCCCCGGCTCGCAGAGCGCCTTCATTAAAATCTCGTGAATCTCACACAAAAAGGTCTATAAATCTACCAAGCCCCAGGGCTTGCGGGGTTACTCCATCCGGGGAGAGAGTCGGGATGAGGGGCCATCCTGGGAGCCTGTCATAACAGCGGTTTCTTTACAATATTCCTCCGATTATCTTTTTCGTTGCCATTTTCCTGAGCTTTCGTCATAATTAAACCACTACCGCCTGGAAGGCGGCAGGTTCGAAAAACAGTCGGCTGAAAACCCGACTGAAATCTCCCCCTTTTCCAAATGGGGACTAAGGGGGATTATAATGACTTCAAGATAATCTCCCCTGACCCCTCTTTAGGAAAGAAGGGGACCAGGAATATCCATCGCTTCCACATTTGATATCGCGCTTTCAGCGACGCACTGGAAGTCTTCGCCTGTAAGACGAGGGATTTTAAATCCCATTGTGAGACATTAAATCTTCCGGCGGAAGACCGCGGAAAATCTTCGAATATACAACCTATTACAGTTCACTCGCTTGGCCCAAGCCATCTGCGGGGAAGCAACTGGCGACCAAGTTCATCTATGGATCGAATTGATTCCTTAACATCCCTGAGGTTTTTTGCGGCCTTTTTCGTGATCTTTGTCCACGCCAGGGGCACCCTCGGAGTGCCTGAAGACTTCCTTACCACCTTCGCCCTGACTGAGGCGGTTTCATTTTTTTTCGTACTTTCAGGTTTCATTCTCGCCTATGTTTATCCAACGCTTGAAGGCCCTGCCATCAGGAATTTCCTGATCAGGCGTGTAGCCCGTATCTGGCCTGTCCATGCGCTCGCCCTGTTGTTTTTGCTGGCTTTTGGCCTTTTTTCGCTAACACCCAGTCCATATATATTCACGCTAAATCTTTTCCTCCTGCACTCATGGTTTCCATTTAAAGATATTTATTATTCCTTCAATGTGCCATCCTGGTCCATCTCGACAGAGTTTGCGTTTTATCTCTTTTTCCCTTTTCTGATAAAAAACTTTATCTCTACCGGAAGGACAAAAATAATACTTGCAGCCGGCCTGGCCCTGCTGATGGTTTTGATATCGAATTATATGGACCTTCCTCACAACAAAGATGCTTCTTCTTACCAGTTGACCAACATCGGCCTTATATATGCGCTTCCATTGACCCGTTTATTCGAATTCTGTCTTGGCATATGGACCTGCTTTCTGTGGAAGGAATACAGGCATAAGATCCGATGGTCCGCTATAACGGTCACGGTCCTTGAGATCGCCTTTGTAATTGCCATCGCCTTTTTCGCCAATCTTGTCATGACATCCGGCATCATTGGCCCTGAGCTCGGCTCAGGGACTTACATCTATATAAGGAGAAGCGGGGCCAGCCTTCTTTTTGCCGGACTAATTTTCGTAACTGCCTTGCAGTCCGGTTATATCTCCAGGGGCCTCAAATTACGCCCTTTTGTTTTCTTAGGCGAGATCAGCTACACCATCTATATATTCCATAGCCCGCTGATATACGCCTACATGGTTTACGGCCATCGGCTCTGGTTCATCCCCGAGCGCTTTCTTTACCCTGCATACTTCATTGCACTTGTTGCCTGGTGCTCTCTTGTCTGGATTTTGTTCGAGAAGCCGGTAAGGAAGCTCATAATCAAAAAACTCGGCAGAAAACCTGCCATAGCCCCAGCCTCTTCGATATCAAACCGATAGCCGCGCTCACATCCTTGAGAGTAGAAAAGATTGCTCCTCTAACAGGATGTTGAAAAAATCCATCCAGGTAAGCGTTAAATATTTAAAAAGACCTTGAGAATCGGGGTGTTTTGAAGGGTTTTTATTTGGTGGCGGTGCGTGGAGTCGAACCACGGACGCGGGGCTTATGAGACCCCTGCTCTGCCAACTGAGCTACACCGCCTTGCTGAAAGGCATGGACGAATTTAAATCCAAGGCCGAGAATTATAGCGAAATCCGATGTGAAAGTATATAACTTTTTAATGTCCCGAAGAGCTTCCCGGTCCCTGTGACCACCAGCATCGTCACCTCCTGGTTGCCGTCGCCGTCAAGGTCTTCGACCATGAAATCCGCGATATACCCTTCCACCGGCTTTGTCCGCCAGTTCTCGGATACGGTCCCGCCGTCCTTGTCCCAGGAAAGGCTTATTATCTCACCTGTCTTAAAGGTGATCGGGCGCGCAGCGCTCCTGCCAAGGCCGCCGGGCGTGTTCTTCTTTATGACCAGCTCCCTCAAGCCGTCCTTATCCATATCAAGATGAAAGAACCTGCCCTCTACCGGGATAGGCTCTGGGTCTGGCGACCCGGGGGTTTCAGCCTTGAGCGCTATATAATTGAGGGTGCCCGCGTAAAAATCGGCGCTCCTGTAAGAGGGAGCCCAACCCTTGCCGCCATCTTTGCCTGCATAGACCTTCAGATACTCCCTGTCGTCAACTGTAACAAGGTCTACCGCGCCTGAACCGGTAAGCGTAAAGGCCTCAAACCTGAAGAGGTCGACCTTTGCCGGAAGCTCGATATTTAAAGGACCCTTTTCAACGAGCTTCTCCCCCTCTTTCCTTAATACCGCCAGGCCGCCGTAGAAGCCGTCTATCTGTCTGAACCTCTGCCCCACGAGCACAGGCGCTGCCGCGTCTACCTGGACCGTGCGAAGAAGCCACTCGATATCCCTCGCGGTTATCTTGTAAGAGCCGTCCCTGTACTCGAGCATGGCGCTTTCCGCCTTGTTCCCCGATATCCTCGAAACATATACCTCTGGAGTCCCGTCATCGTCAGCGTCTATTGATGATATGGCTATATTCGACCCTGTCCTGTCCTCTATCTCGTGAATGACCTTGAAGCCATCGGGCATATAGGCGCCGACGACTATCTTGCCCCCTGATATCAAGAAGAGCTCCTTTTTTCCGTCCCTGTCAAGGTCCGCGGCTGTCATGGCCACGAACACGCCATCCATCTGGCCGCTCTTCCAGGCAACAGGCCTCTGCCGCTCGGTCTTCGCCTTCACGATGAACTCTTCCCCGGCGCCCTCTTCCTTTGGCGGTGACGGCAGGCCGGCGGATGAGAGCGCCTTTACCGGCTCTGCCTTCTGCGCAGGCGCTTTGGAAGGATCGAGCGCGGCAAGGACGTCGGAAGAGAGCCTGTCCGTAAGTCCGATTATAGACTCAAGCCCTGTTGACTGAGAGGCGAACGGGGTCGCTTCTCCCGTTGCCACGTTGACGAGCTTCGCGTCCATGCTCACGGCCTTGCCAAAGACGGTGACGCTCCCGAACAGGACATAGTCCGCCTTGAGCCTTGCCCCGGCCTCAAGGGCCGAGCTGTCGTTAAGCACAGCCTTCCCCCCGGACTTCTCGGCTACCGCGCCTCTTACCAGGTCGGGCCTGATAAGCTCTACTGAGCCGCCGAGCCGGGAAGCGAGCATGTCTGACATCGCGTTCCTTACGAAGTCCATATTCTCGGCCGAGTTCACGTTCCAGGGGAGGACGGCAAGCGACTTTGCCGCCTTGGCCCCTTCAGCATGGGCTGAGCCTATGACAATAAATACAAACGCCAGAAGGGTTGAAAACCTTGCGAGTAATCTCATCATGAAGACCTGCCTTTGAAGTATTTTTAGAGGCACCCTTTATTTTAACCGGGCGCGCAAGGCCGGTCAAACTGTTTTGGTATCAAGCCTGAAATGGAGCAGCCTTTCAACGGGCTGCCCCCCTTTAAGGTGCTTTTCGATTATCTCGTCCACATCCTCTATGGTCACGTTCCTGTACCATGTGCCCTCGGGGTAGACGACGATGACCGGGGAGTACTCGCCCGCCACACCGGTCTCCCTGCATACGCCAAGACAGCCCGACCTCGACGACTTTACCTCTCCTTTAAGGCCGCGGTCCCTGATCTTCTCCTTTAAACTTTCATGTATCGCCTCAGAGCCCTTCGCTGAGCACTGCTTGCCCTGGCAGACGAACGTATGCAGCCTGTATGATTTCACGGATATCCCCCCAGTCTTAAAAATGTCAGATAAATATAATCCGATTTCAGCGTGGCATAATCAAGTGGAAATCGCATGAACGATTTTTAGAGGTAGCCTTTGATGATTCTGGTATAATCCCTCCGACTATTAAAACCCTGGAGGGTCTTTTGGGGGCGCAAAGCGACTACGAGCTTATCTATAAGGACAAGACAGCCGCTGGAGAGGTCTTGTCCTCCGGCGGCGCCCCGCTCTGGAAGATGAAATCCTCAAGGGGCGGGAACGGCTGGAGGAACCTCCTTATATCAGGAGACAACCTCGGGGCGCTCCTTTCCTTGCTGGAGATGAAAAAAAAAGGGGCGCTCAAGTGCGCTGACGGTTCTACCGGCGCGAGGCTCGTATACATCGACCCGCCCTTTTCCACCAACCTTGAGTTCAGGGGCAGGCATAACCAGCGGGCGTATAAAGACAAGATAACCGGCGCCGAGTTCGTCGAGTCCCTCCGGAAGAGGCTCATCGTGCTCCGCGAACTCCTTACGGAGGACGGCTCCATCTTCGTCCACCTCGACTGGAAAAAGGCCCACTATATAAAGATCGTGCTCGACGAGGTCTTTGGTGAAAAGAACTTCCTTAACGATATCATCTGGAGCTACGGAGGCAGGGGGGCGAAGGCGGTGGCAGGGCAGTTCTCCCGGAACCACGACATACTCCTGTGGTACGGCAAGGGGGCGCGTCACGTCTTCAACCAGCTGACCATCGGGAAAAGGGTCCCCAAAAAGGGGAGCGGCTTCAAAAGAGACGAAGACGGCCGCTGGTTCAAGACCTCGCCGAGGGGAGACTATACCGATGAGAGCATAAAGGCGCTCTCAAAAGAGAACCGGATCTACAGGACCAGGACCGGCAATATAAGGATAAAGTACTTCCTCCGCGAGGACGGCGACTGGGTCATTGAAGACAAGCTCGTCGGAGATGTATGGGACGACATACCGGACGCCATGCACCTCTCGGAGGCTGAAAAGACCGGCTACCCCACGCAGAAGCCGGAGGCGCTCCTCGCGCGCGTCGTGAAGGCCGCCTCGAACAAAGGCGATATCGTGCTCGACTGCTTTGCAGGGGCAGGCACCGCTTCCGCCACAGCCGAAAAGCTCGGCAGGAGATGGGTGGGGGTCGATTCAGGCGAACTCGCCATTCATACGATAGAAAAAAGGCTCCTTACGATAAAGGATTCCAGGGATATAGACGACCCCGGGAAAAGATATGGGAAGGCAGCAGCGCCCTTTGACGTGCTCGCCAGGGAAGGATGCGAGTGCGAAGGAGACGACCACGCCCCTCAGGTCAAATGCGCTTACTCAATAGATGAGACGGCGGGCGAATGCGTGGTCAGGATCGAACGGTTCTCAAGCGCGCATCATACTGGGCCGGAAGGGAAAGAGGCCCTGTCATCCGTAGCCCTGGACTTCGATTTCGACGGCGAGGTCTTTCGCTTCGACGCCTTCCACACCGCGGCAGAGTTGGAGAAAAACGGCTTTGAGCTCCGCTTTCCCATCGAGAAGGTAAAGGGCGGCGTCATGCTGGTCTTCGCGGACATACACGGCAACGAGAAGTGGTTTTTGGGAGAGCTGGAGTAAGCCGCTATTACGCTTCCGGGGCTTAGCCCAGATTACGATTTTTTAAAGATTCCTTTTACTTGTTTTTAATCTTGCCGATAGATAATACAGACGGGAAGGGGGGATTCCCCGAATGGGACAGAGAATCCCCCGTAAGCGGCTGACGGCGGTCGCTTTGCTTCCCCTCGCTAAAGGTATGCGTTATTATCCGGTTTTCCTCGATCTCAAGGACAGGGCCTGCCTGGTGGTAGGCGGCGGTTCCGTGGCCCAGAGAAAGGCATTGAGCCTCCTGGCCGCGGGCGCAAGGGTTGATGTGGTCGCCACAAGGGTGACAAAGGCGCTTGCCGGCCTTTCGGACGAGGGGACGATAACGCTTGAAAAGCGGGCCTACAGGCAGGGAGATGTGACGGGGCATTTCCTGATAATAGCCGCCACCGGTTCCAAAGAGGCGAACTGGTCCATCTACCGGGACTCTGAAGCTGCGGGCGTACTCGTGAACGTTGTCGACGACCCTGAGCGCTGCAGCTTCATAGTCCCATCGGTAGTGGACAGGGGGGCGCTCGTAATAGCCATCTCCACCTCTGGCAAAAGCCCCTATCTTGCCAGGATGCTCAGGGAGGCGCTTGAGGAGTGCATAGGCGCCGAGTACGAGGTTTTTCTTGAGATACTGGGGGCGGCCCGGAAGAAGCTGTTGAAAACCGGCCTCAGTCGTGATAAAAAAGAAAGTATTATCAAGGATTTGGTGAGATCTCCCCTGCCAGGGCTCATTAAGGAGGGGCGCTCCAGAGAGATAAATTCGGTCCTTAAGGCCAGGCTTGGAGAAGCGTACACCCTGTCCAGGCTTGGGATAAATATAAAAAAGGAGAGCGGGCGCCCTTAAGGTGTCCGTGGTCGTTCAGGCAAGGTGAGCGAAATATTTTTTCATATAACAGCGGCGGTATACCTGGTGACTACGGTCCTTTATTCAGCATACCTTTTTGCCAGAAAAGAGAGGCTCCTCTCTGTAGCCCAATGGGTCCTTGTAACCGGATACGTATTTCACACCGCCACTATAATAACCCGCTGGGCCGCCTCAGGCCGCACCCCCGCCACCAGCTTCCACGACTCTCTGATCTTCTTCTCATGGATCACGGTCACGCTCTTTCTCATACTGGCCATTAAATACAGGCAACGGGTGCTGGGCGCCTTCGTAAGCCCTTTCGCCCTGCTTCTCCTTATAACGGCCTCGTTCCTGCCAAAGCAGTTAGTGCCGCTCGCGCCGGTCCTTGAAAGCTACTGGCTCCCGGTCCACGTGGTCCTCGCTTTCCTCGGCAACGCGTTCTTCGCCCTGGCCTTCCTCCTGGGGATAATGTACATCATCCAGGACAGGTACCTCAAGACCAGGAAGCTCCGCGGCATTTTCTTCGTCCTCCCCTCGCTCGACACCATCGACGAGCTTAACTACAAGTGCCTCCAGTACGGCTTCCCGCTCCTTACGGCGGCCATCATCACCGGCGCCATATGGTCAGAGTACGCCATAGGGAGCTACTGGGAATGGAAGCACAGGCAGGTCTGGTCGCTCATAACCTGGTTCCTTTACGCGGCGCTCCTCCACGGCAGGCTTACCGCCGGATGGAGGGGCCGGAAGGCCGCCATACTCTCCGGGGTGGCCTTTGTGAGCCTCATAGGCTCTTACTTCATCATAAATATTCTGTCAGGCGGAGCGCACGGGCTCGCTCGCTAAGTTAAAAGCTACTCAGGCGGATTCGGGATGAACCTCGTAATAGTCGGACTCAACCATAAGACCTCGCCCATCGAGATAAGGGAGAAGCTCTCATTCCCCTCCCAGACCATTGGCGAGCCTCTCGCCAGGCTCACGAACCACTACGGCCTGGCCGAAGGCGTCATACTTTCGACCTGCAACAGGGTCGAGGTGCTCGCCATCACGAGCGAGATAGAGAAGGGGACCTGGCAGATAAAGCGGTTCCTCTCGGACTACCACTCAATACCCCTTGAGAAGCTCGATGAGCACCTCTACGTCCACCAGGGAGAGGAGGCGGTGAAGCACCTTTTCAGGGTGGCCGCCGGGCTCGACTCGATGGTCATGGGAGAGCCGCAGATACTCGGCCAGGTGAAGGACTCATACGGCTACGCGGTCCAGCACAACACCGCCGGGATCATAGTCAACAAGCTCTACCACAAGGCCTTCCAGGTCGCCAAGAGGGTGCGGACAGAGACGAAGATAGGCGAATCGGCGGTATCCATAAGCTTCGCCGCGGTAGAGCTCGCCAGAAAGATATTCGGCGAACTTGCCGGAAAGACCTGCATGCTCGTAGGCGCCGGAGAGATGGCGGAGCTTGCCGCCAGGCACCTTCAGAGCAACGGGGTCAGGGAGATACTGGTGGCGAACAGGACCTATGAGAAGGCCGTAGATCTCGTGAAATGCTTCTGCGGCACCGCCATCATGTTCAGGGAGTTCCCCCACTACCTCAAGAACGTCGATATCGTCATCGCCTCGACCGCCTCGCCAAACTTCATAATAAAGCCGGAGCAGATCCACGACGTGATGCGCGAGAGGAAGAACAGGCCCATGTTCTTCATCGACATCTCGGTGCCAAGGAACGTGGACCCGGAGGTCAACACAATAGACAACTGCTACGTCTACGACGTCGACGACCTGCAGGGCGTGGTCGTGGCGAACCTGCATGAGAGGCAAAAGGAAGCCCTGCAGGCGGAAGGGATAATAGCCGAGGAGATAGAACTATTCTACAGGTGGATAAAATCGCTTGACGTTGTGCCCACCATAATAGCCCTCAGAAAGTCATTCGACTCGGTTAGAAAGGCCGAGCTCGCCAAGGCGGTCTCGACTATCCCGAGCCTGGGCGAAAAGGAGCTTAAGGTCCTTGAGGCCATGACCTCCGCCATAGTCAACAAGATCCTCCACCACCCGGTAACGCACCTCAAGCGCGAGGCGAACAAGATAGAGGGAGACCTCTATATAGACACCATCAGGAAGCTCTTCGACCTGACCATCGACGAAGAGGCCGTAAAAAAGGCGGCCCAGAGCAACGACGACTAAAACAGAACGTCGGAACAACGCAGGCATGCGAAGTTATGGCGCTCTGAGCAAAAGATAAGGGGACTTATTTTGAAGAAGACGATAATCATAGGCACCAGGGGCAGCCAGCTCGCGCTCTGGCAGGCGAACTGGGTAAAGAGCGAGATAGAAAAAAGACACCCTGAGCTCGAGGTAACACTCAACAAGATAAAGACGACAGGGGACAAGATCCTCGACGTGCCGCTCGCCAAGGTCGGCGGCAAGGGGCTCTTTGTAAAAGAGATAGAAGAGGCGCTCCTTGACGGCAGGGCCCACCTCGCGGTCCATTCCATGAAGGACGTGCCCACCTTTTTCCCCGACGGGCTGCATCTGCGCTGTATAACAGAGAGGGAGGACCCGCGAGACGCCGTATTCAGCAAAAATAAAGTGAGGCTCCTCGACCTTCCAAAGGGCGCCAGGATAGGCACGTCGAGCTTAAGGAGGCAGGCCCAGATACTGAGCTTACGCCCCGACTTCGAGATACTGCAGCTTCGAGGCAACCTCGACACTCGCATGAAAAAACTCGACAACGGTGACTTCGACGCCATAATACTGGCGGGCGCGGGGGTAAAAAGGCTCGGCTGGGCAGATAAGATCACAGAGCTGCTGCCTGTGGACCTGAGCCTCCCGGCCATTGGCCAGGGCGCGCTCGGCATAGAGACGAAGACGGATGACGATTACATAAACGGCCTTGTCGCCTTCTTCGACCACCCTGAGACCTCATACTGCGTAAGGGGAGAAAGGGCGCTCCTCAAAAGGCTTGAGGGCGGCTGCCAGGTGCCCATCGCGGCCCACGGAGAGCTTGCGGGAGACACCATCAGAATAACGGGGCTTGTGGCCAGCACCGACGGCAAGACGATACTTAAAAGCGCCATCTCAGGGCGCAGGGACGATTGCGAGAAGCTCGGAGTTGAGCTGGCGGAAAAGCTCCTTCAGATGGGGGCATACGATATCCTTAAAGACCTCTACGAGGTCAAGCCCCCAGGGTCGGCCTGAAAAAGTAACTGAAAAGGGCCCACAGCCGCTGGCATGGGCCCTTTTTTTCATTCCAAAGATGATGGCTACTAAACTTACCTTTCTAAAATCAACTCTCCTGCCGTTTCTCGTTCTACTCATCTTCATATTCGCCTCGCCGGGGGCTCAGGCAGACATCTTCAGACAGGAGAAGTTCACCTCCCCGAAGGGCGTCTATATAGTCGTATTCACCGAGATGGCGCACACAAGGTACGCGAAAGAAGAGATGCTCGAAGACGTCGATAACGTAAACAATATCCTGTACAGGGTGGACTTTATCCCGAACGGGGAGATAGAGCCCCTCGTAAGCTCGACCTACACGGACGTATATGGATGGGAGAAGGCCGGCAGGCCGGCCAGGATAAAAGATATCTTCAAGAACATGCTCTGGAGCCCGGAGGAGGACTACATCATAATGCCGGTAGAGGCATGGGCCTCCGCGCCAGACACCGAAGCGTCGATAGCGCTGGCGCTGGACCCCGCCCTGCCCTGGGACAAGGCATCGGTCTCTCTTGATAATATCTCCTGGCTTGACGCCCTATCGTTCATAGGCGATTACCACCTTGACTGCGACTACGGCGTGGCCTGGTTTAACGGTGAAGAGGGAAGCGTTGTCTCGCTCAAGGACTCGGAAAGCCCCATAGGCTACGAGCTTGTCTCGGTGAACGCGAAGAAAGTGACGATAAGGACTGTGCTCGACAACTGCAGGATGCAGGAGTTGCCCCCGAGGTGCTTCACCCACGACCTTGCGACAGGCTCTGAAGAACCAGCGGCCTGCCCGCCCCGGACAAAGCCAAAAAAATAACCTTGACGGCGGCACAAAGCCCTTTCACCCTTGTTTTTCCGGTTTTATTAAGGGCCCTGCCTTGATATAATGGTTTTTCTTTAAAAATTTTTAATCCAAAAAATGAAATTCCCTTAATGGGGCGTTGGTATAAATAAACCACGAGGGTTAGGATCTCTTCATATGACTGGCAAGGTATATCTCGTAGGGGCGGGCCCCGGTGACCCCGGGCTCCTTACAATCAAAGGGCTTGAGGCCTTGAAGGAAGCAGACTGCGTCATATACGACTTTCTCGCGAACTCGCGCCTCCTTGAGTACGGAAAGGCCGGGGCCGAGACCATCTACGTCGGCAAAAAGGGCGGCTTGAAGACCCTTGAGCAGGAAGATATAAACAAGCTCATCATAAAAAAGGCCAAAAAGGGCGCAACCGTCGTAAGGCTCAAGGGCGGAGACCCCTTTATCTTCGGAAGGGGCGGCGAAGAGGCAGAGGAGCTCGCTCTCCAGGGCATAGAGTTTGAGATAGTCCCTGGCGTCACTTCAGCCATCGCGGCACCGGCATACGCGGGGATACCGCTTACCCACAGGGATCTGGCCTCATCGGTTACCTTCATAACGGGGCAGGAAAGCCCCCTTAAAGAGAGGACGAACATAGCCTGGGACAGGCTCTCCACCAGGAGGGGGACCCTCGTATTCCTCATGGGCTGGAAGAGCCTGCCGCTTATTACCGGGAAGCTCCTTGAGAACGGCTGGGCGCCTTCGACCCCTGTGGCGCTCATACGTTGGGGGACCATGACAAAGCAGGTCTCTTTGGCCGGAAGGCTCGATAACATCGTAAGCCTTGCCAGGGCAAGGGGGCTTAAGCCCCCGGTCGTGACCGTCGTGGGCGACGTCGTCGGCCTTAAAAAGAAGCTCGACTGGTTCGAGAGCAAGCCGCTTTTCGGCAAACGAGTGCTCGTTACCAGGGCCCTTGAGCAGGCCGGGGATTTCACCTCGATACTGGAGAAAGAGGGCGCAGAGCCCATAGCCTTCCCCACGATAAAGACCACACCCCCGCCCAGCTGGAAGCCGTTGGATAGCGCCGTCAAAAAGCTATCATCTTATGACTGGGCCATATTCACGAGCGTAAACGGGGTAAAATACTTCTTCGAAAGGCTCTACAAGCTCGGCTATGACATACGGGAGCTTAAGGGTGTCAAGATCTGCGCCATTGGCCCCATGACCGCCAGAGCGGTTGAACGGCTCGGCATAAGGGTAGACCTTACCCCAAAGGAATTTAAGGCAGAGGGGCTCCTTGAATCGCTTGGCAAAAGGAGCATAAAAGGGAAGAGGTTCCTCCTTGCGAGGGCGATGAAGGCGAGGGAGATACTCCCGGAAGAGATAAAAAGGCTCGGCGGCAGGATAGACGTGGTGCCATCGTATAAGACGGTAAAGCCCGCGAAAGAGGCGGGGGAATTAAAAAAACTCCTCCTTTCGGGCGGGGTCGACATCGTGACCTTCACCTCTTCATCGACTGTTACGAACTTCGTTGCCATGTTCAACAAAAAGGAGCTGCCAGCGCTCATCAAGGGCTGCAAGGTCGCCTGCATTGGCCCCATAACCGCCGATACGGCTAAAAAATACGGCATAGGCGTTGACATCATGCCGAAAGACTACACGATACCTGCCCTTACAAAGGCCATGGCCGATTATTTCTCTTCAAAAAAGGGCAAAAATCCCGTTGAGAGGAACCCAAAATGAACTTCCCCATCTACCGTCCGAGAAGATTAAGGAAGACCGAGACCTTAAGGAGGATGGTCAGGCAGACCACCCTCAGCCCCGATGACTTCATATTCCCGCTTTTCGTGACATACGGCAAGGGGGTCAAAAAAGAGATAAAGTCCATGCCCGGCCACTACCAGATATCGGTAGATAACCTCAAAAAAGAGGCGAAGGGGATAAAGGCCCTCGGCATCCCGTCTGTGATACTCTTCGGCATCCCTGAGCACAAGGACGAGGAAGGCACCAGCGCCTTCAACCAGCACGGCCCGGTCCAGGAGGCTATAAAGGCCATAAAGTCCGCCGCCCCGGAACTCTCAGTCATAACCGACGTATGCATGTGCGAGTACACTTCGCACGGCCATTGTGGTATCATACGGAATAAAGACGTAGATAACGACGCCACCCTCGATCTCCTCTGCAAGGAGGCCATATCCCACGCGCAAGCGGGCGCGGACATGGTCGCCCCTTCTGACATGATGGACGGCAGGGTAGGCGCCATAAGGGACGCCCTCGACGAGAACGGCTTCTCCAACACCCCGGTCATGGCCTACTCGGCAAAGTACGCGAGCGCCTTTTACGGCCCTTTCAGGGACGCGGCGGAATCAACGCCCAAGTTCGGGGACAGGCGCAGCTACCAGATGGACCCCGGCAACTCGGACGAAGCCTTGCGCGAAACAGCGCTCGACATAGAGGAAGGGGCGGACATAGTGATGGTAAAGCCGGCGCTTCCCTACCTCGACATCATAAGAAGGATAAAGGACGAGTTCGGGTACCCGGTTGCCGCCTATAACGTAAGCGGCGAGTACTCGATGATAAAGGCGGCGGCAGAGCGCGGCTGGCTCGATGGCGACAGGGCCATGATGGAGTCGCTCACGTCGATAAAGAGAGCCGGGGCCGACATGATACTCACCTACTTCGCGAAGGACGCGGCAAAGCTTCTTCAGAAGTAAGACAAAGAAGTCTACAAAGGAGACTCTTTATGCACGGCAGCATGCCAAAAGGCCATCCACACGAGGTCCCCGGGATGAAGGGGCACGGTCACGGACATGGACACCCCGGCGGACCGGGAGGGGTAGACAAGAGCGGCGGGAGGAAGTGGCTCCCCAAGCTCATCGCGTGGGAGCTTACAAGGTCCTGCAACCTCGACTGCATACACTGCAGGGCGGCGGCCAGGTTCGGCCCATACCCCAACGAGCTCACGACCGAGGAGTGCTTCAACCTCCTTGAAGACGTGGCCTCCTTCTCAAACCCGATAATGATAATGACCGGCGGCGAGCCGATGCTCCGTGACGATATCTGGGATATCGCGAAGCACGGCACCAAATTGGGGCTCAGGATGGTCATGGCGCCCTGCGGCTTCCTCGTAACAGAGGAGACCGTCAGGAAGATGATAGATTCAGGCATACAGCGCGTGAGCTTCTCGATAGACGGGGCCACCGCGGAAAGCCACGACAACTTCAGGCGCGTCCAGGGCGCCTTCGCCAGCGTCATGACCGCTATCGAAAGCGTAAAGAAGGTCGGCCTCCCGTTCCAGGTCAACACCACCATAACAAAGCATAACCTCCACGAACTTCCCAGGATACTCGAGCTTGTGATATCGCTCGGCGCTGTGGCCCACCATCCGTTCCTCCTTGTGCCGACCGGAAGGGGCGCGGCCTTGAAGGACCAGGAGATAACGCCTGAGGAGTACGAAAAATCGCTCTCGTGGTTCCACGAGATGAGGGACAAGGTGCCGCTTCAGTTCAAGCCGACCTGCGCCCCCCACTACTACAGGATATTCAGGCAGAAGGAGCGCGAAAAGGGGATAACCGTCACCCCTGAGACCCACGGCCTCGACGCCATGAGCAAGGGGTGCATGGGCGGGCAGTCCTTCGCCTTCGTCTCTAACACAGGGAAGGTGCAGATATGCGGCTTCCTTGACGTGGAGTGCGGGGACATAAGGAAAGAGCCCTTCCACACCATATGGGACACCTCCAAGGTCTTCCAGCAGATGAGAAGCTGGGACGACTATAACGGCAGATGCGGCTACTGCGAGTTCAGGAAGGTCTGCGGCGGGTGCAGGGCAAGGGCCTTCGCCTTCACCGGCGACTACATGGACGAAGAGCCGTTCTGCACCTATCAGCCGACCGATGCCGCTAAAAAGGCGAGGGACGAGAAAAAGGCGACTGAGGCGGGACAGGTAAAGGTCCACAGGTAAAAATAACGATTGTCCTTACAGCGGGGCGGAAGATTCCGTCCCGCTTTTTTTTGGGTTGAAAGATGGCGCGTTTTAATCTATAAAGCGGTCTGGCTTAAAAGAGCCCTCCATCGCGGGCCTCGACGGGGCGAAGCAGAGGAAAATCGGCTATAATATGCTTAAGTACAAGGTAATAGAGCTCTCTACCGTAACGGACGAGACTATCGAAAAGACGCTAAACTCGGCTACACCAGAGGGATGGCGGATCGAGAACATCCATTTCACCATGAGGGACGCCTCAAAACGCCCCTCCATGGCCTTCCTGCTCTTCACGCGCGACGAGCCGGAGGATGGCTAAAGGCGTCCTCTAAAGATCAGGGAATCTCTGGTTTTGTTGATTCGTCATTGCGAGTGTGTGAGCCGAAGCCATCAGGCACTTGGAGATTGTTTAGCTCCGCTCGCAATGACAGCATAAAGGCGACACGCATGGCTGAGGAATATACCAACAACATAGGGGCCAACGCAGAGCCCTTCCCAAAGGCTGACGTCCTCGAGCGCTTTCTGGCCAAGTTCATCGACTTCCTCGTCATGGGCGCGTTCTTTGTCTTCCCTGCCATCATCGGTCCTTTGGCCGGGATAACCTACATACTCATCTCCGACGGCCTCATGGGCGGGCAGAGCATCGGGAAAAGGATCGTAGGCATCAGGGCCGTGGCCATGGATACCAGAGAGCCGTGCGACTTCAAGAGGTCTATCATCAGGAACTCCCCGTTTGCCATCCTCATAATAGTCTGGTATATCGTAAGCTGGATACCATACCTCGGGAAAGTCCTCTTCCTCGCGGCGACCCTGGCGGTCATAGGCTTTGAGATGCTCCTTATCTACACGGATGAGCGGGGGGCGAGGTTCGGCGACAGGCTGGCTGAGACGGTTGTAATAGGGCGCGAGTAGCAGCTGGCAGTCTATTTATTCTTCAGGCTCTCCCCGGGCACGATATTGCAGGTCATCTCAGTCTCGTCATAGACTATCACTGCAAGGCCCGCCTCAAGCTGCCGCCGCACCTGTTTTGCCTTTGCCTCAAGCGTATGGGCGCTCTGGCCGTAGTCGGTCCCTTCCCTTGTAACGTACTCCTCTATGAGCCCTTCCAGGGCGCTATCCGTAAGCAGATGACAGGGTATCTCCATATCCTACCCTTCCTTCCATTCGATTACGCTAAAGCTTCCGTCCTCATAGACGAGACAGGTGTGATCTGCCGCCCAGCTCCCGGGGTTCGCGTAAACGCCCTTTGCCTCCCTGTGCACCCCGGCCGCATGGGAGTGGCCGAAGAGCACCGCGTCGAGCCCTTCTGAAAGCTTATCTCTGGCGAAGTCCCTGAGCCTTTCCTCGATATGGTTCTTTGCCGGGTACGGAGCGCCCCTTCGCCTGCTCTTCTTTGAAAGTTTAGTCGCTATGGTCCAGACCCCCCTGGGGGTCGCCAAGGCTGCCGTTACTTTAAAAAACGGGCTTCTAAGGTACCACCTCCACAGCCTGTACCCTTTAGTCATCGCAACTGTATCCCCATGGCCCAGGAGGAACCTCTTCCCGTCGATATCGATCTCGGAGATCTCAGGCAGAATAGATGCCGCCAGGTCGTTTTTGAAGAACGGGCCCATCGAGAAGTCGTGGTTGCCCTCGCAGTATATTATCTTGACCCCCCGCCGCTTGAGGCGCATGAACGCTTCGAGGACCGGCCTGTATTCTTTCGCGGCAACGCTATTGGAGCCTGTCCAGAAATCGAAGAGGTCGCCGAGCACCACGAGGGTGTCGGCCCTGAGGGAATCGAGGAACCTTACAAGACTTTTCTGGTTGGGGTCGAGCGAACCCTTCAAATGCCCGTCGGCTATGAATACCGTCTTCATCTTTGCCTGAGCGCCTTCTTCGCGGCCTCCTCCATAACGGCCACCGGGGCCTTTTTCCCGGTCCACAACTCAAAGCCTATCGCCCCCTGGCGGACGAGCATGCCGAGCCCCTCGTGGGTCTTAAGGCCCCTTCTCTCCGCCCCTTTCAAAAGGTCTGTCCGAAGGGGCCTGTATACAATATCCGATACAATCGCCTTTGGCGGAAGGGCCTCCAGGGGCAGATCGAGAGCGCCCTTGCCCATCATCCCCATGGAGGTCGTATTGACGACGAGGTCTGCGTAGGCGAAGTGCTCGATGAGCGCCGCCCTTTGAAGTACGACAGCCTTTATATCGGTGAGAGAGAACTTTTGGGCGAAGGCCTTAGCCAGAGAGTCCGCCCTCTTTACGGTCCTGTTGACGAGCACAACAGTCGACGGCTTCATGCCCAGCATCGAATATAATATGCTCCTTGCCGCCCCGCCGGCGCCTATTATGATAATCTTTTTTCTGGCAGGCCTGAAGCCTGTCTCGTCTCTAAGGCTAAGGAGATACCCGGCCCCGTCCGTATTATAACCGACGAGCCTGCCGCCCCTGTTCACGACCGTGTTGACCGCGCCAAGGTCCATCGCGAAGGGGTCTATCTCATCAAGGTACTTCATGACCTTCTCCTTGTGGGGGATGGTTATGTTCACCCCAAGGAGGTTCATGGCCCTTATCCCCTCTACCGCTGCCTTGAGCTCTTTGTCCTGCCCTGCCTTCACATGGAAGGGGACAAAGACCGCGTTAAGGCCCACGGCCTTGAAGGCGGCGTTGTGCATGGCCGGGGAGAGCGTATGCGTTATCGGGTCCCCGAAGATGCCCGCTACAAGTGTCTTTCCATTTATCCTCATTTAACGGTCCTTGAAAGTATTCTTTCGCCCCTGGCGGCGTCTTTCCTTATCTGTCGAACGAGGGCCTCCCTTGACGCGAAGGCGCGCTCGCCCCTGAGCCTTCTTATGAACTCCACCTCGACCTTTTTACCATATATATCGTCCCTGAACCCGAGTATGTGTACCTCTACACACCTCTTCTTGCCGCCGAATGTAGGGGCCGTGCCTATGTTGAGGACCGCCTTGAGCCTCCTGCCGCCAACGGTGGCGAAGGCGGCGTAGACCCCGCCAGCTGGAACGAGCTCGCTTTCCACAAAAAGGTTCGCCGTAGGAAAGCCTATCTCCTTTCCTATCGCCTTTCCCCTCACCACCCTGCCTTTTATCGAAAACGGGCAGCCGAGGAGCCTTGCCGCTTCTCCGACCTTGCCCTCGCTTACAAGACGGCGTATGCGGGAAGAGCTGACGACCTCGCCGCCCAGCATGTAGGCGGATATGACGTGGACGCTGAAGCCCAGCTCGCTTCCGAGCTTCTTTAAATAGTCGACGGTCCCGGCCTTGCCCCTGCCGAAGGAGAAGTCATGGCCGACCCAGACCTCTACCGCGCCGAGCGGCTTTATCTCCTCCTCGACAAATTCCCTGGGGTGCTTTGAGGCAAACTCCTTCGTGAACCTGGCGATGACCATATAATCGATGCCGAGCGCCCCCACCAGCTCCGCCTTTTTCGCGGTATCTATTATAAGGGGCGGGCTTCTAAGAGGCGCGACTACCTTGAGGGGGTGCGGCTCGAAGGTATATACGGCAGAGAGGCAACCGAGCCTCCCGGCCCTCTCCCTCACCTTGCCGATTATCTTCCTGTGCCCAAGGTGCACGCCGTCGAAGTTGCCAAGGGTAACGACGGTCTTCTTCTTGATCTTCCCGAGTTTGCCCGGGTCACGAAAGATACGCATACCCATCCAGACGCAAAGATTAAAAGGGTCGTCCCCTCAAAACTTCCCAGACCTCAATATCTGCACCACGAGCCAGAAGCCGAGGACCGAGGCTATTATGAAGCCCAGGAGGCCAAGCACGGGAAGGCCGAATATCCTTGGGGCCGCCTCAGCCGCTATTACCATGGATGAGCCTATTATCAAGGCCGCGATGATGACGGCGAAGGTGAGCCTGTTCGACGACCTGTCCATCTCGCCCATGAAGTCCTCGAGCCCCCTGTGCAGGAACTCGATCCGGAGCCTGTCGTCGAGCACCTTCTTCATTATGCGGTCGGCCTGGGAAGGGAAATCCATCACGAGGTCCTTATAGTCCTCCGCGGCCGAAAGGGCGCGCCCCATCAAAGCCCCTGGCTTGAGCCTCTGCACGTAAAGCTTCCTTGCGTAAGGCTCGCTCTCATCAAGGATATTGACCTCCGGGTAGAGGACCCTTGCGAGCCCTTCGAGCTCGATGAGGCATTTATCAAAAAGGAGAAGCTCCCTCGGAAGCCTTATATTATGCCGGGCGGCGAGCCTTATGTAATCGAGAAGGAGCTCGCCTATCTTGACGTATTTCAACGGCCTGCCGAAGTAGTGGATGATTATGTCATGGTACTCGCTTTCAAAGGCGGCCCTGTCTATCTTCTCGGGAAGTATTCCCATCCTCTGGTAGACCTTTATCATCCCCTCGAAGTCCTGTTGCACGAAGGTTATGAGGATATCCGCGAGGTCATGCTTCATGGCGTCATCTATCCTGCCGACGATGCCGAAATCGACCAGCGCTATCTGCGCCTCAGAGACCACGAAGACATTGCCGGAGTGGAGGTCTCCGTGGAAGAGGCCGAACTCGAATACCTGCTTGAAGAAGATATCCGCCACAAGGTGGGCTATCGCGGCGGTGTCTATCCCCTCTTCCCTGAGCCTGCCCGTGTTGTCTACCTTTATCCCGTGGACGCGCTCCATCGTAAGGACGTTCCTGCCCGTGCGCTCCCAGTAGACCTTTGGCACCTTGACCCTGCTGTCGCTTGAGAAGTTCTCCCTGAACTTCTCGGTGTAGCTCGCTTCAAGGGTAAAGTCCATCTCCTTTTTTATGACGCGCGAGAACTCCTCTACCATCCCCTCCGGGTCGTAGAGCCTGCTCTCCGGCATATGCTTGAAGACCAGCCTGGCAAGGTATCTCAGGATGGCTATGTCGGTATCGATGGTCGCCTCTATGCCGGGCCTCTGGACCTTTATGACGACCTCTTCCCCGCCGGTTGTGACGGCCCTGTGCACCTGCGCTATCGAGGCGGCGGCTATGGGCGTCTCTTCTATGGAAGAGAAGATGTCAGATGCCGGGCAGGCGAACTCCGCCTCTATGACCTTCCTGGCCTCGCTGAAGGGGAACGGGGCTACCGAGTCCTGGAGCTTGAGGAACTCTATTATATACTCGTGAGGCACGACGTCGGGCCTGGTCGAGAGTATCTGGCCGAACTTGATGAAGGTCGGCCCGAGCGCTTCCATCGCGAGCCTCGTCCTCACAGGCTGGGTAAGCTCCTCCCTCTCCTTCGTGATCCTCCGGCCTGCAAGCTTCAGGGAAAAGGATAAGAGCCTTGTCAGATGGAGCCTTTCCATCAGAGGGAAAAAGCCGTGGCGCACCAGCACCGCGGCGATCTCTTTGAGCCTCCCTGCGCTCTTATAGGCCGTATGGAACCTTAACGGGTTCATCTGCGCCCCTTTTTCCTCGCCTTCGCCGGCTCTTTGACATCGAGGGCGAGATCTACCCTGCGTCTTTCCAGGTCCACGCCGTTTACCTTTACCCTGACCTCGTCGGCGAGCCTGTAGACCTTTCTCGTCCTCTCCCCCGTAAGGGTATGGCGCTTCTCATCGAATATATAGTAATCGTCCGAGAGCATGGAGACGTGCACAAGCCCTTCGACAAAGTAGTCCTTAAGCTCCACGAAAAATCCGAAGCTCGTAACGCCTGAGATTAACCCTTCGTAGACCTCTCCGACCTTGTCCTTCATGAACTGGCACTTCTTGAGGTCGGCTATCTCCCTTTCCGCCTCCATCGCCTTCCTTTCGCGGGCAGAGGTATGGGAGGCCACCTCCGGCAGGGCCGCTTCCATCGTGTCGCGGACCTCAGGTGAATACCTCTTTTTCAAAAGGAGCTTCAAGAGCCTGTGCACTACCAGGTCGGGGTATCTTCTGATGGGCGAGGTGAAATGCGTATAGTCCTCGAAGGCCAACCCGAAGTGCCCAACGTTTTCTTCAGAGTAGACCGCCTGCCTCATCGAACGCAGGAGCACGTGGTTTATGAGCTTCTCCTCTGGCCTGCCCTCGGCCTTCTTTAACACCGACTGGAAGGACTTCGGGCCGTCGTACTCGAAGCGCAGCCCGAAGCTCCCCGCGAAGTCCTTGAAGTCCGCGATGGAATCCTCCGAGGGCTCATCATGTATCCTGTATATGAACGGCAGGGCGCGGCTTGAGAACTCTTCAGCAACGGCCCTGTTGGCCGAGAGCATGAACTCCTCGATGAGCCTGTGCGCTATATTCCTCTCTGACCTTACGATGTCCTCGACCCTGCCCTCGATATCTATTATTATCTGCGGCTCAGGCAGGTCGAAGTCGATAGAGCCCTCCTCCGACCTCCTCTTCATGAGCTTTCCAGCAAGCTCCGCCATGAGCTTGAGGTCAGGGAGTATCCGTGCGTACCTCCCGGCAAGTACCGGGTCCTCGTCCATTATGAGCTTTTTGACGTTCGTATAGGTCATCCTCTCGACACTCCGGATGACGCTCTCGTAGAACCTTTTCTTTACTGGATTGCCGGCGGAGTCAAACTCTATCTCCGCGGTCATGGTGAGCCTGTCGACCTTTGGGTTAAGGCTACATATCCCGTTGGAGAGCGCCTCGGGGAGCATGGGGATGGCCCTGTCAGGGAAGTAGACGCTCGTGCCCCTCGCGTACGCCTCCCGGTCTATCGCCGAGCCTTCCTTCACATAGTAGCCCACGTCGGCTATCGACACCCAGAGCCTGTACCCCCTGGGGGTCTTCTCGATGGAAACGGCATCGTCAAAGTCCTTGGCGGTCTCGCCGTCTATGGTGAAGGTCGTCCGTTCCCTCAGGTCAAGCCTGCCGCCGAGCTCTTCCTCGGTTACCACCGCGGGGACAGGGCCTACCTCAGCCATGACATCGGCCGGGAACCTGTTCGGCAGGCCGTATTTACGGAGTATCACGTCAGCCTCGACGTCCGGGTCGTCAGGGTCGCCGAGCACTTCCAGTACCCTTCCGGTGCCAGCCATGTTCCTGGCGGGCCAGCTGGTTATCTCCACCGATACTATCTTTCCAGCCTCTACGCCTTTGGCCTCTTTCGGCGGTATTATGAACTCGTTTATCAACCTCTGGTCAGAGGGTATCACCACCCCGAAGCCCCTGCCCAATTCGAACCTGCCGACAATGGTTTTCCGCGCTCTCGCGACTATCCTTATTATCGAGCCCTCACGCCTGCCGCCGGATTTAATACCGTCTACCCTGGCGACAACGGTGTCGCCGTGCATCGCTCCGGCAAGCCTGCGGTTGCTGATGAAGATGTCGCCTTCCCTGCCTTTGCGGCCCTCAGGCACGACGAAGCCGTAGCCGTCAGGGTGGCAGACCAGCTCTCCGTTCACGAGGTTCATCTTCGCGGGCAGGCCGTACTTGCCGCCCCTGGTCTTTATGAGGAGCCCATCGGCGACCATCGCCTTTACAGCGCGCCTGAAAGAATCCCTCCCGTCACGCGCGACACCGAAGGCATGGACGAGCTCCCTGAAGGTCAGGGGGCCAGGGGCCTCCCCTTCCATGAAGGCGAGCACCTTTTTTTTAAGCTCTTCTTCCCGGACAGGCCTGTCAGGACTCATAATCGACTACCGCCACCGCTTCCCTCACGGAGGCTATATGCTGGGCAACCAGGACGTGCTCCGGGTGAGTCTGGTAGGCCTCAAGGTCGTTTAACGAATCGAACTTGACCGTAAGGGAAATATCGTAAGAGCGCTGGGACTTGAGCACGTCGGTCCCCACCTCCAGCCCCCTTATCCGGGGCACCTTTCCCACAAGTCCTTTGAGCATCTTTACCGTCCTCGCGATAGCGTCAGGGGAGCTCTCCTTGAGCTTGAATAAAACGACGTGCGTTATCAAACCTTCACCTCTTAAAATATTTTAAAATAAGTCCCTGCCACCGGGGCAGAGGCTTTATAGCCACTCTGTAAGTATATCCCTTAAGGGTACAGGGCGTATTTCGCTGGAGAAAAAGAACGGAGGGGCCCCGCTTGGGGGCCATGCGGGGGATCTGGCTGGAGGCGTATGGTCTCGTTATAAAACTCCCCTATGTGGCGCTCTGCCCCTGGGGGGGCCGCGCCGGGTCTTTGGGTCAAAATCCCTCCCGGGGTGTCACGCCCCGGGAGGGGCAGAAGGTCACTTCGGGACCTTCTCCCAGTCCTTGAGGAACCTTTCAATGCCTATATCCGTGAGCGGGTGCTTCGCGAGCTGTTCGAGGACCTTGAAAGGTATGGTGGCGACATGGGCGCCGATCCTCGCGCTGTCGAGCACGTGCACAGGGTGCCGGATGCTTGCGGCTATTATCTCGGTGGTGAAGCCGTAGTTATCGTATATCTCCAGTATCTGCGCTATTATCTCCATACCGACTTGGGAGATGTCGTCGAGCCTTCCGATGAAGGGGCTCACGTATGTAGCGCCGGCCTTGGCGGCCATAAGGGCCTGCACCGGTGAGAATACAAGTGTGACGTTCGTCTTTATCCCTTCCTTGCTCACGGCCTTCACCGCCTTGAGCCCGTCAAGTGTCATCGGAAGCTTTACGACCACGTTCTTGTCTATCTTTGAAAGCTCCCTCGCCTCCGAGATCATGCCGGAGGCGTCAAGGCTTACCGCCTCCGCGCTCACAGGGCCGTCTATTATCGAGCATATCTCCTTTATTCGCCCCTTGAAGTCGCATTTTTCCTTTGCCACAAGAGAGGGGTTCGTGGTAACGCCGTCTATGAGCCCCCATTCGTCGGCGGTACGTATCTCGTCGAGATTCGCGGTATCGATAAAGAACTTCATCAAAAACTCCCTTGACTAAAGTTTTTTACTGTGGGAATATTTCAAATTGTCGAGAGGGCGAGTAATTCGCACTCCCCTGTTTTTAATGTGGATGATAGCCTGAATCAGCCCTTATTTCAAGGCTTAAATAGCCTGCCGGGGCTTAAAGAGGGCATCTTAAAAGCCGAAGTGGCGGAATTGGCAGACGCGCAAGATTCAGGTTCTTGTGGGTGAAAGCCTGTGGGGGTTCGAGTCCCCCCTTCGGCACCATATTTATTGACGGGACTCGAACAGTTTTCGAGCGCCCTACACTGATGCAGTAATTTATTTAACCTTCCGGTATCCCTTTTCAAAAAGATACCGAGGCCCGGTTCGGCCCTTGTCCATGAGATGAAACCCCACGAGCTGCTGGTCATAATCCCGGCCTTCAATGAGGCGGCTGCCATTGGCAGCGTCATCTCCTCTGTAATGAAGCACGTCCCTCAGGCCGATATAGTCGTCATAAACGACGGGTCCACAGACCGGACAGCCGCCATAGCCGAAATGCTTGGGGTGCCTGTGTTAAACCATATATACAACCTTGGCATAGGCGCCACCATGCAGACCGGATACAAGTACGCCCTTCAACGCGGATATAAAATAGCGGTGCAGATTGACGGTGACGGCCAGCACCCTGCCGAGCAGATACGCGATATCGTAAGGCCGGTTGCTGAGGGCAAGGCAGACCTTGTAGTCGGCTCGCGTTTTCTCGGGGAGGGAGACTACAGGCCTTCTATCGCCAGGGGGGTCGGGATGGCTTTTTTCTCAAGGGTAGTCTCGTCGATAGTAAGGTCGCGCCTTACCGACACGACCTCCGGCTTCAGGGCAGCGGGGCAGAACTGCATAAGGTTTTTTAGCCGACACTACCCGGACGACTACCCGGAAGTGGAAGCTCTCGTATTGCTTCACAAAAACGGTTTTAGTATAATGGAAGTCCCTGTAAAGATGTCGGAGAGGTCCGGGGGGCGCTCTTCCATAACGCCGGTGAAATCGGTCTATTATATGTTCAAGGTCTTCCTTGCCATCCTGGTAGACCTCATCAAGAGGACCTGAGCACCAAAAGAGGACTGATGTATCTTATCCAGGTATTCTCGATAGCCGGCTCTTTACTGCTCTTCGCCTTCGTGATCGACTTCATCAGGAGGGGGCTTCTCAAGGAGAAGTACTCTGTACTCTGGCTGGTAGCCGCTGTCATCATAACGGGCCTGTCGCTCAAAAAGGAGCTGCTCGACAGCTTTGCGGGCTTCATCGGCATAGCCTATCCCCCTTCCCTCCTCTTCCTTGTCGCCTTCCTCTTCGTGCTCCTCATAAACCTCCACTTCTCCGTGGTCATCTCGATATTCCACGAGAAGAACAAGACGCTGGCACAGGAGATAACGCTCCTTAAGAACGCGCTCAAGGAGGCGGGCATAGACCCGTCTGGCACCAGAAAAGGGGACGGCAAGGGCCCTTCCGATGGATAGGCTCTTCTTAAGCCGCTGGTTCAGCCCGCTCTTCGTCATTTTCATGGCCCTTGTTACCGTGGCTGTCTACTCAAATACCTTTACAGCGGCTTTCCAGTACGACGACGGCCCCATCATACGGGACAACCACCTCCTGCGGGACCTCGGGAATATCCGCGAAATAGTCAACAATATCAGGGGCTTCACCTTACTCACCTTTGCGGTCAACTACGCCATAGGCGGCCTCGACGTACGGGGCTACCACGCGGTGAACCTGGCGGTTCACATAATAAACGCCTCGCTTGCCTACCTCCTCGTGCTTGCGACCTTAAGGCTGGTCAAGGTCCAGGAGGGCTCCTCCAGGCGGCTGGCCGCATTCTCCGCGCTGCTTTTCGCCGTACATCCGATACAGACACAGGCGGTCACCTATATAGTGCAGCGGATGGAGTCTCTGTCCGGCATGTTCTATCTGCTCGCGCTCCTGCTTTTCATCGGAGCTTCCAGGGCTTCCGGCGCGATCAAACGTGGCGCCCTATACACGGGTGTCGCCCTCTCCTATCTCCTCGCCTTCTACTCCAAGGAGATAACATACACCCTCCCGGCGGTCATCGTCCTTTACGACTATCTGTTCATCGCAAGGGGTAGTCTCGGCGAGATGCTCAGAAAATGGCCTGTATACGCCCTTCTCGCTCTCCTGTTCGCGTACTTTACCTACATGACGGTCGTGCCGCTTGGCGGGTTCAACGACTTAAGCGAGGAGAGCGCCGCTGAATCGATCTACGCCGCCCCTATCGTGAAAGACCTCTCCGGTCTCGAAGATGGCGCCGGAGCACCGGCGGGAAAGACGAGGCACGACTACACCGCTGGCTTTAATGTCTCCAGGATAAGCCCAGAGGAGTACCTTTATACCCAGTTCAACGTCATCGTATACTACCTGGCCCTCCTCGCGGTGCCGGCCAACCAGAACCTCGATTACGACTTCCCCTGGGCCAGCGGGCTCTTCAAGGCGCCGGAAGCGGCCCCGGGTACGGCGCTCAACTTTCCCATGCCGCCGCCTGCCCTCTCTCTCGCCATATTGCTTGTCATAACAGGCGCCGCCGCATATCTCCTTTTAAGGTCGAGGAAGGACCCGGATTCGAAGGCACGGGTGGCGGCCTTCTTCATATTATGGTTCTTCATAATACTTTCGCCCACGTCGAGTTTCATACCCATCGCGGACGCTATCTATGAGCACAGGGTCTACCTGGCCTCGCTCGGCTACTTCTTTATCTTCGTCCTCGTTGTCGACTCGGCTGTAAACAGGCTTTTTTCGCGCCTGCAACGCAATCCCGGCCCTGAAGGGGTCTGATACGGCGCGCTCCCGTATCAGCGTAACCCCTCAAACTAAAATAAAATATTGACTCAAGGCCGTATCTAAGTTATCCTAATCGGAAACTCCCAAGAGGGCTACCAGGCCATGACCACTCCGTCTCCCGCGAAGGCAAAAAAAGTCCTTATAGCTGAGGACAACTCAAAAACGAGACTCTTCCTTAAAAACCAGCTTGAGCTCCTTGGCTATCAGGTCGAGGCCGTATCGAACGGGCTGGCTGCGGTGGAGCTGGTCGAAGAGTTAAAACCGAACCTTGTCATAATGGACGTCAAGATGCCTGAGATGGACGGCATAGACGCTGCCAAGGCGATCTCCTCGAAGGGCCCCATGCCTATCATCCTCATAACAGGCCTTTCGTCTGATGAGATGGCCAGCAAGGCCATAGAGTCCGGAGTCTTCGCCTACCTCGTCAAGCCGGTCACAAAAAAGCAGCTTGAGCCAGCCATAAAGCTCGCCATGGCAAGGTACAATGAGTTCAAAAGCCTTAAGGTCGAGGTCAGCGACCTCAAGGACGCCATCGAGACCAGGAAGATGGTCGAGCGCGCCAAGGGCATCCTCATGAAAAGGTGCAATATCTCGGAAGACGACGCCTTCAAGCTCCTCCAGACCCATTCGCAGAAAGAAAACAAGAAGATGCGCGAGATTGCGGAGACCATCATCTCGGCCAGCAAGCTCCTTTAACAACGCCTTAAACCCGCCCAGCTCCTTTTTTTGCCCACGCTGGCCAAAGCGATTTGACAGGCGGGGATTTGACTGCTATTCTTATCTGAAATTACGCTAGGGGAGTCCGGACAGGGCTGAGAGTTCCCGCTTGAGGGAAGACCCTAACGACCTGATCTGGTTAATACCAGCGTAGGGAAGCGGCTGACAACAAGATCACAGGCGCATCGCGCCTGAAAGCCGCCTCTGGCGGCTTTTTTTATTTTAACAGGTAGCCGCAAAACTTAATCCACATTCAGGCTTCAGCCTGCTTACAGGAATAAACAACCCATTATGTCAATAGACCATGAAAATATAGAAAGCCTCTCGGCCATAGGCGAGCCGGATAAGGCCGATACCCTCCGGGTCCTTGAGATAGCGTCCAGGGCAAAGGGGCTAACCCTTGAAGAGGCCGCGGTGCTCCTGGCTACCAGGGACGCGGAGCTTACGAAGCTCATGCTTCAAAGGGCCGGAGAGGTCAAGGAGCGTGTCTTCGGCAGGCGCATAGTCCTTTTCGCGCCCCTTTACCTCTCGAACTATTGCACCAACGGCTGCAAGTACTGCGGCTTCAGGAGCCAGAACAAGGGGTTGGCGAGAAAGGCCCTTACCGTCGATGAGGTGGTGGCGGAGGCAAGGTCTCTCGAGGCCATGGGCTTCAAGCGCGTCCTGCTTGTAACCGGAGAGGACCGGAGGTGGGGCCTTGATTATATCGTTTCATGCGTAAGGGCTATATACGAGGGGACCGGGATAAGGATAGTCCATGTGAACGCCCCTCCCATGGATACAGACTCTCTCAGGGAGCTTAAGCGGGCCGGGACCGGGGTCTACCAGTCCTTCCAGGAGACCTATCACAGGCCTACCTACGCGCTCATGCACCCTTCCGGCAGGAAAAAGGACTATGACTTCAGGCTCGACGTGATGGACAGGGCCATGGAGGCCGGCTTTGACGACGTGGGCATCGGGCCCCTTCTCGGCCTCTATGACTATAGGTTCGACGCTCTCGCGTCAATAGCCCACTCGCTGCACCTTTTTGAAAGGTTCGGCGCACATGCCCATACTATCTCTATCCCGCGCCTGAGGCCGGCGGAGTCGGGGTTGGCCGAGGTGCCCCACAAGGTCTCTGACGATGAGCTGAAGAAGGTCGTGGCGGTATTCCGCCTGAGCGTGCCTACTGCCGGGATAGTCGCCTCCACCAGGGAAGAGGCCGGCTTCAGGGGCGAGCTCATACATACAGGGGCCACCCAGCTGAGCGCCGCTTCGAAGACAAACCCCGGCGGGTATGCCGGGGACAAGACCCTTGAGCAGTTCTCCACAAACGACCACAGGAGCCTTGCCGAGGTCATAGATTCCATCGTCGACGAGGGGCTGCTCCCGAGCCTGTGCACGACATGCTACAGGGTCGGCAGGACCGGGGAGAGCTTCCTGGATACGACCCTTGCCGGAGCGATGGGAAAGTTCTGCCAGGCGAACGCGCTACTCACCTTGAAGGAGTACCTGCTGGACTTCTGCCAGAACGGCGGAAGAGATGCGGTAGAGCGGGCGATAGAGGAAGGGCTGAAGGACGTAACTGATCCGGGCCTTAAAAAAGCGCTTGCCGGGAAGCTCAAGGCGATAGAGGAAGGCAAAAGGGACCTCTACTTTTAAGATGAAGATAAAGATCAACGGAGAAGACAGAGAGGCCCAGGAAGGGAGCACTGTAGAAGCCCTTCTTGAATCCCTCTCCATAAAAAGAGAGGGCATAGCCGTTGACCTCAACAGGGAGATAGTGCCCAGGAGGCTTCTGGGCTCTACGGTCCTTAAAGAAGGCGACACTTTGGAAATAGTCAGGATGGTCGGCGGGGGATAAAGAGGACCCGGACCCGTCGAATTAGCAAAAGGAGAAGAGCATGGACGTGCTTAAGATAGGGAAATACAAGTTCAGGTCGCGCCTGATGGTAGGCACAGGCAAGTACCCTTCCAACGAGATAATGGTAAAGGCCCTTGAGGCCTCTGGCGCCGAGGTGGTAACGGTCGCCGTCAGAAGAGTCAACCTCGACCGCGGGAGTGAATCGCTCCTTGACCACATAGACCCGAAAAAGTATACGCTCCTGCCAAACACCGCCGCCTGCTACACGGCTGAAGAGGCGATAAGGACGGCACGGCTGGCGAGGGAGGCGCTTGCAACCGATTTCGTGAAGCTGGAGGTCATAGGCGACCAGAGGACCCTTTTCCCGGATAACGAGGCCCTTCTTGAGGCCGCCAGGGTCCTTGTGAAGGAAGGCTTTACTGTGCTGCCATACACCAACGACGACCCCATCATGGCTAAAAAACTTGAAGAGGCCGGGTGCGCTGCCGTGATGCCCCTTGCCGCTCCCATAGGCTCTGGCCTTGGGATCAGGAACCCTTACAATATCCAGATCATACGCGAGATGATAAAGATCCCGGTGATCGTTGACGCCGGTGTCGGGACCGCCTCCGACGCGGCGATAGCGATGGAGCTCGGCTGCGACGGGCTCCTCATGAATACCGGCATCGCCGGGGCCGATGACCCTGTCTCGATGGCGAGGGCGATGAACCTCGCGGTAGAGGCGGGCCGTCTGGCATTTTTGTCCGGCAGGATACCGAAAAAGCTCTACGCCGCGGCGTCCAGCCCTCTTGCCGGCGTAATACAGTAGGCAGCTATGCACCCTGTACTATTTCAATTCGGACCGGTTGCGGTAAGGTTCTACGGCCTCATGTACGTCGTCGCCATACTCGTGGCGAGCGTGCTCATCACGAAAGAGGTCAAGAGGAAAAAGATCGCCCTCACTCAGGACGACGTGATGAACTTCATCATCTGGACCGTGGTCGGCGGCATCATCGGCGCAAGGGCCTACTACGTCGCCTTCAACTGGGACTATTACGGCGCGAACCCCTTTGAGATACCGGCGGTCTGGCATGGCGGACTTGCCATACACGGCGGGCTCCTGGGCGGCATCTCGGCGGCATGGCTGTTCCTCCGCAGAAAGTCGATAGCCTTCTGGCGGATGGCTGACGCGGTAGCCCCCTCAATAATACTCGGCCAGGCCTTCGGCAGGTTCGGCAACTTCATGAACGGCGACGCCCACGGCAGGCCGACAGACCTTCCGTGGGGCATAGTCTTTCCGCCGGGATCGATAGCCGGCTCTGAGTTCCCTGGCATACCGCTCCACCCGGTCATGCTCTACGAGATGCTCATAAACCTGGGGATATTTTCTTTCCTGTGGTTCTACCTTAAAAAAAGGGAGCATAAGAGCGGCTTCATCTTTGCCGTATACCTTACGCTGTACTCCATCGGACGTTTCGTCGTCGAGGGCTTCAGGGCCGACAGCCTCATGATGGACTCGATGAAGGCCGCACAGGCCGTAAGCGTTTCGATAGCGGCTGTAAGCGTCATCGTCATAGTCTCACGGAGGCTATGGAAGGCTTAGCAGTCGTTGAAATACTGATTTGTTCAGCAGAGAATTTGACTTGGAACTGCCAAAGCTCTACCTCATAACAGACAGGTCGGCCTGCGCCTCCGGGGCATTTCTTTCTACCGTTGAAGCGGCCCTGCGTGGAGGAGTCAAGCTCGTGCAGCTCAGGGAAAAGGATCTCTCAGCCAGAGAACTCCTTGGGCTCGCCAACGAACTTCGTGAGCTGACCCGCGCCTGGGGCGCGAGGCTCCTTATAAACGACCGGGCCGATATAGCGATGCTTTGCGGGGCCGACGGGGTACACCTTACCTCAATAAGCTATCCGGCCTCATCCGCCAGGGAGCTTTTGGGCAAAGAGGGCATAATAGGGGTCTCGACCCACTCCGTAAAAGAGGCAAGGCTGGCTGAGTCTCAGGGGGCCGACTTCGTGACCTTCGGCCCTGTCTACCACACCCCGTCAAAGGCCATGTACGGAGAGCCGCTTGGGGTAGAAGAGCTTGAAAAGGCCGTCCGCGCGCTCTCGATACCGGTATACGCGCTCGGAGGGATAAACATAGAAAATATCGGGGAGGCCGCCTCCACAGGGGCTTACGCCGCGCTTATCAGAGCGCTTTTGTCTTGCGTGGACGCGGAAGGCGCGGCAAGGGAACTACTAACGGGAATGCAGGCAATAGACAAGGAGATAAGATGACACAGCTTGAGGCCGCCCGCAGGGGCATCGTTACGGAAGAGATGAAAAACGCCGCGCTCTCCGAGGGCGTTGAAGCGGAGTACATACGAAAGGGCATAGAAGAGGGCGTAATCATAATAACCAGGAACAAGCTCCACCGCTCGATAAAGGGGCTTGCCGTTGGCAGGGGCCTGCGCACCAAGGTCAACGCCAACATCGGCTCCTCCCAGGACAAGGTTGACGTCAATGAAGAGCTTACGAAACTCAGGGCCGCGATAGAGGCCGGCGCCGACGCCGTCATGGACCTCTCCACCGGAGGCGACGTCTCTGCCATAAGGCGCTCGGTCATGGCCGAGTCCACTGTCCCCATCGGCACGGTCCCCATTTACCAGGCCGCTTATGACGCGAGGAAAAAGGGCAAATCCTTTGTGGAGATCGACTCAGAGGAGATGTTCGCTTCTATCGAGGCGCACGCGGAAGACGGAGTAGACTTCGTAACGGTCCACTGCGGCGTTACAAGAAGCTCCGTGGAGAAGGTGAAAAAAGAGGGGCGCATCATGGGAATAGTGAGCCGCGGAGGCGCCCTCACCGCCGAGTGGATGAAGTTCAACAAGAAGGAGAACCCGCTCTACGAACAGTACGACAGGCTTATCAAGATAGCCAAAAGGTACGACATGGTCCTGAGCCTCGGCGACGGATTGAGGCCCGGCTGCATCGCCGACGCGACCGACAGGGGGCAGGTACATGAGCTTATAACCCTGGGCGAGCTCGCTAAAAAGGCCTTCGACGAGGGCGTGCAGGTCATGATAGAGGGGCCGGGACATGTGCCCTTAGACCAGATAGAGGCGAATATCATACTCCAGAAGAGGCTCTGCAACGGCGCGCCATTCTATGTCCTTGGCCCCCTTGTAACCGACATAGCGCCAGGCTATGACCATATCACCTCTGCCATCGGCGGGGCCATAGCAGCCGGGGCCGGGGCAGACTTCCTCTGCTACGTGACCCCAAGCGAGCACCTGAGGCTCCCCGATGTGGATGACGTAAGGGAAGGTGTCGTCGCCTGCCGGATAGCCGCGCACGCCGGTGACATAGCGAAGAAGGCGAAGGGGGCGATGGAGGCCGATATAGCCCTCTCCAAGGCAAGGAAGGCCCTTGACTGGGAAGGGCAGATAAGGCTTGCGATAGACCCCAGGAGGACAAGGGCTATAAGGGAGGCGAGCCCGCCGGAGGATGAATCGGTCTGCACCATGTGCGGCCAGCTCTGCGCGATAAAGATACAGAAATAATATTTCGCACTGGGCAGTTATTACGCAAAAAGAAGATAAAAAAGGCGGGCAAAATGCCCGCCTTTTTGTTTTTTGGAGTATTACGAGGCTTACGCCTCAGCCACCTTAACGCAGTTCTTTCCGCTCCACTTGGCCTTGTAGAGGGCGTCGTCAGCATAGTTTACAAGGTCGCCGGAGTTCATGGCCCCCTTCTGCGGATATGAGGCGACCCCGACGCTCACCGTCACCCTGTGGTTCACCAGCCCAGCGTAGGCGTGGTTGTCTATCATCTCGCGGAGCCTTTCGGCCTCATCTACGGCGCCCTTCAAAAGAGTATGGGGGAGTATGACCGAAAACTCCTCTCCGCCGTAGCGGGCGACTATGTCCGTCTTCCTCACGCCCTTTTTTATGAGGGCCGATATCTCCTTCAAGACCATGTCGCCCACCCTGTGGCCGTAGGTGTCGTTTATCTGCTTGAAGTTATCTATGTCGAGCATTATGAGGGAGAGAGGCGTTTCGTACCTCACGGCCCTCTCGAACTCCTCATCGAGCCTTGAGTAGAAGAAGTTGTGGTTATAGAGGTTGGTGAGGTGGTCCCTCACCGCCATCTCTTTTAAGTAGTCCTTCTCCTTTACGACCTTCTCGAAAAGGCGCGCGTTCCGGAGCGCGTGGAATGAGGCGTTCGCGACTATCCTGCAGAAGTCTATCTCCTTCTGAGCGAACCCGTGCACCTTCTTCCTCGTCCGGAGGAAGAGCGTGCCCAGGACCTCGTCGTTGAAGACTATCGGCACGATGAGCATGCTCATCCCGGCGAATTCTTTTACGGAATCCTTTACGGGGTGCATTATGGGGCTGTTGACGATATCTTCAATGGCGAGCGGGGTCTTTGTGGCTATGACCTGCTTTATCTCAGGGTATCTGGACAGGTCTATCTTGAGCTCTCTAATCATTGGGTCTTCATGAGAGGCGAGGACGTAGCCCTCGTTCTCCTCGGTCGCTATCAGCACTATCGAGCACCTTACGGCCTGGGTCACATCGGCCACTTTGGTGACTATGGTGCTCAGGACTTCAGAGGGGTCGAGGGACGCGGACATCGTGCCCGTAATATCAAGGATAGTCTCCAAGTTCCTTTTATCCTCCTCCAGTTCGCGGTTGAAATCGCAGATCCTCTGCTGAGCCCGCACGCGCGCGATGAGCTCCGCCTCGTTGATCGGTTTTGTTATGAAGTCGTCCGCGCCACAAGCAAGCGAATTGACAATAGATTCCTTATCTGCCTTTACCGAGACCATCACGATGGAGGGCCTCGGATGGATATCCATCCGCCTTATCTCCTTGCACACGCTGAAGCCGTCCATCCCTGGCATGACGATGTCGAGGAGGATGACGTTCGGGGCCCATTCGCCGAGAAGCTTAAGCCCTTCTTTGCCGTCGGAAGCGGACCTGGTCTCAAAACCGTTATGGGAGAGGATATCCTCAAGGATGGCCTTGTTGGTAAGGCTATCTTCTATGATAAGTACCTTATTGCAGTTCGCCATCTCTCTTGTGAGGATATTCAGGCACATTTGTTGTTTTTCCTTAGGAAAGACGCGGCGGTAAAGAGCCCTGGGCACTCAAAGACCTTGACAAATCACGCCCATTGACTTACCATTTAGTACTTTAACGCCGGCGTAGCTCAGGGGTAGAGCAACTGATTCGTAATCAGTAGGTCGAGGGTTCAATTCCCCCCGCCGGCTCCATCCATTCTCTTTCGCATACCTGCAATGTGCCAATATCTTTTCTGATAGATATCCTTTTACTGGCACAAAAGTCAAGTCAATTGTTGAAAATCTATGGGGATATTATCTTCTTCGGAAGATGGATGGCAGGACTTTAGCTTTCTTTAGGGCCCGGGGGTTTAAGCCCGGACCCCTGGAAGCTCAGGGCTGCGGGTTGTCTATGACTCCTAAAAGCACCTCGGCAGAGGCGTATCCAGGGAACAGTCTTCCGTCCGGCATTATGAGCCCCGGTGTGCCGCTTATCCCGAGCTCTTCAGCCAGCTTGATGTTGTTGTCTATCTCCTGGGTATCGCACTCAGCCTTGGGGAGCTTTTTGCCTGCGAAGGCGTCGTCGAGGAGCTTGGCGGATTTCTGGCAGACTATAGACTTGCTCTTCTCGTAGGCGTTCGGGTGTATCGCCAGCGGATACATCTTTATATAGAAGGCGATGTCGCTCCTCTTTGCCACTATCTTCTTTATCTCCTCATGGAGCTTGGAGCAATAAGGGCAGTCAGGGTCGTCGAATACGATGACCTTCTTCTCCGCCTTCGGATTCCCGACGATTATAGCGTTATCGAGAGGTATCTTTTTGAGATCGACCTTCTTGAAGGGCTTGCTCTCTCCGAGCTGCGCCAGCTCCGTAAACCTGCCCTCGACAAGGTGCTGCTTGGCGAAGTCGACATAGATGATGAAGGTCTTGTCTACCTGCGTTACCTCGACCTCCCAGAGCCCCTTCACAGGGCTTAAGCGCACGTCCTTTATCTGGGCCTTGTAGACGTCGGCCTTGAGGAGCTTGGCCGCCTCCTCTTTAGAAAGGTTGTGGCAGTCAGCGCACTTGCCGGTCGTGGCCCCCTGGAAGGCAAGGGCGCTTCCACCGTTGAACGCAAGGAAGAGCGCGAAGAGGATGAGCGTTATATTCTTTTTCATTTAAACTCCTTTGTTTTGACAGATCGCTGAAAAACTCGAATTTATTCAGACTGCTCAAAAAGCTCCAGATGCGAGGCACCATTAAATCGGGGGGCGAGGCAGGAGGCGCACTCTTCATGTACGCCGCTACTACGAGCTTCTGAAGCCAACGAAGCAGATGGACTTTTTCAGCAGTCTGCCGGTCATTTAAGGCCGAGCACGTCCTGCATATCGTAAAGGCCGTTGGGCTTGTCCATTACCCATACGGCGGCCTTCACAGCCCCGGCCGCGAAGGTATCCCTTGAGGAGGCCTTGTGGGTTATCTCCACCCTCTCTCCGGGGCCTGCGAAGATTATCGTGTGGTCCCCGACTATATCCCCGGCGCGGATAGTCTGTATGCCTATCTCCTCAGGCCTCCTCTCGCCGATTATGCCCTTTCTTTCGTATACGCCGACCTTTTCGAGGTCCCGCCCGACTGCGTTAGCGGCCACCTCTGCTATCTTCAGGGCCGTGCCCGAAGGCGCGTCCTTTTTAAGCCTGTGGTGCGCCTCGATTATCTCCATGTCATATTCCCTTCCCACGACAGTCGCTGCCTCGTGCACGAGCTTTAAAAGGAGGTTTACCCCGATAGACATGTTGGGCGCCATAACGACCCTCGCGCCCCTGGCAAGCTCCTTTATCTCATCCCTCTGGTGGAGCGAAAAACCGGTTGTGCCTATGACCATGGCCTTGCCCGACCTTACGGCCTCTTCGAGTATCTTCATGGTCGCTTCAGGGGTGCTGAAATCTATTATTACGTCGGCCTTTTTGAAGGCCTTTTCAGAGTCCTCCATTATCCTGACGCCCATCTTGCCTATGCCGATGATCTCACCGGCGTCCTTGCCGGTAAAAGGGGAATCCTCCCTCTCGAGCGCCCCGGCAAGCTCTGTCCTGGGGTTCTGGTCTATCGAGTTTATTATCGCCCTGCCCATCCTGCCTGCGGCGCCGGTTACCGCGACCTTTATCATCTGTTAAGCCCCTTTCGGCATGAGCCCGAACGCGCCCATAACGGTTGCGAGTTTTTGCCTGTTCGCGTCATTCATCCCGGCAAGCGGAAGCCTGAACTCATCCTTGACCATGCCCATCATCGCGAGGGCGGTCTTGACGGGTATCGGGTTGGTCTCGATGAACATCGCCCTGTGGAGCGGCTGGAGCCTGTAATGCAGCTCCCGCGCCTTCTCGAGGTCCCCCCCGGCGAACGCCTTAATCATATCAGAGATCATGCCGGGCGCAACGTTCGAGGTGACAGAGATGACCCCGTGGCCGCCTATAGTAAGCAGAGGCAGTGTGGTGAAATCGTCGCCTGAGAGGACGATGAAGCCCTTCCTGGACATCTCGATAGTGTCGCTCACCTGCTTCAAGTCTCCGGTAGCCTCTTTTATGCCGACTATGTTCTTTAGAAGAGAGAGCCTGGCCACCGTCTCAGGAAGCATGTTCACGCTCGTGCGCCCCGGGACGTTGTACAATATAAGCGGTATCGAGACCTCTTCGGCAACCTTCTTGTAATGCTCAAAGAGTCCCTGCTGGGTAGGCTTGTTATAGTACGGGGTTATGAGGAGTGCGGCATCCGCCCCGGCCTTTTGAGCGTGCTTCGTGAGGACTATCGTCTCGGCTGTGGAGTTCGAACCCGTCCCCGCTATTACCGGGACCCTTTTCGCGGCTATCTCTATTGTGAGCTCCACTACCCTGTAGTGCTCCTCGTAGGAAAGTGTCGCGGACTCGCCCGTGGTGCCGCACGGGACCAGGCCGTCGGTGCCGTTGGCTATCTGGAACTCTATGAGCCTTCCAAAGGCCGCCTCATCTATGACCCCGTCCCTGAATGGCGTGACCAGGGCCGTTATAGAACCTGTAAACTTGAGATCCATCTTTTAGACCTCCGCCTGACCGGTGAATACCTCTTCAGCCGGACCTGTCATGTAGACGTGGTTATTTTTCTTCGACCACTCAATAACGAGCCTGCCGCCCCGCAAGAGCACCGTTACCTTGTTGCCGGTATAGCCCTTTATGATGGACGCGACGGCTGCCGCCGAAGCGCCGGTGCCGCAGGCAAGGGTCTCTCCCGCGCCGCGCTCCCAGACTCTCATCTTTATCTTCGTCCTCCCGAGGACCTCTATGAACTCTACGTTCGTCTTTTTCGGGAAGAACTTGTTGACCTCTATCTGAGAGCCGTACTTCTCGACCGGAAAGCCGTCTACGTCGTCGACGTAGATGACGCAGTGCGGGTTGCCCATGGAGACACAGGTTATCTCAAAGGTCCTGTCGTTTATGGCAAGCCTCCTGTCCACTATCTCGCCCTCGACGATAGTCGGTATGAGCTTGCCTTCGAGCACCGGCTCTCCCATGTCGACCCTTACGAGCGCGCCGACCTTCTCGGGCCTTATGATCCCGGCGAGCGTTTCAATGTCCAAACGGGGCTTCCTTGAAAGCCTGTTGGTCCAGATATACTGCGCGAGGCAGCGTATGCCGTTGCCGCACATCTCTACCCTGCCGCCGTCGTTGTTGTAGATATCCATCCTGAAGTCGGCCTTCTTCGAGTCCTTGAGGATGAGCGCCTGGTCAAAGCCCACGCCGAACCTGCGGTCAGAGAGCTTTTTTACGACCTTTACGGTATTGGACAGATCCCTTTTCCGCGCGTCAAGGACTATGAAGTCGTTGCCGAGGCCGTGCATCTTGGTGAAGTTGATCTTCATGCGGTCTATCTTCTCCTGGCAGCTTTCTTCTTCACAATAAGCTCTTCGCCGGCAAGGAGGTCGTTTAAACCCTCCCTCTTTCTTACGACGAAGAACTCGCGCCCGCTTACCATGACCTCCGCCGCCCTCGGGCGCGTGTTATAGTTGCTAGACATCGAAAAGCCGTATGCCCCGGCGCTCATGACGGCAAGGGACTCGCCAGCCTTCACGGCAGGCACCTCCCTGTCCTTCGCGAGAAAGTCGCCCGATTCGCAGATGGGGCCGACGACATCGGCGGTTATCTCCCTCTTCCCGTTCTTCTTTACCGCCTTTATGGCGTGATACGACCCGTAGAGGCTGGGCCTTGCGAGGTCGTTCATCGCGGCGTCTACTATTATGAAGTTCTTCTTTGTGCCCTTCTTGGTGTAGACGACGGTCGTGGCGAGGATACCGGCGTTACCGACCATCGACCTGCCCGGCTCGAATATGAGCGTAAGCCCTAGGCCCTTTGTCCCCTTCAGTACCGCTTCGCCGTACCTGCTCGGGTGCGGGGGCGTCTCTTTATCATAGGTGATGCCGAGGCCGCCGCCCATGTCCAGGTACTTTATCTCTACACCTTCGGCCCTGAGCATCTTGAGAAGGCCGGTGGTCTTTTTGAGGGCGTCTACGAATGGCCCGATCTGCGTTATCTGAGAACCTATGTGGCAGTCTATGCCGATGGGGTTTACGTTTCCAAGCTTCCTTTTGGCGTAGAGGTATTCCTTGAAGGCCTCGGCTGTCTCTATGCCGAACTTGTTCTTCTTGAGCCCTGTCGATATGTACGGATGGGTCTTGGGGTCTACGTCCGGGTTGACCCTTATCGCTATGCCAGCCTTCTTCCTGAGCCTCCCGGCGATCTTATCTATCGCGCGAAGCTCCTCGGGGGATTCGACGTTGAACATGAGTATCCCGCTTTTTAGAGCGTACTCTATCTCGTCAGCCCTCTTGCCCACGCCTGAGAAGACTATCTTACCGGGGTAGGCGCCAACCTTCAATGCCCTGAAGAGCTCGCCGCCCGAGACGATATCGAAGCCGCTGCCTTCCTCGGAGAAGGTCTTCAACACCGAGAGATTGGAGTTCGCCTTGATAGAATAGCAGATAAGGTGCGGCGCGCCAGAGAAGGCCTCGTCATAGGCCCTGAAGTGGCGCTTTAGCGTCTTCTGGCTGTATATATAGACAGGCGTGCCTATCTCTTTTACTATACGCTCAACCGGGACGCCCTCAGCGTAGAAGCTCCTGCCTTTGTAGTCGAAAAAGTGCATCCGTTTATCCTCCGAAAGCGTCTGAATAAGATTATTATTTTACAACAAGAAGAACGGCTCTTCAAAGAAATTAGACGCCCCGTTCACCGTCTGAAGAGTGCGGTGTCGTCAGGGGGCTCTGGCGGGCCTTTCTTGCCGCATGAAGCAGTACCTGCCACAAGCGAGATCATGAGCGCGAGCAGTAAAACGTAACGCATCAGCAGCACCCCCCTTCCACTTCCTTCCTTACCGTCTTGAGCCTCTTTTTTACCGTCTCAAGCGCTGTGCCGCCGTAGACCTTCCTCGCGCCGAGCGACCTCTTTATCGACACAGCCGCCTTTATGTCATCTCCGAAAAGGGGAGAGAGCGCCTTCCATTCCATGATATCGAGCCCTTCGAGGGTCTTATTCCTGCCTATGCAGTAACCGACCGCCCTGCCGGCGACCTCGTGCGCCTCCCTGAACGGCATGCCCTTCCTTACAAGGTAGTCGGCGGCGTCGGTGGCGTTTAAGAAGCCCGCGCCGGTTGCCGCGAGCATCTTCTCGCTATTTACCTTCATGCTCCCGAGCATCGGTCCGTAGACCTTGAGGACTATCTTCAGGGTGTCTACCGTATCGAAGAGCGGCTCCTTGTCCTCCTGCATGTCCTTGTTATAGGCAAGGGGGAGCGACTTCATCATTGCAAGAAGTGATACGAGATGCCCGTACACCCTTCCAGCCTTGCCCCTTGAAAGCTCGGCCACGTCCGGGTTCTTCTTCTGGGGCATTATCGATGAGCCCGTTGAGAAGGCATCGGACAGTTCGATAAAACCGAACTCCTGCGAGGACCAGAGTATTATCTCCTCCGAGAGGCGGGAAAAATGGGTCATGATGATGGACGCCGCGGAAAGGAACTCGATTATAAAGTCCCTGTCGCTTACAGAATCGAGGCTATTCTCCGTGACACGGGCGAAGCCGAGGAGCCTGGCGCCGTACTTCCTGTCGAGCGGGTACGGGCTTCCGGCAAGCGCTCCAGCGCCAAGCGGCATCTCGTCCATCCTCTCAAGACAATCGAGAAGCCTGCCGGTGTCGCGCTTGAACATCTCGTAGTAGGCGAGGAGATGATGGGAGAAGAGCACGGGCTGCGCCCTCTGCAGATGTGTATAGCCCGGCATGATGACGTCGAGATTTTTCCCGGCTACCTCTACAAGCGCCCTTTTAAACCCGTGGACGAGGTTCAGGACCTCGAATATCTCATCCTTCAGATAAAGCCTTATATCGACGGCGACCTGGTCGTTCCTGCTCCTCCCGGTATGGAGCTTTCCGCCAAGCGGGCCGATCTTCTCTGTCAAGCGCGACTCCACCGCCATATGGATATCCTCGAGCTCAGGCGTGAGCTTCAACTTTCCGGCGGCAATCTCCTTTTCAACCTCTTTGAGGCCCGCGATTATCCGCTTAGCCTCGGCCTCCTTGAGTATCCCCGCCCGCACAAGCAAGCTGGCGTGGGCGATGGAGCCCCGGATATCGTGGCTGAAAAGCCGCTTATCAAAGCCGATGGAGGCGTTGAACTCCTCAACGTGCTTGTCCGTAGATTCCTTGAATCTTCCTGACCAGGCCTTCTTCTTCATCTCTTCCCCAAGCCCTCTATTATAGCCCCGTACAGTAGCGGCACCATTATCTCGTGATGGCCGGTAAGCCTGTATCCCTTGCCGCCGCCGCCCATGGTCGGCCTTCTCACCACGTTCGTAAGCGGCCTGTAGTGCTGGAAAAAGTCCATGTTCACCGTGGAGAAGCCCTTTACGTCATGGCCGAGGTTACGGACGAGCGTCAAGGCCTTGAGGAATACCTCGGGCATTATGACCGCTGAGCCGATATTTATATACATGCCTCCGGCAAGGGTAGATACGACCGAAGAGAATATCCTGAAATCGATCGTCGAGGCCTCGCCTGTTGCGCCCCCGTCCATCTGCGGGTGAAGGTGTATGATATCCGTGCCAAGGGCCACGTGCACGGTTACGGGCACGCCGAGCCTGCTGCCGGCGGCGAGTATGCTCTTGTCCTTATGAGGGAAGCTGGATTTCGCTATCATCGAGCCTACCGCCGCCCCGAGCCCCTTTTTAGCGCCCTTCTTTATCGCCTGATTGATGAGCCTTCCGGTCTCCTCGGCCATGCCGAAAGCGCCGCTTCCAAGCTCGGCGTCTACGTCCTCGGAGGTGCACCCGGCAAAGGCCGTCTCGAAGTCATGGACAACGCACGCGCCGTTCATCGCGACAGAATTTATGACCCCGCGCTCCATGAGGTCTATTATAAGCGGGCTAAGCCCGACCTTGATGACGTGCGCGCCCATGCCGAGGGCGACCGTCTTCTTGTTCCCATGGGCGCTTGTTACAGCGGCGGCCACCTCCAAAAGGTCTTTTGCCGCGAGTATGCCGGGCAGGCTTCCGAGGAAGCCTGCGAAACTCCCGCCCTTTTTCGCGCAGGAGGCAAAATCCCCGACGCTTACCTTGCTCTTTCTATCCTTGATAGAGTATGTCTTGAGGCCCTTGGAGGAGATAGGTTTGAACTTCATCCTGAGGTTATCCTAAACTTTCTGGAAGAGCATATGGTCTACAAGCTCACAGACCACGTGGCCGAAGGTGATATGCACCTCCTGTATCCTGGCGGTCCTCCTGGCGTCTACGTTTACAAATACGTCGCCCTTTCCAGAAAGGAGCCCGCCGCCCTTGCCCGTGAGTATTATTACCTTCATGCCTATGGTCTCGGCGGCCTCGATCGCCTTAAGGATGTTCTGCGAGTTGCCGCTGGTGGTTATGGCCAGGAAGACGTCATCGGGTTTCCCGAGGGCGAGGAGCTGCTTTGAGAAGACCTGGTCGAATGAGTAGTCGTTCCCTATGCTCGTAAGATCGGACGAATCTGTCGTTATGGCCAGGGCCGGCAAAGGCGGCCTCTCTATCTCGAACCTGTTTATGAACTCGGCCGCGAGGTGCTGCGCGTCGGCGGCTGAGCCGCCGTTGCCCGCTATGATGAGCTTTCCGCCCTTCCTGAAGGAGGCGGCAACAAGCTCCGCGGATATTACGGTCTTCGAGACGTTCTCGGGTGTAAGGAACCCTTGCTTCGCCTGGATGCTCTCGGTAAACGATCTTGAGACTATCTCGTCATTTTTCATACTTTTTCCCGGGCTTTCGGTTGATTATGGCAGGAAATAAAATAATATCTTCTGCCTCTTTTGGAGTCAAGGAAAAAGGGCGCTGAAAATGCAGAGCCCCGCCTCTAAAGGCGGGGCTCTGCATTTTAAAACTCTTTTTTAGCTGGTTGCTAAAAAACACTGGATTTAGCGCAGGCCGCTCAAATGGACTTATTTCATGCCTTTTACAGTCCCTTGAAGGCCTTGTCCGCTACCTCGAGCGTCTTTGTAAGGTCTGCCCTGGTGTGGGCGAGCCCGACAAAGACGGCCTCGAACTGCGACGGCGGAAGATATATGCCGCCCTTGAGCATCCTGGTGAAGTATTTACCGAACCTCGCGGTATCAGCTCTGCTCGCGTCCTGCCAGTTTGTTACAGGCTTGCCGGAAAAGAATACCGTGAACATCGAGCCTGCCACGGCCGTATGCACCGGCACGCCCCGCCTTTTCGCTATCTCCCCTATCCCTTCGACAAGAAAGTCCGTTGACTTGTAGAGCTTGTCGTATAGACCCTTGCGCTGGAGGAGCTTCAAGGTCTCGATACCGGCGGTCATGGCGAGCGGGTTTCCGGAGAGGGTGCCGGCCTGGTAGACAGGCCCTGAGGGGGCAAGCCGCTCCATTATGGCCCTCTTTCCCCCGAAGGCGCCTACCGGGAGCCCCCCGCCTATGACCTTCCCGAGGCAGGTAATGTCGGGGTCTATCTTATATACCTTCTGAGCCCCGCCGTAGCAGAGCCTGAAGCCGCTCATGACCTCGTCCATTATAAGGAGCGCCCCGTACTTTTTGCAGAGCGCCTTGAGGCCGGTAAGAAAACCCTCTTTGGGAAGTACTACGCCCATGTTGCCTGGCACGCCTTCCACTATCACGCAGGCTATGCCCTTGGGAGCCTTCTCGAATATGGCCCTTACCGAGGCCAGGTCATTGTAGGTCGCGTTATAGGTATGCTTGGCGAGAGAGGCGACAACGCCGGGGCTGTCAGGCACTCCGAGCGTGGCGGCGCCTGAGCCTGCCTTTACGAGGAGGCTGTCGGAATGACCGTGGTAGCAGCCCTCGAACTTTATTATCCCGTCACGCCCGGTAAAGGCCCTGGCAAGCCTCAGAGCGCTCATCGTGGCCTCTGTGCCGGAGCTTACGAACCTGACCATCTCCATCGATGGGAAGGCCTTGAGCGTAAGCTCGGCCAGGGTGACCTCAAGCTCTGTCGGCGCTCCGTAGCTGGTCCCCCTGTCGACCGCCTTTTTGATGGCGGCAGAGACCCTGGGATGGGCATGGCCGAGTATCATGGGGCCCCAGGAGCCTATGTAGTCTATATACTCGTTCCCGTCTACGTCGTATATCCGGGAGCCCCTGGCCTTGGAGATGAAGACCGGCCCTCCGCCCACGGCCTTGAAGGCCCTTACTGGGCTGTTGACTCCTCCCGGGATGAGCCTCACTGCCTTTTTAAGGATCTGAGCGGATCTTTTCGTCCCCATCACTATCTCCTTTTTTCATTAATTTCTGAGGTCGCTTTAGCCGTATATCCTACCCGAATGGGCAAATCCGTGTCAACGCCAATTTCTGCGCGTTTTTCGCTTCTATTTACATAACTTACCGAGTTATGCCATAATCGGGCTTAAATGGCAAACGCGCCGTTCTAAAAAAAGAGGTCTGCATGAAAAGAAGTCTGCTCATCGTTTTTTTACTCACCTCGGCAGGTTCAGCCGTCCCGGCCTTCGCGAAAGATTTTTACTTCGGCGAAGAGACAAAGGGGGTCACATTTACTCAGGGCGAGAGCGATCTTACGGTAAGGATAAGGTTCCAGCCCAGGCTCGATGCCGGCGATATAATCGAGGACAGGGACGGTACAGCTTACGAAAGCAGCAGCGACCTCTACCTTAGAAGGATACGCCTTGAGATGACGGGCAACCTCCTCTCGAAGCAGATAAGGTACAACCTTACCCTCGACGGCGACAAGTGGGAGAAGACCGGGAACACAAACAAGGTATCCGTAAAGTACGTGTGGCTTACCTGGGAGCCCGCTGAAGCCTATTCCTTCTTCATAGGCAAATTCAAGCTCCCTTTCTCAAGGGACTTTCTTACCTCTGACTCTACCCATCTCTTCGTAGAGGCTACCGCCTCAGGCGACGCGGGCAAGAACATATTCGGGGCAACAAACGCCTATTTCCAGCCTAAAGCGTCTATATTCGGAAGATTTTTTGACGGCGCTATCGCCTATGAGGCCTCCGTTGCGGACGGATGGCAGACCGGAGAGACGATTGAGACCGGAAGGACTGTATTCAAGGCCCAGCCTCTGTTAGCGGTAAGGACAGACCTATCGCTACCCGGCTGGGTGGAGAAGAAAAAGACCGGCTCCTATCTGGGCAAGGGGCAGCACCTGACATTAGGCACAAGCTTCGCGAGGCAGGGCGCCATCGAATACCAGGAGAACGGCTTCGATGAGGAGCGCACCCTTTGGGAGGCCGACCTCTCAGGCCATTATAAAGGCCTGACCGCCACCGTAGAGTATATAAACTGGAAGATGGAATCGAGCGACCCTGCTATCGCTAAAAAGAACCCGTTGGGCTGGTATGCCCAGGCGGGGTACTTTATAGAGGGCCTCAATATAGAGCCTGTTGCCAGGTACGAGGTCTATGACCAGGACTCGGAGGCGAGCGATAAGAAGGAGAAGAGCACGACCCTGGGGGTGAACTGGTACGGCAAGGGGCACAGCCTGAAACTACAGGCAGACTGGGTACACACCGAGTACGAGCCCAACGCCACGGGTAAGCTTGCCAATGCCGACAGCAAGGATGTAGTACAGCTGCAGGGGCAGCTATATTTTTAAGTCCTTGCAGAGCCGTTTGAAGTCCCCTCCCGTTAGCGGGGGAGGGGCTCCGGGGGAATATACCCGCACCCTGGCCAGCGGTAGTTCATTTAAAAACAGCTTAAAATGCCATACTTACACCATAATGTAAGCCCTTCCGCCTTTTTTCATACCCTTAACATTCCTGTAACACGGCTGTAACATTCATCCATTACATTTAAAAGAAAAAAACAAAGGATAGAAAAGATGAAAAAATACCTGATCCTGCTTGCGGTCCTCTTTCTTGGCTTAAGCTTTCGCGCAGCCTCGGCAGAGCTTATAAACGGCGCCGGGGCGACGTTCCCCTACCCGCTCTACTCCAAATGGGCCTATGAGTACGCCAGGACAACGGGCCTTAAGCTCAATTACCAGTCTATAGGCAGCGGCGGCGGGATAAAGCAGATAACGGCAAAGACGGTTGATTTCGGCGCCTCTGACGCCCCGCTTGCTCCAAAGGAGCTCGCTCAGTCCGACCTCATGCAGTTCCCCATGGCCATAGGCGGGGTCGTCCCTGTTGTAAACCTCGCGGGGGTAAAGCCCGGTGAGCTTAAGCTCACCGGAGAGGTCCTTGCCGACATATACCTCGGAAAGGTCACGAGCTGGAACGACCAGAAGATAGCATCCCTCAACCCCGGGGTAAAGCTCCCTCAGGAGAAGATAACCGTTGTGCACCGCTCTGACGGAAGCGGCACGACCTGGATATTCGCCAACTATCTTAACAGCGTAAGCGCCGATTGGAAAGGGAAGGTCGGCTTCGGCACAGCCGTAAACTGGCCGGTGGGCGTTGGCGGCAAAGGGAACGAGGGGGTTGCCACCTACGTAAAGAGGATAAAGAACACCATCGGCTATGTCGAGTACGCTTACGCCCTGCAGAACAAGCTCGTCTACACCCAGCTTAACAACAGATCCGGCAACTTTGTCTCCCCATCGATAGATACGTTCATGGCCGCCGGGGAAAGCGCCGACTGGAAGGGCACGCCCGGCTTCTCGGTGGTCCTCACCAACCAGCCCGGCAAAAGCTCATGGCCTATCGCAGGCGCCACCTTCATACTGGTGCAGAAAAACCCGCAGGACTGCGGTAAGGCCAAAGAGGTATTGAAGTTCTTCGACTGGGCCTACAGGAACGGGGGCGCCATGGCAAAATCTCTCGACTATGTGCCTATCCCCAAAAACGTAAGCGACCTTATGGAGGCCGCCTGGGCAAAAGAGATAAAGTGCGCCTCACAGCCGGTCTGGGGCAAATAGACAATTAGAAGGAGCCGCTCTCCGGCGGCTCCTGATTTTTCTGGAAGGCGCACCCGTTTTCTATTAACATCAATGCCGGACGCTGAGACCATAAAAAAAAGAAGGGCGGGTAGCGCGCAAAACCGCGCGCCTGGGGATGATTTGAACGCTCAAAAATACAATTCAGCAAGGATAGGGGACGCCGTCTTCAAGGGCATGGCCTGGTCTTCCGCAGCATCGGTCATAGCCCTTATGGCGCTTATCTTTATCGTCCTTTTGAAGGAGTCGTGGCTTTCGATCAAGGCCTTCGGCTTCGGCTTTCTTTTTTCCAGCACATGGGACCCCGTTGCCCTTGAGTTCGGGGCGCTGCCTTCCATTTACGGGACGCTCGTATCATCCATCATAGCCATCGTCATAGCCGTGCCAGTAAGCCTCGGCATAGCGATATTCCTGACCGAAATGGCTCCCAAGCGCCTTAAAGTGCCTATAGGGTCCGCGATCGAGCTGCTCGCGTCGATACCGAGCATCATCTACGGCATGTGGGGGCTTTTCGTCTTCGCGCCATTCCTCGCAGACAGCGTCGAGCCGTTCCTCATCGAGTACCTCGGAGGCCTCCCGCTCTTCTCCGGCGCGCCCTTAGGTATAGGCATGCTGCCCGCCGGGTTCATACTCGCGATAATGATAATCCCGTTCATATCTTCGGTATCGAGGGACATATTCCAGATGGTCCCTCCCATGCTCAAGGAATCGGGCTACGGCGTTGGGGCCACAAAATGGGAGGTCATACGGAAGATCGTCCTCCCGTACACCCGCTCCGGGATAGTCGGGGCGGTGATCCTCGGGCTCGGCAGGGCCCTTGGAGAGACGATGGCCGTAACCTTCGTCATCGGCAACGCCCAGAAGATACGCATGTCGCTTTTAGAGCCTGCCACGTCCATATCGGCAACACTCGCGAACGAGTTCACGGAGGCGGTCGAGGACCTCTATCTTTCAAGCCTCGTGGAGCTGGGGCTCATCCTCTTCCTCATAACCTTCGTGGTGCTCGCTATCGCCAAGCTCCTTATCGCCAAATACTCATACAAGGGCGGGCAGTTTTAAGAACATGTACCTACATTACCTCAAAAGAAAAACAGCCAACTACGCCGCGCTCACGGTATCGCTCCTTTCAGCCGTATTCGGCATATTCTTCCTTTTCTGGATATTGAAAGACGTCTTCGTATTCGGCTTCAAGGCGATAAACCTGGACTTCTTTACCGAGCTTCCGGCTCCCCCTGGCATGGAAGGCGGGGGGCTCGCGAACGCCATTTTCGGCACGGTCCTCATCACCTTTATCGCCACCGCCATAGGCGTTCCGGCAGGCATATTGGCTGGCACATACCTTTCAGAGTACGGCCGCAAGAGCAGGATGGCCTCTGTCGTGAGGTTCACCTCCGACATACTCGTAAGCGCCCCTTCCATAGTCATCGGCGTATTCGTCTACGCCCTTCTCGTGAAACCCCTGGGCGGCTTCTCGGCCATAGCGGGCGCCGTGGCCTTATCGATAATAATGCTCCCTGTCGTCATACGCACGGCGGAAGAGATGCTCAAGCTCGTGCCTGACGCCACCAGGGAGGCCGCCCTTGCCCTTGGCGCGCCCCACTGGAAAGTGACGGTGCAGGTCGTCTACAGGGGGGCGATAAGGGGCATAGTGACCGGGGTCATGCTGGCGGTGGCAAGGGTCTCAGGAGAGACGGCGCCATTGCTCTTCACATCTTTCAACAACTCCTTCTGGAACTTCAACCTTTCAGAGCCAACGGCAACGCTTACGGTCACCATATTCAACTACGCGATGGGGCCTTACGACGACTGGCACCAGAAGGCATGGGGGGCGGCCCTCCTTATTACGGCTATGGTGTTGCTTGTAACGATATTTTCGAGGATAATAGTGAGAGGCAAGGCAGGCTAGCATGAAATACAAGTTCACGATAAACAAGCTCAACTTCTGGTACGGCGAAAAGCACGCCCTCAAGGACGTAAGCCTTTACGTAAAGGACAAGGAAATAACCGCCCTCATAGGCCCGTCCGGGTGCGGCAAGACGACCTTCTTACGGTGCCTCAACAGGATGCACGACCTCTACCCGGGGAACAGGTACGAGGGCGAGGTGCTGCTCGACGGAAAGAACCTCCTTGAGAAGGGTCTCGACCTCATAAAGCTTCGGAGCAAGGTCGGCATGGTCTTCCAGAAGCCCACGCCCTTTCCAATGTCCATATACGAGAACATCGCCTTCGGCTTGAAGCTCATAGGCATAAAGAGCAAGAGCGAGGTCTCCGGAAGGGTCGAGAAGGCCTTGAAGGACTCTGCCCTCTGGGACGAGATAAGCGAAAGGCTCCATGAGCCCGCGCTCTCCCTTTCGGGCGGCCAGCAGCAGAGGCTCTGCATCGCGAGGGCCGTGGCCGTAGAGCCGGATGTGATACTCATGGACGAGCCCTGCTCAGCGCTCGATCCAGTAGCCACGGCAAAGATAGAGGACCTGATGACCGAGCTCAAGCATGACTACACGGTCGTCATCGTCACCCATAACATGCAACAGGCCGCCAGGGTCTCTCAATATACAGGGTTCTTCATGCTCGGGGAGGTGGTCGAGTTCGACACGACCGAGAAGATCTTTACCGCCCCGGCGAACAAGCTAACGGAAGACTACATCACAGGACGTTTCGGCTAGGGGTTGAAGCCCCGGCATTAAGGAGGGAAGATGACCCGCGAGGCATACCACAGGGCTATTACCGAGCTTGAAGGCGAGGTTCAGCGCATGGCCGCAATGGTCGATACAGCCATAAAAGGCTCGATAGAGGCGTTGAAGGCGAGGGACCTTGAGAGGTCCCGGCAGATAGTCCAAAACGACATCGAGGTGAACCGGAAGCGCTTCGAGATAGAGGAGAAGTGCATCCGGTTGATAGCGACACAGCAGCCGATGGCCGTAGATCTGCGCATACTCGCGGCGATAATAAACATCATAACCGACCTCGAGCGCATCGGCGACCACGCCGAGGGCATAGCGAAGATAAGCCTCGCCATCGGGAACGAACCGCTTGTTAAGCCGCTCGTCGATATGCCGAAGATGGCCGAGAAGGCGACCTCGATGCTTGAACGGTGCATGAAGGCCTTCATCGAAAGGGACATCGAGACGGCCCGGAATATCTGCAACGAGGACGACGTGGTGGACGCCTACTATGACACGATATATAACGACCTTGTGCTTCTAATGATAGAGAACCCGAAGCTCATAAAGGACGCCACCTATCTCATCTGGGCCGCGCACAATATAGAGAGGATAGCGGACAGGGTGACGAACATAGCGGAGAGGGTCGTTTATATGGTAACGGGCAAGATGGAGGAGATGAACGTCTCGAAGTATTGACCCGAACGCAATAAATGTCTTTATACTGCGTTGTACTCCTCGGAAAATCCTCGACGTACCGCAGAGGGTACGCCTGCGGTTTTCCTCGTCGTCCGCCTTGTCTAAAGCCATTTCTTACGTTCCTGATCAGGTCGATTGCTAAACTGAAAAAGGCGAGGTCAAAGACCTCGCCTTTTTATTTTGACCCTCTCCCCTCGGAGAGGGAAGCGAAGCGCGGGGTGAGGGAAGTCTGTCATTCTGAGGAGCCGAAGGCGACGAAGAATCTATAAGTGCTTTCACATTTTTATCAAACCACAAGATTCTTCGCTACGCTCAGAATGACATATTAAAACCTGAACCCGCTATTATTATCCGGTCTCCGACGATTTACGCCCCCGCCTTTACCCCTTCTCCCTTGAGGAGCGGGAAGCCGAGAGCCTCCCTCGTCTTGAGATACCCCTCGGCGCAGCCCCTGGCGAGCGCCCTCACCCTGCCGATGAAGCGGGTCCGCTCCGCCACACTTATCGCCCCCCTCGCGTCAAGGAGGTTAAAAGTGTGCGAGCACTTGAGGCAATAGTCATAGGCCGGAAGATACAAGCCCTTCTCCTGGAGGCTAAAGCTCTCCTTTTCATACATATCGAAGAGGGTGAAGAGCATCTTCGTATCCGCCTCTTCGAAGTTGTGCTTCGAGTACTCTATCTCGGTCTGCTTATGGACGTCTCCATACTTCACGTCCTTAGACCACTGGAGGTCGTAGACATTGTCGACGCCCTGAAGGTACATGGTTATCCTCTCGAGGCCGTAGGTTATCTCGCCCGCGACCGGCTTGAGGTCAATGCCACCCGCCTGCTGGAAGTAGGTGAACTGTGTTATCTCCATGCCGTCGAGCCAGACCTCCCAGCCGAGCCCCCAGGCGCCGAGAGTGGGCGACTCCCAGTCATCCTCGACAAACCTTATGTCATGGGCGAGAGGGTCGATGCCGAGCGTTTTGAGGCTATCGAGGTATAGCTCCTGTATCTCCTCCGGCGAGGGCTTCAGGATCACCTGGAACTGATAGTAATGCTGCAGCCTGTTCGGGTTCTCGCCGTACCTGCCGTCGGTCGGCCTCCTCGAAGGCTCGACGTAAGCGGCCTTCCATGGCTCTGGCCCGAGCACCTTTAAGAAGGTAGCCGGGTGGAAGGTTCCCGCGCCCTTTTCCATGTCATAGGGCTGCATCAGTACACAGCCCCTTTCAGACCAGAACCTCTGGAGATTCAAGATAACGTCCTGGAAATACATGTTCAGTTCCTCCAACGAGGGTTATCTAAAAATACATTCTACAAAAAAGAGCACATGGAAGTCAAAAACGGAATTTCACGCTTAAAGCGTATGGCGGAAGATTCGCGGCTTCACTTCCACTGGCCCGTCAGCCATGTATACGCCACGAAAGCCCCTACGATGAGCGCGAGATAGGCCGCGCTCCTGAGCATCTTCTTTCCTATGTTAGGCAGTTTTAGCGCGCCCTCTTTTCTGGCCGTGACATCGCCGATAAGAGAGAAGACCACTACAAGCACGTAAGCAATGATAAATACCGGTATCGCGTTTGCCTCCATCCTGCTTCCCCCTTCAGGCCCAGGCGCTTTTGAGCTTGATCATAAAGCGCCTGGTCTTAAGCTCCTTCCCTATCTGGAATTTTATGAAGTCATATAGAAGCCGCTCGCTCTCGTCAAGAAACGCCTGCCCCGGCTTAAGGCGCTTTAGCTTCTCGCCATCGAGGCGCGCGGCCATTGAAAGAAGGCCCGCCGTGCCGGGAGAGAGCGGGATAAGACCAATGAGGCCGCTTGAACACCTCCTGCAGACCAGCCCGCCCCTCTCCGAGCTGAAATATATCCTCTGCCCGTCTGTCTTCTCCCTGCAAGAGACGCACCCGCCGAGGTGCGGCAGGTAGCCGGTAATGGCCAGCAGCCGTATCTCGAAGAACCTCAAGGCCTCCTGCCCGATGGATTTCGCCTCGAGCATCTTTAAAAACTCTACCAGCAGATGATAGACGGCAGGGAGGGACTGCCCCTCCCTTGTCATCTCCGAGGTAAGCTCCAGCAGATAGCATGAGTCGGCGAGGCTTTCTATATCGGCCTTGAGCGGCGCGAAGGCATCTGCGAGCTTCGCGTCCTCGACGCGCACCAGGTCGCTGCCGTCGTTATGGAAAAATATGAGGTCGATATGCGAGAGCGGGTCGAGGTTTCCGACGAACCTTTTCCTCGACCTGCGCGCGCCCTTGGCTATGCCACGGAGCTTGCCGTGCTCAAGGGTACAGAAGGTGAGTATCCTGTCCGATTCCCCGTAGTCGAGCGAGTTGAGGACAACGGCGCGCCCCCTGTAGAGCCCGCGCTTCACAGCAAGCCCATCTTCATGAAGATGGTCGCGAGGCCGAGGAAGGTAAAAAACCCGCCTATGTCGGTAAATGTCGTAACGAAGATGCTCGATGAGATGGCAGGGTCGAACTTGAGTTTTGTAAGCACAATAGGTATGAGGGACCCGATAAAGCCTGCTATAAAGAGGTTCGCCGTCATCGCGAGGAAAAGGATGAGCCCCACAATCGGTTTGCCCCCGAAGATATATACGGCAAGGGCAGCCACAGCCCCTGTAACGAACCCGTTCGAGAGGCCCACAAGCGCCTCCTTGAAGAGCACCCACTTGGCGTTCTTGAGCGTAAGCTCGCCCAGGGCAAGCCCCCTTACCACTACCGTGATAGTCTGGGTGGCGGCGTTCCCGCCCATGCCTGCGACTATGGGCATGAGCACCGCGAGTACTACCAGCTGCGCTATCGTCTCCTGGAAGAGCTTTACCACGCTCGCGGCCAGGAAGGCGGTGGCGAGGTTAACGAGGAGCCATGGCACGCGCATCCTGATGGAGCGGTTAGCCGGGTCGAGCGCCCGGTCCTCTACGTTCAACCCGGCCATCTTGTAGAAGTCCTCGAATATCTCCTCTTCGAGGACGTCCACTATATCGTCTACCGTTATCCTGCCGACGAGCTTGCCGTCATGGTCTACGACGGGCACGGCGACGAGGTCGTATTTCTGGAAGAGCTTGGCGACCTCCTCCTGGTCCATGTCTGTCGCCACCCTTACCGCGTCCCTGTTGGTTATTTCAAGTATCCTGGTCTTCGGCCTGGCCAGGATGAGCTTGTCGAGCGGAGCTACCCCCATGAGAACGCCTTCGTGGTCGACGACGAAGACGTTTGATATGTTATCTATCTCCCGGGCCTTCTTCCTGACCTCCTCGATGGTCTCTTCCACCGTGGCTGTCTCGTGCACGGAGACGAGCTCGGCCTGCATCTTTCCGCCGGCGGTGTCCTCTGGATAGACAAGGAGCTTCTGTACCGCGATGGCCTCGTGCCTGTCGATGCCTTCGAGTACCTGCTTGGCGTCCTCGACCGGCAGCTCTGAGATGACGTCAGCCGCGTCGTCGGTCTCCATCTCATGGACGACCTCGATGAGCTCTTCCGAGGATATGGATGAGATGAGGGCCTTACGGAGACGCTCGTCTATCTCAAGGAGGACGGCCGAGGCCTGCTCAGGGGAGAGGAGCTTAAAGACCCTTTGAGCCTCCTCGTCATCGAGCGACTTGAGAAGCCTTCCGATGTCAGAGGAATGGAGGGTGGAAAGAAGAGCGCTTATCTCCTCTTCCCGGTCGGCCTCGAGGTAGCCCCTGACCTCGTCTATGTGGTCGTTTTTGACCTCGACGCCCATGGTCAAAGCCCTTGAATGATGATGTTTTTTTTGGTCCGGAACAGGATTCGCGCGGTCCTTCGGCAAAAACCGGCAGGCGGATTCACGTTCTGCAGCCTTCTAAAAAAATTAGCACCAGAGGCGGGATAAGTCAACAGGGGAATAGGGGGATAAGTTAGAAATAAAAAAAATCCTATGGGTCTAAGGTGGGACAAGCTGGACGAGGATATCCCATGCCATTTCTTTTAGGCCGCTTTCCAGGTAAGTTTCTTTTTGAACCTGCAATAGAAGAAGAGTAAAGAAAACAGGAAAAAGACCCGCGAGCGTCAAGAACAGAATCAGCATGCTTTCTTACCTCTCCAGAAAGAACGGCCCGGCAACGGTCCGCATGACATGCTCGGTGGTGGAGCCGAGGACCATCTCCACGAGCCTCGAATGGTGGGATGTGCCCATGAAAAGAAGGTCGTGGCCGTTGTCCCTGTAGAAGTTCTCTATCACGATGGGCGGGTCGCCTTTGTGGTAGACGAAAACAGGTTTTATGCCGTAGGGCTTAAGATAGCTCCTCGCGTCGTTCATGATCGGGTCTTCAGCCTCTGTTGAAGATACAGCAAGGACCGTAAGCGGCAGATTTAGCGTTGCGGCCCATTCTGCGGCAGAGTGCATGGCCCTGCTCGCGTTCGCGCTGCCGTCATAGGCCAGCAGCGGATTTTTCGGCTCTGTAAAGCGCTCCGGCACGATGAGGACCGGCTTGGGCGACCTCCGGAGGACGCTCTCCGTGGTAGAGCCCAGCAGGCCGTACTCGAATTTGGCGTTGACCCCGCGCCTGCCAACAACGACGAGGTCGGCGACCCTGGCCCTGTCCACTATCTCGTTGGCGACTATGCCGAAGGCTATCTGGCTTTCGCAGGGCGCCTTGGTCTCCCTGCAGGCCTCCTCGAAGGCGGCGAGTATGGTCTTGCCCCTGGCCTCGAGCGCCTCCCTCATCTTCGTAGAGAAGTTAAGGAACGGCTCGAAGCCGAGCGAGCCGGATATGTCGTGAAGGAACGGCCCTTCGAGAGAGACCACATCGACCACGTGAAGCCCGACAAGGCCGGCGCCGAACCTCCCCGAAAGCCATTTGGAGTAGTCCAGCGCGGCCTTGCCGTATGTTGACCCGTCCTGCGGTACGAGTATCGTCTTTATCATGCCAGCGCCGGCTCGTTTATGTTGGAGACCTCTACCATTATCTCGTCCTCGTTCACGTCTATCCTGAAGTAATCCCCTTCCTTCCACTTAAGGGTCACGGGGACCTTGACCAGCTCGTCTACGTGCCTCTTCAGGAACCTTGCTCCATATTTTTGATTATATCCCTTTTCGACCAGGAGGTCTATCGCCCTGTCCGAGAGCGCGAGGTGCTTGCCGTAGCCCTCCATGTGCTCGCGGATCTTCTCCAGGTACATGTATGTAAGCTCCCTCACCTCGCCCATGGTAAGAGGCGTAAAGACGATTATGTCGTCGATGCGGTTAAGGAACTCGGGGCTAAGGGCGTTCTCGACCTCTTTCATTATATCTTTCTTGTACGACCTGGCGTCGACCTCGCTCTCCGGCATGAAGCCGAGGGGCTTTACGTACTTCTTGAAGACGTCGGAACCGAGGTTGCTGGTCATTATGATGACCGTGTCGCTGAAGTAGACCCTCTTGCCCCTGCCGTCGGTGAGCCAGCCCTCGTCAAATACCTGCAGGAAGAGGTTCAGGACGAAGGGATGCGCCTTCTCTATCTCGTCGAGAAGGACTACCGAGTAGGGGTTCTCGCGCACGGGGTTACTGAGGAGCCCGCCTCTTTCAGAACCGACTATGCCCCTCGGCATGCCTATGAGCTTGTCGACCGCTATGGCGGAATCCTTATATTCGCTCATGTCGATGCGTATCATCTTCTTCTCGTCGCCGAAGAGGAAATCCGCGAGAGATTTGGCCAGCTCCGTCTTTCCAACCCCGGTGGGGCCGAGGAAAAGGAGCACGCCGTCGGGCCTGGAGAAGTTCTCTTTTAAAGGCCCCTTGTTGAGCCTGAGCCTCTTGGAGAGAGCCGCGATGGCCTCTTTCTGCCCTACGATCCTCTTCGTCAGCGTCTTCTCCATATCCTTGAACCTGCCGACGGTATCCCTGAATATCATGTCCCTGGGTATCCGGGTCTCCTGGGAGATGACCTCGATCACGTCGTCAGACTTTACCGGCTCCGTGGGCCTGTTTATCTCTACCTTTACGCAGGAGGTATCGAGCCATCCGATGACCTTGTCAGGCATCTTGAGGCCCCTCATGTACCTCTGGCTCATGTCAAGGGAGGTCTCTACCGCCTCGTTCGTTATCTTGACCGAGTAGCTCCTCTCAAGCCTCGGCTTGATGCCGTAGAGTATCTTCCTGGTCTCCTCTACGGAAGGCTCCTTTATATTCACGAGCCTGAAGCGCCTGGCGAGCGCCTCGTCCTCGGCTATGAACTCCTTGTACTCGGAGAGCGTGGTCGCTCCTATTATCTGCACCTCGCCCCTGGAAAGGGTCGACTTGAAAATATTGGCTGCGTCCGAAGGCACCCCCATCGCCGAGCCCGCGCCTATGAGCGTGTGGGCCTCGTCGATGAAGAATATGATGTTCTTCCTCTCCTTTATCTCCTTTATTATCTTCTCTATCCTGTCCTCGAACATGCCCCTGAAGATGGTGCCCGCCACAATGGAATTCATCTGCAGGTTCACTATCTGCTTGTCGCGTAAGCGTTTCGGCACCCTCTTCGGGTCGAGCTCTATCCTCCTCGCGAGCCCTTCCACCACGGCGGTCTTGCCCACGCCCGGCTCGCCTATTATCATGACGGAGTTGGACCGGTCTACGTGGCAGAGTATCTCCATAACCTGGTCTATCTCGTCGTCCCTGCCTATAATGACAGGGAGCTTGTCGAAGCGGGCGAGCTTATTGAGGTTCACGGCGAAATGCTTAAGATTAGGCGGCAGCTCGTATTTCTTCTTGAGCTCCTCTTCCATCTCCTCCTTGCTCCGGACCTTGACGGTGATCCTCCGCATAACGTAGTCTGGATCGAGGCCGAAGCTCCTGAAGACCTTTGCCGGAAGGCTGTGGTTCTCCTGGAATATGGCGATGAAGAGGTCGGTGGAATCAAGCTCGTCGCGCCCCCACCTCTGGGCCTCCTCACGGGCGAGCCTGAATACGTTCCTTGTAGCCGGGGGTATCTTTAGGCCCAGGCCGATGTACTGCCTGGATACGTTCAAGTGTTCGTTGAGGAAGTTGATTACGTGGTAGACGTCGAGGTTAAGGTCTTCCATAACCTCGCGGAAGAAGTGTTCTTCGACCTTGGAGAACGCAAGGAACAGATGCTCAACACCGAGGTAATAGTGCTGGCGGTTTTTACTCTCCTCGATGGCGGCGTCCAGGACCCTGCGAGCGGCTGGTGTAAGCTTCTCTTTTATCTCTTCAAGTTCGGTCATTGTTAGCCTCTTGAAGTCCGCCGGAGTTCCGCGGACCGGGTTTGGTCCTGACAAGCCGTTCAGCTCATTAGGTTCGGTTTACCTACCTAATCGCCTTTTCTGTGCCGCCACAATGGCGGCTCACGCCTTTCAGTTTCACCGGGACAGACGGGTCTTTCGCCTAATTGATTCTACCACAGTCCTTTTCGGGGTTCATATGGATTTTGCTCTTCGAATTCTTCTATAAGTTTCCGTGACTTATCATCTATCTTTTTTGGGACCGCGATCTTCACGACCACATATTCGTCTCCGCGCTCCCCTCTTGGGCCCTGCACCCCCTTGCCTTTGACCCTGAGCTTCTGCCCTCCCTGTGTGCCGGAGGGTATCTTTATCCTGGACGGGCCGTCTATTGTCGGCACTTCTATTTCGGCGCCCAAGAGCGCTTCCTTTAAGGTTATCGGCACGTCAACGTAGATATCATTGTCCTCACGGCGGAAATACGGGTGCGGCCTCACGGAGGTGATTATGTAGAGGTCACCGGGCGGCCCCCCGGCAAGGCCTTCCTCGCCTTTACCGGTCACCCTCACCCGTGAGCCGGTCCTTATCCCGGCCGGGACCTTCACGGTAAGCACCTCCGGCCCTGACATCCTTTGCAGGCTTACCCTCACGTCCGCGCCCTTTACGGCCCGCATGAAATCCAGCTCAATGGAGTACTCGATGTCAGCCCCTCTCTGGGCGGCCCTTCTCCTCGCGCCACGGCCGAAGAGGTCGCTGAAGATGTCCTCAAAGCCGCCGAAGCCGAAGCCGAACTCCTCGAAGTTGACGCCCCCAGGCGCGTATCCAGGCGCGCCCGTACCGGTCTCGAAGCCCACCTTGCCGGTAAGGTCGTAGTCTGAGCGCTTCTTGGGGTTGCTAAGGACATGATAGGCCTCGTTTATCTCCTTGAACTTGGCTTCCATCTCCTTTCTTTTGTCCGGATGGAGGTCTGGGTGGAACTGCCTGGCGAGATTTCTGTACGCTTTTTTTATTTCATCTTCGGACGCGTTCCTGGGAATACCGAGGATCTCATAGTAGTCTCTGGCCATATTCAGCACATCCTTAAGCCTTTCGATTCCCGGGAAGCCCCGTTATTGGCAAATCGGCCACTACTTAATTCTACAAGCATGATTGGTATTGGGCAAGTCTCAGAAGAGAATTTTCGGCTGGAAAGGGGCGCATGAACGCCGGGGCCCCGGTTGCGGGCCCCGGCCATATCAAGCTGCCTTAAATCGATGAAGCGGACTTTTCAGGTTTTTACGGCAGGTCATTTATTCTGGTCGTCAACGACCTCCGCCTCCACTACATCGCCCTCTTTTTTCCCTTCGCCCCCTGCTCCCGGGGCCTCTGAGGCGCTCTTGTACATGACCTCTGCTATCTTATGAGAGGCCGTGTTTATCCTGTTTATCGCCTCCTTGAGCGCTTCAAGTTCGTTGGTCTCAAGGGCCTTTTTGGCCTCAGCTACCGCATCCTCAACGCCCTTGGCATCGGCCTCAGGTATCTTGGCCCGGTTCTCGCCAAGGAGCTTCTCGGTCGAGTAGATAAGAGTGTCGAGCTGGTTCCTGGTCTCGATGACCTCCCGCCTCTTCTTGTCCTCATCGGCGTGGGATTCAGCCTCCTTGACCATATTCTCGACCTCGTCCTTGGCCAGTCCGCTCGAAGCCGTGATGGTTATGTTCTGCTCCTTGCCTGTGGCCATGTCCTTTGCCGAGACGTGGAGAATCCCGTTGGCGTCAATATCGAACGCCACCTCTATCTGAGGCACGCCACGAGGCGCTGGAGGCATGCCCATCAAGTGGAACTTCCCGAGCGTCCTGTTGTCGCGGGCCATCTGCCTCTCGCCCTGCATGACGTGTATCTCGACCTGAGTCTGGTTGTCGGCGGCCGTGGTAAATGTCTCTTTCTTCCTCGCCGGTATGGTCGTGTTCCTGTTTATAAGGGTAGTCATGACCCCGCCGAGCGTCTCCAGGCCGAGCGAAAGAGGCGTTACGTCAAGCAAAACGACATCCTTCACCTCTCCGGCCAGGACCGCTCCCTGTATGGCCGCGCCAATAGCCACAACCTCGTCCGGGTTCACGCCCTTGTGGGGCTCCTTGCCGAAGAACTCTTTTACGAGCTTCTGTATGGCGGGCATCCTTGTCATGCCGCCGACGAGCACGACCTCGTCTATGTCAGAGGGCTTTAGTCCCGCGTCCCTCAGGGCCTGCTCGCACGGCCTTTTGCTCCTGTCGATCAGGTCGCCGCAGAGCTGCTCAAGCTTTGCCCTCGAAAGCCTCATCACAAGGTGCTTGGGGCCTGTGGCGTCAGCGGTGATGAAGGGCAGGTTTATCTCGGTCTCCATGGTAGAGGAGAGCTCTATCTTCGCCTTTTCAGCGGCCTCCTTGAGCCTCTGGAGGGCCATCCTGTCCTTTGAGAGGTCTATTCCCTGGTCCTTCTTGAACTCGGAAACGAGCCAGTCGATTATCTTGTGGTCGAAGTTGTCTCCGCCAAGGTGGGTATCTCCGTTGGTGGACTTGACCTCGAAGACGCCATCGCCTACCTCGAGTACGGAGACGTCGAAGGTGCCGCCGCCGAAGTCGTAGACCGCTATCTTCTCCTCTTTCTTCTTCTCAAGGCCGTAGGCCAACGAAGATGCCGTAGGCTCGTTTATTATCCTCTTTACGTCGAGGCCGGCTATCTTGCCGGCGTCCTTTGTAGCCTGCCTCTGGGCGTCGTTAAAGTACGCGGGGACCGTTATGACCGCCTCTGTTACAGGCTCGCCGAGATACGCCTCAGCCGACCTCTTGAGCTTCTGGAGTATCATCGCCGATACCTCTGGCGGGGTAAATGTCCTGCCCATGTTCCCGGATACGACTACCGCCCTGCCCTGGTCGTCCTTCTGTACCTTGTAGGGGACCATCTTCATCTCTTCGTTGACTTCCTCGAAGTTCCGCCCCATGAACCTCTTTATGGAAAATACCGTGTTCTCCGGGTTGGTAACAGCCTGCCTCTTGGCGACCTGGCCGACGAGTATCTCCTTATCCCTGGTGAAGGCGACCACAGAGGGGGTTATGCGGCTCCCCTCCTCGTTGACGATGACCTTCGGCTCCCCGGCCTCCATTACCGCGACAACCGAGTTGGTGGTGCCGAGGTCAATGCCGATAATCTTTCCCATCTTATGCTCCTCCTGCTGTTGATCTGCGTTTTAAAATTTATCTTTTAAACCAGGTACTTGGTCCTGGCGGATGACCCGCCCATACCCCGGCTTTAAGGTTAATATAGGTACGGGGGCGGCCTTTGTCAAGGAAAGCGCTCGAATTTTTTATTTTTTCCAGGAAAGGCGGTCTCTATGGGGTGTCCGGGGGTCTGTTGATATCTTTAAAGCGCGCGCAACACGTCAGCCCTTCATCTTCTTTTTCTGCTCCCTCCAGGTATACCGGTTGAGGGCATAGAGTACGGCTGTCAGGATGGCCATGTAGATGAGGACCCAGGGGCCGAGCGACCTTCTCTCTTCGAGGTCAGGGTTAGAGACCTCGAAGAGGAAGGCTGAGACGTCATTTGCCTTTTGGGTAAGCTCCGGGTCGTCCATGGGGATGGGCGGGGGCATGGCTATCATCCCATCTGTATGGGTCTGCTCGGCAAAGGCCCTGTTCATCGTCCGGCCGTTCTCCGTGTAATAAGTCGTAAGAAGACTGTATATGTACTCCGCCCCCTCAACCCCCTTTCCCCTTGAAGATGTCATGAGGCTTAAGTCGGCCGGGGCAACACCGAAAGATGCTTCAGCCGCCCTGGGGTCCATGAGCGGGGCTATGCCTGTTGACGACCCTGGTGCCCGGTAGTATTTAACGCCGTGGCAGGCAACGCAATGCTGCATGAAAACAGCCATGCCCCGTTCTTTGGCCTCCCTGCTCATATCTATAGAAAGGTCCTCGCCCCTGACATGGGCAGGCACAGAAAAGAGCATAATGACAAGGAGCAGTATCTTAAACATGCTTATCCTCCCGTGGAAGCTTCGCCCTTTCAAAGTACGGGAGCACCGGCAGGAAGGCGAAGTACAGAAAATAGATGACAGTGAATATCATCCCGAGTGTTGCCATCTTGAAGCCCACCGGCGAGATCGAATCGGGCGCGTGCATGCCAACATAGCCAAGCAGTATGAAATCTATGTAGAAGACCCAGGTCAGGACCTTTTTAACGGGCCTGTACCTTGAGCTTTTGACCTTCGAGCGGTCGATAAAGGGAAGGAGAAAGAGTATCAAAACCGACCCGCCCATGGCGATAACCCCTCCGAGCTTATCCGGTATCGACCGGAGGATTGCGTAAAAGGGGAGAAAGTACCATTCAGGCACGATATGAAGGGGCGTCTTCATAGGGTTCGCTGTCTCGTTGTTTATGGGCTCTATGAACGCGTCGGGACGGAAGAAGACAAAATAGAAGAAGATGGTCAGGACCAGGCTTAAAAACCACGCGTCCTTTGTTATGTAATACGGCGAGAAGGGGACCATTTGAGGACCCTTCTTGTCGAGCTCTACCCCCTCGGGGTTATTCGAGCCCACCTTGTGGAGGGCCGAGAGGTGAAGTACTACCAGCACGCCCAGTATTGCGAAAGGAACAAGGGTAGTGTGAAAGGAGTAGAACCTCGTGAGTGTAGCGTCGCCGACCGCGAAGTCACCTCTCAGCCAGACCGCGAGGTCCTGGCCTACAAGCGGTATCGCTGTAAAGAGGTTGGTTATGACGGTGGCCCCCCAGAATGACATCTGCCCCCATGGAAGGAGATAGCCGAAGAAGGCCTCTGACATGAAAAAGAGCAGTATGAGAAGGCCTATCCACCAGAGGAGCTCCCTCGGCTTGTTATACGAGCCGTAATAAATGCCCCTCCCGGTATGCACGTAGAGGGAGAAGAATATGCCTGTTGCGCCTATGGCGTGGAGATAACGGATGAGCCAGCCGTAGTTCACATCCCGCATTATGTGCTGGATGCTGTCGAAGGCCGCGTTGGTATCGGGCTTGTAGTACATGGAGAGCCATACGCCCGTTATGATCTGGAGCGCGAAGAAGACGCCGAGGACAGAGCCGAAGTTCCAGAAATAGTTGAGGTTCCTGGGCGTAGGATAGCCGGTTATGTGCTTGTCGATGAACTCGGAGACCGGAAGCCTCTGGTTTATCCAGTCGAGGTAACGGGCCATTTGCCAACCTTGCGCTGTTATTTGACCGAAAACGTGCTTACAAAAATCATCTTGCCGTTATTCTGAGCAAAGAACCTGGTCTTCAGTTCTGTATCGAAATACCTTTTGCGCCCTGCCGGGTTTTTTTGGGCATAAGGCTCGCTCGTCCCACCCCAAACCTCATGCTCGCAACGCCTGCGCCCATGATTTTTCAAAAACAAGATCTGCGAATATCCTGAGCGCCCCTCCCTGGAACAGAGGCAGGTGATTTTCAACCTCTCCTTATACCTTCGGCAGCTCCTGTACCTTCCTGACGTTCTCCCCATACCCGGCGAAGCGCTCCGTGCCGATTAAAAGCCTGTTGGAATCGATAAGGGCATATGGCACAAGGTGCAGGTTTTCCGGGGGCGGGCCGCCGAGCCTCCTGCCGAGGTTGTCGTACTTGCCGCCGTGGCACGGGCAGTAAAAACCCGCAACGCCGGTATCCGGCATCCTATCCATGAACTTGGGTATGCAGCCCAGGTGCGTGCATATGGCTATCGCCACGAAGATCTTCGGGTCCACGACCCGTTCTTCCGGATTTGCCGGGTCTGAAAGGGTATGCGGGTCGATTCTATTCGCCTCTTCTATCATCTGGGGCGTGCGCCTCAGGATAAATACCGGCTGTTTTCTCCAGATGACGGTCTTGGTACCACCTTCAGGGATCGAGGAGATGTCCACCTCGAGCGTGCCGGCCGCGAGGATGTCCTTTGTGGGGCTCATAGCCCGGATAAAGGGCACCGCGGCGAAGGCCGCGCCAATGGCCCCTAAAAAGGCGGCGGCGGCGGTCAAAAAGCCCCGGCGGCTCAATATCTGCTCTGTTATCTTGGACATTGCGTTCTGGTTTGACTATTCGGAGTATAGCAGAAAAAAGGAAAACAGACTTGATGGTAAGGTTATAAAGGGGCTGGGTTGATTATGGGTTCTCACGGACTTCCGAACAACACTCTTCAGAGGCCACTCTGGCAATTGGAATTCCCGTCTAAGCTCCCTTTGGATGATATCACTATGTTTTAAAATTCCTCAACTGCACTTGGCCCCTGCCAAATCCCTGCAGATCTTCTTCAATATCCTATAATCATCCCCGAGCTTGCATATCGCTTCGGCATGGCAGCAGAGGTCGCCAAAAAGGATATAGCTTACATTTTTCTCCCTGAGATCGAAAAAAGCGGGCCTTTTCAATTGCGCCAGCATCTCCTGCTCCCTCTCATCAGGGATAAGCACGAACACATGGTATTCGTTATTATCTGATATCGAATATATCAGGTCCTTAAGCCTTAAGAGCCCCGAATAGATAGACGTTGTCTTTTCGACCTCAAAGGCGCATTCGATGTCGTTCGTCCCTTTTTTAAACCATAGCACATCGATGAAATTCACTACTTCCATGACATCATCGGATATTTCCATCTTTGGCAAAGCAGGCAGAGTAAGGAACGAAAACTTCTCTCCATTATACTCCCTGGACCGGTCATTGGACGCTACCGCTACGTCATAACCAAGTGCCTTGCCTGCTTTAACGAGAAGATACTGCATCCTTGTGTGCGCATCGTCTTCTTTTTTGTCGAGCAAAACTTCTTCATGGCGTTTTTTTACGATCGAGGCTGCCCTGGCCGTCTCTTTTTCAAGCACCTCTTCCGAATTGCCGTCTATAAGGACCCTGTTTACGCCAATCTCGAACAGAAGCCCTGAGATAGCGCCAAGGTCCTTTGAGAGGTGTGCCTTAAGTTCGTTGTTAGCCTTAAAGATTACCTCCCTCATCTCAAGATAGCTCTGCCATGATCCGAGTTTTTTCTTTTCCTTGAAAAGGGCATTATAACCTCCAAGGATAGCGGTATTGAAAGGCGGTATGATAGTCGGGTGCAGAAAATACAATATGTTCGCAGCCGCTGGGCCGAGCCCTTTTATCTTCTTTTCAGAGAGCTTGATTATCTCCGACAGGAGTTGTTCCTCTTTACAGGCGCACAGGCAGGTTTCGAGGAACTGTCCAAAGAATCTTTTATTCTGCTCATTCTCGTATATATCAGGGATACGGAGCTTCGGCTTCCAGAAAAAGGCGTGGGAAGCCCCTTTGAAGACCTGCTTCTGCTCGGTTATCGAATTCAATACGACTTCGAGAGATGACCCTTTGAAATCGTTCCCGAATGTGCCGCTTTTTATCTCTTCGATCACCTGCCTTAACCCCGTCTTAATGGCCCGGAAAGCGCAAAGCCTTTCCTGCCCTTCGACAAACCAGGTATTGTAGACAGATTCCTTGTCTGATTTGTATTTCTCTATGACCGGAATCAGCGCCTCAAAAGACATGAAATTCCTCGTTCAGACGGGATGCGTTATTCTATCAATTTGCAAGCCGATAAAGCTATAGCTATTCATTTTTTACGTACTAAAAGCAAAATAAAAAAGGCCGGGCGGAAAACCGCCCGGCCCTGATTGAAACCGTATCAGTGGCCTGTCTTTGCAGCCGCCTCGCTGCCGTGGCTTTTTTCATGATCGGCGTTGGTGCGTGTCCTCGGATATTGCGGCCTGGGTTCAGGCGTGATCGGCTGGAACCTGTTCGTCTGCACCATGTGCGGGTTATGGCATTCGGTGCAAACCCACCACCTCTTCTTGCCGCCCTTATCCCACATGCCTATCCTCTTGCCGTGGATGCCGTCCCTCCAGTCGCCGTAGACCTCTCCGTGACATTTGCCGCAGAGCTTCTGGGGCTGGTTAAAGCTTATTTCGGCGCCCCTGTGATCTATGAGCGTATCCCTGTTCCTCGAATTATGGCAGTCGAGGCACCATATCGCGCCCCTGCCGTGCTGCAGATCCATCGCGTCAGGCACTATGTCCTGATGCATGGCAAGGGCCCTCGGGTTCTTGCTCTTCGGATAGGGCACCGTCTCCCCGTTGTGGCAGGCGGTACATGGCATGAAGTACTTAAGCTGCGATTGTCTGGGCTTTACGACCGCCTCTTCACGGCTGTAGTCGGCCTCGACCGGCATCTGCCCCATGGGCTCTGTGCCGTCAAACGGGTCTCCCCACCAGAGGACACCGCCTGTCTTGTTCGAGCACTTCACGTTCGGCGCGCCGGGCGTTGTCTCGGAGCGCTGCACGGTAGAATAGCCTTCCCTGCTCTCAAAGCATTCCGCGGGCTCCTGCTTATTCTTGAGGTTATAAATATACGTATCTTCTGAATGGAGCGGGGAGGCCGTGAAGAAAAGCCCCAGGGCGAGGCCGTAGGTCAATACAGAAGCGAAAGGCTTTCTCATTTGTACACCTCCTCGTTCGAGTGGACTATGGGCTCCCACTCGCCTGAGGGGCTCCAGCCCTCATCCTCTGAGTACTTCAACTCGCCAAGCAGGACCCCGATGGAGACCTTCGCGAGCAGCGTGAAGATAAAGAGGCCGGTTGCCCAGCCGCCGAGGGTATTTATTATCTCGATCGCCGAAGGCGTATACTCTGAAAACTCGCCCACTGGGGACGGGATGAAGGCCGGGACCACGAGGCCCATGCCCTTGTCTATCCATATGCCCGCGAATGTCAGGACGCAGGCCAGAGGGAGCCAGAACTTGTGATTTTTCCTCAAGGGCGGGCAAAGGAGCATGAAAAAGCCCGCCAGAAGGAAAAGCACCGAGGACCAGTACCAGAGCACCAGACCGGAGAGGCCGTGCTTGCCCATGATGAGATACTGGAGCGAGAAAGAATGCTCGGTTGCCGGATACAACTCGGTTACGACCTCCGAGATCCCGAGGAATATGGCGATCCCCAGGCACCATGTGACTATCTGCGCGAGGGTCTCTATCGCCTCATCGGCTATCTTGAGCTTCGTGTATTTCCTTATCGCCAGGAAGGCGAGTATTATCATCGCCGGACCGGCGGCAAAGGCCGTAGAGATGAACTTGATCGGCATCATCGAATGGAACCACATCGGCCTCGATGGCATGGTGTTGATGAGGAATGCCGTCACGGTGTGTATGGAGAGCGCCCAGACTATCGATATATAGACCAGCGGCATGTAGAAGAGCTTATTGACCTCCTGGCCGGTATACCTCTTGTAGAGGTAGTAGAAGCCGCAGATGGCGTTGAGGCCGAGATAGCCGTTCAGGACGATGACGTCCCAGGTGAGCAAGGAATTCGGCCAGTTGAATATCCCTATCACGGGGATAAGGTGCCAGAACCTGTCCGGGCGGCCCATGTGGAACATTATGAATATCATGACCATGGAGACGGCGGCGATGGCCAGCATCTCTCCAAGGACCACTATCTCTTTAAGCTTCTTATGGTGATAGACATAGGAAGGGAAGACGACCGTCACCGCCGCGGCCGCCACGCCGACAAGGAAGATGAACTGGGCCTCGTAAAGGCCCCAGCTGACCTGGTCGTTGTAGTTGGTGACTATCATGCCCTTGGTGAACTGCTCGAATGCCCCGTAGAACATGAGGAGCATGAGGAACCCCAGGAACATGAGCCAGGCATAGTACCTGGCGCTCCCCCTTACAAGATAAAGGAACGAATCCAGGGCAAAACGGATAACAGGCTTCATCTTATTCCCCTAATCTATGAAGTAGAAGAACTTCGGGTAGGTATTGAGCTCTGCCTTGAGCCTAAAGACCCTCTTCTTCTCCAGTACCTTCCTGACTTCGCTTTCAGGGTCGAGGAGGTTGCCGAACTTCCTCGCCCCGACCGGGCAGACCTCCACGCAGGCGGTGTATCTTCCCTGCCTTGTCCTCTGCATGCAGAAGGTGCACTTCTCGGTAACGCCCTTCATCCTCGGGCGGTTGCCCAGGTAATGGGTGTTCGGGTTCATCTCCTCTTTCGGGAGGTTGGGCTCGCCCCAGTTGAACCTCCTGGCCCAGTATGGGCAGGCCGAGACACACATCCTGCAGCCTATGCACCAGTTGTAGTCGATGACAACTATGCCGTCCGGCTCCCTGTAGGTGGTGCGCACGGGGCAGACCTTTACGCAGGGCGGCTTCTCGCACTGCATGCACTGCATGGGGAGGTAGAAATGGCCCTTCTCAGGCACCTGTTCAGGCTCGTAGTAGTGCTCTCCTTCGAGAGTAACCCCGGCGTTCTGATAGGCGTTCCCGCCGACCTGGATGCCAACGGGGTCGGGGTAGCCCTTGTCCATGTTCTCGGCGAGGAAGTTGCCCTTCTCCATCTTCAAGACCCTGATCCACTGTATCTCTGGGTTGTCGCGGGACTGGTTATTCTCCTTGACGCAGGCGTGGACGCATCTTCTGCAGCCGATGCACTTCTGGATATTGAGGGCGTAGCCGAAGAGCACCCCTTCCTGGGCAGGCGTGCCGTCTACCGTGGTCTTCTTGCCGAACTCCTCGGTGTACCTCTTCTCAAGCCTGGCTATCGATTCTTTTTTCTCCTCATCGGTCATGAGGCGGTAGTTTTTCTGAAACCACTCGCCCCAGGAGGCCTTCGCCTCGGCGGTGTCGGAGTTGGCGAGGAGCGCTCCAGCGCCGGCGACCGCAGCGGCGGCAACTGTGCCTTTCGCGGCCTTGCTCAAGAACTCGCGGCGGGAGTTCCCCTCAGGGCCCGCCTGCTCGTTCGACTTATCTTTGTCCGTTATTTCAGACACGTTCCCTCCATCCGTTCTGAGCATCATGCATGATATTCTACGGATATCTCAACCAGGCCAGGAATCAGGCCTCCGGGTTCTTGTGAAACTGGATCATGCGCTCTACGAGGGCATCCTTCTCTTCTTTCGTCATCACTACGTAGCTCCTTGCCGCGAGGACCTTGTCCCCGGGGAGCACGTCGTCGAGATATGCCTTCTGGCAGTCTTCCTTGAGAAGAAGGTCGCTGGTCTTTTTGGCAAGGCCCGCTGTAGCGGTAACGGCGACGCCTGTGACGATGGCCTTCCTGAGAAAACCGCGCCTGGACGTCCTGGCCTCTTGCCTGACATCTATAGCGGCTTGACCTTTTGAGTCTTTATCCTTCTTATCCATTGGCCGTTTCCTCCGGTCTTTTAAAACCCGTAGAAGCTGTATCAGGAGCTGAAGCGCGGTACGACTGTGGACCGCATTGGAAAGATCTGAAGCGTGAGACAGACCGACTTTACGCCGATTGTAATTTATTGTTTGATAATATAACAATCGCCACTGTGTTGTCAAGCTGGTTTTCGTATACAGTATCCAGTGCTGGATCCGGCCCTGGCAGACCATCAAGTGTTGGTTTATTTAAGCATTCTGTCGGAACGCTCAAGATGTTATAATCTTTAAATCATGGGGCCGCTATTGTTAAAAGAGGTCGTCTCTGAGCTGGAAGAGATGCTCATGGGCGGGGTCGTATCAAAGGTATTTGAGCCTGACGAGCGCAATATCATCTTGAAGATATTCGCGCGGGGGGCGCAAGCTTCTCTTATCATTTCCGCGCACCACAGCCTCTCGAGGATCCATATAACCGAAAGGCCTTTTGAGAACCCCCCTGCCCCCTTGCGCTTTTGCGCCTTCCTGAGGAGCAGGATAACGAACGCCCGCATAGAGGATATCCGCCAGCAGGACCTCGAGCGCATAGCCATTATAGACCTCAGTAAAAAAACAGATTCAGGCGAAAGGGAGTCGTTGCGGCTCGTCTGCGAGCTAACCGGAAAATCGAGCAATATAATCCTGGTCGACGGGCGGGGAGTCGTCCTTGACGCCCTCAGGTACTTCCCCCCTGAAAGCTCTGTGAGGGGCGTTCTCCCTGGATTGAAGCTCGAAGCCCTGCCCCCCGGAGCGCGCCCTAAGGAGGCGGCCGTTGAAAGGACCGAAGGCGAAAGCTGGAACATGGCGGCAGACAGGTTCTACTCAAGGCTTGTGGATGGAGAAATTTTTACAGCGCGTAAAACCGGCCTCAGACGGGTGATCTCGGAGGCGGAGAAGAAACTAAGGAGAAAACTTGTAAACCTCGAAGGCGACCGGATGAGGGCCCTTGCCGAGGTCGAAAACTATAAGAACGGGGAGCTTCTTACATCGAACTTCCATCTCCTTAAAAGGGGTTTGAAAGAGGCCGAGTTGATAGACTATACTAAAGACCCTCCGGAGATGGTCAAGGTCAAGCTCGACGAGAGGCTCGGGGCGAAGGAGAATGTAGAGAAGTACTTCAAGCGCGCCAGGAAAGGGAAAAAGGCTCTTCTTCTCCTTAAGGAGCGTATGCCTGCCGTTGAGGAAGAGATAAATTACATCGAAACGCTCGTCTATGAATGGGAGGCGGCAGGGGACCTTGAAGGGCTTCAGGACCTTGATGACGAGCTTGCGAGAGGGGGCTATCTTAAAAAGGTGGAAAAAGCGGCTGTAAAGGAAGTCGAGAGGGTTGAGCCTGTAAGGAGGTTCTCCTCGACAGAAGGTTTTGAGATACTCTGCGGAAAAAGCGGGCTCGGCAACGACCTCCTTGTGGCGAAATACGCGTCAGGCGACGACCTCTGGTTCCATGTCAAGGGCTCGCCCGGCTCTCACGCCCTTATAAAGATAGCGGGAAAGGGCGGCGAGCTTACGAAACGGACTATCGAGGAGGCCGCCTCCATAGCCGCGTTCTACAGCAAGGCGAAGAACGCAGGCAAGGTGGAGGTGATATACTCGGAGGCCAGGAACGTGAAAAAACCCAGGGGCGCCAAGCCCGGCATGGTAACGGTCAAGGAATACAAGAGCGTTGTCGTAAGGCCCGGGCTTCCTAAAGGCGTGGGAGACGACGGGGCCGCCGGGGAAGGGCGCGGATGAAGATAACTCACACGTTCCTTCTCGAGGAAGGGCTCTGGGCCACAAAAGGCGAGTTCTTCGACCAGCAAGGCAACCCCATGCAGATGGACGGGTCCGCGAGGATAACCCACGGAGAAGAGCTCTGGAGGTGCCAGGGCACGATGAGGCTTGAACAAATGGGTGGCGGTGTAGTTGAGTTCCAGAACAACTACGAGATAAAGCCCTTTGAGGAGGGCAAGGACTATACAGGCTGGGCCTCGAGCAATCCGGTCCTCGGGAAGCTCGCGGGCCTTTTCGTGATAGTCGACGATTCCATCATCTCTACCATATCCTCCGAGGACGGAACGGTCTCCGGGATCGAATACGTCGTCAAGGTCTCGGACTACCATTACCGGAGCCGGGGCTTCGTCTTCAAGGACAATGAAAAGATATCCTCATGGGCGGCGGAGCTTGTGCGAAGAGAAGGGCTGCACTAAGCAGGCTGATGAAAAACACAGATTTTGTCCTGCCAATACTCACATGACGCAAGAAACCAGACTCTACAACTCCCTTTCCAGCCACCTTAGATCCACCTTCGGCTGCAAGCTCTTCAAGGTGAGCATAAATACCGGCCTTTCCTGCCCGAACAGGGACGGGGCAAAAGGCAAAGGCGGCTGCGCCTACTGCGACTCTTCCACCCTCCTTCCAAAGGATTTCATCTCCGGCTCCCGTGTAAGGGAACAGCTTCTGAGCGGCATCGAGTATGTAAGAAAGCGCCACAAGGCGGATAGCTTCATAGCATACTTCCAGGTGAATACGAATACCCACGCCCCCGTGGAGGAACTCAAGAGGCTCTACGAAGAGGCCCTCATCCCGGAGGTCGCCGCGATAGCGGTCTCGACCAGGCCGGACTGCCTTGCAGAAGAGGTCCTTGACCTCCTTTGTGAGCTTGGATCAAAAAAACATCTTTGGATTGAGCTTGGGCTTCAGTCGGCCAATGACTCAACGCTTGAAAGGATAAACAGGGGCCATACCGCGGCCGAATTCGCCGACGCCTGCGGGAGGGCGGCAAAGCGGGGGATAGAGGTCTGCGCCCATGTGATAGTCGGTTTGCCGGGGGAGGGGTTGGCTGATATCCTCAATACCATGGACTTTGTAAGCGCCTTGCCCGTAAGCGGCATAAAATTCCATCAGCTTCAGGTAATAAAGGGCACGCGCCTTGAAGAGGATTGGAGAAGAGGCGAGGTAAAGACCCTCAGCCTTGAAGAGTACGCGGATATGGTGGTAAAATGCCTTGAGCGGCTGCCCCCGGAGATGATCATCCACCGCCTGTGCGGGGATGTCCCCAGGCGGCTTCTCCTCGCCCCTGTATGGGGCGTAAATAAGTTCATGATCATAGACAAAATAGAAGGGCTTCTGCGGGAAAGGCGGACGCGGCAGGGCGCGCTTTATATCCCGGCGGGCGCTTGAAGGAAACGATATGGCGGCGATTGAAAGGCCCCCGACAAACGAAGAGATAAAGGACGAGGACAAGAGGATCAGGCATCTACGCAGGATGATCGAATTTACCATAGCCCTCATCCTTGAGACACCGGAGATGACCCCTGTTGAGGCCTCGGGGCACGTCGCGGCGGTAAGGGAGTACGCGCTAAAGCTCTTCCCCGGCAAGGAAGTGGTCTTTGACCTTGTATACGCGCCGAGGCTGAGAAGGGTCCTCATCGATAAGTTCCAGATGAACTGAAGCAACGACTTCCACTCCTTTATGGGGTGGAATCCAACAGGTTGCTAAAAAACTCAAAATCAGGTTCAGGCTGCTCAAAAAGGTCAAGATGCAAGGAGTCGAAAAATGAGGAATGAGGCGTACTTTTCTGTACGCCGCAATGACGAATTTTGAAGACGACACCGCAGATTGGCCTTTTTCAGCAGCCTGCCAAAAAAAAGACCGGAGGGTCCGTATAATGGCCGACCCGCGCCAAAAAAAGCTCGCTTCCATCCTTGTAAATCATTCCATCGGGGTAAAAAAGGGCGACACCGTCCTCATAAGCTCCACAACAGAGCTCGCAAAGCCGCTGGTGCTCGAAGTCTTCAGGGAGGTACTTAAGGCCGGGGGGCACCCGCTCACGAGCATAGGCTTCGAGGAGACATCCAGCATATTCTTCGATACGGCAAGCCCGGAGCAGATAGCCTTCTTCCCCACGACCAGGCTATTCGAGGCCAAAAAAATCGACTGCTTCGTGAACATAAGGGCCTCGGCCAACAAGAAGGCGCTCTCCAACGCCGACCCCAGGGTCGTCGGCAAGCGGACAAAGGTGCTCCGCCCGATAAGCGAGGAGATAGTCAACCGCAAGAGATGGGTCCTCTGCAACTTCCCCACCAACGGCCTCGCCCAGGAGGCCGATATGAGCCTCGAAGAGTACGAGGATTTTGTCTACGGCGCCACGAACATAGACTGGAAGAAGGTAAAGCAGAAGGAGATGAAGCTCAAGGCGGCCCTCGACAGGGCCAACGAGGTAAGGATAGTCGGCACGGATACGGATATCAAGATAGGCATACGCGGCCGCAAGGCCATCCCCTGCTACGGCGAAAGGAACATGCCCGACGGGGAGGTATTCCTCTCCCCTGAAGAGACGAGCGCAGAAGGCTACATATACTATGAGATGCCAGCCATCTACCAGGGTAGAGAGGTCACCGGCATACGCTTGAGGTTCAGGGGCGGGAAGGTAGTGGAGGCGAGCGCCGACAAGAACGAAGACTTCCTCATGGCCATGCTCGGCACGGACAAGGGGGCGCGCTTCCTGGGCGAGCTGGGGATAGGCGTAAACTACGGCATACAGAAGTTCACCAAGGACATCCTCTTCGACGAGAAGATAGGCGGCACGGTCCACCTCGCGGTCGGCAGGTCTTACGAGCGGGCCGGGGGCAAGAACTCATCCGCCATACACTGGGACATGATAAAGGACCTGAGGCGGGGCGGGGCCATATACCTCGACGGGAAGGCGATTCAGAAGAACGGGAAGTTTCTCATCTGAGGCTGAAATCTCCCCCTTTTCTAAAGGGGGACTAAGGGGGATTATAAACCATTCAAAGATAATCTCCCCTGACCCCTCTTCAGGAAAGAGGGGGACCAGCAATCAGAGCTTCCTTAAAGATTGTAATATGCGTAGGCTAAGATGACGACGCCGAGGGCGACACGGTATACGACGAACGGCACCATCGACGAGCGGGAGATGATCTTAAGGAAGTAATGTATCGCAAGGTAGGCTGAGACAAATGCCACGGACCCGCCTATGAGGACGGCGGTCCAGGGCGTGTCGACCCCGGCCTTTACCATATCGGCCCCCTCCTTCGCCCCGGCCAAGGCCCCGACAACGATAGCAAGAAGGAATGAGAACCTCGCCGCGGCCATGCGCGATAGACCCATAAAAAGCCCGGCCGTCATGGTAATGCCCGACCGGCTTGTGCCGGGCACGAGGGCTATGGCCTGGGCCAGGCCTACGGCGATCGCAGCCTTCCATCCGACCTCTTTGATATCCGTTCTGCCGGGGTTCCTGTCAGCCACCCAAAGGACAAGCCCCCAGATTATTGACGACCAGCCTATCACCTCAAGGGTGCGAAGCTCGCCTGCTACGACATCGTGGGCGAGCACCCCGGCCAGGCCGACTGGTATGGTGCCCAAAAGCGCCATCCACGCGAGCGCGCCTTCGTGGTTGCCCTTAAGCGACCTTTCACCAAGGCTCCTTACGAAGCCGCGGCTTATCGCTATTATGTCCTTGCGGAAATAGACGACCACCGCGAGCCAGGTCGCGGTATTGAGGGCCACGTCGAAGGAAAGCCCCTGGTCAGGCCACCCTGTGATGAGCGGGACCAGTATCAGGTGCGCGGTGGAGGATATCGGGAGGAATTCGGTTATGCCCTGTATTATGGCGAGGACAAGGGCCTGGGTGATATCCATTCTCTATGCGAGGTTTAGCGGGATCGCCCCCGGATCTTTTTTCGCTTTATCCAGAAGCATCCTGGCATAGCGGGCCTCAACGCCGAGGCCAAGCGCTTCCGCTTTTTTTAGGGCAGAGCTGAAGGCCCTTAGCCCCTTTTTAGGGTTGATTCCAAAATCTATCTCGCCGATTGACATAATACAGTAGATGAGCCCCCGCCTGTCCCTTGTCTCTTTGAAAAGAGAGAGCGCCTCTTTGAAGTCATAGAGCGCGGCGCTATCCTTGCCGAGCATCTGCAAAGCGGTCCCCTCACCCCAAAGGGTATAGGCGTAGCTCACCTTGTCGCCTATCTTCCTGTAATTTTCCTTGGCCAACTTGAAAAACTTTAGAGAGCCACGGAGGTCCCCGACCATCCTCATCGAGTTCGCTATGCCGCAGTAGGAGTACGCGACACCGAAGGTATCCTTTAACTCCCTGAAAAGCTTATTCGCCTCTGTATAGTACCTGTTCGAGTCCCTGTGCTTGCCCGCCACGCGGGAGGCCCCGCCGAGGCCTGTGAGGCAATATCCAACCCCGCTCTTATCGCGCAGGCGCGAAAAGCTCGCTCTTGCCTCCTTGAAGCCGGCTATCGTGCCCAAAAGATCGCCCTTCAGGCGAAGCGCCCCTGACCTTGCCCAGAGCGTAAAGGCCACCCCGGCCCTGTCCCCCAGCTTTTTGTAGCTCTTGAGGGCCTCGTTAAAGAGCGCAAGCGATTCCCTCACCTCTCCGGTAGCCCTGAGGCTAAGACCCAGGCCGACCATCGAGTCGATGGCCCTTACCTCATCTCCCATGGCGAGGAGGAGCTTACGTGAGGAGAGATAGCATCTTCCAGCCTTGGAGAACTCGCCGACCATCCGGTAGGTATCCCCGAGGGAGAAAAAGCAGGCGCTTTTAAGCTCGTCATCTACACCGGAGAGCCTCTTGGCCTCGAGGTAAAGCGGTATCGCTTCGAGGAACCTGGAGACCGACCTCTTCCTCTCGGCTCGATCGAATATCGCGTAAGGGTTGCTCATGGCCGGAGATTATAGACCCCTTGCGCAAGGTTGTAAAGAAGAAGAAGGGGCCTTCCCTCTTTTCTGTTCCATTCTCCCTTTACACGTAAAAGCCCTTCTGATAATCTTCTACCCATGCGCAGATTAAGGCTCGCCATGGCCCAGATAAACCCAACCGTGGGCGATATCAGGGGCAACGCAAAAAAGATACTCTCCTATACCGGGAAGGCGAAGAAGGCCGGGGCAGGGCTTATCCTCTTCCCTGAACTCTCCCTTACGGGATATCCGCCTGAAGACCTGCTCTTGAAGCCCGGCTTCATAGACGACAACCTCAAGGCCCTCAAAGTCCTCGCCAGAAAGATAAGCGGCATAACCGCCATAGTAGGCTTCGTCGACAGGAAGGCCGATATATACAACGCGGCGGCGATAGTGCATGGCGGCAAGGTCGCGGCCGTCTATCACAAGATGTACCTGCCAAACTACGGCGTCTTTGACGAGCAGAGGTATTTCCAGGCGGGCACGGATCCTTTGAACTTCGTCCTGGGCGGCATAACCATAGGCATAGAGATATGCGAGGACATCTGGTACCCGGACGGCCCCGCCAGGGCGCAGTGCCTTGCAGGGGCCGAGCTCATCGTGAACATAAACGCCTCCCCTTACCACACTGGCAAGGCCGTGGCCAGGGAGGAGATGCTCGTCACAAGGGCGAGGGACAACGAGGTGATTATCGCCTACAACAACACCGTAGGCGGGCAGGACGAGCTGGTATTTGACGGCAGGGGCATGGTCGTCGATGAAAGGGGAGAGATAATCGCCAGGGGCAGGGCCTTCGAAGAGGACCTGATAATAACCGACCTGGATATCGATTCGATATCGATGGTCCGTCTCCACGACCCGAGAAGGCGCGAGGCCAAAAGGATGGCCCCCCAGGAGGTCAAAACCGTCGACCTTGGGGCCCTGCCTAAAAAAACGAAGCTCCAGCGCCTTGCAAAAAAAGAGGCCGGGCCTTTGAACGAGTCTGAAGAAGTACTAAAGGCGCTCATACTCGGCACAGGAGACTACGTAAGGAAAAACGGCTTCAACCACGTGGTAGTCGGCTTGAGCGGCGGGATAGACTCTTCACTTGTCGCCTCTGTCGCCTGCCTCGCCCTCGGCAAAGAGAACATCACCGGAGTTCTCATGCCTTCGAGGTATACATCGAAAGAGAGTATCGATGACGCGGCATCTCTGGCCAGAAACCTCGGCATAAAGAAGATGACCATACCCATAGACGATACCTACCAGAGATACCTTGACATGATGCGCAAGGCCTTCTCCGGCACAAGGCCCAACGAGGCGGAGGAGAATATGCAGGCCAGGATAAGGGGCAATATCCTCATGGCCTTGAGCAACAAGTTCGGCTGGCTTGTCCTTACGACCGGGAACAAGAGCGAAATGAGCGTCGGGTACGCTACACTCTACGGGGACATGGCCGGGGGCTTCGCGGTGATAAAAGACGTGCCAAAGACCCTCGTCTACAGGGTCTCTCAAAAGTTAAACGAGCTTGAAGGCAGCGAGCTCATCCCGCAAAGGGTATTCACAAAGGCGCCTACGGCGGAGCTGAGGCCGGACCAGACCGACCAGGACACGCTCCCTCCTTATGATACGCTCGACAGGATACTCAAGGCCTACGTCGAGGAGGACAGGTCAATAGAGGAAATCGCCATGATGGGCTTTGGAAAAGAGCTTGTAAGGAAGGTGGCCTCGATGGTAGACAGTAGCGAATACAAGAGAAGGCAGGCGCCCCCGGGGGTCAAGATAACCCCCAGGGCCCTCGGCAAGGACAGGCGCATGCCCATAACCAACAGATATGAGAACGGGGGCAGATAAGGCTATTCTCCAGGAGCTCTTCTACGCGGCCGTTGAGGCCGCCTCGCCATATAGCGCCGTCCGAAATAACCTGCGTTTTTCAGCTTCTTCAAAAAAACTCACGATCAAAAAACAAATCTCCCTGGACCTCAGACCATACAGGCGTATCTTTGTCATAGGAGCCGGCAAGGGCGTATGCCCGATGGCAAAGGCGGTCGAGGAGATATTGGGTGAGAGCATAACAGGCGGCCTGGTTGTGACCAGGTACGGACACTCCTTGACGCTCAAACGTATCGAGGTCCTGGAGGCCGGACACCCCATACCCGACGCGAGCGGCGTTGCGGCAGCCGAAAGGATAATAAAGATAGCGGAGAGGGCCGGCGAAGACGACCTTGTCATCTTCCTTCTCACAGGCGGCGCCTCCGCCCTTGTGCCCTCGCCTGCCGGGGGCATAAGCCTGACTGACAAGCAGAAGGTGACAAGGCTCCTCGTAAACTCCGGCGCGACGATAGACGAGATAAACGTAGTAAGAAAGCACCTCTCGCGGATAAAGGGCGGACGCCTGGCCGAGACCGCCTTTCCGGCGAAGGTTTTGACCCTTATCGTCTCTGACGTTGTCGGAAGCGACATGTCTTCAATCGGCTCCGGCCCGACAGCCCCTGACCCGACGACCTTTAAAGGGGCCTTGAAGATACTAAAGAGGTACGCCATCTACTCCAGGGCCCCGCGGGATATAACGGCCTTTCTCCGAAAAGGCGCGAAGGGCGCGGTTGTTGAAACCCCCAAACCGGGGCACAGGGCGTTCGAAAGATGCGTTAACGTCATACTTACCGACAACGCTACAGCCCTTGCGGCGGCGAAAAAGAAGGGCGCCTCTTTGGGCCTCAAGACACTCATACTCTCGTCGACGATAACCGGCAATACCAGGGAAGCCGCCGGATTTTTTGCCTCCATCCTGAAAGAGATAAAAGGCTCCGGCAACCCCGTAAGCCGGCCAGCGTGCGTGCTCATGGGAGGTGAGACTACCTTGAAGGTAACAGGCAGAGGCAAAGGCGGAAGGAACCAGGAGTTCGCGCTTGCATGCGCGATCACACTCGCCGGCGCAACAGGAGTATCAGTGCTTGCCGCCGGAACTGACGGCACAGACGGCCCTACAGTTGCCGCAGGGGCCTTCTCGATGCCCGATACGCTTAAAAAGGCTCAAGCGTTGGGTCTTGACCCTGAAAAATATCTCGTCGCGAACGATTCCTACAACTTCTTCAAACCGGTCAATGGGCTTTTCATAACAGGGCCGACTGGCGCCAATGTGATGGACGTCATGATAGGCCTCGTCAGGTAATCCCCTTACAGCGACGCTATCTTCCTTAAGACCGCCGCCGGCAGCTCCTTGAGCTTGAGTATTAACTCCCACCAGCTGAAGTAATCGGCATATGGGATCATCTCTGAAAGGTAGGCAAGGACCATTACCATGTTCCATGCCGCGAGGATGCTTACCCCGAGGACTGCCCAGGCGGTCCTGCCTCTGCTATTGGCCTTGTCCATCAAGGCTGAAAGGCCGATCACGAATATCGGGGTAGAGCTTATGAACGCCCTGTGGCCGAATGAGTTCCCGAACCACCACATGTGCCATGAAGCGTTCACGTAAAGCTGCATGAGAAAGGCCGCGAGCAGCAGCCACCCCGCGCGTGGTCGCGCCTTCATGAACAGAACAAGTCCGGCAAGGGCGGCCAGTATTATGGGGTTCCAGCTTATTAGGCCGTGTTTCGACGAAAAGAGGACCTCCAGTATCTTTGGAGAGGCGGCATATATGAACGATTCTCCGGAGTATGAATAGACCAGGAAAGAGCCAAAGACCGCCTTCCACACGAAAAGCTGCACCGCTATTAACGGAAGAAAACCCGCGAGCGCGGCAACGAGCTTACCCGCTGACAGAAACCACGGGGCCTTCCTTTCTCTCGCATACCCGATAAGGGCGTCCACCAGAGGCACCGCCAGGAAGGTCACGTCCTGCTGCCGGATGATTATCATGAGGCCGGCCGCCGCCCCCAGAGTGAAACAGGCGCCCTTGCCGCCTTCTCCATCCCTCACGATGCTCCACATATATAGAAAGAGCGCCACCGAGAAAAAGGAGGAAAGGTGCGACATGAAGGGTTCCCGCATGAAGTAATAGATTATGTTCGAGCTTGAAAAGATCGCGAGGACCGACAGGAAGGAGATCCTATCAGAAAAGTATCTTTTCGCGAGCTTACAGGAGATGACAAGCCCGGCATATCCGTAGACCAGAGCCCCCAGGCTGAACGAGAGCTGATAAATGACGGAATAGCCCGTAGCGTCAAGACCTGCCCCGAGGAAGTTAAGGATGAGCACGAATATATGAGTCAAAAGGTAGAACGGGAGGACGGTAAGTGGAAACCCCACCGAATACTTGTTTTCCGGACGGCCGATGGGAGAGTACTTGAAGTTTGTTATCTTAAGGCTCTCGTACTCGTTTGCGAGGTCAAGGTCCCTGTCGACCACAACGGACCTCACGTACGAGAAATAACTGCCGTCGTCGTTGGTGCCTATTATATCCTTTCGCGGGTCGATGAATAAGGTAAGTACGAGGAAGACTATCGCGCTTAAGATTACGGAGAGTTTCAAAAAGGCATAATAGCGTGGCCGAGAGGTCATTTTTACCTGAACCAGATGGACCTGGAGTATATTGCCCTCTGCCCCTGAAAGTCGATGCTCACCGCGGTGAAAATACGGGGACTGCCCGCGTGCATCTTCAGGAAGGCGAGACATTTTAGCTGTTTGAGTGAGTTATTGTCAAGGGAAGGGAGCTGCTCTTTTTGGCGCGGCCTGTTCCGTTGTATCAAAAAAAGGGCAGGGGGATTTTCCCCTGCCCTTTGCAGTTTCTTTGACTCGTTGGCTTAAGCCCTCTTTTCGAAGCCCGCCGGCTGGCCGGTTGCCTGAGATACGACAAGCTCGCCCTTTGCCACGATCTTGTGCCAAACGCCCTTGGGCGCGAGCACGACCACACCGGGCTTAAGAGTTGTTGTCGACTCCTTGCCGTTATCGATATAATAGGTGCCCTCTCCCTCGTGCACGAAGAATATCTGGTCTCCGCCCGGATGCCTGTGATAGTCGAGCACCTGGCCTGGCTTGAAATAATAGGTATCCTGCACCAGCTGCTCAGTCTTTATGAATGTGACCTTGTTGACCGCGTCGTCCTTGAACTCCCTGCTTGTGCTCACGTTTGCCTGCTGCATCGAAAAACCCTCCTCAGTTTTATCTTTATGTCGTGATTTTTATCAGCCGCGCTCTCTTTAAGCAGCTTACGTGTAATTATACACAAAGCCGTAAGGAGCGCAAGGAAAATTTTGGACTATTTAGGTCTTATTTAGCATATTTACCCTAAAGAGTCTGGCTTCGCTTGATTTTACAAATAGATAGACCGGGTCCCCCAGGTACGCATTCAGCGCAGGATTTTCTTCCAGACCCCCTCCCAGCGTAGATTGACTTGCCTGGAAGGCGTGTGGTAACTTATTTATATGAGTTTCCTTGCCAAGCATCTCCGGCCCGCCTGAAATGGAAAAAACAGACGGAAAATACAGGAACGGGATAGACAAGAAGCACCCCCTTGTCTGGATAAGGAGGAGGGCGAAGCTTATCTATCTCAGGATACTTCGCATCGACGACCCGCCTGAGAGGATCGCGCGCGGGGCATCCATCGGCGTACTGATGGGTGTGCTCCCGACCTTCGGCCTGGGTATGATATTTTCCCTTGCCGCAGCCTTCGTCCTCAAGGCCAACAAGGCATCAGCGGTCCTCGGCACCCTCATAGCAAACCCGCTCACATCACCTTTTTTCTGGACCATGAGCGTTGTCGTGGGGAGCTTTATCATGAGGGAGGATTACTCGACCATAGTAGACAAGGTAAAGGCTGAGGGGTTTCTTACAGGAGCAGGCTGGGCCTACGTGGTCTTTCTTGTCGGCAACGTCATAGTCTCGGCCGTTAGCACGTTTGCTACCTACTATGCTGTAAAATACGCGGTCATCCGGCACAGGAGGAGAAAGGCCGAGAGGCTCCTTCGCAAGCTTGAACGCTAAGCCTACCGGAAACCGATCTTCTTGAAGACCTTATAAAAGCAAAAAGCCACGAAGACGCTTACAGTACCCCATGATAGCGCCAGGAATATCCAGCCGCCTGCGGTCATGCCCGCCTCCTTTTCCACGCGTACCTCACCCCCGCTATATTGGCCAGCAGAAGGAGCGCGAGAAATGCCCTCGTAACCCATACCCCGGCGTCTCCCTTTGCGAGCACCGTTGGAAGCTGCTCGTACGTCCACGCCGCGAGTATTACTATGAGGAAGGCCGGGGTCACGTACTTCATCACATAAAAGAAGACCCTCGGTATCTTTATGTGCGCCCCCCTTGTTATCTCCTCCCACGCCTTGTCCGCGCCGAATATCCAGAAAAAGATTATCATCTCAAGGAGAGCGAGTATCACCAGGCCGAATGTCCCGGCCCAGAAGTCCATCTCATCGAGCGCGCCGTTTACGAATATCGGCAGGTGCGCGGAGACGAAGAAGATGGCGCCAAGGACGATGACCGACCTCCTTCTCTCCCATCCGAACTCGTCCTCGAAAAAGGCGACCACCGGCTGCGAAAGGGCCACCATGGATGTAAGCCCAGCGAAGAAAAGGAGCATGAACCAAAGAAAACCGTAGAACTGGCCGTAGCTCATGTGCGTGAAGATCGCCGGCATGCTGATGAAGCCGAGCTTGAAGGCCCCTCCTGAAGCTATCTCTGAGGCCCCCTGGGTGCCAAAGAAGATGACGGCGGAGGCCAGCGCTATGGTCGACCCGAATACCACCTCGGCGAACTCGTTAAGGCTCGCGGTCGAGAGGCCGTCAAGGGCTATGTCCTCGTCCTTTTTCACATAGCTCGCGTAGGTGAGGATGGCCCCGATGCCCAGAGACAGGGTAAAGAATATCTGGCCGGCGGCCGCAAGCCAGACCTTCGCGCTCAGGAGGCCGCTGAAGTCCGGCTCCCACAGGAAGGCGAGCCCTTCCGTTATGTTGACCGACGGGTCTGTGGGAGATGCAAGAGTAAAGACCTTTATGAAAAGTATGAGGCCCATCGCGAACAGGGCCGGTATGGCGAGCTTGTTCAATATCTCGATGCCTCCGGATACGCCCTTGCCCAATATCCAGAGCCCCAGAAGAAGGGTCACGAGAAAGAAGACGTAGGCTATCGGCGATGGCGTCAGCATGCCCCCGCCGCCGGAGGCGCCTATATAATCGTAGAGGAACGCCTGGTATGGCTTAAGGTATTCTGAGGCAGATGCCGCTGTAGCGATGCTATCCGGGCTCGGGTAGTTGCCCAGGACCGAAAAAAGGCTGAAGGCCAGGGTCCATGAACAGATGTATGTGTAATATATGACTATGACGAGCGGCAAAAAGACACCGAGTACGCCGACGTACTTGGCAAGCCGGCTCTTCCACAGGGCATCGAACATGCCGGGCGCCGTGCCGTGGCCGAGCGAGCCGCCGTACCGGCCTATGCCCCACTCGACCCACATGAGCGGGATGCCAAGGACCAGCAGCGAGATGAAGTACGGGATCATGAAGGCCCCGCCGCCGTTGTCGGCGGCCTGGACCGGGAACCTCAAAAAATTGCCGAGGCCTATCGCGTTTCCCGCCATTGCAAGGATAAGCCCTATCCTCGACCCCCATTGCTCACGTTGTTTCATGGCGCTACCCTTGAGTTTCCGGATTTTTACTTAAAAACTCACATCACATTCAGGCTATAAAGCCTGCGTTTTGAGAACCGCTTAACCGACGGAGACCAACGCAAAGGCCATGTCCCCTGAATAGGATATGCTCACAAGGGCGCTTGTCTTCCCGAGGAGTCTTTCCGCCTCTGGGCGCAAGACGAGACCTGGCCTGCCGTCCTTATCCCTCTTGACCTCTATATCCTTCCAGCCGAGCCCCGGGGAAAGGCCCCTCAAGGCCTTCATGCACGCCTCCTTTGCGGCAAACCTGCCGGCAAGGTGCCTGTAAGGGTCCCTCCTGCCGAACGAATAGCGAAGCTCATCGGGGGTAAAGACCCTTTCAAGAAAGCGGACCCTTGCCGCCGCGTCCCTTATCCTGCTGATGGAGACGACGTCTATGCCGGTATGCAGGCCCATCTTTATCTTATTTCCTCTGGAAGTCGTCCTCGAAGCGCACTATGTCCTCTTCCTCGACATACTCGCCGTTTTGCACCTCGATTATCTCAAGCGGGGTATCCCCGGGGTTCTCAAGCCTGTGCCTCACGCCCCTGGGGATGTACGTGGACTGGTTTATGCTGATATCCACGACCTCTTCGCCCCTTTGCACGCGGGCGGTGCCTGAGATGACCACCCAGTGCTCGCTCCTGTGATGGTGCATCTGGAGGGAAAGCCGCCTTCTTGGCTCTACCCTTATCTTCTTTATCTTGTATCCCTCGCCAGACTCAAGAAGGGTGTAAGAGCCCCATGGCCTATCTACGGTCCTATGTACCTCGTGCTCCGTGTACTTCTTCTTCTTGAGGATGCTTACGACGTCCTTGACCTCCTGGGCGCGCTCCCTGGGGCAGACAAGCGTTGCATCAGGAGTGTCTACCAGTATGATGTCCTTCAGCCCTATCGTTGCCACAGCCCTGTCGCAGCCGAGGATTAGCGAGTTGCTCGAACCTATATCCACGACCCGGCCCCTTATGATGTTGCCATCCAGGTCGGGCTTAAGGATAGTGTTAAAGGAACTCCATGTTCCCATGTCAGACCAGGCGAAGCTGGCGGGGATGACGACCACGCCTCTGGCCTTCTCGAGGATGCCGTGGTCTATGGAGATGTCCTTGAGATTCTTGTAGGCCTCGGTTATGCCCTCCACGTCAGCGCATTCGGAAAGGCTCGCGTAAAGATCGGGGAGGTGCTCCTTTATCTCATCGAGAATCCTTTCGGCCTTCCAGATGAATATGCCGGAGTTCCAGTAATAGCCACCCTCTTTAAGGTATCTCCTGGCCTTTCTTATGTCGGGCTTCTCGACGAACCTCTCAACATTTCGAACGCCGAAGCCATCTATATTCTTAAAGGCCCTGGGCATGGCCTTTATGTAGCCGTACCCTGTCTCAGGACGTGTCGGCACTATGCCGAAGGTAACGAGGCGCCCTTCCCTGGCGACCTTGAGCGCGGCCTTCATGGCTGCCCTGAAGGGCCTGCCGTCCTCTATCACGTGATCGGCAGGAAGGACGGCCATCACCGCATCGGGCTCCTTCCTGTAAAGCTCGAAGGCCGCGAGCGCTATTGCCGCGGCGGTATTCCTGCCCATCGGCTCTATGATATAGCCAGGAGCCTCAGAGGCGCGGTCAGAGGCAAGGTGGAGCCTTATTATCTCGGCCTGCCTCGCGTTGGTGACTATCATCACCCTATCCGGGGGAACGAGCGGACTGAGCCTTTTGATGGTGGACTTGAGAAGGCTTTCGTCGCCTACGACCTTGAGCACCTGCTTCGGGGTGGTCTCGCGGCTCAGGGGCCAGAACCTCGTCCCTATGCCCCCGGCCAGTATTGTCGCATAGAGCTTGCCGCCGCCCCTTCGCTTGAGCGCGGCGCCCGGGGAAGCCCTTCTTTTTAATGGCTTTGGCAGGACCGCAGAAGCGGCAATTCTTGAGGCCGCCTTTTTTCCGCTAACACCTTGATTGCGTGACATACGAGATACCCTTTCCTATGCGCGCTTGCGCCTCGCGGCCGAATCAAGCGCCGTGTAGGCTGCGCGGATGCCAAGATAGCTCAAGTAATGGATGGCGTTCAAGAACGCAGAACCGGAGTACTTTCTTGCGACCTCTAATTCTTCTTTAAAGGTGCTGTGGAATGAGCTTGAGGTCTTGGAAGCCGGGTGCACCCTGAACGAGGCGAGATAATCAGCGAGTATGCCCGGCGCATGGTTTGCCCCCATCCTCAGCCAGAAGTCATAGTCCATAACACGGTGCTGCGTCTCGTCAAAGAGCCCGAAGCTGTCAAAGGCCTCTTTCCTCAGGAAAGTGGCCGGCTGCGAGATGAAGTTCGTGACAAGGAGTATATTATAACTGTATCTGCCAAGCAAAAAATTTTTATACTCGGTTATGAATCGCCTTACCTCTTTGCCATCGGTATCGATTATCCTGCACCTGCCTGTAACCCAGACCTTTTCCGGGTTCTTTACAAAAAAACGGGCTACCTTCTCGAGCGCGCCCGGCTCATAGTGGTCGTCGGAGTTTAGATAGGCGATTATATCTCCTGTGGCCTTTCCTATGCCTTTATTGATGGCGTCCGACTGCCCCCTGTCGCGCTCTGATACCCACTTGAGCCTCGGTTCGTATTTCCTGAGTATCTCGACCGTATTGTCCTTTGACCCGCCGTCCATGACTATGTACTCGAGGTCGGGATAGTCCTGGTCGAGGACACTTTTGATCGTCTCCTCGATGAAGCGCCCCTGGTTAAAGGAAGGTGTTATGACCGTTATCCTCGGGGGCTTTCTCAATGGAGCCCCCCGCGTTTCGTCTTTTCGATAAAGGCAAGTGTTTCGGATGCCGTCCTCTCCCAGCTGAAATCCAATGCCCTCTTGAGCCCCTTTGCTATAAGCGACTCCCTCAATCGACTGTCGCCGAGGACCTTGAGCATGCCCCCCACTATGCTCTCCACGCTCAACGGGTCAACAAAGAGCGCGGCGTCTCCCGCGACCTCGTCAAGGGGGCCGATCCCCGAGCATACCACAGGCACGCCTGAGGCAAACGCCTCAAGGACCGGTATGCCAAAGCCTTCGTGCAGCGACGGGAATACAAAGAGGCTTGCCGCCGAGTATATCCCTGGTATATCCTCAAACGGCAGCCATCCGAGAAACAGGACGCCTTCTTCCAGCCCGAGCGAGGCTATCTTTGCCTTGATCGCCTCACGGCCGTAATCACGGGCTCCGATGAGCACCAGCTTAAGCTCCGGCCTCACCCTCTTTACTTCGGCGAAAGCAGACAGAAGCCGCTCATAGTTCTTATGGGGCAGGGAAGATGCTATATAGAGGACGAACTCTTGAGGCAGGCCGTATTTATTCCTCAGGGCGGCTACCTCCGGATCCGCCCTTCTGTAAAAGACCGACCTGTCAGCGGCAAGATATGTGACAGCCACTTTTCCAGGGCTCAGGCCGTAAAACTCAAGGATATCCTGTTTGGATTTTCCGGATAATGTAAGCACGGCCTTCGATCTCTTCGCGCTTAAGCCGATTATCGATTTAAGAAAGAGAAGATACCACCTGTTGAAGTTCTGAGGTTCGTTTATGTGCTGCATGTCATAGACCATAAGTACAGAGTGCACAGGGCAGAAAAAAGGGGCTGTCATACCAGCTGAAAGGAGGGCATCGAGCCTGTGCCTCATGGCAAGGACGGGCAAAACGGTCTGCTCGTACAATATCCTCATCGGGCGGCTCTCCGCCCTCACATTGCAGGCCACGACCCTTACCCCTTCTGCTCCCAGAACGCCCTCTGATTCCTTGTTCACGTAAAGCAGGAACTCGTTTTCCGGTGCTACCCTGGGAAGCCATTTGACGAGGTTCCTAAGGTAGATCTCGCTTCCTCCCACTCTGCCGGGCAAAAGATAGAGGGCGTTTATTCCTATCCTCATCTCCCGACCCTGCCCCTCCAGTAGTCGAGGAGGGCCTTAATGGACTCTTCCAGAGTGTACCTCTGCTCCCATCCGAGTGATTTGAGCCTCGACGCGTCCCCGTACATGGCGACGGTATCGGTGGGCCTTTTCCTCGAGGTGTCCTGCTCGATCTCTATCTTTTCACTGGAGAGCGAAATGAGCTTCTCGGCCATTTGCCTGATGCTTATGGCGCGCCCGGAGCAGATATTATATACCTCGCCGTAGTTCCCTTTATGTACCAGCAGCTCGTACGCGGCTACCACGTCCCTCACGTCAAGGAAGTCCTTGACAGCGTCCAGGTTGCCGACCTTCAGGGCCTTATTCTTCTTTATACCCGCTTCTATCTCGGCTATCTGCTTGGCGAACTCGGCGGCAACGAAGCTTTCCGCCTGGCGCGCCCCGAAGTGGTTGAACGGCCTGGCGCGCACGACCTTGAGCCCCCTGCTCTTCCAGTACTGGAACGCGAGGAGGTCCTGCGTCACCTTGCTGACCGCGTATGGGTTCAAGGGGCGTAGTTCAGCCGTTTCATTTACCGGGAGAGACTCCTGCCGGACGTCCCCGTACTCGTCCCCTGAGCCGATATTGAGGATGGCCGTTTCAGGAGAGGAGTTCACTGTCGCCTCGAATATATTCAGCGTCGAGAATATGTTGGTGCTGAGCGTCTCTGCCGGGTGTCCGAAGGAAAATGACGGCATTGACTGCGCCGCGAGATGGAATATGAAATCCGGCTTAAGGCGCGCTATAAGCCCCTCGACAGCGCCCCGGTCGAGGAGGTCGCATTTGACGAGGTCAAGGCCGCTCAAGCCTGAGAGGTTCCGGACGTTGTCATCTATGACCGTCCCGGAGACCTCGAAGCGTCCGATAAGCCTTTCGGCAAGGTGGGAGCCCGCAAAGCCCGCGATGCCTGTAATCAGTACCTTACGCACCACTGAGCCCCTTTATGTCGGCGTCGACCATCATCCTTACAAGCTCATGGAAAGAGACCTTCGGCTCCCAGCCGAGCTTTTTCTTTGCCTTTGCCGGGTCGCCCACAAGGAGCTCTACCTCCGCCGGCCTCAGGAACTTGGGGTCTAAGACAACGTACTTTTCCCAGTCGAGCCCCGCCGTTCCGAATGCTAACTCAACGAACTCGCGCACGCTGTGGGTCTCGCCTGTGGCGACCACATAGTCGTCAGGCTCTGCCTGCTGGAGCATGAGCCACATGGCCTCCACATAATCCCCGGCAAAGCCCCAGTCGCGCTTGGCGTCGAGGTTTCCGAGCCTTAGTTCGCTTGCCAACCCGAGCTTTATCCTGGCGACCCCGTGGGTTATCTTCCTTGTGACGAACTCAAGGCCCCTTCTGGGCGATTCGTGGTTGAAGAGTATGCCTGAGCAGGCGAAGAGGTTATAGCTCTCCCTGTAATTCACTGTTATGAAGTGGCCGTAGACCTTGGCTACCCCGTAAGGGCTCCTCGGGTGAAATGGCGTAAGCTCGCTCTGGGGCACTTCCCTTACCTTGCCGAACATCTCGCTCGATGACGCCTGGTAGAACCTCGCGTCGGGCTTGATCTTGCGCACCGATTCGAGGAGCCGTGTAGTCCCCAGGCCAGTTACCTCTCCCGTGAGGGTCGGCTGGTTCCAGGAGGTCGGCACAAAGGACTGGGCCGCGAGGTTATAGACCTCGTCGGGCCGTATCTCCTTTACCGCCTCGTCAAGGGACGACTGGTCGGTAAGGTCGCCCTGGACAAGGTGTATCCGGTCCTTTATGTGGTCTATCCTGTCGAACCTGTCAATGCTCGCCCTCCTGACCATGCCGTAGACTTCATAGCCTTTGGCCAGCAGGAACTCAGAAAGATAGGAGCCGTCCTGCCCGGTGATGCCTGTTATCAAAGCCTTCTTCGCCATTTTCGGGTTAAGCCCCCTTCGTAATATTCATATCTTCTGGAGCGGCCTTCCGGCCCTCCAGTCCAACGTCATCGATATGCCTTGCGCAAGTCCGACCTCAGGCGTCCAGCCAAGCCCTGCCCTGGCCTTTTCCGCCTTAAGGCAGCTTTGCCTCAGGTCCCCGGGCCTTGCCTCCCCCTTTTCAGGCCTTTCAAGCTCAGAGGAGATGGCGGCCCTGCTTTTTATCGCCAAGTATATGGTATTAAAAAGGTCAAGGGTGTGCGTGGCCACGCCGGTCCCGATATTGTAAGCCTGGGCGCTCCCTTTATCAAGGGCGAGCAGGTTGGCCCTGGCAACGTCGCCGACAAAGCAGTAGTCCCTGGTCATGCCCCTGGGCTCGTCATTGAAGCTGTTGACGGTGCATGGAGAGCCTGTGAGGAGCCTCTCCATGAATATCGCCACAACGCCAGCCTCTCCGTGCGGGACCTGCCTGGGGCCGTATACGTTCGCGTACCTCAACGCCGTATAATCGAGCCCGTACTGCCGCTTGTAGAAGGCGAGATATTTTTCTGAGACGTACTTTGTTATGGCGTATGGAGAAGCCGGCTCAGGATAGCAGGATTCGCTGGTTGGAAACTCCCTGGCCTCTCCGTAGACAGCTCCACCCGATGAGATGAATATGACCTTCCTGGTGCCGTTCTTCCTTGCCGCCTCAAGTACGTTCAGAAGGCCCCTTACGTTCACGTCGGCGTCGAAGGCCGGGTCCGCGACAGAGGCGGGCACCGACATCTGGGCCGCGTGATGGTTCACCATATCCGGACGCTCGTACTCGAATACCTTTGCCACCTCCGGGGAGCGTACGTCCATCAGATAGAACCTGGCCTTCGGGTTTATATTCTCCCGCTTCCCGGTAAAGAGGTTATCAAGGATCACCACCTCATGGCCGGCCTCTATATACGCGTCCGCCACGTTAGAGCCTATGAACCCGGCGCCGCCTGTAAGAAGTACCTTCACGCTACCCCCTTATAGAGTTTCTGCAAGCAAAGCTCGCCTTTTACGCCCCTGAAATAATCCTGAAAGCCCTTGAAGACCATCTTCAAGCCTGCCGCATAAGGTACCCCCATCGTAAAGAGGCTTAACAAAGAGGCAGCGGCTATCGAAAGATATCTCAGCTGTCTCAGCGGGAAGGAGAGCGGACTGTTCTTATCGACGCACATCAGCATATTCCTTGTGGAGTAATAAAGGGAGACGGCCGTGGACCTGCCTCCGCTGGAGCTCGATACCTTATGCCAGACCTTTGAGGCAGGCGCGAAGAGGACCTTGAACCCGGCCTTTCTGGCGCGCAAGCCCCAGTCAAGGTCCTCGCAATAACAGAAGTACTCCTCATCGAAAAGCCCGATCTTGCCGCAAAGCTCCCTTGTCACCATCATCGAACAGCCTGTCGGGCGGCCTGTCTCTTCGGTTGAGCGATACTTGTCGCCGCTGTCGTTGTAGCCTCGATGCCTGCCCCAGCCGAGCCGCTCATTAAAAAAAGCCCCTGCATACCAGATCACATCCGGCCTGTCATGAAAAAATATCTTTGAGCAGATGATGCCGGCTTCCGGCTCCGTTTCAGCGGCCTTTAAAAGCTCTCGCGCGAAATCCGCGTCCACTACCGTATCATTGTTGAGCAGGATGACATATTCCGCCCCTTCGGACAGGGCCTGCCTTAAACCAGCGTTGCACCCGCCCGCAAAGCCCAGGTTCGTCCTGTTCTCGATGAACCTTACCGCTGCGCCGAACCTTTTTTTCAGCGCCTCCAAAGAGCCGTCCGTGGAGCCGTTATCGACGACTATAATCTCAAGCCCGGGGCATGCGGCCTTCTCAAGCGACTCAAGACACTCGGAGGTGTCCTTGAGCCCGTTCCAGTTGAGGAGTACTACATATACCTTTAAAGACATCCTGATACCCGATTATAGTCAGGCCCGGTCAAGGGCGCTCCGCGTTGCCTCGAGATAGCCGCGCCCGAAGAGCCTGTCAGGCTCCAGGTGCGCCCCTTCCGCCCATTCGTTCCACGCGTTTATGAATACGATACGCTCACCCCCGAAGTTCTGTTCACGGGTCTGCCTTACGGTGAACTCAAGCCATGCCTCGTACGGGCCAGGCGACGAATTTATGAAAACCAGCGGGTCGTTCTGGCGACGGGGCGTATTGTCCCATGAAGGCACGACCCCGCGAAATCTCGTATAACCCGGTAGATCCTGCTTAACGTAGTTGAGCGCAAGGGAGCGATAGTCGCTTACTGTACCTGCATACTCATGGTTCAGGGACTGGCCCGGCATCTTGCACGGTGTTGCCATCCCGTGAGGCGGGAATTCAACGGAGCTGTCGAACCCGTATTCCGAAGGGCATGCGTAAGCGCCCGCGTTCTCGAATGAGCCTACCATCGAAAGATAGATCTCACCTATCCCCTCTTTGCGGCAGAGCTCGCGCCATATGCCGATGGTCCTCCTTATATCAGGGAAAAGGCCCGGGCGATAGACAAGAAAGAGGGGCTTGCCGCTTATCCTTATATAGTTATGGTGGCGCATGTAGCGGATAATATCCAGGATAACGGCCTTATCGTCCTCGTCCGAATGTTTCTGCCCCACCAGGACCTCGTTCTCCTTGCCGTCCCACCTGCGGGTCCAGTTCTCGTTTGACCAGCAAAGGCAGAACGGGATATCGGGCTTATTGGTCTTGAGCATCCTTTCTATCGGCATCTCCAGCAGGCGTTTTCCCCCGAACCAGTAATAATAGAAGCAAAAGCCGTATATGCCGTAACTTTTTGCGAGCTTCGCCTGCTCCACCATCACCTCTTCCACGCGCAGGTCATAAAAACCCAGGTCAGCCGGGAGATGCGGCTGATAGTGGCCCGTGAAGTTCGGTTTTGCCTTGGATACGTTTGTCCATTCGGTGAAGCCCTTACCCCACCAGAGGTCGTTTTCAGGGAACGGATGGAACTGGGGCAGATAAAACGCTATCAGGCGGGTGCTGTTGAGCGAGTCGATCTCGTTACGCCATTTAAGGGCGAGTTTTGCTCTCGCTGAGCGCATCTTATAAGCGCCTTCCACACTCCCGGAGGTGACGCTCGGGTGATGGACGATAACAGATTTGGGATTGTACATTATCCTCAGGCCAGCATCTCTTAACTTGAGGCACAGGTCCGCGTCAGCGCAGTCAGGGGCAAACTCAGGGTCAAAGCCCCTGAGGGCGCGGAATCTTTCCGCCTCGACCAGCAGGCAGACCCCGGAGCAATAGTCTGCCTCCCTCGCGTAATTGTATCTCGGCAGGCCAGGGCTGTCCCCATTGCCTATGAAGACCGCTGAACCGTCCTTTTGTATAAGCGAGCCGGCCTCTTTGAGCCTGCCGTCAGGATAGAGAATCCTGGGCCCGGCGGCCCCAACGTTTTCATTGTCTTCGAATGTCTTTACAAGCTCGTCAAGCCAACCGGCGGTCACCTGCGCGCTGCTCGTCAGGAAAAGCAGGTACTTTCCTTCCGCGGCTTCGGCGCCGCGATTGCAGGTAGGGACAAAACCGAGGCTTTCTGTATTCCTCAGGTATTTGAGGTTTTTGACGGAGGAAAGTACCTTGCTGGTGTCGTCGGTCGAGCAGTCGTCGACCACGATTATCTCAAAAGACGTCTCACCCTTATACTTCCGGATAGAGAGCAAGCATTCGACGGTGGACCTGATATTGTTGTAGACAGGTATTATGATGGAAACCAGTGGTCTATCATTTTTGTCAGGCGTAAGTCCCGGTATCCTATCTTCGATCTCATTATCGCCGACCTTTATCGACGATACCGGCTTTACCTGTTTTTGGATAGCCAGAGCGCAGACGTCTTCTATCATCTTTGACATCGCCAGGTAATCTTTCCGCCACTGCGAGCGTTCCGGGCTGACCGGTTGGGACAGCAGCTCGTGGCGTGTTCCCCTGGTCAATTCAGCGACCGCCTTGCGCAGAAACGTCCTTATGCCGTATCTCCTGATATCAGGAATGGCCCGGCTTAAGTCATATCCTTTGATTATGGACAGAATATTATCTGCGGCCTGCTTCATAATAAAGCTCTTTAGACCAGTCCCTTTCCAGCAAGATGACCCAGGATCATCTCAACCCCCTGCCGTGCCGTCACATGGTCGGTCCTTATATGGACTTCGGGCCTGTGGGGGGCCTCGTAAGGGTCGTCGATGCCGGTGAACTGCCTTATCTCTCCCTTGCGAGCCTTCGCGTAAAGGCCCTTGACGTCCCTTCCCTCGCAGACCTCTACCGGGCAATCGACAAAGACCTCTATGAAGGTCCCTTCCCCGGCGGTCTGCTCTACCATTTTTCTGACCTCGTCCCTCACGTCCCTGTAAGGCGATATCGCCGAGACGAGGTTAGGCACCTTGTTCTTGGTCAGCAGATGCGCTACCCAGCCTATCCGCCTGATGTTGGTGTCCCTATCCTCCTTGGTGAAGCCGAGCCCCTTTGAAAGGTGCGTCCTTACCACGTCTCCGTCAAGCACCTCGACGTTGGTGATGCCCTTGTCCTGCAGCTGATGGTGCAGGAGGCTCGAAAGAGTAGTCTTTCCCGCCCCCGAAAGACCTGTGAACCAGACCGTGAAGCCCTTCCGCATCGAACTGCCCCTCTCTTTCCGTCTTCTTATTCCACCTGTCCAGTGAACCTTCCACTATACTGCAGGCTGTAATACTCCACATACTCTCCTGAGATTATCCGCTCCCACCACCTGCGGTTCGACAGATACCAGTCGACCGTCTTTTTTATACCGTCTTCAAAGCGGTGGGCTGGGCTCCACCCAAGCTCTTTTTCCATCTTCGCGCAGTCGATAGCGTACCTGCGGTCGTGGCCCGGCCTGTCCTTTACGAAGTTGATGAGCTTTGCCCGGCTCCCATCGAAAGGGAACTCCCGTTTCAGCTCGCTACCGCTGCCCGTCCTCTCATCCACGATAGAGCAGATGAGCTTTACGATATCCAGGTTCTTTTTCTCATTCCTGCCGCCTACGTTGTAAGTCTCTCCAAGCCTTCCTCTTTCAAGCACCGTGTCGATAGCCGTGCAGTGGTCCTCGACGTAGAGCCAGTCCCTTACATTCTGCCCGTCGCCATATACAGGGAGCTGTTTACCCTTGAGGGCGTTTATGACCATAAGCGGTATGAGCTTTTCCGGGAACTGGTACGGGCCGTAGTTGTTCGAGCAGTTTGTGGTGACAACCGGAAGGCCGTACGTATGGAAGTAGGCCCGCACGAGGTGGTCTGAAGAGGCCTTGGACGCGGCGTATGGCGAATTCGGGCTGTAGGCCGTGGACTCGGTAAAAAAGCCTGTTGGCCCGAGCGACCCGTAGACCTCATCCGTTGACACGTGAAGGAACCTCTTCCCATCGCCATTTGATGGCAACCAGTGCTTCCTCGCGGCCTCCAAAAGAGTGAATGTGCCGAAGACGTTCGTCTCTATAAAGTCCCTGGGGCCGAGTATCGAGCGGTCAACGTGGGACTCTGCCGCGAAGTTGACGACCGTATCTATATCTTCGTCCCCGAAGAGCCTGTCAACAAGCGTCGCGTCGTTAATGTCGCCCTTTACGAACCTGTAAAGAGGCCCTTCCTTTAAAGAGGCCAGGTTCTCGAGGTTCCCGGCGTATGTGAGCTTGTCGAGGACTATGAGCCTGTCCTCCGGGTGAGCCTTTCTCATAAGAAGGACGAAGTTGGCCCCGATGAAACCAGCGCCTCCGGTGATCAGTACCTTACGCATGAGTACCCCCGTATAGTTCTTTTAGCATATTCCGTAAAGAGACCCTCCAATGAGGGACCTTTACTCCGAACGTCTTTTTTATCTTTGCCTTGTCCATGACAGAGTAGGCGGGCCTCCTGGCAGGCGTTGGATATTCATGGGTGCGTATCGGGTCTATCGTAGAGCACTTGAGCGACGCCCCGAGCGCAGCCGCCTCCTCGCATATGGCTACCGTAAAGTCAAACCAGCTCGCAACACCTTCGTTCGAATAATGGTAGGCGCCCCAGGGGCTCCCTCCGGCTGAAATGGCCTTTGATATATCTACCAGGACACCCGCGAGGTCCGCGCTCCACGTGGGCGTGCCTACCTGGTCGTAGACCACCCTTAAGGCCTCCCGTTCCGAGGCGAGCCTGAGCATCGTCTTGACGAAGTTCTGTCCTGTTACTCCGTAGAGCCATGAGGTGCGCACTATCACGTGCTCGGGAAGTTCGCTCGTGATCTCGGCCTCGCCCGCGAGCTTTGATTCCCCATATACGCCAAGGGGGTTAGTGCCGTCGGTCTCGGAGTACGGGGTTGAGCTCGATCCGTCAAAGACAAAGTCCGTCGATACGTGGATGAGCCTTGCCCCTGCCTCCTTAGCGGACCTCGCGAGGTTTGCCGCGCCAACGGCGTTTACGGCGAAGGCCCTCAATCGCTCCTTTTCAGCGAGGTCTACCTTCGTATAGGCGGCGCAATTAATAATTATGCCTGGCCTCTCTTTTTTAACCGCGCCCGATACAACGTCAGCGTCGCTTACGTCAAGCTCTGCGGAGCCGAAGCAGGCCGCCTCGATGCCCTCAGCCTTAAGCCGCCGGACTAGGTCGGCTCCGAGCTGTCCTTTTGCGCCTGTTACAAGTACCTTCATCAATCAAGCCTGTAGAGAGAGGCCGAATCGCTTTCATGCCGGACCTCGTCGACCGGCTCCCTTTTCCCTTCTCCCTTAAAGAGCCTGTTGGGGCAGTTTATTACAAGGCCTTCGCTTTCCCCCACGTTCTTGTAGGCATGGACCACGTTCTTGGGGACGATCACCACGGCCGGATTTGACTCTCCGGCTATGAAGGTCATCTTGTGCCTGTACGTCGGCGACTCTGGCCTGTTATCCCATAAAAATACCTTGAAATCCGATGGCCCGGCAAAACAGAAGTAATCGGCCTGGTCGATATGCTCATGGGGCCCCCTGGCGATGCCGGGCCTTGTGAGCGAGACATAGGTCATCACGGGGTGATATTCCCTTTCGACTTCGTCGGTGCGGAATAGCTCCATGAGCCACCCACGTTCGTCCGCATACCTCTTAAGCTCCTTTACCACTATCCCCTCGATCTTTCCCTCTTTGAACATCCTTATACCTCCACCACGGAATCGTCGCCTATCATCAAACGGAGGGCCTCATGCTTGTTATGGCACTTCTTGACCTTCGCGTTCCTGCCGATCAAGCTGTCCTCAAGCCTGTTCACATGGTCGACCTCTGAGCCGGAGAGTATGACGCAGTGCTCGACGATGGACTTGAGTATCCTGGTATTAGAGCCAATGCTCGTGTAAGGCCCGATAAAGCTGTTCTCAACAAGCGCCCCGCTTCCTATCACCATGGGACCGCGTAGCGTCGAGTTCCTTACAACCGCGCCTTCCTCTACCGTGACCCTTCCGATAATCTCGGAATTCTCTATCTTCCCCTTCAGGTCCCTTTTGAACCATTCGTCGAGCACGATGGTGTTCGCGGCAAGGAGGTCGTCCTTTTTCCCCGTGTCGAGCCACCATGTATCGAGCACGTGGCTGTGGACGGGCCTGCCCTGGTTTATAAGCTCCTGTATGGCGTCTGTTATCTCAAGCTCCCCCCTGGGGGAGGGCTTGATCCTCGCAATGGCCTTGTGTATCTCGTTTGAGAATATATATACGCCGACGAGGGCGAGATTGCTCTTCGGGTTCTTCGGCTTCTCCTCGAGGCAGACTATCCGCCCTTTATCATCTGCTTGAGCCACCCCGAAGGACTGTGGGTTATCTACGGGCTTGAGGAGTATAACGGCGTCGGAGCCGGTCGAGGTGAACGTGCCAACGAAGGAATCTATACCGCAGCCTATGAGGTTGTCCCCGAGGTACATGACAAAGGGGCTGTCGCCGAGGAAGTCGTGGCCGGTCACAACGGCATGGGCGAGCCCTTTGGGCTCTTTTTGCATTATGTAGGTTATCTTAACGCCCCACTTGGAGCCGTCGCCCATGGTATCCTGTACTTCCGCGCCGGTCTCAGGGGAGATTATTATCCCGACCTCCTTTATGCCTACCTTCGCGATATTGTCGAGCACGTACCAGAGTATGGGACGGTTGGCGATAGGCACCAGCTGCTTCGCGCCGGTATAGGTAAGGGGCCTGAGCCTTGTTCCTTTCCCTCCGCTTAATACAAGGGCCTTCATCTGCGACATATGTCCGGACTCCTTTTTTGTTCCGATTAAGCCTTATCCGCCAAGGCCGAAATATACCAGTCGATGGTCTTCCTTAAGCCTTCCTCAAAGCCTGTCCTTGCCTTGAAGCCGAACTCCTGTTCGGCCTTTGTCGTGTCAAGGCACCGCCTCGGCTGGCCGTCGGGCTTTGAGTCGTCCCAGATTATCTCGCCCTTGAAGCCGGTAAGCCTGGCGATGAGCTGTACAAGGTCCTTTATCGATATCTCGAAGCCCGCGCCCAGGTTCACCGGGTCAGCCTTCTCGTATCTCTCGGCAGCGAGCACTATGCCTTCAGCGGCGTCATCGACATAGAGGAATTCCCTCGTGGCCCTGCCCGTGCCCCATACCGTTATCGAGGGCGCGCCCATAGATACGGCGTCCATGCACTTTTTAATGAGGGCAGGTATTACGTGTGAAGAAGCCGGGTCGAAGTTGTCCCCCGGCCCGTAGAGGTTCACGGGCAGGAGATAGACCGAGTTAAAGCCGTACTGCTGCCTGTACGCCTGCGACTGGACAAGGAGCATCTTCTTCGCAAGGCCGTACGGGGCGTTTGTCTCTTCCGGGTAGCCGTTCCAGAGGTTCTCTTCCCTGAAGGGGACCGGCGTGAACTTGGGGTACGCGCAGATAGTGCCGAGGGCCACGAACTTCTCAATGCCGTAGAGCCTGCCCTCCTCCATCAGGAGCGCGCCCATCATGAGGTTCTCGAAGAAGAAGCTCCCCGGGTTCTCCCTGTTGGCCCCTATGCCGCCGACCTTTGCCGCAAGGTGTATCACGATCTGAGGCAGGGCCTGTTCATAGAGCCTCTTGCATGCGTCTCTATCCACAAGGTCGTAATCGGCCTTTCTCGGCACAAAGACCTCTGCCCCGCGCTCTTTAAGCTTCTCGACCACGAAAGAGCCCAGGAAGCCGGAGCCACCTGTTACCGCTATCCTCTTATTTTTCAAGGAAGTCAACGCGCTCTCCTTTAAATGACCCTGGCTCATCGATTTGTCATTGCGAGCGCAGCGAAGCAATCTAATCTTTTACCAGGCACGAATTATGAGATTGCTTCGTCGCTAAAGCTCCTCGCAATAACAGAAAAACAAAAATATCAAACTTCTCATATCTTTGGATTCTCAATCTTTTTAAGCCATCCGCCTGAGCTTATCGAGCAGACCCTTTTCTCCTCTACCCCGGCCTCAAAAAGCCTTGCCTTAAGCCCCTGGTCATCATTGAAGTTCGTGATGACGACCACGTCGAAATCGAGCGTCATTATATCATCGATCTTCAGGACGTCATGGCCGAAAAACTTGGCTTTAGAAGGAGAGCCATCGACTATCCCGGCAAGCTCAAGCTCGGCCTCTTTTAATGACAGATAGGCTATTTCTGTGACCTCGTCCACACCGCAGAAGGCGACCCTTTTTACATCTGAGCCGCGCAACTCGTCGAAAAGGTCATGGAAATCCCTTCTCGCCACCCTGTACAAAGAGGTAAAGTTCTGGAGGTGCTGGTAGGTGAGGCGGGTCTTTTCCGCGAAGCCGTGCGGCGTAAGGTAATAAGTGTACCTCTTTCTGGGAATGGTGGAAATGGTGATATAGCCCTTCTGGGTGAGGTTCTTGAGATATGAGTTTATGAGGCCGAGGGCGACCCCGAGCTTGTGGCTTAAGTCCCTCTGGGTAAGCTCGTGGTTCCTCGATATCTCGTCAAGGAGCTGCAAAGAGCGGTAGTCGTCTGTCTGCTCGTTCTTGTTGTTCATAACGTTAATTCCATATCCGCAATTTTTCAAACCTCTCGGATATCATCTTGCCGATGACTTCCGGGCTTAAATGCGCCTTTATGTCTTCCGACGCCTTTTTTCCTATTTGCGCGGCGAGCTTTTTATCATTATAGACAAGCCGCATCAATTCGACGGCGTGCGCATGGTCCGGGTCAGCCCATATATTGCCTTTTTTGTAAGGGCCCATGCTCTTCTCTATTTCTACAAGCCTGTATTTTACAGGAAAGCTGTTGTTTGCGTTCATGAAATCGGTATTGCCCGAGTACCCTGTAGCTATTACGGGCTTCCCGAGGTACATGGCCTCGGCAAGCGGCAGCCCGAAGCCTTCGGAACGATGAAGTGAGACATAGCAATCGCTCAACTTCAAGAGCGCGTTTATCTCGTCCTTATCCAGATACCGGTCGATGAATTTGACGTTGAGCCCCTCTGTCTCTTTAAGAAGCCTTTCCCTTGCGTCAGGGGCGCGCTCCATGTTGGAGCACTTGAGTACCAGCCTTACGTCCTTCTCCGCAGGGAAGGCGTCCCTGAACGCCCGTATCAGGGCAAAGGGGTTTTTCCGTTCCAAAAAACTGAAGATGTCGAAGGCGAAAAGGAAGACGAACTCGCCTTCCTTAAGGCCGAAATCGCCCCTGGTCATCTCTTTTATATTCTCGACCACTACCGAAGGCGGTATCTTCGTAACCGGCACCGGGGCTACAGCCGAAATCGATTCCTGGCAGAAACCGGTGGCAACCCATATCTCGTTGAAGAACCTGAACCTGTCAAACCATATCTCAGGGAATTTGGAGAGCTCCCAATACCAGAAGCCTATATTGTACTTGCCCCTCAGGTAATCGAGGCCCTTGGCCTGAATGAGTGACGGCACCATATCGGCATTGACATGCGCCAGATTGACCCGGTAAGGATTAGTCTCCGTAAAATTCGTATAGGTCGCGTCCCCCTGCCTTGACTGGCATTTCAGGTTGTTCAAGGCGAAAGGCACGCCAGCGCGCTCAAACGACCTTATATTCGCCCGCGCGCCTTCGCCAACCCCACTTTCCGCGTTTATGTAGCCGATCAGATTGACGCCTGGTTCCCCACTGAAATCCTTCGTACTCTTTTCAAAATCATCATTGCCGCACGCGTCGGTTGGCAGGGCGAGGACACGCTCGTTTATCCTGAGAAGGAGACCCATTATCCTTGTGTGCCTTTGGAGTACGGGCTTCAGGACAGAGGCCGCCATAGCGGCGGATTCCCTGATAAAATGGGAGAACTTAAGTTTGATTGAAAGGGCCGCTCTCATATAGTATTTGCAATCAGTAATTTTTTTAAAACCGACCTTTTGTTTTACAGCCCTCGAAAGAGATCGCAACATTTTTAAATTGGTTATAATAAAGCCTTCTTTTTTCAAGACTTCGAGATACAGGCTGAAAACATTCGTGCTTGAAACCGGGTTGGTGATTTTCATCTTCTCGGAATATCTTCTTTTTAAAGCGCGGATAGCCTTCAGGTTCGCGACCAGAAAGCCTTCCGTTCTCAATGACTCGATATACATATCAAAACCATCGCAATTTTTTTGATCTTCTTTGACCTCTGAAAATTTTTCAAAAGGGTCACCAAATTCTTTTCTCTCCTCAGCGCTCAAGAGCAGAAACTTTTTTCTATCAGCCTCGGTAATGGGCTCCCCGTTCGAGTATTTCGAAAATGAGTACGCGAGATCATTAAACTCCGCCCATCCCTGGGCCTTTATCTTTTCAAAATACTGCGTCAAAAGAGAATGGAGGGCGCTTCCCATGGGCGCGGTCACGCGATTTTGGTATATCGACACCTTGGTCAGATCATCTTTAGACAGACCGCTGAAATGGAAAAACTTTAGCTCCTTTCCATCGACCATCCATCTCCCATCAGAAAATTTCAGATCTCTCTGGAAGATATTCCAGTAGGCGACATTATACGCAGGGTCGCGTAATATATATGTCTTTTCAACAAAAGAAGGGAAGATGCCAGCCCAGGACTGGTCCACGAAATACCCGCGATTAACATCAAAAACGCACTTTTCATGGCAGACACTCTGCCACCATCTCAAGAGCTCAAGGGATTCATTGCTGTTGGAAAAACCAGCAAACCCGAGGTTGAATTGCCCAGCTTGCATAAGATATTCCATAGCAGGATATTTGAGATCATCCCGGAGGGGCTTACAGACGTGCGGCGTCAAAACGATATCATTTTTTGGGATGAGCCCTGTCATTTCATCTAATGAAGAAAATATTTCTATATCAGGGTCGAAATAAAAAACAGAAGCGTACCCTTCTTTTATCAGTGTTTCGATAAAATACGGCTTAAGCGCGGTATTGTACTCGATTAGATTGTAATAGAAGGCCATATGCAGCCAATCAGTACACCCGATATCAGCGGGGGAATAGAATTTACGGCCTGTTCGCCTGGCGAGTTCTTCACAAACCTCCGGGTTTTCACACAGGAGTATCTTCAAGTCATAGTCGGGGCTATGGCTTTTCAACGAGTTTTCGAGCACCTGTACCCGTGATAGATAGTTCGCGCTCGCGATGGTGCAGAAGACCGTTTTATTAGATGTTTGTCCCATAGACATTTGACAGCATCCTCATTATTTCCTCTGAGACCGATTCAGGCTCAACAAAATTCTCGCAATAATTTTTTTGATTTTTAGGACATTGTTCCATTGCACCGCACGGCCTACAGGATACCCCCTTTTCAAGGTAGAGATATCTTTCAGATACAGGCGCGTCCGAATTCGCGGGTTTGGTGCTTGAGAAGAGGCAAATAGTCGGCAGGGCGAGGACACGCTCGTTTATTTTGAGAAGCAGCCCCATTATCCTTGTGTGCCTTTGAAAAACGGGCTTCAGGACAGAGGCCGCCATAGCGGCGGATTCCCTGACAAGCTGGAATAATCTCAGTCTGATTGAAACGGTCGCGCTCATAAGGATTTATTCGCTCAATAATCCATTGTAGATATCGGCGGTTTTGCGGGCCACCACATCCCAGGTATATTCCATATTCACCTTTTCAAAGCCATTCTCCCCAAATTTTTTTGCTGTATCTCTGTTTAATAAGAGCTTCACAATGGCCTGACTGAATTCATCGACATTCTTGCATAACAGACCATTTACACCATCATCAATCAGCGAAGTAACCGGTCCACAATTTCCATTTCCAATCACAGGCTTTTTTCTTGCCCAAGCCTCTAAAAAAACCATCCCGAAACTTTCGTGCTCTGAAGGAAGTATAAACAAGTCACAGCTATCGTAACCATCAATAAGTTCATTTCTATCCAGCTTGTTCAAATATAAAACAAAATCATCATTAATTGGTTTTTTGTCCGCATCAGAACCTATCATTACCAATTTAATATCGGGATTTTTTATATTTTTTATAGCCTGTATTGCCGTTTCATATCCCTTGAATTTCTCTTTGCGGCCTACAAACAAAACTATTTTTTTTGATTCAAGTCCGTATTTCGCTCTGAATCTGCTGCCGGAAATTCCTTTATCCAAAAAGGATTTCAAATCAACGCCAGCGCCTACTGTTTTGACATTTTTTACTTTTTCAGAGAAAAGGTCGCGAATGATTTTTTGAGAATGATCAGTTAAAGTCAATACGGCATCAGATTTTTCGAAATATCGATAAAGATAATTCCAATGATGATACAAATCATCTGGATGGAATAAGGGCAGAAGAACGACCTTTTTACGCGCTTTTTTTGCAATTGTGATTACCTGATGTGACAATGAAAATGGAAGAAACCCAGTTAAAACAATATCGTATTTGTTAATATTTGCCTTGAGTGCTTTCAGTAAATCCCTTGAATAAGGGCCGCGGCCCACCCTTGCCAGCAAATCATATATTTTGGGTCTCTCCAGAGCTTTTTCATAATATAACTTGTGAGATTTCTTTGTTGAGAGAACCCCTTCCTTATTAAGTCTATCTACAATTAATTTGGAAAATACTGCTCCCAATTTTTCAGGACAGGTCCAAGTTGGATACCTATAGACATTGAGGTTATCAATTTTTTCAAGACCGCTTCTATAATGTCCTTTCCATGCGATACAAAAAGCAGACTTGATCTGAATTGAATTCGATGTGGTTGCATAAATATCAACTTCCATTCCTAATTTGGTCAAATGGGACGAAAGCATTAATTCATAGTATTCTGATCCATTTATCAATTCCTTCCCAAAAAGAGGGAAAATATGTGCGCATCTCATGCTATACCTCACCTTCGATTTTGGAAAGTGCAAAACCTAATTGTCTTGTACTTCTTTCTTTATATGTAAATTCAGGGCGGAATTGCAGTTCATAGGTGCCCGCTTTCAAAGCAGTTGGTACCGTAACCTTTTTCCATTCGTCGCTTTCTTTTTCTATCTTGCAAGATTGAATCGTTTCCGCAGAATCATAATCTATGATATCGACCCTTATTGAATTTGTTTTTAAAGAACAAAATCTGATATCCAGACCCAATGCCTTAATCGATTCTGGTATTCTGAGAATAACGGAGCTTGCTTTATAGCTCCATCTAAAAACCTTATTCTTACTCAAATCTTTCTCCAAATGATACCACCCGTAATTAAGAAATTTTTCATCCCCTTTGCCAATCGTAAATTCCAGTGATGCCGATTCAGGATCAGGCCGGAAAAGTAAATTTTGTGGCTTTGCAAGCGAAAATGGATCGATAGTTTTATCCATAAGATTAAAAAAATCATAATTTGGCGGCAAACTTCTTCTAAATTTTAAGAGAGAGCTCAGATGTCTTAAATTCCATAGCCATGCCTTTGCAAAAGTTGGAAATCTGCGGTTGATTTCGATTTTGAATTCTCTGAAAAGCCATCTCAGTATTTCGTTGAAAGGGAAATGCTTTAAAACAGTTCTTATCCTATTTCTATGATACAAATAGAATTTTTTCGAATTGAGGAAGCCGCTGCTGTAACTGAGCTTGTGATAAACTATTGCTTCCTTTGCAACAACAATTCTGTATCCCGATCTCCAGACGCTTATGCCAAAATCAAGATCTTCGTAGTAATAAAAAAGTATGCTGTCGAAAAAGCCCGTATATTTAAGGACCTCTCGTTTCAGGAACATGCCGCACCCCATTGGATACAGGACTTCATTAGGGATATCAGCATACTTATACGGCTCATCGGAACACAAATCGCCACCATAACCTTGGAGGTTAATTGTGCCGCCCGCGCCATTAAGGATGTCTTTTTTGTCCGCGAAAAAAACAAGCGATGCAACTGAACCGATATCATCGGCCGAGTATAAAGTCTCTATTCCTTTTTCAAGCCACTCCTTATCAACAAACCCATCATTGTCGAGAAAAACGATTATATCGCCTTTTGCCTCTCTTAACCCTACATTCCTCCCCTCTGGTACGCCAACATTCTCATCGTTTTCTATCAAAATAATATTAGAATATCCGCCATATCTGTTTTTAATCAGTTCAACACTGCCATCACTGGAACCATTATCCACAATCAGAATCTCAAAATTTTGATACGTTTGCGCAAGCAGTCGATCCAGGCATTCTGATAAAATTTCTTCACCATTCAAATTTAAAATGATTATTGAAGCAAGCTTATTCGCTGTCATTCTATTTTTCCTCTCTGGAACTGCCTTATGTCGTTCATGATGTGGTCCCTCTTTAGCGGTAGATACGCGTTTCTTGCAGTCTGTCTTGTGTTCCATTTCGAAAATTCTGTTATCTATCTTTTCAATAATCCCAATGTCTTTCTCAACGGCGCCGTTATCTTCCAGCTCAGGGAATTCAGGATCAATCTTATTTCTGCTTCTTTTTGGCTGATCACCTCTTCTTTTTGGCTGATCACCTCTTCTTTTTGGTATAACAGGTCCATAAGTTCTTGAACGCCCGGCGCAGTCTGCCGTACCTGCGTTGCAAGAGACCAGCGCGTTACATCTGGCCGGGCCTGGTTCATAGGTTCGTTCAGCCAATTGTAAAACGACCCTTCTTGCGCGGTTTCAAAAGGATTGCCGAACCTCCGGGCGTCATCTCTCATCTCATGAAAAAGCCTTCTTGCAAACGGCGGGATGTCAGCGCCGTTGTCGAACCGCCCGAACGCGTAAGGCCAGCCGTGTGCCTCGGCCCATCCCTTGGACTTCACCAGCTTTCCATATTCCTCGAATATTCCCCTGTACTGCGGATGTTTTTCCAATGTAACCCTGTTCTGGTGGCGGGATATTACTTCGGCGTTGTCCGGGTCGAAGCCACTGAGGTGAAAAAATACTGCCGGGCGGCCGTTCACGTAGTACCTGCCGTCCTCTTCCGTTAGCTCCCTGCGGAAAAGGTTCCAGTAGGCGATGTTGCAGCCGGGGTCCTTAAGTATGAGCACGTCGTCTAAATAGCTGGTCGCGAAATCGAGCCACTTCTGGTCTGAACACAGCCCCTTTTCAACAGCTTGAATGCAATCGGTATACAGCCTGTCCTTCCACCACTCTATAAAGCCCCTGGCGGCAGGCGTATTGGTAATGCCGAAAAAACCGGCGTTGTACTGCCCGGCCATGAGCACGCCCACCTCGTTTGGCAGGAAGCCGTCTTTAAGCGGTGCCGTAAAATGAGGCGTGATTATAAGCGGGTGGCTGTCCAGCAGGCCTATCAGCTCGTCAACACTGCCGGTTACTAAAATGTCAGAATCGAAGTAAAGGAGCTTTTTAAAGCCATGCTCATTGAAAAGAGACTCGATGAAGTACGGCTTCATCGCGCAGTTAAGCTCAAGGATGCTGTACCTGAAGCAGAAGCTCTCGAATTCAGGGATGCGGTCCCTGAAGTCCTCTATGGTGTACATCTTGAACGGCTCTTTTGCGGGGTCGAAGCAGCCGTCCACCCTATCTACCAATAACAGGAACACCTCGCCCTTATTATGCTTCTTATAAGACTCGGCGAAGACCCTGGCAAAGGGCAGGTGGTTCTTCGAGACTATCGTGCAAACGGCGTAGTCCATAAGCTAATCGCGTCCTCTTTTCGTGATAACATCTAAAATGCCACGCAGCGGCGCTGTTATCTTCCAGCTGTACGAACAGAGAAGTTCGTTCAACTGACGCTCTTTTTCCTCTGTATTTTCAAAAAACGAATCAAATTGGCACGTCTTTCCATTCCCATAGATTTTACATATTTCTAAAATCTGTTTTTTTGATAACTGTAATGCCTTTAACGCTATATCTTTGTTATTTGTTTTTGCAATCAACATCAGACAAAATTCCAATGATGAGTAGTGGTTAATTAACCTATTCGAAACCACCTTATATGTTGCCGAATTTTCATGAAAACGATAATTAAGCAATTCGTCCGGTAAATAAAGAAATTTACCGTGCTCAGAAAGAAGCACCCATAATACCCAATCTTCATATTGAAAAATCTGTCGCGAACAGAAATTTATTTGTTTTAGGATCGAAGAGCGAACCATCACCGAGGAATTACAGACGTGATTAGATAATAAGAAATCTTCGCATTCTTGATAGTTGTACGCCAAAACATCTTCCGAAATATTAAAATGACCAACAAAATCCGCCTGCGCTGCAGTTTCGGAAATTGGCTTGATGGCTGTGTGGCAGAGAATATAATTCCTGTTTGACTCCAGTGCAACAATTTGTTTTTCAATTTTGTCCTCTTCAAAAAAATCATCCGAGTCCAAAAATGCAATATATTCTCCAGTTGCTTCCATTATTCCTAAATGCCGGGTCTTGCTCACACCTTTATTTTCGAAATTACTATGATGTAGAATTTTTATCTGTCCTCTCCTTGCATATTCAGAAGCTATTTTGAATGAAGAATCAGATGATCCGTCATCGATTACAATTATCTCGCAATTTCTATATGTCTGTTTGAGAACAGATTCTATAGCAAGTGCGATGTATTTTTCAGAATTAAATGAAGGAATTATTATACTTACTAACGGTTTTTGCATTTTTATCTTCTTGCTAATTGTTGTTTTTCAATCAAGCTTATTAACGCGCCATTAGTCTTATCGATACAATATTTCTCTAAATAGATATAAAAGAATTTGTCTGCGTCTGCATTAATCATCGTTTTATTTTTAGTAGTTACCAACTCTAAAAAAAAATCTAAAAATTCCTGATTATAGGCTTCAAATGTGAAACCAAGCCCGCCATAGCTGCTTTGTCCGCAAAGAATGACGTTTTTCCCAAGCAATAAAGCTTCGATACCGGCCATTGAATTCACAGTTACGCAAACGTCAGCATTGCTTATTAAGCTGTAGGTGTCGTAACTGTTCTCGAAATCAACATGCACATATGTTTGCTGCTCTATTTTGTCTGCAAGATACTTGTTGGATTTGATTTTCCTCCATGTAATTTTGTCATAAGGCCTGTTCAATATACTGTTGCCCTCAATTTCCTTTGGATGAAGTTTTACAATCAATTCGTAATTCATGCGCTCGCAAAATCTACAAAGAATCTCAATTATTTTTACGGTATCGGGGAAATCGTATATCCCGAAAATAATCGATGAATCCAAGTAAACCTGGGAAAGGAATAATATGGTTTTCCTGCCGCCGTTTCTTGGATATTGGGTTTTTGGCGACGAGTGCTCGCTTACCTTCAACAGCTTGATATTTCTCAAAAAGTCTTCCTTATATTTTATTGCCGTCCTCTCATCAATACTGCTTTTGAATTTCCAAAAATAATTCTTGCCGAGATTAGCATTGACCGTAATGCCTGACACATTATCCCAAAGGAGCTTGTCCTTACTTAGGCTATTCTCTATCGCCAAAACAGAAACGCCCCTATTAACGGCAATTTGTCTCACAACTGCTGCTTCCAAAACATAACCTTGAGGAATAATGACCAATTCAATTTTGTTTTCGTCAAAAAGCCGTGTTGCATAATCAACATGCCTTGCTGCTATTTCATACCATTTTTCTAAAACTTTTTTTTGAACTTGATCTGAAAAATCTAAAAATTTTGGCGCTAATTCCAAATCATTGCAAATGTTGTAAATAGATGATTCGTATAAATTGACTCCCCTATAGGTTATTTCTTTATATTTACAATAATCCAAATAGATCTTTTCGCTTCTATCGACTTCCTTGAAATCGTAAGTTATAAAATGACAATTGTTCTCAGAAGCCCTTTTATGTATTTCTTTGTAATCAAATCCAAACCAGCCGCAAGGTATGATAAGGCAGCTTTTTCTGTATTGAGTGGCTCTCTTACCCGTTATTTTCCTTTTTATTTCGTCGTAAATATTCACGGTATCCTTTTGCTGTGCAGAGCGGACTTATACTTATAGATGACGTCGCCTGCCAGCGGCCTTAGCTCTTCCACTTTTGACCTAATCTGCGCGGATAGCTCAGTTCTCCTGCGATACACCTCAGTGACGCTTTCCTCTATTTTGATAGATAGCTCCTCGCAGCCAGCGATCACATATTTGCCCTGCCCGAATATGTCCTGAGCGCCTCTGTTCTTGTGTTCATAATAACCATCGAAGCACATCGATACCGTAGGCACCCCGGCCGCCATTGCAAAAATGATAGGATGATGCTTCATCGTAAGACAAAGCGTAGCATTTTGAATGAGGCCGATAGTCAGGTCCAGGTCATAGCCGCACTTCGGAAAAATGCCCGGATTTTGCATCAGGCGCAATGTCTCATCGACAGCCGCCTCGTCAGAGGCGTGCATCGCCACAAACACTGCCCGCAGGCCGAGCACTGATTGTATTCTGTCGAGCGCACTGGCCGTCTGTTTTATGATGACCCTGGACTCTTCAGGGGCCTGCCCCCAATAATGGACATTTACTGCCAGGTACGGTTTTTCATAGAGTCCGTGCCCCTTGAGAAAATCATCGATTCTCTCCTGCGATTCCGGCGAATAAAAGAGAGCGTCATCAAAAGTGCTTTTTGTCCTCTCAGCGGTAATACCTATTTCGGCCAGGGCCTTCGATGAGCTGACAGGGTCGCGCAGATAGATGAGCTCCGCTGTCTTCAGGCCCCATTTTGCAAGAAACCTGTTTAGTCGATTTTGAAATACGCCTATAGTCTGGCCGGACAAGAAGGCAGGGACCCCAAAAATGCGAGCGAGCCTTAGCAGCAGCATATTTTCCCAGAGCCTGCTGAGCGTCATGCCGGTTAAATAACCTCCGCCGGAGAGAAACAGGACATCAGAGCCCCTTAACACGTTCAACATCCGGGCCTGTCGAGCGGTGAGCCCGACTGCGGGCAGGCCGGCCCTTATCAAATACGCATTTAAAAGGAAGCGCAGCGCCAAAGGAAAAAACTTCTTCTTGAAAATCTCCTCAGAACCGAAGTAAGGGACATCGCCCGCGCCGAATAATGACACCCTCGGCGCAAGCTCAATTATTATGTCCTTTCTATGAGTCGCCCTGGTGTATTCAGGGTATGGCGTCAGGACCGTTATCCGGCAAGACGGAAAGGCCTTTTTCCAGTGCTGTATGTTAGCGGCGAGCTGGGCCTCGTCGCCCACATTCCCATACCCGTAGCCGCCAGCTATCAGCACATTTGGGTTTTCAGCACCCTGCCATGCATCTGACCGAGCGCCTGATGAAGCAGGCCCTGCTGGACGGGACGAATTTATCGTGTTGGGTTTCTTCCGGGGCCGCACCATGTCAAGCAATCTCTTGACTGGCACGCGCCCAAAATTGAAATAAAAAAAGTTGGATAGCCAAATAAAAGCCCTGAAACGCCAATACTCGACAGACTCCCTGGAACTCCAGTCTTTTGCGATATGAGGAATGTTCTTCCTCCTCATATCGGCCCTTATAATTTTTTTCCACGCCAGACGGTGATGCACGCCCTCATGCTTAAAGACCGGGGTCTCCTTTTGCGAATCAAAGACCTCGTCAGCCCTGCATTCTTCGAGATACAGCCGCCCTGTTTCTCTGAGCTGCGTCAGGTGGCGGCTGAGTTCTTTATTGCGAATGACCAGGAGCGATATGCCCAGCGGATCTTTGCTCAATCGCCCCCATGCGTCCTTGACTGACAAATCGGCATCAACCCCGTAAAAATCAGGGCAATAAAGGCAGCATTCCTGCGCGAAAAAATAATTGCGCCACATATCGGTAAACGCGCTTTCAAACCGGTTTCTGCGAATTTCCCTTTGCTCGAGGCAAAAGTAGGTGTTGAAATTGTTTGCGTCGGGAATCCCCTTTTTTTCTCTTAAGTTGGCCTGAAAGGGTTCATTCTTTCCGATACCCTCTTTTGCTGCGAGGCAATCGATGAACGCTCCCGTGACATTATGGCTGCAGCACAAAGCAATGGTAAACCTGATTTTTTGCCTGATCTTCTGGGGCAGGCGCTTGAGCCCCCTCACAATGCATGGCACGCCGAGTATGGCGAAACTTCCTTTCATCCCGGAAAGCTCCCGTATCGCCGCATCATAGTTCAGGGGGTGATAATGAGAACTTCTTCCGGTTTCCAGCTCCTGTTTTGAATGAAAGATCTGCACCTGGTAATGCGGTTTCCCGATTTCGGTGAACAGCGGAACGGAAGCGACTACACCGTCGATGACGCCCGATTCAAGCAGATGTCCCAGGAGGACGCTAAGGGCTCCGCCGGAAGCGCTTAGAATCCTTTTGCTTTCATCCATATCGTAGCTTATGAAATAGTCGGCACCATGCGGCAGCCCGAATTTGCGCCCGCTTTCTGCCGCGGCTTGCGAATATTCTATTATGCATTCAGGCGAATGAGGGCACACTTCGTAGCAAAGTCCGCATTTTGTACATTTCGATTTGTCAAGAGCCGGCTGCCAGGTTCTTTTTGAGTGCCAGCCCATTTTGATTGTATTATGTGGGCAGGCTGCTGCGCATAAGCCGCAGCCTATGCACAGGTTGTTCTGTAAAACAATGTCGATCGTCTGTGATGGTCTACCCACGGTCTACTTTCTTATCTCTAAAATAAGATGCGTACCACCGTGAATCCTGGAAAGAAATTTGTCGACCAGAAATGGAGCTATTTTTTTATCGAAAAAGGTGCGCGGCTTGTAATATGGCGAATAACATTTGTCCGTAAGTTTTTTCGTGTATATCTTGAAATTCAGGGAATTCCTTTTTAGAAAAATTTCCATGCCTTTGCCAGTTATTGCCCAAAGATGCCTGGGCGGGTCGATTCCGTGAAGAATGTCCCCGAACAAAAATTTTCTAAGCAGGGCAATTGAACGGATCGGATTTGACCCTTTAATTATCCTCGCTCTGTTAAGCAGACCCAGCCTTGGATACGCCAAATACTCAATGGATGCTCCATTAGGGCACATGACGAGCAAAAGCCCTTTTTCGGAAAGCAGGCCTGTCATTTTCAAAACAAATTCTGACGGATTCAGAAGGTGCTCTATAATATGACGGCACATTATAAAATCAAATTTTTTATCAAATGCGGCTTGAGTAGCATCTGCATTGATCACATTGCTTACTCCTAATTTGTTTCTTGCAAAATCACAAGCCTTTGCGTCGAGGTCCACATAAGTGCTTTTCCCGTAGCCAAGGTTCTCAAATGATTTAGAGAAAAACCCGCCGCCTCCTCCGACATCCAACATTTCCAGATTACGTCCATTCTCAAGCTTCAGCTCTGAAAATAGTTCCCTCGAGTTTTTGGCAATATCTGGCATATTCCTGATATCTGCCTCGAAAAGGAACCCATCGTAAAACATGGCCAGTATTCCTCTCTCAGGCATCGGGTTCGCAAAACCCGTATTGCAGACGCAACATTTTTCGATGCAATAAGCGCCCATATTATAAGCGAATACGGGTTTTCCGCCGCAAAACGGACAACTCAGTATTCGACCTTCGCTAGCGGGGCTGCCGCCGTTATCTCTCATACCGTATTTTTTTCACGCAAGCCTTGCGACTACATTTTTTCCCAAGAGCCCCTCAGCTGGATCGCGGCACCTCCATGAAAATCTCCCACTACCGTGAATTCTCTGGCAGCATAAAGCCACGCAAGGTGTCTGCTGTTCGAACTGTCAAAAATTATGATAGACAAAAAGTAGTTTGCCGGGTTAAGCGGCAACCTATCGATATCTACTCTAAATGTGCATCTGCCGCCTTCGTTCTTCAAAATTACTTTATTGTATTCTGAATGGCATTGCGCGATCAATGCGCCACCCTGGTCCATAATGGTAATGGATACGATATATTCATCGTATTTATCATCGACCTCCACATCAAACTGGATTCGAAGCGGCGCATTATATTCAAATACATTCGCCTCTTTATCCGTTTCATCCAGCAATTTCAAATCGCTTACCTTGGCCTCTCCGGAACCCGCCAATATAGTTTGCTTCTCACCAAACAGGCTATTATATTTCTCGACACCCTGAATCGGATCACCATAAAAATATGTATTCCCGCCATTGAGCACGAGCACGTTGTCGCAAAGTTTGCTCACTTGTGGCAGGTCATGGGTTACGATGACCACAGCGCATTTTTTCGCGATCTCGTTGAACTTGAGATAGCATTTTGACCTGAACCCGATGTCGCCCACGGCCAGCGCCTCATCTACTATCAATATATCCGGGTCCACGTTCACCGCGCAGGCGAAGGCCAGCCTTACATACATCCCGCTCGAATAAGTCTTGACCGGCTGGTCTATGAAATGGCCTATCTCGGCGAACTCGGTTATGCGCTCGAACCGCTCGTCCATCTCCTCTCTCTGCACGCCCATGAGCGCGCCGTTCAGGTATACGTTCTCCCTGCCGGTAAACTCCGGATTGAAGCCGGCGCCAAGCTCAAGCAGGGCCGATATCCTGCCCTGTACCTTTACCTCTCCGTTCGTGGGCTGGAGTATGCCGCAGAGCACCTGCAGGAGGGTCGATTTTCCGCTCCCGTTCTTCCCGATTATTCCGACGCACTCCCCTTTTTTGACTTCAAGCGACACATCCCGGAGCGCCCAGAACTCCTGGTGGTATTTCCTGCCAAAGGGATGCAATAGCTCCTTTAGCCTCTCCGCAGGAGTGGCGTACATCCGGTAGCTCTTGCTCACGTTCTTTAAACTGATGGCAATATCCATTCGCGCGCCCTATAAGGCCTCGGCAAAGCCGGGCTTTAGCCTTCTGAAAAATATGCCGCCAACGCCGAACATGACGAAAGAAACAACGGCGACATAGGCGAGCCCCGTTGCCTCCGGCGGCCTTCCCGCAAGAAGGGTAAGCCTGTACCCTTCTATCACGTAGTACATCGGGTTCAGCTTGAGTATCGTAAGGAGCAGCCCGTTCTGTATGTTCGCGGTCGAAAAGAATACGGGCGTGAAAAAAAACCATGCCATCATCACCATGTCTATCACCTGGCGGACGTCCCTCAGATATACACTGACGCTTGAGAGCACCCAGCCGAGGCCGATGGTAAAGAGCGTAAGGAGAAAAAGGTAGACGAGGAGATAAGGCGCGTAAAAGGGCAAGCGCCATTCGAAGGCGACGAGTATGACAAGAAAAAGGGCCATGCCTATGGCGTGGCTTATGAGGCTGCTTATGGTGGTAACAACGGGCAGAAGCTCGGATGGAAATCCGACCGCCTTTTTGACGAGGTTAGAGTTCGTGGTGACAGAGACCATGGCCGATGTGACCCCCTGTGAGAAGAACTGCCAGGGAAGGAGGCCGGAAAGGAGATAGAGGACAAAGCTGTCTGTGCCGTAGATTGGGTCTGGCCTTGTCTGGAAAATGAGGCCGAAGACGACCCCGAAGACCAGCACCTGAGAGAGGGGGTTCAAGATAGACCATGCAAAGCCGAAGACGCTGCCGATATACTTGGATTTCATGTCGCGCAGGGCCATTGCCCATAGCATCTGCCGGCTCTTGAAGAGCTTCTTCGTGAAATCTATCAGTATCAGCAGGTTCTGTCTCATCTCAGAGCTTTTTCCCGGACAGGATTAGATGATTGCGACATAATGAGCTACCTTGCTGCAAACCGCGGAGCCTGCGCTCGCGACCATGTTGAAGCTCCCTGCGGAAAAACCGCATGGAATCTTCGACATGAGAAGAAAAAGAATTCAATTGCATTCCGCTCACTCGGCCCCGCATGAAACCGCGGAGCCTGCGCTCGCGACCATGTTCATTAAATGAACGATAGCATAGGCAAGGAACTCTCGTCAATGGCTTTGTTCATTTTATGAACAAAGATTAAAATACTTTAATCATTAGGTAAATAGCCTATGCTCCCATTGAAATCGACACCGCCCTGAATGCCGAAAATCCCCCGGCTCGCCGGAATGAACCCGCCGCAAAACAGCGGAGTATCTGAAGCCCTTCTATGACGCTTCTGCTCCCTCTCCCCCACCGGGGAGAGGATATAAAATCACGCAGCAAGTTGCCGGGAATTCAACCCGTAGAGATTAAATGCTAAGGCTACCTAATCATGAAGGTATTTTGGACCGGATAATCGTCCTGAAGGAGGGGATTTCAGAGGATTTTGTTCAGGCTGATTTAAAAACGGCGATTCTCGCCGTTTGACGAATGAGGCGTACTTCTTTGGTACGAAGCGCGAGCGACGATGATAACAAAGCAGATGGACTTATTTCATGCCTGTTAAAGGAAGACAGTTCAGTCGAATTCCTTCTCCTGTGCCTTGACAACAGAGTCGATAGTCGATTTTATCGCGGCAGAATGCGACGCTTCCGGGCCCCTCAGTATCTTGAGGAGCTTCATTATATAGACCGATTCTTCAGCAGAGATCCCCCCATTCCCGGAGGGGCCTTTCCCCGGATATAGACTTGTCCCCTCGCCAGCCGCCGGCGCCCTGCCCGGTTTATAGACCTCGCCGGAGCCGCCCAGCAGCCAGTCAAGCGCGACACCGAACTTCTCGGAGAAGGCGAGAGCCAGGTCTGATGGCATCTCGCCCCTTTTTTTATAGTTGGAAAGGGCCTGCGGGGTCACCCCAAGCGCTCTCGCCACAGCCGAGTCGTTCTTGAGATGGCCCGCCCATTTCATCCTTTCTATCACATCAGCATAGTTAACGCCCATCCAATGGCTCCTTTTGGGTTTAACGACCAGCTGAAAAAAAACTCCGTTGAAATCTCCCCATTTCCTAAAGGGGGACTATTTTTGGTGCGCACGGCGCACCCTACGTATAATCTCTGAAATCTCCCCCTTTTCCAAAGGGGGACTATTTTTGGTGCGCACGGCGCACCCTACGTATAATCTCCCCTGACCCCTCTTTAGGAAAGAGGGGGACCGGGAGTAGAGATCAGATCTCTATGCTCTCTCCGGGGCGAACAGCTTCGAGCTTCTCTTTTATAAAGGCCTTCGCCTTCTCAAGGAGCGCCCTGTCCGTAGCCTCGAAACGCAGCACCAGCACCGGCTGGGTGTTCGATGCCCGCACAAGGGCCCAGCCCCCTTCGAAGTTCACCCTCAGGCCGTCTATCTTTATGATGTCCCTGATCTTGAAATCCTCAGAACCAGAGCCTATCGCCTCTTCGAGCATCCCTATCACGGAGAACTTAAGCTCATCCGGGCAGTCTATCCTTATCTCAGGCGTAACTACGGTCTCGGGCAGCCCGGCGAGCATGGAAGAGAAGCGGAAGGCCGGGTTTGCCGCCCTTTCCATGGCGGCTATCTCAGCCACCCTGCAAGAAGAGTAGACGGCGTCGTCAAAGCCGAACCATTTGTCCGCGAAGAATATATGTCCGCTCATCTCGCCAGCCATCGAGGCGCCTACCTCCTTCATCTTGGCCTTTATAAGGGAGTGGCCCGTCTTCCACATGAGGGGCTTTCCGCCCATCCTCGCTATCTCGTCGTACATGACCTGCGAGCATTTGACCTCGCCGACTATGGTCGCGCCGGGCCTCTCCTTTAATATAGACCTGGAGAATATGACCATGAGCTTGTCCCCCCAGATGATACCCCCCCTTTCATCGACGATGCCTATTCTGTCGGCATCCCCGTCATAGGCGACCCCGAAGTCAGCCCCCACCCGCCTTATCGTCTGGATAAGGTCGAGCAGGTTCTCCTGGACGGTCGGGTCCGGGTGGTGGTTGGGGAAAGAGCCGTCCGGCTCGCTGTAGAGCTCTATTATATCGCACCCGAGCTTTCTCAGAAGCTGCGGTGCGACCGCCCCGGCGGTACCGTTGCCGGAGTCGAGCACGATCTTGATGGGTTTTTCCGTCGCCGGCAGCCTTACAGAGTTACCCACATACTCCACGTAGCTTTTTATTACGTCGAAGGTCTCTACCGTACCGGGAGTTGCCGCCTTGCGGGCGGGTTTACCCAGAACCTCTTCCTTTATGACTTTTTTCAGCTCCTGTATCCCATGGCCGTGGATCGTCTCTTTGCCGACGCTCACCTTGAAGCCGTTGTACTCGGAGGGGTTATGGCTTCCGGTTATCATGACGCCGCCGCCCACCTTAAGTGTGTGCATCGAGAAATACTGCAAGGGGGTCGGGCACTCGCCTATATCGATTACGTTTACCCCGCTCTCGGTCAAGCCAAGGACGAGCGCGTCATAGAGGGGCTTTGAGCTCATCCTCACGTCCCTGCCCACCGTTATCTTGAAGCCGGGACCGATCTTGGCGCCGTGCCTTTCAGCAAATATCGCGTAGGCCCTGCCGATAAGCTCGGCGACCTCTACCGTAAGGTCCTTGCCCCACAGCCCCCTTATGTCGTACTCCCTGAATATCGCGTCGGAAAGGCTCATCGATTTCTCCCAAAAGTGATTTATACCATTATATATGAAAACAGGGATTACGAGGGCTTTTCCCCTCTTTTTTCCCTTTTTTCCGCCCTTAGCTTCCTGAAAAATGATTTAAGGAGCTCTTCCGATACTGACGCGAGGACCCCTGCCCTTGTATGGACCCTGTGGTTAAGCCTGCTGTCGGCCGGTATGTCGTAAAGAGAGCCAGCCGCGCCCGCCTTCGGGTCCATGGGGCCGAAGACCATCCTTGGGATGCGCGCCAGGACTATCGCCCCCATGCACATGAGGCACGGCTCGAGCGTTACGTAAAGCGTCGTCCCTGAAAGCCTCCAGCTGCCGAGCTTTCTTGAGGCTGACCTGATGGCGAGAAGCTCCGCGTGGGCGCAAGGGTCGTTCGCTGTCTCACGCCTGTTATGGCCCCTGGCTATTACCTTGCCGTCGAGGACTATCACCGCGCCTACAGGCACCTCGCCCTTTGCGGCGGCCTTTCGGGCCTCTTTCATGGCCTCGGCCATGAAGATCTCATCCTGCCTCGCGCTCAAGCCTTTTCCCTTTGACTTTCGAAAATATTAGAGGGTACATTAAATGAATTAACAGGAGTTGTCAAATCCGCGATGGCAAAGACCGATCAGTTCGACAGGTTCGCCGAAAGATATGATGGCTGGTTCGACAGGAACATGGCTCTCTTCGCTTCCGAACTCAAGGCCATAAGGATGCTCCTGCCCCCAGGGCGGCGATGGGATAGAGATAGGGACGGGGACCTGGAGGTTCGCAAAAGCCCTTGGCATCCGCACAGGCGTTGAGCCCTCTGGGGCTATGAGGGGGCTGGCGAGAAGACGGGGCATCGACGCCGTCGCGGGAGTTGCCGAAAGGCTGCCTTTTTTGAATGACAGCTTCGACTTCGCCCTCATGGTAGATGTGCTTTGCTTCGTTGACGACGCGGAGACCGCCCTGAAGGAGGCACGAAGGATAATAAGGCCCGGCGGCTGCCTTCTACTTGCGATGATAGACAGGGAAAGCGAGCTGGGCAAGGAGTATTCCTCAAGAAAAGGCGATGATGAGTTCTACCGGGACGCGAAACTCTTTTCCACCTCCGAGGCTATCGAGCTACTGCGGACGTCCGGCTTTGCGGACCTCGCATTCTCCCAGTCGCTTTTCACGAGGCCAACTGGTAAGCCTGAGGAGCCGAAGGAAGGGCATGGTGAGGGCTCATTTATAGTTATAAGGGCTCAAAAGAAGGCGCTCCGGTGAAAGGCCACTACCGATTGCAAATGCGTACTTGAAAGTGGTATAAGTACCTGAAAGGAGGACGGTTTGGAGTATATCATAAACACGTTCTGGGAGAGGATAACAACAGACCCTGTTGCGGCGCTCCTTGCCGGGTTTGTGGCCACGAGCATCCTCATCGCTATCGTCAAGAGGTTCTTCAGGGGGCGCTGAAACGGGGTGTGCGTTTCGCTAAAGCCGCTTGCGGCCACCCTGTCGAGTAACCTTTCCTTCACCTAAAGGGTTCAGGGCTGGATAATCTCCTCCAGTTTTACAAAATGGAGCCCCCTTTTCCTAAGCCGCTCGACTATCTCCGGCAACGCCTCTGCCGTGCCGTACCCCCTCCCGTTTATATGAAAGATCAATATGTCGCCTGGCCTGGTATTTGAGGTGACTGACTTTACAAGCATCTCCGCGGTTATATTCTTATCAGGGTCGCCGCTTGGGAAGGTCCAATGTACCACCTTGTATTTCCGCTCGACCAGCTCGAGCGTCTTCTGGTCATAGTTACCTGCCGGAAACCTGAAAAACTTCGTCTTTTTGCCGGTTATCCCCTTGAGCACGTTATCGGATATCTCTTCGAGCACCTCTTTTTCGCTCAACGCCTCCATGTGCATGACATGGTTCCTCGAATGGTTCTCCAACTCGACAAAGCCAAGCTCGGCAAGCCTTAATATGTCTTCTTTGTTCCTTTCAGCGAACCTGCCCGTTATGAAGACCGTAAATGGTATCTTTTCTTTAACGAGGTAATCGAGGACCTTTTTGTCGAAGTGCGACGGGGTCTTTGTCTCGCACGCGTCAAAGGTCAGGGCAACAGCGTTTTTGCCTGGGTCGGGCAGCGAGGTAATGACTTCCGCGACTGCGCTCTGACAAAAAAAGAGAACGATGGATGAAGATAAAATGAGGGCCTTAAGGCCATGGCCGCCGTGCTTCAACTTCCGGCTCCTCCTTCGATAATTGAATGGCGATGAGCCCCGCCCCCGCTTCCCGAAGGGGAGATAATACTATTTCTACGCCCCCGGGACTATTCTTTTGATTGAAAGGAAAAAAAACAATCTGGAAGGAGGGGGGCATATTGATTTATAATCCTTGTCTATTTGAGATAGCAAGGGAAAGGCCCTTCTCATGGTCGGTAAGGGATACGTCTATAAGGAAAACGTCGTCGCAGCCATCGTGGCGGCTGTCACCTTTGCGCTCTATCTGCCGTCCCTTTGGTTCGGCTTCGTCAACTGGGACGACCCGATCTACGTAACGGATAATACGCTTCTGCGAACAGGCGGGATGGAGCTTGTAAAGGGCGCTTTCACAAATTCTTTTGTCGCCAACTGGCAGCCCCTCGTTATCTTCTCCTATGCACTTGACTACCTGGTATGGGGACTTGCCCCGGCAGGCTATCACCTTACCAATTCGCTCTTCCATTCCGTGAATAGCGCCCTTGTCGCGCTCATCGCCGTCCGTATCGCCCAGGCGATAAAACTGCCGGAACGGACCGCGCTCGCTGGCGCTCTTCTCGCGGGGCTCATCTTCGGGCTGCACCCTGTTCACGTTGAGTCGGTCGCGTGGATATCGGAAAGGAAGGACGTCTTGAGCGCCTTCTTCTTCCTTCTGAGCCTGCTCGCCTACATGAGATACGCGCTGGCCCCATCCAGGGGCTTGTACGCCGCGGCCCTTCTCTTATTCGCCCTCGGCCTCATGAGCAAGCCGATGGTCGTCTCTTTGCCCATCGTCCTCCTGCTACTTGACCTCTATCCGCTTGAGCGCCTTGGGAAGGGCTTGAAACGCGCCATAATCGAAAAGATCCCATTTTTCGCCCTGAGCATCCTTTCAGCGGCCATAACCCTCTCGACCCAGCAGGCCGCAATCTCTACAACCGCTGATGTAAGCCTGCAGGGGCGTGTGATGATCGCCTTGAAGGCCTTCATCTTCTATATAGGAAAACTTCTGGTGCCGGCAGGGCTCGCCCCCTTCTACCCCCACCCCGGAAATGTAACAGTCCTCTCGGCAGAATACGTTTTTACGGCTATCGTTTTTCTGGCGATCAGCCTTCTATGCGCGTACACCTTTAAAAAGAACAAGGCCTTTACAGCCGTCTGGCTATACTATGTGGTAACGCTTACGCCGGTTTCAGGGCTGGTGCAGGCAGGCGCGCAGGCAGCCGCCGACAGGTACGCATACCTTCCCAGCGTCGCCCCCACGATACTCATCTCATTCGCTGCCGTCCATTTCGCCGGCAGATTGAACGGGCGTTCGATCTTTCCAGTTGCGGCGGCCATTTTGATCTCGTCTTCGATATTGGCCGCGCTTACGTGGAGACAACTGCCCGTATGGAAGGACTCGCTCTCGCTCTGGTCCTATCAGATATCGATCATTGAGGAGAAGGGGGCCGCTGCCGATAATCCCATAAACCTGCTCCCCTATTACAACCGGGGTTCCGCGTATTTCGACGCGGGGGATTACGAAAAGAGCATCGAGGACTTCACGAAGGTGCTCTTCCTGAACCCTGGCTACAAGGACGCCTACGTGAACAGGGGGAGCGCGTACGGGATACTTGGCAGATACGGGCTGGCCCTGAACGACTTTAACAAGGCCCTTGCGATAGACCCGACTGACGTTGCGGCCCGCAAGAACAGGGCGATGGCGCTGGAGGTGCTTAAAGGGGCGGAGCCCATGGGCGGGCTTTGATGAGCCAGGCGGGAGATCAGATTACCGGGTCTCGCGAGAGCGAAACCCGGTCCGCCGGATTACAGGATCAGGCCTTTTTCAAAAATTCCGTCCTTAGAACAATCGTGGTCTTACCCTCACGGCACTCGACCTCATCGTTTTTAGAGGTGAGGCGGATGCTTTTAAAGACCTTCCCCCTTTTAAGGGTGATGGAAGAGCCCTTTACCTTAAGGTCTTTGATGACCTGCACAGAATCCCCATCGCTAAGGGCGTTTCCGTTGCTGTCCTTTACGTCCATGATCCACCTTTCATGATATAAAAATTGAGTTGGTCTGCTTTCAAATAACATACAATCTATTGACGGTGTACGCAACCGGGAATTTCAGGGGAGAAGAGGATTGCAGGGGTCTCAGACAAAGAATGGTGGGCCGAGCCCAAGCTACGAAGCTATAATTCGACATGCAATGTCATTAATGGCCTCTTTTTAATGGTTGGCGGAGCCCACCCGGCTGGTAAAAACATAGCTAGCGCAATAGCCCTATGCAGCCTTACGCTTAACTGTTTTAGTACGGCTGTTTTTCCCCGATTCAATACTGATCTTCAGCCCAACAATTTGAAGCAGATTTAAAATGCTTTTAAGTTCTGGATTGCCCTTCTTTGAAAGCATACGATAAAGGCTTTCTCGATTCATACGCGCCTTTTTTGCGACTACCGCCATTCCACCATGAGCAAGAATCACATTCCGCATTGCTAAAAGAAAAACTTCTTTATCCCCATCTTCAATTGCCGCATTTAGATATTCGGCGGCTTCACGCGGGTCTTTTAAGGACTCGATCAGGTCTTCCTGATAACTGGTGATTTTTTTAGTCATTGTTTCCTCTCTTTGTGATCTTGCCAATAGGCTTTTGCCAGTAAGATATCTTTTTTCTGGGTCGATTTATCGCCGCCAATCAGTAACAACACAACTGTTTTTCCATTCAGCGCATAGTAAACCCTGTACCCTGGGCCATAATCGATTTTTAATTCGTAAACCCCTTCACCAACAGAACGGTTTTTACCCAGATTACCCAGCCTAACCCTATCCAGCCTGACGCGAATCTTTGCCCTTGCCCCAATATCTAAGCCGCCCAGCCATTCTTTAAATGGCTTTTTATTGGCAGCTGTCAGGTAATACTCGATAGAGTATGGGTACGTTTCCATTGATTTTTATCAATTGTAGCTTATAAGCTACTTGAAATCAACTCTTTTCGCCATTATATTTTAAGCTCCGCTTTATACCCGGCTCTAAGCTACGGCAATCTGCCGTAGCCCTTTGATTCAGTGCTTTTGTTGGGTAACGCTTCACTTACCCAACCTGAAGGGCCGAAAGAGTTGATTTTTCGGGGTCTCAGATAAAAGATGGTGGGCACAGCCCACCACGCCTAACTCCGTTTTCCCATGGTAACAGGCATGGCCAGGATTGATGACAGCGTTAGACGGTCCGGGTCTCTGAAATCGGGGAGGCCGATCGTCATGCCTTGATGCCCGTCTGCAGGCAGACGCCGGTAGGTGCCGAACAAATGGTCCCACCACGGCAGGTTAAAGCCGAAGTTGCTGTTGGTCTCATCGGTCAATACGGAATGATGGACCCGGTGCATATCAGGCGTCACGATAAATTTTCTCAGGATACCGTCGGTTCGAAGGCCTATATAGGCGTTGGAGTGATTGAACATCGAAGTCCCGTTGAGCAAGACCTCAAACGCCAGAACGGACCAGGCCGGAGCGCCGATTATGATGATCGCGAGCATCTTTATCATCATCGAGAGGATGATCTCAAAAGGATGGAATCTGGCCCCGGTCGTTACATCGACATCAAGGTCCGTATGGTGGACCATGTGAATGCGCCAGAAGGTCTGAGCGGAATGAAACCAGCGGTGCTGAAGATAAATGATCAGATCAAGGGCCATGATAGCTATGACCCCCGCTATCAAATCACCTGCCGAAAATATATTGAAGACCCCCCATCCTCGCTCCCTGGCGATAAGGGCGACACCCAAGGCTGTCACAGGAAAAAGAATGCGTACAACAACGGCGTTGAGAAAGGTTATGGAAATATTTCTGTACCAGCGGGAGAGCTTTGAAGTGGTGAAGGCCCTGCGAGGCGCCGCGATCTCCCACACAGCCATAAACGCGAAGATAGACAGGAAAAATCCGAGCCTTATGTAGATCTCGCTATCAAGGATGAACATATTCATGGCGTGAGACTCATTTTTTTGTTTTTACTATGACAAACGGCTTCATTTTTCCGCAATTCTGATGGAGCGCGAGGGGAGAGCGGCAAAATACAGTACACGGCGCCATATGCTCAGAGCGCCATGTCGGGGTCATGGCTGGGTTGGAGCAGGACCACCGCGCCGATCATTATGTAAGCAGCCCAGATTTGCCTTTTCATGCCCTGCCGTGCTTTCTCAGTCCCATGCTACTGACGAAAGACGCACTATAAACATTTTTTATTATAATTTATCTGGCTCCTGCTATTCAGATCGAGCAGATCGACCTTGCCCTCTGACGTCCCCTGCGGGTTATATTCCAGATACAACACCTGCCCCTGGTTAAGCTTGAAACAACCCTTTGCCACGGAGGCGCGCCGCGCAAACCAACCGTACCATATCTCGAAGGAGTGGCTTCCGGGGTTTAGCTCCAAAAAACGCCCCTCGGCCCACGGTATCTCGACGACATCATTCTCGTCTATCTTGACAGATATACCGGAGGTAAAGCGGGGCTTCCAATGGCCATGATATGTCCCGGCGATCATCACGCCTTCCTGTTTTGTGATGCTGTCGGTCTTGAGTATCATCGGCCTGTCGCAGCCAGCGACAGCCATCAGCAGAAGTATTATGATCGCTGGAAATATTTTTGAGCGCATCGTCATATTATACTTTCTTACGTGGAATAACTGAACCACTATCGCCTGAAAGGCGTAGTTCAAGGTTTTGGCCGGGCTGAAAGACCGACCGAGAGTATATTTATTCAGCTTTGAGGCTTACTGCCCTCTCACCCCGCGCTTCGCCCCCCTCCCTCGATGGGAGGTGGATAAAAGAGGAGGGTGAGACATTAAGAATTAGCCCGGTCCTCAAAATGCTTGCCACCCTAACATGGGTATAGCCGCTTCTCCGTGACTTTTGACGGCTCAAGGCCCCATTTTGATTTTAAAGATGAAATATACACGAGAAAACCGGTTTTGTCTGGATGGCGGGATTGTAGCCGGGAAGATCGTGGACAGGATCAGCAAAGATTTGGCACAGTCAATGAAAAAGGGGCTACGATAGCCGTAACCCCCTGATATTCTTGGCGCGCCCGGAGGGATTCGAACCCCCGACCCTCTGATTCGTAGTCAGATGCTCTGTCCAGCTGAGCCACGGGCGCTTTGTCTTGATATTTTTTGCTTGCCCGGCAGGGGCGAATGATTTAAGGATTTTAACATCTATGCGGTTTGAGTCAAGAGATTATAATATACAAAAGACAAGCGCCGAAATGAAAAAGAGGGCAGGGAGTCCCCGCTCTCCTGCCCCTTCTTCCCGGGTACGGTAGTACAGGCCAGACCCAGCCTCAGCCCCGTCTGGCCCACCGCCCCCAAAGACGTATTCTCGCGAAAAGCCGCCATTTCAAGCCGACCACGGCCAGAACGACAGCTCACAGATCGCCTATTTTCGGGTATTATACTTATTTCAGAAGCCAGATGAACCTGTACCCAGGGACAGTTGGCCAACCGGCCCCGAAAAGGCTTTGAAAAATCCCGGTAATCAAATAGAATGAATATCAGGAACCTTATTGGAGGATTGAATGGACTCGATTACCCTGCTCGGGCTGCTGGGCGGCACGTTGACCACGGCTTCTTTTTTCCCACAGGTAGTGAAGACCTGGAAGACACGCTCGACAAAGGACGTTTCACTCGTCATGTTCCTGCTGTTATCCGTCGGCATCTTTATCTGGATAGTCTACGGCATAAAGATAGGTTCGCTGCCGGTCGTCGTAGCCAACTCAATTTCGCTGGTATTCTCGCTCATAATCCTTACGCTAAAGCTCATATATAAGTAGAAGATCGAAGCTGGGTTTAAAAAACAAAGGGCGGCATCCGCCGCCCTTTGTTAGACTTCTATCGCGATCAGCCGCAGTACTTAAGCCCCCTCTTCTTAAGATACTTCTGATGGTATTCCTCAGCCGGGTAAAAGACCCCTGCAGGGGCTATCTCCGTCACGATCGGCCCACTGTATATCCCGCTTTGCTCGAGCCTCTCCTTTGATCCCATGGCGAGCCTCTCCTGCTCTGTGCTCATATAGAATATCGCCGACCTGTACTGGCTTCCGATATCCGGCCCCTGCCTGTCGAGCGTCGTAGGGTCGTGTATGTCCCAGAAAATATTAAGAAACTCTCCGTAGCTTACGGTCCCGGGGTCGAACGTTACCTCCACCGCCTCAGCGTGGCCTGTTGATTCGGTACATACCTCTTCATATGAAGGGTCCTCTGTCGAGCCGCCGGTATAACCGACCCTTGTCGAGATAACGCCTTTTACATTCCTGAACGTCTCCTCCACCCCCCAGAAACAGCCGGCGGCGAAGACGGCCTTCTCGGTTTTCTTCTCATTCATGGACTTCTCCCCCCTTTACAACCATATTATAACGCAAACCGGCCCGGAGGGTTTGTGACAAAACTCTTGAACGGGGAACGGACCCGATGAAGGATCCTCAAGTGGGAAAGCTCAAGGGTCAACAACGTCTGCGCCGAGCCTTCTTTCCAGCCGTCTCACCCTTCCTAAGGCAGGGTCTTTAATCCCAGGTATACGGATAGTGCGATCAGGAGCGCTAAAAACGGGAGATGGGGTCTGGCCTTCGATAGGTATTGGGACATGAGTTAAAACTGGCGGAGAGGGGGGGATTCGAACCCCCGGTAGAGTTTTATCCCTACAACTGCTTAGCAGGCAGCTGCCTTCAGCCTCTCGGCCACCTCTCCGGCGAATGGAAAAAAGACAAGGTTTATTTGTATCACGAGTTCATGGTATAATCAAGGCCGCTTTTGACCGTTCAGGCCACCAAAACAACATTATAAAGGAAATCTATTATGGATGACGAGACCAAGGTTTGCCCTGAATGCGGGGCAGAGTTCTTCGCGCACGTAAATGTCTGCAACAGGTGCGATACCGAGCTGGTAAGTCCGGAAGAGATGCGCGGCCCCTCGCCTCGCCCCGCAACCCCGGGCAACGAGGGCCTTGTATGCCTGGAGGAAGGCACTTACGATAGGGCTAATGAACTCGCCTGGGCCCTCCGGAGCGACGGCTTTGAGGTCACGGTGCTCCGCGCTCCTGCCAGCTCCTGCAAGGGCGGCTTCGGGGTATTTGTCGACAGGGAAGTAGCGGTTGACGCGGCCGCCAGGGTCGACGAGCTATGGAAGAGGTCCAACCCGGAGATAGCCGATGCCGAGGAACGGCTTAAAAAAGGGCTCTGCCCCGCCTGCGGCGCCGCGCTCATGGGCTCATCGGAAGAATGCCCGGACTGCGGCCTTTTCGTAGGGGTGGCCGATGACGACTGCAGCGGAGACGGGAGCTGCGGAAGCTGCGGCCATTGACTGACAATATTACAACTGAATAATCCCCCCTTCAAAAAGGGGGGATTATAATCCTTCAGAAATAATCTCCCCAGACCCCTCTTTATAAAAGAGGGGAACCCAAATCTCCCATCTCTTCATTTAACGAAAGGCACGGGGTTAGACCAGATTATGAGACTTTAAACGGCGCGCCCTGTGACGGAGGATAGCTTTTTGCCGGCGCGCGCGAAGATAGGATAGTTTTTTAGCCCCATTTTCTGGAGCTTGTATTTCAGGGCTGTGCCAAGGACACCGAAGCCGTATATGACGCTTCTCCTGAAGTTTATCGACGAGGCGTCCTCGAAGTACTTTGTCGGGCAGCTTATCTCCCCGATCCTGAAGCCGAACCATACTGACTGGGCGAGCATCTGGTTGTCGAAGACGAAATCATCCGAGTTCTCGTTGAGCGGCAATGTCTCCAGGACCTGCCTTGAGAAAGCCCTGTAGCCTGTGTGGTACTCGGATATCTTCTCTCCGAGAAGGAGGTTCTCGGCAAGCGTCAGGAACCTGTTGGAGATGTACTTGTAGACCGGCATCCCGCCCTTCAGCGCCCCGGTGCCAAGCACCCTTGAGCCCAAAACCACGTCATACTCGCCAGAGGCTATCATCGAGGCCATGGCAGTAATGAGCTTCGGGGCGTACTGGTAGTCGGGGTGGACCATTACAACGATATCCGCCCCGAGCGCAAGGGCCTTTGTGTAGCAGGTCTTCTGGTTCCCGCCGTACCCCTTGTTCTTCTCATGCACGACCACGTTCCTGATGCCGAGCTTCCTGGCTTCGGCAACGGTGTTGTCGGCGCTGCAGTCGTCCACGAGCACGACGTCGTCAACGACGTCCATAGGGATATCCTTGTAGGTCATTACAAGCGTCTTCTCGGCGTGATACGCTGGAAGGACGACTACTACTTTTTTTCCATGTAACATAAAGAGGTCCGGCTGCGGTAGATTGTTTTCGTCCCTTCAATTATGGCAAAACAGCTCTCGGGCTGTCAATTGAAAAGGAGCGGCGCCTGAAAAGATTGATTTCACCCTCCATTTCCGGATAATATGCGCAATGGGCCCTATTATTATGCCACTCGAAAAAAAGATCAGAACATCGGCCCTGGCCGCGGCTTTACTTTCAGCCATCATAGCCTTTGCCGTCTACGCGCCATCCCTCGGCAACGGGTTCGTGAACTGGGACGACCCAGAGCATGTATACGAAAACCCCTATATACGCGCCCTCGACCTCAAGGCAGCGTTCACATCGATAACCGTCGGCAACTGGCTCCCCCTCACGCTGCTTTCATACACCCTTGACTTCGCGATATGGGGGAACAAGCCGTTCGGTTTTCACCTCACCAACAGCATCCTCCACGCCCTCAACACAGCCCTGGTCTTTTTAGTCTCCTTCCGGCTCGCATCCGCACGTAAGGGGCTGCCGGGCGTTATTATATGGACCACGGCCCTTGCCGCGGCCCTGCTCTTCGGGGTACACCCGACCCATGTCGAGTCGGTGGCCTGGATATCTGAAAGGAAAGACCTCCTTTGCGCCTTCTTCTTCCTCCTGACTATATCGGCCTACCTGAGGTACGCCGCCACCCAAAGGGGCGTCTGGTATATCTCGGCCCTGGTATTGTTCGCCCTGGCGCTTATGAGCAAGCCCATGGCGGTCACCATCCCGGCGGTCCTCCTTATTATCGACCTCTTTCCGCTCGACAGGCTCAGGGGCCGCCTCATCAAAGCCGTCATCGAAAAAGCGCCTTTCATCGCGCTCAGCGCGGCCTCCGCGATAACGACCATCCTGGTCCAGAAGTCCGCGGCGGCGGTCGTCTCATTGGATAGCTCCTCCGTATGGCAAAGGGGCGTGACCGCGGTGCGCGGGGTGGGCTTCTACATCTTCAAGACCATCTACCCGGCGGGCCTCGCGCCGTACTACCCGATGGCTGCCGAGCCTTTCGACATCTCTTTTTACGCCTCCGCGGCCCTTATCATGACAGTGTCCATCGTCTCCGTGCTGGCCTTGAGAAGGACAAAAGCCCCGGCAACGGGCTGGCTCTATTACCTCGTAACGCTTCTCCCGGTAATAGGCCTTGTGCAGGTGGGAAGCCAGGCAGCGGCAGACAGGTATACCTATCTGCCCATGCTCGGCCTGTATCTTCTGGCGGGCGCGGGGGCCGGGACCATCCTCCACAAACTTCATAAGACCAGGGCGGCGTTCTACGCGGCCCTGGCGGTGATGCTCGCTATACTGGTAGCGCTCTCCGCTGTAACAGTAAGGCAGACCGGCTTCTGGAAGGACTCTATCGCGCTATGGAACAGGCAGATAGAGCTCTATCCCGGAAAGGTCGTGCACTCCTACAACATGAGGGGACTTGCGCTTGACGAAGCCGGAAGGCACAGGGAGGCTATTGATGACTTCAACGTGGTCATATCCATTAACCCGAAGGACGCCTATGCTTTAAACAACAGAGCTGGCGCGTACGGCGCGCTCGGTGAATTCGACAAGGCTATCGACGACCTCATGAGGGCCATCCCCCTGCTGCCCGGCAAGCCGGAGCCATGGGTCAACCTTGCAGCGGCCTACTCGAATATCGGAAAGGATGACCTCGCCTTCGAGGCCAGACAGAGAGCAGAGGCCCTCGGCTGGAGACCCCTGCCCAGGTAATGGGTGTCATTTCTTTACAAGCTTCAACGCGACAGAGTTGATGCAGTACCTTTTTCCGGTCGGTGGCGAGCCGTCGTCGAAGACGTGACCGAGGTGCGCCTCGCACCGTGAGCACAGGACCTCTGTCCTCTCCGTAAAGAGGCTCCTGTCCTCTTTGGCGCTTACCTTTTCAGGGCCGGCTGGCTCCCGGAAGCTCGGCCAGCCTGTGCCCGACTCGTATTTCGCATCAGAGCTGAAGAGCTCCTGCCCGCAGTTGACGCAGGCGTAGACCCCTTTGTCTTTCGTGTGGACGTACTCGCCTGAAAAAGGCCTCTCGGTGCCCTGCTTCCGCGTCACATTATACTGCTCTGGCGTAAGGACCTTTTTCCATTCCTGCTCTGTCTTCTTTACCTTTTCCATATTATCTATTTTGGCCTTTTTTCGGTCGAAGTCAAGGGGCGAAGAAACCGGGATTGCTTCGCCTTGCTCATTTTTGACAGACTTTTCCCCCTCTCCCCTGCCCTCACCGTTTGCTACTTTATGATTAATATGTGCACGTCATCGGGTTTTTTGAGCGCCTCCACCGTAACGTCCTCCCCGTACCTTGATATGAGGATATCCACCCCCTTGCGGCCGGCGACCATGAGGTTTTTAAGATAAACAGACGTGAGGAACTGCGGCAGCACCGGTTCCTTGAATATCACCATCTTCTTGTCGGCCTCGAAGTATATTCCCAGAGAGGCCTGGAGCATGAGAAGGAGCGCGCCTGAAGCCCATGTCTGCGGCGAGCAGGCGACAGGGTACTGCGTGGGGGCAACGCCATCTCTTCTGTGAAAGCCGCAGAATAGCTCCGGCAGCCTCTGAAGCTCTGTAGAGAGCGCCGCGTCGAAGATACCGGAGAAGACCTTGTTGAAATGCCCTGTAAAGCCGTAAGTCGCCAGCCCAAAGGCTACAAGCGCGTTGTCATGCGGCCAGACCGACCCGTTGTGATAGGACATGGGGTTGTAGCGTTTCTCCTTCGCCCCGATGGTCCGAATGCCCCAGCCTGAAAAAAGGGGATCTGAAAGAAGTGTCTCAGCTACCCTATGGGCCTTGTCGATATCGGCTATGCCGGCGAATAACGCGTGCCCGGCGTTTGAGGCGACCACCCGGCATGGCTTTTTATCGCCGTCGAGGGCAAGGACAAACGTAGAAAGCTCCTCGTCCCAGAATAACTCGTTGAACCTGCGCCGTACCTCGTCAGCCTCTCGCTTGAGCCTCTCAGAGAGCGCGTCTTTGCCGACGAGCCTCGCGAGGGCGGAGGCCTCCCTCTTGGCCGCGTATAAATAGGCCTGGACCTCGCAAAGGGCGATAGGCCCTTCGGCCAACGCGCCGTCCTTGTGGAAGACAGAGTCCTGAGAGTCTTTCCAGCCCTGGTTCCTCAAGCCCTTCGCGTGCGGGACATATTCCAAAAAGCCATCGCCGTCCACGTCTCCGTATCTGTCCATCCAGACGAGCGCGGCCTCTATGTTCTTCCATATCTTTTTTATAAGGGCGGTGTCACCTGTCCTCCTCCAGTATACTCCCGCAAGCACGACAAAGAGAGGTGTGGCGTCAACGCTGCCGTAATAGAGGCTGAACGGTATCTCGTCGAGCGCGGCCATCTCGCCCTGCCTGGTCTCGTGCATGATCTTGCCCGGTTCTGCGGCCTTTTTCTTATCGAGCACTGTGGCCTGCATCGACGCCAGGTATTTGAGCACGCCCCTGGCAAGCTCCGGCTTTATCCAGAGGCACTCGATGGCCGTTATTATCCCGTCCCTCCCGAACGGGGTGCAGTACCACGGGATGCCGCCATAGGGATAGACGCCATGGGGGGTCTCCGTCAGCATCATGTTGATGTCGGCGAGCGACCTTTTTATCGAGATGTTGAAGTGCTCGTTCGAGGTCTGTATTCCGGCGTTCGATCTCTTCCTGGCTGACGAGGCCCTCTTCGCCTCTTCGAAAGCACCCGCGAAGTCGGCCCCGCTTTCATGGCGCGATAACCCTTCCACGCACTCGGCGGTGATGAAGATATCCTCCACCGCCTCGGGCTTCAAGTCCACTCTGAAATCGAAGGTGTTGTCGCCCATCCTGTCCGGGGCGCGCGTCAAGGTAAAGGCGGTAGTCCTCCTCACGCCGTCGAGCCCGTCGTAAGAGAGCCTGAGCCCCCGTTCGCCGTACTCCGGCTCCTGGAGCGCGCCCCGCCTGATCCTCTTGAGCCCCCTCACCTCGAAGATATCCTCGAAGTCAGAATCGGCGCCTATCTCAAGGGTGAAGCTTGCCTGCTCTCCGCCGAAGTTCTTCACCCTGATATGCTCCATGAGCCTTCCGCAGGAAAGAAACCTTGAGCGCATGATGTGAATGGAATCCCTGCGAAGGAGGAGTTCTGTTCCGGAATAGATATCCGGGTTGGTGAGGTCTACCGTCATGAGGAGGTTTTCATCGTCTGTGTTCGAGCTTAAAAAAAGCGGGCGCTGTCCGTTTACCCTCAGCTCATAATGGGAGAGGAACCTCGTCCCCTTGTAGTAGAGCCCCTGCTCCCCTTTGCCGAGCGGCAGTATGTCGCCGAACCTGTCGTAGATGCCGAATATGTCGCCGTCTTTCTGTATGAGCCTCAGCGGGTCTATTACAGTCGAAGTGGCTACAATAAAGAACGAGTCCTTTATCCTGCTGACCGCAGCCATGCGCCACTTCCCCCGTCTTTCAAAAGCTCATAGGCCTTTACGTAGTCGGCGGCCATTCTCGACGCGAGGAACCTTTCCTCGAACCTCTGCCTGCACCTTGATCTGGAGAAGTCCGGACAGAGCCCGCTTACATAATCGACTGCCTCGCCGTCGTCTTCAAAAATAAAACCTGTTACGCCTTGTTCGACGACCTCAGGTATCGATCCGCGCCTCCTTGCCACGACCGGAGTGCCGCAGGCCATCGCCTCCAGCATGGAAAGGCCGAAAGGCTCCGGCCAGTCAACCGGGTGCAGAAAAGCGAGGGCCCCGCCGAGGAGCGCGTTCTTCTCCGTGTCATTAACCTCTCCGAGGAATTCCACGTACCTGCTTTTGAGGAGCGGCTTTATCTCCGAGTTAAAGTAGTCCTGGTCGGCGTGATCGACCTTCGCCGCTATCTTGAGGCGTATCCCGGCCTTCTCGGCTATGTTTATCGCCGAGTCTACTCTCTTCTCAGGAGATACCCTGCCGACATATAGAAGGTAGCCGCCCCTTTTCGGGCTGAACGCGTATAGCTCTCTGGGCAGGCCGTGCTGGATGTTCGCTACCCAGTTGGCCTCCGGCCTCGCCGACCTTTGTGACAAAGAGATGGATACGAGCGGAGACTCTTTATACTCTTCGAAGATGAGGGCGTGCTCGCACATGTCCAGCCTGCCGTGAAGCGTGTTTATGACCGGCACAGCTGTTCTCCTGCCCAGCACAAACCCTATGCAGTCGACATGAGAATGTATGATATCGAACTCGCCTGCCCTCTTGAGGACCTCCTCCATCATGATAAGGTGAAGGGAGACCGGGTCGAGCTGCCTTTCATCGAGCCTTAACGCCAGCTCAGAGCACGGCACAAGCTCTGCCGTGGTGCGCGAATCCCCTGAAGCGAAGAGCGCCACCTCGTGCCCCTGCCGCACAAGCTCCTCTGTGAGATAGGAGACTACCCTTTCGGTGCCCCCGTACAGCGCCGGCGGCACGCTCTCAAAAAGCGGCGATACCTGTGCTATCCTCATTTCCCTCTATGCTCCTTTGCCTGTTTCACGGCAAAAAGCCCCTGATTTTAAGTCTGTCCTAAATAAGCGGATTGTCAATGGATCGAACGCATTTGAGGGGGATAAGCTTCAGTAGCAGAAGAGGTCAGCGATGGAGATTGTGAGGGGGATTTATCGCAGGAGCGGACCAGCGGGATGTTGAAAAACAGCCTGCTAAAGCAATCCATGGACGGATTGCCAAATTGCGAGACTTGAAAAGCCGGGCAATTTGTAAGATTTGGACTGATTCACTCAGGCCAAATCGTAGTTGAAAAAGTCCTGGATGGACTTTTTCAACATCCTGCTATAGCGCGACCTCTTGCAGCGCCTTTTTGATCGCCTGTATGCTGGTCGGCTTGCCGAGGAACCTAAGCCCGTTTGAGAAAAAGAACTGGTGCGCCTCCGGCTTTTTGGTGAAAAGGACGAGCCTCTGTCTCATCTCGGGGCGAAGGCCGACCGCTTCGGTGTAAAAATCCTTGAGGTCGAGCCCGGGGCCGTCGGCATCGGCCACAATAGCCGAGTATTCTCCCTTGCCTATCATGCCGAGGAGGTCTTTTTTTGCCACGGCGCTCTCAAGGGTGACATCCTCACCCTCGTAGATGGCCTTAAGGCCATCCTCTATCAGATTGTCATCCGAGACTACCAGGAGCTTCTTGCCCCGCAAAGGCGAGACGGCGTCCAACCTGTGTATCAGCGTCCCGTTCCACCTGATGGTTTCGAGGTATTCCTCCATGGCCTTTTTATGAGAGCCGATCTGGCCGGCCGCGGTCGTTTGCACATAGCCGTTTCTATACAGCCAGTTTACTATATATGCCAGGAAGTCGTTGCATTCCTTCGACTCAATGGTGATCATGTAATGGAGCATGCCCTCTTTCGTGACCTTGCCTGTCTTGACCCTGTTCCGAAGGAAGATGAGAAAGTCCTCTATATAAGACATCTCCGGGCCGTCGATTGAAATGATGCAGGGAAGGGCAACACCTTTTTCCATGACCCCCCCGGCTATCCTGGCGATATTAAGGTGCTCGCACTCATCGTCCCTGAGCCGCCTTAAGAACGTGGAGAACTCCACGTCATCAGAGAACCTGCCGGCCGCGAGATTGTAGACCTCGGCTGCCGCTCCCTCAACCCGCTGTAACCAGGCTATTATCTCGCGCATCAGAAAAACCCTCCCCGGATGACTAAAGCACTATAAACCTAATATTTAAAAAATTCAAGACCATTTCAATCCTTTTAAGGCCCTTGAGCCTTCCATGCTCCACTGGCGGTATTGACACACATTCCAGAATCGAGGTAAGATTTTTAACGCCCATGCCATGGATAAACTTTTGAAAAATCGCCCCCTGTTACTTATCCTTCTCTTCATCGCCCCGGTCGCGGTCTACTTCAAATCCGTGGGCTTCGATTTCATCCCCTCATGGGACGACTCCGAATACGTGGTGGACAATATCTATATCCGGGGCTTCAGCGCGGAGAACCTGGGCGTTATCTTCCTTAAGCCCTTCTTTTCAAACTACGCGCCGTTGCACCTGCTGAGCTATTCGCTGGACTTCGCTATCTGGGGGCTTGACCCAAAAGGCTATCACCTTGCCAACGTCATAATTCACGCCACCAACGGGGTTCTGCTCTTCTTCGTTCTCCTTCGCCTGACGCGAAGCTCCAGCCTCGCCCTTCTCGGGGCGGCCTTATTCGCCTTACATCCTTTGAACGTTGAGAACGTCGCCTGGGTCGCCGAAAGAAAGACGCTGCTGGCGGCCCTTTTCACCTTCTCCTCGATGATCTTCTACTTCGATTACCGGGAAAAGAAGAGGCTTGGGCTCTACGCGCTCTCACTCGCGCTTTTTACGGCAGCCCTCCTTTCAAAGTCCACGGCTGTGATGCTCCCAGCGGTCTTCCTCGCCTACGAGCTATTTCTTAGTCCTGACAGGAAGTTCCGGCACCTCGTACCGGCCTTGCTCCTTTCCGGGCTTTTCTCCCTTATCGCCATATACACCCACCCGGAGGCCGCTTCCGATGGCAATAACCTTTTCACGATGGAGTTTCTCCTCCACTCCGTCTATCCGACTATGATGCCCGTCTTCTGGAAGTACATATTGATGACCGCCCTGCCCATTAACCTGAGCGGGTTCTACGATACGGCATTATACGATTCTTTCCTTAACCCGGTCGTCCTCGTCTCTACCCTGGGCTTGGCGGCGGTGTCGGTATTGGCGTTCTGGAAGGGGAGCCCCCTTGTGCGCTTCTTTTACGCGTGGTTCTGGCTCTGGCTCCTGCCGACCTCAAACATCATACCGCTACCCGTCTATTACGCCGACAGGTACATGTACCTGTCGGCGATCGGCCTGTTCATCCTGTTCGGCTTGGGGATGAGAAAGGCGGCAACGAACTTCCGTCTGGAGAAGGCCGCTACGATCGCGGCAGTGCTCATCGTCCTCGCGCTCGCTCTCCTCGCCTTTTCAAGGCAGAACGTTTGGAGGAACGAAGTGGCCTTCTGGGAGGACGCGGCAAGGAAATCTCCCATGCAGGAGAGGGTGCGCCTGAACCTGGGATATGCCTATGAGATGCGGGGCAGATATGACGAGGCTGAACGCGAATACAGGGAATGCATAAGGATCTATCCCAACCCTAAGGCCATAAGTAACCTTGAGATGCTCATCCAGAAAAAGGAGTTCATGAAAAGGTCGGCGGGGGGAGAGTAACGGTAGGGGTCCGGTCAAAAGGCCTTCGCGCTTGAGCGCGCCTCTGATAGATTGCGGAAGCTTTTCAAGCCCGCAAGCGAGACGAGATTAAATGCCGTTATCAGCATGGCAAGCGGAAGAAGGTGCAGAAGAAGCCGGTCGGCAGAGGTGGCGAGGTGCCAGTCTATCGGGGCCGGGCTTATTATATAGATAAATATATAGGTAGAGAGCTGCAGCGCCAGGAGCAGATTTAGCGCCACAAGGCCCCTTGAGAAGACCCAGCGCCAGTTGGCGGCAACAGACAAGACGTACGCCCACCAGCAGAAATTGTAGAGCTCGACATTCAAAAAGAGCATCCTGCCCAGCGTCTTGAAAATCACCCCAAGCTTCCACAGGTTATCAATCACGGTAGAAAAGCTCAGGTTTCCCACGTACTCGCTCCCGACGCCAAGGCTCACCCTGTAAAAGAGCCACGGAAGGACGAATAATGCGATAACAGGGACAAAAACGAGCGATTCACGGACAAAGCCCATACCCCCCTTCTTGAACCTGTAGACGAAAAACAGAAGGGTGGAAAAAATAGCGAAGGTCAGCCCCTCGTTCTTTGTCCATGCGCCGATGCCAAGGAAAAGGGCCGAGAGGGCAAGAGTTGCCTTTCCGCCCTCTTGAGCGTACAGATAAAAAAAGACCGAGGCCGCCAAAAAAACAATCGAGAGGGCGAAGTCCGAGTACCCGACGAAATCACCCGCGTACAATTGCCCTATCTTAAGCGGTATACCCCCGGCATGTATCATTATTACCGGCACAATTGACAGGAGCGCCGCGAAGAGAAGCCCCGTCCTCCTGCCTGCTTCTTTCGCGGTAGCGTAATATATGACCGAAATGAGGGAGAGGAACTGCAGGGGGTACAAGAGCTTGCCGAAGACCTCCTTGACAGAGCCGGCGGCGCTGTAGACGAGGCTTATCGCGAGCGGCAGCATGACGGGGTAGTCCTGGTGCTGCTGATAATTCGGGTCGACCAGGAACTGCCCCGTGACGCCCTGGTCGAGGTAGAAGACCCGTGCCTTCATAAACCAGATGAACCAGGCGTCCCAGCCGGAGAGCGGGACTGAAAGTGCGTAGACGAACGAATAGGCCGACTGGACGATGATTATAGCGAGGAGAAGAACGCTTGCCAGGTCCCACCTCTCCCGCTCGCGCCTTGCGGGGGCGCCTTTTATCTTCAAGAACACGGCTGCGATAAAGACAAGCCATGGGATGGAGACGGTGGCAAGAGTAACCGGAATAGAGAAAAGCGATAAGATGAACATCTGGAGGCTGACCACGCCAAGACCAGTGATGAAGGCGATGCCTATAAGAGGCGCGCCGTGTAGCCCCGTCTCTCCAGATCTATCTATTAGTCGGATGACGGAGGCGCCTGCGGCGGCGAAGAGTATAAGGGTCAGGATCACAAAAAGAAGCTGCATGATTTAGCCAGAGATTTTTGTTTAGCAGGCTGTTAAAAAACAGCCTGCCAAGCAATCCAAGGACGGATTGCTAAATTGCGAGACTTTAAAAGTCGAGCAATTTGTAAGATTGGGCTGATTCACTCAGACCAAATCGTAGTTAAAAAAGTCCTGGATGGGCTTTTTTAACACCCGGTTAGAGTAGTTTAAAAACGGCGGGATGTCAATATGCTAACGCCCTGCTATCCAACACAAAAGACTGCAACAAACCCAAGTCCTGAATAATCTCTAACCCGGCCATCACTGCCAAACTCCAAGGGGTAAGTGAAAGCTTGTCGTCATTGGGAGGAGCGGAGGACGCGGCAATCTCCGGGGTTATCAGCCTCCGTCCCTTTGAGGCTTACTGTCCCCCTCACCTCCGAGGGGATAAAGGGGCGGGTGAAAGATTCGTTCCTTCTCCACGCCAGGCCTGGTGATTTTGCAATACGACAACAGAGGCTATTCCCGGAACTGTCAAGCTTTGCGAGTCCCCCGGCTTAGCCGGGGATTTACCCGTGATTAATTATTCGTTCTCGTACTTCTCGAGATCTTCCTCGCTCAGGCCGAAGTAATGGCCTATCTCGTGGAGGACGGTCAGGCGTATCTCTTCGACAAGCTCCTCTTCCGTGGAAGAGACCGCCTCGATGTTGCGCTTGTAAAGCACGATCCTTTCGGGAAGATGGTCAGGCGCGCTGTTGGACCATTCACGCTCAAGCCGTGATACGCCGTGAAATAGCCCGAGAAGCTCTTCACGCGGGATACCCGCGCCTGCGGCGTCCTCGACAGAGGGGTAATCCTCCACGACCACTACGACGTTCTCCATCCGTTCCCTGAACTCATCGGGAAGGTTGTCCAGCGCCCTTGCGGCAAACGCCCTGAACTCCGCCTCTTTTACCCTGTAAGCCATAATCGTTAAACTTTATTATTCTTCGACGCGGAATGCAAGCCGTACGCGTCCACTTTTGGCCTTTTTTCAAAGACGTCACGGATTGGCGGGGATATATCCTTGGGAGGAGGGCGGAGAAAATAAAGGGCCGAGTTGAGACGAAAATCAACGGTGCGCAGAGCACACCCTACACGGCTGGAATGCCATAAGCTTAGCCCCTCCTTCTTGCCATACCAGCTTTTCTCATCTGGATGAACCCTCAATGGATGTCGGGTTCTCGCAGAATTTTTCAAACGAGAGCTTCGTCCAGTACACTTTTGTCTTGTCGAGGAAAAACCTCATATATCGGCTTTTTTCCGTCAGTCGTGAGTCATTCTTTTTCCCCTTATGTTCATTGACGATATATACTTCTGGAGAACTTTGCCGACTCATTTCTATTCGCTTTAGCAGGTAACGAATATGAACGTCAGCATCAGGAAAGGAGTACCCACAGAAAATGAGGCGGTCACATTCCATGAGCGCTTGCTCAGCAGCGTGCCAAATGTGCCGAAGATATAGATTCGATAGCGCTTTGAAATATGTGGGAGGTATGACTATGGGAACCGCAAGGGTATCGCACTTCTTGCAAACACAATCTTCACGCTTCCATTTGAGATGACAAACACCCTTTTCCTTCGGCGTAATCCTGATTGTTCTGCACGTCGGGCAATACAACCAGTTCAAGCTTCCATGTAGTTTAAACAGCTTTAGATTATTCTCCTTATTAGGCGGCCGCCATTCATCACCGAAATTCACAAAATCAATGGCATAATCCAAGTCGAGGCCATATTCCTCGTCAGCCTTTAGCAAAGCATTATCTATAAGAATATCGTAATTGAGGCTGATAAATGATGTGGTACGTAGCCAATCAGCATCATGAAGTGACCGTATCAATTGAGGATGATATTGGGCCTTATCTTTAAGCGTGTAATCGAGGATTTCGGCTATTAGCAGTATCAAGATATCGTGCATATGTTTAAGAAGCGGCTTTTGATCACTGATAAGCCTGTGGACATGCTCTGATGTGTCCCAACCCTTAAAACTCTCATTTTGAGAGTCGGCAATCTCGATGATTCCGAGAACTTCCTCGAATGTAGGAAAACTCGCAGTCTTAATACCTTCTTTATCATTAATGTCAATTCCAAAGAACGTTTTGAAAAACATAGCCAGTTCCTCATCCCACCGATGACGGAGACATTGTTGATTCATAGGACTATTGTAATAGGTGAAGTATTTCCGAAAGAGCTTGCCCTGTAAAGGTGCCCCTTCAGCGCATGATGCACCAGCGCCAAGGAACACAACAGTTTTCGGCTTCTGAGTATGGTGGTTGCTCATCTGACCAGCCCCTTCTCCTGGAGTTGCTTTCCGACCGAGGACCATTCGTATTTGTCCTCCGAGAGTTCCTCCCAGTACTTCTTGGCCTCTTTCCACGGAACCATTTCCCACAACGGGGCGATATTGAGGACTGCGCCGTCGTTCAGGTCCGGCATCAATGTAAGTCTGCCGTGCGGCGGAGCTTATCCTTGAAGTCGTGAAGTTCCGATATGAACTGTTCCTGGCGGTCGAGGTCTCGTTCAAGTTGCTTGGCGGCTCTGCCGTAGGTTCCCGCCGCTTCCTTCTGGCTGCGCAACAACAATGATTTTGTTGAAGAAGTTTACAAAAAACTGGCGGAGGGTGAGGGACTCGAACCCCCAAGGGCGTTAGCCCGCCGGTTTTCAAGACCGGTGACTTACCATTAGCCTAACCCTCCGTGGATTAGCGGCTGGAGATGATGAGGGGAAACCTTCGGATAAATTAACCCATCTTGCGGATTTTTTCAAGGCCCCGCATGTACGGCCTCAGGGCCTCGGGCACGGCGACGCTCCCGTCCTCCTGCTGGCAGTTCTCAAGTATCGCCACAAGCGTCCTGCCGACGGCAAGGGCGCTTCCGTTAAGGGTGTGCACGAACCTGGGCTTGCCGCCCTTGGGCCTGAACCGTATGTTCGCCCGCCTTGCCTGGAAGTCCTCGAAGTTCGAACAACTCGATATCTCCCTGTACTTGCCCTGCCCAGGGAGCCATACCTCTATATCATATGTCTTGGCCGAACCGAAGCCCATGTCCCCTGTGCAAAGAGTAACGACCCTGTAGGGAAGGCCGAGCCATTTAAGCACCTCTTCGGCGTTGTTGGTAAGCTTCTCAAGCTCATCATAAGAGTTGTCCGGGTGGGCGAACTTCACCAGCTCTACCTTGTCGAACTGGTGCTGGCGTATTAGCCCCTTCACGTCCTTCCCGTAAGATCCCGCCTCGCTCCTGAAGCACGGGGTATAGGCAGTGTACTTGCGCGGGAGCTTCTCTTCGTCCAATATCTCGTCGCTGTGCATGTTGGTGATAGGGACCTCTGCCGTTGGTATGAGGTAATGGTCCCACCCCTCGATCTTGAAGAGGTCCTCCTTGAACTTGGGGAGCTGCCCCGTGCCCATAAGCGCGGTATCCTTGACCAGGAAGGGCGGGAGTAGCTCGGTGTAGCCGTGCTCCCTTGTATGCATGTCGAGCATGAAGTTTATCAGCGCCCTCTCCATGAGCGCCCCCGCGCCGACCAGTAGGGAGAACCTCGCCCCGGATATCTTTCCAGCGCGCTCGAAATCGAGTATGCCGAGCCCTTCGCCTATCTCGGTATGCTCTTTGGGCGAGAACTTGAACTGGGCCGGCTCGCCCCAGCTCCTTATGACCGGATTGTCATTTGAGTCCCTGCCAACTGGCACCGAAGCGTGGGGCATGTTCGGCACGCCGAGAAGAAACGTATTAAGCTCTTCTTCCACCTTTGCCGCTTCGGTATCAAGGGCCTTTATCTTGGCGCCCTCCTCCTGCATCTCGGCGATAAGGTGGGCGGCCTCCTTCTTCTCCCTTTTAAGCTTCGCTATCTCCTCAGAGACGGCGTTCCTACGGGCCTTAAGAGCCTCAGCCTCGGAAAGGAGCCTCCTCCGTTCGGCGTCGAGCGCCCTGAAAGGAGTTAGGTCAATGGAAGCGCCCCTTGTCTTGAGCCTCTTTTCGACCTCTTCGAGGTTTTCCCTCAGAAATTTTATGTCCAGCATTTTTATTCCATTTGATGCGTTTGTTATTGAGTTACTGCGCTAAACCCGTTGGATCATCGAGGCAAGCGTTCTTTATCCGTTTGATGCGTTTATTATTAAGTTACTGCGCTAAACCCGTTGGATCATCGAGGCAAGCGTTCTTTATTCCGTTTGATGCGTTTTTGATGTCAAGACGCCGGATTATAAATCACTCCGCTTCTTTTTTCCACCTTTTGTAAAGGGAGTTTTCCACGCCGAGCATATCCAATATCTTTCCAGCCATGAAATCGACCATATCGTCGATCGTAGAGGGCTTGTGATAGAAGGCGGGCATGGCGGGAAGGATTACCGCCCCGGCCCTTGAGAGGCGGAGCATGTTCTGAAGGTGGATGGAGCTTAACGGGGTCTCCCTCGGCACGAGCAACAGGGGCCTTTTCTCCTTAAGCATGCAATCTGCGGCGCGCTCTATCAGGTTGCCGGAGACCCCGGAGGCCACCCTCGCCAGGGTTCCCATAGAGCAGGGGCAGATTATCATTGCCTTAAGAAGTGATGATCCGCTGGCGACTGAGGCGGACATATCGTCGTGGGCGGTAATGCCCAAGCGCCCTTTAAGGGCCCTGCCCTGCCCTTCAAGGTAAGCCCTTATCTTGCTTGCGGCGTCCTTTGGCGCGCATTCAAGGCCAAGCTCCTCTTTAAGTATAAGAAAACCAGAAGGGGAGATGATGACTTCCACATCATCCCCCCTTGAAAGAAGCTCGCCAGCGAGCCTCAAACCGTATATTGCGCCGCTTGCCCCCGTTAGGGCGATCAGATAAGCCACTTTTTTCCGCCTGTTGCCTTTAGTCTAAGGGCCGCTCAAAAAGTCCATCTGCTTCGTTGGCTTCAGAAGCTCGTAGTAGCGGCGTACAACAGGAGTACGCCTCGCTCCTCACTCCCTGATTTAACGGGGGCCTCGCATATGGAGCTTTTTGAGAGCCTGAACAAAATCTGTATCTTTCACAAAACTGTTCTCATCCCTGACCCGAACTGCTACTTCCTCGGCTTCACGACCACGTATATCGTATTCCCGCCGCGCTCGACAAGGAAGAGCACTACCTCGCTCTTTTCAGCCTCGGCGAGGGCCTTGTTGTAATCAGCCGCGCCCCTTATGGGCTTGCGGTCTATCTCTTTAATGATGTCGCCCCTCCTCAAGCCTGCCTCGGCGGCGGGGCTGTCGGGCCTCACAGAGCTTACGATGACCCCGTCGGTCTCCTTCTTGCCGAGCCGCTTTGCTATCTCGGGGGTTATGGGCTGTATGGAAAGGCCCATCCTCTTATCAGGCGTGCCTTCGGTCTCCTGGTCAGGGACAGCCTCGGCCGCATCCTCGTCGACCTTTATGCCGACCTTCACGAAGTAGGTCTTTTTCTTGCCGTCCCTCAATACCTTTATCTCGGCGCTCTTGCCCGGGGTTGTAGTGGCCACTATCCTTGGCAGGTCGCTTAGCTCGTTAACCGGCTTGCCGTCAAAAGATACTATTATGTCGCCTGCCTTGAGCCCCGCCTGGTCGGCCGGCTCTCCGGGGTTGACCGATGATATGAGCACGCCCCTGGCCTCTTTAAGCCCGAAAGACCTCGCGAGCTCCGGGGTAAGCTCCTGTATGCTCACGCCTATCCAGCCCCTTGTGATCTTGCCGGTCTCCTTGAGCTGAAGCAATATCTCTTTCACCATGTTTATCGGGGTGGCAAAGCCTATGCCCTGCCCGCCCGCGATGATGGCGGTATTTATGCCGACCACCTCGCCCTTCATGTTAAATAGCGGCCCGCCGGAGTTGCCGGGGTTGATAGAAGCGTCGGTCTGCAGGAAGTTGTCATACGGGCCCGCGCCTATCACCCTGCCCTTCTGGCTGAGTATCCCGGATGTAACGGTGCCGCCGAGGCCGAAGGGGTTGCCAATGGCGAGGACCCATTCGCCTATCTCGAGCCTGTCGGAATCGCCGACGGTCGCTACCGGCAGGTCGCCGTCCGGCTTTATCCTGATGAGCGCTATATCGAGCTTCTGGTCCTGCCCCACGACCTTTGCCTTGTAGTCAACCTTGTTCTCTGAAAGGGTCACTATGATCTCGGTCGCGTTCTCTATCACATGATAATTGGTAAGTATGTAGCCTTCCTTGTTGATGATAAAGCCGGAGCCCAGGCTCTGGCGCTTGAACTCTTTCTTTGGCTCGTTAAAGAACTTGTTGAGGTCGTCACCGAAGAACTCCTCGAAGGGCCCCCTGAACTCCGGGAAGGGCATCGTCGGCCTTTCCTTCATCACCTGCGTCGTAGATATGTTCACGACCACCGGCGAGAGTTTCTTCGCGAGCTCGACAAAGTTATTTGGCGCCGCCCCGCTCACCTGTGGGCTTGAGTCCGCCTCACGCCAGAAGTTCTGGGCCACGGTGGGGTTGGTCATGTCGAACCTGGCCGTAAGCATTATGCCTGCGATGACGGAGACCGCGGCCACAAGGACTATTGTCTTGAGACCGAATCTTTTTTTGCTTTCTTTCATTTTGATTTATGCTCCCGGGGGATGAAATATCGCGGTTAGAGGGCCCGGCTTATGATACCGCTTTCACGTAACAGAGCCGGAGCTCATGGAGGACGTCTTCAACGAGCCTTGATTCCTCCTGGGTAAGATTGCCTTTAGTCTTTTCCTTGAGAAGGGCTATAAGGTCTATAGTCTGTTTGGCTACATCGGGCTCTTTTTCCGTCTTCTTCGATACCGGGTTCTCGACCAGCCCAAGGTTCATGAGGACCGAGGTGGAAAGCGAAAGGATGAAGGTGGTGAAATCAAGGGCCGGCAGGTCGGCTTGCGCCCCCGCCTCGCCGCCTTCCTTTTTTTCTTCTATAGTATCTTTGTTTACGTTATCTTCCATCCGCTCAAGCTCTCCCTTTTTTTACTGCACCTTGACCTTTACGCCTTTTTCCCCGCCCGCCCTTGCCTTGGGGATGGTGATCTTCAGGACGCCGTCCTCAAACCTGGCCTTTATGTTATTCCTGTCGACCGGGTAGGGGAGGCTGAAGGCCCTCTGGAAGGAGCCGCAGAACCTCTCCATCCTGTAATAGTTCTCTTCCTTCAGGTTCTTCTCGAACTTCCGTTCGCCCTTAAGCGACAGTGTGTTGTCGTTCACCTCTACCGTAACGCTCTCCGGGCTAACGCCCGGCAGCTCGGCCTTAAGGACGATATTTTCTTCTGTCTCGTAGATATCGACAGGCGGGTACCAGTCGTTCCCCCCTGAAGCCCTGTACTTGACGAGGGCCTCGTCGAATATGCGGCTCATCCTCTCCTGGAGGAAGAGAAGGTCTTTGAAGGGGTCTCTTCTTTTAAGGGCCAGTGTAAAACACCTCCTCCCAGGGGCGGAAAGGCCGCCCTTTAAAGCCTCTTTTGACGCAAATTCTAATTTATTTTATAATCAAGCGTTTGTCAAGAAGGCTAAGTGGCGCGCCACCCTTACCTGGCCAGTGTTTTGCCACTCCCGGCCTGGTCTGCCTGCGAGACGTCCTTGCTGAAGACGAGCTTGTCCCCTTGCAGGTCTATCGCGATCCTGTCATCCTCGCCAAACTCCCCTTCGAGGAACTTAAGCGCCAGGGAATCCTGTATCTGTTTTTGCACGAGCCTCTTAAGCGACCTCGCCCCGTAGACCGGGTCATAGCCCTTGTCAGCGAGGTACTCCCTTGCGGCCGGGGTAAGCTCTATATCGACTTTTTTGTCCTTCAGGAGCTTCTCCAGCCTCGTGATCTGTATATCGACTATGGCCTTCATCTCCTCCCTTGTGAGAGGATGGAATATGATGATGTCATCTATCCTGTTGAGGAACTCGGGCTTAAAGGTGGCGCGCAGCACCTCCGTGACCCTCGCCCTTATCTCCTCGTACTCTGTCTCGCCAAGCTCGGTTATGTACTGGCTGCCGGTGTTGGAGGTCATTATTATTACCGTGTTCTTGAAATCCACCGTCCTGCCGTGGCCATCGGTAAGCCTGCCGTCGTCGAGTATCTGGAGGAGGAGGTTGAAGACCTCAGGGTGCGCCTTCTCTATCTCGTCAAAAAGGATCACCGCGTACGGCCTCCTCCTTACAGCCTCCGTGAGAAAGCCCCCTTCCTCGTAGCCGACGTAGCCGGGGGGCGCTCCTATGAGCCTCGCGATGGAGTGCTTCTCCATGAATTCGCTCATGTCTATCCTTACCATCGCCTTCTCGTCGTCGAAGAGGAACTCGGCGAGCGCCCTCGCCGTCTCGGTCTTTCCCACGCCGGTAGGGCCCAGGAAGATGAACGAGCCTATGGGCCTCGTCGCGTCCTGCAGGCCCGCCCTGGCCCTGCGGACGGCGTTGGAGACGGCCTGCAGGGCCTCGTCCTGGCCGACGACCCTCTTTTTAAGGCCGTCCTCCATCTTGAGGAGCTTCTCTTTTTCAGCCTCCATCATCCTCGCAACCGGCACGCCCGTCCACCTGGAGACGACCTCGGCTATGTCCTCGGCGTCGACCTCTTCCTTGAGCATCTTGCGGCCGTACTGGAGGTCAGAGAGGCCCGTCTGGTCGGCCTCAAGCTCCTTTTGAAGCTCCGAGAGCCTGCCGTATTTGAGCTCCGCCGCCTTTCCAAGCTCACCGGCCCTCTCGGCCTGCGCCGCCTGTATCTTCACTTCCTCTATCCTCTTCTTTGTCCCGCGTATGCGGTTTATGACCTCTTTCTCCCCCTGCCAGTGCGCCTTTAAAGCCGCGCCGGAATCCTTAAGCTCCGAAAGCTCCTTTTCTATCTTCTCAAGCCTCTCAAGCGAGCTCCTGTCGGTTTCCTTGGAAAGGGCGTGCCTCTCTATCTCGAGCTGGACCGCCTTGCGCTCGATAGCGTCTATCTCCGTGGGCATGGAGTCTATCTCTATCCTCAACCGCGAGGCCGCCTCGTCAACGAGGTCTATGGCCTTATCCGGCAGGAACCTGTCCGCTATATACCTGTTGGAGAGGGTGGCGGCGGCTATGATCGCAGGGTCGGCTATCCTCACGCCGTGGTGCACCTCGTAGCGCTCCTTCAAGCCCCGGAGGATCGCGATGGTGTCCTCGACCGTGGGCTCGCCGACGTGCACGGGCTGGAACCGCCTTTCGAAGGCCGCGTCCTTCTCGATGTGCTTCCTGTACTCGTCAACGGTAGTGGCGCCCACGCACCTGAGCTCTCCCCTGGCGAGCGCAGGCTTTAACATGTTTGAGGCGTCCATGGCGCCTTCCGCCGCGCCGGCGCCGACCAGGGTGTGAAGCTCATCTATAAAGATCACTACCTCCCCCTGCGCCTCCGTTACCTCGCGCAAAAGGGCCTTGAGCCTGTCCTCGAACTCGCCCCTGTACTTTGTCCCCGCTATGAGGGAGCCCAGGTCGAGGGCCAGAAGCCTCTTGTTCCTCAATGTGTCGGGTACGTCACCCGCCACGATCCTTTGCGCCAGCCCCTCGACTATCGCGGTCTTTCCGACACCCGCCTCTCCGATCAGCACCGGATTGTTCTTGGTCCTCCTGGAAAGGACCTGTATGACCCTGCGTATCTCCTCGTCCCTGCCTATTACGGGGTCGAGCTTGTTTGAACGGGCAAGCTCCACGAGGTCGCGGGTATATTTTAAAAGGGCCTGGTACTTCTCCTCGGGCATCTGATCGGTCACCTTCTGCGAGCCCCTTATGGAGACAAGGGCCTTAAGTACCATATCTCTTGTGACGCCGTTAGCGGCAAGGACCCTTGCCGCCTCGCCGCCCCTCTCGGAAGCTACGGCAAGAAGGAGGTGCTCGGCCGAGACGAACTCGTCTTTCATCTCCCTGGCCTCCCTCATGGCGCCGTCGAGCACGCCCTTGAGCCTCTGGGATATGTAAGCCTCCATGCCGCCCCCGTAGACCCTGGGAAGCCTTTTGAGCGCCTCCTCGACCTGCCCCTTCAAAAGGTTCCTGTTGACCCCGATCCTCTGGAGCACGGGCTGGACTATGCCCCCCTCCTGGGCAAGGAGCGAAAGCAGCAGGTGCTCAGGGATTACCTCCTGCTGCTCCATGGACTCTGCCCTTTGCTGGGCATCCTGAAGGGCCTCCTGGGCCTTTATGGTGAACTTGTCAAGCCTCATGCGTACTCTCCTTTTCCTGCGTAAAAGGCCGTCCAGGGCGGGACGTTTATTATAATGTAGGCTCGCCCCGTGGTTTTGTCAAGAAAGAGGCGGGGTTAGGGGCGTGGGGCTATTGCCTTTTTCCTGTGTTTGGCTTATCATGCTGGCTCATGGTCGATGACATACTAAGTAAGGACGAAACCGAGGCATCTGTCAAACTCGCCTCTCTCGGATTTACCGACGGCATGGGCGCGTTAAGGGACCTGAAGCTCCTTTCGCTCGGAGCGCTCTCCGGCTGTTTGGAAGAGGTCTTGAGCCTCTCGCTTTCCTCCCCCTCCCCTCAAGCGGCGCTCAATAACCTCGAAAGGATAATGGCAGAGGCAGGCCCCTATATTGGCCGCCTGAATAATGACGAGCTTTCGGCCCTTACGACCATCTGCGGCTCCTCCCCGTTCCTTTCATCTATCATCATAAAGAACCCCCAATACCTGGGCTGGCTTTTTGCCGGCGCGCTCGGCCAGTACAGGGACGAGAGATCGCTCAAAAGAGAGATACTCGAAAGGACCGCCCCTCTTTCAACGCCTGAAGAGGTCTCAAGGGAGATAAGGCTCTTGAAACAGAAGGAATATCTGAGGATAGGCTCAAGGGACCTCCTGCGCATCGCTTCTGTCGAAGAGACTACGCGTGAGCTATCCGACCTCGCCTCCGCGTGCCTTGAGGCGGCCGTTACCTTCTCGCTCAAGCACATTAAGGCCTCCTGCGGCGCTCCTTTATACACGAACGAGGAAGGGGAGACAAAAGAGGCCGGGTTCGTTGTAATAGGCCTCGGGAAACTCGGCGGCAGAGAGCTCAACTTCTCCTCAGACATAGATATTCTATATCTGTACTCATCAGACAAGGGCGAGACGACCGGGGTCGAGGGCTCCGCAATAAGCCTCCACGCCTTTTTCGTAAAGGTATCGATGCTCGTGACCAGGCTCATCTCGAACGTCACGGACGAGGGCTTTGCCTTCAGGGTGGACCTCGACTTAAGGCCCGAGGGCAGGAGCGGGGACGTGGCCAATTCGCTCCGGAGCGCGGAAATATATTACGAGTCGTGGGGGCAGCCCTGGGAGAGGGCCGCGCTCATAAAGGCGTGGCCGGTTGCCGGGTCGCTTCCTCTTGGCGAAGAGTTCCTCAGGATGGTGAGGCCGTTCGTTTTCAGGAAGTACCTCGACTTTACCGCGATAGACGAGATAAAAACGATGAAGGAGAAGATAGACCTGAGCCTCCTTCGAAGGGATCCCGACACGGTGGACGTAAAGCTCGGCTCAGGCGGCATAAGGGAGATAGAGTTCTTCTGCCAGGCCCTGCAACTCGTACACGCCGGACGTGATATCGAACTGGGCGAGAGGAACACACTTGCCGCGATAGAGCTCCTCAAAAAGAAACAATATATAAGCGAGGAGGAGGCCGGGCGGCTTGCCGGGGGATACGTCTTCCTGCGCGACCTTGAGCACAGGATACAGATAGTGGAAGGAAGGCAGAGCCAGGCCATACCCGCTAAAAACGAGCCCCTCGAGCGGCTGGCGAGGATGATGGGCTTCCGGGATACCATTGACAGGAAGGCGGCCGAATTCTTCTGGGATGAGTACAGGAGGATTACCGGCGGCATACACGAGCTCTTCAGGTCTTTATTTTATAAGTCCGAGGAGGCTCAGGAGGTCCCGCTGGAGTTTCAACTCATCCTGTCGCCTGACCTGCCGGAGGATGACGCGCGCGGGAAGCTCGCCGAGGCAGGCTTCAAAGACACTGAAGCAGCATATAAGAACATGCTCCTGTTGAGGGACGGCCCTCCCTTCGCGCGCTTGAGCGCAAAGGCCAGAGTGACCCTCCAGAGGCTTGCGCCGATATTCCTTTCAAAGGCCGCCTCTTCGCCCGACCCCGGCAGGAGCCTCGCACACCTTGAGCGGTTCATCTCATCTGTCGGGGCGCGCACGGCCTTCTACTCGCTAATGCTTGAAAACCCCGGCGTCACGAATGAACTTGTAAAACTTTTCGGCACCAGCGTATTCCTTTCGAGAGACCTGATCGAGCGCCCGGAAAGCCTCGACATACTCCTTTCAAACGAGCTTTCTGTCCCGTACAAAAGCCGTGAGAATATAATCGAGTCCTTTATGGGCGAGGCCTCCTCGGGCAAGGGATACGAAGAGGTCCTCGACGCCATAAGAAGGCTTAAGGCGCAAGAGCTTTTTAGAATCGGGCTCAACGACATAGCGGGCGCCCTCACGCCGCGGCAGGTCTCCGGCCAGATGACTTTTTTAGCCGAGGCCGCCCTCGATGCCTCCATCAAGATCGCCAGGGACGCTCTTAAAGAGCGCTACGGAGAGCCTGCGGGAGGCAGCTTCGCCGTCATCGGCATGGGCAAGCTCGGCGGCAGAGAGCTCATCTACGGCTCTGACCTGGACATAATATTCGTATACTCCGCGCCGACGGACGGGACAACGGACGGAGCGAAGGAGATATCCTCGCACGAATACTACGTGAGGCTCGGCCAGCGGATAATAAGCGTTGCAACCCTGAGGACGAAAGAGGGCTTTATCTTCAATGTGGACGCGAGGCTTCGCCCCTCTGGGAGCGCGGGGGCGCTTGTGGTTTCGGAAGAGGCGCTCTTGAAATACCATTCCGGGGCTACACAGGTATGGGAAAGACAGGCGCTCACGAGGGCGAGATGCGTTGCCGGCGACATGGCGTTCGGCTGCCCGGTGGTAGAAAGACTCCGGGAGATACTCTACTCCAAGCCTTTGACCACGGCCGACGTGGACGAGATGCTCCGGATACGCAAACGCATGGAAGTTGAAATTGCCAAGGAAAACGCGAATCGGTATAATGTCAAGACCGGGCGCGGCGGGATAGTGGATATCGAGTTTCTCTCCCAGGCCCTGCAGCTTAAATACGGCGCCGCCAAAGCCGGGCTCAGAAGCCCGTTTACGCACAAGGCCCTTGCAAGGCTCGGACGCTACGGCGTAATACCAAAAGACGACCTGGACTTCCTTTTAAGGGCCTATTCCTTCATGCGCCTTATCGAGACCAGGCAGAGGATAGTCCACGACCGGCCTGAAGGCTATCTCTACAAAGGCTCGGAAGAACTCGCCACCCTTGCCCGCAGTACCGGCTACACAGGGATTGAAGCGGCCGATAAGCTATTAAAGGATTACACGGAGATAGCCGAAAGGGTCAGGGGGACCTACGTAACGACGCTTGAGGCCCTAAAAAGTTAGAGGTAGCCTTAAAAACAAGAAGATGGAGGACTTAAGATGAAGGACGGGCACGGGGAACTGAGCGAGATCGGTCTGCCGAGGCTCCTCCACCTTATTTATCTCAAAAAAGACGACGCGGCTGTCCTCGATATTATAAAAGAGCCTATAAAGAAACGGTTCTTCTTCAGGAGAGGGCTGCCGGTGGCGGCAAGCTCCAACATCCTGGGCGAGGTGCTCGGCAGGCTGCTTATGCAGGAGGGCATCATCTCGCAGAAGGAATACGAGAGCTCGCTCGAGGTGGTCCTGAAGGAAAAAAAGAGGCACGGCGAGGTGCTTATCTCAATGGGGTTAATTACCCATCAGCAGCTCGAAGAGTTCCTCCGCCTCCAGCTCAAAAGAAGGCTCCTCAAGATATTCGACTGGAACGATGGCTCATACCGGTATATGAAGACCACGTTGCCCCAGAACCTCCCGCACAACCCCTTGCACCCGGCAGAGCTGATACTCGAAGGCATAAGCCTGGGCTTCTATCCGGTATCGAAGATAAAGACCGGCCTTAAGCCCTACATGGACAAAAAACTCGCCCCCTCCGCGATTGCCAGCTACAAGCTCGACGACTTCCGCCTAAACCTCCAGGAGAAGAGGTTTGTCGAGGCCCTCAAGGGAGAGGGCTCGCTCGAAGAGGCCCTCGCCTCCTCGGACCTTTTGCGCCACCGCGCCATCTCCATCGCGATGAGCCTGATACTTACAGGTGTTTTGAAGGACAGGGACGGCGCCGAAAGCGAGCCCGCCTATGAGATCGAGGAATCAAAAGAGGCACAGGCCCCGGAGGCGCAGGTAGACTCAAAGCTCAACTCAGAGCTCCTTTTCATGCGGGCAAAAACAGCCTTGCAGCACAAGGACTACCGCTCGGCGATAGAGATCTTGAAAGAGATAACCAACTTGAGCCCTGGCGAGGGCGAGTACTGGGCCGCTCTCGGTTGGGCGATATACAATGACGACCCGGGCAGGGTCGACGAAGCCGAAAGACTTATAAAGGACTCGATAGACCTCAACAACGACCTTGACAGCGCGTGGCTGTATCTGGGCAGGCTGTCTGCGGTCCAGGGCAAGGCAGACTGGGCCAGGAAGGCCTTCTCGACCGCCCTTTCCAAAAACCCCTGGAATACAGAGGCCCTCTCCGAGATCAAAAAGCTCGAGCTCGGGATCTCGCCTCCGGCAGGACCATTAGAGACCTCTCTTACCGGCGGCCAGGCCGCGGCCCTTGAGCTTTTGGCGAAGGCGGTAAGGAAGCGCTCCGGGCCGGCACTCATCGAAGGAGAGGAGGGCTCCGGAAAAACGACGGTGCTCCTTGAGCTCCTCAACAAATTATCCCAGGACAAGGTCCTCGCGGCCGTTCTTCTCAAGCCACATCAAAAAGAGATCGACCTTATAAAAGAGATAAACCTGGAAGTGGGCAGCCAGAGCGAGGCTACAACCGTCAAAGAGCAGCTCCTTAGCCTTGGCATGAGGGTATCCCAGAACAAGATACAGGGGGGTCAAAACATAATCCTGATAGACCGGGCGGACGAGCTCTCCACCGGCTGCCTTAAGCTCATCCAGTACCTGACGAGGCTCAAGACCCTGCAGATAATCCTTTTCAGCAGACCCGGGCTTTCAAGGAAGCTCAAGGAACTTGAGTACAAGGAGCTTGACGAAAGGCTCGCATGCAGGATAACGGTCGGCAATATGACCGGGGAAGAGACCGCCTCATTTCTGGAAGAACGGCTTAAGGCCTTTGGCCACTCCGGCTGCTTTTCGATCCCGGAGATGGAAGGGATATTCGCAAAGACGGGCGGCAACCCCGCGGCCGTTCTCAATGAGGCCAAGGCCATTGTCGAGAGGGCCGGGGCAGAGGCCAGCCATCTTGAAAAAGAGGAATGGGCCGAAGAAAAGCCTTTAGAAGAGAGCGGGTCAGCGCGCGACGTGATCGAGATAGGGGAGGAAGGGTTTTCTTTCGAGCCCCCTCAGCCAACAGAAGAAATTAAAGCAGAAGAGATCAAAGCGGAAGAAGTTAAAGAAGAGACTCCTGACCGGATAGAGTTGACTACATGGGAAGAGCCCCATGTGGAGCTCCCTGTAGAGGAAAAAAAGAGAGAAGCCACGCCTGTGCCCTCTGTTCAAAAAGCGCCCTCGCCTCCGGCTCAAAGGCCTCTGCCGCCACGGGAAGCCCCCAGGACGGCGCCAGAGCCAAAAGAGGAGGCCGCGCCGGAAGTCGCCGTTACGAGACGCAGAAGGGGCCTTCTAAAGCTCATCCTCTGGGTCATTGTCATGCTCGCGGCAGGGCTTGCCGCCGGGTCATTGATAGGCACCTACTGGTTTGACCATACAGAAGAACCGGCCATAGAACAGGTCGTGCCGCCGCGGGCGCCGTCACATGAACCACCGCCTCCAGCACCTGAGGCCCCGCAGGAGCCTTTGCCTCCCGAGCCCCCTTCCACCCCTTCCCTTGACAGAGGGGCTGTTGATGGTAAATAGTTTATAGTGGTCTCTTTCCTACACGCCAGGGGACGGGTTTCGCCGCCATAAACTTCTTAAGGGGTCTTATGCCAGAAAAAAGCGTTTTTGAAGAGGTGCTTTTAAACCTCGAGAAGGCGAACAGGCATCTCAAGCTCCCGCCAGCCATCTACGAAAGGCTCCGGACGCCGAGGCGTTCGCTTATCGTATCCGTACCGGTGCAGATGGACGACGGGAACGTGAGCTTCTTTACCGGCTACCGGGTACAATACGACTTTGCGAGGGGGCCCGCAAAGGGCGGCGTCCGATATCATCCGAAGGTAAACCTCGATGAGATTACCGCGCTCGCATCCCTCATGACCTGGAAGTGCGCCCTGGTGGACCTACCATTTGGCGGCGCCAAGGGCGGAGTGACCTGTGACCCGACCATTATGAGCAGGGAAGAGATCAAAAGGCTTACCAGGAGATATACCTACGAGATAGCGATCCTCATAGGCCCCGAATCGGACATACCTGCGCCCGACGTATATACCGACGAGCAGGTGATGGCCTGGATGATGGATACCTACTCGATGATAAAGGGGTACTCTGTGCCGGGTGTCGTTACCGGCAAGCCCGTGTGCCTGGGAGGGTCTTTGGGCAGGGGCAAAGCGACCTCATCCGGCCTTGTCACCACCATCCTCGAATCCTTAAAGCACCTCAACATGGCTGTCAAGGGGCTCACGGTCACCGTACTCGGCTTCGGGAAGGTCGGCTATAACGCCGCGAAGATATTGGAAGACGCAGGGGCGAAGGTCATCGGGATCGCCGACTCAAAAGGCGCCATCTACAACCCGCAAGGGCTCAATATAGAAGCGGTCGCCAGACACAAGCATGGATCAGACACGGTGCAGGGCTTTAAAGACGCGGAGGACCTTACGATAGAAGAGCTCATCTCTATTGAGACCGACGTCCTCATACCGGCGGCCCTTGAAGGACAGATAAACTCATCGAACGCCGGGTCGATCAAGGCAAAGCTGATAGCCGAGGGGGCCAACAGCCCCCTTACGCCTGAAGCTGACGAGCTTCTCCACTCGAACGGGGTCTTCATAGTGCCGGACATACTCGCGAACGCCGGGGGCGTCGTCGTCTCGTACTTCGAGTGGGTCCAGGACCTGCAGAGATTTTTCTGGGACGAGGCCGAGGTCACTTCACGCCTTACTACCATCATGAAAAAGGCCTTCAAAGAGGTGCTGGCCCTGTCCACAGGCAAGAAGATAGATATGAGGACCGCGGCGATGGTACTCGGGGTAAAAAGGGTGGCCGAGGCGGTGGAGATCAGGGGCCTTTATCCCTGAGGCGCGCCAACTCGCATCCCCGGCTGAGCCTACATGTAGTTGATTTATCTATCCTTTATTCTACCCGCAAAAATCTTGGTCTCCAGCCCATCAAAACCCTTGAAATCCTGATACCACTCTGATAAATTGGCTCCCTACTAAAAGGCCCCGGTTATCAACATCTGTGAATAACCCTGTGAATATCTTCCGGCTGCAATAAAACCGTTCTGGTCCCCGCTGTTTTTCCCAGAGCCGCCGGAACCGTTGGTGGATGATGGATTCCGAAGCGATCTGGAAAAACTGCCTCAATGTAATATCTGCCCATGTAAGCCCCCAGCATATAGCGACCTGGTTCAGGCCCATAAAGCCCGCGGGCGCGAACGCTACCCACATAGAGCTTGAGGTCCCCAACCGCTTCTTCCTTGAATGGATAAAGGAGCACTATCTTCCGCTTGTCGAGGAAGCGCTCCGGCAGGTCTCCAAAAAAGAGGTGGCCATCCTCTGGAAAGTAGGCGATGAGCCTGCAACCAAGGCGGCCGCGCCGAAAAAAAAGGAGAAGGAGAAGGATACCGTCAAGGCTCCCAAGCAGGCCGGGCTTAACTTAAACCCCAAGTACATCTTCGAGAACTTCGTCGTGGGAAAGGCAAACGAATTTGCCCATGCCGCCTGCTCTGCCGTGGCGAACCATCTGGGGAGCAAGTACAACCCGCTTTTCATATACGGATGCGTAGGGCTCGGCAAGACCCACCTCCTACAGGCCATAGGCCATAAGGTCCTGCAGGCAAACCCCGGTTCAAAGGTCTGTTATTACACCTCCGAACGCTTCGTGAACGACTTCATAAATTACGTAAGCCGCCAGAAAATGAGCGAGTTCAGGAGCAGGTTCAGAAACGTTGACGTGCTCCTCATAGACGACATACAGTTCTGGGCTGGCAAGGAAGGCACCCAGGAAGAGTTCTTCCATACCTTCAACACCCTCTACGAGAACCACAAGCAGATAGTGGTAACAAGTGATAAGTTCCCCAAGGACCTCGACAGGCTCGAAGAGAGGCTGAGATCGCGTTTCGAGTGGGGGCTGGTGGCCGATATCCAGCCGCCTGACATAGAGACGAAAATGGCGATATTGCGGAAAAAGTCCAAAGTCGAAGGGGTAAGGCTCCCGGACGATGTCGCCGGGTTTTTAGCCGAAGTGAACGGCTCGAACGTAAGAGAACTCGAAGGCTTTCTCAACAGGATAATAGCCGTATCAAGCCTCACTAATAAGGAAATCGACCTCTCGATGGCCAAAGAGGCGCTAAAGCACCTCGTAAAAGTAAAAGAAGAGAAGGTCGTTACCATAGACGAGATACAAAAGGCTGTAGCCTCGTTCTACGACATCAAATACTCTGACCTCAAGAGCAAGAGAAGACATAAGAACATCGCCCTCCCCAGGCAGATAGCGATGTTTATCGCAAGAGAGTACGGCGGTTTTTCTTTCCCTGAGATAGGCTCGTCCTTTGGCGGCAAGGACCATTCGACCGCCATACACGCCTGCAAAAAGATCGCAAACGAGCTGAAGGAGAACCAGGATATAAGGCAGGCGGTCAAGTCGTTGAAGCAGAATATCGGGATAAGGTAGGCAACTTCAGTATGTTGAGCCGTTCCCCACAGGCTTATCAACAGAAGAAGATAAAGATGTTGGTTAGCTTGCCCTTTTTGTTGGTAACCTGGTCGGGGCTGTGGAAAAAAAATAGCAGGGCGGTAAAAGGTTGACGGACGCGCGTTTTTATCAACACGCGCCGTGGCACTGTTAGGTACCGTTATCAACCACTTGGGCCGTTATCAACATACCAACATGGCCTACTGCTATCTACTACTATATTTTAAAAATATATCAATAATAGGAGATGAGGATGAAGTTCACTATTGGAAAGCCTGACTTCATAAAGGTCCTCCAGAGGATGCAGGGCATTGTAGAAAAGAGAAATACCATGCCGATTCTCGCCAATGTGCTCCTGGACGCATCCAAGGGCAAGATAACTATAATGGCGACCGACCTTGAGGTCTTCATAAAAGACTCGGTCCAGGCCGGGGTCTCTGAAGAAGGCTCCATTACCGTGAACGCGAGGAAGGTTTTTGAAATAGTGAAGGAACTTCCCGGAGAAACGGTTGATGTCACCGCTGGAAAGGACGATAAGCTTACCCTCAAGGCCGGGAAGGCCAGGTTTAACGTCATGGGGTTGCCAGCAAAGGATTTTCCGGTATTCCCTGTCGTCGATGAAGGGTCTTTACAGGCCATAGACGGCGAAGCACTGCGGGAGATGATAGACAAGACCTCGTTTGCGGTCTCAACAGACGAGACCCGGTACAATATAAACGGTTTCCTCCTTGAAAGGGAGGAGGGCAAGATAAAGATGGTAGCAACAGATGGACACAGGCTTGCCCTCATCATAAGGGAAGGGGACAATATCGCCAAAGGGCAAAAGGAAGGGGTCTTGCTGCCTAGAAAAGGTGTGATGGAGATGAAAAAGGTCCTGGATGAAAAGGAGGGCAGCTTCTTTCTCGGGATAACGCAAAAGAACGCCGTCATGAAAAGGGATTCTACCGTCGTCACCGTCCGTCTCCTTGAAGGGGAGTTCCCTGACTATAGGAGGGTAATACCCAAGGATAACGATAAGGAAGCAAAGGCTATGAGGGGTGATCTCCTGGCCTCTCTTAAAAGGGTATCGATCCTTTCAACGGATAAGATAAAAGGGGTAAAATTCAGCTTTAACAAAGATAAGCTCGTACTCTCATCTTCCAGCCCTGATATAGGGGAAGCGACCGAAGATGTCGATATCGACTTCCCGGAATCCGATATAGAGATAGCCTTCAACGCGAGATATTTCATTGACGTGCTCGAGGCTATAAGCAATGAGAAGGTCAGTATAGTCCTTAAAGATTCTTTAAGCCCTGGGATAATAAGGCCTGAAGGCGGCGAGGATTATACTTACATAATAATGCCGATGAGGCTCTGATAGATACTGGATAAAGAATGGGTCTAAAACGGCAATATACACGTTAAATCATAGAAAATCCTTGACATTTAAGGAGCCCCTGTGTCTAAATAACGGTTTGACCAGGGGCTTCTGTTTCTTTAACCCGGATACCAACGACACCAGAACGTAAAAATTAAGAAAAGGGACAAGTCATGCCGAAAAGAACATTTCAGCCGAGCAATAAAAGAAGACTCCGCACCCACGGGTTCCTCGTAAGGATGGCCACCAAGAGCGGAAGGGCCGTAATAAACAGGAGAAGGGCTAAAGGAAGAAAGCATCTTTCCGTGACCATCAGCACCAGTAAATAAGCGCGGGGTAAGCCCATTGGCATGGGCAGGGCTTATAATGAGCGCTGAGAAAAAAAAGTTCTCCTTTACGAAGGAGGAACGGCTCCTTAAGCCAGAGGAGTTCGCAAGGGTCAGGAAAACTGGAAAGAGGCTTTCGACAAAAAGTTTTACTTTTTACCTTCTACCGAACGACTTGGCCATAAAAAGGCTCGGGCTCGCCGTCAGTTCCAGGGTAGGCGGCGCAGTAAAGAGGAACAGGGTCAAGAGGCTATTGAGGGAGTTTTTCAGGCTCAACAAGGCCCTGTTCCCGGAGTCCACGGACATACTCGTAACCGTCAAAACCCTCGAGCAGATAAAGGGGCTCGCGGATGTAGAGGCTGAACTCAAAAAGGCGCTTGGCCTTAAGGCCCCGGGGTCCGGTTAGAAGATGTTCAAGAAGCTCCTGGTAGCCCTTATTTCATTTTACAAGGCCTTTATCTCTCCGGTCTTGCCGCCTTCTTGCAGGTTCTACCCGAGTTGTTCGGATTATGCGCGCCAATCCATAGAAATACACGGAACGCCCAAAGGCATATACCTTTTTTTAAGGAGGCTCTTAAGGTGCCATCCTTACCACGAAGGCGGGTTTGACCCCGTGCCCCCGGTAACCGAAAAAACGATGAAGAGGACTCCTTCGCATGGATAAAAAAGTCTGGATCGCCTTGATTCTCTCAATGGCGGTGCTCTTCTTATACCCCTATTTCATTCAGCAGTTCTATCCTCAGATTCAGCCCCAGGAAAAGGCACAGGAGACCCAGCAGGCGCAACAGCCAGCCACCGGCGCCGTGGCGGCTTCACCCGCCCTGCCCGTTGCAGAGCCTGTAAAAGAAGAGCTTACCGCGGTCGAAACCCCGCTTTTCAAGGCGGTCTTCTCAAGCGCCGGCGGCAGCATCAGAAACTTTGAGCTTAAAAGACATACAGATGGGATAGATGGCGGAAAGGCCGTAAACGTGACCGACCTGGTCGCCACAGAAAATTCCTTCAAGACTCAGCTCGATATCAACGGGGTGGCCGAGAATATCCTCTTTACCCCGTCAAAGGCATCGATCTCTATTGAAGAAGCCGGCAAAGGGGAGCTTACCTATATAGGCAGGTCCTCGACCGGGGCGACCATCGAGAAAAAATATCTCTTCTCCGGCGATACATACGCGATCAGCACTGTTTTGAAGGCATCCAACCCTACGGCCAGCGCCATTTCACTTCGGGCAGACACCGTCCTTTCCTCCAAGGTCTCAGGCACAGACGAAACAGGCTATCACCAGGGGCCAATTGTCAAGACAAACGACAAGCTCCTCAGGCAGGATGAGGACGAGGCAAGGCTCACCGGGGCAGCCAAGCCCAAATGGCTGGGCCTGGAGAACAAGTACTTTCTCTCCGCGCTCATACCCGCTGACGAAGGCCAGCTCTCCTGGATAACCGAGGTTCCTGTTGCCGGGCAGTCGAGAGCGACCCTGCAGTTCCCGGTAACGCTCGCCCCCGGGGCATCCGCGACATTGAACTATAACTCGTTTATCGGCCCCAAGGAGTATGACAGGCTTGTCAAGCAGAAGAACGGCCTTGAGGAGGCCATAGAGTTCGGCTGGTTCGACTGGATAGCAAAGCCTTTCCTCGTTGTATTGAACTTTTTCGAGAGGTACCTCGGCAACTACGGGATAGCGATAATCATACTCACGGTCATCGTAAAGGTGCTCTTCTATCCGCTTACAAAAAAGAGCCTCAATTCCATGCGCGAGATGCAGAAGATGCAGCCCCAGCTCGCCGCTTTGAAAGAGAAGTACAAGAACGACAAGGATAAGATGAACAAGGAGCTAATGGAGCTTTACAAGCGCTACAAGATAAACCCGCTCGGCGGGTGTCTCCCAATGCTCCTGCAGATACCGGTCTTCATCGCCCTCTACGAGGTCCTTTACGTGGCGATAGAGCTCCGGCATGCCCCTTTCTACCTGTGGATACATGACCTTTCTGCCAAGGACCCGTACTACATAACGCCGCTTCTAATGGGTGCGACGATGTTTATCCAGCAGAAGATGACGCCTTCTACGGTCGACCCGGCCCAGCAGAAGATAATGATGTTCATGCCGGTCATCTTTACCTTCATGTTCCTTAACTTCCCCTCGGGGCTCGTCCTCTACTGGCTCGTGAACAACGTCCTTTCCATCGGGCAGCAGTACTTCATCTACAAGACCCCTGCCAGGGCTTGACTTGAAAGGAAGATAGAACGGGATTAAAATGACCCCTGGCTTCGATCGAGGCCGGGGGTTTTTAATTTGTTTGTTAAGTGGGCGGGCTTTAATCGACTTTACCGCCGGTACCCAAAAACGACAACCAGCCATGAAAGAACCATTGACCGACAGCATAGCCGCCATAGCGACAGCCCAGGGTGAAGGGGGCGTAGGCATTGTAAGGATAAGCGGACCCCGGGCCCTCGCGATTGCCCTCAGGCTCTTCAGGGCCCGCCCGGAAGATATAAGGGAGAGGTACTTTCACCTCGGGAGTATTTGCGGCGCGGACGAAGGGACCATTGACCGTGGCTTCCTGGTCTTCATGAAGGGGCCAAGGTCCTATACCGGCGAGGACGTGGTAGAGCTCCACTGCCACGGTGGCCCTCTCCTCCTTAAGAAGGTCCTCGCGGAAGCCCTCTCAGCCGGGGCAAGGGCGGCCGGTGCCGGCGAGTTTACCAAGAGGGCCTTTCTCAATGGAAAAATCGACCTCGCGCAGGCAGAGGCCGTCTCAGACCTCATCAAGGCCCAGACCTCTTTATCGCTTTCCGCCGCAAGCGGCAGGCTCGATGGCGGGCTTTCCAGGAAGGTCGCTTCGATCAAGGAGCCGCTTGTAGCGCTTCTTGCCCACCTTGAGGCCGAGCTTGATTTCAGCGAAGAGGAGATCGACGCCCTCCCGGAAGATGCGATAGATAAGGCCGTGAAGGAGGCCTCTATCGCCGCAGACGCCCTTATTAAGACCTTTGAGGAAGGCAGGGCTATAAGGGAGGGGGTAAAGGTACTTATACTTGGCAGGCCGAACGCCGGGAAATCGAGCCTCCTTAATGTTCTGCTCGAAGAGCAGAGGGCTATAGTGACCGAGGTCCCGGGCACGACCAGGGACGTGATAGAAGAGTGCGTGAATATCCGCGGCATCCCCGTAAGGCTCATGGATACAGCTGGGCTAAGGGAGGCTAAAGACGAGGTCGAGGCCATCGGGGTGCGGATAGCGAGAGAGCGCGCCGCCTCCGCCGACCTTATACTTTACATGGTCGACCTCACCTCGGATTTTGGCGAGGACGTCGAGATATTGAACGGCCTTGCGGACAAAAAGACGATCGTCGTCGCCAACAAGAAAGATTTGCCCTACGTCTACCCCGATGCTGAGAGCGCCTTTCCAGGCAGGCCTTTTATCGCCATCTCTGCCCTTAAGGAAGAAGGCATCGAGGGGCTAAAGGACCTTATCTTTACAGAGGCCGCGGGCCATGAAAAAAAGGTATATTCCGCGCCTCCGGGGGAGCTGGTGGCCTCTGTCCGCCACAGGGACTGTCTCGCCAGATTCCTTGACGCGCTCGGAAGGGCAACAGATGCCATTGCCGCCGGGCTTCCAAGAGAGCTCATCGCCTCTGATATCAGGGGCGCGGTCGATTCTCTCGGAGAGATAACCGGCGAGACCACGACAGAAGATATACTCGACATTATCTTCAGCTCGTTCTGTATCGGGAAGTGATGCTTTAAGTGATCTGGAATGATATAATCCACGTGTTTTTACTAAACATCAGGAGAAAACCGATGCTCTCAAAGGCCCTCTGGGTCTGCCTCGCGCTCCTGGCAGCCTGGTCTTTCCCGGCCGCGGGTTTTTCTACAGTCGTAGCGGTCCAGTGCGTCGAGAACTCAAAGGTATGCATGGTGGAGGACAGGGTCTCGGGCAGGGAGAATATCCCCATCGAAGTCGGGGGAAAGACCTACTACGGCTGTTGCCCTGTATGTGTGGGAAAGCTCAAGAGCAAGACAGCGACGCGCTTCTCAAAAGACCCTGACACTGGTAAAGAGGTGGATAAGGCAAAGGCGTATATCGTTGCCGGTGAGGACGGTACGGTAATATACTTTGAATCAGGGAAGACTTTTCGCAAATACCTTTCCCGCCAAAAACGCTAAAGACAGACAGGTCAGGTCTCTGCCCCCGTTAAGGTCCGTCTCAACGGATTCAAACCAGATGCGCCTTCCAGAACTGCTCTGCCTCTTCAACATCCGCCTTGCTCCCGATTATGAGGGGGGTCCTCTGGTGGAGCTCCTCGGGCTTTATCTCCATCGTCCTTTCAAGGCCGCTTGACGACCTGCCGCCCGCCTGCTCGACTATGAACGAGAGCGGGTTGGCCTCGTACAGGAGCCTTAACTTCCCTTTCTGCGACTTCCTGTCGGATGGGTAGAGGAATACGCCGCCCTTCAGGAGGTTCCTGTGGAAGTCCGCGACAAGCGAGCCCACGTACCTTGCGCTGTAGTCCCTGCCGTTGGCCTTGAGCGTTTCTATATAAGCGCTTGTGCCCGGGAGCCAGTACTTGCTGTTGCCTTCGTTTATGCTGTAGATCTTCCCCTTGCCGGGGATGGTTATGTTCTCGTGCGAAAGGAGGAACTCGCCAACGCTCTGGTCAAGGGTAAAGCCGTGTACGCCGTGGCCGGTCGTGTATACGAGCATGGTGCTCGACCCGTAGAGTATGTAACCGGCGGAGACCTGCTGCGTGCCGGGCTGGAGGAAATCGGCTGTCGTCACGTTGGAGCCATCCTTGCAGCGGAGGATGGAGAAGATCGTGCCGACGCTTATGTTGACGTCGATGTTGGACGAGCCGTCAAGCGGGTCAAAAAGAAGCAGGTAGTTGCCCTTGGGATACTTGCCGTCCACGTGGATGATCTCATCCATCTCTTCCGATGCCATCGCGGAGAGATGGCCGCCATGCTCCATCGCCCTTATGAAGGTCTCATTGGCAAGCTCGTCGAGCTTCTGGACCTCTTCACCATGTATGTTCCTGTTACCAGAGGCGCCCAGTATATCGACAAGACCTGCTCTGCGCACCTCGTGAGAGACGAGCTTTGCCGCGGTGCCAAGGTCGGAGAAGAGCGCGGTGAAGTTGCCTGAAGAGCCGGGGTACTTCCTCTGCTCTTCGAGCAGGAACTTGGTAAGGGTCATCCCGATGGACATGGACATTGAGCCTCCTGACGGACAGATGAACTGGAATCAAAGTAGAACGAGCGGACCCTGATGATTATATACGGAAATCAGATAATGTGAAGCGGCTTTACGCTACGTCAGTACGAGCCTGCCTTGAGGTCAGGGAAGGTGAAGCCCTTGAGCTCTGTCACTTCAAAGAGGCCGGGATATAGTTCGTCTTCAAGCAGGATCCTTCTAACGTTACCCTGCCAGAGCGCGTAAAAAAGCTCCTTCTGCTCCTTCGAGGCCCCACCCCTCATGACCATCGGGGCGAGATCGTTCATCCGCGGGTCTCCGGGCAGCGCCTGCGGGTTGTAGGCGACCTGGACAGCCTCTCCGGTATCTTCCCTTTGGAATATGAAGGTGTTGAACTGGGCGTCTTCCGGGTCGAAGAAGAGGCGGTTATTCCTGCCGAACCTGCCGCCGAGCCCCTTGAAGCCGGTCGCCCCGGCGGCGCCGGTAATGAGCGAGATGACGTGAGATTGCGGGCCGTAGGCGAGGTCGCCCGGGCCGCCTTTTATCAGGACCTTTATCTGCCCTCGTACAGGCACCTCATCTTTGTAAAGCGCCTTAAGGGCCTTCTGTGTGACCTTGTAGGCCCCTGATACAGCCGGGCATGAATGGCCGGCTACGAGCACGGCATCCGTATAGTTGATGACGAAAAGCTCTGTCTCTTCCTGCGCACCCAGGATATACGCGAGCGGCTCCCTGAGCCTTATCGGCTCGACCTCCGCGAAGAACGCCTGACGCCAGACGGTAGTAGTATGCATCATAGTACTCCTTAGGATAACGGGCTTAAAGCCCAAAAAAAGTGTAACAAATCGAATCGAAAAGTTCAAGCCCCGCCGGTTTTGCAGCTTTTTTTCTTTGCGCCCCCCCCTCTTAAGGATTTTTTTATTTAATTTGAAACGTGCTTTTTATTCTACTCGCTATTTTTGAACATAACCCCTATCTTATCTTGATTTTCGCCAAAGTAACTGATATTTATCTCCTTTTTCCATTATCTAAAGATTTAGTCCTTTAGACAAATCTAAAAATAAACTTGAGTCAAACTCTAACCTGATAGCACCCTGTATCCGCAAGCCTTTATAAAATCTCATTTTTCGCTTGACAAGTTTGAGTTTGTTTTGTAAAATAAGTTTAAATTCATTTTGAGAATAACTTTCAACTTAATAATGTATCAGTCTGCCGTATACAGGAGCAATTACAGGGGTGGGCATAAGGACTCCAGACCTACTTTCAAAAATAGACATACCCAGGCAAAAGCTCTATTACCTTGAGCAGAAGGGGTTTATCAAGCCCCAGAAGATCCTGATCGGGGATAAAGAGTTCAGGGAATATTCTGACGAGGACGTGAAAAAGGTCGAGTTCATCTGGAAGTACCTGAAAAAGGGCTTCAAATACAAGATAGCCTTTGAGAAGGCTATGGAAGAGATAGAGCACCCGCAGCTGAACCTGACCAAAACCGAGAAACCCGCTTAGCCGGTAGGAGGAGCCGAATGGAGGGGCTTTCGATAAGCTCTGAACCGCCCAGTAGTAAGTTAGCTGCCGCGAAGACTGAACTGGCTGAATACATAGAGTATCCTGCCTCGCGGCCTGATAGCTGGTATGACTGGAAATGGCAGCTCAAGAACCGCATAACCACCCTTGAGGGGATAAAGGACATCATCACCCTTACAAGGAGGGAAGAGGAAGGAATAAAGCGCGCCACAGGCCGTCTGGCTATGGCCATAACCCCTTATTTTTTCTCGCTCATCGACCGCAACGACCCGAAATGCCCAATCAGGAAGCAGTGCATTCCCAGGATCGAGGAATTCAGCGTCTCCTCAGGCGAGCTTGTCGACCCCTGCGGAGAGGACTCGCATTCGCCTGTGCCGGGCCTTGTCCACAGGTACCCGGACAGGGCGCTTCTCATAGTCTCTGACTCATGCGCCATGTACTGCAGGTACTGCACGAGGAACAGGATGGTCGGGGAAGAGCACCCGCCCATGGCTATACAGCGCTTTGATGACGCCCTCAAATATATCAGGTCGAAAAAGGCGATAAGGGACATCCTCATCTCGGGCGGAGACCCGCTCATGATGAAGACAGAGCTCCTTGAGCGCTACATAAAGGGACTCCGCGAGATACCACATCTGGAGATCATAAGGATAGGCACCAGGGTCCCCGTGACCCTCCCGATGAGGGTGACCAATGAGCTTGTGAACATGCTCAAGAAGTACCACCCGCTTTATATCAGCATACACTTCTCACACCCGAAGGAGATCACCCCGGAGGTCGAGAAGGCCTGCTCCATGCTGGCCGACGCCGGCATCCCTCTTGGCAGCCAGACCGTCCTCCTGAAGGGCGTAAACGACAAGCCGTCCGTGATGAAAAAGCTCATGCAGGACCTCCTTAAGACAAGGGTCAGGCCCTACTACATCTACCAGTGCGACATGGCCATGGGGATGGGGCACTTCAGGACCCCCGTGTCCGTTGGCATGAACATAATGGAGGAGCTGCGGGGCCATACCACCGGCTATGCCGTTCCGACATTCGTCGTCGACGCGCCAGGCGGGGGCGGGAAGATCCCGGTTGCGCCGACCTACCTTATATCGCAGGCAAAGGGCAAGATCACCCTCAGGAACTATGAGAACAAGATATTCACCTACTCCGAGCCTGAGTAGGGGTTAAATGAAGACAGATAACCTTCCTGGGAAGGCCCCGGACGAAGAGCCCTGCACTGCGCTCAGGTTAGAGCCGAAAGACAAGCAGGACTATCTCCTGAGTTGGCTTTCTGCGAAACCGGCCCAGATGAGGGCCCTTGCGAGCATGGAGCTTGACCCTCAAAAAAGGTTCGATACGGTCCTCTCAGCCCTCCTGAAAGAGAGGAGCGCCAACGTTATTCCCTTCAAGAAAAGCCGCAAATGACAACAGGCATGAAATAAGTCCATCTAAGGAAGTACGCCTCATTCCTCGCCTCCTCCACGCCTCGCATATGGAGCTTTTTGAGCAGTCTGAAAAAATCTGTGTCAGCAACCTGTTAAAGTTCAGTCGCCTTCCGGCTCCTTCGCTAAATCCTCGCCTTGATTTTCGCGCCCGTTGGTACTATATTATTGGGGAACCCCAAACAACGGTAAAGGAGCAAGGCATGCAGGACTTTTCACACCAGATAATGGAAGAGGACTATAAAAAGGAGCTCCTTGACATCCTCTATACAAAATCATTCAAGTATGACGAGGCGGGCTTCACGCTCACCAGCGGCAAGAAGAGCAACTACTACATAGACGTAAAGAAGACCGCCTTGAGCTCGATAGCGATGGAGCTTATAGGCTACGCCTACTTCCAGAAGCTCAAGCTCGCCCCGATAGACGCCATTGGCGGCCTGACACTCGGCGCAGACCCTATCGCCTATGCCGCCGCCCTCATGTGCACCATAAGGGGCAAGTTCCTTGATGTCTTCATCATAAGGAAAGAGGCGAAGGGGCACGGCACGCAGGCCTGCATAGAGGGGGACGTTAAGCCGGGCGCGAACGTGGTCGTGGTAGAGGACGTCATCACCACAGGCGGGTCGACGATAAAGGCCGTTCAAAGGGCAAAGGAGGCCGGCTTCAATGTGCTCCGCGTCGTAGCCCTTCTTGACAGGGAAGAGGGCGGGGCCGGGAATATCGAGAAGGAGACCGGGGTAAAGGTCGATTCGATATTAACCATGGCAGACCTCCTCGAGGTCCACAAGAAGAGGACCGAGGAAGACGAGAAGGAAAAGAAGAAGAAAGAAAGAGAGCAGGAGAGGCCGGTATTCTGATACCTGTCTTTATAAAGACCTGTTGGGGCTGAGCCTGAAAGGCTCGGCCTCTTTTTTTTAATAAAACCTCTCTCCCCTGGGGAGAGGGCGGGTGAGGGGGAAATACAGTCGCGAATCAGTGAGACGATGAAAGGAACCCATATGGCGCTCTCTCCGAAAGACCGGATAATGTTCGCTCTCGATGTGCCTGATATTGATGGGGCGCGCAAATACGCAGGGCTGCTCAAAGACCATGTCGGCTTCTTTAAGATAGGGCTCGAGCTCTTTGTCGCGTGCGGCCCGGAGATAGTAAAGACCGTGCGGGTTGTAGGCGGCCGGGGGATCTTCCTCGACCTTAAGTTCCACGACATACCCGAGACCGTAAAGGGGGCGATGAGGTCGGCGGCCTCTCTCGGCGCGGACTTCGTTACGGTCCATACCTCTGACGGCGGGTCGGTCCTCAAGGCCGCTGTAGAGGCGGCAGGCTCTACAAAGGTGCTTGGCGTAACGGTCCTTACAAGTTTATCGAAGGAGGCGTTCCCTGAGGCCGGGATAGACCCGTTGTTCACCCCTGAAAGCCTTGTCGTGCACAGGGCAAAGGCGGCGAAGGCCGCTGGCTGCGCTGGCATTGTCTGCTCAGGCCTTGAGGCGAAGGCGGTGCGAGAGGCCCTGGGGCCGGGTTTTCTCATCATTACACCGGGCGTAAGGACAGCAGAGGACGCTGTCGGCGACCAGAAAAGGGTCGTAACACCATTTGACGCTATCTCGAACGGCGCGGATTATATCGTCGTCGGCAGGCCCATAAGAAACGCGCCTGACCCGGTGGAGGCTGCGAAGAGGATTGCGGGGGAGATAGAGAGGGCGCTGGCAGGCTGCTGAAAAAGGCCTATCTGCTTTTCTGGACCTTTTTGAGCAGCCTGATTAAAATCGAAATTCACTCTATTATCTGCCTTCGCCGTTTTCACTGCGTGTACCTTTCTATGAAAAAGATACTCTTTCTGATTATCACGCTGGTCTTTTTAAGCCAGCCCGCTTTCGCCAAGGACCCCTGGGCCGACCTTCAGGCGCTTCTACATGACATAAAGGGCGATTTTAGCGTGGCATACACAGACAGGTCAAACGCGATAAAGCTCGGGGCAGCGGTCGCTGGCGCGGGCCTCATGGCCAATTCCCCGGTAGATGAAAATTTTCAGAGGTACTATGTCGGCCATCTCAAGAGCGGGTCTACCGATAGCGCATCTGATATAACCCGCCTTCCCGGTGAATTATACGTAGCGATACCTGTGCTCTTCGGCGCCTATCTACTTTCGAATGACCCGGATATAAAAGGATGGGCAAATGATTCGATAAGGGCCATCGCCATTGGCGCGCCAGCGGGGTTGGCGCTTCAATACATTACTGGCGGGGGGAGGCCTGAAGAGGGCGGTTCTGAATGGAGCCCTTTCAGGGACGATAATGGCCTTAGCGGCCACGCCTTCATAGGCGCGGTTCCCTTTATCGTAGCGGCTAAAAGGACGGATAGCCCATGCGTAACAGCGCTTCTTTACACGGCCTCAGCCCTTCCAGCGCTTTCAAGGATAAACGATGGCAAGCACTTCCTCTCTCAGGCCAGCCTCGGGTGGTTCCTGGGCTACTTGAGCGTAAACGCCGTCCATAAAGAAGATTCAGCGTTCGCGGTTTTGCCATACGGGGATTTAGGGCTGATGGTAAGCTTCGAATTTTAGCAATTCCAAAAAAATGTTGTCATTGCGAGGAGCGTAGCGACGCGGCAATCTTAAAGATGAGATTGCTTCGCCTTCGGCTCGCAATGACGGTCAAGCGGTCATTCCGAGAACCCAAACACGCAGGAATCATTCAGTATTGTAGGGTGCGCTGTGCGCACCAATATAATCCCCCTTCCCCCCCTTTAGAAAAGGGGGGGAATCCTAATTCCTTATCCCCTTGTTCATCACCAGGAACTCGCCCCTGAAGGTGAGGGGGACGGCCTTTCCCGGGTCTTGAGCCATGTGCGCGCTTATATGTAGATGCGGCTCGAATGAGTTGCCGGAGTTTCCTACCCGCGCGATGACCTGGTTCTCCTTCACGTACTGCCCTTCTTTCACCGTTACGCTGCCGTTCATGAGGTGCGCAAGGAGTATCTCCGCGTCACCGCACTCGATAATGATGTGATTTCCCGCTGGATTTGACTCGTCTGGCGTGCGCGGTGGCGTGTCGGCAAGGCCATCGACAGCGCCAGCCACCTTGCCTGAGCACGGGCTGTAGAGTATCTCTCCGAATACCTTGTGGCCCGAAAGCTCTGAAGGGAAAAGGCCGCCAGCCCTGTTGCCGAGGAAGTTGAGCTTCACTATATCAAGGGCGTAAGCCTCTGCCGGGGTAGACCTGTGGAACGGGTTTAATATCGGATTTGCGCCGCCCTGGATGACATAGTACCTTCCATCTTTCATGGGGAATGAAAGCTCAAGAGGCTCTCCCTTGAAATACCTGCCCTTTATCGTGATGAGGTCAAGCACGAGAAAGACGGCGAGGAAGACGGCGCGCGGCTTGTAGCTCACCCGCCCCTTACTGTTCCTTTTGCTGAAGATGGCCCTGTCTTCAAGCCTGGGGAATGTCATGACCGCGGCGATGACGAAGAGTATCTTGAGTATGTACTTGAGCCATATGCTTGTGAAGGCCCAGGGGCCCGCGAACGAGAAGAAGACGACCACCGAAGCGGAGGCGAGCACCTTTAAGGCCCAGTCGACCCTGCTCGTGAACTTTCCTTTCCACAGCCACAGGATGGTCACGAGCGGGAAGACGATGGATATGAAAGTTGCCAATAAGATAAGGGACGTGAGCATCAACTGATGTAACCCTATTTCTTTCTGGCGTAGCCGAGATAGTTTACCGACGTGTCATTAGATATCTTGAACTCGAGCCTCAAAGGGTCGTAGCTCATCCCCTTAAGCTCCTCAATTTCAACCCCGTTCTGAGCGAGTATCTCCTTGAGGGTAGAGGGGCGCACGAACCTGTTATAGTCGTGCGTGCCGCGCGGGACCATGCCCAGGACATCCTCGGCCATAAAGAGGGCGAGGAAGCGCGCCTTGAAGGTCTTGTTTATAGTGCCGAAGAAGAAGAGGCCGCCATGCTTGAGCATTGAAAGCGAGTCCCGGAGAAATCCGTTGAGGTCGTCTACATGCTCGAGCACCTCTGCGCAGACGATGACGTCGAACTGCTTGCCCTCCCGGGCCGTCTTCTCTACCGATGCCACGCGGTAATCGATTGAAAGCCCTGACGCGGCACAATGGCCCTTCGCCGCGTCTATCGCTACAGGCGAGAGGTCGATCCCTGTGACCGTTGCCCCGGCCTTCGCGAACTCTTCGGAAAGCAGCCCCCCCCCGCAGCCGATGTCGAGCACGGTCTTGCCCGCAAGCTCTCCGGAGCGCGAAGAGAAGTAGCCGAAGCGGAGCGGGTTTATCCTGTGAAGTGAAAAGAGCCTGCCAGCCGGGTTCCACCAGTCAGAGCCGTACTGCTCGAATTTTTGTGATTCGGTCGTCATTAAAACCCGTACTCCTTCCACTTCTTCTCGACCAGTTCCTCTACTTTGCTGTCCATCTCCATCTTCTCGCCCCACTTGCGTGAGACCTCTGGCGGGTACTTGTTGGTGGCGTCTATGCCCATCTTGCTTCCGAGGTTCTCTATGGGGGACGAGAAGTCCAGATAGTCGATAGGGGTGTTCTCGATAATAAGCGTATCCCTTTTCGGGTCAACGCGCGTTGAGATGGCCCATATGACATCGGTCCAGTTGTGCACGTCTACATCATCGTCGACGACGATGATGTATTTCACGTACATGAACTGCTTCAAGACCCCCCAGAGGCCCATCATGATGCGGCGCGCGTGGCCGGGGTACTCCTTCTTTATCGATACGACCGCTATCCTGTAAGAGACCGCCTCCATCGGGAGGCAGAAGTCGACGACCTCCGGGAACTGAAGCTTTAAAGAGGGCAGGTAGAGCTTGTTCAAAACGGTGCCGATAACGGCGTCCTCTTTTGGAGGCCTGCCGGTAATGGTCGTCATGTATATGGCGTCTTTCCTGTGGGTTATCGCCTTCACGTGGAAGACGGGGAAGGGCTCCGCCGCGTTGTAATAGCCGGTATGGTCTCCGAACGGCCCTTCCATCTCAAGCTCCCCGTGCCTTATCTCGCCTTCTATTATTATCTCTGCCGTGGCCGGGACCTTAAGCGGTATGGTCTTGCACTCTACCAGCTCTATCGCCTTTTTGCGGAGCACGCCCGCGAAGTGGAACTCGCCAACGTCCTCCGGCACAGGGGTTACGCCCGCGATGATGGTCGCCGGGTCGCAGCCGATGGCAACTGCCACGGGCATGGCCTTGCCTTCCTTCTCCCAAAGCCTCTGGTGAGTGGCCCCGCCCCTGTGAGAAAGCCACCTCATTATGGCGCGCTTGCCGTCAAGGTACTGCATCCTGTAGACGCCGACATTATACGGCCCGCCCTGGGGAGATTGCGTGACGACGAGCGGCCATGTGATAAGCGGCGCCGCGTCCCCGGGCCAGCACTTGATTATGGGTATCTTCGAGAGGTCGGCGGTGTCTGTCTCGACGACATCCTGGCATGGAGCGCTCTTTACCGTCTTTGGGCCAAGGGTCAGGATTTTGCCGAAGAAGGGGATCTTCTTCACGGCGTCCCAGAGCCCCTCAGGCGGCTGCGGCCTCTGGAGGGTGGCGATGAACTGCCCTATATCAGAGAGCTCTTCTTCAGTTACGCCAAGGCCGAGGGCGACCCTTTCGGCTGTGCCGAAGAGGTTGCCCAGAACGGCCATCCTGTGCCCCTTGACCTTCTCGAACAGGACCGCGGGGCCGCCGCTTTTTACAAGCCTCTCCTGTATAGCGGCGATCTCAAGCACAGGGTCTACCTCTGTCTTCACCCGCTTAAGGAGCCCCTTTTTTTCAAGCACTTCTATAAATTCTCTCAGGTCGTAATACGGCATATTCCCCGTCTCAAAGGTTCATGTCCAATATTATGAAGAGGAGCAATACGCCCCCTATGGCCGCGTTCGCCTGAAAGCCCTTGAAGGCCGCCTGCCTTGTCCGCTCTTTTTTTACAAACTCTACTATTGCGAGGGAGAGTATAAGGCAGATGAGGAGGCCTGTCATGAAAATGCCTCCGAGCCCAACGACCATACCCGCGGCCCCGAGCGCGACAGCAAAGCATAAGTAAAGTACGGAGAGCGCCTTGTATACCGAGCCGCCGAAGAAGATAGCGGTCGATTTTACCCCTATCTTTATGTCGTCGTCCCTGTCCATGAGCGCGTAGATCGTATCGTAGGCGGTCGACCAGAATATATTCGCCGTGAATATCAATAACGCCGCTACCCCGACCTCTTCCCTGACCGCGCTCCATGCCATGACCGCTCCCCAGCCGAATGCCATGCCGAGGACGACCTGCGGGAAGTGGCTGAAGCGCTTGACGAACGGATATGCCCCGGCGAGCGCGAGCGCGACGAGTGAGAGCATGACCGTCAGCCTGTTGAGCTGCAATACCAGCGCGAAGGCCACAGCCGAGAGCAGGGCGAAGACCAGCATCGCCTCTTTCACCTTGAGCCTGCCGCTTGCGATGGGCCTCGTCCTGGTCCTTTCAACATGTGGGTCGAAGTCCCTGTCGGCTATGTCGTTTACAGCGCACCCGGCGCTTCTCATTAGAAAGGCGCCGATGATGAATATAGAGAGGTATTTTAACTCCGGCCTCCCGCCTGAAGCCATGAAAAGCGACCACATCGTGGGCCACAGAAGCAGTAGAGTGCCCTGCTGGCGCGGGAGCCTTAGAAGCTCTGAGACCGCGTGGAGCTTATCTGCCGCGACCTGGCCCACGGGCTTCAGCTCCTCAGGACAGCGCCGACGAGCTCGGGGCTGAATATCTCGGTCAGGCCTGCCTTTATTATCCAGCGGTCCGCGCCTTTATTAAAGAGTATGTATCTCCGCGCGAAAAGCGGCGTATCTTCGGGGATCTCCAGGTCCCTTGAGGCGCAAGGGCTTTTTACGATCCCGATCTCAAGCCTTTCTTTGGCGAATAGGACCCCGTTTGAGGCAAGGACCCTGCCGAGCGGCTCTTTAGGCCTCTCGTCGAGCGCGGACTTTATATCCGGGGCTATCATCCCCTCGGGTATGAGCGCGTGGGCGTAAAGGAGCCTTCTGCCGCCACCGGTGAGCCAGACCTCCCTTTCCATGGCCTCGGCCCCGACCTCTGCGCCGAGAAAAGAGGCCGCTTCGGCGGTAATGGAGGTCAGGCCCATGAACCTTATCTCAGCCTCGACGTTACCCTGGGTAAGGAGCTCAAGCTCAAGGGTCATCGAGCCTTCAGAGAAGAGAAGGAGCTTCTGGTGGGGAAGAAGTCCGTCGAGTATCGTTTTGCGCCGCGCTTCTTCCACGCCAAGCCATTGACCGAGTAGCGTATATGAAAAGCCTTTAGCCATAAGTTGTAAAATTATCACATAGGAGGGTAGTTGGTCAATAAGGCGGGGGCTTCAATCAATTGAGGACCTTGACAGTGAAATGGAAAAACAAAAGGCCGCGCCCGTTCTCCGGATGCGGCCTTGTAACCGGTATATCCTTTCCGCTCAGTGTCCCTTTGTAACAGGGTCCTTTTCAGGCGCGAACTGCTCGACCGGTATCTCCGAGGCCTTGAGGAAGGCGTCAACGCTGTACTTTATGGCCGCCGCAGTGCTCTTGTTCTGGCTGCGGAGTATCTTGAGGAGCTTGCCCACGTAGATTATCTCATCGGGGCTCAAGGCGGTGAAATCCGGCGCCCGGGTGAATTCCTTTCCATACGCGGAGGTCTCTTCGGCTGCTATCATGTAGCCTTTTCTCTCGAACTCGCCGCCCTTGCCGGGCCTGTACATCTCGCCTTCGCCGGAGATGAGCCAGTCGACCGAGAGGCCGTAGATATTAGCGAACCTCAAGACCAGGTCGGTAGGCATCTCGCCCCTTTTCTTATAATTTGAAAGGGCCTGAGGGGTTACGCCAAGGACCCGCGCAACGGCCGAATCGTTCTTGAGCTTTCCGGCCCACCTCATCCTCTCAATGATATCCGAATAGCTGACACCCATTTAGAGTTCTCCTTTTTACTTTGTGTGGTCTTGAAGCGAACATCGGGAAGATAACGTCCCCTGTTAATAATCTCAGGGAGAGGGTAAGAGGGCTTCTCGCGTGAGCTGTAGAACTGAGGCCGTGATTAGCGGAATAGAACTGTCGCTGGGCTTTCTCACCTGATGTTAAGCTATCTTCGCGATGCTATTGATAATTTAACAGATTATAGACCTTTTGAAAAACTCTGTCAACAGTTTTTGATAAATATTATTTACCTGAAATTATTCTAAACGGTCGAGCCCGGATGTGGCAAAGAGCTATAGACGAAATCAGGAAAAATGCTTTAGAAACGCCATCTTGCCATGGGGACAGAAGTTGGTTTGCTGTCGGTACGGATTTGATCCTATTCTGTGCCCTTAATTGTGTGAAACCGCGTTGAGCAGGCATTTAGCCTTTGAAATTAATGGGTTATCTTAAAACTCGTATCTCGCCTGTATATATATGTTGTCATTCCTGTCGAGAGACCCGAACTGGGTAGTATCTTTTTTTCCTCCGAAGATATTGGCGCCAAGGGCTGCCCAGACGCTGTCGGAGAAGTTGTATTTGGCCTCGGGGTTAAAAAGATAATCCTTGTCCGTGGGAGACCAGAATGAGAACCACTGGAGCCTGAGGTTCTGACGCATGAGAAGATAGGTCATCCTTAGCGATGTGAGGTCACGGAACCTCGGCTCTTTCGGGAAACCGGCTATATGGGTGCTTTCGTATTCCGAATAATCATATGTGTATTCTCCGTAGTATTGAACGGTAACGCTGAAGTCCTCGATGAACTGCCTCTGGTAGCTCAAAAGGAAACGTGTCTGGGAATTAGGGATGAGGGGGTCGGTCCCGTCCCTGTCATCCAGAGAGTCATAATAGCCAGCCTCAAGGCCAACGACGCCTGCCAGGGCGCTCCTCTGAAGGCTTACCCCGTAGACCGAGAGCTCAGGGTATATAAAATCTATTCTCGTAGTCGATGTCAGGCTGTCCGGGACGAGCGACGGCGCCCTGTAAAAGCCCTTGTAAAGATATACGGACGCGTCAAAACCTGCTATGTCACGGTAGGCCCTAAGCGCCACCTCTGTATTCTTCAGGTTTGACGCAGGCTCCTTTTGAGTCCTGTCCCCCACATCGGGCAATGGGTCGAAGGTCCAGAACCTGTTTGGGTCCGGGAAGTTGTTCGGCTCGAAGAAAGGGATCACGACCAGCTCAAAGGAGGCTATATCAGGGTAGAACCCGGCCTTCATGGCATCTACCCCGATTTTAAGGTACTCAAGCGGACGGCCGGAGAAGAAGGCCTCATAGTCCTTAGGAAATACGTCGTTAATGAAGATCAGGTCGCCGAGGCCCCAGGTTATTATCTGCCTGCCGGCCCTCAGGTCCCATCTCTGCCGCGTGAGGTCGATGTACGCCTCCCTGGGCTCGACCTCGCCGTTCCTGTCGAGGTGGTCAAAGGATATATCTGCCTTGAGGAAGAGGCGAAGGGGTTCTTTTGCGCCTTCGAGCTTCAACTGCCCCCTTTCCTCGCCCCACTTGAAGTCGCCGCCATCCGGGTTCGAGCCGTCTATCCCGAGGGAGTAATTGCCCTGCAAAAAGCCCCCGGCTGAGAGATCCCAGGCATAAGAATCCTCTGAGACGAGGAGCAGGGCGGCAAGGCAGGCGTATAGGATCTTTCTTGTCATGATCGAGGTCCGTAAAGAGCTTTAGTCCATCCACTTCCTGGGGGGCTGTTTTAGATACCGTTCTGTAAAGAGGCTGTCCTCTATCCCCATGTTGTAGTCGATCTTTGTGAAGGTCGACTCCGTCGAATGCCCGCTCTGCAGGTTCTTCATGCTCCTTTTGGTGACGGTCGGAAAGCCCTTTATCTCCTTGATCTCGTCGGCGGTGAAGACCTTATACAACGAACCTTTTTTGTCAAAGTACTCTTCCTTCAACGGCAGGAATGACTTTTTGTCGATCCATGAGAGCTTGTGTCCGTAGTCCGTATCCCCGGCCTTCGGCGTGCTCTTGACGACAAAGCAGTCCGCATCTCCGAGTTTTTCCTCTCTTGCGATCTCGTGTGTGTCGTCGGCAATGTCTCTCCCGGAGACGTCTTCGTACGTGAAATCAGAGCCCACGAAGCTTGAGCGCCTGTCCTGCGCAGCGATCCTCCTTACCATGTTGAGGGCAGGGACGAAGAGCCAGCGGTCGTCGTCCCTGCCGGGGTATTTATAGACCATGAAGGCCATCTCCTTTACGTCGGCCGGCTGCAGGAAGTACATGAAGTACTTCTGGTCGCCCCCTGTCTCTCCGTAGTTCTTGCGGAGCATGGTAAGTTCCCTTGTCCTGACCGAGCCGGATCTGCTTACAAGCTTCATCGCCACCCTTGACTTGAAGTCCTTGCCCGGGTAGAGGAACGCGGCCTGCGAGTTTTTCATCACCTCCTCGGGAGTTATCGCGAAGGAATCGAGCGGCAGAAGCACGGCTAAAAATAAAAGCAGATATTTGAGCATGGCTACCTCCGTTTATATGAAGCGTATGCTGCCTTGTATAAGGATATATCAATTGCCCCTAAAGAGACGCCCTCTGAACAACATGATAAGGGCCGGAAGCCCGACCATGGTAAGTGTGGCGCTTATGAGCATCATGCTCACGATAAACGCCCCCACGGTTATATAAGGCGTAAGCGGCGCGAAGAGCATGACGGAGAAGGCAGAGGCGAAGAGCACGGCGTTACGCATGATGCCTTTGCCGGGCCTTGCCGCCGTCCAGACAAGCGCGTCGGTCAGGGATTCGCGGGAAGGCGCCGCGCCCTGGCAAGCCTCCTTCAGCCTCTGCCTGAGCCTGCTTATGAAGTGGATGGAAAAATCCACCGACATGCCAAGCGACAGGCAGCTCAGGACGGCTATCGGCATGTCAAAGTCCTTGCCCAGATAGCCGACAGCGCCGTAGATGAGAAGTATCGTAAAAAGAAGCGGCGTATACCCGATGGCCGCCCATTTTACCGAGCCGAAGTTGAAGGAGAGGATAACGAATATCATGACGAGGGCGATCGTAAACCCCTTGAGCATGTCCCAGAGGACCTCGTCGTTCCAGACGAGGTTGAAGTACGCTATCCCCGCGGGCTTTAAGTCAAGGGCCGTCGGATTTTCCAGTTTGTATTCATCGGCCGCCTTTATTACGCTCCGCATCGCCTCGGCGTCCCAGGTCTTGAGCTGCATCCATATATTGGCCTTCCTGAAAGGGTAGTCGACTACGTTGTCGAGGTCAGAGGGCTTCGCCGACATGCTGAACAGGAATAGGTACTGGCCTATCTCGTCCTTTGTGGAAGGGACTCTATCGAACCTTTGGTCGCCGTCGTGGAGCACCAGGTTTATCCTTTTTACGTAATCTACGACAGAGCTGGTCTTTCCGACCGCTGGAAGTGTTTCAAGGCGCCTCTGAAGCCCCTCTATAAACCTCATAGCCTCAGGGTCCTTTATATAATCGTCCTCGCCAGCCGTGGCGACGATGTAGCCGAGCGAGGTGCCGCCGAGGGAGGCGTTAAGTACCGAGTCAGCCGTGCGTATATCGCTATCTGCCTTGAACCATTCGACCATGTTGTTGTTTACGACGACCCTCGATATGCCGATGGCCGACACTCCAAAGAGGACAAGGCCGACGACGGCTGTGACTAAAGGTCTTTTCGCCCCCGCGGACGCGAGCCCCTTTAAAAACCCGGAGGCCCTGCCGGAAGATGTCTCCTCGCCAGCGGCCACCTTTTCGAGGTTTTTTTCTTTCACGAAGGTGAACATCGCCGGTATGAAGCTGAAGCTCAGGAGCCTCAAGGCCACTGTGCCGAAGGCCACCACCGCGCCGAAGACCTTCACCGGGACGATATCCATGAAGATAAGCACCCCGAAGCCTATGGCGGTGGCGAGCGCCGTATAACGCACGGGGCGGCCAACGGCCTTCATAGTCTCTATTATAGCGGCCTTTTTCTCCCTTTTCTCCCTGTAGCGGAAATAGAACTCGTTGAAGATATGTATGCTGTCGGTCGCTATCGCCATCAGAAAGACCGGGGCCATGGAGCTCATGATATGTACCGGGAAGCCCAGGATGATAAGGGCCCCCATCGACCAGACGATGCTCATCATGGCGTCCATCATCAAGGTGATCGAAAGGAACAGGTCCTTGAACATGAGATACCTGATAATGAGCATTACCATGCCAGCGATGGGTGCGAATATCGCCATTAGCTTGAACATCTCTGCGCCGAAGGTGTCCCTCGCAACCGGGTCGCCCGCTACATAGTATTTCTCCGGGCCGCCCTCTTTCTTGACGACCTCCCTTATCCTGTCGGCGATGGCCTTGCCGTTTGCGCCTTCCTCAAGGGGGATATAGATCGCCGTCGTCTTTCCGTCATCGGATATCACCCTTCCTGTGAAAAGCGGGTTCTCAAAGAGGTCTTTTTTCAGGCGTTCTATTTCCGCCTCGCTCTTCGGAAGCTCTGCCATGAGCGGCCCCACCTTTAATGTGCCTGCTTCGGCGGTGACATTCGTGATAGTAGGAAGCCCGTTCACGTCCCTGGCCGCAACGCCATCTATCAGCAGGACCTCTTCGGTCAACTTCAAGACCTTGCCGAGCGTGCGCTCATTCAAGACGCCTTCATCGTTTTCTATGCCGACGACTATCGTGTCTTCGTAGAGGGCGAATGTCTCGTCCACCTCATCGTTCCAGACCCTCACGTCCGAGGTCGGCGGAAGCATGTTCTTGGGGTTTGTGTCGGTCTTTATCTTCGGGAACTGCGTAAGGAAGCCGAGTGTTATGAGCGCCACGATAGCGACAACGAGCTTTGGATGTTCGACTGAAAATTCGACAAGAGAGAATTTTTTCATGATAACACTCGCAAACAGATTTTATTTGATTCAGGCTTACGCCTTTGTTGCCACCGTAACCAGGAACGCTCCAGCCTTGGGGCACAAGCTTCTCCCGAGCCGCTCCTGAAGCTCTGAGAAGGCGAGATATATTTTTGAATTTATGGGCAGAAAAAAGAGGCCGGTCTTTGTCTCTATCTCCTTAAAACCAGCCCTTTTGAGTTCAGCCTCTATGGCGCGCGGAGATAGGAATTCCGCGCTGTTGTAAACAGATTTTCTGAAAAGTCCCTTGGCCCTTCTCAAGAGGGCCCAGGGGGAGCGGCTGTTAAGGAGGGCAATGATAACCCTGCCGCCCGGCCTCAAGCCCCTTTTCATCTCGAGGAGCGCGGCCTCCCTTTCCCTTACGAAGCAGAGCATGCAGACGGAAAGCACAAGGTCAAAATGTCCGTCAGGGAAGGGGACATTACGCTCGTCGGCCTTGATGAAATTGATTTTCAGGCCTGCTTTTCCGGCCTTGGCCCTTGCCCATTCAAGCATTTCGGATGAAGCGTCCAGGCCGGTTACTATGGCCCCTCTTTTCGCGAGTTCGATGGAATATCTTCCCGTGCCGCAGCCAGCGTCCAGGACTTGTTCACCTTCCTTGACGCCTGCCATAGAAAGGACAAGATCCTGCTCGAGCCTGTCGGAGGTCTTCCCGAGCGGGGTCTCATACCAGGCCTCGTATTTTTTCGGGTCCCATGCTGCCATAGTCTATTCGAGTTTTTTTATCTTCAGGGCGTACAGAACCGTGGTCTCGTAGAAAGGCTCGCTTATGCCTTTTTTCATCTTACGCAGGAAATATTTTTCGAACCCGACCTTCGCTATGTGGACCCAGCGGCCCTTCTTCGCCCAGGTCACATCCCTTGGAGGGATCTGCGGTATCGCCACGAACGCTACTCCCGTGTCGCCCATGTCCGCGAGACATATCGCGTTCCATGTCGCAATTGCCGAGGCCTGCCCTCCCTCAATAGAGGCCTTGATATTCCTGACCGTGGCTGCCACCATGCTCTCTATCATGAAGCCGGTCTTGGGTACGCCCGTCGGGACCGGGGTCGCCTCCGGGGGAGCTATCGCTATACAGACACCTATGGCGTAAATGTCCGGATACTTTGGAGACCTCTGAAATTTGTCGACCACGACAAAACCTTTGGGATTACAGAGGCCATCGACGGCGGCTACCGCGTCAACTCCCTTGAAGGACGGGATTATCATCGAGTATGCGAAGGGAAGTTCCCGCTCGCCTTCGTTCAAAACCTCGACGACCATCTTCCCGTCTTCGACGCGTTTTATCTTCGCGTTGGTAAGCCAGCTTATGTGCCTCTCTCTTAACTCGTGCTCAAGAAGGCCTTTCGAATCGCCGACGCCGGAAAGCCCCATATGGCCTATGTACGGTTCAGAGGTGATGAAGGTGATGGGGACCTTCCTGCGGATTTTTCTTTTGCGCAGGTCGGCATCTAGTATAAATGCGAACTCGTAAGCCGGGCCGAAACATGAAGCGCCCTGGGCCGCACCGATGACCACCGGGCCGGGGTTCTCAAGGAATCTCTGGTATCGCTCGAACGCCTTTTCGGCGTGGTCCACTGTGCAGACGGATACGGTGTGTCCCTCAGGCCCGAGGCCCGGAATGTCATCGAAAGCGAGCTTCGGGCCTGTAGCTATGATGAGGTAATCGTAAGGCACGACGGCGCCTGATGAGGTTTTTATATTCTTTTTGACAGGGTCTATGGCGGCAGCACCCTCTGGGATGAATTCAATCCCTTTTTTCTCAAGCGGCTGCCTGAGTGGAAAGCTTATGTCCTTCTTCGTCCTCCAGCCAACGGCAACCCATGGGTTCGACGGGACGAAATGAAATGTATCCGTATTCGAGATTACGGTCACTTTGTGGCTGGCGTCGAGGGCGGCCTTCATCTCGTAGGCCGCCGGAAGCCCGCCGGTCGAAGCGCCTATTATTACGATATTCGCCATAGCTCCTCCTGAGGCGGTTCACTTTCAGGTCAGGTTAAAATCAAGCGCGTTACGGAAAGCTTACCTTGATATCTTGTACTTCAAGTAGCACTCGCCTACCGGGCCGGGCTTTTCGCTGCCAGTGAGCTCCACCCCGGTCTTGAGAGCTTTGCCCATTGCGGATTTGACCATCTGGCTTATCGGACAGGAGCCCTTCTTGCCGCTGTTCCTCAGAATTTCGTTGCCGTTGCAGATGTCGCACCCTTTGACATACAGGTGGGCCGTGCCGTCATCATTGAATTCGAACCTTGCGATATCGGAGAACCTGAACGGCCCGCTCATGTAGGCTTCGATGGCTTTCTTGAACTCCGCCGGGTCCGCTGGCAGCTCACTGAGTCTCTTTTGCCAGGCGTTGGCGAGTATGGCCCCTATCTTGGCGTTATATTTTGCCGTGTCTTCTCCGAGGGCCTCGATGACCGCGGCATGGTACGCTGCGAAGAACTCTTTTGAAAAATCGTGAGACATAAAAACCTCCTTCAGATCTTCACTTTTCTCGTGAGCGACTGCTTTTCGTTAAGGAATTCGAAAAGCACCTCTTTCATTATGTCGCATGCGGTTATGACCTTGGGATTCGCGAGGGAATAGTAGATGCTGACCCCTTCCCGCCTGCTTTTGAGTATTCCCTTGTTGCGCATTATGGCGAGGTGCTGCGAGGCGTTCGCGCTGGATACCCCGATCTTTTCAGCTATATCGGTCGCCGAAAGCTCCTTGTCCCTCAGGGTGTTTATGATCTCAAGACGCTTTGGGTTGGCCAGGCACTGGCAGATGCTTGCGTGTATCTCGTAGATCTCTTTTGAAGACATTGGCCCACTCCCCAAAGATAGATAAGATTGCATACTTTCGAAATCTATTAAATAATGAACAATATAGCAGGTTGGGTCATAGCTGTCAAGCCCTTGCAGGTTACGTTACGGCAGGTCGCGGAAAATTTGATTGTCTGGGGGGATTTATGGTGGGCGGTACAGGATTTGAACCTGTGACTTCCACCGTGTGAAGGTGGCACTCTGCCGCTGAGTTAACCGCCCGGCTGAAATGGAGATATATTTTACAGTTATGGACGGGTGGTAGTCAAGAATTACCTTGAAGGCACAGGCCTTTAAAGGTTATATTTCTAATGGGATCTATGAGGGTAATGGGCCTTGACATAGGGAAGAAGACCATCGGGGTTGCCTTGAGCGACCCTGTGGGGCTTACGGCCCAGCCGGTTACCACTGTAAAGAGGACTACCTTCGTAAAGGATATCGAAGCGGTCCTAAAGTTAGCTTCAGGCAACGAGGTCTCTACAATTGTGGCTGGGCTGCCCCTTAATATGGACGGCACCCATAGCCCCCAGACCGGATTTGTCCTCAAGTTCGTCGACAGGCTCCGGGAGAGCGCCTCGATGCCGGTTGAGACCTGGGACGAGAGGCTTTCCACGGCTGCCGTGGAGAGGGTCCTGATCGAGGGCGACATCTCCCGGTCCAGGAGAAAAGAAGTGGTAGACAAGCTCGCGGCCTCTTATATTCTGCAGGGCTATCTCGACAGCAGAAGGGTCGAGTAGGGCCTCATCATCCGTCCATGCGAAAGCACATCGAGACCATAATAATCCTCCTTGCAGTCGCGGTCTTTCTGGCCGCCACGCACGTTTATATTACCTTCTATACGCCCCCTTCCACCGTAAAGGCCGTAAGGACCGTGACTATAGAGCGCGGTATGAGCTTCAGGCTCGTCGCCGACGGCCTTGAGAAGGCCGGGGTGATACGTGACGCGGAAAGCTTCAGCCTCGCCGCCCGCATCCTCGGCGTATACAAGAAGGTAAAGGCCGGGGAGTACGAGTTCACGACTGATATGCCCCCTGTCGACGTGCTCGAGCTCCTGGTCAAGGGGAAGGTAAAAAGATATTTCGTCACCATACCGGAGGGCTACAACCTGAGGGACGTAGCCTTTGTCTTGAAGACCGCCGGGCTTGCCGAGCCGGAGGTCTTCATGGCCAGGGCAACGGACCCGGAGCTTGCGCTCTCCCTCGGGGTGGAGGGGCCGACGCTCGAAGGCTATCTCTTCCCCGATACCTATGAGTTCACCAGGGGGATGAAGACCGACGAGATGATAGCCCGCATGGCCGGCAGGTTCATAAAGGTCTACTCGGAGTTCGAGGGAGAGGCGAGCCGCCATGGGATGTCCATGCGGAAGGTGGTGACGCTGGCCTCATTGATAGAAAAGGAGACCGGCGCGCCGGAAGAGCGCGAGGTCATCTCAGCGGTATTCCATAACAGGCTCAAAAAGGGGATAAAGCTGCAGAGCGACCCGACGGTAATATATGGTATCAACGGCTTTGACGGCAATATCAGGAAAAGCCACCTGTCGATCAAGTCGCCCTACAATACTTACCGCCATTACGGATTGCCTCCGGGCCCGATAGCCAACCCCGGCAGGGAATCGATAAGCGCGGCGCTCCGCCCCGCGAAGGCCGACTTTATCTACTTCGTCTCAAGGAACGACGGCAGCCATCAATTCTCAAGGACCCTCAAGGAGCACAACAGGGCCGTGGACGAGTTCCAGAGGCAGAATAAGGCGAAGCAGGAAGAGGAAAAGAAGATAGTGCAGGAAAAGACGCAAGGGGAGGTAGTTCCAGCTAAACGAGCTGAAGGTCAATAGATCTTTCCCGTAAACCCGCTCGAAGTCCGCGCCACCCCGTTTTCATCTATTATGACCCCCTCCACGCCATCGAGCCTTTCGATCAGCTCCATGCCTTTTTCGGGGCCCATGACAAAGACCGCCGTTGAAAGCGCGTCGGCTGTTGTCGGGTCTTTGGCCGTGAGCGTCACACCCTGGGTCCCTTTTGAGGGAAAGCCTGTCCTCGGGTCGAGGATGTGATGGTACCTTATGCCGTCCTTCTCGAAGAACCTTTCGTAATCCCCTGAGGTCGGGACCGCGCCGTTATAGACGTAAGCTTCCCCGATGAGCCCGTCTTTGACCCTCGGGTGCTGTATCCCGATGGTGAAGGGCGAAACGTTATCCTCCTGGAATACGACCATATCCCCGCCAGCCTGGACTATCCCCCTTTTGACCCCTTCTGCCATGAGAACATCTACCGCCCTTCCGGCGATGTACCCCTTTGCGACACCTCCAAGGTTCAAGGCCATGCCTGCCCTCGATAGCCCTACTTTGTTATCCCCTTCTATTAGTATCTCCTTGTAGTCTACGAGGGGGAGGAGCTTTTTTATCTCCTCTTCATCCGGCACAATGCCTTTTTCGCCTGAGGGGCCCCAGAGGATACCGAGCGCGCCCACGGTCGGGTCAAAGGCGCCGCTTGAAAGACGGGCGACACGTACCGCCTCTTTGGTGACCGCCACGACCTCTGGCGAGACCTCTACAGCGCCGGCCCCGGCGTTGCTGCTTATCTTCGATAGGTCGCTTTGAGGATTATAAGAGCTGAAGATGTATTCGAGCCTTTCGATCTCATCGAAGGCGGAGCTGGCTGCCAGGTCAAAATTGTTCCGGTCGCCATCCATGAGCGTGAGCTTTACGACGGTGCCCATGGCAGATCTCGTGTATGTTACGCTTTCGCCGTCTTTTCTGAGGAGAAAAAAAGAGAGCGCGAGGAGAAGGAGCGTTACGGCGGCTATCGCGTATTTAAGGTTCTTCTTTGGCATAATTTTTTTGGGCCAAATGAAAAAAGCCGGGCCATGCGGCCCGGCTCTGATATTTTTTTGGAAGAGGGGATTTAGAACTCCTCTTCTTCGGACTCTGACCTCTCCATGATGCCGAGGCCTGTCTCCTCCTCGAACCTGCCCTTTATCTTCATCTCTTTTTCCATCTTGGACATGCACTCGACGCATACCCTTGTGGCCGGGAGGGCCCGGAGCCTTTCCTCTGCCACCGGTTCGCTGCACTCCTCGCAGGTGCCGTAGGAGCTGTCGCGGAGCCTTTCGAGCGCGTCCTCGATCTCCGCGAGCTTTTCCCTGTCGCGGTCGCCGAGCATCAGCGCGAGCTCCCTATCGCGTTCATTGCTCGCGATATCGTAGATGTCCCCGATCTCGAACTTGAGGACGTTGCTTTCGCTCTTTACCTTCTGGGAGACCTCCTGAAGGATCTTGTTTTTGGCATCAAGGAGCTTCTGCGATATCTCTTTTTTGAACGGGACCTTTCCTGCCTTAGGCTTCTCTGCTTTTTTTGCTGTGTCTGCCCTGGTGCCTGTCTTTGCCATCTGCTTCTCTTCTTTCGGTGGTTTCACGGAAGCCTTGCCTGCGCGGGCCTTTGAAGCCGCGGCAAGCGTAGCGTCTTTCTTCGGTGCCTTAACTGCTTTTTTAGTTTTATCGGCTGTTTTTGGCATAAGAAGGAAGTATACTGTTTTTTAGTTGGTTGTCAATCTAATTTGGTTTCCTTTGACTATCCGTCAGGTTGACCCTAAAAACGCCTAAAATCGGATGTTTAAACCGTGTTCAACGCCGTCTTGAGCCCCGCTCCACAGGGGCGTTCTTATGAAGTGATTGATTATACCAAAAAGAAGGCCATGAGAAAAGAGTAATAGGTGAACGAGATCCAAAGAGCCCGCCCTCCTCTTTAAACCCCGTTATGATTGACACCCCTTTCGACTCTAATATAAAATATCGTCTTCGAGTATAGCGTGAGGAAAAAATGGCTCAAGACAGTTACGATATAATAGTGGTCGGCGCCGGGCACGCCGGGTGCGAAGCCGCGCTCGCCGCGGCGAGGATGGGGCTACGCACGCTCGTCCTCACGATGAACCTCGACACCATCGGACAGATGTCCTGCAACCCGGCCATTGGCGGGATAGCGAAGGGGCACCTTGTAAAGGAGATAGACGCGCTCGGCGGAGAGATGGCCAGGGCCATTGACGACACCGCCATACAGATGAGGACATTGAACGACAGCAAGGGGCCCGCTGTGCGCGCCACCAGGGCTCAGGCCGACAGGAGCCTTTACAGGCAGAGGATGAAGAGGGCGTTGGAGTCAACACCCGGACTTCACCTGAGGCAGGGTGTGGCCGAATCGATAATGACTGTTACAGGAGCGGACGGGTCTCAACAGGTAACCGGAGCGCGCCTTACTACAGGAGAGGAATTTTCAGCCCGCGCCGTGATTATAACGGCAGGCACCTTCCTTATGGGCCTTATCCATATCGGCCTCAGCAGCTTCCCCGGTGGCAGGGCAGGGGACCAGTCGGCCACACACCTTTCCGGATCGCTTTCATCTTTAGGCCTTAAGCTCGGGAGGCTTAAGACAGGCACCTGCCCGAGGCTCGACAGCCGGTCCATCGACTATTCCAGGACATCGATGCAGGAATTGCAGCCTCTTGAGGCGACGAGGCCCTTCTCATTCTCTTCGCCCCCTTTTACAAGGGCGCAGTTACCCTGTCATATCACCTATACTAATGAAGAGACGCACAGGGTGATACGTGAGAACTTGGGGCGTTCACCACTATATAGTGGGGTCATAGAAGGTGTAGGCCCAAGATATTGTCCGTCTATAGAAGATAAGGTCATAAAGTTCCCGCACCGGGAGAGGCATCAGGTCTTTTTAGAGCCTGAGGGGTACGATACCGTCGAGGTATACCCGAACGGCCTTTCGACATCCCTGCCGATAGATGCGCAGAAGACCTTTTTGAAGACCATACCCGGCCTTGAAGAGGCCGAGATATTAAGGCCCGGCTACGCTATTGAGTATGACTATGTCGACCCGACCCAGCTCAGGCTTACCCTTGAGACAAAGGCCGTGGAGGGGCTGTTCCTCGCCGGGCAGATAAACGGAACATCAGGATATGAGGAGGCGGCTGCTCAGGGGCTCATCGCCGGGATGAACGCCAGCCTCAAGATCAAGGGGATGGCGCCGTTGGTCCTCGACAGGGCCGAGGCATATATAGGCGTCATGATAGACGACCTGGTCACCAAGGGTACCAGCGAGCCTTACAGGATGTTTACTTCAAGGGCAGAGCACAGGCTGATATTAAGGGAGGAGAACGCTGACCTGCGCTTGACGGAGCTGGGCTTCAAGGCAGGTCTCGTCAGGGACGCGGTCTACGCCGCTTTTTTAGAAAAAAAGAATAAAATCAATGAGATAGGCAATTTATTGGACTCCGCCAGGATAAACCCCACCACCGAGGTCTCAAAAGAATTACAGGCTATCGGCGCTGGCGAACTAAAAAAATCGGTTACGTTAAGGGAGCTTCTCAGGAGACCCGGCTTGAATCTCAAGCAAGTGCTTGCGCTCTCACGCAATGATATCGCGGTGTCTCAGGAGATAGCCGAAGCTATAGAGATAGAGACCAAGTACGAGGGCTACATAAAGAGGCAGGTCGAGGAGGCTGGCAGGTTCAGGAAGATGGAGGGGGTAAAGATACCTGATATCACCTATGAGGCCGTATCCGGCCTTTCGCTCGAGATAAGGGAGAAGCTTCATAAGGCCAGGCCGTCTTCGATCGGACAGGCCAGCCGCATCCCTGGCGTGACCCCGGCGGCCATATCGATGCTGATGATACATCTTAAGAAGATAGGGGCTTACCGGTGATGTTCCACGTGGAACATCGGCTTTCTGACGAAGGCCTCCTTGCGCCCTGCCCCCAATCTTATGCTCGCTTCACCCTATGCCCAATGGTGCTTTGAAAGATGAAAAACATGGACCAGATCGAATTACTCAAAAAAGGCGCCCTTGAGCTTGGCGTAGCCCTCGACGATAGCCAAGCAGCTGCATTCCTTACCTATTTGCGTGAGCTGAAGGTCTGGAACAAAAAGATAAACCTCACCGCCATAGAGGACGAAAAAGATATTATAATCAAGCACTTCCTTGATTCACTCACCCCTTTTGGCCTCTTTTCCGAGGTTAGATCGGTCCTTGATATGGGCGCTGGCGCGGGTTTCCCGGGCATACCGTTGAAGATAGCCATGCCTGAGCTTCGACTGACCCTCCTGGATTCTGTAGAGAAGAAGGTCAACTTCATGAAGCATATTATAAGGACCCTGGGGCTAAAGGGTGCTGAGGCGATTGCAGGGAGGGCAGAGGCCCCGGACCTGGCCTACAGGCTTGCAGGCTCGTTCGATTGCGTGATATCGAGGGCGTTTACAGAGCTTCCTGCCTTCATGACCCTGGGGCTCCCTTATCTTAGGCCCGGGGGCATGCTCCTGGCCATGAAAGGCCCTGCTGTGGCCGAAGAGATCAATGCGCTTGGTGTGATGAAAGGTGTCCTGCCGCCAGAGTCTTTTGAGGTAGCGGTACCATTCTCAGACCGGAAGACTACCCTGGTAGTAATTCGTAAGGTGTAATGTTCCACGTGGAACATTACACAACCCCTGTTTTCTCTCCTTGGCAGAAAATAATCTTCCAAAAATGTTCCACGTGGAACATCTCGTGCTCTTTTCTCTTGCAATCACTTGCCGCGATGTTTTAAACTCAGGAAACGTAAGCAGGAGCTGGATGTGGGAAGGGTAATCACAGTCGCAAACCAGAAGGGAGGGGTGGGTAAGACCACTACCTCTGTAAACCTCGCGGCTACCCTTGCCGTGGCTGAAAAGAAGGTCCTTCTTATTGACTTCGACCCGCAGGGAAATGCCACCAGCGGTCTGGGGCTCGATAAAAGGGGCTCTTCAGGCATCTACCATGCCATGATAGGGCAGGAGGATATAAAGGGCCTTCTCAAGAATACGGAGCTTAAGTACCTTAAGGTTGTACCATCATCCATAGACCTTACCGGCGCGGAGATAGAGCTTGTAGACGCCCCTGCGCGCGAGTACAGGCTTAGGGACTGCGTCAATCAGGTAAAAGACCTCTTCGATTATATCTTCATAGACTGCCCGCCGTCTCTGAGCCTCCTGACCGTCAACGCGCTCGTAGCGGCTGACGCGGTCTTGATCCCCCTTCAGTGCGAATACTATGCCCTCGAAGGCATAAGCGATATCCTCCGCACCATAGACCTCATAAAGGCCAAGCTCAACCCCGGGCTTGAGATAGAGGGGATACTCCTTACGATGTTCGATTCGAGGAATAAGCTCGCGCACCAGGTTGAGGACGAGATCCGGGGGCACTTCGGGCAGAAGGCCTTCAAGACCGTTATCCCCAGAAACGTGCGCCTTTCAGAGAGCCCTTCCTTTGGCAAACCGGCGATACTCTATGATATCCAGTCAAAAGGAGCGGTTAGCTATATGGAGCTTGCGAAGGAGCTGGTCTTTGAGGCCGAATCAAGAAATTCTTCTTTAAAATCAATTACTTAAGTATTAAAAGGGGCTATTATGCTCAATAAGAAAAAGGTCCTTGGCAGGGGTCTTGGCGCGCTCATCGGAGAGGCCTCGCCAGAGAAGTCCGTACCGGTTGCTACAAACGAAAAGTTCTTTTTCTGCCCGTCCGATGAGATAAGCCCGAACAAGACCCAGCCGAGAAAATATTTTGACGAGGCGGCGCTTACCGAGCTTGCCGACTCGATAAAAGAGAAGGGGATAATAGAGCCCCTTGTAGTGAGGAGGGCGGTCTCTGGGGGCTTCGAGCTTATCGCTGGCGAGAGAAGGTGGCGGGCCTCCAGGATGGCCGGCTTAAAAGAGGTCCCGGCGATAGTTGTCAACGCTAACGACGAAGAGAGCCTTGAGCTTGCCATCATCGAGAACATCCAGAGGGAGGGGCTAAACGCCATTGAAGAGGCGGAGTCCTACCGGAGCCTCATGGGCTTCGGTCTTACGCAGGAGGATGTCGCCAAAAAGGTCGGCAAGGAAAGGGCCACGGTCGCCAATTATCTGAGGCTCCTTAAGCTCCCGCACGAGGTGAGGGAAGAGATCGTAAAGGGCAATATCACGATGGGCCACGCGAGGGCGCTTCTTTCAATCGAAGGGCACGCCGCGCAGGCTGAGCTATGCAGGCAGATAATAACCAAAGGCCTCTCAGTGAGAGAAGCCGAGGCGCTTGCAGCCGCGCCGGGCGCGAGCAAGACAAAGAGGCCGAGGGCAGGGGCAGCTTTAACGAACCCTGTAGAGGATGAGCTCCGTGGTATCTTCGGCACAAAGGTAGCGCTCAAGGACAAGAAGGGAAAAGGAAGGGTAGAGATAAACTATTTTTCCGCTGACGAGAGGGAGAGGATAATAGACCTTCTGAGGTCGGTTACGGCGTGATGTGACCGGGGTCCTTTCCATCATTGTTTTTTGTCATTATGATGTTCCCTCATTCCAGATGGAGGTTTGCCATGTTCGGAAGGGAAAAGGAGAAAGAAGAGAGGAAGAAGGTCGGCGTGATAGCCGGCTTTATCGGAAAGGGTGTCGCCATGGAAGGCAGGCTCATATTCGAGGAGACGATGCGCGTCGACGGGAGCTTTAAGGGGGATATCTCGGCCCCGACAGGCTCTCTTGTCGTCGGCGACGGCGGGTATATCGAAGGCGAGATAAGTGCCTCCACCGTCATAATAACAGGCACGGTAAAGGGCAAGGTGGAGGCGGCAGAGCGTGTAGAGTTACGGGCCCCGGGCAGGATGACGGGCGAGATCAAGACCCCGACGCTTATAATCGATGAAGGCGTTCTCTTTGAAGGCACGTGCACGATGGTCAAGAAGGACGGCGGCGCCTTTGAGACTGTAGAATATGGCGAGGCCTCTGACACAGGCAGGTTCGTGCAGTAAGCAAGACGTTTTTTTCCTCTCTACAGTTGTGGAAGATAGCGAAGCGCGGGGTGATGGATGTGGATGAAAATCCTGACTATAAAATATTATCGGAAGGCCTCTTGAACAGAAGAGGCCTTTTTCTTTTTTTGAATGACGGAGTGATATAATAAAATAATGCGAAGGAAGATCAGGGAAGAGACGGTCATCTTCATAAGCGTCATAAAGTGGATCTTTCTGGCCACGATAGTCGGCGCCATCGTCGGGGTCTCTACAACGGCCTTCGTCAAATCGCTCAACTGGGGGGCGGCAATTGCCTCTCGCTATGATTACTACTTCCTCCTTATACCCGTCGGCTTTCTTTTAAGCGCCATTATAATAAAATACGTATTCCCTCAGGCCGCGGGTCACGGCGCGAACAGCGTCATAGAGAGCATACACAAGAACGCCGGTAAGATAAGGCCGATAGCCGTACCCGTCGAGTTTGTAAGGACCTTCCTGACGATTACCACCGGCGGCTCAGCCGGAAAAGAGGGGCCGAGCGCGCAGATAGGGGCGGGACTCGCCTCGCTGGTAGCTGACGCGCTCAGGTTCGAGGGCGCGGACAGAAGGAAGCTCGTCATCTGCGGCATAAGCGGCGGCTTTGCCTCGGTCTTCGGCACCCCTCTTGCCGGGGCGATATTCGGCATGGAGGTCCTCTTCGTCGGGAGCATACTCTATGACGTCCTTCTGCCGTCCTTCGTCGCGGGGATAATAAGCTACCAGGTCTCGTCATGGCTTGGCCTTACGTACTTCTATAATCCTGTGACCTTTATCCCAGTATTTAGCGAATCGTTCTTCCTTAAGGTCATCGCCGCCGGGGTCTTTTTCGGCCTCTGCTCCTTTTTGCTGGTCGAGACGCTGAGGCTCGGAAAAAAGGCGTCAGAAGCGATAAAGCTATCTACCGAGGCAAAGGCCCTTCTGGCTGGAAGCCTGCTGGTCGCGCTCACCTTTATCTTCTCAAGGGATTACCTCGGATTGGGCCTCGAGACGATACAAACGGCGCTCGAAGGGGGCGAGGTGCCCTGGTACGCCTTTATACTGAAGTCGTTTTTTACATCGATAACGCTCAGCTTCGGCGGCCACGGGGGCATCGGTACGCCCATATTCTTCGTCGGCGCGACAGCCGGTTCGGCATTCTCAACGGTGCTCTCCGTAGACCCGGCCATGCTCTCCGCCATAGGTTTCGTCGCACTCCTTGCGGGCGCGGCAAACACGCCGATCGCGGCGTCGATCATGTCCGTAGAGCTATTCGGGGCAGAGGTCGCGCCTTACGCTGCCGTCGCCTGTGTGATAAGTTTCATGATAACCGGCCACAGGTCGGCCTATCCCTCTCAGGTGCTGGCAGTGAAAAAATCGGGCTCCATCAAGGTAGAGATGGGCACGCAGGTCTCCGGCGCCAGGGCCGGGGTAGAGTACAGGGAGAGAAGCGTCATAGGGAAGTTGCGGCGGCTTCTGAAAAAGGACAGGGGCGCCTGAGGTGGAGCCTCGCGTCATAGAAGGGCTCAGGTGGCCGAGGGACAGGGAACGCATAAGGGAGATACAGGAAGAGGTAAGAAAGAGGCTCAGGATCATGCCGCTTAAGAGGCCGCCCTCTCTCATTGCCGGGGTCGACGCCTCTTTTTTTGATGACAGGATCGCATGCGCTGCCAGCCTCTTCGGCTTCCCGTCCCTTGAACATCTTGAAGATAGCGCGGTTGTTACAGAGGCGGCCTTCCCGTACATAACCGGCCTTCTGTCCTTCAGGGAAGGGCCGGCTGTGATAAAGGCGTTGAAGGGCCTGACCAAAAGACCTGACCTGCTGATATTCGACGGACAGGGTATAGCCCACCCAAAGGGGCTTGGCATCGCCGCCTTCATGGGCGCTCTCCTTGATATGCCATCCATAGGGGCCGCCAAGACGCGCCTTGTGGGAGAGTACAAAGAGCCTGGTATGATGAGGGGCGAGCGTTCTCCGCTTATATATAACGGAGTTGAAGTCGGCGCGGTGGTGCGGACCAGGGATAATGTGAGACCCCTTTTCATCTCACCCGGTCATCTTATAGATATAGAGGGCTCGGTAAGGATAGTCCTTGCGTCTGCCAGCAGGTACAGGCTCACGGAGCCGATACGGCATGCGGATATGTTATCTAAAAGGATGAAAAGAGAGATGCAGGGGAAGAAGTGACAGCGGCCTCCCCAAGGGCTCGTCCCCCTTTTCTAAAGGGGGGTAACCGAAGCAAGCCATAGAGCATTATCTGGTCGATTAAGAGCGAAGATAAAAGCTCTCTTTAAGGAGGCCTCCCATGTCAGAGATAATCATGCTCATAGAGAACGGCTACGAGGACGCTGAGGCGTTATATCCCTTTTACAGGCTTCAGGAGGCGGGGCACAGGGTAACAATAGTCGGTCCGAAGGCGGGTACGTACTTAAGCAAGCACGGCTACCCGCTTGAGGCGAAAAAATCGGCAGCGGAGGTAAAGGCAGGGGACTTCAAGGGGCTTATAATCCCAGGAGGGCAGGCACCCGACAGGATGAGGATAAACGGGCCTATGGTCGATCTCGTCAAGGAGGCCAACGGCCTTGGCCTTGTGGTCGGGGCCATCTGCCACGGGGCTCAAGTTTTGATAGAGGCCGGTGTCCTTAAGGGAAAAAAGGCCACCTGCTATATCTCGGTCAAGACAGATATCATAAACGCCGGGGCCACGTACGTAGACGCCCCCGTGGTAGTTGACGGAAGGCTTGTCACATCGCGCCATCCCGGAGACTTGCCGGGCTTTGGCAGGGCGCTTGTGGAGCTGCTCTCCGGCTGCTGAAAAAGTCCATTTGCATCGTTGGCTTCAGAAGCCGGCTGCTGCGGCGTACCAAAGAAGCACGCCTCAAAAAACTAATTCACCAGCGCGCCTGCCCTTTCTCGGCTAAACCACTCGCGCCGTTTCTTTCTTATTGAACCACGGACCATTGTGGGGAAGGGTAGGCGAAGGCTTCCCGATGAAGTATCCCTGGGCATAGTCCACCCCGAAGGACCTTAGGAGCTCGAGCGTCTGTTCATTTTCCACGAACTCTGCGATCGATTCTATCTTGAGCCCTCTCGCCAGGTCAGTTATCGCCTTTACGAAGACCTGGTCGCTCGGGTTCTCGTGGAGCTTTCTTATGAACGAGCCGTCTATCTTGATGAAGTCGACCTGCATCTCCTTAAGGTAAGTGAAAGAGGTGAAGCCGACCCCGAAATCGTCGAGCGAGAACTGGCAACCTATCTCCTTGAGCGACTTAACGAACCGGGTCGCCTTTTCAAGGTCACCGATGGCGGCGGTCTCGGTTATCTCGAATACCAGCCCTGCCGGGTCCGCGCCCGTCTCGATTATCTTCGATTTTATGAAGTCGAGGAGGTCCGCGTCGCCGAGCTCCTTGCCCGAGAGGTTCATCCCGAAGGAGATATCCTTGCCAAGACGCCTCATCTCGGCCTGCGTGCGCATGGTCTTCTCTATGATGACCCTGTCTATGAGGCCTATGATGCCGAACCTTTCGGCTATGTCGATGAACGCGCCCGGAAGGAGCACAAGGCCGTCTTCCGATATGAGCCTTGCCAGGGCCTCGTAGTGGTGTACCCTGTTCTCATTGAGGTCAAGGAGCGGCTGGAACCATGGCACGAAGCGGTCCTCCCTGAGCCCCTTGAATATCTTCTCCCTCCATGAAAGCCTCGAGTGCATCTTCTCGAGGTCCCGGTCCTCGGGGCGGTAGACGTGTATCCTGTTCCTGCCGAGTTCCTTTGCCCTGTACATGGCCGCGTCGGATTTCGTGAGGAGGTCTTTTATATCGATGCCGTGGTCCGGGTAAAGCGCCATTCCAGCGCTCACCGTCATGGTGCTGGAGGCCTCGGTAAAGTAGAAGCCCTCCACTGAACTCCGTAAGCTCTCCGTAAGCTCTACCCCCCGCTCTTCAGAGATACCCGGGAGGAAGATGGCGAACTCATCGCCGCTCAAGCGGGAAAGCACAGGTGGCTGGTCGAACTCAGAAGGCGAGTTTTTGCAGATCTCTTCGAGTCTGTCATGCAGTATGTTGGCGATCCTTCTTAAGTACTCGTCGCCGGCGCCGTGGCCGAAGGTGTCGTTCAAGAGCTTGAACTGGTCCATGTCAAGAATGCAGAGGGCCCCTGTGGCGCTCCTGTGGCCTGCCGACTCTATCCATTTTCCGACCTGCTCGATAAAGCTCGCGCGGTTTATCAGGCCTGTAAGCTCGTCGTGGCTCGCGAGGTAGTTGAGCCGCTCTTCCTTTTGCATCTTTTCGGTGACGTCCTCCTGGACGGACAGGAAGTTGGTGATCTCTCCCCTGTCGTTCTTTATCGGCGTGATGACCGTCGTCGCCCAGTAATACCCGCCGTTCTTTTTCCTGTTCTTGAAGGTGCTCCTCCAGGTCTTGCCGGAAAGTATCGTATTCCAGAGCTCCTGGTATTGCGCGTTTGTGACCTCCCCGGAGGAGAGTATCCTCGGGGTCTGGCCGAGGGCGTCTTCCCTGGTAAAGCCTGTGACCTGCTCGAATGTCGGGTTCACGTACTGGATAGAGCCCTTTTTGTCCGTGATGAAGACCAGGTTGACGCTGTGCTCTATGATGGCGGAGAGTTTCTTGAGCTCGAACTCAGCGCGCCTGCGCTCGGTGAGGTCCTGGACGGTGCCTATCATCCGAAGCGGCCTGCCCACCTCGTCGGTGAGGACCTCGGCCTTCTCATGGACTATCTTTTCCGTGCCGTCGGGAAGCACTATCCTGTGTTCGATGGAGTAGGGCTTCGTGTCATAGAGGGCATGCTCAACGGAGTTTTTCACGAATTCCCGGTCATCGGGGTGCACAAACCCCAGGAAGGCCTCGTAAGTGGCCCCGAACTCCTGTGGCTTGCATCCGAAGATATCGTATATCTCGTCAGACCACCACAGTACGTTATTCGGCACCTCCCATTCCCAGCTCCCCATAAGAGCAAGCGCCTGGGCCCTTTTAAGGCGTTCCGCGCTCTGCTTGAGGGACGTCTCCATGTGTTTCCGCTCGGTTATGTCGGTTGAGAAGCCGCATACGGCGTAAGGCTTCCCTGCGGCGTAAAGAGGGAACTTCATGGAAATATAGGTATGGAGGCCGTTATCCTGGGGGATAGTCTCCTCGAACTCTATAAGAGAGCCGCTCTCTATGGCCTTCCGGTCGTTCTCGGCGATCGAATAGGCCACCTCTCGCGGGAAAACGTCATGGTCGGTGCGACCGAGCAGGTGTTTGTCTGCCGTCCTGAAAAGACTCTCAAACTGGCGGTTTACGAACAGATATCTGCCCTCAAGGTCTTTTAGATAGACGACGGCGGAGGAGTTGTCCAATATGGCTTTGAGCCTCTGTTCGCTATGCTCAAGCGAAGCGCTCCGTTCCCTGATCTGGAGGGCCATATCGTTGAAGGAACGGGCCAGCTCGCCTATCTCGTCACCTGACCTCACGGGTATGCCGGCGTCGTAGTTGCCTCTGGCTATTTCGGCCGCTGCCCTTGAAACACCCTGTAGCTCAAGGACGATCTTTCTGAAGGCTACAAAGAGAAGGGCGATCAGAAAAGCGACGACGAGGGCGGTGAACGCGGCGTACTTGCCTATCGCGGAAATCGGCATAAGCGCTTCGGAGGAACCTATCTCCGTAAGGAGCGTCCAGCCCAGCTTCGGCAGGCACATGGATGCGCCGGCCACCTCCACCCCCCTGTAATCGGTGTAGAAGCCGGTAAGCTCCTGTCCTCTTTCAAGGCAGGCGGCAACAGGTTCTGTTTCCACCTTCTGAGAGAAGACGGCGTCAGAGACGAACCTGGAGCCGGTTATCATGAACCTGTCTGAATTTACAAGGTATGATTCGAAGGTATCTCGGCGGTAAAGGCGCGAGGTCATGGCCCCGAGCCTGTGGCTGAGCTCCCCTGTCAAGACGCTCCCCAGGTCCGAGAGGTTTACGAAGTTCACGACGAAGCCCAGGGTCTCGCCGCCGCGGGTAACTACCGGGGCCGCAAAGGCGAGGTCAGGCGGCCCGTAGACCCCTGAACGCCTTGCTGCCACGTTAATCCCTCCGTCGGCTTTGAAAAAGCGCTCGCCGGAGATGTCTGTGCCTATGAGCGAGCTTTCCGTGGAGGACAAGACCTTGCCAAGCGGAGATACGACGGCTATGGCCCTTAATTGCGTATTGAGAGGGAGCTTGTTTGAGATCAGGTGCGAGTTAAGCCCCGCCGGAGACCAGCCGGGGCGCCCGGCCTGGGCCAGTTCGGACCTTATCAGTCCGTCGCTGCTCAAGTCCACGGCCCTGCTCCTGCCCATCTCGATAAACTGGTAGACCTGCCCTTCTATGGATTCTGCTATGAGGGTAAGGTCCTCGAGGAAATGGTTGGTAAGGAGCTCCTTATTGGACCTGTATCCCATGATGAAAGTGAAAAGGATAGGCAGAAGGATTATGGCAACGGCGGAGAGCGCTTTTATTGATAGGGAGAGCTTCGGATTTTTCATCACAGTACCTGTTTAGCCGGGTTAGCGCCGAAGGGGAGGGTCCAGGGAGGTGTATCCAGGCAAGGTAGAGCTGGAAGGCGACTTCATGGCAACTCTGCCCAGCTTCGGCTATAATATAATTTCAATGTTTTAAAAGCAATTTATTCCTTTTGGATATATCGGCTGTTTGAGGCGGGTTTTGAGGGTTTTCTGCGCTTGACACCGGGCCTCGCAAATGTCATAAATAGGGCTGTAAAATTTAGCGGACGGACGCGCCCATAATATGGGAGAGTAGGCTTAAAAAGAGGGACCTCCCCTTTTTAAGCCTTTTTTTTGTCCGGAACACGGACTCTACAGGAGGAAGCTTAATGCACGCACTTACGTCATCATGGTTGGGGTACCTGAGCCTTGGCGCTTTTGTTCTCGCGTACGTGCTCGTGATACTCGAGGAGAAGCTCCACCTGAGAAAATCAAAGCCTGTCCTGCTTATCGGCTGCCTTATGTGGGCGTTTATCGCCTTGTATGAGAGCGTGAACGGGGCCGGACACGCCGAAGAGCACGTGAAGCACATGATCGGAGAGATAGCGGAGCTCTTCTTTTTCATCCTCGTGGCGATGACATACATAAATACCCTGCAGGAGAGGATGGTCTTCGACTCGCTTAAGTCCTGGCTCATAAGGAAGGGCTTCGGCTACAGGTCGCTATTCTGGATAACCGGGGTCATCACCTTCTTCCTCTCGGCAGTTGCGGACAACCTTACGAGCGCGCTCCTCATGGCGACGGTAGTCGCAGCGGTTAGCTCCAACAGGGCCTTTATCGTGCCTGCCTTCATAAACATAATAGTGTCTGCGAACGCAGGTGGAGCGTGGAGCCCATTCGGCGATATCACTACACTCATGGTCTGGACAACCGGCCGGGTGGAGACGCTGCAATTTTCAGCTATAGTCATCCCGTCGGTGGTGAACTGGTTTGTGCCTGCCGCGATCATGTTCCCGTTCCTGCCCAAGGGCGCGCCTCAGGGCTCTAGCGAGCGCATAATGATGAAGCGGGGGGCAAAGTCGGTCATAGTCCTCGGTTTTCTGACCATAGCGACCGCCGTGAGCTTCCATCAGTTCCTGCATCTGCCGCCGTTTTTGGGCATGATGACCGGGCTGGGGCTGCTGATGTTTTTGGGGTACTACATAAAAAAGAAGGATGGTTTCAGGAACAAGGCCCAGGATATAGAGGAGAGCTTCAACATCTTCAGGAAGATAGAAAGGTCCGAGTTCGACACCCTCCTCTTCTTCTTCGGCATCATAACAGCCGTTGGCGCTCTCCAGTACATCGGCTACCTGTCCCTTCTGAGCGCCAACCTTTACGGAGTGTTCGGGCCGAGCTACGCGAATATCGCCGTAGGCGTCATCTCGGCCGTTGTCGACAACATCCCGGTCATGTACGCGGTCCTTCAGATGAACCCGGAGATGGGCCTCGACCAATGGCTCCTGGTGACCCTTACCGCTGGCACGGGAGGAAGCCTTCTTTCTATAGGCTCTGCCGCCGGGGTGGCCGTCATGGGCGTAAGAAGGGATATGTATACCTTCTTGTCTCACCTCAAGTGGACGCCCGTTATCGCGCTGGGCTATGCGGCGAGCATAGCCGCATGGTGGGTCTTTGTGAAAGTTTAGACTGAGCGGTATATTTTATCTCCGCTCCGCCGCCCGAAGAGGATATAAAAAATACGCGGCAAGTTGCGGGTTATCAGACCCTACTGAGAATAAAAAAGCCGCAGGTTTTTGCCTGCGGCTTTTCTTATTGTATGCGTTATTCGGCTCAGTCTTTCTTCCTGGGCCTTTTATTGGCTTCGAGGACCCTTTTCCTTATGCGTATGGAGGCCGGTGTGACCTCGACAAGCTCGTCCTCCCCGATGAACTCCATCGCCTGCTCAAGGGTCATCGTCCTCGGCGGGAAGAGGAACATCGCATCGTCAGAGCCGGAGGCCCTCATGTTGGTGAGTTTCTTTTCCTTTACGGCGTTCACATCGAGGTCGTTCTCCCTCGAGTTCTCGCCTATTACCATGCCCTCGTATACCGCGACGGTCTCCTTGATGAAGAGGGTGCCGCGGGGCTGGAGGTTGAAAAGAGCGTAAATGGTAGACGCCCCGGACCTGTCGGCCACCAGCGAGCCGTTAGCCCTCTTTGATATGTTGCCGTGCCAGGGCTCGTATCCGTCGAAGAGGTGGTTAAGAAGGCCCATGCCCTTGGTGTCGGTCAGGAACTGGGACCTGAAGCCTATGAGCCCCCTCGAGGGTATCCTGAACTCGAGCCTCACCCTGCCGTGGCCGTTGTTCTGCATCTTGAGCATCTTGCCCTTCCTGGTGCCGACCTGCTGCGTGACAACGCCGATGAACTCCTCGGGCACGTCAATGACCAGGTGTTCCATCGGCTCGTGCAGCTTGCCGTCTATCTGCTTTGTTATGGTCTCGGGCATCGATATGGAAAGCTCGTAGCCTTCCCTCCTCATCATCTCGATCAGGATCGCGAGCTGAAGCTCGCCCCTGCCCATCACCTTGAAGGCGTCTGCCTTCTCGAAGTCGACCCTGATAGAGACGTTGTAAAGAAGCTCCTTTTCAAGGCGCTCCCTTAAGTTCCTGGAGGTGACGTACTTGCCATCCCTGCCCGCGAAGGGCGAGGTATTGGGGGAGAAGACCATCGATATGGTCGGCTCGTCCACCGTTATCCTCGGAAGGGCCTTGGGGCTATCCGCAGATGTGATCGTATCCCCGATATTTACCCCCTCCATGCCGGCGAGAGCGACGATCTCACCGATCGAGGCCTCTGCCGCGTCCTTCCTTTCAAGCCCCTGGAACACGCAGAGGGCCGTGACCTTTGTCTTGACGGTCTTGCCGTCGGCGTGCATCATCGCGACGTTGTCCGCCGCCTTAATAGTCCCGGAGAAGATACGGCCTATGGCGAGCCTGCCGACGTAGTCGCTATAGTCGATGTTGGTCACAAGGACCTGCAAGGTAGAGAGGGGGTCGCCCTTTGGCGCGGGCACGGTCTTGACTATAAGCTCGAAAAGGGGCTTTAAGTCTGGCGAGTCGGCCTCGAGGTCCAGGGTGGCCGTCCCTTTTCTCGCGTTGGTGTAGGCGATGGGGAAGTCGAGCTGGTCTTCCGTGGCATCAAGGTCTATGAAAAGGTCGTATACCTCGTTCAAGACCTCTTTTATACGGGCGTCCGGCCTGTCTATCTTGTTTATGACAAGTATCGGCACGAGCTCAAGCTCAAGGGCCTTCTTCAAGACGAACCTGGTCTGCGGGAGCGGCCCTTCGGATGCGTCAACAAGGAGGAGGACCCCGTCTACCATCTTGAGGGTCCTTTCCACCTCTCCGCCGAAGTCGGCGTGGCCTGGGGTGTCTACTATGTTTATCTTCACACCGCCGTACTCCACGGCCGTGTTCTTGGCCATTATGGTGATTCCCCTCTCCCTCTCGAGGTCGATGCTGTCCATGACGCGCTCCTGGACCTTTTCGTTGGAGCGGAAGACGCCCGCCTGCTTGAGCATCGCGTCAACGAGGGTCGTCTTCCCGTGGTCGACGTGGGCTATGATCGCTATGTTCCTTAGATTGCTGGTCTGCATTTTTCCCGGCTCTTTTCTGGTTTTTTGGCCATACGGCCCGAATAGAATCAGATATTATACCTTAGAAGGTATTGGCGGTAAAGGAGAAAAACGGAAAGGAGGGGGTCATCGCTTTTGAAAGGGGGGAGTGGCCGCTTGAGGGGGTATAATTTTTCAGGGCTTGAAGGAGGTATGGCAGTTCACGCAGCCGTCGAGGAGCTTTTTCGTAATGGCGTTCATCTTCTGACCTTCGCGGGCTGAGCGCGCAAGGGAAGCGAGGTCGTTGTGAAATGCGACGTCAAGGCGCTCGAACTCTTTTATCCCTGAAGGGTTGCGCTTGAGCTTGACGGCCCCGTGGAGCATGGCCTCCTGTGTCTTCTCCATTGTGCCGTGGAGCAACTCTATCGCCGATAGCACCCTGTGCCGGTCATTAACGGCCACCCCTGATACGATCTCCCTGAACGCGGCGTCAAGCGCTCTCATCTCTTCTATAAGGGCGGATTCCCCGTGCCCGGCCCTGCCGTGGTCGTGCTCCGCTGAATTGGCGATGGTAGCGGCCGAAAGGATAAGGGCGGCGACAAGGGCCAGTATCCAGGTATCTCTCTTTACGACGCATCTCATGGCAATGGACCTCCTGTAAAGACGTGATGATTGTAACAGGCAAGGGCGCGTTGATATATGATTTCGGTCAGCTGTTTTTAAGGGGCCGCAGCAGGGCTGAGGAGGCGCCGGGAATGGGCAGCGTGGAGAAAATTGCTGCATAAGCAACGGCTTGTCATAAGTAAAGATATTTCAGGCTGACCCAGAGCAACTTTTTAAGCCGAGCATCTTAAGTATGCTCATCATGGGGCACCAGTTAGTGAAAAAGGACTGAAAGAGGTTTAGCCCCACGAAGGCGGTAAAGAAAAGCCAGTATTCGGAGTGGAGCCTTGAAAGCAGCAGAGACAGGAGCACGAAAATACCGGCTATAAGGCGCAGATACCTTTCAACCGACATGGCCGTTCCTCCTTTCGGCGTTCTTATCTTTTTATCTTCCTGGCGAGCTTCTCGTTCTCTTCGAGCTGTTCGAGGAGGACTGACTTCATAAGAGAGCAGGCCTCTATTATCTTGGGGTTGTTTATACGGTAGTAGATATTGACCCCGTCCCTCCTGGACACAACCACCCGGCTCTGCCTGAGCAGGGCAAGGTGCTGCGAGACGTTGGCCTTGGTGATGCCGAGCATTTCAACCAGGTCGCCCACGGAGAGCTCGCCGTCCTTGAGGGCGTTTATTATCTCCAGCCTCTTGGCGTTTGCCAGGGTCTTGCAGATCTCAGCCTGCATCTCGAAGACTTCTTTTCTGATAGCCATATTTGCATTATTGCGAAATCTTGAAACTTTGTCAAGGGGTAAAATAGCGGCATCGGGACGAGATCTCTATTTGATGCGTGGAATATAAGGAAAAAAGGAAGGGGTTTTGATCAAGATGCCGTCACGCCCCGATATGGGCGCGCGCCGTCCTTATCCTCTCTATGGTGTCAAGGTCGGGCTTGAACGGCAGGTCCATCGGAGGCGAGGGCAGCTCTATCCGGTACGCTTCCTCAAAGGGGGTGGCCGATGTCTTGAGGTTATGCGCGGTGATCATCAGTGGCTCGAGGTTTACGACGTCCTGTATGTTATAGGCCATCAGCGTTTCGAGCGCCCTCGGGTTCTTGTTCCTCCTGAAGTCCTTCCAGAGGAGCACCGCGAAGTATCCGTCGACGCCGTCGAGGCCGCCCCTTTCAATGCCGATGAGCTTCTCGCAGCCCTTGAGGCCGCCCTTGAAGCCCAGGTCCCGCAACGTATACCTCAGGTCGATGTGCGCGTGCGGAAGCCTTATCCCCATGTGGCTTTCGATGAAGGGTATGTCAAAGCACTTGCCGTTGTAGGTGACAAGCACCTTGTAGTCGAATATGTCCTCCTTGAAGTCGTCGAGGTTCTCGCCCTTTATATAATAGCGCACCTTCTTGCCGTCATAGAGAGATATGGCCGTTATATACCCGTAGGGGCCGACGTAGCCGTTTGTCTCGATATCGATATAGGCGACCTCATTCCTGAACTCCGAAAAAAGGCGCCAGGACTCTTTTGCCGGAAGGAGCCTGCCAAAGTAGGCGGTATCGCCGTCGGATAGCCTCTGGCGGGACTCGTCGACAATGGCCTTGAAGACACCCTCAGCCGTCCTCTTGAACTTGAATGAGCCGAGAGGGCAGTCCCAGGTAATGACCCCTTTGTCCCAGAGCTTCCGTTCGGTCTTGAGGCCGACGCCGGGGATATGGCAGAAGGTATGCTTGAGCATTTCCGCTATTCTAACACGGATAAGGATAAAGGAAAACGTGGAAATACGATGGAATAGGGATATATTTGAATGAGGAGGCGTTATGATAATACTCGCGCACGGCGGCGCTGGCCTTAAAAGGCCGTCAAAGTCGGCCTTGAAGGCCATAGGGCGCTCGCTTGAGGCTGGCTACTCCGTCCTCAAAAGGGGCGCAAGCGCCGTTGACGCGGTCACCGAGACGATAGCCTTCATGGAAGACTCAGCCCTTTTTAACGCTGGCGAGGGAGGCAATCTCCAGCTTGACGGCATCAGGCGGCTCGACAGTTCGCTTATGGAAGGGAGGCTACTCAAGGCCGGGGCCGTAATCGGCCTTGAGGGATACAGGAACCCGGTAAGGGTGGCAAGGGCGGCGATGGAGCTCCCCAATAATGTCTTCACAAACGTCGGGGCGGCAAAACTGGCGAAAAAAGAGAGGGTCGCGAGGCTGGCTCCGCCTGGAGAGGAAGCGCTTAAGCGCCTTAAAAAAGCAGAGAGCGGCAATATTACGGCCGGGCTTTATAAAGTCTACTTTGGGACGGTGGGGGCTGTAGCTATAGACGGCGAGGGCAACCTCGCGGCAGGCTCATCGACCGGAGGGGTCTTTGCCATGCTCCCGGGCAGGGTCGGGGATACGCCCATAATCGGGGCGGGGGTATACGCCGATAATACCCTTGGAGCTGTTACCTGTACCGGCAAAGGGGAGTATATCCTGAGGCTATGCCTCGCCAAGGAGGCGTGCATGCGCATGGAGCGGCGAAGCGCCAAAAAGGCGGTTGAGGCCGCCCTTAAGCGGCTGCGTAGAATCGGAGGCGAGGCAGGGCTATTGGCCCTCGATAGAAGAGGGCGCTATGCGATAGCCCATACCACACGCTACATGCCAGCGGGGATAGCCGACAAAAACGGGGTCCGTGTGAGCGAAAAAGCGCCAGCCCTACCCCTTTAAGGCCCCCAAGACCTCGTCCACATGTCCTTGTACCTTCACCTTCCGCCATGCCTTTAACAGAACGCCTTTCTCGTCTATGAGGAAGGTAGAGCGTATTATCCCAAAGGTCTTTTTGCCGTACATCGTCTTTTCGCCCCACGCGCCATAAGCGGAGGCTACTGTCTTTTCCCCGTCTGAAAGGAGCGGGTAGCTTAAGTCAAGCTTCTCACGGAATTTCTTGTGCGACTCGACTGAATCAGGGCTTATCCCCAAGACTGCCGCGTTCCCTTTGAGCCTTCTCATGTTGTCTCTGAAATCACAAGCCTCGCGGGTACATCCCGGGGTATTGTCCTTGGGGTAAAAGTACAGGACGAGCTTTCTGCCACGGAGCTCTTTTAAAGAGAACTTCGTCTCCGCTCCGTCCTCGTCTATGCCCGGGAGGGTAAAGTCAGGGGCTTTAAGGCCTTCGGTCAACATAGAATATCTCCTTTCCATTAAAAACATTCAGTATATCAGAATATCATCCAGCCATCATGTAGACCATCTCGGATTCTTCGCTTACATCGATGATGGCGTGCTCCTCGCCGGGTTCGACTACGAGAAGATGGCCGCGCTTGAGTCGCACGGGTGTATCCTCGACGCTAAAGGTTATCAGTCCCCGGACGCAGTAGAATATCTCAGTGGTTTCAGGATGGGAATGCATCGATGCCACGGAGCCGGGCTTCAGGACTATATGGCTTATGTGACGCAGGCAAGAGACCCCCTCTGGCAGCAAGAGCCTTTTATGAAGCTCAGGGTTGTGAGAGACGGGCCTTACCGGGGCGCCTTCAAGGGTGTAGTGCTTCAATCGACTACCTGTGCGGGGATGGTGGAAGAGATGGTAGAGCCGTTGCCGAGCTGGCCGTTTGAGTTGTCGCCCCAGCAAAGGACGCTGCTGTTGGAGAGCCTCGCGCAGGAATGGAAGAGGCCAGCCGCGGCCTCTTCCGCCGATGTTATGCCGACCGCCTCCACAGGGACTATGGTCGAGGTGGAAGTAGCCCCTGCCCCTGGCGGGACAAAGCCGATGACGTTGCCGTTGCCGAGCTGGCCGTTCGCGTTCTCGCCCCAGCAGACCGTCTTGCCGCTTGAAAGCACCGCGCAGGAATGGGCAAGCCCGGCTGCCACTGCCGTCGCGCTCGACACCCCGGTCACGGTAAGGGGTGTCCTGGAGTTGGTGTCGTTTATAACCGGGATGAGCGAGATGATCGTCCAGAAGGAACCTAGCTGGCCTGAGCTATTGTCCCCCCAGCACCGAACGGCGCCGGAATTTATGACGGCGCAGGTGTGGTTCGTGCCCGCGCTTATGGAGGTCGTGTTGGCAAGCCCGGTTACGGCTACCGGGATGTTGGAGGCCGCGCCGGTGATAGTATCCTCGTTGCCGAGCTGATCGACAGAGCTCGACCCCCAGCACACGGCCGTGCTGTCGGCCAAAAGGGCGCAGGTGTGAGAGCCGCCCGCCGATACAGCTGTGGCGGTATTTATGCCGGAGACCGTGACAGGCAGGCTTGAGTTGGCATTCGAGCCGTTGCCGAGGGTCCCGAATACGTTCCTGCCCCAGCATTTTACCGTGCCGTCAGAGAGTACCGCGCAGGTGTGAGAGCCGCCTGCCGAGATGGAGGTCGCGCCCGTGAGGCCGGTGACAGTTACGGGGGTAGCCGACCTGGCTGTTGTGCCGTCTCCGAGCTGGCCGTTTGAGTTTTCCCCCCAGCACTTGACGGTGCCGTCGGCAAGGAGGGCGCAGGTGTGAGAGCCGCCCGCGGATATCCGCGAGGCGGTCAGGATGCCTGATACAGCGACAGGGTTGAGAGAGCCTATCTCAGAGCCGTCTCCGAGCTGGCCGCTTGAGTTCTCGCCCCAGCACTCGACGGTCCCGTCTACGCGGGCGCAAGTGTGGAAGTCTCCGGCGGATATCTCCAACGCCTGGAGAAAGGCCGACCTCGAGGCGCCGTCCGTTACGGCGTCCCCGCATCCGGAAAGGAGCGGCAGGAGCATAACAAATGTGAGCAGGAGTCTTGCCATTTTGTGCCCCATGAGACCCTGTTTTATCAAATAATCATTATTCCTTAAAAAGGGGGGTTGTCAAGGCGTCGGCGCCCTCTGCTTCTATTGACACCCCTCGATATTTTCTGTTATTTTAAGGGTTGGTATTGAAGCCCCGGCGGACCCACGGGACTTCGACTGTAAGGGAAAGAGCCGTGATGATTCTCTCGCGACCATGTCCATGAGCAAAGGCAGGATCCTCATAGTAGACGATGACGCGTTCTTCAGGGTCCTCTGCTCCGATATCTTGACGGGCGGAGGGTTTTTTGTGAAGGCCGCATCTACCGGAGCCGAGGCCCTCGACATCATCGAGACAAACGCCTTCGATATCGTCGTAACCGATCTCGTTATGCCGGACATGAACGGCATCGAGGTGCTGGAAAGGGTAAAGCAGCACAATGCCCTCATCGACGTCATCGTCGTCACGGGCCACGGCTCGATAGAATCGGCCATCACCGCCCTCAAAAGCGGCGCCTTCGACTACATCATGAAGCCGCTCAACGAAGACGAGCTGCTCCATACGGTGGCAAGCTGCCTTGAAAAACGCAAGCTCCTTGAAGAGAACCAGGAGATGCGCCAGTCTCTCAGGCTCTTTGAAGTAAGCCGGGCCATAACGACCACCCTCGACATATCGAAGCTGTACAATATGACATTGGACGCGCTCCTGCAGACCGTGCCAGGAGAATCGGGCCTGGCTGCCGCTTATGAGGAAGACCACAAGACCCTTTCAATGAAAGGGCTGAGGCACATAAGCCCTGCCGACGCCGAGCGCGTGCTTGAGGTCTTTAAGTCCAGATTTGAAAAGGACCTGAAGGGGCTGCCGAGCATCAGTATCGTTGCGAAGCCGGAGCTCACAGGCGCGGAAAAGAATTTACTCAAGGACTGCAACTCCTTCCTCGTGGCCCCTATCATGAAGGGGAATGCTACCGCTGGGTACTTCATCATCCTATCGAGCGCCGGCAAGAACGAGTTCGCGCTGAGGGACGTAAAGAACGCCTCTTTCATAGCCGAGCACGCGTCCGGGGCCTTTGAAAACGCCGAGAAGTACGCCGAGGCGAAGGAGATGGCCTTCATCGACAGCCTCACCAACCTGTACAACGCCAAGTACCTTGAGCTTGTCCTCGACAAGGAGATAAAGAGGGCGGACAGGCTCATGATGCCCGTTACCGTCCTCTTCCTCGACCTCGATAACTTCAAGCAGATAAACGACTGCAACGACCACCTCATAGGATCGAAGGTGCTCATCGAGATCGGCAATATCCTCCTTAAGTGCGTCAGGGAGGTCGATTCGGTCATAAGGTACGGCGGTGACGAGTTCGTCATCATCCTGGTGGACGCCGATTACAACGTTGCCATGAGGGTAGCCGAAAGGACGAGGGCGGCGATAGAAAAGCACGAGTTCATGAAGGAGGAAGGCCTCGTTCTGAGGATAACCGCCTCTATAGGTGTTGCCACCTATCCCACCCACACCAGGGACAAAAAAGAGCTCTTAAAGACAGCAGACAAGGCCATGTACAGGGCCAAGGACCTTTCAAGGAATACCGTCTTTTTGGCGCCCCTGCCCGGGGCTGTGTCTTCGAAGTAAAAGAGGGCATCCCGCCAGGCATCGGAAGAAGCGATGGATAATGAAAGATTGAACAACGTTATAAAGGTAATATTGGCCTCTTTATTCCAGATGAGGGCCAGGCTTACGAAGAAGGCTTTTTACTGCAAGGCGCTTACGGGGCAGTCTTATTATAATATCGTCATCAACTCGGACATGACGGTCTCCTGCAATTGCCAGGACTATGACGGCTCAGGCCATCTCGGAGACCTCTTGGCCAATAGCCTGCAGGAGATCTTTCGCGGCCCTGTCGCCAGGGGTTTCAGAAAAAAACTGGCGGAAGGGAAGTTGCCGATCCTGACATGTACAAGGTGCGGCGATCTGCAGCCGGTGGATAAAGCGGATGCGCGCCACTTTGAAGAACATTACAGCGTGCCTGAAAAAGGCATAATGGTCGAGAATACCGTCTCGTGCAATCTTGACTGTACGGGCTGTTCAAGAAAGACCCTGCTGAAGATAAGGAGGCAGAGAGACCTTACCGTCGAGAATATCAGAAAGATCTCTTCTGCGATCAGTGAAAACCGGATAGAAAACCTTTATTATTTCAACCTGGGCGAGCCGTTCCTCCACCCGGATATAATAGACGAGCTTACGTTGCTCCGTAACGGCAATCCGGACCTCAAGATAACTACCTCTACCAACGGCAGCCTTCTCGATACCGATAGAAAGCGCGAGGCCGCGCTGCTGCTCGACCATATATACTTCTCAGTCGATGGCATCAGTGATGAAACAGTCCGGAGATACCAGAGGCAGGGGAGCTTTAGAAAAGCCTATGACAATATGAAGGCCCTGGTCGAGTACAGGGATTCAAGGGGCTTGAGAAAGCCGCTGATAGAATGGAAGTATGTCCTGTTCAATTGGAATGACAGAAAGGATATGATACTTAAGGCTATCGACATGGCCGGGGCCGCGGGGGTTGATACCATCTCATTCTGGCCCACTAAATCACCGGTCTACGGGATCTCCTGGAGGTATTATTTCGGGGGTTTTTTCAAATCAATTGGGGTCGGCAATTGGAAGGGCAGGGAGGTAAACTGCCCTGAACGGCATTTACGTTCACAGTGACGTCGGATCAGCTGCGCGATATCAAATGGAAGCGAAGGATATTCCTGGTCCCCCTCTTTCCTAAAGAGGGGTCAGGGGAGATTATCTTTGAAGGGTTTATAATCCCCCTTAGTCCCCCTTTAGAAAAGGGGGAGATTTCAGTAAGCCCCCACCCTCTCCGCTGCCATCGCCTTTATCTTCTTCAAATCAACCTTTCCTGCGGCGGTCTGCGGAAGCTCTTCGATAAAATAAAAGTTCTCCCTCTTCGGTATCCAGAGCCTTGGCAGGTCTGTGGCGGCAAGCCTGGCCCAGACATCCTGCGCGGAAAGACCCTTTTTGGTATAGAAGGCAACGAGCCTCTCGCCCCGGCCCGGGTCCTCGACAGCCGTAACGGCGCACTCGGCCCCCAATGCCGTTGACATGGCCTCTTCGACCTTTATGTGCGGCACCATCTCGCCGCCAATCTTACTGAACCTCGCCATCCTGTCGAGTATGGTTATGAAGCCGTCCTCGGCGATCGATGCTATGTCCCCGGTAACGTACCAGCCGTCCCTTATGACGCGCGAGGTGGCCTCCGGGTCGTCCAGGTACCCGAGCATCAGGTTCGGCCCCTTGACGTAGAGCATCCCTTCATGGCCGGGCGGCAGTGTCTCGCCCGTGGCGGGGTCGACTACCTTTGCCGATACACCCGGTATGGGGTGCCCAACGCTCCCCGGCTTTCTTCCCTGCTGCCTTATCCCCCTGTCCTCGACATCGGGTATGTTCACGGATATGACAGGGGACATCTCTGTGCAGCCGTAACCCTCAAGGAGGTCTACCTTGAACCTGGCCTTGAACTCCTGCGCCACCTGCGCCTTTAGCTTCTCCGCGCCTGCTATCGCGTACCTGAGTGTCGCGAAGTCGCCGGGCTCGCACTTCTTTATGTAAGCGGCAAAGAAGGTCGGGGCGCCCATTATCATGGTGGCCCTGTATTGTCTAGCGAGCTGCCCTATCGAACGGGCGTCCATCGGGTTCGGGTGGTATACGACGCGGAAGCCGGAGATGAGCGGGAACCAGATGGAGACGGTAAAGCCGAAAGAATGGAAGAACGGGATCGCGCCAAGGATGGTGTCCTTGCCGGAGTACTCCAATACCTGCTGGAAGCCTTCTATGTTGGATATGATGTTGTGGTGCGTGAGCTGTACCCCTTTTGGGACCCCGGTCGTGCCGCTCGTGAAAACGACGGTCGCCAGAGAGTCGGGGTCGCGCTTGCCCTTGCAAAAAAGAAGAGCGATAAGGCGCGCGGGCAGTATGGCGGCGGAGATAAAGCCGAGGAGCTTTTCGGCCCCGGAAATACCGGTGACTATGTCTTCGAGAAAGACCATCCGGCTGTCCTTTTCAATCCCGGCCTTCTCAATAAAGCCCCTTGAGGTGATTATTTCTTTTGCCCCGCACTGCTTGAGGGCGATTGCCATGGCCTCCTTGCCAGCGGTGAAGTTGAGGTTTACCGGGACCTTCCCTGCCATGAGTAGAGAGATATTGGCGAGAGCGCCGGCAACCGACGAGGGCAGCAGAAGGCCGACCATCTCTCCCGTTGAGTTTCTTGTTATCCATTTTGAGAGGACTATTCCGCTTGCGAGGGCCGCCCCCCAGGTGATTTTTTTCCCGGTCGAGTCGGCCATGCAGAAGGAGAAAAAGCGCCTTCTCGCGCCCCTTATGAAACGAATGTGCAGGAGGTCGTCCGGCGCGCGCCTGTGGTCGTGGGCGGCGCTCCCGAGCTCTGTCACGGCCTGGCGCACCTCTTCGGCATTCGCGCCCCTGAGCGGCTTTCCGAATGAGACGGTAACAGGGTGGGGGAAGTGGTGCGGGAGCTTCCAGAAGAACTTACGCCCCTTGAAGCTGAAGATAGAGCCCCAGACACGGTCGAGGTGCACAGGTATTATGGGCACGTCCAGTCCGGCGGCTATCCTTTCAAAGCCCTTCTTGAATGGCAGGAGGTTCCCTGTGCGGGTTATCGCGCCCTCGGCGAATATGCATACCATGTGGCCGGCGGTAAGCTCCTCCCTCGCCCTCGCAATCGACCTCAAGACCTCTTTTTTGTTGCCGTCGGCTATCGGGACCGCCTTCATGAGGCGCAATATCCAGTTGATGAGCCTTATATTGTAGAAGTACTCGTATATGAGAAAGCGGATGAACCTCTGCACGCACGCGCCCACAAGGAAGGCGTCGACAAAGGACATGTGGTTCGAGACAAGGAGAGCCGGGCCCTTTATCGGGACGTTCTCCTGGCCGACTATCTTTATTTTGTAAAGCGTATGGGTGAGCATCCACATGACGAAGCGGATGAGGAAGTCCGGCAGGGCCTTCAATACGAATACCGTTGAGACGAGGGTCACGAAACCGAAGACCAGTATTATCCTGTCCGGGGAAACACCGAGGGAGCCGCTCATGAACCAGAGCACCACCGAGGCAAGGAGGATGCCGCACGTGTTGAAGAAGTTGTTGGTAGCGATAACGCGCCCTTTTTCATCGGCGCCGCTCCTTTGCTGAAGGAGGGCGTTTAGAGGCACGATAAAGAGGCCGCCGGAGAAGCCGAGCATGAGCATGGCGGCCCCTGTCCTCGGATATGAATCTGTGGAAACGGCCAGGAGCAGCGAAAACAGGCCCATGCCGATAGAGCCAAGTGGGACCAATCCCGGCTCTACCTTGTCCCCCGAGAGCCTGCCTGCGGTCAAGCTCCCCAGGCCTATGCCGACCGCGAGAAATACTATGAGTATCCCGACCCAGAAGTCGTCGAGCCCCATTACCTCCTTGCCGAGAAGGAGGATATCCATCTGAAGCAGAGCTCCGATGAACCAGAAGTAGCTTATGCCGCCGACCGTAAAGAGGAGGAGCCTTTTTTTAACGAGGCTTTTGAAGCCCTGCCCTATCTCGCCGAAGGGGTTCAGGCGGAACTTCTTTCTGGCGCCTGAATCAGGCACTACGGGTATGCCGAAGCTCAGGAACATGCCCACAAGAGAGATGACCACAAGGAAAACGCCGACTATCGGAAGGCTTTCGCTCCATACCGAGTACATGATGGTGCCTATGGAGGTGCCGAGTATGATGGCGAGGAAGGTGGACATCTCAAGCAGCCCGTTGGCGCGCGAAAGCTCCTTGTCGGGGAGCATCTCCGGGACTATGCCGTACTTGGCTGGGCCGAAGAAGGTGGAATGGAGGGCCATGAGGAAGAGGGTCCCGAGCATGAACTCGACCTTTCCGGACCAGAAGGCGAAAAGGCCGACAACGACCGCGAATATTTCAAAGCCCTTTGCCGCTATAAGGACCGTCCTCTTGTTGAAGACGTCGGCTGCATGGCCGGCATAGCCGGAGAAGAAGAAAAACGGGAGGATGAAGACCGCGCCAACCATCGATATGTAGGCCCCTCCGGAGCCTGCGGAGATGTTGACCGCTATCATAGAGAGGACTATCTTGAAGGCGTTGTCGTTGAAGGCCCCAAGGAACTGTGTCCACAGAAATGACTGGAAACCACCAGATTTGAGAAGGTCTTTATATCTGCCTATTGGCATTTTAATATCTTTCCTCTTTAGCGGCCATTAGCTCGATTATTATACATCATGGTAATCCTGCAGCGGAGCAAGTTTCACAAAATGCTCAAAATGGCTGGGGTGTGGTCCTTACCGGATCCCGGTTATCCTTCCGGAGGCGTCGATGTCTATCTCCTCGGCGAGGGGGTGCTCCGGCATGCCCGGCATCAGGAGCACGTTGCCGCAGACAGCCACAACGTAACCGGCGCCTGTGGCCGGGCGCACCTCTCGTACATTGATGTTAAAGCCATTTGGACGGCCCAGGAGCGCCGGGTCGTCTGAAAGGGATTTAGGGGTCTTGGCTATGCATACGGGCAGGGCTGAAAGGCCGAGCCTTTCGATCCTTTCAAGGTCTGCCCTGGCCTCTGCCGAGAAGACGGCCCCTTCGGCGCCGTAGATCGACCTCGCTATCGTTGAGACCTTCTCTTCAATGGGTAGATCAAGGGGATAAAGGAAGTTGAAGTCATTTTCTTCCGAGCAGGCCTTGACAACGGCCTCGGCAGCCTCAATGCCGCCCGGGGCGCCCAAATCCCTTGCGTCCACCGCCACAGCCATGCAGCCGAGCCTCCGGATATTTGAGAGCGTCTCGTCTATCTCTTCGTCTGTGTCGTCTTTATACCTGTTGAGCGCGACTATCGCCGATAGACCGAAGGCGGCGACGTTTTCGATGTGCTTGCGGAGGTTGTCGATACCCTTTAGCGCCGCCTTCATATTTTTTGCCCGGTAATCGCTCGCCCCGCCGTGCAGGCGCAGAGCGCCAAGTGTTGCGACTATAACAGCCGCGGCAGGACGTAAGCCACCGGCCCTGCAGACGATGTCAAAGAACTTCTCCGCGCCAAGCTCTGTTGAGAACCCGGCCTCGGTGATGACGTACTCGCCGAGCTTAAGCGCCATCTTTGCGGATAAGAGGCTGCTGCATCCGATAGATATGTTCCCGAATGGGCCCGTGTGTATGAAGACAGGCGCGCCGCGGATTGATTGGGCGAGGTTCGGGTTGAGGGCGTCTTTAAGAAGGGCGGCGGTAGCGCCGCTGGCCTTCAGGTCCCGTACCGTTATCGCGGATCCGTCTTTTCCGAGCGCGACAATAGTCCTTGAGACGCGCTCCTTGAGGTCAGCCAGATCTGCGCTGAGAGACAAAATCGCCATCAGCTCGGACGCGGCTGATATGTGAAACTCCTCTTCTCTTTCTCCCGCCGCTTTGCCCAGGCCTATCCTTACCTTGCGTAGTGACCTGTCGTTAATCGGGGAGACCCTCTTCCAGAGGACTTTTTCCATATTAAGGCTGTTGCCGTGGTAGATGTGGTTGTCGATCAAGGACGAGACGAGGTTGTGAGATGTTGAGACCGCGTAATCGTCCCCGGTAAAGTGAAGGGCTATCTCCTCGGCTGGTTCTACTCTGGAAGAGCCGGAGCCCGTGGCCCCGCCCTTTGCGCCGAGGAGCGGCCCGATGGACGGCTGGCGTATGCAGGCAAAGGCTTTTTTTCCAAGCGACCTTAAGGCCTGCGTGAGCCCTATGGTAAGAGTGGTCTTGCCCTCGCCAGCGGGCGTCGGGCTCATGGCGGTCACGATGATGAGCCGTCCGTCCGGCTTGTCTTTTAGCTCGTGAAGGAGGGACGCGCGTACCTTTGCGAAATGCGCCCCGTATGGAATAAGGCTCTCGCCAGGTATCCCGGCCTCAAAGGCTATCTCTGTAATGGGCCTCATGGCGCGCGAGTTTTTTCCGCTCTTTTTCATACGATTAGGGTTAGCACAGGGGGAAGGGAAGGTCAAGGGGGGAGGCAGAAAGACGCGAGCTATACCCTTTTGAAACGGATGGACTCTTTGATTCCAAAAAAGTTATAATCTCCCCATGGCGGAAGTGGCACAGACAAAGGCGTCTTTCTCCGCGGTCTGCGTGGAGCGCTGCGGCGGGATATGCTGTGACCCCTGGTGGGGGATAATCTCTTATCCAGTAGTTAAGGAGGGAGGGCTTGAGAACATCTCAGTCTTCAGGGCAGATGTGCTCAAGGGCATAAGGGCCCGCCTCCAGCGGATAACCGACGCGTATAAGACGTCGGAAGCCCCGCAGAGGCCGCTTTTCGGTACGCCTGAGAAGTATAATGTCATCGTAAAGGATATAAGGGCAACAGGTGAAGTACTGACGATAAACCTCATCGCGATGTTCGCCTTCAAATGCCGTTTTCTCTCGGATGACAAGTCATGCTCGATTCATCCCTCAATAACCGGGCGTGATATCAGGCCACCCCATTGCGGGTGGCTCGGCGCGCCTGAGGCCCGCCAGGGTGAACGCGGTTACTGCAGGATAATAGACGATGCTGGTTCAGGGGACGAGGCTGCGATAGCCAGGGCCATAGAAGCTGAGAGGAAGGCCTCGGCTAAAAGCCTGGCAGAGGGTGTTGCGAGCGCGGAAGAGGCAGCTCAAAAGGTCGTTGATACTATAAGGGGATGGTGCGCAACAAATTCCCCCAACCTTCTTCCGGTTGAGCGCCCGGCGGAGCCCGGACGGAATGACCCCTGCTGGTGCGGCAGCGGCTCCAAATTCAAGAGGTGCCACGGAAGGTGATCTTTCCACTTAAATACATAGCCCTTCATCCCGGCCTTCTCCCGGAGGGAGAAGGAGGAAAAGCCCTACAGGATGAAATGGAAAAAGGGCTGGACCGTATCGGTCCAGCCCTTTTTTTGTTCTCCTATTTGCCGAGAAGGCCGGCGAAAAACCCACTTTTCCTGTCAGTAGAGTCGATAAGAGCAACGTTCGTGCCGCATACCCTGTAGTTGAATACCTCTTCTGCCGTCCCGGAGCGGGTCTGTTTGATCGTCGTACGGGCGCAGCCCGCGTCGTCAGTATTATTGTAGTGCCCCTCATACTTCGCGCCAAGGCCTGTCTTTATAAAGTCGAACTTGAGCTCGCTCAGATCTACCGCCATCGCCTCCATCATGCGGGTTTCAACCGAAGGGTCTGGGCTCGGGTCTTCTTTGGATGAACGTTCAAGACGCGCCAGCTTCTCACGCTCGCCGGACTTGATGTAATCGACCGACTCAAGCCCCCTGTCCTGGCGGAAGTAGAACTTTTTCTCTCCGTCAGGGTCGTACTGATAGTCCTTCTCGACTATGAACCTGTTCTCTCCCTCGCAGGCGAAGAACCAGGGGTCCTTTGTATCGCCGGAGGAAAGTAGGTAATCGAAGGCCTCCTCCGAAGGCACCTCCACCAGCCGTACGAACCTGCCGAACCTCCTGGATATTACTATCGAATGGCTCCCCTGCTCCTTTTTGCAAAGCGCGTACATGTACTGATAGACATCGATGCTCCCAAGCCCGCCTTCTATCCTTCCGTCGGGCGGCGCGGAGAGCTCTTCGAAAGGCGGCAGGGCAGCTATCTTGTAAGCTACAGGCTGGGCCTCTTCGCTTTTTATCCTGTAAAGAGGGTTTTTTCCCTGGGTAAGGTCTTCTGAGGCCTCGAAGATAGCGCCGCATTTCATTGCTGCGCCTTCCTTTACGAGCCCGGCCCCGATATATTCAGAGCAGAGGGCCTCGAGCCCCTTAAGGGCCTGGCCGTCCGCGGCTTTTACTATGGTAGTGTGGTCGTCGACCGAATAGAGCGTCTCGACGGTCCCGGTCCCGATAAGCCGTTCCCTCAGGCTCTGCTCCCCGGCATATGCCCCATTGCCGATCAATGCCATTGCCAAGAGTATCGGCAACAGGATCTTTTGATTACGCATACGGCCCTCCTTGACTTTTATCTTTCGGTTACAATGCAAAAAACTTTAGCCTCTTCCCGCAAGGTTGTTTATAGCAAGGAGGATGCCAAAGGCAAAGTAACCCGGATTACAGTTATCTTTTAATTAGAATCGATATTCGGGAGATGTCAATGGTGGGGAGAGCGCTCCATAATTATGGAACGGCTTCCATATTATGCTATTCCAGGCCGTAGGACCGTATCTTTGTAAGCAGGGTCTTGTAATCGACCCGCAAGCTGGAGGCTGTCCTCGTCTTATTCCCTGAGGAGAGCTTTAACGCCTGTTTTATAGCGGCTTTTTCGGCCTCCCTTGCCGCTGTCGCGGATACCTCCTTAAGGGGCAGGACGCGGTCGAACGGAGCCTGGGCATCATGGCAAGAGAGAAGGTCAAGGTGCGCTGGAGAGAGCTCGCCTCCGGCTGCCACCAGGGCGGCCCGCCGCATGACGTTTTTAAGCTCGCGGATGTTTCCCGGCCAGGCGTGGCTGAGGAGGGCGGCAAGCGCGGGCCCTGTTACGGCGATATCGGGCCTTTTTAGCTCCTCGCAGGCCTCGGAGAGGAACTTCCCGGCCAAAAAAGATATGTCCTCCGACCTCTCCCTCAGTGGTGGTAGCGTCACGGTATACTCGTTCAGCCTGAAGAACAGGTCTTCCCTGAACCTTTTTTCCTTTACGAGCCCCCTCAGGTCTTTGTTCGAGGCGGTGATTATCCGGACGTCTACCGGGATAGGCCTGCTCGACCCGACCCTGCATATCTGCTTTGCCTCGACCGCCCCGAGGAGCCTGGCCTGGACAGAGGCCGAGGTGTTCTCAAGCTCGTCGATGAAAAGGGTGCCTTTGGAGGCCGCCTCGAAATAACCGCTTCTCGCCTTCTCTGCCCCTGTAAAGGCGCCTTTTTCAGAGCCGAATAGCTCGCTTTCGATGAGCGTTTCAGGCATCGCCCCGATATCTACCCGCACGAAAGGGCCTTGCGCCCTCATGCTCATGCTGTGGATGAGCCCCGCGACCATCGATTTGCCGGTGCCGGTCTCGCCCTGGATGATGACGGAGAAATCACTTGCCGCCACTCTTACGAGCTGCGGGATTATCTCTTTTATGGCCTCGCTCCTGCCGAGCGTCCACTCGACGGAAGCGCCTACGGCCGACTTGAGCCTCCCGACCTCCCTTTCAAGCTCGAGCTTCTCTATGGCCTTGCGGATGATGATCGAGAGCGTTTCCAGCTCCGGCGGTTTTGTTATGAAGTCATAGGCCCCGGATTTTATCGCCGCAACGGCGACATGGATATCGGCATGGGCCGTGAGGAAGATGACAGGCACAGCCGGGTCGATATCCCTCAGGGCCCTGAAGGTCTCGAAGCCGTCGATGCCCGGCATGCGGTGGTCAAGCAGGACCGCGTGCGGCCGTACCTTCAAAAAGGCGTCGATGCCAGAGGCGCCATCAGCGGCCTGGAAGGTGGTGAAACCTTTTCCGGAGAGAAGCTCAGAGAGGACCTCCCTGATATTCTCCTCGTCGTCTATTATGAGGACCTTGCGCATATTGCCCCCACAGGGCGGTTTTTTTGAAAGAACTCGAGATGAATTGGTCTTGAAGGGGAGTCGTGGAGAGGAATAGCCTGATATTTTCGAGCATACTAAAATCCGGACTTTAAATCAAGGGCTGCTCCGTATCAGGCCAGTTTGATTAAAGCCAATAAGAGGGCAATGGCCGCGAGGGCGCCGAGAGCGTAAAGGGCAGAAGAGAGCCGTCTGACCGATCTTTTCAACTCTTCGACCTCGGCTTCAATCCTTTCTACCCTGAACTCCATCGCGGCAAGGCGGTCTTTAAGCCCCTCGTCAGGCTCAGGGCCGCGCTCTTGCCTGATCGAGCCCAGTACCGCTCGGGAGACCTTGATGACCCTCTTTCCTGTGACGATGAGGCCAACGAGCCTTGCGGCGGCGGACCAAAGAGGCATGCGCTTCACCCGTTAAATAATACGTAAGAGTTCATAACGGCAAGTATATATCACATGGCAGTGGAGAAGCAACAAGGCTATCTTATAAGCAGTGCTTCAGGGAAGGGCGCCTCCTTCCACTCGCCGGGTTTTAGCCCCCCAAGCTCCCATGGGCCGACCTTAAGCCTTATGAGCCTCAGGGTGGGGAAGCCCGCGGCGGCTGTCATGCGCCGCACCTGCCTGTTCCTGCCCTCTGTTATCGTGATCCTGAGCCAGCTATCAGGGACGTTCTTCCTGAACCTTATCGGCGGCACGCGCGGCCAAATCTGAGGGTCGCTGACAGTTTCGACCAACGCTTTCTGGGTCATGCCGTCTTTTAACAGCACCCCGCGCCTTAGCCTGTCGAGGGCCTCTTTATCCGGCGCGCCCTCTACCTGGACGAGGTAGCTCTTCGGGAGCTTATGCCTTGGCTCTGCTATGAGGCTTTGCAGACGCCCGTTGTTCGTGAGTAAGACGAGCCCTTCGCTGTCGTAATCGAGCCTCCCGGCGGCGTAGACGTCCCTGAAGGGTATGAAGTCTGCCAGTGTAGCTCGCCCAGCGCTATCGGTGAACTGGCAGAGGACGTTGAAGGGCTTATTGAAGAGTATCAGGCGCACCCGCCCCTGTACCTGTTTATTCATCTGTCCGGATCTCAATGACGCCTCCCTGCTACAGCAGATACGTTATCCCGACTACTGTTGTCAAGACAGAACTGCGGTGGCCGTGCCCTCCCTGGACCTCATAACTCTCCGTAAAAAGTCTTTACAGGCAAGACGGCGACCGCTTGACCGGAGGATCAGAGAACGCGAAAAGGGGCGTTACTAATGAGCTTTATAAATGGAGAGATGGCTCCTGCAGAAAGATACACTGCAAAGTCCCTGTAAAGCTTTTTAACAACCCGGAAATGTGCCCGGGAGAAAAAGACAGGTAAGTAGATGAGATAAAGGCTTGGCACGGCGCTTGCTAAACAACATGCCATACAGATCAGGCCGTGGCATTCGCGTAGCGATATCTCTGGCAAGGGATGCGGCTTAGGGGGTGGGCGGGCCTTGCGGTTTGTTTTATACACGGGTCCGCGGCAGGGGGTTGGCGATCCTGAGAAAGGAGGAGGTGAGCGCGGGGGAGTCTCTTGCGTGAACAGGCGACGTTCAAACCTTAACAACAAACAACCAAGGAGGAAGCAAAATGACTTTAAGAAAGGCGTTTGCACTCGCTGTAGGCATAACCCTGGCAGGCAGTGGGGCGGCGTTCGCAGGCTCGGCGGCCCTCTCTGATTCCGAGATGGACAGGGTAAGCGCCCAGGGCATCCAGACCATTGTGAACGAGAGCAATTTTCCTGTAGCCGACCAGAACAACAACCTCGATTCCGTTCAGCTGAACGACTTCGCTCAGGAGAGCAGCAACGTCGAAGGGCTAATAAACTCGGCGGTAAGCGCCGTCAACGCCTCTGCCAACCTCCTCTACAGCGGCCCAGCGACCTCCTCTGGAATAGAGCAGGAGAACGACAACACGGCCAAGAACCATGTGAACGACTCGTTTGCATTTAATAACGACGCATACGCGCAGAACCTCAACAAGCAGACACAGTACGTTAACAATGACGAGTTCTCAGTTATAGAAGGGCAGGATAACAACAACAACTCTGTCCAGATGAACGACAACGCACAGCAGAACTCAGAGGGCGTAAGCGTCCAGAACTCGGCCTTCAGCGCCAACAACTTCGGCCTCAATATCTACAGCTCTGACTCAGGCAATATCGCCGGCGGTGATATCACCCAGACCAACACCCAGCACGCCTACAACATGAACAACACCGCAAATGGCGAGGTAAACGCATTCGCCCAGAACTATGAGGAAGGCCTCATCACTCAACTGGTAGTCAATGACTTTTTCTCAGTGATCGTGGACCAGGACAACAACAACAACTCGGTCCAGGTGAACGACCAGGCCCAGCAGAACGCCCTCGTTGACTCGCTCGTCAATACCGCCAAGTCGGCGACCAACACCGGCGCGAACCTCGCCACGGTGGGCGACGTTACCGGAACGGACATCTACCAGACCAACACCGCTGTAGCTGAAAACCACGTGAACGACGCGTTTGCCTTTGACGGGGACGCATACGCCAATAACTACAACAAGCAGACCCAGAACGTCATTAACGGTGATTTCTCCGTTGTAGTGAGCCAGGAGAACAACAACAATTCGGTCCAGGTAAACAACGACGCGCAGGAGAACGTATCGGCGGTGCTCCTCGAGAATTCGGCCTCCTCCGCCGTGAACGCCGGGCTGAACGTCCTGAACGTAGGGGACATCACCAATAGCGATGACACCATCTACCAGAAAAACGTCCAGACCGCCGAGAACTTCAACAACTACGCCGACGGCGGCGAAGACGCCACTGCCAGCAATAAAGAGACCGCGGCAAGCCCCGGGCAGTTAATCATAAACGAAGACGTTGCTGTCATCTTAGACCAGAATAACAACAACAACTCCGTACAGCTTAACGACAACGCCCAGCAGTACGTGACCGTCGACAAGCTCATAAATTCGGCAAACTCCGCGGTGAACGTCGGGCAGAACCTCATCAACTGGGACTGGACGGTCGGCGACGTGACTAACTCCATTATCCATCAGGAGAACACGCAGACCGCTAAGAACCACTATAATGACGCCTTCGCGTCTGACGAGATAGCGACCGCCGAGAACGCCTACAAGCAGACCCAGTGGATCGCAAATAACGCCGATACCGTGCTCATTGGTACCCAGGACAACAACATGAACTCTGTCCAGCTGAACGACAACGCCCAGAGGTACGCGAGCGCGGTAGTCCTCATAAACTCAGCGGCGTCCGCTGTGAACGCCGGGTTGAACGTCGTTAACGCCGGGACCCTCAGCCAGACCTGCGTAAAACAGTTCAACACCAATACCGCGGTCAACTACTCCAACTTTGCGGACGGCGGGACCTTCGCCTACGCCGTGAACAGGAACTAAGACGGGGCTGAACCACTGGAAGGAGGGGGCGTAATAGCCCCCTCCTTCAAATAAAGGGAGGAGAAATGAAAAGACTCGCCTTCACAATCTGGGCATTCTTGTCCCTGTGGCTTATGGCCCCGCAGGCCGACGGCGCCATTCACAGGCTTTCTGACGAGTACCTTGACACGGTCCACGCCCAGGGGCTCATCGTCTACCTCGACTACAACATGTTCGTCCCGAACCTCGACGGCACCCTTGACCTTAGCCAGGTCATCGCGGGCGCTACCCTGCCTGGAAGCGCCTCACAGACCCTGGGGAATGGCGCAACGGGTATACAGAACGGGGTGCAGCTCAACGACAACGCGCAGAGCAACCTGAACTCGCTGTTGAACCTGAACGCCGCCAATAGCGCCGTGCCTATCGGGATAAACATAACCGTCATCAACGGCGACAACAACGGCGCAGTGAACCAGACCAACACCTCGCTAGGCATCCTTAACAGCCTTCTCGTATGGAGCGGTACGCTGTAAAAGCGGCATGGGGGATTGAACGCAGCTTAACAACAAACAACCAAGGAGGAAGCAAAATGACTTTAAGAAAGGCGTTCGCACTCGCTGTAGGCATAACACTGGCAGGCAGTGGGACGGCGTTCGCAGGCTCGGCGGCCCTCTCTGATTCCGAGATGGACAGGGTAAGCGCCCAGGGCATCCAGACCATTGTGAACGAGAGCAATTTTCCTGTAGCCGACCAGAACAACAACCTCGATTCCGTTCAGCTGAACGACTTCGCTCAGGAGAGCAGCAATGTCGAAGGGCTAATCAACTCGGCGGTAAGCGCCGTCAACGCCTCGGCCAACCTCCTCTACAGCGGCCCAGCGACCTCCTCTGGAATAGAGCAGGAGAACGACAACACGGCCAAGAACCATGTGAATGACTCGTTTGCATTTAATAACGACGCATACGCGCAGAACCTCAACAAGCAGACCCAGGATGTGAATAATAGCTTCCTTGTGACTATCGAGGACCAGGAGAACAACAACAACTCTGTCCAGATGAACGACAACGCACAGCAGAACTCAGAGGGCGTAAGCGTCCTGAACTCGGCCTTCAGCGCCAACAACTTCGGCCTCAATATCTACAGCTCTGACTCAGGCAACATCGCCGGCGGTGATATCACCCAGACCAACACCCAGCGCGCCTACAACATGAATAACACCGCTGACGCCGAAGACGGTGCCGCGTACGCCCAGAACTATGAGGAAGGGGTCGTCACCCAGCGGATAGAGAATTCCTTCCTGGACACCACCATAGAATACCAGGACAACAACAACAACTCGGTCCAGGTGAACGACGACGCCCAGCAGAACGCCCTCGTTGATTCGCTCGTCAATACCGCCAAGTCGGCGACCAACACCGGCGCGAACCTCGCCACTGTGGGCAACGTTACCGGCACGGACATCTACCAGACCAACACCGCTGTAGCTGAAAACCATGTGAACGACGCGTTTTCTGTTGACGGGGACGCATACGCGGAGAACCAAAACAAGCAGACACAGCACGTCCACAACGGGGAGTTCCCTGTAACGGCTCAGCTTACGACCGTTATAGAGGACCAGGAGAATAACAATAACTCGGTCCAGCTGAACGACAACGCGCAGGAGAACGTATCCGCTGTGCTCCTCGAGAACTCGGCCTCCTCTGCCGTGAACGCCGGGCTGAACGTCCTGGACGTAGGCGACATCACCAATAGCGATGACACCATCTACCAGAAAAACGTCCAGACCGCCGAGAACTTCGATAACTACGCCGACGGCGGTACTGACGCGAAGGCCAGGAACTGGGAGACATCCGACGACCCGGGGCAGTATATCGCGAATAACTACGCTATAATCTACGACCAGGACAACAATAACAACTCGGTCCAGGTGAACGACAATGCCCAGCAGTACGTGACCGTGGACAAGCTTATAAACTCGGCCAACTCCGCGGTGAACGTCGGGCAGAACCTCATCAACTGGGACAACGCCGGCGGCGACGTGACCAACTCCGTTATCCATCAGGAGAACACGCAGACCGCGAAGAACCACTACAACGACGCGTTCGCGCTTGAAGGCGAAGCGACGGCAAAGAACAAGTACAAGCAGACCCAGGTCGTGGAGAACTACTTTGCCACCGACCTGAGCAATGGGACCCAGGACAACAACATGAACTCGGTCCAGCTGAATGACAACGCCCAGCGCTACGCGAGCGCGGTCGTCCTCATAAACTCAGCGGCGTCCGCTGTGAACGCCGGGTTGAACGTCATTAACGCCGGGACCCTCAGCCAGACCTGCGTGAAACAGTTCAACACCAATACCGCGGTCAACTACTCCAACGTCGCGGACGGCGGTACCTTTGCCTACGCCGTGAACAAGAACTAAGACCGTCTTGAAGACCGGAGGGAGGGGCTTAAAGCCCCTCCCTCCACTTTTACGGAGGGGAAATGACAAGAGCCGCATTTTTAGCCTGGACTATTCTGGCCTTTTTTCTCGCGCCCCTCGCCGCCGGAGAGGCCGTTGCAATGGAATACCGGATAACAGCGGGAGGTATGGCCTTCACTAAAGAGATAAGGAACGTCTGGGAGATGCGCACCTCTGGCGTGGTGATGCAGAAGTTCGATTACAGCTGCGGGTCGGCGGCGATGGCTACACTTCTTAATATCCTCGGAGACACGGTTCGGGAAGACGAGGTCATAGACGGGATCCTGCGCAAGGGAGACATCGCCCAGATAGTGGCGAGGAAGGGGTTCTCGATACTGGACCTTAAGAGGTTCGCCTCAGAGAGGGGCTATAAGGCGGAAGGGTACAAGGCCGACGGCATAGAGGAGCTTGCGAAGGCCAACACAGCCGTGCTCCTGCCGATAGTCATAAATAATTACAAGCATTTCGTCGTCTTCAGGGGGATAAAAGGCGACAGGGTCCAGCTCGCTGACCCGGCCAAGGGCAACCTGACCCTGCCGGTCTACCAGTTCAGCGACTACTGGTACGAGAATATCTTTCTACTGGTGAACAGGGAAGGCGAGCCGGAGCCCGGCTTCAGGCGGGCCGACGCGCCATACATGGAAGAGCTCTGGAGATTTCTCCAGCCTCCTCCCCACTTTTTTCAGCACGGCATAAACGACTTGAGAAGGTTCTGAGGCGGGGCGGTTGCGTCCTCCTGAAACCGGTATATACTCTTTGCACATCTCGATCGCGGTTGGAGGATGGATGAAGAAGGCTCTTTGGGTTTGTTTTTCAGTAACCCTTTTTCTGTTTTTTATCTTCACGGCTGACTCAAAGGCGGATGAGGCGGTCCAACAGGCGCCAACAGACCCTGACCAGGCCAAGGAGGCCCTCAAGGGGGAGCACCATACCCCGGTATCCACTGACGCGAGGAGGGGCGGGTTGCTCCTTCCCCAGGGCAAGTTCGCGCTCGATCTGGGCTTGTCTTACGCCCACTTCTCCGAGAGCCAGATATACGTAGACGGGTTCGCCCTGCTTCCGGTGCTCGTCATCGGCGAGGTAACGGTAGAGAAGATAAAAAGGGATATCTTCATAATCTCTCCCACCGGCAAGGTCGGAATAACCGACAGGGTGCAGCTCGAGCTGACGGTCCCGTACAGGTACCAGAGGGAGAGCTTTTTCAGGCCGGACGTGGCGGTCGGTGAGGACGAGGTGATCAATTACGACCAGGGCAAGGGTGACATATACGGCACCGTACTCGTCCATGCCCTGCAGGAGACCGCGACCATGCCGCATCTGCTGGCCGGTCTTACCTTCAAATCGAGGACAGGGCAGAGCGTATTCGAGATAGACCCCACAAAGGGCGAGATGCCCATGGGCACGGGCTTTAATTCGCTCAAGGGGACGCTCTCATTCATAAAAAGCTCGGACCCGGCGGTCGTCTTCCTCAACCTGGGCTACACACACAGCTTCCCGAGGAAGAATACGCTATTCGTTGCGGAGCAGGACCCGGATACGCAGGAGATAGTCTACGTAAGCAGGCAGCTCAAACTCTCTCCGGGCGATGCCTACGAGTTTGGTTTCGGCGCGGCATACGCGTTGAGCTACAGGCTTTCGGTCAACATGCAATACCAGCACAGCCTCACCCTTGAGACACAGAAGGACGGGGAGAGGATAGCGGGCTCGCTTATAAACGCCTCCTCCATACGCCTCGGCGGGAACTGGGCGTGGAGCGACAAGCTTTCTATCGACCTCTCGACCACCTTCGGCCTTACCAGTGACGCGCCGGACGATGTATTGGAGCTGAGGCTGTCATTCCATTAGCAAAGGGAGTCTTTATATGAGACTGGTTTTTGTTTTGGCGATCCTTCTTGTCTCTTCAACGGCCTGGGCGTTCGACGTGAAAAAAGAGCTTGAAGGCAAGGGGATGAAAAAGGAGCTGATTAATAACCTGAACAACAGCTGCCTTGAGGCGCTGGACTACGACTTCAAAAAGGGGAACAGCTACTGGAACACCCTCTGGAACAAGCAGAGCGAGATGGCGCTCGTCGATTTCCTGCAGGGGACGAAGCATTACTCGCTTACGCTCCTGCCCATGAAAGACGGCTCGTGCCAGGCCTCGCGGACGGTGACCGCCTACTGGACGAACACCTGCGGCGCGCTCGCGGAAAAGTACAGGCAAAACTATCCGGCCGGGAGCATCAATATCAGGAAGAGGGAGAATGTATACGCCTGGATATCAAGCTCCAGGGGGACCGATATCTACCTTTACAACGTGCCGAACGGGTGCGTGGAGGTCTTCAGGGAATTTTACGTAAGGACGCCTAAAAAGAAGTGAAGCTTTATAGGTTTTAATGGTGCCCGAGGCCGGGGTCGAACCGGCACGGTGTTGCCACCTCGGGATTTTAAGTCCCGTGCGTCTGCCAATTCCGCCACTCGGGCATATCTTCAGGAAAGGCTGTATTTAGCAATAACAGATATCCGGGGCCCTGTCAACATCGGACCCCGGTCTTTTATTGACGAATAGCTGAAGCGGTTAAAATACAAACTCAAGGGGGCGGGTGTGATGAGGGTAAATCTATCAGTGGTCTATGTGGGGCTCATCTTCCTCGCGGTCTCGTTTTTCATGCCGCAGGACGCCGGGGCCATCCCGGCCTTTTCGCGGCAGACGGGGATGGCGTGCAGCTCATGCCATTTTCAGCATTTCCCGGCTCTTAACGCCTTTGGCCGCTCCTTCAAGGCGGGTGGATATACGATGACTGGCGGACAGAGCATGATAGAAGGTGACTTCCTCTCGCTCCCCTCTGTCTTGAACGCCAGCCTGGTAACGAAGATACGCTTCCAGAAGAGGAACGGAGGCACAGATGCCGGGGAAGCGGGCGAGCTTAACAAGGGGTCGCTTCAGTTCCCCGATGAGGCAGCCCTCCTGCTCGGCGGCAGGGTAGGCGAGCACGCGGGTTTCCTCCTTGAGGCCGCGATAAAGGAAGGCGAGCCGCTATTCACCTCATTCAAGTTGCCCTTTGTCTTCGCTCTCGGCGGGGGCGGGACGAATATTAGCGTAGTCCCGTTCACTACCGATGGGCTCGGCGCAGCTTACGGACTGGAGCTATTAAATACCGGTTCGCTTCGCCACCAGCGCTTCCTTGAGCACCGTACAGAGACCTCGGCCCAGCAATACATCGGCACAGCGACAGAGGCCACGGGTTTGACCTTTGCCGCTGTCAACAGCCTCTGGTTCGCCAATTATACCCTCTGGGCGAACGAGCATCCAGCTGAGACGGGAAATTCGATATCGTCAGGGCCATATCTGCATTACGCCAGGTTAGCCTTTACGCCTACATTCGCAGGATGGGACCTGGGGTTTGGCGGACAAGTCTGGGGTGGCGTGGAGAAGAACCTTGAAGACGGCGTTGTGACCAGAAAGAAGGCAGAGGCATGGGCCATTGACGCGCAGGCGCAGGGCGGTGTGGGCGCGCTGCCTGTCGGCGTATACCTGACCTATGGCAAGGCCCCGTCATCCAGCGATGACCCCAACATATTCAACGAGACAGGTACCGGAGACAAGAGCGCCTGGACTGTCGCCGCGGAGGTAGGCGTGATAGCGCAGAAGCTTACGGTAGCCGCGGTCTACCGCGACGGAAATAGCGGGGCCGCCGGAGATGACACGGATGACGCTACCACGCTGGGGGTGGTCTATACGCCGATCCAGAATCTTCAGGTCCAGCTCGACCACACATGGTACACCGGGGATGGAGGACCGACCCCGGATGAGGGGAATAATCTTACCACCCTCATGCTCTTTGCCGCGTTTTAACAGGCTGCTGAAAAAGCACAATGACAACGGGGGAGGGCGTCTTGACGCCCTCCCCCCTGTTTTTTCTACGCTCCTAATTCTGGCGCCCGGCAGGCCCGATAATGTTATACATGAACTGCCCTTTTATGTTTATCTCTTCGACGGAAAAATTCGCCGGGAAGGGCGGGAATGGGGCTGCTATCCTGATGGCGGTCACCGCGGCGTCGTCGAGCATCGGGTAGCCTGAAGACCTCTCGAGCTTCACGTCAGATACGGTGCCGTCCTTCATTATCCTGAAGGTTATCCAGAGGCTCCCCTGCCAGCCGTTCCGGGCCGCCAGGTCCGGGTAGTCCCAGTAGAGCTCTATCTTCCTCTTCATGTCGAGTATGTACTTCTGGTACTTGAGCTCCGCGGTATTGAGCTGCAGGGTCTTGCCGACCTCGCCTGAAGGGGACTGGGCCTCATAGTTTTTTGTAAGCTCGGCAAGCCTTTCATCTGTCGGGTAAAGGTTCGGCCTGTTTTGCTCTGAGAAGACCCGGGGCCTGGCCGGTGTAACTGGCGTTGGCCTTGGCCTTGCCTCCTCCATGGTCTTCCCTTCAGCTCTGGGCGCGGTCCTTACTACCTCCTCCACGGGTTTAAGCGGCTGAGGGCTTGTCTCTTCGCTCTTCTTCGCAACCGGCCCCTCGACCGCCTTTAACGGCCTTTCGATCACCCTCGGCGCCTCACGCGATGGCGGAACAGGCTGGGGCGACTTTACCATTGGCGCAGGCGTTCCCCTTGGATAGGTCTCTTTTTTAACGCTCTGCTCCCTGTCGGCATAGACGGTTGGCCGCTTTTTCTCTGGAGATATGTTCTCTTTTATCGCCGGCGGGACCTCCGCGACAACAAGTGGCTTTTTCTCGGGTTTTGGATGGGGCAGATCTACGACCTCGACGGGTATCGGCGTAGTTTGCTTTTCCCTTTCAATAGAGGGTAAAAGGCTCACCAGGGCGGCGGCGGAGAGGTGCAAGAGCACCGAAAGTGCCAGGAAAATCAGCATCATTTGGCCCTTTGGGCCGCGGAAAGTTTTAATTGACATGCACCCTTAAATCTGTCAAGATTTAGTAGTACCTTTTACACATTATTTTACACAAAATCGCGGGGTTATACAAATGTTCGGGCTCGGCACCACAGAGCTTATCGTAATACTCATCATTATCCTTGTCCTTTTCGGCGCTGGCAAGCTCCCGGAGATCGGCTCAGGGCTTGGCAAGGCCATAAAGAACTTCAAGAAGGCCTCGAACGAACCGGAGCAGGACGAAAAAGAGAAGCTCAAGAAGTAAGCGCTTCTACCCCTTTCCCTTCCTTTCCTTATCCTCAAGTATTTCCTTTGCGGCCTGTTTTACTTCCGGATGGAGTGTAGTGTCCTCTGAGACTGCCAAAAGGTCCTGCTTAAGCAGGCCTTCCATGAGGGCGACAGAGACTCTCGGCGGGGTGTACGGGTTCCTTGAGACGGCCTTTGCCACGTCATAGCGCCTCGACCACTTTACATGGAGCGCCACGAGTTTTAGCGCGTGGGGCGAGTTAGGCCGTTTAGAGGCTATCTTCAAGACCTCCTTCTCGGTTATCCTCGGGTTATTGAGGAGGTTCTCAACGACTGCCGGGTCAGGGTCCGACAGGAGCTTTTCAAGGTTTCTTATGAGGTGGGATTTGGAGAGGCTCCTTCTTTCTCCGAGCGAAAGTTGTTCTGTCTTTACGAATTCCTCTTCCTCATAGCCGCTTACGCCTTCCTTATGCGGCTCGAACTCGGTAAAGAACCTCGATATCCTCACAAGCCCGAGCCGGAGCGAGGCGAGATAGATGGAGTCGTAGGTCGTCTGGCCAAGGGTTTGAAGGAGCCCGTCGTTGTCCACCATTATTGCGCGGACTATCGCGGCGCCTTTGTCCTTCGGCTCTTTTTCGTAGATTATGGCAAGGAGTCTTGCGCTCTGCTCAGGCGTGAGCGATGAGAGCGTTTTTGCGAAGAGGCCGAGCCTCATCCTGACCTCTGGCAGGGCCGCGATGTCGGAGAGGAACTTTTCCGCTATGCCCTCAAGATGACGCATCGGGTCTCTTACCTGGGTTAAGGAGGCTATCTTACGATATCGATGCCGTACTCGGTCACGCCTTCGGCGATATCGGTGAAGAGCACCATTACCGGAACAGTGCCCTTGGCAGGTATGACCCCTCCGGAGGGGTCTTTGAACGCTTTTATGAGCTCTTCTTTCGGGAGGTTCTTGAGGTCATCCGTTGACACCATCCTGCCGGGAGAGACCGAGCGCGAGCCGATGGTGTTGCCGTCCTCGTCATAGATAACGCCGGTTGCCGCCTTTATCTCCTGCGGTTCTCCGGTGATGTTCTTTACACGGGCCTGGATGACGAAGAACTTCCCGAAGTTCCTGTTCTCGGCGAAAAATCCGCTGATGTTCTCTATTTCCACCGTCTTGAGGGTGCTTGCGGCCGGCGGCATGAGCGCGCGGGCGAGCTTGTCTATCACGCCGCTATAGTATATGACCGCTCCGCCAAGCAGTACTATGAGGACGGCCAGAATAGGGGCGAGCCTTCCGGGGAACTGGCCCCTCGTGGGCTTGTGCTCCTCTTCAGGTTCATCGAAAGCCGGCAGCTCCTCTTTTGTGAGGCTCCGGGAGAGTATATCCTTGAACTCTTCACCCGGGGCTGCCGAAGCCTCTTTAACCACAGGCGACTCTGGCGCCGCGGCGGCCTTGCCCGCCCTCGTATAGCCAGAGGCAGAATATGGCGCGGCCTCTTTTGGAGGTTCAACCGGGTCTTCTACCGCGTCAAAGCCCGTGGGCCGCAGATCGTCATCGCCCTTGTCTACCGGATCATCGAAGCTGAAATCAGGCTCGTCTTTTTTCGGGGTATCATCCGTGCCTTCAGCATCAAAGCCGAAGGCTTCACCGGCGTCCCATCCTTCTTCCTTCTCCCTCTCCTCGGTCCTCTCCTCGCCGAAGGAGAAGTCTATGTCATTGAAGGAGAGTTTTTCGTCACCGGTATTCTCTTCACCGGCAAATGGCTCTTCCGCGGGGCTGCTGCCGGTCTCTGGCGCGCGGGCCTTCGCATCGCCAACGGTATTCTCATCAAAGTCAAAGGCCAGGTTCCGCTTGTTCTCTTCCCTGGGCCTTGCGGGGGCCTTCTCCCTGGAAGGCTCTCTTTTCGCGCCATCATCGAAGGAAGGGGAGGAAGTGGAGGGCGAGCTGCCGCCTGCGCCAAAGACTTCGTTAAGCTCTACCTCCTCGGCTGGCGGAGGAGGGGCCACTATGAAGACGTTCTGGCATTTTGTGCAACGGACCTTTACGCCGTTCCCGGTTATGCGCGAATCGTCCAGGCGGAACCTGGTCTCGCATTTATCGCATTGTATTATCATCTTCTGCCTGCTTGAATATGCCCGCGAAATCCCCGCGGTCTTTTGCGGGGAGGAACAAAAGTTTACTTATATTTAGCATACAGAAGAGCCTTAATTCAAGACAAACTCCTCCCTTGACAGCCTTGCCGCCTGATTATATCCTTAACTCAAAATCCTGGTGTATGAGATATGGACCTTTTGCCCTATATCCCTCCCGAGGGGATAGAGGAAATAGTAAAGAGAATAGCCGCCGAGATAAGCTCTGATTACAGGGGGCGCTCCCCCGTGGTCGTGGGTGTCCTCAAGGGAGCGTTCCTTTTTATCTCAGACCTGGTGCGTAGCCTTGCCGTAGACCACGAGGTCGACTTCATCCAGACCGCCTGCTACGGCATGCGGGACGTCCCTTCCGAGGAGGTGCTCATCCTCCGTGACGTGACGACCGACCTCAAGGGGCGCGACGTGATAATCGTCGAGGACATAATCGACAGGGGGCATACCGCGAGGGCGTTGAAAAAATACTTCTCTGACAAGGGCGCGGCCTCCGTAAAGGTCTGCGCCCTCCTTAAGCGCGATGGCGGCTCTCCCGAGGCAGCCGACTACCTCGGCGCTGTAATAGGGCGGGGCTTTGTAGTGGGCTATGGTATGGACTACAAGGAACGGTACAGGGGCCTTCCCGGCCTTTATTTAATCGAAGGATGAGGAGGAAGCGTGGATGGAACTGCCAGGCTGGTAAGGGCGCTCCTCACCCCGGAAGCCTTTCCTGAGCGCCCCACCGAACTCGAGCTGCGCCAGACCCACATCTCGTACCTTATCTTCACACCAGAGTTTGTCTACAAGATAAAAAAGCACGTGGATTTCGGCTTCCTTGACTTCACCACCCTTGAAAGGCGGCGTTTTTTCTGCGATGAGGAGGCGCGCCTCAACAGGAGGCTCGCGCCGGATACCTATCTCGACGTAATCGGCATAACCGAGCGGCATGGCAGCCCCTTCATGGGAGGCGATGGCGAGCCTGTAGAGTACGCCGTAAAGATGAGGAGGCTTCAGGAAAAAAAGATGCTTGGCCGCATGCTCGACGAGGGGGAGGCAACTGTCGAGGATATAAGAAGGGTCGCGGCGGCGGCCGCCGCATTCCATTTGAAGGCCGATTCAACCCCTTATATCTCGCGCTTCGGCTCTCTTGAGAGCATACGGAAGAACACGGAAGAGAACTTCGAGCAGACGACCGCGTTTGTGGGAAAGGGCCTGAGCGCCGCCCTTTACGGCAGGATAAGGGAGTTTACAGAGGGTTTCATCTCCGGCAACTCCCCCATGCTTGAAAGGCGGGTAAGGGAGGGCTTTATAAGGGATTGCCACGGCGACATGCACTCAGAGCATGTCTTTGTGGAGGACGGCATACAGATAATCGACTGCATAGAGTTCAACGAGCGCTTCAGGTACTCGGACGTTATAGCGGACATAGCCTTTCTTTCAATGGACCTCGACTTTCATAACAGGCACGGCCTTGGTAGAACCCTCGACAGCGCTTACTTCGAGAAGACCGGCGACTACGAAGGCAGGCGGCTTATGGACTTTTACAGGTGCTACCGGGCGTACGTAAGGGGCAAGGTCGAAGGCTTCAAGAGCCTTGAGCCGGAGGTGGACGATGGCGAAAGGGATAGCGCCTTTTTAAGGTCAGCCTACCACTTCTATCTTTCAGGGCTTTATGCCTCGGGCGGCTTTGGTCCCATGCTCATAGCCGTCGCAGGCCCGTCTGGCACGGGCAAATCGACCCTTGCCGCTGAGATATCGAAGCACACAGGCTTTGTACATCTCTCCTCTGACAGGATAAGAAAGGAGCTTGCCGGGCTCCCTATGGATGAGAGATGGCCCGAGCCCTTTGGCTTTGGGATCTATTCTGAAGGGTTCACGGAACGGACTTACGGGGAGCTTATAAGGCGGGGCGCGCGATTTTTAAGCGAGGGGCGCTCCGTAGTCCTTGACGCTACATTCGGGAGAAGGGCGTTTGTCTTGAAGGCGAAGCAGACAGCCGAACGTATGCATGCGCAGTTCCGGGTAGTAGAGTGTACTGCTTTAAATTCGACCATTAAAGAGCGCCTTTTATCGAGGCAGGCGGCCCCAGGCGCCTCTGACGCAGACTGGGAGATATATATCAGGCAGAAGGCCGTTTTCGAAGAGATAAAAGAGGCGCACGCCAGGGCAAAGGCAGAGGAGCCCTTGCCGGAAAGGTCGAAGGCGGTCTTTCGCTCAATTTTCGGTTGACCTTTTTCCGCCTTATGCTTTAATTCCCTAATGGCAAAAGCGGTTGTGCTATTAAGCGGCGGGATGGACAGCGCGGTTACCGCGGCGGTTGCCGCCTCACTTGGCGAATGCGCCGTCCTGCATGTGAACTACGGCCAGCGCACCGAAGGAAGGGAGCTCAGGGCTTTTAACGATATAGCCAGGTTCTACGGGGTAAAGGAGCGCCTCGTGGTAGACATAAGCCATCTTAAGCTCATCGGCGGCTCGGCCCTCACGGACAGGAATATCGATGTGCCCCAGGGCGACCTCAAAAGAACGGACGTTCCGGTGACCTATGTCCCATTCAGGAACGCTCACCTCCTTTCGATAGCGGTCTCGTGGGCAGAGGTCATAGGCGCGAGCGAAATATACATAGGGGCTGTCGAGGAGGATAGCTCCGGGTACCCGGACTGCACAAGAAGGTTCTTCGATTCTTTCGAGCAGACCGCCAACCTCGGCACGAAGCCGGAGACCGGGATAAGGATAGTGACCCCGCTTATAAACTTGAGAAAATCTGATATAGTGAAAAAGGGGCTGAGCCTTGGCGCGCCCATGCACCTTACCTGGTCGTGCTACAAGGAAGAAGACGAGGCCTGCGGGGAGTGCGACTCCTGCCTTCTGCGCCTGCGCGGCTTCAGCGAGGCAGGTGTTGCGGACCCGATACCCTACAGAAGACGAAAGGACCTGAAAGGATGACCTTCAAGGAATTTTTAAAGACCAAAAAGAGCATCGACACAGAGGGGAAAAACGTCTTTGAGTTCATGGACGATCACTACGACGAGTACATGGACTATCTGAAGAACCTGAAGGACGGGTGCTCGAAGTAGTGCCCGCCTTGCCAGGCCTCTTACCTTTTGGGGCCAGCGGCAAAGAACGTCACGGGAAGGGATAAGGATAGGGGTATAGAGGGTTCCTGTATGGGCCAAACGGGTAGTTCGGGCCATACGGGTATGATGGTCCATAGGGCCCATAAGGATAGGGGCCATATGGCCCGTAAGGGCCGTAATAGTTGGGTTCGTAATATTCGCTCAACGGCTCAAAGGTGCGGATCTCGATAGGCGTGATGATGGGATAGGGATAGTCCATCTTTCCTATCTTCCTGCGCTCGATGCTCTTTACGGTACCGGCTACCGTTATCCTCTTGTTCTTGGAGAATATGTTGGTGTCGAGATAGCCTGGGGACTGGAGTACGAACCTGCCCTTTGAAGAGCCGTCCTCAGGGCGTTCGTCAAAGGCGAGCTCGGTCTCAAGTATCTCTATCTCTGTTACCTCTTCAAGGTTCTCAGAGTTAAGGATGATGCCGCCCCACAGGACCTTTGCCCCGGCGTACCGCTCAGGGTGGGCCTGCACCATGTCTATCGTGATGTCGCGGTCTACCTCTTTCAGCACGCTCTTCGGGATGACCGAGCACCCTGCGAGCAGAAACGATGCGAGGGCAATGATGAGGGCTCTCATAATTTAGATTTTATTACCATCCGGGGAATTGTCAATGCCTAAGACACCGAACTATCTGGAATTGGAATCACAGCGTCTGGCCCCTTACGCGGCCAAGAGCGGCGCTTCAAGGGGCAGAAAATACCCTGAAGCAGAGCACCCTTTCAGGACACCTTTTCAGAGGGACAGGGACAGGATAATCCACTGCCACGCCTTCAGGCGGCTTGAGTACAAGACCCAGGTATTCGTCTACCACGAGGGCGATCACTACAGGACCAGGCTGACCCATACCATCGAAGTCGCTCAGATATCGAGGACGATCGCCCGCGCCCTCGGCTTGAACGAAGACCTCGCCGAGGCGATAGCCCTGGCCCACGACCTGGGGCATCCGCCCTTCGGGCATACGGGCGAGGACGCCCTTAACAGCCTGATGGAAGGGCACGGCGGCTTCGAGCACAACGCCCAGAGCCTACGCATCGTCCAGGAGCTTGAGAAGAAGTACCCGGCCTTCAGCGGCCTTAACCTTACCTTTGAGGTGAGGGAAGGAATTGTAAAACACTCTTCAGAGCACGACCGCCCCGGAGTAAACTCAGAGTATGAAAAGGGCAAGTCCCCCTGCCTTGAGGCGCAGATAGTCGATATAGCCGACGAGATAGCCTACAACAACCACGACATAGACGACGGCCTATCATCCGAGATGATAGAGCCGGAAACGCTCGGCGAGGTCGCCATCTGGCAGGAGCACCTGAGCGAGGTGAAAAGGCAGTTCCCGAAGGAACCCTTCAAGGTGCTCACCTCTCAGACGATCATAAAGATAATAAACGCGCAGGTAACAGACCTGGTGGAGAGCATCACGAGGACGATAGAGGAAGAAGGGATAGGTTCGCTCGAAGACGTGCGCGCGAGGAAGACGATCGCCCGCTTTAGCCTCGGCATGGAGGCGAAGAACAGGGAGCTTAAGAGGTTCCTCAAGGCGAACCTCTATACCCACCACAGGGTCATACGGATGGCCGACAAGGCACGGAGGATCCTCCGTAACCTCTTTATGGTCTATATGAGGGAGCCCAAGCTCCTGCCGCCAAAGACCTGCATGGAGATAGAGAGGATCGGCAAGGAAAGGGTCATCTGCGATTACATCGCGGGCATGACCGACAGGTTTGCCCTCGATGAGTTTAAAAAGCTTTGGGATCCGTACGAGAAGGTTTAACGGGTTAGGAAAGAGTTGGTGTTGTCGGTAGTCCTAACCATGACAAAGGGAGTTCATTGAATTTGTAATGGCAATTGACGCTATGGATATACGCCAACACATCCTTATACGCTGGTTTTTTAAACCAATCACACAGCACATAAACATATTCAACTTTTAGGCCGAGTGGGGCAACCAATTTTAAATATTGTTTGCGTTTAAAATCGCACGTTTGCAATTTTTCGTCAACTGAGCCTGCAACCTGTTGATATTTGACTTCAATAATGAACAAGGTTTCTCGTACAATTACGAGAAGGGCATCATCTGGCAATAATTGCTTTGAGAGCATATGCTTCCAATTTATGCCCTCTCCAGTCAGGAATTTATAAAAATCATGTTTCCTGAAACACCTTGCGACGAGATTATTCTCAAAAAACACTCCCAAGCCGGCCTTATGTGGTACTTTTTTCAACGCATATCCGGGAATCGCCTTCAGAAGCTCTTGAAAATCAACTTTCTTCTCAAAACATAAGCCTGTAATTGTGTTGCATCCGCCTGTGCCGCCGGTCTTCATAATGCCTCGTCCCCGCAACAGAATGTTAGATTTTGTCCTCTGATAGCTTGCTCAAGGCGTTTTTTTGAAAGACTTAAGTATTCTTCCTCGAGGTCAATGCCAACATATTTTCTATTCAATAAAGCTGACGCGACTCCAGTGGTCGAGCTTCCGCAAAAAGGATCAAGTACAAGGTCGCCTTCCAGTGTGGAAGCAAGAATGATTCTTTTTAATAAATCAGTCGGCTTTTGGGTCGGGTGTTTGCCAAATTTCTTTTCTGCCGCAAGCGGTGCGGATATTTCCCAGACATTCCGCATTTGCTTGCCGACATTAATCTTCTTCATTAACTGATAATTGAAGCAATGCTTCCCTTTGGCATTTTTGACGGCCCACAAGACGATTTCCGTTGAGTGAGTAAAATATCGACAGGACAGGTTAGGCGGCGCATTCCTTTTATACCAGACAATATCGTTCAGGATCTTGAAGCCAAGCTCCTGCATCGCGAAGCCGATGGAATAGATGATGTGCGTTGTTCCAGAAACCCAAATAGTACCATTCGGCTTTAGAACGCGCTGGCAGGCCGCGAGCCATTCAAGGTTAAACTGGTGGTTCTCCTTTATTCCCTTAGACTGATCCCATTTGCCCTTATTTACCGAAACCATTTTTCCTGCGTGGCAGGTAATTCCACCGTTCGACAGAAAATATGGTGGGTCGGCAAAGATCATATCAACACTGTTTTCACGAGCGCGATTAAGCACCTCGATACAATTGCCCTGCAAAAGCCTTACATGATGCTTATCATCGTTGAAATATACGGAATAGGGCTTTTCCCCATAGGCACTTGTCTCTTCAAAATTGAAAAGCTCTATACTGCCTTCTGGAGTTACATAAACGACTTCATTTTTTGCCCTTTTGGGCGTACTCTTTTTAGTTGCTCTGCTTTTGGACATCTGTTCTTCTAAATCCCTTTAAAAAGGTCTGAAATTTTTGAATTGAGGGCATCTGCTATCTTGAAAAGAATTTTAAGCGACGGATACCGTATGCCCCGTTCTATCTGGCCGATGTAGCTGGTGTGTATATCAGCCTTCTCAGCAAGGGCTTCTTGCGTGTGCCCCTTCTGCTCCCTTAGTCTCTTTATGGTCTGACCAAGGGCAATACATCTCTCATCGGCTGGTTGCTTTTTTCCCATGTCTCAGGAGTATAAGATTTTTAAAGGGTATAATTACAGAGACTATATGTAATAATGATAATGGGTGAATGGCAGCTCGCGCGGGCATGATTTTAATTGAAGATTTCCGCGCGATATAGTATCCTTATAGAAATTCTTTAGCTTTTTTCAGGAGGTTTTATGGGTGAAGGTTGCGGAAGCTGCGGGCCTGCCGGTGGCGGACCGTTTTCAGAAGGGTTGGAGCTTGTGGAGTTCGTCTATAACGCCCACGGCGGCGGAGTGAGGAACGCGCCTATCCCGGACGGCGGGCTTAATGCCAAGTGCCAGGGCTGCGGAGAGGCCTTCGTGTTGAAGACCTTCGTTGGAAAATGCCCCAAGTGCGGCGGGGTGCACGCGGTTTCTCCCCCGAGGTGCGACGACCCGGCTAATATCCAGTTCGCTGGCGCGGGATATAAACTCCCCAACGAGAGATAATAGAGATTATCAGATGAGATTAAAAAACCCCCTCCAGTGTTGGAGGGGGTTTTTTTTATCTGGCTTGAGCCAACACATGAACCGGCTCAGTCCCTTCCTTCCGGCAGCGGGCACCTGTCTTTTAGCATCTTGAAGGCCCCGGCGAGCTGGGCGTGGCTACCGAGTATGACGAGGATGTCGCCAGCCTCTATCCTGAAATCCGGCGCAGGGTTGGTATTTGCCCCGGCGCCGCGGGATATTGCGATGATGGAGGCCCCGGTGCTCTTCCGTAGATCGAGCTCCTTTATGGTAAGACCGGCTACCGAGCAGGCCGCGTCCACATAATAGGTGTCCATCACGGTCTTCTCAAGGATAGCGGAAAGGCGCGAGAGCTTGTCGCTCATAAGGGACGGGTTTCGAAGCATCGCGTAGCCCTCCTCCCTGATGAGGTCTATCTGGTTCTGTATGATGTTCGTGGGTATCCTGTAGTCCTTCAGGACCCTCGCGAATATCTCTACCGACGTCTCGAACTCCTCCGGTATCACCTGGTTGGCGCCGAGCCTGTACAGCTCTTCTACCTCTTTTATATATCTCGTACGCACAAGCACCGATACAGCCGGGTTCATCTCGCGCGCGGTCTTCACGATGACCCTCGTGCTTATGGGGTCTGATATGGCGGTAACGACCATCTTGGCCTTGTCAACGCCGAGCCTTTTGAAGACCTCAGGGTGGCTCGCGTCTCCGAAATAGGCGGCGTGCCCCTCTGCCTTGGCCGCCTTCACCCTCTCCATGTTCATCTCCATTATCACATGGTGTATGCCGGTTTCCTTCAAGACCCTGGCGAGGTTTCGCCCATTCAGGCCGTAGCCGATGATTATCACATGGTTGGACATGTGGCTTTTGGTTTGCCCCTCGCGCCCCCCGCCCTTGCCGATGCGCCTGCCGATATCATACGCCAGCCCCGCCGACCTCTGGTAGATGAACGGCGTAAGCGCCATGCTTATTATAGAGGCCGCCAGGAGCGACTGGTAGAGCCCGTGGTTTAAAAGGTTATAATCCTGCCCCATATTCATGAGGATGAAGGAGAACTCGCCTATCTGGGCGAGGTTCAAGCCGACGATGACCGAAAGCCTCAGGGGGTACTTCATGATCTGCCCCACCCCGACTACTATAAGGGCCTTGACGGCTATTATCGCCACTACCAGCAGCGCAACCCACCCTATCTGTCCGTAGAAATAGCTCAGGTCGAGGAGCATGCCGATGGACATGAAAAAGAGGCTTGAGAAGGTATCCCTGAACGGGATGACCTCGGCGACTATCTGGTTGGAGTACTCGGACTCTGAGATGGCCAATCCGGCGATGAAGGCCCCGAGGGCAAGGGAGAGTCCGAAAAGGGAGGTAAACCAGGCGGTGCCGAGGCAGACAAGGACGATGGTGAGGATGAATACCTCCCTGTTCCTGAGCTTCACGACCTGGTCAAAGAGCCTTGGAATGAACCAGACTACCGCGGCGACTATTATCGCGAAGGCCGCGAAGGAAAGACCCAGTTTCTTTGTGATATCGAAGGGAGAGGCCCCGTCGTCTATCCCTATCGACTGGAGCACCATGACCATCAGGACCACTGCAAGGTCCTGGAATAGGAGCACGCCCACCGAGAAGTTCCCCTGCGGGGTGTTGACCTCTCCCTTGTCTGCCAATAATTTCAGGACTATCGCGGTTGACGAAAGGGAGATGATAAAGCCCAGGAGCAGGGCCACGGATAAATTCTGGCCGAGGATAAGGGATATCGCCATGACCAATATGACGGTGAGCCCCACCTGGAAGCCGCCGCCCATTATGCCTTCGCGCCTTATGTTGAGGAGCTTTGCTATCGAGAACTCTAATCCGATGGTGAAAAGAAGGAGGACTACGCCTATCTGGGCAAGGAGCTCTACGGTGTGCGTGTCCCTGACAAGCGCGAAGCCGTAAGGGCCGATTATTACGCCGGTCAGAAGAAAGCCGACCACGGTAGGCAGCCCGAACCTGGTGAGGAGCATGCTTAGCGGCACCGAGACCGCCATCAGTATGACTATGTCCCTTAGAAGGGGTATGTTCTCCATCTCAGCTCTTTACAGGCATGAAATAAGTCCATTTAAAAAAATGCTTATTGAAGGACTGTCCGGGCGAGTTACTTCTTTTCAGAGGCCTCTTTGTGCTTTAGTTTCTTTATCTCATCCTCGATGGCCTCAGTTTCCGCCTCTATCTTCTTTATCTCCTCTATGGCCTTCTGTACCTCAGGCTTCTGGAGGGGGTTTTCCCAGGGGAGCTTGGCCGATTCATAGACTATCCCGCCTATTTCCTTGAAGCGCCTCTCCGCGTCCTTATGGAGGTTGTGTACGCGCAGGCGCAGCTTGCCGATCCTGGCGCTCTCTTTTACCGCGGACCAGCTCTCTTCCATGGCCCGTTTAAGCTCGTCGTTCATACGGTCCCAAAAACCCATTATCCCTCCTTTCCCTTGTACACCAGATAGAAAAAGAAAAACGAATTCAAAACCTTCCGCCTCTGATAATAAAGCATTGCCGTTACATCCTGTCAAGTGTTTGGAACAAAACATCCCCGGAACGGACAGGCGCCGGGTATATGACCCTTTTCCCCAAATATGCTTTGCAAAACCGGCCCTGTTAAAGTATACTTCCTTAAAAAACCACCTGAAATCCTATGGAAAACGTGAAGAGCGCGAAGATAATCGACGGCAAGGAGATAGCCGCCCAGGTAAGGGGCGAGCTAAAGACCGAGATACAGAGACTGAAGGAAAAGACCGGCACAACCCCCGGGCTTACGGTCGTCCTGGTCGGAGAGAACCCGGCATCTGTCGTATATGTCAGGAACAAGATCAAGGCCTGCGAAGAGGTGGGCATAAGGTCCACCCATCACAAGCTCCCTGAGAGCACGACACAGGCGGAACTACTTGATCTCATACGTGAACTTAACGCCTCGAAAGAGGTCCACGGCATACTTGTCCAGCTCCCGTTGCCAAAGCATATCGACGAAGAGGCGATACTCGAAGAGATATCCCCCATGAAGGACGTGGACGGCTTCCACCCTTATAATATGGGCCGCCTCATGATAGGAAACCCGGTACTTCAGCCCTGCACGCCCTTTGGCGTGATGAGGCTCATAGACTCTACCGGGGTAGACCTCTCCGGCAAGGAGGCCGTTGTCGTTGGCAGGAGCAACATAGTGGGCAAACCCATGGCGATGATGCTCCTCAAGAGGAACGCGACCGTGACCGTCTGCCATTCAAAGACAAAGGGGCTGCCCGAGAGGGTAAGGGCTGCTGACGTCGTTGTGGCCGCCGTCGGCAGGGCCGAGTTCGTAAAGGGAGACTGGATAAAAAAGGGCGCTATAGTGATAGACGTGGGCATAAACCGCACGAGCGAAGGGAGGCTGGTGGGCGACGTGGACTTTGAGGGTGCTTCCGAACACGCGGCCTTCATAACCCCCGTGCCAGGCGGCGTGGGGCCCATGACCATAGCCATGCTCCTTAAAAACACCGTTGAAGCGGCGAAACGCGCCTGACAGGCCTTTAAGCCCGCTCATATCCTAAAAATGATAATCACTAAAAAGAAGGACATAGAGGCTGTAGCCGCCTCTTTAAATGGAAAGAAGAGCGTTTACCTCTTTGGCTGTGACTCATGCGCCGAGCAGTGCGCCACAGGCGGTAAAAAAGAGGTTACGGAGATGACCCGTGCCCTCGAGGAGAGGGGCTTTAAGGTCCTCGGAAGCTCTATTCCAGCGGAGACATGCTACAGGCAGCTGGTGCTCAAGACGTACAGGGAGGACGAGGCCGCGAAAAAGGCGGAAGCCGTCCTTGTGCTCGCCTGCGGCGCTGGCGTAAGGACGATCGCTGACGTGGCCGACGAGACCCAGCCTGTGCTCCCGGCCCTCGATTCGACCTTTCTCGCAACCGTCGAGCGCTTCGGCAGGTTCTTCGAGGGATGCGCCCTTTGCGGCGAGTGCGTCCTTGCGGAGACCGGCGCCATATGCCCGCATACCGAATGTCCCAAGGGGCTCCTGAACGGCCCGTGCGGCGGCGTGGCCGACGGCATGTGCGAAGTATACCTTGACAGAGAGTGCGCCTGGGTGAGCATCTACAATAGACTCAAGAAGCAGGGGCGCCTTGATGTTTTAAGGAAGATAGCCGCGCCCAAGGACCACTCGGTCGGGATTAGGCCGAGGAAGGTGCTCTTGCGCGAGCCTGCCAGGACAGCCGACAGGAAAGATAAAAAGGGCTGATACCTCTTTAGCAGGCTGTTGAAAAACAGCCTGCTAAAGCAATCCATGGACGGATTGCCAGATTGCGAGACTTGAAAAGCCGGGCAATCTGTAAGATTTGGACTGATTCACTCAGGCCAAATCGTAGTTGAAAAAGTCCCGGATGGACTTTTTCAACATCCTGTTAGTGCGTTCAATCTCTGTCCGGCCATTATGGGGCCATCTTGACCCTCTTTCGTTTTCTTCTAATGCGTAAGCTCCTTACACTCATACTTCCGGCCGTTTTCGTTTTCGCCTCATCATGCGGCGCGCAAGCGGCAGAGCGCCTTGAGCTCTCCTTCTCCCAGGGGATCGAGATGCTCCTTGAGAACAACCTCGACCTGAGCGTGCAGAGGATAGAGCCCAGGATAGCCGACGCTCGCGTCCTAAGCGCCATCGGCGGCTTTGATATGGAGGTCTTCGGCTCTTTCTCGAGGCAGGACAGATCGACCCCTTTGAGCGCGCGCTCAAGTGTCGCCGCCGGCGGCTTAAGCTCCGTTGAGTCGGAGTCATACGGCCTTGAAGCGGGCCTGACAGGGAAGACGTATTTCGGCACGGAGTATACCCTCAAGACGAACAGCAGCTGGACGGCCGATACCTTCAACGACTTCGAGTTCCAGTACGAGTCCTTCTCCGGCGTATCGATAACGCAGCCTCTTCTGAGGGGGTTCGGCGAGGCCAGCCTCCTGGAGGTGACGCTTGCGCGAAAGGACAGAGAGATATCCGGGCACGAGCTTGGGCGCGCCATCCTTGACGCCGTCTCAGGGTACGGGGAGGCATGGTGGGCCCTCATGGAGGCGCGGAGCGCTCTTGCCGCGAGGGTAGAATCTCTAAAGCTCGCGGAGGTGCTCCTGTACGTGAACAGGAAAAAGCTCGAGGCAGGGGCGATATCCCGCCTTGAGCTGGTGCAGGCCGAATCTGCCGCCGCGTCGAGAAAGGAAGACGTGCTCGTTGCGGAAAAGGCGGTCCAGTCCGGTGAAAGGGCGCTTAAAGAGCTCCTCTCAAAAGACGCTTACGCCATAAGCGGAAAAGAGATCGTGCCTGTGGGCGATGGAACTCTTCGGCCAGCCGGAGGCAGCCTCAGGGAAGCCGTCAATTCCGCGATAGAGGCAAGGCCTGAGTACCTTGAAGCGAAGAGCGTCCTTGAGAGGAACAACATAGAGATAAGGTACACGGAAAACCAGACCTACCCTGAGGTAGACCTCGAGGCGAGCTACGGCTACAACGGACTCGGTGATTCATTTTCAGATTCCTTCAGCAACCTTGATGACAACCCGGAATGGAGGCTTGGCCTCCTCTTCAGATATCCGCTTGGCTCACGGGGCGCTCGCGGAGAGCTTGAGGCTGCAAGGCTTCAGGCGTTACAATCGAAGATACGGCTCAAACGCATTGAGCAGGGGATGATACTCAAGCTCGACGAGGCCTTGAAGGAAATAGCGACGGATGCAAAGAGGCTGGAAGCCGCGGGGGAGGCTGTAAGGCTCGCGGAAGAGACCCTCTCTGCAGAGGAAAAAAAGCTCGAGGCCGGCAGGTCGACTACCTTTAACGTGCTGAGGATCCAGGACGACCTCCTGCAATCCCGGCTCAAGAGGCTGGCGGCGGTCTCGGACTATAATAAGGTGCTCCTTAGATTCTACAGGGAAAAAGGCACACTCCTTGAGGAGCTGGGGATAAACATCAAAAGCGCTTCAGAGGTGAGATGACTAAAAAGTGGTACGCTATAATAGCCGCGGTTGCGGCAATATCCGCCGCGGCTCTATTCGCCTTGAGCGGCGGAGACAAGGAGAAGGACACTGAGCCGCTTAAGACGGCGAAGGTCGCCATAGGCACCTTGAAGATGGAGGCCATGGCCAACGGGACTGTAAACCCGGAGGTCGAGGTCGTCGTCAAGAGCAAGGCCGGGGGAGAGATAATCGACTTCCCTTTCAACGAAGGCGACCTCGTTAAAAAGGGCGACGTCGTAGTGCGCCTCGACCCGCAGACAGAGGAGGCCAGGGCAAAGCAGGCCGAGGCGGCCCTCCTGATGTCGGAGGCGAGGCTTGAGAAGGCCGGGATATCCCGGAAGGACGCGGACGTAAGGCTTCAGAGGCAGAGGAGGCTTTTTGAGGAGGGCATCATATCAAGGCAGGAGCTCGATGATGCCGAGATAGGCTTTTTGAAGGCCGGGTCTGACGTAAAGCTCTCCGAGGCCGAGCTCATGCAGACAAAAGAGGCCTTGAAAGAGGCGAGAGAACGTCTTGCTGACACGAAGATAAAGGCGCCCTTCGCTGGTACCGTATTAAAGAAGTTCGTGGACAGGGGGCAGGTGATATCTTCCACCCTCTCCTCGGCCTCCGAGGGGACTCAGATATTCAGCATGGCGAACCTCGATAACATCTTCGTCACGGCTAACATAGATGAGGTGGACATAGCGAGGATAAGGCCCGGTCAGCAAACCGTTATAAAGGTAGACTCCCTTCCGGAAAAGGAGTTCGCAGGCGTGGTAGAGCGGGTAGCGCCGAAGGGCAGGACAGAGATGACCGTCACGGTCTTCGATGTCGTCGTAAGGGTCATTGACAGGGAAAAATCGCTTTTAAGGCCCGGCATGACAGCGGACGTGAGCATTGTGACGAGCGTAAGGAAGGACGCTCTCCTTGTGCCGAGGGAGGCGGTCAAGACCAAAGGGGCGAAGACCGGTGTATATGTTGTTAAAGGCGGAGAGCCCGAGTTCGTGGAAGCCGAGACAGGCGACACCGACGGCGTTGCCACTGAAATAAAGGGCGGGGTCGCGGAAGGCGCCGAGGTGGTCACCTCTCCGGTAAATTCAGAGAATAAAAAAGAGAACGGGAAGAGAAGGCTCTTCTTTTAAACGGGCAAGATGATAGAGCTTAGCGGGATAACCAAAAGATACCGCCTTGGCGGCGAGTACATTGAGGCCCTCTCCTCCGTTGACCTCAGGATATCAAAGGGCGAGTTCGTTGCCGTAATGGGCCCCTCTGGCAGCGGAAAGTCCACCCTCATGAACATCATAGGCTGCCTTGACAGGCCCACTGGCGGCGAGTACGCCCTCAACGGCATCAGGGTCGAGGAGATGGACGATGACGGCCTGGCCGCTGTGCGGAACAGGAACATCGGCTTCGTCTTCCAGAGCTTTAACCTCCTTTCCAGGCACACCGCCCTCGAAAACGTAGAGCTGCCGCTTTTCTACGCGGGTGTTACAGAGCCCGGCGCCCACGCCTCCAGGGCCTTGAAGGAGCTGGGGCTTGAAAAAAGGATGGGCCACAAGCCCAATGAGCTCTCCGGCGGAGAGAGGCAGCGGGTCGCCATAGCGCGGGCCATAGTCATGGACCCGCAGATCATACTCGCCGACGAGCCTACCGGAAACCTCGACAGCCGCAACGGGGCCGAGGTGATGGGGATATTCAAGGAACTGCACGATAAGGGGACGACCATCGTGATGGTCACCCATGAAAACGAGATAGCCGCACACGCGCAAAGGGTGATCACGATAAGGGACGGCAAGGTGCTGTAGCCTTTGTTTGAACCTGTCCGGCAAGGGACCTTGATCGCAAGCGTCCGGGCTTGCACCCTACTCCTCTCCCCTGGGGGTGCGGGGGGCTTTCATTGATTCATACAAAGAGAGAACAGGCTCATCCATGCTCTTTTTACAGGTAATACGCACGGCCTTCAGGGGCATCCTCGCCAACAAGATGAGGACCTCCCTTACCATGCTTGGCATCATCATAGGTGTCGCCTCCATAATCGCCATGCTCTCCATCGGAGAGGGGGCGAAGCGGCAGGTGATGGAGTCTATCTCAAGGTTCGGCACCAACCTCCTGCGCGTGCGCCCTGGCGCGGCGATGCTCGGACATGTAAGGACCAGTAACGTCGAAACGCTCACCATCGGGGATGCCGAGGCAATAAAGAGGGAGGTGCCGGGCATAAGAAAGCTCGCGCCGGGGGTGGCGCGCTCCGGGCAGGTAAAGTTCGGCAACAAGAACGCCACCACCATGCTTACCGGCACAACACCCGAATATATCGACATAAATAATTTTCAAGTTGCGGAAGGGCGTTTTTTCGACGACACTGATATTAAGCTCGTAAAGCGGGTTGCCGCCATCGGCAATACCGTGAGACATGAGCTTTTCGGGGAAAGCCCTGCCCTGGGCGAGGAGATAAAGATACAGGGGCAGACCTTCAAGGTCATCGCGATAATGGCCGCCAAAGGGCAGAGCACCTTCTCTGACCCGGACGACCAGGTCTTCATCCCGATCTCCACTTCCAAGAGGAGGCTTTTTTATCAGGAGCATATAAACGACATAAATATCCAGGTCGAGGACCCTGCCCTTATCCCGGCCGTAAAAGAAGGCGTTGAGCGGCTTTTGAGGCAGCGGCACAGGATTGCGGAGGGCGCTGAATCGGATTTCACCATCAGGGACTTTACCGAGATGCTCAAGACCATGCAGGAGACATCCAGCACCTTTACGGCGCTCCTTTCCGGGATAGCCGCGGTATCGCTCCTTGTCGGGGGCATCGGGGTCATGAACATAATGCTCGTATCGGTAACGGAGCGCACCAGGGAGATAGGCATACGGATGGCCGTTGGCGCGAGGAGGAAGGACATAATGAGGCAGTTCCTCATAGAGGCGCTCGTGATAACAATAACAGGCGGCGCGGCAGGCATAGCCGCCGGAGCGGCGATTGCCACGTTCATCTCGAGCTTCGGCCAGTGGGAGACCGTCCTGACCATGTGGTCCATCGGGCTCGGCTTTTTTTTCTCGGCGCTTGTGGGGGTGCTCTTCGGCATATACCCCGCACGCAAGGCGTCGCTCATGGACCCTATAGAGGCCTTGAGGTATGAGTAAGACTGCCAGGAAGACCAGGAAGCCAAAGACGGCCTTCGTCTACTCCGACAGGTTCGGCGGCTACTACTACGGCATAGACCACCCTATGAGGCCGGCAAGGCTCCGGCTCACCTATGAGCTTATCGATGCGCTCGGCCTTGCCGTGTTGCCGTCGTCAAGGATAATAGAGGCAAGGGCCGCCACGGAATCAGAGCTGCTTTTGTTCCATACCCCGGAGTACGTAAGGGTCTTAAAAGAGGCCAACACCGGCATAATCCCGGTGGGCGGCAGCATGTACGGCCTGGGGAACGCCGACAACCCGGTCTTCAACGGCGTCTACGAGTGGTCGGCCCTGTGCGCCGGGGCCTCTGTCATGGCGGCTGAGCTTGTGGCGGATGGCAAGGCCGATATCGCCTTCAACATCTCCGGCGGCCTCCACCACGCCATGCCGGGGCGGGCCTCAGGCTTCTGCTACATAAACGACGCGGCGGTCGCTATAAAGCACCTCGTGAACCTCGGCAAGAGGGTCGCCTACATAGACATAGACGCCCATCACGGGGACGGGGTCGAGTTCGCCTTCTACGACACGAACAGGGTGCTTACCATTTCCATCCATGAAAGCGGGCAGTGGCTCTTCCCCGGCACGGGGTTCGTGACAGACATAGGCATAAACTCGGGCAGGGGCTTTTCTGTCAATATGCCGCTGCCCCCTTCGACAGGGGACGAGCTTTTCCTCAAGGTCTTCGAAGAGGCCGTCCCTCCGTTCATGGAAGAGTACCAGCCCGATATTATCGTAACCCAGCTCGGGGTCGATTCGTTCGAGACAGACCCAATCACGCACCTGAGCCTCACGACAAACAGCTTTGAGAAGGTGGTTGAGCGCATCCTTTCCTTCAGGCTGCCCTGGGTCGCCCTCGGTGGCGGCGGATACGATTTAAGCAACGTTGCAAGGAGCTGGGCCCTTGCCTGGGCTATCATGAACAACGTGAGCGCGCCCAATGAGATCCCCGCGGGGTTTGTGAGGAAAAATAGCGATATATTCAGGAACGGGTTCCTTCGCGATACCCCCATAACTCCTTTTACGCTCCGTGACGACGAGATAAAGACCCTTGAGGCGGACCTCTATTATCTCAACCATACCGTCCTCCCCCTCATGAGGGACGCGAAGGAAAAACTGGCCTGAGGCGTACTTGACTGCAACGCGCGAAACTGATAGCCTCGTCTGTGGCTTAACCAACCTGCTGAAAAATTGAAAAATCTGATGATCGTAGGCGTACCAAAAGAGATTAAGGACAACGAGTTCCGGGTCGGCATCGTGCCTTCCGGCGTGCGGGCCTTGAAAGATGCCGGCCATACGGTGCTGGTAGAGGCCGGAGCAGGGCACGGGAGCTCGATTGCGGACGAGGAATACCTGAAGGCCGGGGCAGAGGTGCTCCGCTCCCCTGGGGAGGTCTACTCAAGGGCCGCCCTCATCGTAAAGGTAAAAGAGCCGAGGCCCGAAGAGTTCGGGTTTCTGAGGCAAGGTCAGGCCATATTCACGTTCTTCCATCTCGCCGCCGACTTGAGGCTTGCCGAAGAGCTTATGAAAAAGGGGGTCGCGGCGATAGCCTACGAGACCGTCGCACTCGAAGACGGTACCTTGCCGCTCCTTGCCCCGATGAGCGAGGTCGCCGGGAGGCTCTCTGTCATGGCCGGCGCCCATTATCTCATGAAGTCGCATGGCGGCAGGGGCGTGCTCTTAAGCGGCGTTCCCGGGGTAGAGGCCGGCAATATCCTCATAATCGGGGCCGGCGTCGTGGGGATGAACGCCGCCAGGATAGCGGTCGGCCTCGGCGCGCGCGTGACCATGCTCGATACAAACGCGGCAAGGCTCAGACACCTTGACGACCTCTTCGGCTCGAAGATACAGACCCTTTTCTCAAACGCCCACAATATCGAGGCGAGTGTAAGGGAATGCGACCTCCTTATAGGCGCGGTACATATACCTGGTGCGAGGACGCCGAGGCTTGTAACAAGAAAGATGCTCCCTCTCATGAAAAAAGGCTCTTGCATAGTGGACGTATCCGTAGACCAGGGCGGCTGTGTAGAGAGCATCAGGCCCACGACCCACACAGACCCTGTCTACGTCGAAGAGGGTGTCATACATTATGGCGTTGCCAACATGCCGGGCAACGTGCCGCGGACATCGACCTTTGCCCTCACGAACGCCACCCTTCCGTACGTGCTGACGCTCGCCAACCTCGGCATAGACGGGGCGCTTAAGGTTTCCGCCCCGCTTAACAGAGGGGCGAACATAATGGACGGGAAGGCCGTAAACAAAAACGTGGCGGAGCTTGTGCGGCAAGAGAAAAAAGGTGAGGCCCTCGGTCATTAGAAAACCCGACCTCCTTTTCGTCGGCGCGCCTCCTCTGTACCCCTTAAACCCCCTGAAAATCCGCGGTTTTTCCTTGACTCACTCCCCCAAATAAGATAACTTTTAACATTGCTCTTTTCAGGCTTTTTTCATGGAAAAGCGTGTCAACTTATGCCTTTTTTGGGGCGTTAAAATATTTTTCTCAGAGGTAGGGTCAAGTGGAAGACAGGAGCATGGAATTTCAGCAGCGCCTCGCCAAGCTCGGCGCGTTAAAAGAGGCCGGGGTAGACCCCTACCCCAATGACTTTAAGCCAGGCACGACGGCGGAGGCCATCATTGCCGAGTTCGGCCCCCTTGACGCGGCGGCGCTTGAGGCCGGAAAGGGCTCAAAGGTCTCTGTGGCCGGGCGCATCATGGGCAAGAGGGACTTTGGCAAGGCCTCCTTCGTCCACATCCAGGACAGGACCGGGCGCATACAGGCCTACATGAAAAAAGACCTCCTCGGCGAGGAAGGGTATAACCTCTTCAGGCTCTGCGACATGGGAGACATCGTCGGGGTGGAAGGCTCCCTTTTCAGGACAAAGACGGGTGAGCTTACGATAGAGGCTGCGGGACTGCGCCTCCTTGCCAAGGGCCTTCATCCATTGCCTGAGAAGTGGCACGGCCTGACGGATGTCGAGGCCAGGTACAGGCAGAGATACCTCGATCTCATGGTCAACCCGGAGGTCAAAGAGGTATTCGTAAAGAGGTCGCGGATAATAAAGGGGATAAGGGACTTCCTTACCAAAAAGGAGTTCATGGAGGTAGAGACCCCCATGCTCCAGCCCATTCCAGGCGGGGCGACGGCAAGGCCCTTCAAGACATATCATAACGCCCTCCAGATGGAGCTTTTCATGAGGATAGCCCCTGAGCTTTACCTCAAAAGGCTCATCGTCGCGGGCCTTGAGCGCGTATTCGAGATAAACAGGAACTTCAGGAACGAGGGCATCTCAACCCAGCACAACCCCGAGTTCACGATGCTCGAGTTCTACCTCGCGTACTCTACGTTCGAGGACCTGATGGACCTGACCGAAGATATGATAAGCTCTCTGGCCCTCGAGATAACCGGCTCTATGAAGGTGACCTATCAGGGCACTGAACTGGACTTCACCCCGCCATGGACGAGGATATCTGTCAGGGAGGCGATACTCAAGTACTCGGACGCAACGGTTGATATATTCGCCGACAAGGATAAGGCGGTACAGTTCTCGAAGAAGATAGGCCTTTCTATCCCCGAAGGGCTGAGCCACGGCAAAGTGCTGACCGAGATATTCGAAGAGGTTGCGGAGCCCAGGTTCATCCAGCCCACCTTCATCACCCTGTACCCGCTCGACGTTTCCCCCCTTTCGAGGAAGAACTCGAAAGACCCGGCTATCGTTGATAGGTTCGAGCTGATGGTGGCGGGTAGAGAAATAGCCAACGCCTTCTCAGAGCTCAATGACCCCATCGACCAGCGTGAGAGGTTCGTGGCTCAGCTCAAGGAGAAGGCCGCCGGGGACGCCGAGGCCCATGAGATGGACGATGACTTTGTACGCGCCCTCGAGTACGGCATGCCCCCGACCGCCGGAGAGGGCATCGGCATAGACAGGCTCGTGATGCTCCTTACCGATTCCCCGTCGATCAGGGACGTCATATTGTTCCCGCAGCTCAGGAAGTAGGTCTTTAAATTGCCCGGGAAGGAAGAACCACGGGCAGGGATGGTTTGACGGACAATGGCTTCTTATGAACTCTTTATAGGGCTTCGCTACCTAAAGGCCAAGAGGAAGCAGACCTTTATCTCGGTCATAACGTTCATATCGATACTCGGGATAACTGTCGGCGTAACCGCCCTCATCATAGTCCTCTCGGTCATGACGGGCTTTGAGGAGAATCTGAGGGAGAAGATACTCGGCATAAACGCCAACGTGGTCATAACCGAGCTTGGCGCGCCAATGGCCGGCTACAGGGATGTTGCCGAGGATGTCCGCAAGGTCCCCGGTGTAGTAGGCGCCACCCCTTTTACCTATAACCAGGCGATGATCTCCTCTTCCGGTGGTGTCGTTGGCGCGGTGATCCGGGGCCTGGACATGGAGACCACGGGAGAGGTCACTGTACTGCCCGGAAAGATGAAGGAAGGCTCTCTTGAAGGGCTTAAGCCAAGGCTTGTCGGCTCCAATAACTCCGGGGACGCCGGTATCGTCATCGGCAGAGAGCTCGCCGGCAACCTCGGCGTCTCGGTAGGCGACGTCCTTAACGTGATATCCCCCATGGGGACAATGACCCCGGCGGGGCCGGTGCCCAGGATGGCCGCCTTCAGGGTGGCGGGGATATTCGAGCTCGGCATGTACGAGTACGATTCATCCCTGGCCTTCATCTCTCTTGAGAACGCCCAGAGCTTTTTCAGGATGGGAGACGCGGCCTCAGGGGTGGAGGTCAGGATAAAGGACATCTACAAGGCCCAGGAAGTCGCGGACAGCATAATGATGGAGCTCAAGGGGCCTTACTGGACTCGGACCTGGATGGAGATGAACAGGAACCTCTTCTCGGCCCTGAGGCTTGAGAAGGCCGCCATGTTCATCATACTCACGCTCATAATACTTGTGGCGGCCCTCAATATCATAAGCACCCTCATAATGGTAGTGATGGAGAAGGGCAAGGACGTAGCTATACTCAAGAGCCTGGGGGCGACCTCAGGCGGGATAATGAAGATATTCATGATAGAAGGGCTTATCATAGGGGTAGCCGGCACGGCCCTTGGCACCATTGTCGGGGTGGCGGCGGCCATGAACCTCGAGAGGATAGTCCAGTTCATAGAGCGGGTATTCCACTTCAAGGTGCTCCCGCCCTCGATATATTACATCGACAAGTTCCCTTCGAAGGTCGAGCCCACGGTGGTCATAGCCATCGTCGTTATCTCCATCGCAATAAGCTTCGCCGCGACCCTGTACCCGTCGTGGCAGGCATCGAAGTTCGACCCCGTCGAAGGGCTCAGGTACGAATAAGGCCGTATTAAGCGGCCTGGGGAAAATGGAACTCATAAGGACAAAAGGGCTAAAGAAGGTCTATGGGGACGGCGGCAAAAAGGTCGAGGTCCTAAGGGGCATAGACGTCTCCATCGAAAAAGGGGCCACCCTGGCGGTGGTTGGGGCTTCCGGCGCCGGGAAGTCCACTTTTCTCAATATCCTTGGCGCGCTCGACAGGCCGAGCTCCGGGGAGATATATTTTAGCGGCGAGCCGGTATTCAGGTATGACGATAAGAAGCTCGCCGCCTTCAGGAACAGGTCCGTGGGCTTCATATTCCAGTTCCACCACCTTCTGCCGGAGTTCACGGCGCTTGAAAACGTAATGCTCCCCTCCCTCATAGGCGGGACCGACTTTAACGACGCCCGCGAAAGGGCCCGCCGCCTCCTTGTCGAGGTGGGGCTTGAAGGCAGGCTGGAGCACAAACCGGGCGAGCTCTCCGGGGGAGAGCAGCAGCGTACCGCCGTGGTGAGGGCGCTCATGCAGTCGCCGGAGGTCTTGCTGGCGGACGAGCCCACAGGCAACCTCGACACCAGGACAGGCGAGGAGGTCTTCGACCTTATCCTTGAGCTTAACCGCACCATGGGCACTACCATGGTAATAGTGACGCACAATGAAAAGCTCGCCTCACGGCTCGGGAGGCGGCTTAAGATGGCGGACGGTTTTATCACGGAGGAATAAGTTTTAAGGAAGCACCATCGTCACCAACAAATTTAAGACCCGTTTCCGGTCTGGAAGGTATCCGCGAGGAATAAGTTTTAAGGAAGCATCATCGTCACCAACAAATTTAAGACCCGTTTCCGGTCTGGAAGGTATCCGCGAGGAATAAGTTTTAAGTAAGCACCATCGTCACCAACAAATTTAAGACCCGTTTCCGGTCTGGAAGGTATCCGCAGTTGGCCCTGTTCCGTCTTTGTTTGTTAGCTCTCGTCATCATGCTGCTTCCCGTCTCGGCCATGGCTGAGGGTATAAGGGTACTGATACTCCCGTTCGATATGCACGCAGGCGCGGACATATCGAACGTCAGGAGGAATATAATGGAGGCGCTCGCCTCGTCGCTGGAGGATAGCGGCGTGGAGGTGGTCGGGACCGAGGAGACCATGGAGATGGTCCTCAGGGAGAAGGCCGCCCGTTTCGGCGAAGAGGCCGCCTTTGGCCTCGCGGCCCGCGTGAAGGCGGATTTTGCCGTGCTCGGCGCCGTAACGAGGATCGGCGCCACCTCGAACGTGGACTGGAGGGTATTAGACCTCAAAGACAGGGCCGCCAAGGCCTTCTTCTACGAAAGCTCGCCATCCGAGGCGGAGCTCGTCCGCCAGATAAGGGGCAAGGCTGGCAAGATGGCCGACGAGATGCGCGCCGCCTTGCTGGCAAGGCCTGTCGAGAAGGGCGGGACGGTGGACCGCATAACGGTCTCGGGCAACAGGAGGGTCGATACCGAGGCGGTCATGAAGAAGATTACAAGCAAGGAGGGCGAGCCATTCTCCCCGGATACCGTCCGGGAGGACGTGAGGGGCATATACTCGACCGGCTACTTCGACGACGTCGCGGCCGCTCTGACGGATACCGCCGCGGGAAAGGCGCTCGTCTTCAGCGTGAAGGAGATGCCCTTCCTGAGGCGCATAGAGTACCGGGGGAACAACGAGATAAAAGAGGAAAAGCTTACCGAGGTAGTAACGCTCAAGACGAACAGGGTCCTCGACAGGACTCTTCTGGCCGAGAACGCCGAGAGGGTCAAGTCCCTTTACGAGGAGGAAGGCTATTATCTCGCCAGGGTCAACCCGGTCATCGAGTCCGACGGGGTAGAGGCCACCGTCGTCTTCAAGATAGAAGAAGGGCCGGAGGTCAGGGTAAAGAGAATAACCTTCATCGGCAACAAGGCGTTCACCGACGGGAAGCTCAAGGGGCTCATGAACACCGAGGAGGTCGGGTTTTTCACCTTCCTCACCAAGTCGGGCAAGTTCAACGAGTTCATATACCAGAACGACATCGCCATCCTGATGAACCACTACTTCGACAACGGCTACATAAACGCCGACGTGCTCGATTCCCGCGTGCTGCTGAGCGAGGAAAAGCGGTGGTTCTACATAACGCTTAACATCTCCGAGGGCGAGCAGTTCCGGGTGGGCGCACTCGATTTGAGCGGCGAGTTGCTCGCGTCAAAGGAGGAGCTGCTTGAAAAGCTCGGTCTCGAGGGTGGGCGCGTCTTCAGCAGGAGGGAGCTGGCCAGGGGTATAGAGGCGATAACCGGGTTTTACGGCGACAAGGGCTACGCCTACGCCGAGATAAAACCCGTGACAAAGATAAACCCCGAAGACAGGACCATCGACATCACCATAGAGATAAAAAAGGATGAGCTTGTCTACATAGAGAAGATAGATATCACGGGTAACGTAAGGACCAGGGACAAGGTAATAAGGAGGGAGGTCGAGCTGGGGGAGGGAGACCTCTATTCCGCTTCAGAGCTCAAGCGCTCGCGCGGTAACCTGAAAAGGCTCGGCTACTTCGAGGACGTCCAGATAACCGAGACCAGGGGCAGCGGTAGCGACAGGATGAACCTGGGCCTGAGCGTCAAGGAAAGGCCGACCGGCTCCATCTCCCTGGGGCTGGGCTACAGCTCGGTCGACAAGGTGATAGGCACGGCCTCCATCTCGCAGGCGAACTTCATGGGCACGGGACTGAAGCTCGATCTCTCCGGCACGGTCAGCGCCTCGAGCTCCCGCTACATATTCGGCATAACCGAGCCATGGCTCTTCGACAGGCCGATATCCGCGGGACTGGACCTTTACAATACCGAAAGGGAGTACCCCGACTTCAATTTGAGGAAGCAGGGCTTTGACCTGAGGTTCGGCTTCCCGATAACCAACAGGTACACGAGGGGCTTCATCACCTACAAGCTCGAGGACGTATTCATCACCGAAGTCGCAGAGACCGCCTCTTCGCTCATAAAGGAGCAGGAAGGCGCGAGCACCGAGAGCAGCATAAGGCTCCAGATAAGAAGGGATACGAGGAACGACGCCTTCTTCCCGTCTGAAGGGTCGGTGGTGAACCTGATAACCGAGTTCGCTGGCGGCCCGCTTGGCGGGACGAGCTACTTCGTAAAATACGAGGCGGACGCTGTGAGGTTCTTCCCCATGGCCTGGGACACCGTCTTCTCGCTCCACGGCGCGATCGGCTATGTGCATAGCTACGACGGGCATGACGCCCCCGTTTATGAGAGGTACTACCTTGGGGGCATAAACAGCATACGCGGCTTCTTGACGAGGTCCGTAAGCCCCAAGGACCCGGCCACCGGCGACCTCATAGGCGGCAGCTCGATGCTGACCGTCAACGCGGAGTACCTGTTCCCGCTCTTTGCCGAGCAGAGCATAAGGGGGCTTGTCTTCTTCGACGTGGGCAACGCCTACCAGGGCAGGATAGACCTCGGCGATTTCAAGACCTCTATCGGCACGGGGATAAGGTGGTTCTCGCCGCTCGGGCCGCTCAGGATAGAGGTGGGCTTTAACCTTAACCCAAAGGACGACGAGAGCGCTTCGGAATGGGATTTCGCCATCGGGACCCTGTTCTGACGCGCATATAACAAAGGAGAAAATGATAATGATGAAAATGACAAGGGTAATCGCCGCCGCCATATTCGTTTCCGTATTTCTGCTTTCGGGCCAGGCGTTTTCAGCCGAGATAAAAATAGGCTACGCCAATCTGCAGAAGGCGCTCAACCAGTGCGATGCCGGGGTGAAGGCCAAGGAGGACATCAAGGCCGAGGCCGAGAAGCTCGAGGAAGAGCTCAACAAGGAGCAGGAGTCCTTAAAGAAGCTCAAGGACGATCTGGACAAGAAGGCGAGTGTCTGGAACAAGGAGACGAGGGAAGCCAAGGAAAAGGAGTTCAAGGCCAGGACAGGCGAGTTCCAGAAGAAGTTCATGGACTACGGAGAGCGCCTCAACAAGAAAAAGCAGGAGACAGAGGCGAAGATAATCGAGGGGCTCCGTGACGTGGTGGAGGAGATCGCCAAGAAAAAAGGCGTAACCTTCGTCTTCGAGAAATCCGTCGGAGGGCTCCTGTACGCCCCGTCGGAATACGACCTCACGGACGAGGTCATAAAGGCCTTCAACAGCAAGGGTAAGAAATAACGCCATGCCAGGGAAGACCATCGCAGAGCTCGCCGGGCTGGTCGGCGGCATTGTTGCAGGCGACGGAGCGGCCGTCATAACCGGGGCTGCTTCCCTGGAGGAGGCCGGGCCTGGCGACATCTCGTTCGTTGCCGAGAAGAAATATTCAGGCCTGCTCGCCTCTACGCGCGCTACCGCGGTAGTCGTTTCAGAGGGCGCTCCCGCCAGCCTTAACCTTATAATAGTAAAGAACCCTCAGCTCGCCTTTGCCAGGATAGTCGAGGTCTTGAGGCCTCTTCCCATTCCAGCTCCCGGCGTCCACCCAAGGGCCGAGGTCCATCCAGGGGCCAGCCTCGGTGAAGGCGTTTCGGTGCAGGCGTTCTGCGCGATCGAAGAAGGCGCCAGCGTGGGCGCGCGCACCGTCCTTTTTCCGGGCGTGTACGTAGGCAGGGGCGCGAAGATCGGCCCTGACTGCATAATCTACTCTGGCGTTGCGATAAGAGAGGGCTCTCTCGTTGGGCGCGGCGTCATAATACATTGCAACTCCGTCATCGGCAGCGACGGCTTTGGTTATGCCCGCGACAGACAAAAGTACGTCAAGGTCCCGCAAAGGGGCATCGTAAGGATAGAGGACGACGTTGAGATAGGCGCGTGCGTTACTATTGACAGGGCCACGCTTGGAGAGACGATCGTAGGAAGGGGCACGAAGATAGACAACCTCGTGCAGGTGGCGCACAACGTGGCCATCGGCGAGGACACGGTCATCGTCTCCCAGGCCGGGATCGCCGGCTCCACAAAGGTGGGGAGCCGCGTGCAGATCGGCGGGCAGGCCGGCATCGGCGGGCATATCACGATAGGGGACGACGTCGGCGTAGGCGCGAAATCAGGGGTGGTGCAGGATATCCCGTCCAGGAGCGTCTTCGCGGGCTTCCCGGCCATCCCGCACGCACAGTGGCTCCGCGCCCAGAATATCTATTCGAAGCTCCCTCTTCTCAAGAAGGAGCTGGGTGAGATGGAAAAGAGGCTTCTCGAAATCGAAAAATCATTGAAGGCCGATAAGGAACAGGGGGATATATGACCGATACGCAGGCCGGTGAAAAGACATCCAGAGGAGGCGCCATGATAGATACGAGGGAGATAATGAACATCCTCCCGCACCGCTACCCTTTTCTTCTGATCGACAGGATACTGGAGCTTGACCCGGGAAAATCGGCCAGGGGGCTTAAGAACGTCACCATAAACGAGCCATTCTTCACCGGACATTTCCCGGGCCACCCCATAATGCCGGGGGTCCTCATAATAGAGGCGATGGCGCAGGTCGGAGGCGTACTGGCCTTCAAGTCCGCGGACGTGAGCAACAAGGTGGTCTACTTCATGGGCATAGACAAGGCGCGCTTCAGAAAGCCAGTCGTGCCGGGGGACACCATAGAATTCGCCCTCAACGTCACGAAGTGCAGGGGCACCATATGGGCCTTCAAGGGAGAGGCGTTCGTTGCCGGGGCCCTCGTCGCCGAGGCCGAGCTTCTGGCGACCATAATGGAGAAGTAGCACCATCCAATAACGAAAGGTATTCCCATATCATGAGCAAGTCCGCAGCCAGGATAAAAGAAGTGAGGATAGACCCGACGGCCTGCGTCCACCCGACCGCGGAGCTGGCGCCAGGGGTCGAGATAGGCCCGTTCACCGTAATAGGAGAGGGCGTAAGGATCGGCGAGAACACCAAGATAGGCTCCCATGTCGTAATAGACAAGTGGACGGCCATCGGCAAGAACAACTCTATATTCCAGTTCGTCTCCATAGGAGCGCCCCCCCAGGACCTTGGCTACAAGGGCGAGAGGACGGAGACGATCATCGGGGACAACAACACTATAAGGGAGTTCGTCACCATCCACCGGGCCACCACCAAAGACAAGCTCAGGACCGAGTGCGGCAGCAACAACCTTTTCATGAACTACGTGCACATAGCCCATGACTGCCAGCTCGGCGACAATATTATCATGGCCAACTCCGCCACCCTCGGCGGCCACGTGCGCATCGACAACAACGCCATAGTGGGCGGCCTCGTTGCAGTCCATCAGTACGTGCGGATAGGGGCGTACTGCATAATAGGCGGCGCTTCAGCGGTGAGCAAGGACATCCCCCCTTACGTGATGGCGGTAGGCAACAGGGCCAGCGTCTACAGGCTCAACGCTGTCGGCATAAGAAGGCAGGGCTTTTCAAAGGAAGAGCTCGGCGAGATAAAGAGGTCCTACAACATCATATTCAGGTCGTCTCTTTCTACCTCCGACGCCGTGGAGGAATTAAAGAAGGAGCTTCCCGGCTCGGTCCACGCCAGGAGGTTCGTAGACTTCATTCATGGCTCAAAAAGGGGGATCGCCCGCGAAAGGATGAAGAGAAAAGGTGATCTCTCTGAAGAAGATTAAGGTCGCGGTCATAGGCGTTGGATACCTCGGCAGGTTCCACGCTCAAAAGTACGCGATGCTCGAAGAGGCAGAGCTTGTAGGCGTTGTCGACCCGGACCCGGCAAGGGCGGCGGGGGTCGCTGCCGAGGTCAACACAAAGGCATTCACCTCCCCGCAGGAGCTCTTAGGGAAGGTGGACGCCGTAAGCATTGTGACGCCGACCGAGCACCATTACCGGCTCGGGATGGAGTTCCTCTCCAGGGGCGTCCACGTGATGATGGAAAAGCCCATAACCGCAGCGTCGAAAGAGGCCCGCTCCCTTGTCGATGAGGCCGAAAGGACGAAGGCAGTCCTCCAGGTCGGACACCTCGAACGCTTCAACGGGGCTATGCTCGCACTTGGGAACAGGATAAAAGACCCGGTATACATAGAGGCCGTGCGGGCCTCCCCTTTCCCGAACAGGAGCACCGACGTGGACGTCATCCTCGACGTAATGATACACGACCTGGACCTCGTGCTCTCGATAGCGCGCTCAGAGCCCGTGAAGGTAGAGGCGATGGCGGTGCCTGTCGTATCTGCGGGCAAGGCTGATTTCGCGAACGCGAGGGTCACCTTTCAAAGCGGATGCGTTGCGAACATAACCTCAAGCCGCGTCTCCAAAGAGCGCGTAAGAAAGATAAACGTTGTCCAGCCTGACGCCATGGTCTCGATAGACTACGCCACGCAGGGCTTGACCCTGACGAGGACGGTAGCGGGGCAGGGGCCTGTCGCCCGGCAGGTGGACGATGACATAACCGTCGAGAAGAAGGACTCACTTCTTGAGGAGCTGAGAAGCTTTCTCTTCTCCATCACAACCGGCGCCCGGCCTGTGGTCTCTGGCATGGACGGCATGAAGGCGCTTGAGCTGGCTGAGCTGGTCCAGCGCTCAGCTGGCTGCCGGTAAGAGAGGCTGCCGCGCCTGCCTCTGGCCCCGTATCTTAATCGTTATTAAATCGAGATGAAAGCAGCATGGATAAAAGCATATTTATTGTAAGCGGTGAAGAGTCCGGAGACCTGCACGGAGCGGCCCTGATAAGGTCCCTTAAGAAGCTCATACCGGGCCTTAACGTTACCGGCATGGGCGGATGGAGGATGAAGGAAGAGGGGATGGTCGGCCTCGACTCCCGCGACGTCTCGGTCGTGGGGGTCGTGGAGGTGGCGGCCAGGCTCCCGAAGATAATAAGTTCCATGAGGACATTGAAGCGCCAGCTCGCCGGTGAGCATTTTGACGCGGTGGTGCTCATAGATTTTCCTGATTTCAACCTCCGAATAGCTAAAGAGGCCAGGCGCCTCGGCGTGCCAGTTATCTACTACATAAGCCCGCAGGTATGGGCATGGCGGAAGGGCAGGCTCGGGAAGATAGCGCGCCTGGTCAACAAGATGCTCGTCGTCTTCCCTTTTGAGTACTACCTCTACAGGCAGGCCGGGGTCGATGTCGAGTATGTGGGCCATCCGCTTGCGGATAGCGCCAGATGCGATTCTACGAAGGAAGAGGCCAGGGCTTCTTTCGGGATAGGCGCTGAAGAGTCGGTAGTGGCTCTTCTGCCCGGCAGCCGCACAGGAGAGGTCAAAAGGCTCCTGGGGCCGATGGTGCAGGCGGCGGCCATGATCTCGAAAGAGAAAAAGACCGTCTTTCTCCTCCCAGCCGCCAGAAGCATCGATGACGGGCTCCTTGCCGGGCCCCTTAAAGGCGCCAAGGCAGACATAAGGGTGGTGCGTGGGAAGATGTACGAAGCGCTCAGGGCCTCAGACGCCTCCGTAGTCGCCTCAGGGACCGCTACCCTTGAGACAGCCCTCATCGGGACGCCTATGGTCATAGTCTATAAGATGTCGCCGGTCTCTTATGGCATAGCCAGGGCGCTCGTGGGCCTTGCCTACGCCGGGCTGCCGAATATCGTCGCGGAAAGGAAGGTCGTCCCTGAGCTTCTGCAGGGGGAGGCGACCCCTGAAAATATTGCCCGCGAGGTCATATCCCTCTTCGACGGCCCCAGGCGGGAGGCGATGATCGAGGGCTATATGGAGATAAAGAAAAACCTTGGAAGGGGCGGGGCCGCGGACAAGGCCGCGAGGTCTATATACAACCTTATCACCAATCTCGATTACCATGACTATCACGTAAGCCCTGACCTGGTGCGCCGGACATGAATACGTACCTCCGTCTATTAAAGCTCATGCCGCCGTACAAGGGCCACTTCCTGATGGCCTTCGCGTGCATGTTCGCATTCGCGCTCGCAAACGGCGCGATGGCCTATCTCATCGGCCCGGTGATGAAGTTCCTTTTCACAAGCGGGGGCCCGGATACCATAAAGCTCATCCCCTTCGACCTTTTCACCGTCCCCAGGGAAAAGATGATGCTCGCGATACCGCTTGCCATCATCGCCGTGGCGGCGGCAAAGGGGCTTAGCTCATATGGGCAGGCGTATTTCATGGCCTACGTGGGGCAGGGCATTGTGCGTGACTTGAGGAAGAAGCTCTACTCCCATATACTGACGCTGTCGCTCGGCTACTTCTCGAGCACCTCCACCGGGATCCTCACGTCGAGGATAACCAGCGACGTAAACCTCATACAGACTTCGACCTCCGACGCGGTGACTCAGATATTGAAGCAGAGCCTCACCATAATCATCCTCGGCGCGGTCGTCGTGAGCCTCGACTGGAAGCTCGCCATGGCCGCCTCTGTCGCGCTGCCGCTTTCCGTCTACCCTATGCAGAAGCTCGGGCGCAGGATGAAGAAGGTCTCGACCCAGGGGCAGGTGACCATGGGCGCGATGACCGCGCTCCTGCACGAGGCCATATCGGGCGTCAGGATAGTCAAGGCCTTCTGCATGGAGGGTTACGAGTCGGAAAGGTTCCAGAAGGAGAACGAGAGCTTCACCCGGAACCAGATAAAGACCTTGAAGGTCCGCGCGATATCCTCGCCGCTCATGGAAACGCTCGGCGCATTCGCCTTCGCGGTGACGATCTGGTACGCCGCATACAGGATAAGCCAGGGTACCTTGAAGCCCGAGACCTTCATCTCGTTTTTCGCTTCGGTCATAATGTTCTACCAGCCGATAAAGTCCCTTAACGGCGTAAACCTCAATATTCAGCAGGGCATTGCCGCCGCGGCGAGGATTTTCGAGCTAATCGACAGGCCCGGTGAGCGCGACAGCGTCGGAGCGCCGATAAACGGCGTACGGGATTCAATCGAGTTCAGCGGCGTAGGGTTCAAATACGGCGACGAGCCGGTCCTGAGCAATATAGACCTCACAGTAAGGAAGGGCGAGGTGATAGCCATCGTCGGGAGCTCCGGGGCCGGAAAATCCACCTTCGTGAACCTCATACCCAGGTTCTACGACGTATCTTCCGGCTCCATACTTATAGACGGCAGGGACTTAAGGGAAGTTTCCCTCAAGTCCCTCAGGGCGCAGGTCGCGATAGTCTCCCAGCAGGTGATCCTCTTTAACGACACGGTGAAACGCAATATCGCCTACGGCTCTATCGAGATGAGCGACGAGGATATAACAGCTGCCGCCAGGGCGGCCAACGCCCATGATTTCATCGCGAGGCTCCCGCAAGGATATGATACGGTGATAGGCGAAGGCGGGGTGAGGATCTCCGGCGGTGAAAGGCAGAGGCTCTCCATCGCCAGGGCGATCCTCAAGAACGCGCCCATCCTTATCCTGGACGAGGCCACCTCTGCCCTTGACACCGAATCAGAGCTTGAGGTGCAGAAGGCCATATCGAACCTCATGACAGGAAGGACGACCTTTGTCATCGCCCACAGGCTCTCTACGGTCAGGAGCGCGGACAGGATAATAGTCCTCTCAGGCGGCAGAATAATAGAGATGGGAAGGCATGATGAGCTACTCTCAACAGGAGGGGAGTACTCCCGCATCTACTCGATGCAGTTCGAAGGGTAGGCGGCTGCCTGGATCGTCTTCACGGGCCTTCAACTATCGTTGAGAAAATAGCTCTATCGTGATAATCTTTAGCAGGCTGTTGATAACAGCCTGCTAAAGCAATCCTGTTAGGCTCTCTTATGGCTAAGATAAGTGAAAAGGTGATGGTGGCGGCGCTGCCGTTTGTCGCGCGGGGGATAATAAGGCTCCTGCGGGCGACGATGCGCGTCGAGTATGTAAATTACGGCGCCTACCGGGAGCTTGCGGCCAGGGGCGCAAAGGTCATCATCGCCTTCTGGCACGGAAGGCTTCTCATGATGCCCTACTGCTATCTGGGCGGCGGCATCTCCATACTTGTAAGCCAGAGCAGGGACGGCGAGCTGATCGCCAGGACGGTCAAAGGATTCGGGATGGACTCTGTGCGCGGCTCCACGACCAGGGGCCGGTTGGCCGGTATAAAGGGGCTTTTAAAGGCTGCCCGGGACGGACAAGACCTGGCCATAACACCTGACGGACCGAAAGGGCCCAGCGAGAAGGCCCAGATGGGGGCCATACAGGCCGCCAAGGCCACAGGCCTTCCGATCATCCCTATCTCCTTCGGGGCGTCAAAAAAAAAACCTTTGGCAGCTGGGACGGCTTTATAATGCCGTACCCCTTCTCGCGCGGGGTATTCGTCTGCGGCGAGCCTCTTTATGTCAGGGCTGAGGCAGGCCCCGAGGAGATGGAAGAGGCGAGGGCGGCCCTTGAAAAGAGCCTTGTCGAGGCCACCTCTACAGCTGACAGCCGCTTTGAAAAATAGCTGAGTAAATGGCGTACTTCCTCTACAACCTCATCCTTCACATATCAGCCCTGCTGCTCCTCCCATATTTTATCCTCAAGATGCTCTTCGCGCGAAAATACAGGGAGGGCATACCAGAGAGGTTCGGCTTTCTCAACAAGCGCAAGCTCAGGAACCTGAGGAAGGGCAAGGTGGTCTGGGTGCATGCCGTTTCAGTCGGCGAGACAAAGGCCGTGCTGCCGGTCCTCAGGGCCTTGAAGCGCGGCCGGCCTGACGTCCGCATACTCTTTTCCACCGTGACCGCCACCGGCAACAGGACAGCCGCGCAGGAGGGCAAGGGGCTCATCGACGCGCTCATTTACTTCCCGCTTGACCTTCCATGGTCGATAGGGCGGGTAGCCGCCCTTGTAAGGCCGGCGCTCTTTATTACGGTCGAGAAGGAGATCTGGCCGAACGCCTTCAGGACAATGCGGAAGCTCGGCGCGCCGGTGGTGGTGGCAAACGGCACTATCTCGGAGAGGTCGGCCGGGAGGTTCCGCGCCTTCTCATTCCTTTTTAAAAAGGTCTTCGGCGACGTGAGCCTCTTTCTGGCCAGGACCGCGGAAGATATGGAAAAGGCCGTTGCCGTGGGGGTCCCGGCTGAGAACGTCGAGCTTACAGGCAACCTGAAGTTCGACCTCTCGCCGTCCATCATGGACAGGCAGTTTGTAAAAAACCTCAAGGAAGTATTGGGCGTGAGGGCCGGCGAGTCTTTGATAGTAGCCGGTTCGACCCACCCTGGCGAGGAGGAGATCGTCCTTTCGTCCTACAGGGCCCTTTCCGGCAGGATGAAGGGGTTGAGGCTCATCATCGCCCCAAGGCACCCGGAGAGGTTTAACGACGTCGAGTCCGTTATCCGGAAGACGGGTATTCCTTACGCGAGGCGCTCCAGGGGCGGGGGGGCTCAAATAATACTCCTCGATTCGATAGGGGAGCTCATGACAGTCTATTCGCTCTCCGACATATCGATAGTAGGCGGGTCGCTGCTGCCGGGCGTCGGCGGGCACAACCTCCTTGAGCCGGCGTACTTCGGCAAGCCCGTCATATACGGCGCTCATCTTACGACATATCTCGGAATGGCGGAGCTCCTTGAGAAAAAAGGCGGCGGCATACGCGTTAGAGATGAGGGCGAGCTTACTGAGGCGCTCCAGAGCCTTCTTTCCAACGAGGTCCTGAAAAAGAGGACCGGCGCGCTCGCCAGGGGTGTTGTCGAGGAGAACAGGGGCGCGGCCCAACGCACCACGGAAGCCATAGAAGGGCTTCTCAGGAGGTAAGGGGTGTCGATTGCCAGGAAATTGGAGGCGAGCATGAGGGCGCGGGAGATCGGCCAGGCCTCCCATGCCTTCCTCTACCCCCTTTCGTTGCTCTATGGCCTTGGCGTGCGAGCGCGCCTTGTCTCATACAGGCTCGGCCTCCTTCGATCGCGCTCGCTCCCGGTGAAGGTCGTCTCGGTCGGAAACCTTACCGTTGGCGGCACGGGCAAGACCCCGGTAACCATCTTCCTTGCCGAATTTTTCAAGAAAGACGGAAAGAGAGTCGCTATCTTAAGCCGCGGGTACAAGGGCGGCGCCAGGGGCCCTTCGGTAGTATCGGACGGTTTTGATATCCTGATGGGGCCCAGGGAGGCCGGGGACGAGCCCTATCTCATGGCCTCGCGCTTACCCGGAGTGCCGGTCGTCGTCTGCCCGGACAGGGTAAGGGGGGGCGAGTTTATAATGGAGAGGTTTTCGCCAAACGTCCTCCTTCTTGACGACGCCTTCCAGCACCTGAGGCTCGAACGCGATATCAATATCGTCCTTCTTGACTCCAGGGAAGGCTTCGGCAACGGGTATATGCTGCCCAGAGGAACGCTTCGCGAGCCGGTATCGGCTCTTAAGAGGGCGGATTTCGCAATGATAAAGGGCGGGGCCCCTGTGGGAAGGACCTGGGAGACGCTCCATGAGTACTCCATCCCTTACATCCCGTTTGCCTACAGGGCAGAGCGCCTGTACAACATCGCCTCCGGGGAAGAGCTGCCGCTCGCCTCTTTGCTTGGGCAAAAGGTTTTAGCCGTCTCCGGGATAGCCAGGCCAGAGTCGTTCAAGGAGAGCCTTGCCTGTCTCGGGGCTCAAGTAGCCGAAAGCATGGATTTTCCTGACCACCATTCATATACCGAAGCCGACGCGAGGGGCATGGAGCAAAGGCGCGCCGAGATGATCGTCACCACTGAAAAAGACGCGGTCAAGCTCAAGGGGCTTGTAAAAACGCTCCCGGTTTTCGCTCTCAAGGTCGAGGTGGATATAGACCAGGGCCTTCTCAACTCCTCTGTCGCGCCTATCTTGAGAGGGGTGTTTTGATGTTTAAGCTTCTAAAGCTCCTCTCTTTCCTGCTCGGACATCTGCCGGTGCGGGTGGTCCGCCCCTTAGGCGCTATCTTCGGGGCGTTGGCATACCGCCTCTCTGGCAGGCACCGCAAGGTCGCTCTTTCGAACCTGGAACGCGCGTTGGGCGGCGCTGAAGGCGAGAGGAAGCGTATAGCGAGGGGGGTCTTCCGGAATCTCGCGACCATGTTCTTCGAGTTCACGCGTTTGCCATGGCTTGATCGCGGCGATATCGAAAAAATGGTAGAGTTCAGCGGCCTTGAGAACTTCGACAGGGCGCTCTCGCGCGGCAGGGGCGTGATCCTTCTGACCGCGCACTTCGGCAACTGGGAGCTTCTCGCCGCGGCCCTCGGCCACAGGGGGTACAGCCTCGACATCGTTGTCCGAAAGATAGATAACCCCGCCTTCGAGCGCTTCGTCACGTGGGCGAGGAGCAGCTCAGGCAACAGGATGATATACAAGCGGAGGGCGATGAGGAAGCTCTTGAAGGCCCTTGCCTCGAATGCGATAGTCACGATACTCGTCGACCAGAACGTTGCGGCCTCTGAAGGCGTTTTCGTGGACTTCTTCGGCGTCCCGGCCTGCACTAACAAGGGCCCGGCGCACCTCGCTCAGGCAAGCGGCGCTGCCGTGGTCCCGGCCTTCATATGCAGGAAGGGTAGAGGCCACGTGTTAGAGGTAATGGAGGAATTGTCCCTTTCAAATACAGGCGACAGGGAGCGGGATGCCATAGAGAACACAACCCGGTTTACCAGAGTGGTCGAAGAGATGATAAGAAAGCACCCTCAAGAGTGGTTCTGGGTGCACAGGAGATGGAAGACAAGGCCGGCGGGCGAGTAGAGCCGTTAGGGGGACACATGCGACAATCAAATTTGACAAGAATTTACAATAGGAGTATTATGAAAATAGATAAAGGACGCATCTGTTGGAGATGAGCTTCAGTTGGTACCGTTAGGGGTTCTTCCAGGGCGGGGTGAGCAAGCCAACCGGGATTGCGAGAGCATCTCCCCAGGCCGGAAGCCTGAACCGCTCTTCTGAACTTCCACTTGTATGAAAGCCTCTTCTCCTCAAGATGCGCCCTTTATTTTTGCCCTTTTTCCTGCCCCTCCAACCCGAAAAACCGTTTTTTAAATAATCTTGTAAGTATCTTATAAATAAGCGGATTTCAAGGCGGTCCAATGTTGTAGAGTTCTTTGTTTTCTGCTATAATTTAATTGAAAGACAGGCGTTGTCTGGACTGGAGAAGGGGTCCGTGACCCCCATCCGCAGGGTGCGTGCAAACCACCTAAGGAGGCCTTAAAGGCCTTGAATCCCAATGGCTTCGGCCTTAAACGACCGTTGCTTGAAGGGCCATGAGAGCCCGGAATGGGTTGGGGCCTTGAAAAATGGCCGACGGATTGGATGAAAGCAGTCCTACCGACGCCTGCCTTCATTTCTGGTCTTTCATCTCAAAAGCTCACCTGACCCACCCCAATACCGTCATCATAATTTTCAGGGATCAAGAAGGCTCTTTTTTCTCAAAAAATTTTCCCTGAAGCGCATCGTGGGTCTTTCAATAAGATAGTAGGCGATCTGACAGAGTACGATAACCAATATCAGATAGACCGAAAAGACAGCCGCGAAAGATGACAGGGAGGCCGTATTAAAGACGATCCCCTGGGATTTGATCACGTACCTCAATAATACGGCTACGAGCACATGATAGAGATAGATCGTATAGCTCAATCTGGCGACTGTCTTTATCAGCCACTTAAGGGGGAATGAGAACGGCTTTATAGACAGGTAAAGTATCAATCCGGAAAACCCTATCGAGGTCGGGATGAACTGCCATAAGGATTCGTGCCAGCTCATGCCAAGCGTGCTGTCCTTGATATAAGATACAAAGAGGATAGCGCATGAGGCCGCAAGGATGGCTGCCGGCAAAATTGAGGGGATATTCCTGAGCCTGTCCCTGTAGCGGATCCAGAGGAAGGCTGTGGCCACCCCGGAAAGGAGGGCGGAAAAACCCCGGATATTGTGGTCCATGAAATAATACCACCAATCGGACTGGTCATAGAGGAAGTACGTGACGGCGATGGATGAGAGCAGGATCAGAAGGAATGCGGGTACGGTAGATCCGGGAGAGCGCTTTATCAAAAGGTAGAGCAGGACAGGGATGACGATATAAAATTGTTCCTCGACGGCAAGGGTCCAGTAGATGCCGCCATACATCGAGGGGTTGAAATAGTTCTGGGTATAAAAGATATGGATAAGGATGTCTTTTATGACGCCGCTATTATTGAAAAGGTTTCCGCCTGAGAAATAATAAACAAGCAGCGCGTATACAAGGATAGAGAAGTAATAAGCGGGGAAGATCCTCCAGAACCGCTTGAAGTAAAAGACCTTGAAGCTGAAAGCGCCTCTCAATGTGCTCTCGGCTATCTGTCCGCCGATAAGAAATCCGCTGAGCACAAAAAAAAGATCGACCCCGTGCTTGCCCCAGAAAAAAAACCTGGCTATATACGACTCCCTCGGGAGGCTGAACGAACCGCTGAAGTGGAAGAGCAGGACCATGACGATCGAAATGGCCCGAAGCAGGTCGAGCGCCGGCAGATGGTTCTTGAAATACTGTTCACTTTTCTGGAGGGTATCGGCTTGAGATACTTTCATCCTGTGATTAAAAAAGCCCGCGTAAGCGGGCTTTTTATCCTCTATTTTTTCCACCTCAGGACCGGCTCCCTCGCCGCCCTTGTCTCGTCGACCCTTCTTATCTTGGTCTTAGTCGGCGCGTTCTTCAGCAGCTCCGGGTCTGTCTTCGCCTCTTCTGCGATGGCCTTCATAACGTCTATGAACTTATCGAGTGTCTCTATCGTCTCGGTCTCCGTAGGCTCGACCATTATCGCGCCAGGCACAACGAGCGGGAAGTAGACCGTCGGCGGGTGATAGCCATAGTCTATCAACCTCTTTGCGATGTCCATCGTTGAAACGCCGTTGCCGAGCTGCAATCTGTCGGAGAATACGCACTCATGCATGCAGGGCTCGTCAAAGGCGAGGTGGTAGGTGCCCTTGAGCCGCTCTTTCACGTAATTGGCGTTGAGTATGGCGGTCTCGGTCGCCCTCTTCAGCCCTTCCCCGCCCATTCTCCTTATATAGGTGTATGCGCGGACCATTATCGAGAAGTTACCGTAGAACGACTTCATCCTGCCAATAGACTGCGGGCGGTTGAAATCCAGGCTGTACCTGCCGCCCTCTTTTTTTATCCTTGGCACAGGCAAGAATGGCTCAAGCGGCTTTCTTACGCCGACCGGGCCGCTTCCAGGGCCGCCTCCGCCGTGCGGGGTCGAGAAGGTCTTGTGCAGGTTGAACTGCACCACGTCAACCCCTATCTCGCCGAGCTTTGTGAGGCCCATAAGGGCGTTGAGGTTCGCCCCGTCGCCGTATACAAAGCCGCCTTTCGCGTGGACGATCTCGGCTATCTCTTTTATGTTCTTCTCGAAGAGGCCGATGGTGTTCGGGTTCGTGAGCATCACACCGGCGGTCTCCTCGTCCATCACAGCCGCTACCGCCTCGGCTGGAAGGGTGCCCCTGCCTTCGGTCTTGACGGGCACGACCTTGAAGCCCGCGAGGTGCGAGCTTGCCGGGTTAGTGCCGTGGGCGGTGTCCGGTATGATTATCTTGGTACGGGGCTTGCCGATGGCCCTGTAGTAGGCGGCGATAGTCAAAAGGCCGCAGAGCTCTCCGTGCGCCCCCGCGGAAGGCTGGAGCGTTACCGCGTCCATGCCGCTTATCTCGGCCAGATAGCCTTCGAGGGAGTGCATTATCTCGAGCGCCCCTTGCGTCATCTCGACTGGCTGATACGGGTGGAGGAGCGAGAAGCCGGGGAGCTTCGCCGCAGTCTCGTTTATCTTGGGGTTGTACTTCATCGTGCACGAGCCGAGCGGATAAAAGCCGGAGTCCACGCCGAAGTTCCACTGCGAAAGCCTCGTGTAGTGGCGGACGGCGTCCATCTCAGAGACGTCCGGGAAGCCGTCGATGGCAGCCCTTAAAAGCCTCCTGGGTATGACCTTCGCCGGGTCTGTCTCCGGTACATCCGCTGGCGGAGGCTCTACGCCTACCCTGCCGGCAGAGGACTTCTCGAATATCACAGGCTCTTCCAGGATGAGCCCTTTTGCGCCGTTAGCTTCCATTGGATATATCCCTGCCTTTAATTAGCAGGCTGCTGGTCATGCATAGCGAGCGGTTAGCGAGCGAATCACAATTGAGATTTTCCTTACATGCAAGTTTCCCGCAGCAAGCTGGCAGGAAACTTCAAAAGTCCATCTGCTTCGCTGTCTTCATCGCTCGTAGTAGCGGCGTACAACAAGAGTACGCCTCCTTCTCGCTCCCTGATTTAACGGGGGCCACGCATATGGTTTTTAGAGCAGCCTGAACAAAATCTGTGTTTTTCAGCAACCTGTCAGAGGAAAAAATTATGCCCCTTTAAGCACCTGCGCGAACCTGTCCATCTCGTCTTTCGAGTTCATCTCGGTTGCGGCCACGAGGATATGACGGTCGAGCGACGGGTAGAACCTCTTTAAGACTACCCCCCCGATTATCTTCTTTCTCAAGAGGGCGTTCAATACTGAATCAGGGTCTTTGCCTACCTTTACCGTGAACTCGTTAAAGGTAGGAGAGGTGAAAGCTATCTCTGCCCCTGCCCCGGTGATCTTATCCTTGAGATATTCGGCCTTTGAGAGGTTAAGCCTCGCGAGCCTCTGCAGGCCCTGGGAGCCGAGCCCGACCATGTGGACCGAGGCCGCAAGGGCGCTTAGGCCGTGGTTCGTGCATATGTTGGAGGTGGCCCGCTCCCTTCTTATGTGCTGTTCCCTTGTGGCGAAGGTGAGGCAGAACGCCCTCTTGCCGTCCCTGTCTACCGTCTGGCCGATGATGCGTCCAGGCATCTGGCGGACGAATTCTGTTTTTGTAGCCATGAAGCCCAGGTAAGGGCCGCCGTAGCTCAACGGGTTTCCGAAAGACTGGTTCTCTCCGACTACTATATCGCAGCCCGACTCTCCGGGCGGCTTAAGGAGGCCAAGGGAGACGGCCTCGTTTACGACCACTATAAGGATGGCTTTCTTGCGGTGCACGACCTCTGAGAGCGCCTCTACATCCTCAACGCAGCCGAAAAAGTTCGGGTGCTGGACGACGACGCAGGCGGTAGAGTCCACCATGGCAGCCTCTACGGCGCCAGGGAGCGTCGCTCCGGTCTCGGTGCAGTACATCACTTCCGAGAGGCTGTCGCCTGTGCCTGCAAGGTAGGTCTTTACGGTCTCCCTGTACTCAGGGTGCAGTGAGCTCGATAATATTATCCCGTCCTTGCCGGTGATCCTCCGGGCCATGAGGGCCGCCTCGGCAACGGCTGAGGCGCCGTCGTAAAGAGAGGCGTTGCTTACGTCCATGCCCGTAAGCTGGCAGACGAGCGTTTGGTACTCGAAGATAGCCTGAAGGGTGCCCTGCGACAGCTCCGGCTGGTATGGCGTATAAGAGGTATAGAACTCTGACCTTGAAATAATGCTGTCTACTATCGCCGGTATGTAATGGTTATACGCGCCCGCGCCAAGGAAGCTCGAATATTCCTCTACGGTAGTGTTCTTCGCGCTAAGGTCCTTGAGATGGCAGAGAAGCTCCTGCTCGGAGAGCCCCCTGGGAAGGTCAAGGGGGGTTTTAAGCCTCAAAGCGGCCGGCAGCTGGGAGAGTATCTCCTCAACCCTGGTTGCGCCGACCGCCTGAAGTATCTTTTGGATGTCCTCTTCGGTGTGGGGTATGTAGGGCACAGCGGCTTACTTCTCTTCTTCGATGAACTTCTGGTACTCGTCAGCGGTAAGAAGGTCATCAAGGTCGCTGTTGCTGGATATCTCCACCTTTATCATCCACGCGTCGCCGTAAGGGTCTTCGTTTATGACCTCCGGGCTGTCGATTATCGCGTCGTTTACCTCTGTGACGCTGCCGCTTACCGGCGAGTAGAGGTCAGATACGGCCTTTACAGACTCGACCACGCCGAAGGGCTCGTGCTTTGTTACGCTGCCGCCTTCCTGGGGAAGCTCGACATAGACGACATCGCCGAGAGAGTCCTGGGCGTAATCGGTTATTCCGACGGTCGCGGTCTTTCCTTCGACCTTAATCCATTCGTGTTCCTTGGTGTATTTAAGGTCCTTGGGGAACTCCATTGTGTGATTCTCCTTTCCTGCTTTTAAATAATGGAAGGCGTTATTTTTTGTATAGCGGAAGCGTGGTTACCTCTGCCCTTGCGGCCCGTCCCCTTATGATCACTTCTATCGCGGTGCCAGGCGTTTTGAGCGCTGTCTTGACAAAGCCCATTGCTACGCCGACCTCGAGCGACGGGGACATCGTCCCGCTTGTTACCTCGCCGACTGAAAGCCCTGAGTTTTGTATCTCGTAGCCCTGCCTCGGTATGCCTGTATCGAGCATCTTTAAGCCCACGAGGACCCTTTCGGCGCCCTCATTGGACTGCTTCTCAAGGACCTCTCTTCCGATGAAATCCTTGTTGAACTTCACATACTTTCCCAGGCTCGCCTCTATGGGGGTTATCTTTTCGCCGAGCTCGTGGCCATAAAGCGGATAGCCCATCTCAAGCCTCAGGGTGTCTCTTGCCCCGAGCCCGGTGGGTTTTATGCCGTGGACCCTGCCGGTCTCCATGATGGCCTTCCAGGCCGCGGGGGCATCGGTTGGGTCGAGGTATATCTCGAAGCCGTCCTCGCCTGTGTAGCCGGTCCTTGATACGACCGCCTCTATCTCGCCGCCAAGGAGGCCCATGTGGAAGTGAAAATGCCCTATCTCCTCAGGGTCTATGTCGAGTAGCGGCCTTAATACCTCGACCGATTTCGGCCCCTGTACCGCAAGCTGGGCGTACCGCGGGCTCAAGTCTTCTATGGATACGTCAGGGAACTGCTCCTTTGCCTGGACCTTCTTCATCCAGCCAAAGGCCTTCTCCGCGTTAGATGCGTTTACCACAAAGAGGAAGCGGTCTATGTTGAAGCGGTAGACGATGGTGTCGTCGACCACCCCGCCGTCTTCCTTGCACAGCAGCGTATACTGGCACTGTCCGTCTTTTATACGCTCGATATCGTTGGTCATGATGAACTGGACGAAATCTATTGCCCCGTCCCCGGAGACCTCGATCTCGCCCATGTGGCTGACGTCGAAGAGCCCGCAGGAGGAGCGCACCGCGACGTGCTCGTCTATTACGCCGGAGTACTGGACGGGCATCTCCCACCCGGCGAACGGGACCATCCTCGCGCCGAGCGAGGTATGTATGTCATATAGCGGGGTTCTTTTTAGCACGGGCACAGGTAATTTATAGGCGAAAAAGCCTGTAAATCCGCTTCAATTTTAAAGGCATTTTGAATATTACCAAAAGGTCGAAAAATGTCAAAGAAAAAATCGAAAAAATATTCCGCTCCAGCCGGGCGAGCGGTTATATGCTATCCTTTAATCAGTTCCATGGCCGCGAGAGGGGCTCCGTGGACCTTAGTGGCGATATCGTAAGCGCGATACTTTCCGCCCGTGCCCGGAGCATCATGTTCATCGGCGGGGCGGATACAGGCAAGACCACGATGGCCGAGGCGGCGGTCGGCCTCCTTTCCCGTAAATGGAGGACCGGCGCCCTTGACCTTGACATGGGGCAATCGCATATTGGCCCTCCGACGACCCTGGCCTGGGGCGTGGCCAAAGGCGGTTTTAACGGGTGGGAGGGGATAAAGGCCGAGGAGCTCTATTTCACGGGGAGCTTGAGTCCGCCGGGTAACCTTCTGCCGTCTATCGCGGGAGCGAGGCTCCTTATGGACAGCGCCCTGAAGAGGTGCGAAAAGCTCGTGATAGACACGACCGGCCTCATAACCGAGCCGGTCGGGAGGATCTATAAGCAATATAAGATAGATATTCTCTCGCCCGATATCGTGATAGGGATAGAGAAGGGAGACGAGCTCGGCCATATACTCGACGCCTACAGGAAACAGAGGCGCCCGAGGGTGATAATGGTAGAAGCCTCAGAGCATGCCGTCCTTAAAACGGTGGCCAGTAGAACCGAGTGGCGCGCCAGCAAGTTCAGGGAATACTTCAGGGGCGGAAGGACGTTTACAGTACGCCTCGCCTCCGTTGGCTTGAGGTACACTGGGGAGGTAGAGCTGGAAGGACTTTCCGGCAGGCTCTTCTCCTTCAGGGACGCGTTGGGGAGGGACATGGCCCTCGGCTATATTGTCGGGGCTGATCTCAAAAAGAAGAAGCTTATCGTAAGGTCGCCGTTAAAAAAGGGCGCGCCAGTTGCTTCCATCATGATAGGCAGGGCGTCGGTACAATTATGAAATGGCTGGAGGTTTTTGGGTTCGAAAGAGAAGGATAGATGGCGATTGAAAATCGTCGAGAAAAGCGCGGAAGAGGCGGTATCATAAGAAATTATAAAATATGAGCATGAGATTTTCTTATCATCTTTGCGCAAAAGACCTTTTGCGCGCTGCCGCGCTTTTTTGGGCATAAGGCTCAGCTCGCTTTGTACCCCCTTCCTCCAGCCTTAGGCTCCTACATCACCCTCTCAAACTCCACCTTTCCTTCCTTTAATCTTACATAACCCATCTTCGCTTCAGGGTCATGCTCGAATATGAGAAGCCACCTGTTGAGGGCGGCCTCCTCGATAATCTCTTTTTTTGCCTTGAGGGTCTCCAGGGGATATAGGTCAAAGGCCGCTATGAACGGGAGCCTGAGGTGTGCCGTGGTGGGGATGAGGTCCCCTAAAAAGACGGCTGTTCTGCCGCCTGAGCGGATGCTGACGAGCTGGGTGTCCCTGTTGTGCCCAGGCGCGCGGACGACCGAGACCCCTTCCGCTATCTCGCCGTCCCCTTCTATAAGGTCGACCTGTCCGGCATCTTTCAGAGGGACGAAGTCCTCGGCCCGGTAGCTTGCCCTTGTACGCTCGTTCGGCTCTGTGGCAGCCTCCCATTCACCGCGCTGTACGATATATCGCGCCCTGGGGAAGGCGGGCTTGAATGAGCCGCCATCTTTAATCGTGTTGCCTCCGGCGTGGTCAAAATGGAGATGAGTGTTTATGACGATATCAATCTCCCGGGGGGTAAGCCCAAGCCCGGAAAGAGACTCTGAAAGGGTGTGTTTTTTGTCTACCGCATAGATGGAGTTGAACTTGTCGGTCGCCTTGTCGCCTATGCCGGTATCGACAAGGATATTTTTCTTTCCTGTCTGGATGAGCAGGGGGTTGAGCCCAAGGAGCACCCGGTTCTTTTCATCCGGTGGGTTTAGCCCCTCCCACAAGGGCCTGGGCACGACCCCGAAGAGGCCCCCGCCATCTACCTTGAAAGAACCATCGCTTACAGGGAATATCTTTATATCGCCGAAATCCATTGGCCCCCCGGTCAATTTAAATAGCTGCCGCCCGCTTTGTCAAGCTGGCCTTAAGCTGTTGACTGCGGTCTGTAAAGAGTGGGATAATGCCCTGAATGACGATCCCCAAAAGAAAGACCAAGATTATCGCTACTATAGGCCCGTCCTCGGCCCCGCCTGAGGTGATCGAAGGGCTCATGCGCGCGGGGGCCGACGTCTTCCGGCTTAACCTCTCGCACGGGACAAGGTCTGTCCACGGCCAGGTCATCTCTACCATACGCCAGGTCTCTGAAAAACTCAATATCCCGGTAGCCATACTCCTTGACCTGCAGGGGCCCAAGATAAGGGTGGGGCGCCTCCGCAGCCCATCCATAGAGCTCAAGGCCGGGCAGGAGATAACTATCGTAGCCCGCGACCCGGACGGGGATGCATCGATGATATCGACCACCTATTCCGACCTTTACAGGGACGTATCGCCCGGCAACAGGATACTTATGGACGACGGCCTCATAGAGGCGGCGGTCCTCGGTGTGGAGGGCGAGTCTATCCGTTGCAGGGTCGTCTACGGTGGAGAGCTCAAGGAGAACAAGGGCATGAACCTGCCCGGAGTGAACGTGAGCGCTCCCTGCCTTTCAGAGAAGGACATGGCCGACCTGGCCTTTGGCATAGAGAACGGGGTTGATTACATCGCCCTTTCTTTCGTCAGGAAGGCGGCGGACGTGGCGAGGGTAAAGGATATCATAAAGGCCAGGGAGGCCGATATCCCCGTCATAGCAAAGATAGAGAAGGCCGAGGCGGTGGAAGACCTCGATGCCATACTCGATGAGTCTGACGGGATAATGATAGCGAGGGGCGACCTCGGCGTGGAGCTATCCACCGAAGAGGTGCCGGTATTGCAGAAAAAGCTCACCGCGCGCGCCAACGAGGCCGGGAAGATAGTCATCACGGCCACACAGATGATGGAGACGATGATAACCAACCCGAGGCCCACAAGGGCCGAGGCCTCTGACGTCGCCAACGCGGTCTTTGACGGCACCGACGCGTTGATGCTCTCCGGAGAGACGGCGGTCGGGAGCTATCCGGTAAAATCGGTCGAGATAATGGTAAGGATCGTAAAAGAGGCTGAAGAGGCGGCGCTGGCGCACAAGCACCTTTTACGCAGAAAAGACGGCATGTTCGGCTCTTTCGCCCAGGCGGTCGCCTTTGCCGCCCATGCCGCTTCAACCGAGGTCAGGCCGAAGGCCATAGTCGTTTTCACCCAGACAGGTGAGACTGCAAGGCTCCTTTCAAAGCTCCGGCCCGCTACCCCGATAATCGCCTTCACCAACCAGGAGCGGACGCAGAGGAGGGCGGCCCTCCTGTGGGGCGTAACATCTTACAAGGTGGATTTCGGGGCGCATACTGACGAGATGATATGCAGGGGAGAGACCGCTCTGCTGGATAACGGCCTCGCTGATTTCGGGGATACGGTCGTCATCGTCTCAGGCACGAAGGTCGGCATGAGGGGCGCCACCAACATGATGAAGATAGACTGGATCGGAAGCGATGAGTGCAAGGTATATCTTAAGAGCGGCAGGGTGCCTTAGGCAGGCTGCTGAAAAAGGCCAATCTGCGGCGTCGTCTTCAAAATTCGTCGCATCTTGGCCTTTTTGAGCAGCCTGAACGTGATTTGAGTTTTTCAGCGACCTGTTAAGATGTTTAGCCTACCTTATATACGCCTCCGTTACGTACCTCCTCATCATCCTGTGCGAGTTGAAGTAGTAGGCGATCTTTCCTATTGCGTTCTCCATCATGCGGAGCCATATGTGCCGGTTATCGTAGTAGGCCGGGATGACCTCTTTTTCGAGCTTTGTGTAAAGGTCTTCGGCGTCGAGCTCGTCCGTCGAGGCCGAAAGCGAGCTCTCGGTCGGGGCAGGTCCTATGGACCATCCTGTATATCCCTCTATATGCCCCTCTATCCACCAGCCGTCGAGGATGCTGAAGTTAAGCACGCCGTTGTGCGCGGCCTTCATCCCGCTTGTGCCTGAGGCCTCCCTCGGCCTCATCGGGGTATTGAGCCATACGTCCACGCCCGAGACGAGCTTCAATGCGAGGTCCATGTTGTAGTTCTGGAGATAGACTATCTTTATGTCGCCCTTGAGGGAGCGCGCCTTCTTCATTATCTCTTCTATGTTCTTCTTCCCGTCCATGTCGTTGGGGTGGGCCTTGCCCGCGTATATTATCTGAAGCTTCTTTTTCCCTATCTTCCTGAGGCGCTCGATGTCCCAGAAAAGGAGGCTCGCCCTCTTGTAGGCGGTGGCCCTGCGGGCGAACCCTATGGTCAGGGTCTCATAGTCCATTCCAGCCCCTGTCGTCTCGTTGACGTAGTCTATAAGCTTCCTCTTGGCCTCCATGTGGGCGCCCCATAGCTCCTCTTCGGGTATCTTCGATATCCTGACGAAGAGCTCTGGCTCGTTCGCCCATCCGGGCAGGTATTTGTCGTAGAGTTTCGCGAAAGGCTCCGAGACCCAGGTAAAGGTGTGCACGCCGTTGGTTATGGCCTGTATCTTGTAGCCGGGGAAAAGCACCTTGGACACCTCGCTGTGCTTTTTGGCGACCCCGTTCATGTACTGGCTCAGGTTCATGGCAAGGAGCGTCATGTTGAGCTTTCCGCTACCGGCAAGCTCTTTGAGGACTTCCAGCGGCATCGGCTCTCCGAGCACCTCCTTCACAAGCTCGTAAGAGAACCTGTCGTGTCCGGCCTCCACTGGGGTGTGGGTCGTAAAGACGCAAAGGTCTTTTACGCGCTCGACGTCCCAGACCTCCCTTTCGTCCCATACGGCCTCTATGTCGCGCTTGTACCTTTGAAGCAGCTCAAGCGTCAGGAAGGCGGCGTGCCCTTCGTTCATGTGGTACTTTTTTATCCTGAAGCCCAGGGACCGGAGCATGAGCACGCCCCCGATGCCGAGGACTATCTCCTGCTTGAGCCTGTACCTGTCGTCCCCGCCGTAGAGCTGGTCTGTTATGGCCCTGTCCTCGGGGCTGTTCTCAGGCACGTCGGTGTCGAGAAAGAAGATGGGCACCTTCCATTGGGTGACCAGGCTTGTTACGAAGTAGACCCAGGCCTGGACAGCCACCTCCCTGCCCTCTATGGTGACCTTTATCCTCTGAGGCAGGAGCCTCATGTGCTCGGCAGGGTTCCATTTCTCCGGAAACTCCGTCTGCTTTCCAAACTCGTCGAGCTCTTGTCTAAAGTAGCCCTTACGGTATATGAGGCTCACGGCGACCATCGGCAGGTTAAGGTCAGCCGCCGATTTGATGGTGTCTCCGGCGAGTACGCCAAGGCCGCCGCTGTAGGTGGGTATGTCGTTCCTGAAGCCCACCTCCATTGAAAAGTAGGCTATCTTGGACTCAGCCGTAAGCTCCTCAATGAGCTGCATAAGTTTCCCCTGAAATATTAGGATGTTGCCATGTTCGCGGCATTATTGCGGATTATACAATACAGAGGCGTTTTATAACAGCTTTTTTCCGGTGCCGGCCGCGCTTCAACATTTTGTCCGGAAGCCGTGGTTATGTTATAATGCGGCTTGTCGGAGTTCCTTATGGCCCTGTTGAAAAAAAGCATTAAAATCATACCAGCCCTTCTCTCAGCCGCCTTCATACAGGCTAACTCGTCCCGCCCGGCTGAAGCCTCTGTCGTGGAGACCTTGAAAGAGCCTCCCGGACAGGGACAGGTTGTCTTTGAGCCTGAAAAGCTCTTCGGGTTCGCGCAACGGATGAAGGAGGCGAACGATCTTCCAGAGGCAAAGCGCTCCCTCGGCGAGGTGCACAGGCTTTTCCCTGAGACGGTCTGGGCGGCAAGGGCCTCTTTTCTATTGGGCCTCATCGCGATAGATGAGAAGGACCCCGCTGCCATCGGGCATATCGAGCGGGCGCAGGGCCTTGAAGATATAGGCGACTATCTCCTCTTCTACAAGGCAGAGGCGTTTTTCTCACAGGGGCGCTTTGACGAGGCCGCTTCAGCGTATGGATCAATTATAACAATATTTCCCGGTTCGATGCTCGTCGAGAGGGCCACATTTTTGAGCGGCCTCTCATTATTCAATGCCGCCGATTATGAGGCTGCCGGGCAGACCCTTGAAAGATTCGTAAAGACCTTCCCCAAAAGCCCATTTTTGCCTGAGGCGCTCTTCAAGCTCGCGGATTCGTATATCTATTCCGGAAAACCTGAGAAGGCCATCGACCCCTTGAAAGGGCTTGCGGTCCACCGGCCTGCCTCTTCCCCTGCCATAAAGGCGCGTGGGAGGCTCAGTCTCCTTGAGGCCGCCGGGTTTAAGGGCGCAAGCCTTACGGACGAGGAGAGGTTCAGGAGGGCTGAGGCGTTTTCAAGGGGCGCTGACTTCGACGGCGCGGCCCGGGAATATGAGCGCCTCCTTGACCTGCCGGCGTTCAGGGAGAAGGTCCTTTTCAAGGCGGCTGTCGCCAATGCCAGGCTCAAGCTCTACGCCAGGTCCGAAAAGCTTTTTAACGAATATCTTTCCGGCAACGCTCCCCCAAAAGAGGCTGAGGCGCTCTATTGGCTCGCGTTATCGTCGGTCAGGCAGGGCAGGGAGGAGGGGCTCTTAAAGGCTGAAAAGAGGCTCGCAGGCAAATTCCCTTCAAGCGAAGAGCGCGCGAAGGTGCTTATGCTCATCGGCAGGGAAAAGGAGGGCACAGACCCGGAAGGGGCTCAGAACGCTTACAGGGCGGTGCTCGACAACTGCGGCGGCAGCCCCGCCTCGGACGAGGCGTTCTGGAAGATTGCATGGGTCGAGTACACCTCGGGCGGGTACGATGAGGCGATGAAGAGTTTTTCGATCTATGCCGAAGCAAAGCCCTTTGGCAAGGAGGCTTCGCGCTTCAAGTACTGGAAGGGGCGGAGCGCCCAGAGGGCCGGGAGACTCTACGAGGCGGCGGATATATATGAGGAGGTCTGCGCTATCGACCCAGGCTCTTTCTACTGCCTCCTTTCAGCCGCGAGGTCAAAAGAGTTGAATGGCGGCAGAGCCCAGAGCGGTCCGGGGCGATTCGAGAATGTCGCCGCTACGGTTGATGACGGTGCCGTCTCTTCTCCTCATCCGGCGGCCGTCGAGTTCCCCTTTGCGGGTGATCCGCGTTACAGGGCGGGCATGGAGCTCCTTGCCCTGGGCTTAAGGGACGAGGCGGCGGTTGAAATAGAGATGACAGCCCGGAATAACCCCGGCGGCAAGGCCGGCCTTATAATGCTTGCCAATCTATTATACGAGGCGAGGGACTTCTACAGGGCCTACAGGCTCTACAGGAGCCATCTTTCAAACGACCTGGCGCAAGCCCATCTTGGCTTCCCGCTGAGCCTTGTAGACAGGGTAAGGCAGAGAGGCGCGCCAACGGACCCGTTCCTGGTCGCGGCGGTTGCGCGCGAGGAGAGCCATTTCAACCCGGCCGCGGTCTCCCCTGTGGGGGCGATGGGCCTTATGCAGATAATGCCTTCCACGGGCAGCGGCATAGCCAGGGAGCTCGGGGTTCATTTCGACAGAGAGCGCCTTCTGGAGGCGGATACCAGCATCAGGTTCGGATCATGGTATCTTGACCGGCTGCTGGAGAGGTTCAACGGGGACCTCGCGCTTACCGTCGCCGGGTACAACGCGGGGCCGAACGCGGCGGCCAGATGGGCCAGGACCCTTCCGGCTGAGCTTGACGAGTTCGTCGAATCCATCCCTTATGGCGAGACAAGGGCATACACGAAGAGGGTTTTGAGAAGCTACGCGGAGTTTTTAAGGATTGCGGGTGAGGACCCGCTCGATGTCTTACGAAGGGCGACGGCGCAGGGACGGTGGCCTGGCGAGGTCAGGTTGAAGAGCGCGCCCCCTTTTAAGGCCTCTTCTTTGCCGGGGTGGGGCCGGCTGTCTTTTTTCCGGTTGCCGCCTTCGGCCCCGTTTCAATAAGCACTCTTGCTTTTTCGGCCTGCCCCCTGTTCCCGGAGAGCATGAAAAAGTTGAGCGCGGCCCCAGGGTCGTTGTCGCTCAAGGCGTTCATCCCAAGCTCGTCGGCCCTCATCTCAACCATCCGGACCTTTTCCATCTTTTCAGCGAAGGAATAATACTCGAGCGCTTCATGGAGGTCGGTTATGGATTTCTCCATGAGCGCGTCATCACCCCGGTCTATCGCTCGCTTTATCACCCTTGCCGTCTCCTCCTCTCCGGCGTAGGAGGCCCATTTCAACGCGGCCTCGAGCTGGGACAGGGACCTGTCTGCCTCCTTCGGGGCCGCGAGATCTTTTTGTTCCTGCAAAAGTATCGCGGTCACGTTCGAGGAGGCGGTCTTCCGGAGCTCCATCAGGTGCGCTGTGTCAAGGGTATAGCCGGCATGGTTCAGCTGGTGCCTTTTCTTGAAATGCCTTTGCGCCGCTTCATAGGCGCCAAAGTCGTGGGGGCTCGACCGGAGGACTTTTAAGACCAGGGCATCGGACTCCCGGTAGTTGAATGTGGCCTCGTACCAGTCGTACGCCCCGGCCGAGCCTTCGATCTGTACGCGCATCCCACCCGATTTGGTCGTGCAAAGGCCCGGGACAGGCGGTTCATAGGGGTTCGGGACGAGGTAATAGTTGCGGCTCCACCTCCGGCAATCTTCGTCCGGCACCGTGGTCAGGATGTCCCTGTTGGCGAAGAGCCTGCCTTTCGCGGCGGCAGCCGCGCCCATCCTGGCGCCTATGCGCATGATGCCGCGCCTGGCCTCGTCCCTGTTACCGCAGTACTCGTCAGCTGCCTGGAAGAAGAGGATCGCGTTGAGCGGCTTGCCTTCCTTTTCGGCTTCGCGCCCCTTTTTAAGGTATACGTCGAGTCTTTGTGTGTCGCCGTAATTGCACATCACGTCGGCGAAGGCGGGGCTGGCCGCAAATGCCAGAAGGAAGGCGAAGAAAGAGGTTTTTGAGATCTTCCCCATGCTTGAAATCTGCCTTGCGCGTATAGCAAGGCGTCTCCTGTATTCCTATCGAGAAGCTCCCCGACAGACGGGGAGTAGAGGTGTTCTTTGCCGCAGGAAGTGATTTTAGGCTACCTCTAAAAATTGTTCTTTTCCCTGACCTCTGCGTCAGGGCGAAAATAAAAATGCTCACATATTCGCATATATGCTGCGCTTTTTATTTCCGCCCTTCCTTGACTTCAGAAAAAATTTCTAATTTTTAGAGGCACCCTTTACTAAAGCGATGGGAACCACATACCCATAGCACAAGGCGGGCAAGCTGTCAACGGATGATTGAAGATGGCGGTAATCCCCCGCTGAGCTTCAATTATCCCCATTCAGCTGGTAAGATAAGTATATGGAATATTCGCTCGCGATAATAATAAGCCTGTTTGTCGCTGCCGCAGGCTTCGGGTACGCGCTCGAGGCGTTGAACCTGAGGCACTTGAGGAAAAAAGGCGCTAATGTGCCTCGAGGCTTCGAGGGGCATATCGACCAGGCGTTCCTTGAGCGCTCCAGGGATTACACGGTCGAGCAGACGAGGTTTTCGATCGCCGAGTCGATAGCCGGCAACGCTATCACGCTCGTATTCGTCTTGTTGCTGTTGGAGCCTTATGACAGGTGGGTGGCGTCGTTCGGGGCCGGCTTTGTAACCTCCGGGCTCCTCTTTTTCGTCTTGATCCTGTTCGCGCAGACGCTTATCGGGGCGCCATGGGGCCTTTACCGCACCTTCAGGATAGAGAAAAAATACGGCTTCAGCCAGATGACGTCGCGCCTCTGGATAGCGGACCTTGCCAAGGCCCTCGCCATCTCTACGGCAATGACAGCGCTGCTCGTCTCCGCCGGGCTCTGGATTGTAAAGGCAAGCCCGGGGCTGTGGTGGTTCTGGGTATGGTGCCTTTTCCTGGGCGCGACGGTCTTCATGATGTATATATCACCGTATGTAATAGAGCCGCTCTTCAACAGGTTCGAGGAGGTAGACGACCCCGGCCTTGAAGAGGGGATAAGAAGCGTGATGGAAAAGGCGGGGATAAGGGTCAGGCGGGTTCAGAAGATCGACGCCTCGAGGCGGACCGCGCACACGAACGCCTACTTCACAGGCATAGGGAAGGTAAAAAGGATAGTCCTCTACGATACTCTAATGGAGAAGCTCGAAGGCCCGGAGATAATCTCCGTCCTCGCGCACGAGACGGGCCACTGGAGGGGAAGGCACCTCCTTAAGACGCTTCTCCTTATCGAGGCCATAAGCCTTGCCGCGCTTTATCTCTCCTACGCGGCGATAAGTAGCGGGCTCCTGGAGAGGGCTTTCGGATTCGAGGGGGCATCATTCTATGCCCAGGCGGTCATGCTCGGCTTTTTAGCCCCTGTCGCGGCCTTTCCATTGGGGCCGCTTCTCGCCTGGGTCTCCAGAAGGCACGAGAGGGAGGCGGACGATTACGCGCTCAGGGTCTCTGGCGATCCAGGGGCGGTTGCCAGCGCCCTTGTGAAGCTTACCAGGGACAACCTGTCAAACCTTTACCCGCACCCGCTTTACGCGGCGTTCTACTATTCTCACCCTCCAATGGCAGAGCGTGTCCGGAGGATAAGGGAGTCGGAGGAAAGGGGGTTCAGACGTATATGACCTTCTCTTCCTTTCTTTCAAGGGCCGTCCAGATGCCGAGGTAGTTCCTGACGTTCCGCGTTATGAGGAAGTTCCTTCTTATGTGTTCGCGCCCTGCCTCGCCCATCCTGCGCGCCCGTTCAGGGTCTTCCAGGAGCTGGCGTATCCTGTATGCCGTGCCTTCAACCGAGTGGACCAGAAAGCCTGTAGTCCCTTCGATGACCTGTAGCGGTATGCCGCCCACGTTGCCCGCGATGACAGGCTTTTTTTTCCATAGCGCTTCGGCGACGACCAGGCCGAAGCCCTCCCTCGTGGATTTCTGCAGGACTATGGTGGCCCCCCTCTGAAGCGCGTTCACCTCGCGGTCGCTGAACGGAGGCAGAAGAAGTATGTGTATGTCCGGGTCGCCGGCCGCCTTCTCCTGAACCTCTGCCAGGACCCTTTCTCCTTCAGGGTCGTCAGTGGCCGTACCTCCGGCGAGCACAAGGGCGCAGTCGTGGTACTTTTTCGCCAGCCTGTACGATTCGATAACTCCGATGGGGTCTTTGAACGGGTCGAACCTCGATACCTGCAGAAGTATCGGCTTGTCCATCGGCACTCCGAGCCTTGCGTATACCGAGCGTACCTCTTCGTCTTCGAGGTGGATGTTCTTTTCGGCCAGAGGGTCGATAGTGGGCTGCATCAGGAACTGGTGTATGGGCAGCGACTGGGCAAAGCCCGATACTGAAAATATGGAGCCGTCATACCTGGCGACCAGGTACTTCAGGAACTGCCAGGTCATCTTCTCCGGGGCTGATATGTCTATATGGCATCTCCATACCCATGTGCCCCGCTTTTTGAAGTCGATGAACATGGCCGGCTGCGGGTCGTGGATGACCACCAGGTCGGCGTCAAGGTCGATCCTCGCGGCGTTCTCCCTGTTTACCTCCCGGTATGTCTCCCACATCTCATTCGTGAGAGGCTCTCCCCTGCCTTGCAAAGAGTTGTGTATGCCCTTCGTGACCTCGAAGAAGGGGCGGGTGGCCTGCATGACCTCCCACCTGACCTCAATGCCGAGCCCCCTTAAAAGGGGGACCATCCTGATGAGGAGTTCGGCTACACCTCCGCCGGCGGCGGTAGAATTGATATGGAGCATCTTCCTGCCCGCAAGGGCGGAGGCCATCCTCTCTATGGCGCGGAGGTCGCCCGGCTCGGCTATGCCATGGTAGTCGCTTATGTTCACAGCCCCTCTTCGATGAGCCCTATTATCTTTGCGCGGAGCACTTCGGTCGAGTACATGTAAGGGTCGAGCGATTTTATCCTGGCGGCAATGCCCGGGCGTTCAAGCGAGGTGGAAAGGAACTCGCTAAAGTCGTCCACAGGGCGCCCGAACCGCAGCCTTGACTCGTAGAAATGAAAATAGATGCTGGAGTAGTCGACCTCCTTGAGCTTTGCGGCGAATTCATGGAGGAGCGGCCCGGATTCGATCCCCGTTGGTATGACGATGGTTATCCCCTCGTTGAACATGAACTCCCTGCCCGGCAGGACAGGCCTCGGCGGAGGGTACTTCGTGAGGTACTCTTCTATTATCCTGAGTAGCTCTGCCCGGAGGTCTTCTATATTCGTGAACTCGAAGGGGTTTACGTTGGCAAGGGCCTCGGCGAGAAGGGGCTCGCCGAGAGATTCGGAGACCCAAACGGCGAAGTCGTTGGGGAACTCCGGCTCGACCGCGTGAGGCTTTAGGAAATACTGGTGCATGTGGTGGAAGATCGACTCATGGCTTATGGTCTTCATGATCTCCACAAGCTCCAGGATGTCGGCTGCCTTCCTGCCTGTCAGGGTGGTAAGCGCGAAGCATTCGAAGAATTTGAATGTCTTATCTTCCGCCATATTTCTCACTAACCCGGTAAAAGGACCGAAGTGCGGACAGTTTGCCAAAAGCGTAAGGAAGAGGGCTGAAAAGTACTTATTAGACGGTAACAGAGCGATTAAGGGCTGTCAAGCTTGCCCGAGAAGGGGGCGGAAAGGCGCGAGATGCCCTTTCGCCATGCCGCTTTTTAATTTCAAGAAGGCTGGCAATTTCAAAAAACCGGGCTATACTTATACCCTTGTAAAATCCAGTTAAATTAAACTGTTTAAAAAATTGTTGAAATCAGTTATGTTTGTGATGGTTCTAACCCCTAAAACAGATGAGGCTCTGTAATGGGACCCAGGAATTCGGGAATCGATCTCATAGGAGAGGTCCCCTGGGGTACGCACCTGTGCCAGTTCTACAGCACGGAGAGCGACCTCCTGGAGATAATCCTCCCGTATATCAATGCCGGGCTCCGCTCTAACGAGCTCTGCATGTGGGTAGCCTCAGGCAAAGAGCAGGCCGCATCGGCCCTGGCCGCGCTCGAAAGGCATGTGCCGGATTTCAATAACCGCCTCGCGGCCGGGCAGATAAGGGTTGTAAGCCACGAGGACTGGTACCTCTCCGGCGGCGGGTTCGACCCTGAGCGGGTGCTCAAGGGTTGGGCCGAGATGCATGAGACGGCCCTCAGGGATGGCTTTGACGGGATGAGGGTCACCGGCAATACCTTTTGGGTCGAGAAGAAGGACTGGAAACGCTTCTCGGATTATGAGAGGGCCGTTCAGGGGGCCATCGGCAAGCTCAGGATGATAGCGCTTTGCACTTACTCCCTTGGGGCGTGCGGGGCGGCTGAGGTCATGGACGTGGCCTCCAGTCACGGCCATACCCTAATCAAGAAAGAAGGCGACTGGGCCGTTATCGAGAGCGCGGAGCGAAGGCTCGCCCTTGATGAACTCAGGAGGAGCGAGCGCCGCTACAGGGATCTTGTAGAGCTTACCTCTGACCTGGTATTCAGGATGAGTATAAGGCCGGGAGGAGCGCTCGATCTCGAGTGGATAACCGAATCCTTTGAGGAGATCTCCGGTTATGGCCCCTGGGATATAAGCTCATTCGAAAGCCTTGAGAGGATCTTCCACCCGGAAGACGCCGTGAAATTGAAGGAGACGCTCGCATCGGCGCTCTCCGGCAGGAGATTGGAGGCAGGGCTCAGGTACTATACCCGGGCTCAGGAGCTCCGCTGGCTCAGGCTGCAACTTATCCCGGAGTACCATGAGGGAACGAGGATAATAAGGGGGGTCGTCTGTAAAGGCAATGACATAACCGCCGTAAAGGAGGCAGAGCAGAGGCTCCTCGACGAGATGAGCTTGAGTGAGGGGCTCATTGAGAGCCTCCCGGGCACGTTCTATGTCATAGACGATAATACGAAGCTGGTCAGGTGGAACGGGAACCTCGAGACGCTCTCCGGATATACGTCAGCCGAAATAGCAAGGATGCACCCGGTGGATTTCTTTCCGCCGGCACAAAGGCCCCTCATAAAGGAGAAGATAGCCGAGGTCTTCAGCTCTGAAAGCGTGGAAGTGGAGGCAACGCTCCTTACGAAGAGCGGCGAGCTCATACCGTTCCTTTTCAGGGCACGGCTCTTCCGCAAGGACGGCAGGCCGTTTATCGTCGGCATAGGGCTCGACATAGCGGAGCGCAATAGGGCGGAGGAGCTGCTTAGAAAGGCCGGCAGGGAGCTTGAGTCAAAGGTCGAGGAGAGGACCGTCGAGCTCAAGCAGATGAACAGCAGGCTAAGGGCGAGCGAAGAGCGCTTCAGGACCCTTGTCGAGACGACGAGCGACTGGGTATGGGAGGTGGACGCCTCCGGCGTATATACGTACGTAAGCCCGAAGGTGATGGATATGCTCGGATACAGGCCTGATGAGGCCCTCGGAAGGACGCTATTCGACTTTATGCCCGCCGACGAGGCCGAAAGGGTCCGCGCCACATTCGTCGGGATAGCCGCCCTTAAAAAGCCCTTCGCTCTCCTTGAGAACAGGAACTGCCACAAGGACGGACGCGAGGTCATACTAGAGACAAACGGCGCGCCGATAATGAACCAGGCCGGCGAGCTCCTGGGCTACAGGGGCATAGGCAGGGACATCTCGAGGAGGAAGTTCCAGGAGCGCGAGAGGGAGAAGATGCATGACCAGCTCATACAGTCGCAGAAGATGGAGGCGATAGGGGCCCTGGCCGGCGGCATAGCCCACGATTTCAATAACCTGATGGTCGTAATAAAGCTCAATAGCGATCTTTCGATGAAGCGGGCAGGTAAGGACGGGGAGATAACCCCTTACCTCGAACAGATAAATGCCGCTTCAGAGCGCGCCGAGAACCTGACGCGCCAGCTCCTTATCTTCAGCAGAAAACAGCCGACTACCGTTGCGGCGCTGAACCTTAATACGAAGGTGGAGAAGATACTCGGGATATTGAAGCGCCTCATCGGCGAGAATATCCGGATAAGGACGGAGCTTGACCGGGATATCAAGCAGATAAGGGCCGACAAGGTCAATATCGAGCAGATAGTCATGAACCTTGTCATAAACGCAAGGGACGCGATGCCAAGGGGCGGGCTCGTTACGATAAGGACGGATAACGTGGGGATCGCGGGGGGAGAATCCCTCCGGGCGGCCTCGCTCGAAGCAGGGGCATACGCGAGGCTTACGGTTGAGGACTCTGGCACTGGCATGGAAAGCGAGACCATAAAGCGGATATTCGAGCCCTTTTTCACTACCAAGGGGCCCATGGGCACGGGCTTAGGGCTAGCCGTAGTGCATAACATAGTCAAGGACCTGAAGGGCTGGATAGACGTGGAGAGCAAGCCCGGCGCCGGCACCCGGTTCGAGATATATCTGCCGGCTGTAGAGTGCGCCGGCAAGGCGGAAGAGAGAAGGCCGGTGAACGAAGAGCCAGTTGGAAAAGGAGAGCGGGTGCTTGTGGTCGAGGACGAGAAGCTCCTTAGAAAGAGCGTATCGGTGGTGCTGGCAAAGAACGGTTACAAGGTATACGAGGCCTCGTCAGCGAGGGAGGCGATAAGTATTTTCGAAAGGGAGAAGGGCTTTTTCAATCTCGTCTTCAGCGACATGGTCTTGAAGGACAATGACGGCATACGGCTTGTGGACCATTTAAGGGCGATCGACCCGGCCGGGCCGGACTTCAAGGTGCTTGTGACGAGCGGGTACCTTGACGTCGAGTCCCAATGGCCGGCCATCAGGGCCAGGGGCTTCAACTTCCTGCAAAAGCCATACGAGATATCAGACCTCCTGAGCTCGGTCAGGAGCGCTCTCGACAAATAAAATATTCCCGGCGCTCAAAAACACCGGATACGTATGGATAAAAGCCGCAGATTAAGGGAAAGGTTCGGGGAGGGCTCGCTCGACGGTTTTGCCGGGTCAGAGGTGGTCGAGTTTCTGCTCTCCTTCGTAATGCCTGGCAAGAGGGCCAGCCAGCTCGCGTCAACGCTCACGAGCGGGCTCGGCGGGCTAAAAGGCGTCATCGAGGCCTCTTCGGAAGAGCTTAAAAGGGCCGGCCTGGACGACGATTCGGCCGCTTTCATAGGGCTTGTCAGGACGGCAGCCGGCGAGTACTTGCGGGAGAAGGTGGACGTGTCAGAGGCCATACGCAGCCCAGGGGACGTTGTGGAATACTTAAGGCGCAACAACGGCGGCGGATCTGCGGAGAAGTTCATCGGCGTCTATCTGAACGCGAGGAACGAGGTCATATCCGTCGAGACGCTCCATGAAGGCAATTTATCCGGCGCCGCCATTCCTTCGAGGACGGCCATAGAACCGGCCTTCAGGTGCAACGCGCGCTCCGTCATATTCGTCCACGAGAAGCCTCTCGGCCCCACGCCCATGGCGGCCGACCTCAGGGTCAGCAGGGGACTTGAGAGGGCCGCTTCCGCCGTAGATATACTGGTCCATGATCACATCATCATCGGCCGTTCAACGTATTTCAGCGCGAAAGAGAACGGCTGGTCGCTCTATCCTCAACCCGGCTTACAGAAGGCGGCTGAGAAGAACCGCGACTTCTGACACCTCATCCCGGCTTCATCCCCCCATGCCCCTTTTTTCTGTTGACAAAGCGGAATAAATCGGACTAAGATAGTCCTCAATGTCCTTTTTAAGGGGTCCAGCATGCTCCAGCTTACCAGGGACGGTGAATACGCCGTAAGGGCCATCATCTTCCTCGCCTCCCAGCCAGAGGGAAAGATATCCCTCATAACCGAAATAGCCGAGGCCGAAGAGGTACCGAAAAGCTATCTATCCAAGATAATGCAGCACCTGGTGCGCTCCGGCCTCGTGAGGTCGAGACGGGGCATCAACGGTGGCTTCATGCTGGCAAAGCCCGCCGATTCCATAACCCTTCGGCAGGCGATCGAGGCCATAGAAGGGCCTATTTTCCTCAATATCTGCCTTGTAAGGAAGGGCGAATGCCACATGGACGATTTCTGCCCGGTGCACCCGGTCTGGCATGAGGCCCAGAAAAAACTCTTCGAGGTCCTTGACGGCAAGACCATCGCCCAGCTCGCGAAAGAAGGCGAGGCGCTGGCAAAGGGCTCGGCACGGGGCAGAAAAAAAACCAGATAGCCCGGCCTCTCTCCTGAGAACACCCTTTTTTCTCCAAAACAAAGCCATCGTATAGCGCATCCACGGCAAATCCCTTTATATGATAGACTGTATACTGTCCGGATGGCAAAAGAGTCCTTGCGGGGGATGGGTCGATGGATGGCAGGTACAGGTATGTGATAATAGGCGGAGGGCTCGCCGGGGCATCGGCCATAAAGGGGATAAGGGAGCGCGACATGGACGGGCGGGTGATGCTTCTTGGCGCTGAGGCCGACCGTCCCTATGACAGGCCGCCGCTTTCAAAGAAACTCTGGTTCGGCCAAAAAAAGCTCGAAGACATATTCCTGGAACCCACGGACTATTACGAGAAGAACGGGGTAGACCTGAGGCTCGGCACGCGGGCCGTTAAGCTTGATGCCAATGAAAAGACGGTTATCGATGACACGGGGGGCGTGTACGGATACGAAAAGCTCCTCATCGCCACCGGAGGGTCTCCCAGGGCGCTTCAGATCCCTGGAGGAGACCTGGAAGAGATATTTTATTACAGGTATATCGACGACTACAGGCGCCTTAGGCAGAAGGCCGCGGCAGGCGCCTCGGCCCTCGTAATTGGCGGCGGCTTCATAGGCTCTGAAATAGCCGCCGCGCTCAGCTTCAACGGGGTGGAGGTCACGATGATCTTCCCTTCTTCCTATATATGCGACAGGGTATTCCCTGAGCCGCTCGGCAGGGCCGTCGAGGCGAGTTTCATAAAAAAGGGGATAAGGCTATTCCCCGATGCGAGGCCCGCGTCTGTCGCCAAAAAGGGCGACAGGTTCATCTTGAAGACCGTTGATGGCAGGAGCTTCGAATCGGATATGGTCATCGCCGGGATCGGCATAACGCCGGCGGTGGAGTTGGCGAGGAGCGCCGGGATAAAGACAGAAGACGGGATAACGGTCGATGAATTTTTAAGGACGTCGGAGCAGGACGTATTCGCCGCTGGCGACTGCGCCTTCTTCCCTTACAAGGCCCTCGACAGAATGACGAGGGTAGAGCACTGGGACAACGCGCTCACCCAGGGGCGGCGCGCGGGGCTGAACATGGCCGGAGCAAAGGAACCTTACGACCATATGCCGTATTTCTTCTCAGACCTCTTTGACTTCGGCTACGAGGCGGTGGGAGAGGTAAGCTCCAATCTCGATACCTTTGCCGACTGGCAGGAAGAGAATATGAAAGGGGTCGTCTACTACCTTAAGGAGCGCCGGGTGAGGGGCGTGATGCTATGCAACGTCTGGGAGAAGGTGGACGAGGCGCGCTCGCTCATCAGAAAGGGAGGAGAGCTGACCCCTGAAGACCTCTTGGGGGCGATATCGCTTTCCTGAGGGTCTCCTGAAAGAAAGGAGGACGCCGTGATAACAGATGAGAACTGCCGCAAGATAGAGTTGGGGCAGAGGCCTCTGACTGGGTCCGAATCAGGCGAGCTTTCAAGGGAGGTGCCTCAATGGGCGTTAAGGGACTCTTCGATATCAAGGGAGTTGAGCTTCAAGGGGTTCCGTGAGGCGATAGGGTTCGTGAACGAGGTCGCCGTTGTGGCTGAAGCCCAGGACCATCACCCCGATATCTGCATCTCATACAATAAGGTAGACCTGAGGCTTACCACGCACAAGGCCGGGGGCCTCACCCGGAACGACTTCATAATGGCCGCGAAGATAGACGCGATCGAGGCGAGCAAATAACAGGCTGGAGCTTGACAGATGTCCTGGGAGATAAAAGGCAGGAACGCGCTGGTAACCGGCGCGGCCAAGAGGATAGGAAGAGAAATAGCCCTCAGGCTCGCGGAAGAGGGGGCGAACGTTTGCATACATTACTCCGCCTCTGAGCAGGAGGCTAAAGAGCTACAGACCGAGGTCTCCGCAAAGGGTGTCGCGGCCTGGCTTATACGGGCCGACTTCGACAAAAACGAGTATGAGGGGCTCCTCGATAAGGCCGTTATCGCGGCTGGCGGCATAGATATACTCGTGAACAACGCCTCCATATTCCCCGAGTCTACCGTTGGGGAGATGACGCTCGACGGGCTTTTCGCCAATATACGGGTAAACGCCTGGGCGCCCTTTACGCTGATGAGGGACTTCGCTCGCATCATGAAAAGGGGCAAGGTCGTAAACCTCATAGACTCGAGGACATCCGGCTACGACTGGAAGCACGCCGAGTATATGATGAGCAAGCACCTGCTGAGTGAGCTTACAAAGATGGCGGCTGTGGAGTACGCCCCTCAAGTCGTCATAAACGGCGTTGCGCCAGGGCTCATACTCCCGCCGCCGGGCGTTGAGATGGCCTATCTGGAAAGGTTGGTCGGGACCGTGCCACTTAAGAGGCACGGCGGCCCGCGTGATATAGCGGAAGCTGTAATATACGTATTAAAATCGGAATTTCTGGCCGGAGAGGTCATAAACGTTGACGGAGGGAGGCATCTGATTGAATATGGCCGTGGACCGCATCCTGATTGAGGGGCTTGCAGCGCGCTGCATAATAGGCATAAACCATGACGAGCGGAGAGAACGACAGGACATTATCATCGATATCGACCTTTACTGCGATCTCAGGCGGCCCGGTGCCACCGACAGGATCGAGGACGCCGTCAACTACAAGGATATAAAGAAGAAGGTCCTTGGCTTTGTCGAGCCTTCCGGGTTCTTCCTCATCGAGGCCCTTGCCGAAGGTGTGGCAAGGATATGTCTCGAGCACTCGGGGGTGGAAAGTGTAAGGGTAAGGATAGACAAGCCCTCGGCCCTGAGGTTCGCGAAGACCGTCGGTGTTGAGATAACGAGGGGGCGTTAGTGGCGCGGGCCTACATAAGCATAGGCTCGAATATCAGCCCTGAAAGGAATATCCTCGAGGCTTTAAGGCTCCTTGCGGCTGAGGGGCTGGATTCCGTTTCTACCGTCTACTGGACAGAGGCCGTTGGGAGGCCCGGGCAGCCGAGGTTTTTGAACTGTGTTGCGGGTCTGGCCACCGGGAGGCCTCCCGCCGAGCTAAAGGCCGCCCTCAAAAGGCTCGAAGGCTCTCTGGGCCGCGTAAGGACCGGGGATAAGTACGCGCCAAGGGCCATAGACCTCGACCTTATAGCATACGATGACGTCAAGGTGGCCCGGGACGGTTTCGTGCTCCCTGACCCCGATATCGAGGCCCGCCCATTTATTGCCATCCCCCTTCTTGAGCTCGATCCGTATGTCCTGACCCCTTCAGGCCGCTCGATCGAAGAGGTTGCAAGGGGCCTCAATAGCGAAGGCATGGAGGAGGCCGCAGCCTTCACGGATTCGTTACGGCGTGAGCTGTTTGAAAAAGAAGCGTAACACCATGATAAATAAACAATTCTAATATTAGCGTTGACACACTACGTTAAGTAGAATAATATTAAACCTTGGACAGGCTCTAAAAAAAGCTGGAGGTCGTTATGTTCAACCGTTTAACCAGGAATATCATGATAGGCCTTATTGTCATGCTTGGCGTCTTTGCCCTCCATGCAAATGGCATTGCCGATACCATGAAGGCCCAGATAAAGCAGGTAAAATCCAGCGAGGTCTGCATGGTCAATAATACGGTAATGGCGAAGCCCCAGATACCGGTAGAGTTCGAGGGCAAGACATATTACGGCTGCTGCGCCGGATGCGTTTCTACCCTTAAGACAGACCGCAGCGCCCGTTATTCAAAAGACCCGGTCTCCGGCAAAGAGATAGATAAGGCAAAGGCCGTTATCGTGGAAGGGGTGAACGGCTCCGCCCTTTATTTCGAGTCCGTAGATACGGCCCAGAGGTACAAGGAGGCAGGCGCCGCAAAATAATGAGTGCTCTGTCATGGGGACCTGGCAACCGGATTCCCTTGACAGCTGTATACTCATCTGTTATTGTTATATTCTGTAAAGGGGAGTAGCCTGCAGTGACCGCCGTCAGCACGGCCTTAAAGGGCCCGGCGCCATTGGTTAGCGTTTCAGCTAACAGCGAGACCTTTACCGCGTAAAAGGGGGCGGCCCGTGGTGGCGCCTTCGAATTGTTTTTTCATAGCGCGGTAGAAGGTCTTTTTTATATTTCGGGCCGCGTTAAGACCACAAGAAGGAATAAACAGGAGGAGACAAAAAGATGAACGGGCTTAAGACCGGGGTTCTGATGCTGGCGCTCACGCTCATGCTTGTGGCTGTCGGCGCGACTATAGGCGGAAAGAGCGGCATGACATTCGCCTTGGTCATCGCTTTCGCCTTGAACTTTTTCAGCTACTGGTGGAGCGACAAGATAATACTCAAGATGTACGGCGCGAAGCCTGTGACCGAGGCGGAGGCCCCTGAGCTTTACTCCAGCGTAGCAAGGCTCTCATCCGCGGCAGGGCTACCCATGCCAAAGGTCTATGTAATGGACCAGGCCCAGCCCAATGCCTTCGCGACCGGCAGAAACCCCGCTCACGGGGTCGTGGCCGTGACGACCGGCATCATGAAGATGCTCACGAGGGAGGAGCTTGAAGGGGTCCTGGCTCATGAGCTCGCCCATATAAAGCACAGGGACATACTGGTCGGCACTATAGCCGCCACCTTTGCCGGCGCCATAAGCTACCTCGCCCAGATGGCCCAGTGGGCGATGATCTTTGGCGGCGGAAGGTCAGATGATCGTGAGGGCGGTAGCAGCCCCATAGCCGCCATAGTAATGATGATAGTCGGCCCGATAGCCGCGATGCTCGTGCAGATGGCGATATCGAGATCAAGGGAGTACAAGGCCGACCAGGGAGGGGCGACTATCGCCGGGAACCCGCACTACCTCGCGAACGCTCTGAGAAAGCTCCACATGGCCTCCCAGAGGATACCCATGGAGGCAAACCCGGCTACCTCTCATATGTTCATAGTGAGCCCCCTCACGGGCGGGTCGTTCTTCAAGCTCTTCAGCACGCACCCCCCGATAGAGGAAAGGATAGCGAGGCTGGAGTCGATGCGCCCCGGAATAGGCTACTGAAAAAGCCGGAGTTTTGAAGCAACTGCCAAATCTCTAATGTCGAAAAGCGGGTTACGGTGAAGGCCGTAACCCGCTTTTTTTTCTATAGCCCAGCCATCCGCTTGTCTCCCGGAAAAATCCACTCAAGTTCGGTGAATCGGCCTCCGAAGTGGATACTATAAGGCTTCCGTCTTTCAAGGCGGGAGCTTCTATAAGGAGGAGAAAAAGATGGAATGCGGCTGCGTCTACCTTACAGAGAGCGTTTGCAAGGCATCGGTCAGCAGCATGGTCCCAAGCCTCTTTGACTACGAGGCCTACTGCCACTCAGAGGGCCATTACCACTGCCCGGTGCTCCTTGCGCACACCTTGAGGGACGGCTATAAAGAGCTTTTGAGGGCCGCGGTCTAATAATACCCGCAGGCCCGTTCCCCTCGTTCACCATCGCTATGGCGGGACCTTTGGGTCCTGCGCCTATGGTCTGCTTTCGTCTTGCCTGACAGCGCCGTTCAAGTTAAAATAAGACCCTTATGCGGAAGACAGCGGAAAAAGTATGTTTAATAAGCCTCGGCTGCCCCAAGAACCTTGTAGATTCCGAGGTGATGTTAGGCATATTGAAGGGCTCCGGGATGGAGCTTACATCGGCGGAAGGGGATGCGGACGTCCTCATCGTCAATACCTGCGGCTTCATCGGGGACGCCAAGGAGGAGTCGATAGACGAGATACTCGCCCTTGCCGAGCATAAGAAAACAGGCAGGTGCAGGCGTCTTATCGTAACCGGGTGCTTGAGCCAGCGCTACAAGGAAGAGCTTGCCGAAAGCCTCCCGGAGGTCGACTGCTTCATAGGCACGGGCGAGTACCACAGGATAGCCGAGGCGGTCCAGGAGGGCTTCAGGGAAAGGGTCCTCGTGGGGCTGCCAACATTCATACACGACTATACCACACCGAGGATAATCTCCACCCCGGGCTATTACGCCTATGTGAAGGTGGCCGAGGGCTGCTCAAACCATTGCAGTTACTGCTCCATCCCTTCCATCAGGGGCTCGTTCAGGAGCAGGTCTGTAGAGTCGGTGGTGAGGGAGGCTGAAGCGCTCTCAGCGCAGGGCATAAAAGAGATAAACCTCATAGCTCAGGACACTACATCCTTCGGCAAGGACAGGGGAGAGGGGCTGGAAGCGCTTCTCAAGGGCCTTGTCCCGGTCAAGGGGATCGAGTGGATAAGGCTCCTGTACCTTTATCCAGGCAGGATAACCGACGAGCTCATATCCATTATGAAGGGCGAGGAGAAGGTCCTAAGCTACATAGACCTGCCACTTCAGCACATAAGCCCTCCGGTACTAAAGGCGATGAACAGGCTCTACGACAGGGCTGGCGTGGAGGCCCTCATAGAAAAGATCAGGTCGAGGCTCCCGGACGCGGTGCTACGCACCTCGATGATAACCGGCTTCCCGGGGGAGACTGAAAAGGATTTTGAGGAGCTATTGGGCTTCGTAGAGGCCGCCCGGTTCGACCGTCTCGGCGCGTTCGTCTATTCGAGGGAGGAGGGAACCCCGGCGTACTCGATGAAAGGGCAGGTCCCCAAGAAGGTGAAGGCCGGCAGGATGGAGGCGCTCATGGCGGCCCAGAGGGAGATATCCCTTGAGAAGAACAGCGCCCTCGTTGGGAAAAAATTACTGGTCCTCGTCGAAGGGCCTGGTGAGGAAGGTTACGCCTTCAAGGGCAGGGCCTCGGCACAGGCGCCCGACGTGGACGGCGCGGTCTACTTGAAGGGAGAGAAGGCCTCGCCAGGCGATATAGTCTCCGCAACTGTGACAGGGGCGGGCGATTATGACATATACGCCGAAGCAGATCAGGGAACTTCTGGGAAATTCTGATTGATCCGCGGTGATTGTCATTCAGAGCGAAGCGAAGAATCTTGTGCGTAGACAATTAACGAGTTACAAGATTCTTCGGTCGCTTACTCCCTTCAGAATGACAGAAAACAGAATTCATCAGAGATTTCTTGAATCTATTTCTTAAGTGCCCTCTTGACCCTTCTTTCCACAGACTCGACCTTTGAGGTGATCCTCCCCTTCTTCCCTTTTCTGTAGTCTATCTTTATTGACGTCGATACGCGCTCGCAGTCCTTCCTCATCCTGTCGAAGCATTTTTTGACCACCGCCAGGCAATCGTCCCAGTCACCCTCGATCACGGTGCCCATCGGGTTCAGCCTGTAAGGGAGCCCGCTCCTGTCGATTATCTCAAGCGACCTTGCCACGTACTTGCTTACGCTCTCGCCCTTGCCTATAGGGGTCATGCTGAATTCGAGCAGAACAGACATATCTTTTCTCCCTCCGAAAGTTTTTTGTGATTTTCGCAGAGCCGCTTGAAATATTCAAGTCCTCGGTTATCCTCCTATTAAGGATCCCGGTTCTCATTTAAAACACAAAGGAGGCATTATGAGGAGGATCATCCCGTTTATGCTCTTTGCGTTTATTCTTGGCCCGTTGAGCGTCGCGAACGCCGCTCCAGCGGAACCGCTCTTCAAATCGAGATGCCAGCCATGCCATGGGCCTGGCGGCAAGGGCACCGGCATAGCTCCGTCCCTTGTCGATAGCCAGTTCGTAAGGTCCGCCTCAGAAGATGATATCGTCAAAACGATAACAAAGGGCAGGCAGGGAGGAGATAGAAGATACGCGGATAGATACCCGGCCGGGATGCCCCCGCAGAAGCTCTCTGCTGAAGAGGCGAAGGAGATGGCAAATTATCTTAAAAGCCTTCAGGGCAAATAAGAGCGGACCTGGTTTGAGCTACTTGACTTGGCCTCCACAGGCGATAATATTTAAATATAACAACTTTTTTAAAGGAGGCAGTGCAATGCGAACGGAAAAGAGTCATATCGCCGCGTTTTTAGCGCTCCTTTTCTTCTCTTTGTTGATAGGGGTCTCAAATGCGGCCACGAAAAAGGTCATCGCCGCGACTGAAAAGCTCACACTTGAAGCCGAACCAGCATTTCGGGAGGCAAGCGGGGAGGCGCTCATAAGGGACGCCAGGGCCGGGCAGAAGGAGATCAATATCCAGGCCAGCGGCCTCAGGCCGAATTCTGTATATACGCTCTGGTTCGTGAGCGAGGAGGCTGGTAAGAACATGGCCGGAGTCGGCAGGGCGGACTTCTCCTTCAAGAGCGACGACAGGGGCAACGCGAAATATTCCGCCACCGTATCAGCGGCAGAGATACGGAAGTGGGATAAGATCGAGGTCGCGTACCATCCTGACGGCAACCCCAGGAACATGGCCAACATAGATATCGCGCTCATAGGCGACCTGGGGGGATAGCGGAGCGGATATGATAAGACGTAAAAAGGGGACGCGTAATACGCGCCCCCTTTTTTTATTTGAAGCTCGGAGTACCCCTCCCGCTCGGTTCTCCCTCTGATGCCATGTCCATGAAAACTTAACATGACCGCAATATTCCCTCAACATCCGGCGGCTATAATCCGATAAAAACCAAGATGGAGAAAAGATGGAAAAAAAGAGGGTACTCATAATCGAAGACGAAATGGACATCCTGGACCTGGTGGACTATAACCTCACAAGGAAGGGGTATATGACCTGCGGGGCGCTTGACGGAGCCGACGGGCTTGAAAAGGCGCTAACTTTCACGCCTGACCTGGTGATACTCGACCTGATGCTGCCGGGGATCGACGGATGGAGGCTCTGCAGTCTTCTTAAGGAGAAAAGAAGGGAGCTTCCAGTGCTCGTGCTCACGGCCAAGTGCATGCCAGAGGACAGGGCCGTTGGATTTGAGGCCGGCGCCGACGACTACATGACCAAGCCCTTCGAGGTGAAAGAGCTCATCTTCAGGGTGGGGCGCCTGCTTAAAGAGGACGGGTGTAACGGAGATATCACCGCCCTGTCATAATCCCTTAACAATCGGCGGGTAAGATGTCTTTAAAAACGAGGAGAAAAAGAGAAATGGAAGAGTGTCCATATCTGGAGAAGGGAAACAAGGCCGTCTGCGCCGCTTCGATAAGCCTGCTGGCCCCGACGGTAGAAGATGAAGAGAGCTACTGCTTAACCGAAGAGCACTACCGCTGTCCGATGCTCCTGAGCCACGTCCTCAGGCGCGGCTCGGCGCGACCGAAGAGGCTTAACTGAACCGGCTTGTGCCGGGCGAAAAAAAAGAGGTCTGGGTACAGCAGATTTTGAAGGCTAAATAAAAAAAACAAGAAGGAGAGATTATCAGGATGAAGAGAAGGCTGTTCGTCTTTATGTTGGGATGTGCGTTTGCAGCGCCTTTGGCCGCGAACGCGGAGGTAACGGATCCGCTCCTGCGGAAACTGGTGGACAAGGGGACTCTGAGCGCCACCGAGGCCGAGGAGGTTCAGTCAAAGAAGGTCGAGCTTCCAGCGGCCCTTAAAGGCCTGAGCGTGAGCGGTATCGCGTTCTTCGATTTCTCGGCGGGGCAGTCAGCCTCCGGCGCCTCCGCAAAGACCGACTTCAGCAGGTTTACCCTCCAGAGGGGCTATCTGAACATAGTAAAGGAGATAACCCCGTGGATGAGGGCGAGGATGACTACAGACATAAAGTCGGGGACGACCGTGACAGGCGATTATACAGTGAGGATGAAATACCTCTACGCGGATTTCCTGACGCCGGATATGGGCCCCTTGACCAATACGGACATAAGGGCCGGCCTCGGACATACTACCTATCTGGACTTCGAGGAGTCCATTAACGGTTACAGGATGCAGGGCTCCATGTTCGAAGACAAAAGAGGGCTCATAACATCGTCCGACCTCGGGGTAAGCGTGCAAGGCTATCTGGCAGGCAAGCTCTCCAAGGAGCAGACGGCCGAGGTGGGAAGCGGTAGTTATGCCGGCAGGTACGGAAGCTACCACATAGGCGTATACAACGGCGGCGGCTACAGCGCAACAGGCGAGACGAACAAGGACAAGTCCGTGCAGGGCAGGCTCACCGTGAGGCCCTTGCCGGATGCGCTGCCCGGTCTGCAGCTCACCTACTTCGGGATCGTCGGCAGGGGCAACGCCACAGATGCAGCCACAGGCAAGCCCCAGCAGTGGACGAACAATACCGGGCTTGTGACCTACCAGCATAAATACGCCACGGCTACGGCAGAGGTCTACTCCGGAAAGGGCGCGTTCAACGGAGATACGTCGAGCGCGAAGGAGAAGGAGGGGTACTCGCTCTTCGCGAAGGTAGCGCTCCCGACCTACGACCAGGTCGCTTTCTTCGGCAGGTACGACAGCTTTGACCCGAACAAGGACGCCTCTGACGACAGGATAACCACGACCATAGGCGGCGTGAGCTACAGGATAACAGGCCAGAATTATATCGTGGCGGCGTATGAGAAGACCCACGACGAGACAAAGGCCTACGACGACAAGAAGGGGCAAGTAGTCCTGCAGGTGGCGTTCTAACGCGTTCTAACAGGCTGTTGAAAAACAGCCTGGTAAAGATAGACGAGTTTACAGGGGGGGCGCCGATACCCCCTGTAAATACCCGCGAAGCGGGTCTCTTCATCCCGAAAAGGGCGGGAGTTGTCCACCCTCCCGCCAGCAAAAAAAAGACGCGCCGGGGCCTCTTCTGGAAGGCTTCGGCTACAGGTGGAGGGAAGACGGGCAGTCCTCATAAGGCTTCCTCATCTTACGCCCTCGCGTGAGAAGGTATCTGCCGAACGGAAGACGCGCTGCCTTAAAAACAGGGAAACGTTTACGAGGGACATGAGGGCCGGGACCTCGACAAGGGGGCCGATTACAGCGGCAAAGGCCGCTTCAGAGCCTATGCCGAATGTGGCTATGGCCACCGCGATGGCGAGCTCGAAGTTATTTGACGCGGCCGTGAAGGCGACGGTAGCCGTTTTTGGATAATCCGCTCCGGCTTTCTTACCCATCCAGAAGCTTACAAGGAACATGACCGCGAAGTAGATGAGCAGCGGCACGGCGATCCTCGCCACATCGAGAGGGACCCCTAATATCTCGCCGCCCTTGAGGCTGAACATGACGACTATCGTAAAGAGGAGGGCCGCAAGGGTCAGCGGGCTTATCCTTGGGATAAAATAGCCTTCGTACCAGTCCCTTCCCCTGAGCCTTACAAGAAAGAACCTTGTCGCCATTCCTGAGAAGAAAGGTATGCCCAGGTATGTAAGTACGCTTCTGGCTATCTCCGCGATGCCCACGTGGACGACCGCGCCTTCAGCCCCGAAAAGAGGCGGCAGGAAGGTTATAAAGAGCCAGGCGTAGAGGCTGTAGAAGAATATCTGGAAGAGGCTGTTGAAGGCCACCAGCCCTGCGGCATACTCCGGGTCGCCTCCGGCAAGCCCGTTCCAGACTATGACCATCGCGATGCAGCGGGCAAGCCCGACGAGTATGATGCCCGTCATGTAGCCGGGATAATCGCCTAAGAAGAGCAGGGCAAGGGCGAACATGAGGACCGGCCCTATGAGCCAGTTCTGCGCAAGCGTTATCGCCAGTATCTTCCAGTCCCTGAAGACCTTGCCAAGCTCCTCGTAGCGGACCTTTGCCAGAGGGGGGTACATCATGAGGATGAGCCCGATGGCTATGGGCACATTTGTAGTCCCGTAGCTTAAGGACTCAAGCGCCGCGGATATCCCGGGGACGTACGAGCCAACGAGCACGCCGGCTGCCATGGCCAGGATTATCCAGAGCGTAAGAAACCTGTCGGTGAAAGAGAGGGTGCTTGCTGTTTTAGCCATTTCCGATTATCTCAGGGAGCCTCTTTACGAAATCCCGTATTTCGTCCCTGACCCTTCTGTAGTGTGCCATCGCCTCATCGTGGTCTTTCGCGTCACGCGCGAGGGCGGGCGGGTCATCGAAGCCAGCGTGCACGGCCCTTGCGCCGCCCGGGAATACCGGGCAGTTCTCGCCGGCCTCCGAGCAGACCGTTACGACAAGGTCGAAGCGCTCGCCTCTTAGCGCGTCCACATGTTTTGATGACTGGCCTGAGATATCCACCCCGGCCTCTCTCATCGCCTCCACCGCCAGGGCGTTAAGCCCCGCGGGCCTGCTCCCGGCAGAATAAGCCTCTATCGTCCCGGCCCAGAAGCGCCTGGTCCAGCCCTCGGCCATCTGGCTCCTGCAGGAATTTCCCGTGCAAAGGAAGAGGACCCTTATCTTTTTGCCTGCGCCCTGCAAAGGGCCTCCTTTGTCATGCCGTTTATCTTTTTAATGGCCTTCATGTCAGCCCCTATGGAGCTGTCTTCCGCCAGGGTATCCCTCACCCACCGCAACGCCTTTTGGGCCGCAGGAGAGGCTTCCCTGCCGGCAAGCCTGTAGTAGACCCACCTGCTGTCCTTGCGGGAAGCTATAAGGCCGGAGTGCTGCAGCAGCTGCAGGTGCTTGGAGACGGTAGACGGGGCAAGGCCCAGAAGCTCTACTATCTGGCATACGCAGAGCTCTCCGGGGAGGAGCGCCATGAGGACCCGGAGCCTCGCACGGTCTGAAAGGGCCTTTGCTATCGTGAGAGTTTCATCAAACATAATTAATATTATAATTCGCCAAATGACGAATTGTCAATGTTTGATTTGCCGGGAGGGCGGGGATGCTCATTTTAAAAGGAGATTAGGAAGAAGGGCGCTGAATTGAGCGGGTTCTGCGGATTTATTTTTCAGTGCCGGTGATGATCTCTCCGCCTGCCTTTGTCCAGGAGATTATCCCGCCATCGAGGTCCACCAAGCCCTTGTAGCCCTTGCGGGAGAGGATATCGATGGCTGTGAGGCTCCTCTTGCCGGACCTGCAGTAGAGTATGATCCGGCCGCCTTCTGGAAGGGATTTTACGCCTTCGAGCGTGTCAAGCGGCATGAGTACGCTCCCGGGTATGTGGGCCCCGTAGTGCTCGGCCGGGGTGCGGACGTCGATGAGGATGACCTTCTCGTTGCCCTCAAGCATCCCCATAAGCTCATCAGCCTGAACCCTCTCCGGCCCGGAGGCCAAAGATACGGAAGAGAGGCATACGAGAGTGAACGCGAATAAAGACGTAATGAAAAACGAGTGGCTTGTCATCTTCCGATTATATACCAGTTCGGCCTCAAATCAAATGGGTTTCAGCAGGCTGCTGAAAAAGGCCAATCTGCGGCGTCGTCTTCAAAATTCGTTACCGCGGCGTACCAAAAAAGTACGCCTCGTTCCTCCTGTTTCGACTCCTTGCATCTTGACCCTGAGCAGCCTGAACGTGATTTTGAGTTTTTCATCAACAGTCAGGCGGTAACGGCCAGCACACAGTAAGCAAGGCGAGCCAGGACAGCCTAACGGCCTGTTTTTATGACGTAATAGCGCATATGCGCGGATAAAGCTACCCTGCAATAGAAAGATCGCCGCTAAAAAACCCTTGACAGGTGTGTAGATCCCTTGTAGGATAATTGAAAATGATTTTCAATATCGTTGGAATACCGAGGGACCTTCCTGATGCTAAAGACGCTTTTTTCACTCTTCGCCGCCGCTTTTCTGGCCCTGTTCCCGCTTGTGCAGGCCTGCCAGGCCGGGGAGGGCTACGCCAATGCCTTAACCGAGATAGAGACCAATCTCGACAAGGCGCTCGAGAGCCATAAGGCCGGGGAGACCAGCAAGGCGAAGGCGTACGTCACGAGCGCTTATTTTGACTCATTTGAGGGTAGCGGCCTTGAAAATGCCCTGGGGGCCGTATCGCCCTCGGATAAGACTGAAATAGAGGCCATCTTCGGCAGGATAACGGGGCAGATCCGCTCCGGCGAGGCGCCGGAGAAGGTTGATGCCTCCATCGACGAATTGATGGAGAGGGTTCGCGCGGGCGCGGCCTCTCTTGAAAAAGGAAGCCGTTCAGGCCACCTCTCTCTGTTTTTTAACTCCATGCTGATCATCGTCAGGGAGGGGTTTGAGGCGATCCTCATAATAAGCGCCCTCGCGGCCTATCTCGTAAAGACCGGGAAGGCGGAAAAGGTCAGGGTTGTCTACTCCGGTGGCGTTCTGGCGATAGTAGCGAGCCTTCTCTTTGCCGCGGTCTTTCAGCTCTTCTTTTCAGCGGCAGGCGCCGGCAGGGAGGCGCTCGAAGGCATCACCATGCTCCTTGCGACGGCGGTCCTTTTTTACGTGAGCTACTGGCTTATAAGCAAGGCCAGGGCGGCCCGCTGGCAGAGGTACATCAAGTCCTCGGTCGAGGGAGCCCTAAGCAGGGGCAATATCTACACCCTCTGGTTCGCAGCCTTCATAGCGGTCTTCCGCGAGGGCGCTGAGACGGTACTCTTCTATCAGGCGCTCTATTCATCGGCCAGCGGCGGCCTGGGGTACCTCCTGGGCGGAGTCGGAGTCGGCACAGTCATACTTGCGGTAATATTCCTGCTCTTCCGTTACGGGACGGTCAAGATACCTCTGGGGCAGTTCTTTACGGTTACGAGCGCGCTCCTCTATTACCTCGCTTTTTCGTTTTCAGGCAAGGGGGTGCTCGAGCTTCAGGGCGCCGGGTGGCTTTCGACCACGCCGGTCGCCGGAATGCCATCCGTCGGCTTCCTAGGTATATACCCGAGCTGGGAAGGGCTCTCTATCCAGATATTCCTTGTGCTGGCGATGCTTGCCGCCCTGGCATATAGCCTCCTTCTGAGGCCGTACATGGAAAGGGGCAGGATGCTCGGAGAAGTCGCGCATATCGCCTCTGACATATCGGGGCTGCATGGGACGCTCGACCATATACGGCAGCATGCCCTCCTCTGCCAGGAGCTATCTGTAAAGAAGGATGGATCGGAGGTCGTTGAGATAAAAGGGCATCTCAAGGATATAGACTCGAAGGTGCATGAGGTCATGGACCACCTTGAAAAGCTCGAGGAGGCCTTTTCAGACGTATTCAAGGATATCGAGCGCACAATAAAAAAGTGAGAAGACCCCAATGAAAACCGACAACGCGATACGTGAGACGATAGAGGTTGAAAGGAAGGCCCCCTGGCAGAAGAGGCTGGCCGCCGGGATCGAGGAATTCTTCACCGGCCACAAGAGGCTTATTGGCTATATCCACCTTGCCATGCTCATCATGTTCACCGCGCTTATACTCATCCCGCCGTTCCTCCCGGCCCCCCCGGAGGAGGCGACGCCCCTGAATAACTTTACCGTATTCGCGCGCTTTCTTTTCTGGGGGATATGGTTCCCGCTCGTCCTGCTCTCTACGGTCGTATTCGGCAGGATCTGGTGCGGTGTTTTCTGCCCGCAGGGGGCCCTTGCGGAGTATGCGAACAAGGTCGGGATCAATAAAAAGTCGCCCTCCTGGTTACGTTGGGAAGGCACACCCATCTTAAGCTTCGTCTTTGTCACGGTCCTCGGCCAGCTCGTAGGCGTGCGGGACTACCCGCTGCCGGTGGTGGAGATATTCGGCGGCACAATGCTCCTGGCCGCCGTCGTTGGCTTTATCTATACCAAGCGCTACAGGACCTGGTGCAGGTATCTTTGCCCGATAGGGTCTCTCCTTGGGATATTCTCAAGGCTCGGGATGGTAAGTTTTGAGGAAAACAGGCCCGGGTCAAAGGTCACGGGCTTTAAAAAGGCCGCATGCCCGACGTTTATCGGCCTTGCCGGAAAATCCACAGGCCGCCATTGCATAGAATGCTTCAAGTGCGCCGACCACTCAAACGCTGGCGCGATGGCCCTGGCATTCAGAAAGCCGGGGACGGAGATAGAGAACATCTCAAAGAGCGCGCCTTCCATATATGAGGTCATCTTCCTCTTCGGCGCCACCGGGCTCGCCCTCGGGGCCTTCCACTGGCAGGCGAACCCGTTCTATATCCTCTTCAAGCAGACGATAGGAGAGTTCCTGCTCGTTGTGGGGCTGGGAGAGTTCATAGGAGGCAGCGGCCCGTGGTGGGCGATGGCCAACTACCCTGAAGCCGGAGAGGTCTTCAACTGGCTGGACTTTATATCCATCGGCTCTTTCATGCTCCTGGGCCTTACAGTTGCTACTGTGGTCCTCTTCGCATTTACCACAGCCACCGCCTTTCTGGCCTATGGCCGAAATACGACGGTCAGAAGGGTCACGGAGCTCGGCTATTTTTACGCGCCTGTCGCGATGATATCGATAGTCATCGGCCTCGGGCAGATGCTCTTCCAGGCCATGGGCGAGATGGGGCTCCCCCCTGTGGCCGTGAAGGGCGTCCAGACAACACTCTTTGCCGGCGGGGCGCTCTGGAGCCTCTACCTGGCCTATAAGGTGCCCGGCAGGCTTGGGTTGCACCTCATTCCGAGCGCGGCGGGCATTGGCCTCGTTGCCTGGGCGTGGAAGATGGTAATTTTTTGAGCATCAATTGAACATGACAATCAAATTCAGAATATAGAAGGGGTGGTCGATGAAAAAGAGGGTCCTGTATTTCGCGCACGAATTAATCGCAGCATTTGTCCTCGTATCCGTCCTGTCGGCGGGCGCCTTTGCCGCCGGGACCTGGGCAGGGGTGGCTGAAAGGATAGGGGGGGAGCTCAGCGCGAGCCTTAAGCTCTACGAGGCTGGCAAGATTGAAGCGGCTGAGGAGAAGGCAGTTGACGCCTACTTCGGGGTCTTCGAGGGGGAAAAGGCGAATATGGAGATAGCCGTAAGGCAGAGGCTCTCCCTTAAAAGGGCGGTTGACCTTGAGAAGGGCTTCTCGGAGTTGAGGAAGGCTATGCACGTCAAAGCGCCTGTCCAGGAGGTAAAGGGCAGGGTAGCAAGCCTCGCGGAGGCGGTCAGGAAGGCCGCGGCTGAACTGGATGGGAAGGGGGTGGAGCTTAAGTAGCATAGGCATTTCAAGTTTGGCGCGGAATTGAGCTTTTTACAAAAAAACAAGGAGAGAGTAAAGAGATGAAGATGTTGAAGAGAGCGTTTATCGTGTTAGCTTTTATCGTTTTGTACAGCCCGGCCGCCTTCGCCCTTGAGGTGCCGATAGGACTGCCGCAGCCCCTTTTCGGGATGGATATCTCGGCCGTATACCTTCAGCCCATTGAGATGGAGCCAAAGGACGGGCCCCACGCGATGCTTTCGAGGGAGAAATCCGATATCCACATCGAGGCCGATATAAGGGCGTCCGAGAACAACCCCAACGGCTTTGCCGCCGGGGAATGGATACCGAACCTGACCGTGACCTATACGCTTATAAAGCTCGACACCAACCAGAAGATAGAAGGGCACCTTGCCCCCATGGTTGCCAATGACGGCCCGCACTACGGGGATAACGTAAAGATGCTCGGGGCGGGCAAATACAAGGTCATTTACAGGATAGAGAACCCGCTTAAGCAGGGTTTCGGCAGGCACACCGACAGGGAGACCGGCGTAAGGCCCTGGTTCAAGCCCTTCGAGGTGGAGTGGGAGTTCACCTACTTCGGCGCAGGCAAAAAGGGCGGGTATTGATCAAGCCGCCTTTTTTTGGGGCTCAATTGAAAATGATAATCAATTTCGATGATTCACGGATTCAGCAAATTCAGACGGAGGTTCGGCGTAATGAAAGCGATGTTGAGCAGATATGCCCTGTCCGGGCTTGTCCTGGGGCTCCTGTCGTCACCCGCGTTCGCGGCTGACGCGGCGCAGGGTTCCATGAGCGAGCGCATGGAGAGGATGGAGAAGATGGTAGAAGAGCTTGAAAAGACGAAGACCGAAGGGATGGAGGAGTTAAAAAGCCATGTGGAGACGCTCGAGCAGGAGCTTACCATGGTCGACTACAGGACAGGCAGGATAAAGGCGCTCCAGGAGAAGGTGGAGGCCTTGTCGATAGGAGGAGACCTGTCGCTCATCGTCCAGGGCGTAAGCGGCGGCGGCACGAACAAGGCCGACGGCTCATATTCGGCGGACCTCTTCCTTATCGCGCCGGTAGGGCGCTACGGGAACCTCTTTTTCAGGGGCGATATAGGCCAGGGTGAAGGGGCCTCCCTTTTAATCCCGCCCACGTTCTCCGGGCCGAACGCAGACCTCGAGTTCGACCAGCCTTCATTCGAGATCGCCGAGGCCTGGTACTGGACCGAGTTCGCGATCCCTGACACAAGGGACAAGAGGCTGGAGATGACGATTGGAAAGATGGACCCGACAGCCCTCTTTGACGCGAACACGGTGGCAAACTCCGAGGTAAGCCAGTTCATGGCCGACATCTTTGTCAATAACCTGGCCATCGAGTTCGGCGGAGACGCCAACGGCTACGGGGCGGGGCTTTCGGCCGCTTACCGCTTCACCTCGATCTACAACAAGGGGTTGAACGTCACCGGCAGGGTCGGCCTCTTCGAGGGGGACGGGGACTTTCAGGACATGATGGACAGCCCATTCATCATGGCCGAGCTCGACATATGGAGGCCCTACTACGGCCTTGACGGCAACTACCGCATCTACGCCTGGACCAACCAGGTAAAGCACACGGACCTTGCAGACCCGACGACGGAGAACCTCTCCAATAAGGGCTTTGGAATAAGCGTAGACCAGAAGGTATCAAACGACATGACGCTTTTCGCTCGCTACGGGGTCCAGGACAAAAGCGTTGCAAGCTTCGATCAGGTCATAAGCGCGGGCGCGCAGTTGGTCGGCAACGCCTGGGGCAGGGGCAACGACGTAGCGGGCCTCGCCTACGGCGCGAGCCACGTAAGCAAGGACTTCAAGGACAATTCCCTCTCCCTTGAAGGGTACTCCGCTGACGCGTCCTTCGAGCATTACATAGAGGCATATTACAGGTACTGGGCTAACGACAACATCTCCATATCGCCTGACCTCCAGGTAGTAGTAAACCCGGGCGGCGATAGCTCCCAGGATACTGTCTTTATATACGGGGCAAGGCTCGCCGCCACGTTCTAACAATAAGTCCAATCCCGACCTCATCCAGGGGTCATCTGCACTTGGAAAGGGCTGAGGGCTCTTGATGCGCCCATGATGGCAGATCAAGAGCGGCTCATGGAGGGCCCCCTTGCCTCAGCCGCTTTCCATTCCCTTTAAGGGGAAAATGACGATATTGGCAGGCGGGGATTTGAGATACCGAAGGCGTCAAATGGTAATAGTCTGCTGTGTCTGTAAAAAGAAGCTGGGCGAAAAAGAGCCCTTTGAGGACAAGCGTGTAACGCACTCGTATTGCGCAGAATGCCATGCAAAAGAGCTTGAGGCGATCAAAAAGGCGTAATCGACATGAAAACGCTTTTCTTGCCGCCCCCCTTACATCTCCGTCAAGATAGACGCCTTTTAGAATCCCTCTGCCCCTTCGACGTTGATCGATCCATCCTCAAGAGAATGCAACAGCAGCAAGAGTTCCATATTTTATAAAAAACCAGGGACTTTTGAGACAATTCACTGTGAAATCCTGAGGGGGGAGATTTTGCGAAAGTAGCGCGCCTCCTGAGCCCACTTATTCCTTGACATCTTTTTGTAGAACCGTATCTTGGATATAGTCCGCGAAAGCAGGATCTTCGATCATAATCACGCAGAGGAAGGAAAAATGAAAAGAGGACCGATCTCAAAGTTCATCGAAAGGCATTATCTCCACTTTAACGCAGCCGCCCTGGTCGACGCCGCAAAGGGCTATGAAGCGCACCTGGACAAAGGCGGCAAGATGATGGTCACGCTTGCCGGGGCCATGAGCACGGCCGAGCTTGGCAAATCTCTTGCCGAGATGATACGCGCCGGGAAGGTGCATATAATCTCCTGCACAGGAGCGAACCTCGAAGAGGACGTATTCAACCTCGTTGCCCACGACCATTACAAGAGGATACCGGGCTACAGGGACCTCTCCCCCAGCGACGAATGGGAGCTCCTCCAGAACGGGTTCAACAGGGTAACCGACACCTGCATACCCGAGGACGAGGCCATAAGGAGGATAGAGCACCACATCTACGAGCTTTGGAAGAAGGCGGATGACGCGGGTGAAAGGTACCTCCCGCACGAGTTCTTCTACCAGCTCTTAAGGAGCGGCGTCTTGAAGCAGTACTACCAGATAGATGAAAAGGACAGCTGGCTTTCAGCCGCGGCTGAAAAGAACCTGCCGATCATCGTCCCTGGCTGGGAGGACTCGACCCTCGGTAACATCTTCGCCTCATACTGTGTGACCGGTGAGTTGAAGCCTACCACCATGAGGTCAGGAATAGAGTACATGCAGTTCCTTGCCGGCTGGTATGAAAACAACAGCTCAGGGCACGGTGTAGGCTTTTTCCAGATAGGCGGCGGCATTGCCGGGGATTTTCCGATATGCGTAGTCCCCATGCTCAGGCAGGACCTTAAAAAGGACGCCACGCAGTTCTGGACGTATTTCTGCCAGATATCGGACTCGACCACGAGCTACGGCTCATATTCCGGGGCGGTCCCGAATGAGAAGATAACCTGGGGCAAACTGAGCGCCGAGACCCCAAGATTCATCATAGAGTCGGACGCGACGATAGTAGCCCCGCTGATATTCGCGTGGGTGCTCGGCTGGTGATGTAGCAGAACGAGCAGAGTAGCTCCCTGCCCCAGGCCGGTTAAAAAACCGGCCTGGGGCTTTTTTTTGACCTTTCCGGCCCTTCCACGGGCAGCTCAGCCTTTCACTCCGTATTCTGATAGACTTTTTATAGGGCTAAAAGATGTGCAACCCCCTTAAGGGAGAGGTATCCTTATGAAAAGTTTTGACCTTATCGTCATTGGCGGCGGTGTTGCCGGGCTTGTGGCCGCGAGCGGGGCGGCGCGCTTTGGCGCGAAGGTCGCCCTTATAGACAACGTATCCCTTGGCGGCGACTGCTTAAGGACAGGCTGCGTGCCGACAAAAAGGCTGGTGCAGTCAGCGAAGGTGGCCTCGCTTTTAAGGCGCTCCGAGGAGTTCGGTATCCTGAAACGGCAAGGCCGAGGTGGATTTCAGGAAGGTAATGGAGTCGATGAGAAAGACGAGGGACAGGATAGCGGAGAACGACGACCCGGAGCGCTTCAGGAAGATGGGCATAGAGGTCATCTTCGGGCAGGGGCGTTTCATCGACGGCCAGACCTTTGAGGTGAACGGCGAAAGGCTTGAGGGCGTTCATTTCATCATCGCCACCGGCTCGAGGCCCGTAATATTGCCCATACCTGGGCTTAAGGAGGCACGGGCCCTTACGAACGAGACCGCCCTTGAGCTCCGCCGGCTGCCCTGGCGCATCATAATACTCGGGGCCGGGCCGATAGTGATAGAGTTCGCGCAGATATTCTCCAGGCTGGGCTCAAAGGTTACGGTCATCGAGAAGGACAGGAGGCTTAAAGGGCGGAAGACCTAGCAGGTTGCTGAAAAATTCAAAACCAGGTTCAGGCTTCAAATGAGGTCAAGACGCAAGGAGCCGAAACAGGAGGAATGAGGCGTACCTGGATGGTACGCCGCGATGGCGAATTTTGAAGACGACGCCGCAGGTTGGCCTTTTTCAGCAGCCTGCCAGGTCAGGGCTCACGGCCTTGAGTATCCCGCCGAGTATCGCCGAAGGAGAAGGCGGGCACCCGTGTATGTAGGCGTTTACCGCTATGACGTTTCCGGCCCCGCCGAGGGAAGAGTAGCTCTCGCCGAATATTCCGCCGTTGTAGGCGCAGTCCCCGACGGCGACCACGAGCTTTGGAGAGGGCATGGCGTCATAGGTCCTCTTTAATGCGGTCGCCATGTTTACCGATACAGGTCCTGTTACCAGGAGCATGTCGGCGAAGCGGGGGGAGGCGGTAAAGCGCATGCCGAACCTCTCGCAGTTGTACAGAGGGTTGTTTATGGCTGTTATCTCAAGTTCGCAGGCGTTGCACGAGCCCGCGTCCACGAGCCTTATGGCAAGGCTCCCCCTGAAACGCTCGAGCACCTGTTTTTCGAGCGCCCTTCCGGTAATGGTCACCCGGGCCTCCTCTTCCGGCGCGAGCGGCTCGGTCACTATCCCTGTCCTGAAGATCTGATGGAGTATCCGTATCATCTTTTTTTCCCTAACAGGTTGGTGAAAAACACAGATTTTGGTCAGGCTGCTAAAGGTCGTGTCCTGAATACGACTGGTTAAAGCTCTTGTTGCAAAGCGGGAAGTCCGGGACGATGTTGCCTCCCCTTATGGCCTGCTCGATGGCGAGCCAGTTTACGCTCGAAGGGTCCCTCACCATGCACCTGTTTATATTCCTGTCCAGGCCGCATTGAACCCAGTAGACGACCTCGCCGCGCCAGCCCTCCACGGCCGAGAAGCCGGATACCTCCGGAAGCGGACGTGTCCATTCGGCCGAAAGCGGCCCGTCCGGAAGGGCGCCTATCATCTCTTTCAGGAGCCTGAAGGAATCGCGCACCTCTTCAATCCTTATCCATGCCCTTGCGTGGACGTCCCCTGAAGTAAGGATGTTGGCCTTTGGCAGGTGCTTGTCATATGGCGGGAACTGCCCCTGTATCCTTACGTCGAGGGGCTGGCCGCTCGCCCTGGCGACGAACCCCACTACGCCGAGGTACTTCGCGACCTCAGGTTCAAGGACGCCTGTGCCGTAGACCCGGTCCTGCACCGTCGGGTTGTCATCGTATATGCGCGCGAGCCTGTCGAACTCATCCTTGAGGGTCCGTATCTCGTCGGAGAAGAGAGCGACATCCTGTGCCCCAATGTCTGTTGCAACGCCTCCGAGCGTCACGCGATCCATCATGAGCCTGTGGCCGAAGACCACGCGGTTGGTCCTGAGGACCTTTTCCCGCAATATCGAGAACTGGTTGTGGAGGAAGGCGAAGCCTGTATCGTTACAGATGGCGCCTATGTCGCCCAGGTGGTTGGCGACCCTCTCGCGCTCCATCATGATGGCCCTTATATACCGTGCCTTTGCCGGCAGGACGCAGCCGGAGGCCTCTTCAGCCGCCATGCAGAAGGCCACAGCGTGCGCGACGGTGGAATCCCCCGAGACCCTCCCGGCCAGGCGCACCGCCTCATGCCAGGGGAGCGACTCGAATCTTTTTTCTATGCCCTTGTGCGCATAGCCCAGGCGCGTTTCGAGGTTTATTATACCCTCTCCCACGGCCTGGAACCTGAAGTGCCCCGGCTCTATTATGCCGGCGTGGACAGGGCCGACCGGGATCTCAAAAACACCCTCTCCCTCGGCGGTGACCCAGCGGTATTCGCCTTGAGCCTTTGCCATGGGTTTTTTGCCGTCAAAGGACTTTCTTAACGGATAAGCGTCCTCGGGCCAGTGCTCATGCTTTATCCACGGCCTCAAGTCCGGGTGGTCGAAAGGGATAAGCCCCATGAGGCTGTGTATCTGCCTCTCAAAGCGGTGCGCTGCCGGAAAATATTTCGTGAGGCTGGGGAAGTAAGGGCTGTCATTGGCAAGCTCTGTCTTTATAAGCAGATATTCCTCTCCGGCGCTGTAAGCGGCATAGAGGGCGAACCCCCTGTCGAAGAAAGACTCGTCAGAGGCCCACTCGGCGACGAGCCTTACCCCGGCCTCCTTCAAGACCTTCGCCGACTGGGCGAAAAGGTCCCTTTTCACCTTGCAGCAGACCGCGCCCCGCGCCGTCCCGTCCATCTCGGAGGAGCCTTTGCTCAAGAGAAATTTCAAGAGGCTGTCTCTTTTTTCGCTCATCTCAAAAGCTCCGCTGCCGTGTGGAACCACTCGCTCAGGAACCCCGGGAGGTAAAGGCCGAGTAGCAGGACAAGGGCTATATGGACCATCACGGGGATGTGCGCGGCCCGAAGCGGCTTAAGGCCGGGCGGGGCCTCCCCGAATACCATCGGCATCACCTTCCTGAACATAGCCGCGAAGGCCACTCCAATCCCCAGGAGGAAAAGAGGCGTAAGGTAAGGGGCGGTTTTCATGGCGGCGGTGAGTATAAGGAACTCGCTCGTGAAGACCCCGAAGGGCGGCATCCCGGCTATGGCGATGACCCCGAAGATCAACCCCCAGCCCACGAGCGGGTTGCCTCTTATAAGCCCCTTTATCCCGGTCATATCCTGCGTGGAGTGCATCTGCGCCGCGTGGCCGGCCGTAAAGAAGATGGCGGACTTCGTAAGCGAATGGACGAGCATATGGAGGAGCGCGCCGAAGGTTGCTACCGGCCCGCCGAGCCCGAAGGCGAAGGTCGCTATTCCCATGTGCTCGATCGACGAATAGGCGAAAAGCCGCTTTATGTCCTTCTGCCTGAGAAGCGAGAACGAGGCGACGAGTATGGATATGAGGCCGAAGGCCATCATTATATATCCGGTCTTGTTGCTGTGCGTGGCGCCGTCCACGAGCACCTTGCACCTTACGAGGGCGTAGAGGGCGACGTTTAGCAAAAGCCCGGAGAGCACCGCCGATATCGGGGTAGGCCCTTCGCTGTGCGCGTCCGGCAGCCAGTTATGCAAAGGCACGAGCCCCACCTTCGTGCCGTAGCCGACCATGAAGAATATGAAGGCCAGCGAAAGCACCGTCGGCTCGAGGTCCCCGGCCACCCGGCTGAGGTTCGTCCAGAGGATGCCCTGCGAGCCATCGCCGAATATCTTTTCGGCCGCGAAGTAGAGAAGGACTGTGCCGAAAAGGGCCTGGGCTATGCCCACGCCGCAGAGTATGAAGTACTTCCATGCCGCCTCGATCGCCGCCGGGGTGCGGTAGAGCGAGACGAGGAGGACGGTGGAGAGGGTTGCGAGCTCCATCGCTATCCACAGCACGCCTATGTTGTTCGTAAGGAGCGCGAGGAGCATGGTGAAGATGAAGAGCTGGAACATGGCGTGGTAGAAGCGCATGCCCTTGTGCCCGATCCTGCCGTGGCTCCGCTCGTGCCTCATGTACCGCCTGCTGAAGATAGCCGTGGTCATCGAGACGAAGGCCGTAAGGACGGTAAGATAGACGTTGAAGGCGTCGACGAAAAAGAAGTCGCCGCCGGCCATGAAGGGGCCCCATTCATAGACCTCGAAGGCGAGCAGAAGGCTCGCGGCGAAGGTGGCGGCAGAGCCGGCTATATTTATCTCCGGCGCGAACTTCCTGTCCCCTATGAAGGCCAGAAGCACCGCCGCCACGAGGCTTGCGCCCATGACTGTCAGAAGGGCCATGCGACTGTCTCCTCCGTTCTATCCGCGTATGCGCTCACTCATCCTCCTTAAGCTTCTCCATCTCCTTGAGGTCAAGGCTGTCGAAGGTGGTGCGTATTTGGAAAAAGAATATTCCGAATATGAACGCGGCGATGAGTATGTCGAGCGCAACGCCAAGCTCTACGACGAGGGGCATGCCGTAGGTGGCGCTCGTGGCCGCGAAGAAAAGCCCGTTCTCAAGGGACAGGAAGCCGACTATCTGGGTGACGGCCTTCCTCCTCGTTATCATCATCAGAAGTCCCAGCATGACGGTCGAGAGCGCCACGGCCAGGGTGGAGCGCGTGACCAGTGTAGAGAGCTCCATTATGGGCGAGGTCAGGTGGTACGAGAAGATGACGAGGGCGATCCCTATGAGCATGGTAGCGGGTATGTTGACCATGTACTCCACTTCCTTGTGGATCTTGAGCCTGTGGATGAGCGTATAGAGTATGTACGGGAGCGCGAAGACTTTAAGTATCAGCGTAAGTATCGCGGAGATATAGAGGTGCGAGAGTCCCGCCGAGTAGCCCACGACAGCGGTGCTCATCGACAGGAACAGACCCTGCCAGGCGAATATGTGCAGCAGCCCGTTGATCCTCCTCTGGACAAGGAGCCCGAAAGAGGCCAGCAGTATCAGGGCCGCCAGGACGCTATTTAACTGTGCCGCGAGGCTAAGGTCCATTTTTTCCTATTCCAGTATGAAATACGACAGCATGCCAAGGGTGGCAAAAAGGAATGCCATCCCAAGGAACTCCGGGACCCGGAAGACGCGCATCTTCGCTATGCCGGTCTCGATAAGCACGACTAAAACACCGATCAGCGCAAGTTTTACGGCTAGCGCGACGATAGCGAGGGGCAGCATGCCGGGGCTGTCGATGCCGGCTATGCCCCAGGGCATGAAAAGGGCGACGCCAAGGGAGGCGAAAAGAAAGAGCTTCATCATACGCGCCCACTCGATGAGCGCGAGGTGCCGCCCCGAGTATTCGAGCACCATCGCCTCGTGTATCATCGTAAGCTCGAGGTGTGTAGCCGGGTTGTCGACGGGTATGCGCCCTGTCTCCGCTATCGCTATAAGCGCGAAAGACAGGAGCGCGAAGGCGAGCGATGGACGGAGCACAAAAGCCCCGGACGTAAGCTCGTGGACCATGTAGGAAAGCGAGGTCGAATGGCTCACGAGCGAGACCGTAAAGACCGACATGAGCACCGCGGGCTCCGCGAGCGATGAGATCATCATCTCGCGGCTGGAGCCCATGCCGCCGAAGGCGGTACCGGTATCAAGCCCGGCAAGGGCCGTAAAAAAGCGCGCTATGGCAAAAAGGGCGACGAGGGCTATGATGTCGGCCGTAGCGGCAAGCGGCAGGTCGACCGAGATTATCGGTATTATGGCGCCTGCCATGAGGGTCGCCCCGAAGACTATGTACGGCGTTGCCGTGAATATCCACGAGGCGTTCTCGGCCAGTACGACGTCCTTTACGAGGAGCTTCTTTATGTCCCTCATCGGCTGAAGGAGCCCCGCCGAGCTCCTCCCCTGCGTCCAGCACTTGAGCGTCCTGATCCATCCCACAAGTAGCGGGGCCGCAAGCACCACGATGACGACCTGCAGGCTTTCCATCAAGACCGGGTAATATTGCCTCATGCGAACACCAGCAGCACTACAAGGGTTATGAACGAGTATAGAAGGTATATCTGTATGCGGCCGTGCTGGAGCCTGCCGACCTTCCGGGCGAGCCAGAACGAGCCGTCCGAGAATGGTTTGTAGCAGAAGTTCCAGATACGGTCCCTGACCTTGAGGTGATAGATGTACTTCTCCGGGAAGAGGCCTGCGTCCTTCTTCCCGATTATCTTCGCGGTCTCCTTGATGCTGAAGACGAAACCGAAGTTCTGCCGCGTGGGCATTGAAAACGAGGTGGAGGTGTACTGCATCCTGTTTGTCATCTTCTCAAAGCCGCAGTCCCACAGGGGGGCCCTCCGGACGCTCACGTCCCTTGTCCTGAAGGTCAGGTAGACTATGCCGACTATCAGGGCTATCCCGAGGAATACCATCGGGGCCGAGTACGACGCCCTCTCCGCCGCCACGGGCGTAAGCCATAGCCAGCCGGAGGCCTCAGCCGTGGGCGATATCCTGCCCGAGACGAGCATCTCCGGGATGATGTCGAGCCACCCGATGACAAGGTTCGGGAATACGCCGAGGGAGAGGCACGAGAGGGCCGCCAGCGACATGCCAGCCCTCATGGGCCAGTTTACCTCGTGGACGTCCCTCGCCTGCTGCCCCCTCCATTTGCCGAGGAACGTGATGCCGTATACCTTCACGAACGCCCTTGCCGAAAGCGCGACGGCAAGCGCCAGGAGGGCGGCGCCAAGCGGTATGAAGAGGTTGAGGAGGCTGTTCGGGAGCGCAGGCGAAAGGAGGAACGACTGGAAGATGAGCCATTCGGAGACGAAGCCGTTGAAGGGCGGCAGCCCCGATGCGGCCAGGCACCCCGCCAGGAATAGAGGGGCCGTCCACTTCATCTTGTGGATGAGCCCGCCGAGTTTTTCCATGTTTCCCTCATGCGCCGAGTGGACCACCGCGCCCGCGGCCATGAAAAGGAGCCCCTTGAAGACCGCGTGATTGAGCATATGGTACAGGGCCGCGGCCATCGCGAGCGCGGCGAGCGTTTCCATCCTGAAAGACGTGAATATCATGGCGAGCCCCACCGCGATAAGGATAATCCCGATGTTCTCTACCGATGAATAGGCAAGGAGCCTCTTAAGGTCGTTCTCCATGAGCGCGTAAAGTACGCCAAGGACCGCCGAGAGGAGGCCGAAGACCAGCACGAGGCCGCCCCACCACCATTCCGTTACGCCGAGGATGTCAAAGCAGACGCGGATAAGCCCGTAGAGAGCGACCTTGAGCATGACACCCGACATAAGGGCGGATATATTGCTCGGGGCCACCGGATGCGCCTCAGGGAGCCAGACGTGCAGCGGCACGACCCCTGCCTTTGCCGCGAAACCCAGAAACGCCAGGATAAAGGCTATGGACGACCATGCGGTGGAGATCTGCGCGGTCCGCATGGCCGAGAAGGTATAGCCCTGGAAGTTCTCGAACCCGGAGGCAAAGCCAGCTATGAGCCCGAAGGAGAGCAGTATAAGGACCGCCCCTACATGGGCTATGACCATGTAGACGAAGGCCGCCCTCCTGTTTTGCACATGGTCGTCCTCGAAGCATACGAGAAAGAACGATGACGCGGTCATGATCTCCCAGGAGATAAGGAAGAAGTAGGCGTCATCCGAGAGGAGCACAAGGAGCATGCCCGCCATGAATATGTTGGAGAATACAAGTAAAGAGGTGACCGGCCTCCTGGCGAGAAAGCCCCTCAGGTAGCCGGCGGAATAGATGGAGATGAAAAAGCCCATGAGCCCCAGAAGGGCGGCAAAGAAGCCTGATACGGGGTCGAGCCTCAGGTAAAAGGGCATGTCCGGCAATCCGATCGGCAAGGAAGCCGCCTCGGTCGAACCGGCGAAGACAGAGCTGAAGCCTCCCCAGAACGCGGCCAGGGAAGCTATCGCCGAGAGTATGCTGGAGAAGCGGATAAGCGATGGCTGGCTTCTGCCGAGCATGGCAGAGAGTAAGGATGTGGCCAGGAAGATGATTATTGAAGCTGAAACTGTTTCAAGCGGGGTCGGGTAGATCACTTCATATCCCCGTTAGCTGAAGACGGGTATTCTGCCGGGCCTTGCCCAGGCCTCTTCCGGCAGAATCTCAGAAAAAAAGAAAAAAGAAATGATTGGTCCTCGTCGTCCATATATCAACCCCGAAGTTATTGGAATCTTATGGGAATTGGAGAGGTTACCGCGAGCTATTCGGTGTGAACCGGAAAAAGGCGCAGATATATCGAGAAGAAGGGTGTGGGGCCAGGGATAACAGTGATAAGATGCGGCTCTTTCATGTCTACCATCCAAAAACAGGAAAAGAAGAACACAGATATTTTTGCAAGTTAATCCGGCGTTGTCAAGAAGGAATTGCGGCTTTGCGGCATGGGGACCCCGATATGCAACCAAAATACCTTTTAAATTCCACTCGCTTCACCCGGCATGGCGAGAGGGGCTTTTATGTCCTTTGAGCAGAGATAGCGGCATGCAGCGACCTGTCCAGTTCGGATGCGTCATACGGCTTTTTCAAAAAGCCGCAGAAGCCGTATCTTTTGAAATCAGCGATTACAGAGGTGTTTGAATATCCGCTCGAGACGAAGACCTTTGCCGCGGGATCGAGCTCAAGAATCTTTGCGACCGCCTCCTCTCCTCCCATGCCGACAGGCACCGTGAGGTCCAGGATGACGGCATCGAACGCAGAATCGTTATCCATGCCTTCCCTGTATTTGTTAACGGCTTCAAGGCCGTTGGAAGCATCCGCGACCTCGTACCCGAGTGATTCAAGGGCCTTTCGCACCGAGGCCCTTACGCCTTCCTCGTCGTCCATCACAAGCACCCTGCCGGTCCGCGTCATAAGGGCTCCGCCGGTATCATGGATATCCGAAGGCGCCTTTGTGGCCGAGGCAGGCACGAGGATCTCGAATATAGTGCCGTGCCCGGCGCTGGAGCTTACGGAGATATGGCCGTTGTGGTTCTTTATTATCGAATACGAGCTGGCAAGGCCGAGGCCGCTGCCCTTCTTTTTTGTGGTGAAATACGGGTCGAAGACCCTCGATAGATTTTCTTCCGGTATGCCGATGCCATGGTCTTCTATGGTTATCTTTACGTACCTCCCACGCTTGAGGGGCAAGCCCTTTTCAAGCCCTGTGAGTTCGATCTCCTCTGCCGAGAGCTTAACGATGCCTCCGTCGGGCATGGCCTGGTCCGCGTTCATGAGCATGTTGTTTATGACCTGCGTCATCTGTCCGCGGTCCGCCTCTATGTCTGAGAGCCCTTCGGCGAGGTCGAGTTTGCAGGCCGTCTTTGTGCCCCTCAGGGAAAGATTGGCGACCTCGTTCAGGAATTCGCGCACCGGGACGGCCTTCACTACAGGCTTGCCGCCCTTCGCGAAGGTCAGGAGCTGGTTCGTAAGGTTTGCCGCCAGGGCAGTCGAATTCTCCACAAGGCCTATCATCTCAAGGCTTTCGGGGTCCAGCGAGGCGTTGTGCTTCAATATGGAGATATTGAGCCGTATTACGGCAAGGAGGTTGTTGAAGTCGTGGGCTATGCCTCCGGCAAGGACCCCGAGGGAGTCAAGCTGCTGAGATTTTATCATCTCGCCTTCGAGCTTCTTCCTTTCGGTTATGTCCATCGCGGAGCAGATTATCTGGACGACGCGCCCTGCGGCGTTCCTGACCGGGGCCAGCGTGGTAAGGAGGACCATGGGGCCGTTGGGCGTATTGAACGTCTCCTCATAGTCGATGGAGCCGGTATCGACGCACTCAGAGCAGCGAGCCTCAAGCCGCCCACCTGTATCCGGCCCGAATACGTCCGGCAGCAAAAGGCCTGCCGCGAACGCGGGCTTTATGCCGAGCATCTTATCGACGTTGGCGTTCCACCACATCAGCCGGAAAGCGCCGCCTTGCTCGGCGTTGACCATGAAGATGGCCTCGTGGACGTTATGGACGATGTTCTTGAGAAATGCCTCGTTCTCCCGGAGCCTCCCCTCGGCCTCTATGCGCGCCTTTATCTCGTCTTTAAGCTTAACGGTGCGTTTTTCCACCGTGGCTTCCATCTGGCTGGCGTGCCATGCCAGTGCCTGTTCAAGGAGGCCGCGTTCATTGTTGAGCCTCAGCAATTTCCGGCCCACTAAAAAAGACATCAACGTGACAGCCGTTATCACAGTGGCGACAATGGCTATTATCATGTTTCTCATGGCGTTGACGGTGGCCATGACCTCTGAAGCGCGCATGTGCACCATCACGCATCCGCCGTAGCTCTGTACCGGCCTGTAGGACATGGCGGTAGGCACACCGGTATAGTCTGGCGTGATTATGAACGATCCGCTATTGCCCGCAAGACAGTCTGTCATGGCGGCGGCGTCGACAGGGTGGCTTTCCCTGTGGTAAGAATAGCGAAGCGTTGTAAGCGCCAGCCCGTTGGAATCAGTCAGAAAGCTCTCCCCGGTAGTCCCCAGGATGCTGTTGTCCCTGTATAGCTCATTGAAGGTGTTGAGCCTGCCCAGGGCCAGCAGGAGCGCGCTGCCGTCCTTCCAGGGCTCGATCGCCTGGCCGAGGAGCAGCACGCGCTCGCCGCCCGGCAGGGTCTCGGTGAGCACAAAAGGTCTTTGCTCTTTAAGCTTGAGGGCCCGTTCGATTATCTTCTGCGGGAATGTGCCAGCTCTCAGGTGGCGTCCTGTTGTCAGGTCTACTACGGATAACCCCGCAAAGTAGGTGCTCCTTTCCACCATCTCCCGCAGGGCCACGGTATCGCCTGCCTTGCCCCCGGGCGACAGCCCACGGGCCAGGCGCGCCGTTTCAGGGTCTTTGGCGAGATGGTCGAGCGAGACCTGCCGCCTTTCTATCAGGAGACGGGTCGTGAATTCGCGGTCCGCCGCCAGGGTGTCAAGGAGGACAGAGGTCTGTTCGAGATGAGCCGACCTGTTCATGCTGTATAAGACGTAGCCGATAATCGCGCAGGGGAGCACTGCAATGATGGCCAGGGCTGCGAGCAGGCGCAGGAATACCGATTCATTATGTCCGCGTGATCTTGAAGGCATCGGTTGTGAGCAGGTTTGTTTTTTTGGAGGACAGGCGCTATTCGCTCTTGCCAGTATATATCAAAATCCCTCCGGTATCCCTATAGTACTAAGTTACTTATCCTGTGGCAAGCAGCACTTGGGGGGCGGTTCACATCCTGTGCCCTCCCATCTCCATTATGGCGGGGGCTATCTTTATGAAGAGCGAGCGCATTTTCCCCGGTTTTTTTGGATCTCTCGATTTGACAGGCGGACGATCAAGGTTAGACTTAAAAAAGCCGCTGAAAAAGCATAAGGGCATTGAATGGACATATTCTTCCGTATCTTCCAGGGCATCTCAGAGATGCCGAATATACATCCCCTCATAGTGCACTTCCCCATCGCCCTTCTTGACTCCTTCCTGTTGATGGAGCTGCTGAGTTTTTTTACAGGAAGGGAGAGCTTCAGGTTTGCGGCTGACTGGATGCTCTATCTGGGTACTGCAGGCGCGCTTGGGGCTGTATTGGCAGGGCTATGGGCCGCGACTACGGTAGAGCATTCAGAGGAGGCTCACGCGGTCCTTTTGACGCACAGGGACCTTGGGTTGACCGTGCTCGCCTTAAGCCTCTTCCTTTCAGCATGGCGTATCTATTCCAGGGGGCGTTTTTCAAGAAAGGGGCGTTTGTTCCATCTGGCTGTCGCCTTTATAATCGCGGCAGTAATGGCCATTGGCGCGGACAAGGGCGGCCTGATGGTATACAAGTACGGCGTTGGGGTGAAGGCTGCTGAGGCGCAGGGGCATGAGCATGATGTGGAATAGCTATAAAGGCAAGCACTCATGAGAATGGATTGGATGCAACATTGGATGACGCCCCCGTATCACTGGCTATGGGCGCTCTTCTGGCTCGCGATATGGGTCCTTGTCATTATCGGTATAGTAAAGCTCATAGGCACGTTTCTTGGGAAGAATAAGATTATAGAGAAGCGGGCCATGGATATCCTCGACGAAAGATATGCCAGGGGCGAGATCACGAAAGAAGAGTATCTTGAAAAAAAGAAAGACATTTCAGGGGCTTGACCCTGCCTCAAGCCCTTACCGGTGCTTTATTGCAGATAGCCTTTGACATCCTACGAATAGTAGAATATTATAAAATCAGTTAGCGAGTTTCATGGCCTTAAAAGGCCTTTTTTTGACAGCATATGTTCTACTATTTGTAGAATGATGGCGCCCCCCCCCCTCAGCCATGGCAGCGATAGCAATCAGAAATCAAATAAGGAGTAATGTATTTATGCGAAAGGCCCTTATCCTAATACTTTTAGTCCTTCTGGCTGGATGCGCGACCGCCGGGAAAGGCGGCTCAGGCAGTGGAAAGAGTCAGGATAGGAATCATTTGGAGCACAGGCATTAAGGACGCGAAAAAAGGATATAATGTGGGTATTGCAGGCATTGGTTCTGCCCTGGAAGGTCGCATGAGCCTTTAAAAGGAGGCGTTTATGGCAAAGGACCCCGTTTGCGGCATGGAGGTCGATGAAAAGGATGCCCAGCTCTACACCCATTGCGAGCACGAGACCTTTTACTTCTGCTCAAAGAGCTGTCAGGACCGTTTTGAGCTGGAAAAAGGCATCAGGCACTCAGAGCCAGGCAAAAAATGGTGGCAGAAGTTAATAAAAGAGCCGAAGGGCGCGCCTCCAAAATGCCATTGACCGCGCGCAAGAGGTAGGCGATGCACGGAGACGGCTTCTCTTACGGATACGGCTTCTGGTCGCTCGTCATCGTAAACGTCCTCTTCTTTCTCTTCTTTATCCTTAGCTTCCTCGCGCCAGTAAAGAGGAGGGAATGGAGGTCGATGGGGGTGGCGACCGCCTTCATAATCGCCCTCTTTACCGAGATGTACGGCTTTCCCCTGACGATCTATATCCTTACGGCCGTACTGGGGGCGAAGTACCCGTCGCTTAATCCCTTTTCCCACGAGAGCGGACATCTCTGGGCCACATTGCTCGGCGGCGGCCAAACGATGCTCATGCTCATACACCTGGTAAGTAACGGCCTCATGATAGCCGGTTTCCTTGTGATGGCCTCCGGATGGAGGCAGGTGCACGGAGCTAAGGGAGAGCTGGTCACTACAGGCCTTTACAGCCGTGTCCGCCATCCCCAGTACTCAGGGCTTTTCCTTGTGACCATAGGGCTTCTTGTGCAATGGCCCACTATCATAACAGCCGTCATGTGGCCTGTCCTCCTCTTCGCCTATTACAGGCTCGCTAAAAATGAGGAGGAGGAGATGGAAAGAGGTTTCGGAGAGGCGTACAGGAGGTACAGGGAGGAGGTCCCTATGTTCATACCGAAGATAGCGGCAAAAAAGTAAAAGAGAGAGAGTTGATATGGACGTAAATACGATAATATTCATCATTATCATCGTGGTCTTCATGTTCCTCATGCACCGTGGCGGAGGGGGTTGCTGCGGTGGCGGGCATTCTCACGGGAAGAAAGAGGAAAAAGAGGGTAAGGCGAGCAAGGAGGAGAAAGGAGGCGATGATCATCATGGCTGCTAAAAAGCCTGCAAGGCTTAAAAGGAGCATGATCTTAAAATGGGAACAGTAATGGTGATCATGATGGGGCTTATGCTTATAGGGGCCTTGGTCTGGGGCGGCCACCACGGCATGCCGGGGGGCCATGACAGGGACGGGCATGCTGAAGGGTCTATGGTCAAGGAAGAGGCCGGGGAGCCATGCCAGCAGCCCGACTGCAACGCGGAAGGTTTGAAAGAGGATTTGCATCAAGGTAAACAAGGGGAGAATAAAGAGGCAAGATGATGAACTCCATACGGCCTGTAAGGCCCGGGATATTGATAGGACTGCTTGGGATCCTTTTCGGCATAGGCTGGGCTTTCTGGCTCGTGCTCGGCCACGAGCGTTTGCATGCAAGCCTTGAGGCCGCCAGCTTAACCGTCGTCCCGCTGCACGAGCAAGAGGCCAGCCATAACGCTGAAAACCAGATAGAATCCGCAGTAAGGCGCACGCACAACAACGGTGCGGAGCACATGCACGTGAAAAAAGAGGCTATGCCGGTCTCTACACAGGAGGCCCATGGCCACGGCGGAGGGCATAATGACGCTTTGACGGAGCTTACCCATACCCGCCTTACCAGGGGCCATCTGCATGCGATGGGGCTCGGCCTTGGGGCTATTATTATTTCCTTTATCCTTGCTTTCACCTCAGCCAGTGGCTGGATAAAGATAGCCGCCTCCACGATGGCAGGGCTCGGCGGCCTCATCTATCCGCTGGCCTGGATAGCGATGGGCTACAGGACCCCGTCCCTTGGCCCGGAGATGGCAGAGGCCTCGGTAACGGTGATAGCTGCCCCTGGCGTGGGCCTTTTTCTTGCTGGCGCGCTTACCGCCGTCTTCTTTGTAGCAAAGGACATGCTCATGAATAAGCGTTAAAAAAATCGAATGGAGGCGCATTATGTACCGTATTATCTTATCTGCCGTCGCAGCAGCTCTTCTTCCTCAGGCCGCTTTTGCCCAGATGGACGGGCAGATGATGGAGCACATGAAAGAGCATATGGGTGGCCAGATGGAAGAGAAGGGGCAGATGCGGGAGAGCGCGGCCCTTGCCATGGAAGCAGAGGCAGCCGGGGTCACGGCAAAGGTGACATATAATAACCCCGGCAATGCCTCCCCTGTCTTCAATGTGGTGCTCGATACCCACTCCGTTGAGCTCGACCGGTACAGGTTCGAGGATATAGTAGCGCTCCGTGACCAAACTGGCGGCGAGCATGCGGCAGGGCTTGTCTCTTCCAAGGGTTCAGGCCACCACAGGGAGGCAACCATCGAGTTCAGGGGCGCAGACCTCGCTGGCTCTGATTACGTCGAGCTTGTAATAAAGGACGTGGCCGGGGTCCCTGAAAGGGTCTTCAGGTTCGACCTTAAGGGAGGCGTAAGGAAGAGCCTTTAAGGATGGGGAAGAGCTTAGGGAAGGAGAGGCAAATGCCAAAAGACCCGGTATGCGGGATGGAAGTAGACCCGTCGATGTCTGCTGGAAAGAGCGAGCACAAGGGCGAGACGGTCTATTTCTGCTCTCTCAAGTGCAAAGAAAAATTCGATAGAGACCCTTCGAGCTACCTCGGGGCAGGCAAGCCCTCCGGCATGAAGACCGGGATGGAAGAGGCGGCCCCAGGCGCCAGCGATACCGCGAAGGACCCTATCTGCGGCATGGTGGTCGATAAGGGAAAATCTTTAAAGAAGGAGCTTGGCGGAAGGACCTTCTACTTCTGCAGCGACGGGTGCCTAAGGACCTTCGAGTCTCCTGAAGAAGAGCTTAAGAAGATGAAGAGGCGGGTCTCTATCGCCCTGGCAGGGGTCCTCGTCCTTGCCATCCTCCGCGCCGCCTTTTTCCTTGGCCTCGCCGCCGGCGCGACCATACTCACCTGGGCGCCGATACCGCAGCTCCCCTGGTTCACATGGGGCGTCTGGCTCTTCATACTTGTAACCCCCGTACAGTTCATCGGCGGGTGGAGCTTTTACAAGGGTGCCTATAACGCCGTGAGGAACAGGATGATAAACATGGATTTCCTCATAGCCCTGGGCACGACGGTAGCGTACTTCTATTCCGTAATAGTCATATTCGCCCCTGACATATTGCCTGTCAAGGTCGAGGAGAGGGACGTCTACTTCGAGGTGTCGGCGGTTATCATCGCCTTTGTCCTCCTCGGAAAGTACATGGAGGAGATAATAAAGAAGAAGTCCTCGGCGGCAGTAAGGAAGCTACTTGACTTGAAGCCGCAGGTGGCGAGGGTCATAAGGGACGCTCAGGAGATGGAGATACCCGCTGAGATGGTCCAGGTCGGTGAAATTGTGGTAGTGAGGCCAGGCGAGAAGATACCGGCTGACGGTCTTGTAATGGAGGGCTCTTCCGCAGTGGATGAGAAGATGATAAGCGGCGAGTCCATGCCGGTCGATAAGAAACCGGGGGACAGCGTCATAGGCGCCACCATGAACAAGGTGGGCATGCTCAAGTTCAAGGCCGTAAGGGTCGGCGCAGAGACCACAATCAGCCAGATAATCAAAATGGTCGAGGAGGCGCAGGCCTCATCAGCCCCCATACAGAGGATAGCAGACAAGGTCTCCGGCTATTTCGTCGTTTTTGTTGTTACAGTGGCCTTTCTATCTTTCTTCGGGTGGTGGGCGACTGGTAATTTCCCGCAGGGGTTATTGGCTTTTATAGCTGTGTTGATCATAGCATGCCCATGCGCCCTCGGCATAGCGACCCCCGCTGCCCTCATGGTCGGGGTCGGAAAAGGGGCCGAGGCCGGCATTCTCATAAGAGGCGGCGAGTACCTGGAGAGGGCGCAGAAGCTCACTACTATTGTCTTTGACAAGACCGGGACCCTCACCCGGGGCGAGCCTTCAGTAACCGATATCGTGCCGTTCGATTCCAGTACTGAGACCGTCCTCATGTACGCCGCCATGGCAGAGAAGGGCTCGGAGCACCCGTTGGGCGAGGCTGTAGTAAGGGCCGCAGCGATGGATAAGGCAGTGGTCCCGGACGCGGATTCCTTCGAGGCTGTCCCCGGGTACGGGGTAAAGGTGGCCTTCAGGGGCGATACTGTCTTTTTCGGCAACAGGAGGCTCATGGAGGCGAATGGGGTCGATATAGCCGGGGTTGAGGATAGCATGAAGGCGCTTGAGGAACAGGGCAAGACAGCGATGCTCCTTGCGAGGGGCGCCACGGTAATGGGGATAGTGGCCGTTGCGGACACCCTGAAGGAGAGCTCGATAGCCGCCGTAAGCGCCCTTAAGAGGGAGGGCGTTGAGGTCATAATGCTTACCGGCGATAACGAAAGGACGGCGCGCTCGGTGGCCGGACAGGCCGGGATAGATAAGGTCATAGCCAATGTGCTTCCGGGCGAGAAGGTCGGGGTGGTAAAGAGGCTTCAGTCCGAGGGCAAGGTTGTGGCAATGGTCGGCGACGGCATAAACGACGCCCCGGCCCTGGCCCAGGCCGATATCGGCATAGCCATCGGCAGCGGCTCTGACGTGGCAAAGGAGACCGGGGGTATAATCCTCGTCAAGGACGACGTAAGGGATGTCTTTGCCGGTATAAAGCTCTCAAGGGCTACGATGAGGAAGATAAAGCAGAACCTCTTCTGGGCCTTCATCTATAACTCGATAGGCATCCCGATAGCGGCCCTCGGCTTTCTTAACCCTATCATCGCCGCCGCCGCCATGGCCTTAAGCTCACTTTCCGTCGTGGCCAACTCGGCGACCTTGAAGGCGTTGAAGATAGAGGTAAGCTGATATGCAAAGGCTCTTCTGGCTCTGCCCGCCGCTCATGCTCCTGGCGGCGGTCTTGGCCTTTCTCGCCCTGGGTTTCTCTATCCTCTCATCTATCCTCGTCTCTTTACTTATAGTCTGCCCTGTGATCATCGCCTACGGCGTTATCAGGGTGCGCTCGCTCTCAAAGGAGCCTCCCGCGCCAACCAGGGGCATGGCGCTCAACTGGGTTGCCCCCTTCTACGACTGGTACTGCCCGCTAATTGGCCTTGGCAGGGTCTTCAGGGAAAAGACGGTGGAGCTTGCTGATATAAGGCCCGGGCATAAGGTGCTGGACGTGGGCTGCGGCACAGGGGTACTTACAAGGATGGCGGCTCAAAAAGCCGGACCTGACGGGAGCGCGGCAGGCATCGACCCTGCCCCGGCCATGATAGGGGAGGCAAGGATAAGCGCGGGAAGGGAGAAGAGCAGGGCAGAGTTCAGGGTCGCGGCCATGGAAGATCTGCCTTTCGACGACAATAGCTTTGACATCGCCCTTTCAAGCCTGATGCTCCATCACCTTCCGCCGGATGTCAAGATCAGGGGCCTTGCCGAGGTAAGGCGGGTGCTTAAGCCCAATGGGCGCCTTTTACTGGTAGATATAGACAGGCCGGTGACACCCTTATGGTGGATAATCGCATGGCCCCTTAAACTATGGCCGAACACCATAGAACAGGTGCGGGGCAATATCGGCGCGTATCTTGAGCAGGCGGGGTTCAGGGATATAAAAAAGGAGGGCAACTGGATCAAGATACTCGGCTTCTGGTCCGCGATGAAGTAGCAGCGTACCTGGATTTAACATGCCAGAGAGGTTCGAGATAAACAAAGCCCCCGAGATCACCCTCGGGGGCTTTGTTTTCCAATCTGTCTGCCGGTTTACCTTGCCGGTTCTGTCTGTTTCTTCTTATAGTCCTCGATCGCCGCGTGGAGGGCGTCTGCGGCAAGGTTCGAGCAGTGCATCTTGACGGGCGGCAACCCGTCGAGGGCCTCCGCTACCGTGTTGTTCGATATCTGCTCCGCCTCGACAAGGCCCTTGCCCTTTACAAGCTCGGTTATCATAGAGCTTGTGGCTATGGCCGCGCCGCAGCCGAAGGTCTTGAACTTTACCTCTTGAATCACGTCGTTCTCGACCTTTATGCTGAGCTTCATTATATCTCCGCAGGCAGGGTTCCCTACCGTGCCGGTGCCGTTCGCGTCCTCGACCTCGCCCACGTTCCTGGGGTTTGAGAAGTGGTCCATCACTTTTTCGCTATACATATCCCTCTCCTATTGGCTGTTGATTGGTAAAAAAACACTTTTCTTTATTATATATCCGACTTTGGAATTGTTGTCAAATCCGCTACTTCGCCGCCCCGGCATATAGCGGGGACATGGACCTCATCCGCTCCACTATGGGCGGCATTATCTCTAAAAGGTAGTCTATCTCCTCGGCCGTATTGGATTTGCCGAGGCTGAACCTCACGGAGCCGTGTGAAAGCTCGTGGCTTAGTCCCATTGAGACAAGCACATGGGAAGGCTCAAGGCTTCCTGAGGTGCAGGCAGAGCCGCTTGAGGCCGCTATGCCCTTCATGTCAAGGTTCAGAAGGAGCGATTCGCCCTCGACGAACTCGAAGGAGATGTTCGCCGTGTTAGCGAGCCTCTTGTCTGGCGCCCCGTTCACCATTATGTGCGGGACACGCTCGGCCATGCCCTTCTCAAGCCTGTCACGAAGGACGGTAAGGTGCGCTATCTCCCTGTCCATATCGCGGAGCGCCACCTCGGCGGCCTTGCCCATGCCGATTATGCCGGCCACGTTCTCGGTGCCGCCCCTCCTGTTCCTCTCGTGGTGGCCGCCGTGGATGAGGGGCACGAGCCTGGTGCCACGCTTCACGTAAAGCGCCCCCACTCCCTTGGGGCCGTAGAGCTTGTGGCCGGAGATGGTGAGGAGGTCGACGTTCAGGTCCTGCACGTCTATCTTTATCTTTCCAGCCGCCTGCACGGCATCGGTATGGAAGGCGATGCCCTTTTCTTTCGCTATCGCGCCTATCTCCTTTATGGGGAAGAGGACGCCGGTTTCGTTGTTAGCGAACATGACCGTTATAAGTATGGTCTTGGGCGTTATGGCGGCCTTGAGCTCGTCGAGGCTTATAAGCCCGTACTTGTCAACGTCGAGACAGGTCACCTCAAAGCCCTCCTTCTGGAGGTGCTTGCAGGTGTTGAGCACCGCCGGGTGCTCTACCTTGGTGGTTATTATGTGGTTGCCCTTGTCCTTCTTGGCCCAGGCAAGCCCTTTAATGGCGTGATTGTCGCCCTCCGTGCCGGAGCCTGTGAATATGAGCTCAAGGGGGGCGCAGTTAAGGAGGGCGCATACCTTTTCTCTGGCATCCTCCAAAGCCTTCTTCGTGCCCCTTCCAGCCCAGTGTATCGAGGACGGGTTGCCCCACTGCTCTTTCAGGAACGGCACCATGGCATCGAATACCTCATCAAGCACAGGGGTAGTCGCGTTGTGGTCGAAGTAGATCCTCTTCAATTTCTTCAAGCCTCCGTTATTATTCAGTTAAGCCGCAGAGGTCCGCGTTCACGCGCGGCTGGCCGTTCTTTAAGGCGTTGGCCTCCCTGCTCAGGTCATCTATGGAAACCGAGTTTAGAAACTCGGCGATCTTTTCCGCAAGACACTTCCATACACGCTGGGTGGTGCAGCGCGTGGCCCTGTCGCACCCGGCGGAATCTTCGTCAAGGCAGGCCACAGGGTTAAGCGGTTCTTCTACCACGGCTATTATCTCGCCCACGCTTATGAGGGACGCGTCTTTTGCCAGCACGTACCCTCCGCCAGGCCCCCGGACGCTTTTGACTATCCTGCCTTTCCTGAGCTTCACGAAGAGCTGTTCAAGATAGGATAAAGATATCCCTTCCTCAGCCGAAATACCCTTTAAGGTCACCGGTCTTTCGCCGGAGTGGCAGGCCAGATTGACCATCGCCCGCACCGCGTATTGTCCTTTTGTGGAAAGCCTCAAATCAAACCTCGAACTTCTTGATATAATAGACGGTGAAATACCAATATGTACAATCTAATATACCTTATCAATTTTGTCAAGTATTAACGATCAAAAAAGTACTCTCAACGTAAGCTGGAAAAAATTTAAAAATATTGATTCAGGTATAGACAGGGTTTTTTCACCTTGATATAATTTTAATTATGAAAAAGACCCACAAATTCAAATATTTACCCGATAGGGCGTACAGGTCCCTCATAAAGGGGCTCTTAAGGGAGCATAAGGTCTACGGCACCGTTGAAAAGGATGGCTTCCCGGCCTTCGCGGAGATTTTTGAGGTCGATGACCTGAAACTTTCGGAGACCCCGACCCACCTTTCAGCCAAGGAGTTCCTCTTCCCGCAGCGCGAGGTGCTCCTCAAGTTCAACATGCGCACCTCGACCCATGTACCGGTAATAGAGGCGGAAAAGCAAGTGCTCATCGGCCTTCACCCCTGCGATATCAAGGGGATGGGGCTCATGGACAGGGTCTTCTCGCATGGCGTTTCTGACCCCAATTACCTCGCCAGGCGCGAGCAGACGATAGTCGTCGGCACCGACTGCGTGCCTGACGAGTACTGCTTCTGTTCAAGCCTCGGCACCGACAAGGTCGAGGATGGCTTCGATATATTCCTCCACAGGATATCCAGGGGATTCCTCGTAAGGACATCTACCGACAGGGGCGCGGAGCTTCTTTCAAGGCTCGCCGACTCGCGTGAGCCGACGGTACGCGAGCTGAAGGAGCTTGAGGAGAGGGGGGCGCAAAGGGAGCGGGCCTTCAAGGCAAAGATAAACGGCGCGCCTGAAGACCTCCCGGCGATATACGCCAAAAGCGATGAAAGCCCGGTCTGGGAGAAGATCGGGGCCATCTGCTACGGCTGCGGCGCGTGCAACAACGTCTGCCCGACCTGCTACTGCTTTGACGTAAAGGACGAGGTCAGGCCGAACCTGGTCGAGGGCGAAAGGGTAAGGACGTGGGACGGTTGCACCCTGGAGGACTTCGCCAAGGTGGCCGGAGAGCACAACTTCAGGAAGAGCCGGGCAGAGAGGCTCAGGCACAGGTTCAACAGGAAGTTCAGGTACCTGGCCGGCACCTTCGATTCGCTCTTCTGCGTCGGGTGCGGCAGGTGCTCAAGGACCTGCCTTGTAAAAATAAACATAGTGGATGTAACTAATGAGCTTATACGCGAAAGTCACAGACGATAGTCTGAAGGAATTTGCGAGAGAGATGGACTCTCCGTACCTCCCGTTCCTCGGCATGGTAGAGCGCTCCATGCGCTTGAGCGAGAAGGAGAGGTTCTTTGCGGTAGTCCCGTCGAGCGAAGCGCTGCTTGCCTACAGGCCGGGGCAGTTCTTCATGGTAGGGCTGCCCGGCTACGGAGAGGCGCCTATTTCGATCACCTCCGCGCCGGGTGATACAAGGATAGAGCTCTGCGTAAGGGCGGTGGGGAACCTTACGAACGCCCTGCACAAGCTGAGGAAGGGCGACAGGATGTGGCTTAGAGGGCCGTTCGGCAGGGGCTTCGCCACTAACGAGATGGAAGGCCGGGATATCGTCTTCGTGGCAGGCGGCATAGGCATCGTGCCCATGCGCTCGCTCGTGAAGGCCGTTCTGGCGGAGCGCGAACGGTTCGGGAGGCTTACTCTTATCTACGGCGCAAGGACTCCGGAGGAGATGCTCTTTACCGAGGAGATGGACAACTGGAGAAGGCGCGGCCTCGACGTCCAGCTTACGGTAGATAAGGCAGAAGCGAGGTGGAAGGGCAACACCGGGGTCGTCACGACCCTCATACCGAAGGTCTCGATAAAGGAGAAGGAGACGCTCGGGGTCATCATCGGGCCGCCGGTGATGTACAGGTTCGTCATATTAAGCCTCAAGGCTTTGGGGTTGGGCGCGGAAGATATCTACATGTCCCTTGAGAGGCGTATGAAATGCGGGGTAGGAAAATGCGGCCACTGCCAGATAAATAGCGTCTACGTATGCCAGTGCGGCCCTGTCTTTAAGCTCTCGGAGCTGGGCGGACTGCCTGAGGCGATTTAGCGACCAGTTAAAGGCAGGCAGTAAACGAAAAAACAAAAGGCGGGTCAAAGACCCGCCTTTTGTTTTTTCATATCACTTCTTCCCAGTCTGTATCCTGATCTCCCTTCTCGCGTAATCTATCCAGGTATACAAGGTAATCGCGGCTGTGGTCGCCGCGAGGGCGGTGAACTCCGGGCCGTTGCCAAGCAGCATGGCATAGACGACGGTGATTATCTGGAGCAGGGTCGTTGATTTGCCGAAAACGCTTGGTGAGATGACCACCTTCCTCCCGGCGCTCCGCAACGCCAGCACGCCTGAGAGGAGAAATGAATCCTTGAGGATCACCGGAATAGTAAGCCAGAGCGGGATGAGCCCTTTGGCGGTCAGCGCTATAAAGGCGCTCACAAGGAGGAACTTGTCGGCGAACGGGTCCATGTTGGCGCCGAACTCAGTGCGGATATCGAACCTGCGGGCGAGAAAGCCGTCGACCGCATCGGTCACACCGGCGACGATAAAGACCGCCGCTGCCGAGTATAGGCGTTCGTCGATGACGAAATAGAGGAAGACAGGGACGAGGACTATCCTGAAGACTGTAAGGATGTTCGGGATGTTCTTCATTTTCCGCTTACGGCTGTTGAAAGGTTCCATCTGCATCGTTGTCTTCGTCGTTACTGCTGCATACAAGAACAGTACGCTGGATTGCCTTTAGCAGGCTGTTTTTCAACAGCCTGCCGGTAATTTGCCGATGGCTACATGCGAGATTCTTCGCTTCGCTCAGAAGGACAACAAGGCGCAAATAAATCAGAGGTTCCTTAACTGTTAAGATTGGTCTTTACGGCAGCCATTTGAAATATGTCTTCCTGGATTGTTCCCGTGCCTGCCCGGCCGGCAGGGTAGTGAAGATAGCGTCAACGAACCTCTGCACCCTCGGCTCGTATGCCTTGTACAGGGCCAGGTGCATGGGGGCGCTGTCGATATTAAGGTCAGCCTCGCTGCTCGAGTACTCGGCCTGCCAGAGAAGGCTGCCGTTGGCTGAGCGCAGCTCGAAGGAGGCCCTTATCTCAAGCGAGGCATATGGAGGCAGGCTGTGCTTGTCCCAGTCCTTCATGCGTATGAAGAGGACCGAGTCCGCTCCGAAGAGAGCGGCTACCTCGTGCGGGGCCTTGCCGGTAAACCAGTCCCCGGAGCCCTTGCCAGCCTTCTCCACGTCCTCAAGAGGGACGGTCTGATAGTTAAGGAGGTTGAGCTTTTCCGCGGTCATCCTCCTGAAGAGATAGCTTATATCGTCGGCCTCTTTCGCGGCCTCCAGCTCCCAGATGAGGGGCAGGACGACCACCTTCGTCGGCCTCGTCTGCTCATATTCCGGGGATACGATATGTTTGACCGCGGGTCCGCAGCCTGAAAGCGTAACGGCGATGATTATCGCGAATATGAGTCTTCTCATTCTGTTGCAAGCCCCTCGGACGGCCTAATGATTATCTGTCCCGCGCCTTCCGTTACCGTGAAGTCCTGAGGCAGCTCTCTGGCGATCCTGCCGGCAAGGGTAGAGGGTTCTCCGCTCGCCCTCGCGAGAAGTGTTATCCTGCCGTTAGAGAACGAATTGTACGAGATGTCTTTTATGACGGTTATCTTCCGCAAAGAGGCGAGAAGACCTTTGAAGACCGTATAGTCCCTTACGTCCATGATGTTTATGACGAGCGGGGCCGAGAAGCTTTCCACCGAGAGGTACTTGCCTATAGCCTGCCTTAGCGCGCCGTTATCTACAGAGGCGTCCACCCATATGTGGTAGAGCTCCACCCCCCCCGCAGCCGTTACACCTTCCGGCATGGCGCCGGAAGGGAGCATGTCCATGTGGTTGACCCAGCCTTCCGAGCGTATCTTGTAGTTAAGGACAAAGCGCCTCGCCTCAGAGGTCAGGGCCTGCATCACAGGGTCGTTGGCTGAAAGCGACTCTTTCGTAAGAATGGCCTTCGCGGCGTCCGAGACCGCGTTTTTGAGGGCGTGGTCGATGGCCCTGCGCTTTACATCGGCTATATCGTCCGATTTCAAGGCGGTGCCCTCAGATGGCACTACCTCGATATCGGCCCCATTCACCAGAGAGGGGATGATAAGGACAAGCGCGATAAAGAGTATTTTGAGATGTTTTTTCAATCGAGGAATTCCCTTACAATCGTTATTATACCCGTTTTATCAGCAGGGTTAAACCATCTTATTTCATGGTCGCCCTTAAACCAGGTCAACTGCCTTTTTGCGTAGTGTCTGGTGTTCCTCTTCAAAAGGCGGACCGCCTCGTCGAAGGCGTATTCGCCATTTATGAAACCTGTCATTTCTTTATAACCCAAACCGCGCATCGGCTTCAAGTCAGAACGGTATCCCATGGCAAGCAGCTTTTTTGTCTCATCCAGAAGCCCGGCCGCTATCATCCTGTCGACCCTGTGGTCTATGTCGGAGTAGAGCTCCGTCCTCTCCTTCGCAAGGCCTATCTTGAGGGTCTCGTAAGGTGAGGATGAGAAGGAATGCTCTTTCTGAAGACCGGATATGGGCTTTTTGGAGAGCTCATAGACCTCAAGGGCCCTTACCACCCTGTGCAGGTTATTGGGGTGTATCTTTGCCGCGCTCTCGGGGTCTACCTCCTTCAGCATCTCATGGATGGCCGCCCTGCCCTTTGAGCCAGCGATCTCAAGTAGCCCCCTTCTAAGGTCCCAGTCGGCCTCAGGCCCCTCAAAGAGCCCCTGGGTAAGGGCCTTTATATAGAGCCCCGTGCCTCCTGCCATGAATACGTTCCTGCCCCTTGAGCGTATCTCGCTTATCTTGTCAGCGGCATCTTTTTTGAACCTTGCCGCCGTATATTCCTCCCGGGGGCCGACGATGTCGATGAGATGGTGAGGGACGTCGCCCAGCTCTTCTTTTGATGGCTTCGCGGTGCCGATATCCATGGATCTGTAGACCTGCATCGAATCGGCGCTTATGACCTCGCCGTCAAAGAGAGTTGCCAGTGTAGCGGCGAGTTCCGTTTTACCCGAGGCCGTTGGCCCGGCTATTATGACGATCTTTGTTCTTTCCATCGTAAAAGGGATTATACAACTTCAAGGGGCGTTATGCTACGAGGCGGATGAGAGTTATCTCCGGCGGGCAGTTGAACCTTACGGGTATAAGGACCACGCCTACCCCCCTTGAGACGTAGACCTGGGTATCGCCGTTACGGACCAGGCCGCCGGAGTACTTTTGCCCGAAATCCGACGGGACTATAGGGGCGAAGGAGAAGGGGAGGCGGACCTGCCCGCCGTGGGTATGCCCGGAAAGGACCAGGTCTACCCGAACATCCTGAGGCAAAAACTCCGCATAGTCCGGGTGATGGGAAAGGAGTATCCGCGGCACCGAGGGCGCAACGCCGTTTAGGGCCCTGGCGGCCTCAGGCCTGTCCTCGAGATAGTCCCTGACCCCGGCTATACAGAGGGAGTCTCCGCCTGATTCTATCATCACGTGGCTGTTCTGGAGGAGTTGGATAGAGTGGGACGAGATGACGCGTGCGCTAAAGTCCCGGCCTATGAAGTTGTCATGGTTGCCCAGCGCCGCAAGCGTGCCGAGGCGCGCTTTGAGCCTGGAGAGAGCCTCCATGGCCGGGCGCATATAGCTTTTTTCGCGGTCTATAAAGTCGCCGGTTAAGACCGCGAGGTCCGCTTTAAGGCTATTCGCCTTTGCCACGACCCTTTCCAGGAAGTCGAGCCCTACCAGGGGGCCGTGGTGTATGTCTGTGAGCTGGCAGATGGTGAAGCCGCGGAAGGCAGGGGGGAGGTCTTTTATCTTTACGAGGACCTCCTGTACCTCGATATCCTTGGGTTCGAGGACAAAGCCTTCGAGCGCGAAAGCGCCGCTCAAGATGAGCCCGCCCCCTAGGAAGCTCCGGCGGGAGATCATGGCGTCACCCTCCACGTTACCTTCCGAATATCGCCTCTATCTCGCCCCTCGGTATCCTTTTTACTACGGGCCTGCCGTGAGGGCAATGGCCGGAGAAGTCTATCCTCGCCATATCTGTTAAAAGGGCTGCCGCCTCTTCTTTCGCGAGAGGCCTCGGCCCCCTTATAACGCTGTGGCATGCTATCCTCATGAGCGCCCCGTCGATCCTCTCTTCCACCCGTGAGCTTCCTCCGAAGCTTGAGAGCTCCTGCGCAAGGTCTTTAATAAGCCCGGCGGAAGCCCTTCCGGAAAGGAGGCAGGGCGCTGTTCTTATAAGAAAGGTTTCGCCCCCTGAGCCTGTCGAATGGCCGAAGGGCATTATCTCAAAGCCAAAAGCCGAGAGGTATTGGGAGGCCCCAAGCACCGCTTCCTTCTCCTCAGGCGTCGTCTCGAATCGCTCCGGCAGAAGAAGCGCCTGGCTCGGGACCGTTCCTGAGGCGTACATCTTTTTCAACTTCTCGAAGGCGCATCTTTCTGCCGCGCCGTGCTGGTCTATCAGATATGCCTCGCCCCCGCCTCCGGGGGTATGCGCCACTATGAATTCGCCCCAGAGCTGGCCTACTATCACAAGGCCGAGGAACTCCGGGTTCTTAACGTCTATTATATCCTCTTCCTTGAAAAGAAGCCCTGCCTTCTCCTCCTGCCGCCCGCAGACCCCGTAGGCGCTGGCCGGCTCATTGAGGGCCATGTAAGGCTGCAGATGATTTGGACCTGCCGGCGCTTTGGGGTAGGCCGCCTGTGGGGGGGCGGTCGTCCTTGAAAGCGCGCCCCGGACGGCGTACCTGACCAGGTCGAAGATGTAATTTGGGTTTCTGAACCGGACTTCGCTTTTGGCGGGATGGATATTGACATCCACATCATCCGGCGCGACCCTCAAGTCGATAACCGCGAAGGGGTATCTGCCTCCAGCGAGCAGCTGCCCATATCCTTCAAGTATAGCACGGTTTATCGCCCTATCACGGACCCACCGGCCGTTGACGTATGTATTGAGATATTTGGCTGTAGGGTAGCTTAGCTCATGCGTGCCTGTAAGACCTTTAAGGTCAGGGGTCTCGATCTCTATAAGTTTTTTACCGATGTCAGAGCCGAAGAGGTCCGCTATCCTCTGCCTTGATGTGCCGGGGGCCGCGTCAAGGGCCTTGCCGGAGCCGTGGACTATCCTGAAGCGCTTATCCGGGTTTACAAGGGCTATTTTTTTGAAGGTCTCGAGGATCCTTCCGTACTCGGTCTCGGCCCCGCGCAGGAACTTGAGCCTCGCGGGAGTATTGTAGAAAAGGTCTTTTACTTCAACTGACGTGCCTTCCGGGCAGCCGTCGCCGGTTGTTGCCGGCTCTCCTCCCCCCTCGACGATGACGCTGGTCCCTTCGACCTCGCCAGGGCGCCTTGTCCTTATGGTCACGCGCGATACGGCGGAGATGCTCGCCAGCGCCTCCCCGCGAAAGCCCATGGTCATGATCTTTTCAAGGTCTTCTTCGGTAGATATCTTCGATGTGGCGTGGCGGAAGAAGGCAAGCCCGGCATCTTCCCTTGCGATGCCCGAGCCGTTATCGACAACGCGTATAAGGCGCTTTCCCCCTTCTGCCACAGTGACGGATATGCTCGTCGCGCCGGCATCGATGGAGTTTTCGAGAAGCTCTTTAAGGACTGATTCCGGTCGTTCGACTACCTCTCCGGCGGCTATCTTCGAGGCAAGGGATTTGTCTAATATCTTTATCCTGGACATGGGAGGGATTTTACTACTTGCGGGCTTAAAAGCCAAGAGGAGGGTGAGGGGGCGTCATGGCAGGTGCATGCCAAGCGGGCATTCCTTGCACCTCGGCTCCTTCGGCCTGCAAAAATCCTTACCGGTCTTTACGATTAGCGCGTGGTACTCATTAAAAAGCCTTATGTCCCTGGGCAGGCTTTCCATAAAGAGGGCCTTTACCTCATCGTATCCGGCGTCGCTCTTGATAAGCCCGTGCCTTGAGAGCATCCTTTTGGTGTAGGCGTCTACAACGAACTCCGGGTGGCCTCCGGCGTAAAGGAGGATCGAATCGGCGGTCTCAGGCCCGATGCCGTTTATTGAAAGAAGCTCTGAACGAAGCTTTTGAGTCTCCTGCTTAAGGAGCCTGTCGAGACTTCCCTTGTGTCGGGTGAAGAGGTGGTCGAGAAAGCTCCTTAACCTTTTTGCCTTGATGTTAAAGTACCCCGCGGGCCTTATGAGGCTGGCAAGCTCGTCGTGCTTCATGCCCATCAGCTTTTCAGGCGTAAGACATTTTTTGTCGCGGAGGTTCCTTATGGCCTTCTCTACGTTTGTCCAGTTGGTGTTCTGAGTGAGTATGGCCCCGATTATGACCTCGAAGCGGGTCTGCCCCGGCCACCAGCCCTGAGGGCCGAAGGCGGTGAAGAGAGAGTCATAATATCTGGTGAGGATCGTGGGTAGGTCTTTGCGGCGCATATAAGCACATCATCGTGGTTAAAACCCCCTCTCCCCGATGGTGAGAGGGGGTGAAGCACGGGGTGAGGGGGAAAGTAATTATTCCCCTTTCATCCCCTTAAGCTCAGCCACTTCATCTTCGGTGAGCAATCGGAACTCGCCCGGCTTGAGCGTGCCGAGTCTTAAGCCTGCGAACTCGACCCTCTTGAGCTTCTGCACCGGATGGCCTATGGCCATGCACATCCTTTTCACCAGGTGGTTCCTGCCCTCGAAGACCGTAAGCTCGATCCACGAGTTCTCCTGAGTCGCCCTTACGAACTTGGCCTTTGCCGGAAGGGTCTTGCCGTCCTCGAGGCGTATCCCCTTTTCGAGCTTGTCGAGCTTCTCCCTTGCCGGGGCGTCCTTTACCTTGACGAGGTATTTCTTGGGGACCTGGAATGTGGGGTGTATGAGCCTGTTCGAGAGGTCGCCGTCGTTGGTCAGCAGAAGCACACCCTCGGCGTCATAGTCGAGCCTGCCCACCGGATAGACCCTTAAGCGCAACCTTGAGACGAGGTTGGTGACCACAGGCCTGCCATGCTCGTCGGAGACCGAGCTTATGTAGCCCTTGGGCTTGTAAAGGAGTATATATACCTTCGGCCCCTTGACCGATATCCTCTTGCCGTCTACCTCTATCCTGTCCTGAAGCGGGTCTGCCTTGGCGCCGAGCTCAGTTATTTCCTTCCCGTTTACCGTCACCCGGCCCTGGGTTATGAGCTCCTCCGCCTTCCTCCGGGAGGTTATCCCCGCCGTCGCTATTATCTTCTGAAGCCTCTCCAGGCGGGACTCTGCCGGTGCCTGAGTCTTCTTCGGCCTCGTCCTCGTCCCAGCCGCTCTCATGGCAGTCTTCGGCCGAGGCCTGGATGGCCTCTCCGTCTTCCCCGGTGTCTCCGTCCTGTATTGACTCCCGGATTTCGTCCTGCCCCTGGTCTCCGGCTTTCCCGGTGTCTCCGTCCTGTATTGACTCCCGGATTTCGTCTTGCCCCTGGTCTCCGGCTTCCCCGGTGTCTCCGTCCTGTATTGACTCCCGGATTTCGTCCTGCCCCTGGTCTCCGGCTTCGTCCTGGTTGACGTCGGCCTGTTCCTGGTCTCCGCGTTCGGCTTTCTCGGCCCCTTGAACTGCGTCTTCGACTGCGTCCTCGGCAGCTCCTTGCCCTTCTTCCTGGGCATATTCTTCCTCCATTTTCTTGAGGTCCTTGAGGCTCGGCAGGCAGGAGAGGTCCCTTAAGTCAAAGGTCTCAAGGAACTCCTTTGTGGTCCCATAGACCACGGGCCTTCCGGGCACCTCTTTGCGCCCGACTATCTTTATGAACCTCTTCTCCATGAGGGTGGCGAGCACCCCGCCTGAATCGACCCCACGTATGCCCTCTATCTCGCCCCTTGTAACGGGCTGCTTGTAGGCCACTACCGCGAGGGTTTCCATCGCGGCCTTGCTTATCTTCTGCATGCCTATCTTGAAAAACCGCCTCAGCCAGGGAGCGAACTCGGGGTTGGTCCTGAACTGGTAGCCGCTGGCGACCTCTTCTATGAGAAAGCCGCCCGCTTTTGCGCGATAGTCCTCCATGAGCTCGTTGAGGGCCTCCCGTACAGCGGCTTTTTCCTCGCCTTCGAGCACGCCCAGGATCTTCTCGAAGCTGATGGCGCTATCCGCAGCGAAGATGAGGGATTCGATTACAGGCTTAAGGCTCTCCTTGTCCAGCATGGTCTCTACTCTTCCTTTTGGTCTTCTGGCTGTTGCTCTGTTGTCTGCTGAGCGCTATCTTCCTGAGTATGGTCTTGAGGCCCTGCTGCTTCCTCTTTCTTCTCCTCAGGCATGTATACCCTTATGACGCCGTCCTCTGTCTGGTGGACCCTTATCATGAGGAGCTTCGCCAGCTCAAGTATCGCGAGGAATATAACGACCACCTCGCCCCTTGTAGCGCCGTCCGTGAAAAGCGAGGTGAAGGGGGCGCTTTTTTCCCTGCCCAGCAGCTCCATTATGTAGTTGATCTTGTCGGCGATCTTGAAGCGCTCAGAGGTGATCTCCAGCGTCCGTTCCTTGGGAGCGCGATCAAGTATGCCCCTTATCGCCTCCATGAGGTCGAAGACCGAGACGTTCACGAACGCGGCCCCTTCCTCAAGCTCATCGAGCGGTACTTCCGCGCCCCTCGCGAACACGTCCCTGCCGAGGAGGTCCCGTTCGCCAAGCTCTTTTGCCGCCTCTTTGTACTGCTGGTACTCGAGGAGCTTCCTTATGAGCTCTTCCCTCGGGTCTATCCCGTCCTCTTCCTCCGGCGTGGCCTCCTCGTCGACCGGCAGGAGCGTCTTGCTCTTGATATGGACGAGGGTAGCGGCCATGACGAGGAACTCGCCGGCGAAATCGAGGTTCATCTCCTTCATCATCTCGATGTATTCGAGATACTGCTCGGTAATGGAGGCGATGGGGATGTCGTAGATGTCCACCTCGTTCCTCTTTATGAGGTGCAAAAGGAGGTCGAGCGGCCCTTCGAATATGTCGAGCTTTATATTATATAAAGACTTCATCCGTTCTTTTATCCAAGCCCCATCTTTGCCCTGACATCCCGCATGGTATCGGCGGCCACGGGCGCGGCCTTTTTGGCGCCTTCGCTTATGATCTCTTCGACCCTGTCCGGGGCGGCTTCCAGTTCTTTGCGCCTTTTCTGTATCGGCTCAAGGGTGGCGAGCACCTTGGGTATCACCGACTTTTTGCACTCTATGCAGCCTATGAGGGCCTTTGTGCAGCCTTCCCGTACCCAGCTGATGGTCAACTCATCAGAATAGAGGTTGTGGAAGGTCAGGAAAAAGGGGCAGAGGTCGGGCGAGCCAACGTCGGTGCGCTTCTTGCGGGCCGTGTCGGTCATCATGGTGAGTATCTTCTTTTCGACCTCTTCAGGCGGGTCAGAGAGGAATATGGCGTTGTTGTAGGACTTGCTCATCTTCCTGCCGTCTGTGCCGAGCACCTTCGGTATCGCCGTAAGGAGCGTTTCAGGCTCCGGGAAGACCTCGCCGTAGAAGAAGTTGAAGCGCCTGGTTATCTCCCTTGAGAGCTCTACGTGCGGGGCCTGGTCTATGCCGACGGGCACCTTGTTCGCCTTGTATATGATTATATCGGAGGTCTGAAGGACCGGGTAGCCCAGAAAGCCGTATGTATGCAGGTCCTTGTCCTTTATCTCCTGTAGCTGCTCCTTGTAGGTCGGATTGCGCTCCAGCCAGGGCAGGGGGGTTATCATCGAAAGGAGCACGTGAAGCTCGGCGTGCTCCTTTACGGAAGACTGCCTGAAGATGGTCGCCTTTGCCGGGTCTATGCCGACAGAGAACCAGTCGAGGACCATCTCCCGTATGTTCTCCTTTATCCCGGCCGGGTTGGCGTAGTCGGTAGTGAGGGCGTGCCAGTCGGCGACGAAGAAGAAGCAATCGTACTCTTCCTGCAGGCGAAGCCAGTTGGCAAGCACCCCGTGATAGTGGCCGAAATGCAGCTTTCCGGTCGGCCTCATCCCGCTTAATACCCGAGCGCGCGCCATCTTCAGTATATACCTCCAGTGAGCAGACCTACCATCAGGAAGACTACGGGCGAGACGAACTTGTTGAGCATGCCCGTGGCAATAAGGACGAGAAGTATCAGGAAGCCGTACTGCTCGAACCTGGCCCACGCGAAGGCCTTTGCCGGGGGCAGGAGGTTCTCCAGCACCTTGCTGCCGTCGAGCGGCGGTATGGGCACCATGTTGAATACGGCAAGAGAGACGTTGATTATGACGCTCAGCTCCGTCATCGCGAAGACCGGCCTCAAGACATTAGGCATGGTGTCGAGGAACTCCGGCCCTGCCATCAGGAAAAGCTTGTAGACAAGGGCGGAGATGGCCGCGAGAAAAAGGTTCGAAAGCGGCCCAGCGATAGAGACGAGCGTTATCGAACGCGATATGTTCCTGAAGTTCCTCGGGTTTATAGGCACCGGCTTTGCCCAGCCGAAAAGCCCTGAAAAAAAGAGCATCATGGTGCCTATCGGGTCGAGGTGCCTTAAGGGGTTAAGGGTCACCCTGCCGAGCATCTTTGCCGTGGGGTCCCCCATGCGGTAGGCCACCCACGCGTGGGCGCACTCGTGTATAGTGAGCGCCATCAAGACAGGCGGCACCAGAAGAAGCGTCCTTTGGAGAAAATCCTGAACCATTTAAAAATCCTTTGCTTTTACCAGTAACCTAAAAGTTTATCAGATGAGCGCAAGGCGGGTCAATGCAAATATTGTGAGGAAAGGGGAGAGTCAACATCCAAAAGGAGGCGAAGATTTGTCTATTCGCTGCCGCGCTTTTTTTGGGCATAAGGCTACGCTCGCTCGCTGCCCCTACCTCCTCGCACGCCCCGCCTCCAGCTTTATGCCCGTTTATTTGGCAAAAATAAAAAAGCGGGGCTTGCGCCACTCTTTAGCAGGCTGTCGCATTTAATTCCCAGCCTTCCGGTGCCTGCTCTTCTTGGGAACCAGCCCCCTTACGGCCTCCTCTTCCTCCTCTTTTGTGGAAAGCTCGTTATCGAGACGCCTCCTCAATAGCACCCTCAAAATATCCCCCATAGCGGGCCCAGGCTCGATGCCAAGCCTTTTAAGGTCCGCCCCCCTGAGGGCCGGCGTGGTGTACCTGAGCTTCGTTATGTAATTGGAAAGGGTCTTTCTTACCCCTTCTTTCTCAGCCTTTGCCAGGAGGAAAAGGACGACCTCTATCGGGAGCGGGGCAAGCAGCTCGTATATAGAGCTGTTTTTCTTTATCATCCCGGTGTGTATCCTACCGAGGGCCTTTAGCCCCTCGCCCCGTTTTGCCAATACCTCAAGCCTTTTTTTGCCGTAGACGGCGAACCGCCTGACGAGTTTTTCAAGCTCTACTTCGCTCAATGGCGCAGTAAGGGCGAGGAATAACGCGAGCCAGCCCTCGGCCTTCTCTTTTGTATAGAGCAGCTCATACCACGCGAGAGCCTCTTTTGTCTTCTCGTAGAGGCGTTCGGCCCCCTTATCCCATTCGATCGAGGGGTGTATGAGCTTGAGGAGGCCCAGCTCAGAGAGCTTCTTCAAGGCCTTCCCGGAGGTCTCCTCCTCCAGGATGCTCTTGAGCTCCTCGAATATCCTTGCCCCTGAGATGGTCCTGAAGACGTCGAGCCTGACCGAGTTCTTAAGGAGGTTGAGGGTATGCTTGCCAATTCTAAAGTCGAACTTCTCGGAGAACCTCACGGCCCTTAGCATCCTCGTGGGGTCCTCGATAAAGCTCAGGTTGTGGAGCACCCTGATAGTTTTTTCCTTGAGGTCCTTTTGCGCCCCGAAAAAATCGATAAGCTCGCCGAAGTCCTCAGGGTTGAGGGCTATAGCGAGGGTGTTTATGATGAAGTCCCGCCTGTAGAGGTCGAGCTTAAGGGACGACTGCTCCACGGTGGGTAGCGCCCCGGGCTTTTCATAATACTCGAGCCGTGCGGTCGCTATGTCGAGCTTGAACCCGTCGGGGAATACGATTACGGCGGTCTTGAACCTGTGGTGAGACCGTACCTTGGCCCCGCGTCTTTTGGCGAAGTCCTCGGCAAAGACTATCCCGTTGCCGCCCTCTATGACTATGTCGATGTCGAGGTTCTCGCGCCTCATGAGGAGGTCTCTTACGAACCCGCCGACGGCATAGGCCTTGAAGCCGTGCGAGGCGGCCACCACGCCCGCGTCCTTCAGGATATCGGTCGCCCAGGCAGGGAGCCTCTCTTTCAGGAGGCCGGAGACGACCCGTATCTTTTTCGGCTCTTCCCGCGCACCGCGCAGCTCCTCCTGGAGTAGCTTTATGAGGTCTGTCCGGGTTATGACCCCGACGACCTTCTTTTCCTTCAGCACGGGCAGCAGGCGCTGCCCGTGGCCGACGACCTTCTCCCTGATCTTCTCGATAGAGGTGTCGTGCGTGACCCATTCGACCTCGGTGGTCATGTAGTCTTTTACCGGAGCCTCGCCAAGGCCGTGGTAGACGGCCTTGTCGACCACCTGCCTTGTTATCACCCCGTGGATGTCGCCGTTCTTGACGACAGGAGCCGCGTTGATGCCGTAGCGCCGCATTACCTCGATAGCCTCGTTAAGCTGCGTCCTTGGCGCGAGGGTAATGGGGGGAAAGGACATTATGTCCTCGGCCTTCCTGCCGGGAGGCATGTTCTCCCGTATGGCGGCAAGGAGCGTCTCCCTTGCCTGGACGAGGGTCGCTCCCTTGATCGTACCCGAGGCCGCGTTCGGGTGGCCGCCCCCTCCGATCGCCTTCAATATCCTGCCCACGTCGGCCTTGGGGCTCCTCGACCTGGCGATTATATGCACCCTGTCCTCTGAGTCTACAAGGAGGAAGAGGCATTCCATGCCCTCGATGTCGCGCATCTTATGGGCGAGTATCGCTATGTCCCCCTTGTACTTTTCAAGATAGGCCTCGGCTATGACTATCTCGACCCCGCCGACATCATAGCGCGTCTCGGACTGGAGGAACTCGTTTAAAAGGGATATCTCCTCAGGGGAGAGCTCCTTTCGCAAGAGGTCTGACACGGTACTGAGGTCCGCCCCGCACGAAAGCAGATATGAGGCGGCCTCGAAATCCTTCTGCGTGGTCGAAGGATAGCTCAAAAAACCGGTGTCCTCGTATATGCCGGTCATGAGGACGGTGGCCTCTTCCGGCGTGGGCCTTATGCCGCGCTCTCTCAGAAGGTGCGTTAGCACCGTGGTATTAGAGCCGTAAGGTTCCCTGACCTCAAAGCTGCCCAGGACGTCCTCTGGCGCGCGAGGGTGGTGGTCGTATATGTGCACTTCCACGCCTTTTCTGCAGACTACTTGAGCGAAGGGGCCGATCCTTGCGGGCGAGCTCACGTCTACCAATATAAGACGGGTTATCTTCGAGAGGTCGATGTCCTTTATGCGGCTTACAGGCGATGGAATGGGGAGGGTGGGAAGGGCGTCCCTGAGCGTTTTTTCCAGGGAGCCGGCGAAGACGAGCACCGCGTCAGGGTAGAGCCTTTTTGCCGCTACCATCGAGGCGAAGGTGTCGAAATCGGCGTTTATATGGGAGGTTATGACTTCCATAGGCCGATATTAGCATACTTGAGGGGAGGTGGAAAGGGGCAGTCAAAAACGAAAAGGGCAGGTAGCTGCCTGCCCTTTTCGTTCCGATCATTAATACCTAAAGCTACTTTTTGTCGGTAGCCTTGTCGTCTTTCTTCTCGTCGGGGTCCTTTGCCACAGGCGCCGGCTGAGAGTGGCACCTGAAGCAGTCGTCTATGGGGAAGGCGACCTTCAAATGGCATACGCCGCAGTACTGCCCCGAGATTATCTTCATCATGTTCATCTCCGGGTTGCCGCCCGCCTGCTGATTGAATATGGAATCATGGCATGAGCTGCAGTCAAGTAGCTCTGTATGCGCCTTGTGCGGGAACTTAACATCCGGCGGGCTCGGCTTGAACTTTGTCGTCGGGATTATTACGTCCATGTCGAACCCTGTCATCTCGTCTTTGCCGTCAGGGGAGGCGGCGGGCTTTATCGCGCCCTTTTCGATCGCCTTCACCCAGTCGACCTTGTTGCCGAAGAAGTCCGGCGGGAGGTCCTTTATCCTCTCGGAGATCTTCCTCTCCTGAGGCAGCCCATAGGAGTGGCACTTGTCGCAGTCGATCGGCTCGAAAGCTATCTGCCCGTTATGGCATGTTCCGCAGAGCTTGCCTTCCTGTATCTGAGCCATCGTTATGTCGGTGCCGCCGGATTTGAGCGCGAAGCCGATGTCCGTATGGCAGACCTTGCACGCGAACTTTGCCCTGTGCACCCAGTGCGGGAATACCACCGGCTTCATCACCCCTGATTCGCGCGTGTTCCTGGATATGACCACGTTCCCGTAGGTGTCCGGGTTCTTGGGTTTGCGCAGGTCCGTTTCCCAGGTCATGCCGGTGCCGGCCTGAGCCCATTGATAGAAGAAAAACCCGGTCCCGATGGACAGGGCCAGTATCGCCAATAATCCCATAAACCTGATGCTACGCACTTTCGACCTCCTTTGTATTGCCTGCATTCTCAATATCCTTTATGGCATGAGGCGCAGAGTTTCAAGTACTCGATCCTCAAAAGCCTCGGGTGTGGGGTCCTGCCGTGGGGCTCATGGCAGGTTGAGCATACCATCTCGCCCTCTTCGGTCAAAGGCAGGCTTGCCGGTATCTTCATCCTCGGCATAAGCCCCATGGGATGCCTGGTGACCGGGTGGTTGCCGATATTCCCGGGGTGGCATCTTACGCATGTGGTCACCTGGTCCTTGAGAAGGAGCGGCGGCTGCTCGCTATGGCACATGGAGCAGAGCTCGCCTCTGAAGCTGTGAGGGTTTACTCTGGCCTGCCACTCCTCTTCCTCCTCGGCAGAGCGGCATTCCCTTACCAGGAGGCCCGAAGTGACCGCGGTAAAGAGCGTCAAGACCGCTATGAATGTTAAAAGTTTCAGCATTTCAGGATCTTGGCGCGCGCTATTTTTCAGTTCGAGCAGTCGCCTATAGCGCTGCAGTTATAGTTGGCCCTGGCCGCTGGTATATTAAAGTTTGTAAAATTCTTATTGCAGACCTTGTCAGTCGCGGGGGTCACGCTCCTGAACTCGAGCCTTCCGTCCACCGTGGTAGAAGGCCTGGTATAGGATTCCACGCAGGCCCCGTTCATGAGCCTGTAGCCGAGCGGGTCCGAGCCGGAAAGAGGGCCGGCGGCCGCGTTCGAGCCGTGTATGCCCTTCATCTGATTCGTTGTGGAGTCATAGGCCCCGCCGTGGCAGGAGAGGCAGAGTATGCCGAACTTGTTCCCGGCGTTGCCGGTATCAGCGCCGTTCTGGTAAAACGGCGAGCTTGTGCCGAGGCCGTCCACCGGGTGTGTCACCCTTGAGAAGTTGGCCTCCGGGCCCTCATAGCCCTCGTCCCCGTAAACGTCGCGCCTGTGGCAGTTATAGCAGAAGTTCCTGATCGAGCCTACGCCGGTTATGTTCTGTTTGAGTATCCACTTCTCGTTCGACCCATGTACGCCAGAGGGGTCGGAGCTTACGCTGGAGCCATGGCAGTCCGAGCAGGCCGTCTTGCTGTCGTGCTTCATGTTGTAATAGCCTGTGCGTTCGCCGACATCGGGGAAGTCGACATACCTGAAGGTATTGGAGAGGCCAAGGCCGTTGGCGGGCCAGTTGGAGTTGGCGCTCGAAGATGGTCTGTTCTGCCCCTGCGCGAAGACCGGGTGATAGGCCATGTTGTTTACATTGAAGTCCGCGGTCGGGTCGGACTGCTCCACCTGCGAGTCGTCCGCGTTGCCGGAAGGCACGAACGGCTCTATGGCGCCGTAAGCGTAATAGGAATGGCATTTGATGCACAGATACCCTTCGAGGTTGTCGGACCCGGGCGTAAGCGATGTGAGATCGACGACCGTATATGATTGCGCCGGGTTGCCTGCCGAAGGCCAGAAAGACGGCTTGACCCCCCAGCTTCCGAGTATGTTCGCCCCGATTATATTCCCGTTCGTGCCGCCTATCGTGTGGCTGCCGGACTTGGCGCCGTGCCCGTTGTGGCAGTCGGCGCACTCGGCGTGCCTGTTGGTCCCGAGGTTCGAGGCCGACTCCCTCGCGGGGTCGCCTGCGAGGTCCCTCGAAGGCAGGTGGAGGCCGGAGTAGCCCTTGACGTCGTGCTTGTAGCTGTAGCTGAATTGCCCCTCAACGTCCTTGGAGGCCGCGTTCCCGTTATGGCAGTTGAGGCAGGTCCACTCTTCGCCCTCTATCTCGGATGTGCCCGGGTCGGTCCCCTTAAGGAGCCTTTGGCCTGACGCGCCGCCGTGGGAGCGATGGCAGGCCAGGCAGCTTTGCATCTCGGGTGTATCGTCGGTAAACCCTGGGTCCCCAAGGTCTTCGTTCCATGGGTTAATACCGTTGCCGTCCCATGTGGTGGTCGAAGTGCTGTGTATGGCGGGGTTCGTGCTCCAGTACCTTTTGTCATGGCATGTTTGGCAGAGCCCGCCGTTTGCGAGGCTCGCCACGAGGAACTTTGAGAATGCTGTGCCGTGCGGGTCGTGGCAGCTTGTGCACTGCATCATGCCGGAGCTGTCCAGGCGCACGGCCGGAGGGAACGAAAGGCTGTCGGTTATCTCGGTGTTCGAAGGATATGAGCGCGAATAATTGAAAGAGATGGGATGGTCGTCCCTCAAGTCCGTACCTATGTAAGAGGTCGAGGTGGAGCTTATCTTCCCGGCCGTGATGCCTGACCCGGTAACCGTAAGCTGCCCATCCCCGGCCGCCCCCGGCAGGTTGAGGAGCGATCCGATGGCTATCGTTCCGTCATGGCAGGAAAGGCAGAGCTTGGATGAGCCTGTAGGCTGTCCGAGCGTCGGAGAGTTCGGGCTGATAGTTGCCGCAAGGGTCTGGCTCTCGTAGACGTTGTAGGTAGACCCGGGGTCCTGCTGGTTCCATAAGGGGTTTGACGGCGAGGCGTTGTGCGGCGTGTGGCAGAAGACGCAGATCTCGGTCGTAGACCCGGATTTCACCTCAGCGGTGGAAAGAGAGCCGAAGTTGTGCTTGGTACCGGCTACCGTGGCGAGCGAGTATCCGGCCGCCACGAGCGAGCCCCCTATGACCAGCGCGCAGGCCTTGAGCAGGTGCGCGCCGCGCCTGCCGTTTCCCCTGTTCAGCTCTTTTTTAGCCATCACAACGTCCTCAGAACAATTATCGCCTGAAACCGGGCTGTCTTTAGTTTTGCCCCAGATACTCGAAGACCTGCACCCTGCTGTTGTAGGAGTCTGAAACGTATATCCTGTTGCCCTGGTCTATGAATATCCCGCTCGGGAGCCAGAACGTCCCCGCAGACCTCCCCAGAGAGCCGAAGTTCAGCAGGAACTTCCCGTCCCAGTCGAATATCTGTATGGTATCGAAGAGGGCGTCCGCTACGTATATATGCCCGTCCCTGTCCAGGGCTATGCCCTTCGGCCTGCCGAAATCCCCTGTGCCGTCGCCCTGCTGGCCGAACGAGCTCTGGAATACGCCTTTGCCGTCGAATATCTGTATCCTGAAGTTGAGAGAGTCTATAACGAAGACATTTCCGTCATGGTCGAGCGTCAGGTCGACCGGGTAGTTGAACTCGCCGTTTGCCCGTCCTCTTTTACCAAAGGAGCCGAGCTCCCTGCCCTCAAGGTCATAGATGCCTACGGTGTGGGAAGAGGTATCGGTCACATAGACCCGCCCTGCCTGCCTGTTTATGGCGATGCCGGTGGGCCGTTCCCCGGCGTTGAAGGAACGGAGGAGTTTCCCCCTGGGGCTTAACACAAAGACCTTACGGGCTACTGAGTCGGTAATATATATATTGTCCTGCGAGTCTGTGGCAGCTGCTATGGGGGATTCGAATACCTCGCTCCCCGGCTCATCGATAGATTCGTAGCCCTTTTCCGTCAAGTCGAATATATGGACCTTTTTAAACGCCGTATCCGCTATGATGAGCCTGCCCCTTGAGTCCATGGTCAAGCCGTAGGGCTTTATGAGCCTGTCGTTTTTAGACCCGAGCAGGAGATCGGCAACGCGCCGGAAAAAGCCCTTGCTCGCGCCTATGTCCTCAGGCCTGCTGATGGTCTTGATATACTGGACCCTTGCCGGCTCTGGCGGCGAAGGCCAGATAAGGGGTGTCTGAGGTACAAGCGCCTCTTGAACGGCAGGGCCGGAGGCGCAGCCAGCCGCTATGGAAAGCGCGGCAAGCGCGAACGCGGCCCCGAGACCTTTCAGTCCGGCGAGCAGGCCCCTTTTGGGCGTCTTTTTTTCATATGGGATTTCACGCATCAGGAAGTAGCCCTATTTCCTGTGGCAATACTGACAGACATCGAGGCCGGCCGATCTGAGCCTGCGGCTGTAATCGGCTCCCCAGTCGCCCCTGCCGGGCAGCAGCCCTCTTTCGTGCGGGTTATGACAGGTGGAACATATTATCTTTCCTGTCTTCGGGTCAAGCGGCATGATCAACGGTATTTCCTTCTTCATAAGCCTTATGTTGTCAACGACACGCTTCGGGGGCACCCTCAGGTGGTCAGGGGCCTTGAAACCAAGCGCGACGGTCACGCCCTCGCTGGCTGGATGCTTCGCGACGGTGTGGCAGCTCCTGCAGAGCTGGACCGGGTCTTCGAAATAGAGTTTTACGTCTTCTATCGATTTCGCCTTCTTTACGTCCGGCACTTCCTTGTGGCATATAAGGCAAGTGCCCCAGAGTACCTCTCCCGTCTCGCCTATCTGGTTATGAGGGTTGATGGCCGTCAGGAGCGCGTCGCTTCTTTCGTAGGGCGGCGGGGGAGCTTCCTTTTGCGGCTCTGCCGCCTTAAGCGCGGATGAGGCGCCAAAGGCCATGACAGCGGAGATGCATAATACCTTCAAAAACGCCGATTTCCTTGACATGGAAGATACCTTCTTTTTAGATGCCGGTCTGGGCTGTTTGTAAAAATGCGTGAAAATCGCTATTGGGCGCTGAAGGCGTAGATAGAGCCGTCTTCAGAGCCTATATATACCGCGTCATCGGTAACCGCGGGGGAGGACTGCACGCTGCCTTCGGTCATGTGCTTCCAGGCGATTGTCCCGGTCTTCAGGTCTACCCCGTAAACGCCGCCGTCGTCACAGCCGACGTAGAGAAACCCGTTGGCTGAGACAGCCGGTGTCGAGTTCACTTCGTCAGGGAACTTGTAGGCCGCCGTCTCGTTGCCGTCAGCCCTGTTGTAAGCCTTTATCTCCCCGTTTTTGAAGGCTATGTATATCTTGTCGTCCGTCACCACAGGGGAGGCGTAAACGAGGTTATTCCCCAGGTTTTTTCTCCATGCGAACGTACCGTCCTTCAACTTGAGGGCGTAAAGGGTCCTGTTGTATGCGGGAAAATATATGATGCCGTCTTTTATCGCCGGAGAAGAGTAGATGGCCGAATCGGTCCTGAACGACCAGTTCCTCCCGCCGCTTTTGGCTGACGCGGAATAGAGGATGCCGTTTTTCCCGGCGTAGTAGATGTTGCCGTCAGAGTAGGCTGGAGAGGAGTAGACCCCGCTGTACTTCGCGTAATCCTGCATCTGCATCCGCCACTGCCTCTTTCCGTCTTTCACGCTCAGGGCGTAAATGTAGAGGTCCTTGGAGCCTATGTAGACGTTGCCCTCCGCGACTACCGGAGATGTGAGCACCGGGCCTCCGGTCTCGTATTTCCATAAGAGCTTCCCGGTGTTGGCGTCAAGGGCGTATACGGAGCTGTCCACGGAGCCGAAAAAGACGATGTCCTGGTCGACCGCCGGTGTCGAGTATATCTCCCCCGATGTCTTGAACTTCCACTGGAGCTCGCCTGTGGTGGCGTCTATGGCGTAAAGGTGACCGTCATATGAGCCGGCGAAGACCTTGCCTTTGTAAACGACGGGAGAAGAATAGACGCGCCCTTCGGTCTTGAACTGCCACTTAAGCGACAGTGGCGGCTGGGGCGCCTTCTCGACATATGGCAGATGGGCCTGGTTTTTAAGGAACATCGGCCAGTCGGCCGAGGCTGCTGAAAATGAAAGGGGAAGGACGGCCAGTGAAAGGGCCAGCGCTGAAAACGTCTTTTTTAACGTGGAGATCGATTGCTGCATAAAACTCCTCTCAGACCTTTAGCTTTGAGATTTCGTGTGAGATCGTCCTGCGCGCCTCTGCCAGGGCGTCGAGCGCGCCAGAGAGCTCCATTGCGGAAAGGGCGCTGCCGCTTCCGAGCTTGTCGAACTCCTTCTCGAGCGCTTTACCTGATTTGATCATGGGACTGAAGGCAGCCTCAAGGGAGCGGGACATGGCATTGAAAACTGACGGAAGCTCGCCGGGTATCTTTAGTGAAATACTCTGGGTGAAGTCCCCTCTGGATATCCTCCTTACGGCCTCCCTGAGCTCAAGGAGCGGCAACTCGATCCGGCGCGTGAGAAAAAAGCCAATGACCGCCGAAAAGACAAGGATAGCGGATACGGTGATCGCGCTGAGCTTGATGAGGATAGGGACCGCGATCTCTGAGGTGGTCCTTATCTTTATGTGAATTTTATATAACTCTTGTGCAAGTTCCCTGTCAATTAAAAAATAGGCGATGAAGAGGTTCGCGAGCAACCCGGCGAGCACGGCTAAGGAAAAACCGGCCACAAACCTGGACTGCAGTCCCTTGTTTATGAAGTAGTTCCTCCTGGGCCTCATCCTTCGCACCTCTTTTCAGCGTCCATGGCTGACAAGTCCTTGTAGATAATAAGCTTTCTATGTTAAATCACGATTAAGCCCGAGTTAAATTCCTGTCTTTCCTATTTCACGTGGCAGGCCAGGCAAAGGGCGCTGCCCTCGTTGCTCATCACAAGCGAGAAATGGCGTTTCGAGTAAGGGTTATGGCAGCTCCCGCACCCGACATTGCCGCCAAAGAGCTTTATCTCGCGCGGCAGCTCGTTTACAGGTTTGTACGCGCCATGGTACTTGCGCCTTGCCTCGATATAGGAAACACCGATGGGATGGCTGAGGCCTATTACGCCGCGATTATGGAAAAACGCCCCGTCCGAAAACCTTCTTTCCACGAAGGCGTCCCTGCCTGTCAGGGCGTCATGGCAGGCCAGGCACTTCAGCGAAAGCTCGTCAAGCGTTCCGCCAAGCTCAAGCTCGACGTACTTCATCGAGCTTGAGCCTGCCGCGTGCGCTGCTCCGAGGGAGACCTTGTGCAGCTCGCTTTCGATGTCGCTATGGCAGAGCATGCAGAACCCCTGCCCGGAGAGCCTCGACCTCAGGCGGAAAGGCCCGTGCCCTTCGTTATGTACCGGGTGGCAGGTCACGCAGGTTACCGCGCCTTTCCAGTCGAGCGGCAGGTTTGCCGGGACCTGCATCGACGGGTTTAAGTCTACTGGATGGGAAAGTTCGAGTTCGGAGGCGTGGCAGCCGGTGCACATCTGTGTCAGGTCCTTGGAGAAGGCGCGAGGGGTCTCCCCAGGCTTGGGTTCCTTTATATGGCATTCAAGGCATCTGCCTGTAAAGTCGTGGTAGCTTGTCCACTGGGACGAGTACAGGGCCGCTGCCCCCGCCAATATGGCGATAAATATGACGATGAGACCGGGTTTAAGCACTTTCCTCTTTCATTTTAATGTGGGAAAGGGCCTTCTTAAGTTCGCTGATCCCCTCCCTGGCCCCCTCTATCGCGGCCCTCAGCTCTTTTTCGTCAGGCTCACCCTTGCCAAGCTCCCTCAAAGTGTCCTCGGCCGCTCCGAGGCGGTCAAGGGCATCCTTCACGCTCCTGGTGGTGTGGTTTATCGACCGCACCATCGAATTGAGGTCGTCTGCCAGCACCGAGAGCTGGTCGTTGCTTCTGAAGCGGGTTACTATCGCAAGGTCGCCTGAGGCTATGATCTCGATATTGCGCTCCAGCCTGAAGATCGGCCCCGCGATCCTGTGTGAATACAATACCGATATGACGGCCACGGCCGCTGTCACAAGGGCGAGTATGAGTATCGAGTAGGAAGAGGCGAAGATGAGGGGAAGGACCTTGAGCTTCAGATCATAGATGCTGTATATGGCCTCCCCGTAGGAATCGCCCACGCTCCTGGCAAGAGAAAGCCAAAGGAGCGTCACAAGAGCGCCACCGCCAAGGAGAGTAAAGAGGCAGAGCTTGAGCCCGAAACGGAGGTTGAAGGCCCTTTGAAGGAGTCTGGTGTCGGTAACGTTTTTCAAAGCGTTAGACCTGATAACCCTTCCGAGTTCTTGCCGTGAGCGTTCGTGGGGAGCAATAGATGCGGGGTCGCCTGAGATGCCAAAATCAAAAGCGGCAGAAATTATCGACATTATATCCCAAGCCGGAATTATTGTGAAGAGGAACTTGGTTTATTGGGCCCCTGTGAAAATTATTGAAAAAACCATCCGTTATAAATATAATGGAACGCTTGGTCCCGGTCTTGCCTTTAAGGCTATTGGAAAAGACGGTATGTACGCATCTATTTGACGCTCTACGGGCTTCACTTTTCAAGGCGACCGCCCGATTATGACGAGAAGGAGAATACTATGGCAAACGACGCGTTCTTAAAGGCATGCCGCAGGGAGAAGGCCGGCTTCACCCCGGTCTGGCTCATGCGCCAGGCAGGCCGCTACATGAAGGAATACATGGTTATACGGGAGAAGCACTCCTTTCTCGAGATGTGCAGGACCCCGGAGCTTGCCTGCGAGGTCACATTGCAGCCCATAAGGGCCTTTGACCTGGACGCCGCCATCATATTCGCCGACATACTTCTTCCGCTGGAGGGCATGGGCATAGGGCTCGAGTTCGCGAAGAACGAAGGGCCGGTCATATCGAACCCGGTGCGCACCAGGAAGGACATAGACGCCGTAAGGATAATAAACCCCGAAGAGCATGTGCCATATCTCCTGAAGGCCATCAAGATGGTCAGGGCCGAGCTTGCCGGCAAGGTCCCGCTCATAGGCTTTTCCGGCGCGCCCTTTACGCTGGCGAGCTATATAATAGAAGGCGAAGGCTCGAAGAACTACATAAACACCAAAAAGCTCATATACTCGGACCTGGAGGGCTGGAAGGTCCTCATGGACAAGATAACCGAGGTCATAATAGTCTACCTGGAGGCCCAGATAGACGCGGGCGCCCAGGTAGTGCAGCTCTTCGACAGCTGGGTCGGCTGCCTCGGTCCCGATGATTTCAAAAACTACGCCCTCCCGTATACAAAAAAGATAATCGACAGGGTCAGTAAAAAAGGGGTCCCTATAATAAACTTCGGGACCGGCACGGGCGCTTACCTCGACCTTGTAGCCCAGGGCGGCGGCGATGTCATAGGGGTCGACTGGAAGGTGAGGCTCGACGAGGCCTGGCAGACCATAGGCCATGACAAGGGCATACAGGGGAACCTCGACCCGGTCGTGCTCTTCGGCCCGGCAAGTGAGATAAGGAAGAGGGTGAAGGAGATAATCGACATGGCTGGCGGAAGGCCTGGCCATATCTTCAATCTCGGTCACGGCATAATCCTCGGCACCCCTGTCGATAACGTCAGGGCCGTAGTGGACAGCGTGCACGAATTCAGCGGCAAATAAAAGAGACAGCCGATAAAGACAGGGAATGACAGATGAGTGAAAAGCCTTTAAAAGGGATCCTGCTCCTCGCCTTCGGCGGGGCCGATTCTCTTGAGAGCGTCGAGCCTTTCGTTAAGAACGTGCTCAAGGGCAGGCCCGTTACGTCAGAGCTTGTCGCAAAGACCGTCGAAAAATACAAGCTCATGGGCGGGGAATCCCCTTTGCTGGAGATAACTCTCGCGCAGGCGAAGGCCATAGAGGATGAGCTCAACTCCGGGTCTACAGGCTTGAGGTACAGGGCCTATGTGGGCATGCGCTACTGGCACCCCTTTATAGCCGACACCCTCAAGAAGATGAAAGAGGACGGCATAGAGGAGGCGGTGGCGGCCATAATGTCCCCTTTCGTCTCCATGGTCGCCACAGGCGCCTATGAAACGGACGTCGAGAGCGCGGTAGCAACTCTTGGCGGCACGCCTGTCATAGAGTTTGTAAAGACATGGCACGTTGAGAAGGACTTCCTCGACCTCGTGGCAGGCAATATCCTTAAAGAGCTTTCAAGCCTGCCCGAGCCCAAAGACGCGCTCGTGATATTCAGCTCGCACAGCCTGCCGGTAGTGGCCCTCCAGGGGGACGCCTACGAGATGCAGGTCAACCAGGCGGCAGGTTTCATAATGGAGAGGGTCGGCAAGGCCGATTACAGGGTGGCCTACCAGAGCAAGGGCTCCGGGCCGAGGCAGTGGCTCGGGCCGCAGACCGATGAAGTGATAGCAGAGGCCGCAAAGGCCGGCAAGAAGGCCGTGATAGTCGTACCGCTCGGCTTCGCTGCCGACCATGTGGAAACGCTCTACGACATAGACGTCCTCTTCAAGGAGGCGGCCATGACGAACGGCGTGGAGTTCAGGCGCACCCCATCGCTTAATACGGCCCCCGCCTTCATACGCATGCTCGCGGCGAAGATCGGGATGGCGGCGGAAGAGAAGAGATGAAAAGGGTCGTAATAATAGGCGGCGGCATCGCGGGGCTCGCCACAGCGTGGAGCCTGCGAGAGCACCAGGGAGATTGCCCTCCTTTCGAGATAGTCCTCGTCGAGCGCAACCCCAGGTTCGGCGGGAATATCCAGACCGAACGCGTGGACGGCTTCCTCGTCGAGGGCGGGCCGGACTGCTTCCTTTCCGAGAAGCCCTGGGCCATGGAGCTCTGCAAGAGGGTCGGCCTGGAAGACAAGCTCCTCAACACCAACGACAAGAACAGGAAGACCTTCGTCCTCTCAGGCGGCAAGCTCCATGTGCTGCCCGAGGGCGTTATCCTCATGATACCCACCAAGATCCTCCCGCTTGCGACATCGAGCCTCATATCATGGCCCGGAAAGATAAGGATGGCTTTTGACCTCTTCGTCCCCAAAAGGAAGGAGAAGGGGGATGAGAGCCTCGGGGACTTCGTAAGGAGGAGGCTCGGCAAAGAGGCCCTTGACAAGATAGCAGAGCCTCTCGTGGCCGGGGTCCACGCCGGAGACCCGGAGACCATGTCCGTCCGGGCGTCCTTCCCGAAGTTCGTCCAGCTCGAGGAGGAAAGCGGCAGCCTCATACGCGGCATGGTCAGGAGGATGGCGAGCGCGGCCGCTCACAGGAAGCCAGCTCCGGCCGGTGGCGCCCCCAAAAGAAAAGTAACGATGTTCATGACCTTGAGGGACGGACTGACGGAGCTTATAGATACCCTCTCAACGCGTCTCAAGGGGATGAAGGATACGGTATTGAAGACAGGCACGGCGGCCTCGTCCGTTGAGAAGGCAGCCGGGGCAGGCTACAGGGTAAATCTCGTCGGGGGCGGCTCGATAGAGGCCGATGCCGTAGTCATAGCGGCCCCGGCGTGGGCAGCCTCTTCCATGATAAGCGCTGAAGACCCCGAGCTTGCCAAAAAGCTCCTCACCATACCATACGTATCGACCGCTACCGTCTCGATAGCCTTCAAGAGAAAGGACGTTTCGCACCCGCTTGACGGTTTCGGCTTTGTAGTGCCCAGGATAGAAAAAAGGCGGATCATGGCCGCGACCTGGACCTCGGTCAAGTTCGCTCAAAGGGCCCCTGAGGACTCGGTCCTTTTAAGGTGCTTTGTCGGCGGCTCAAAGAACGCGGAGCTCGTCTCTTTAAGCGACGGCGAGATCCTCAAGATGGTGAGGGAAGAGCTTCGCGATATAATGGGCATCGACGCGGAGCCGGTCCTCGCAAGGGTATTCAAGTGGAGGGAGTCAATGCCCCAGTACACCATCGGCCACGAGGAAAGGATAGCCTGGATAGACGAGCGGCTTCTTGGCCACCCGGGGCTCTATCTTGCCGGTAGCGCATATCACGGCATCGGCATAAGCGACAGCATACGCTACGGCGAGGTCGTGGCAAAGCGCGTCCTGCATCAGATAGCCGGGCACAAGGGCGCGTAAACGTCATTTAAAAATTGTTCTTTTTCCTGATCTCTGCGTCAGGTCGAAAACAAAAATGCTCACATATTCACATATATGCTGCGCTTTTTATTTCCGCCCTTCCTTGACCTTAGAAAAAATTCCTGATTTTTAATTGTTCTTTTTCCTGATCTCTGCGTCGGTCGAAAACAAAAATGCTCACATATTCACATATATGCTGCGCTTTTTATTTCCGCCCTTCCTTGACCTTAGAAAAAATTCCTGATTTTTAGAGGTAGCCCAGATTCAAAACCTAACCGCTTTTTCATCTCTCCTGAACCTCAAATCATAAAACAAAAAAATTTTAGTCCGGCAGCTTCTCCGCCGATAAGTGGATGAGTCCGGCAAGCGGCGTTTCTTTGCCGTTTTCCTGCTTATCCCCGGAAGTAGGAGTACAAGATGTCGAAAAAGCTCTTTAGGGTAGTATGGTCTGACTGGAGGCTGAACCTTTCCATCGGAGCAAAGACGCTCATAGCCTTTCTCCTCATAACCGCCGTGCTTACAGGCGGTTTCTATTATTTCGTCTCTGTAAAATTCTCAGCCCATGTCCATCGGGACGCCCTCAAGGAGCTTAAGTCAAACCTGCAGGGCGCGTGGAGCCTCTACCAGACCAGGGTAGAGCAGATGAAGTACGGCATGCTCCAGGCCGCGAGCGCCGATTCGATAAAGGCGGCTGTAAAAAGGGGTGACAGCGCGTACCTCAGGAGGATCTTGAATGACTTTTCAGGGGCGAGGTCTTACGTGGACCTATGGGCGGTCGTTGGCCCCGACAGGACCGTTATCGCGAGGAGGAATGGCAGCACGGGGGACTTCCTGGAGATAAACGGTATCGTAGGCAAGGCGCTCGCAAGCGGTCAGCCTGTCATGTCTACCGAGCTTGTGGCAAGGAACGTGCTCCTGGGAGAAGGAGGGCGGCTGGCCGCTGATATCGAGTCGTCCGGCCTTATGCAGCTCGTGGTCGTCCCGGTGGTCGACAAGGGCGCCACTACAGGGGCGTTTGTAACGGGCATACTCCTGAACGGACGGAACTGGCTTCCGGACACTATCTATAGATATTTCAGCGTAAATGCCGCGGTCTTGAGCATGCCTTCCAAAGATGGCTTGCGGGTCGTCAACTCGACTTCCATACCTGACGGCATCTTCAGCCCCCTGACCGAGCTTGACCAGGAGATCTCAAGCCTCCTCCCGAAAACGAGGGGGTTTTTCGGCACAACCGAGCTCGGCTCGAAGAGGGTTATCCTGGCGATAGAGCCCATAGTGGATTTTACGGGGACCCCCATAGGGGCTCTTGCGGTGGCGGACAGCCATGCAAACGTTGAAGAGCCCATTTTGGAGGTGAAATCCCAGGTCCTCACGGTCGCCGCCATTGGCCTCGTCTTCAGCATCTTCCTCGCCGCCCTCACATACAGGGACACCCATAAGCCCGTTCAGGCCATAAGGGGGGCGATGAAAGAGACAGCCTCGGGAAACCTCGATGTGGGTCTCGAGATAAGGACCAAGGACGAGTTTGAGACCATAGGGCAGGGCTTCAACAGCATGGTGAGGTCTATAAAGGTAAGGGAAGAGCGGCTGGCGGGCTTCAACCGGATATCAAAGGTCCTGCTTGAGTTCAGCGACCCGGACCTGCTTTTAAGCAACGCGCTTTCAAATATGGCCGAGCTTACCGGTTCGCAGATCGGGGCTATATACCTTTATGACGAGGATACAGGGGTCTTGAAGCCCGAGACCTGCTGCGGGATATCCGACGCGGCCCTTGGAAAGCTCAAGAAGGGCGAGGGGCTTGCCGGCAGATGCCTTGCCGAGCAGAAGACCATGACCATGGCAGGTGACGGAGGCGAGGGGCTGTTCATAGATACCGGGGTAGTGAAGGTAACGCCAGGCGGACTGGCCTGGTTCTGCCTGTCATTCAACGAAAAGCCAAGGGGCGTCCTCCTCATGGGCTCTGTGGGGCCCTATGCGGAAGAGAAGATCGAGCACATGGAGCAGCTTGTAAATCAGATAGCCATAGCCCTCGACAACGCCATAATACGCAAAGAGATAGAGAAGCTTTCCGTAACAGACCACCTTACGGGTGTCTTTAACAGGAGGCGCTTCTCAGAGGTCCTCTCCAATGAGTTCAAGGCCTCTTTCAGGTATAAGTACGATATAGGCGTCGTAATGATAGACGTTGACGACTTCAAGTCCATAAACGACACCTACGGCCATAAGCAGGGCGACATAGTGCTCTCGGAGATCAGCAAGGTACTCAAGGACCATACCAGGACTACGGATGTGTGGGCCAGGTATGGCGGCGAGGAGTTCGTCGGGCTTGTCACTCACTCAAACATGGAAGGGGTCTCCATCCTCGCCGAGAAGCTCAGAAAGGCTGTCGAGGCCCACCAGTTCACCGGGCTTACAGGCAGGCAGGTAACGATAAGCCTGGGGGTCGGCTTCTTCCCCTTTGACAATGTCAGGGACGTTGACGACATCATGAGGATAGCAGATGAGAACCTCTATAAGGCAAAGAGGAACGGGAAGAACCAGGTAGTCATGCCAAAGGCAGAAGAGCAGGAAAAGGTAAAGCTCGTGAGGTCTTAGCGGCAGCCTGGATCTGATCCTGAGTTTTTCGGCAACAAGTTAGAAGGTTCAGGCGGCCTTCTCCTCAAAATCGCGTATGGCGTCCAATATAAGGATGTAGTCGGGCGTAAGGTAATCCTCTTTTTCAATGAACCGCGCTATAGTGTCAAGGTCTTCGGGCCATGCGCCCATGCCGTTTGACAGGGCGTAAAGCGTCTCATCGAGCGCGATCTCGACCTCCGCAGGCGTTTCTACAAACCCCCTTCTGTCCCTGTAATCGACCAGCAGTTCATATAATTCACGCGTTCTTCTGTCCATGATCTAATCTTAGCCCATCTGGCGGAGGTGTCAAAAAGAGGGGTTGTTGATGGTCTTTTGGCGGGGAGGGTCAGGCTTTGCCGGTATCTTCGCGCATCTGTGCGCGCCCCTTTTCAGGCTCCGGAGGGAACGGGCCGTTGGAGTAGCGGCATGGGCCGGTCTTAAGAAAGCAGGCCTGTATGAGCCCCCGCTTCGCGTACTGGTGGTGGCAGAGCCATGTCTCCGTGCCGTTGGCGTTCTTTATTATCTTCATGAATCTGCAGCGATCATGCATGGAAAAGTCCTTTGAATAATGGTAACATTTAAAGACCGCATGGTCAATCGAACCCTACGAACCCTAGCCTTCTTTTGAATAAGAGCGTAGTACTTCTGAGCCCCTCCGAAGGTGCCGAGTGGCTGAGGCCTGTCTGAAGGAAGGTGACTCGAAGATCTCTGCTCGTCGCTCGGAGCAAAATCGTGTTCGAGTCCAGTCAACACAGAAAAATAAAAGGGGCCTGGTTTTCACCAGACCCCTTTATATTTTTGGTGCCGAAGGGGGGACTCGAACCCCCACGGGTTTCCCCACTACCCCCTCAAGATAGCGTGTCTGCCAATTCCACCACTTCGGCGTGAGGGCGATTACATAAAGAAAACAGGCCGGTTGATCTACAGGCCTGTCTGATAAAAACTAACATGAACCCTTGCGCCAGTCAAGGGGATTGAGCCCCCAGAGAGCCGACTTTTTAAGGCTGAGCGCCGCCAGGCGCGCCCGGTAGCGTTGCTGGAGCGGCAGGCTGGGCTGCGGGGGCCGCCGGGGCTGTAACTGCCGGCACATCGCTCATCAACGACTTTGTCTTTTCCCTGCCCGACATATACGTCAGTGTAAGGGAGGTGACCATGAAGATCCCGGCGCAGGCATAGGTCACCTTGGCAAGGAGTGTGGCCGGTCCGGCGCTGCCGAATATCGTCTGCGAAGAGGTGCTGCCGAATGTCGAGCCTATGGATGCCCCCTTGCCGACTTGAAGAAGCACAGACCCTATCATCACTACGCTGACGAGTATGTGGATTATTAGTACGAGCGTAAACAATCTATTCTCCTTCGAGACTATCTTGAAGATCAAAAAACGGCCTTTATGGCCGTAAGATGGCTTCGCAAACAATATATTCTACTTATTTCAACAGAAAAAGCAAGAAATAAAGATGCGGTCAAAGCGGAAGCGTTCAGGCAGGGCTGATCAAGGATATTCGGGCGTTACTGTGTTAAGGCCGGCAGGCTCAGTGGGGGCGCTGGAACCTGACTATCCTGGCGAAGTCCTCCGCCTTGAGGGACGCGCCCCCGACGAGGGCGCCGTCGATGTTCGGTTGCGCCATGAGCTCGTCTATACTGTCCGGCTTTACCGACCCGCCATATATTATCCGGACGTCCCGCACCGACTCTGACTCGAAAAGCTCGTAGAGCAGTTCACGAAGCGCGTTATGGACCTCTTCAGCCTGCTGGGGGGTGGCGGTTCTTCCGGTACCTATGGCCCAGACCGGCTCATAGGCTATCACGATCTCCTTCATGGCCGCCCCTGCAAGGCCGGAAAGCGCGTGAGATAGCTGCGTTTTTACCCGTGACAGGGTCTTGCCCCGCTCCCTCTCGTCAAGGGACTCTCCGATGCATACGATGGGTTTGAGGCCGACCCTTAATGCCGCGAAGGTCTTCTTATTGACCGTCTCGTCAGTTTCCATGAAGTATTGACGGCGCTCGGAATGGCCTATTATCACGTACTTGCATCCAACGGAAGAGAGCATCTCGCCAGAGACCTCTCCGGTATAGGCCCCGTCCTTCTCCCAGAAAAGGTCCTGTCCGGCGAGCTTTATGGGGCTGTCGGCGAGCAGATGGCTTAGGTGATGGATTGAGACATAGGGAGGGGCGACGGCGACTTCAACGTCTTCAACGCCTTTTAAAAGGTCCCGGAGCTTTAAAACCAGGTTCGCTCCCTGGCGCAGATCCGTATTCATCTTCCAATTTCCGGCAATGAGCGGCAGCATCAGCGGGTCCCGTATGATATCAATAATGACTTAAGGCTTACCTCTAAAAAGTCTTTCGGAAACAGTCAGTTGGCGGCCCTTGGCTTTTCCTTCTTACGCCTGAGCGCGGCTATGCCCGGAAGCTCCGCCCCTTTGAGAAGCTCAAGGAACGCCCCGCCGCCTGTTGAGATATAACTCATCTTGGCGTATTCGCCTGCCCTGTGGACGGCCACGTCGGTATCCCCTCCGCCCACTATGGTCATGGCATAGGTGCTGGCCACACTGGAGACCATGGCAAAGGTGCCGCGGCTGAAGGCGTCTATCTCGAATACACCCATAGGGCCGTTCCATACGATGGTTTTCGCGTTCTGGATCGCCTCGGTAAAGAGCTGAACGGTCGCGGGACCTATGTCGAGGGCCATCCAGTCCTTGGGGATCTCCTGATAAGTCACGACCTTTGTCTCCGCGTCAGCCGCGTACTTGTCGGCGACAACGAAGTCAACAGGCATATAAAGCTTTATATGCTTCTGCCGGGCCTTCTCGATAACCTCTTTGGCGGTATCGAGGGCCTCGTCTTCGGCAAAGGAGTTGCCTACCTCGTAACCAAGCGATTTAAAAAAGGTTAGGGCCATCCCGCCGCCTATTATGAGCTTGTCGACCCTGTCGCAAAGCGAAAGAAGGACCCGGACCTTGTCTGATACCTTCTTGCCCCCGATTATCGCGACAAGCGGCCTTGTCGGTTTTTCCAGGGCCATTGAAAAATAGCTTAGCTCCTTTTTCATGAGGAACCCGGCCCCGGCCTCTTTCACCGAATCGGTTATGGCGACGTTCGAGGCATGGGCCCTGTGCGCCATGGCGAAGGCGTCATCTATATAAACATCAGCAAGTTCAGCGAGTTTAATACCGAAAGCAGGATCGTTTTTCTCCTCTTCCGGGTGGAAGCGCAGGTTCTCCAGGAGTACCACGTCCCCGGGCTTCATGCCGTCGACCACCTTTTTGGCGTCATTGCCCACGCAGTCAGGGGCAAGCAGGACATCCTTTTCAAGAAGTCTGCCCAGCCTCTTTGCGACCGGTGCGAGGCTCATCTCAGGGGCCCTTTTGCCCTTCGGGCGTCCCAGGTGAGAGGCGAGGATCACCTTCGCGTTCTCGTCAAGCGCGTAATTTATAGTAGGGAGAACGCTCCTTATCCTGGTGTCGTCCGTTATGTTATGGTTCTCATCAAGAGGGACGTTAAAGTCCACCCTGATAAAGACCCTTTTGCCTTTAAGGTTTATTTCGTCAATGTATTTAAGGCCCTTATTCAAGATCTCACCTCCAAAAACCACGGAGCATCAAATAGGCCCGTGTTGGATTTTTTAAATTTATCAGATAGTTATCTGCTTATAACGCGGTGGCGGCCAACCCGCGACCTTTAGACCCCTCAGATGCCTTTCTGTGCCATGAAAAGGACCAGGTCCCTCATCCTTGAGGAGAAGCCCCATTCATTATCATACCATGCCAATACCTTGGCCATGTTCCCGCCGATGACCTTCGTCCCGCCCGCGTCGAATATCGAGGAATGGGGGTTGCCCCTGAAATCCATTGAGACAAGAGGCTCTTCGGTATATTCGAGTATCCCCAAAAGGTTAGTCTTCGCGGCTTCCCGGAAGGCCGAGTTTATCTCCTCTACGGTCACGGCCTTTGAAAGCTCCGCGGTAAGGTCGACAACCGATACGGTCGGGACCGGAACCCTTATGGACATGCCGTCGAGCCTGCCCTTAAGTTCCGGTAAAACAAGGGAAACCGCCTTAGCCGCGCCGGTCGATGTAGGTATCATGGAGAGCGCTGCCGCTCTTGCCCTTCTCAGGTCTTTATGCGGAAGGTCGAGTATCCTCTGGTCGTTGGTATAGGCGTGGACGGTAGTCATGAGGCCCTTTATGATGCCGAACTTGTCGTTTAAGACCTTGGCGACCGGGGCAAGGCAGTTGGTCGTGCAGGAAGCATTTGAAATTATTGAATGTTTCTTGGGGTCATAGTTGTCCTGGTTGACGCCAAGGCATATGGTTATGTCCTCGTTCTTGGCAGGGGCAGAGATGACGACCTTTTTTGCGCCCGCTGTTATGTGCCCTTCTGCCTTCTCCCTGTTCGTGAAAAGGCCGGTGCATTCAAGCGCTATGTCAACCTTGAGCTCCTTCCATGGGAGTTTCGCCGGGTCCTTCTCGGCGGTGACCTTTATCTCTTTTCCGTTCAGGATTATGGAGTTATCCTTGACAGAGACCTCAGCCGGGATCTTTCCAAAGACAGAATCGTACTTGAGGAGGTGGGCAAGGGTGGGGGCATCGGTCACGTCGTTTATGCAGACGAACTCTATCTTGTCAAGGTCACCCAGGGATGTCCTGAGTATATTCCTTCCGATGCGTCCGAACCCGTTTATCGCTACCCTTACCATGTTATCCCTCCGTAGCCAGAATAATTTACCCTTTGCGGGGTGAAATTCGAAATGAAAAGGTATCTTAATTCAACAGGCCTCTAATGTCAACCTGTGGGGAAGGCTTTCGCCTCAGAAGCCGTAACGCTTGAATTCTCTTTTTAAATCCCTCAAGGATAACTGCCCCGGGGCTGTCTTTCCCGTAATCGAGCCGTATGAAAAAAGGGAGCCGATCATCGGAAAAAAGACCCGGGAAGCGGCCCCGAACGCCCCCATGCCTATTACGATGAGGTTGTCGCGGGAGGAAGGCAGCCTTACGAGCCTCCTAAGGTCGTCAGGTGTGTTGACATAGGTGGCAATCTTCACGATATCTGCGCCTGATGACAGACCTGAGTCGATGATTTTATTGAGTTTTTTATCATCTGGCGTGGACTTGAAATCGTGGTGGGAGGCTATTACCTTCTTCCCATCTTTTTTTGCAGATTTTACCACATTTTTCAAGATCCCGCTTGAGCTTATCTCTATGTCAACATATTCGGCAAAGGGGATAAGCGTGTTGAAGAGGGATATCCTTGTGTCGTCGTCGAGATGGGCCTGTCCGCCTTCAGCCCTGCTCCTGATAGTCAGGATTATCGGCAACTTGCATGATTTTTTGAGATCTTTAAGGGAGGCCGCCAAGACTTCAGGCTTCTTGTCGCGGAATGTGTCTATCCTCACCTCAAGCAGGTCGGCGCCATTGGAGATAGCCCTTTTTACAATCGATGGGCTTATCATGCCCACGATCACCGCGGCGGCTTTCGGCCCTCTGCTTTTTTTAATACGCGACATTCCGGCCTTCGGGGCCGCCCCTGATTAAATCCGGTATTTAAGGGCGGGCTCTCCAAAAAGTTGAGATTTGGATATTACCAATACTCAAATACGGGTTAAAAGTCAAGGAAAAAGGCCAGGGTAGGCTGAACAAGCGTCTCCAAAAAAAATTAATGAAAGCTATCAATGAATTTTAATGATTGTATTGAATAATGCTATCGGGATAAAATGTCCTATCCGTCGGTCATTCAAATTTTTTAAGAACGAAATCTTGAATTGCCGGGTGCTGCCGGGTTATAATCCCGTTTGCAAGTACCCGCTTTTCATTATTAAAAAAAATTCCCAATATGCTTGATAATACACTGAACATATCGCACCGGAGCCTGCCATGGTAGGCGTTGTCCTTGGACTTTTCCTCGCCTTTTCCCTTGCCATCTCCTGGGTCTCTGGTGACAAGGAGAAGAACAGGCTTGAAGGCAGGCTTGAGGAGAGGACCTCCACTGAGCGCAAGCTCGAGGCCGATATAAACGCCCTCAAGGGCAAGGTTGCTCAGGACGCTGATTCCTTGAAGGAGCTGGAGATCAAGGTCAAGGCTGAGCAGACTGAGAAGAAGAAGGTCGAGAGGGCGCTCGCGCTCGAGGAGCGGCAGAGGAGGATCCTTGAGAGGGAAAAGGAGAGCCTTATTGGAAGCGTCGACCTTGATAAGGAGCGTGAAAAGATAAGGGCCGAGGTAGAGTCCAAGGTCAAAGACGAGATCGCAGGGCTCGAGGCCAAGCTCAATTCCGTTGAAGAGGCAAAGGCCAGGTTCGAGGCCGAGATGAAGCTTAAGATAGAGGAGGAGGCCAGGAAGAAGGCTGAATCCGCCTGGACGCAGGCAGAGCTTGCCAGGGCAAACGCCCAGGAGGCGGCGGCAAAATCGGAAAGGCTCGAAAAAAAGCTAAAGGAAATCGAGATCTCAAGCCGTGAGATGGAGGAGCGTGTAAAGGGGCACGAGGCCGCCAGGAAGGAGCTTGAGCTCAAGCTTGCCAGGGAAAAGGAGGGCAGCACCATCCTTGAGGCAAGGCTCAAGGATGCTGAAGAGGCCTTCATAACCGCGAAGGCCTCTTCCGAGGTAGTCCAAGAGGCACCCGTAAGCGCTCCTGCTGCGAGTCCGGAGGGGCTTGCGGCCGCTGTGAAGGCGGCTGAGGCAGCTCAGTTGAAGGCCGATGAGGCAGTAAGTGCCGTGGCCCTTCTCGACAGCTCAAGGGACGAGGCGAGAAAGAAGCTCGAAGAAAGCCTCAATGCATTGTCTGCCCTTGAGCTGCAAGCCGCGAACCTGAATACCGAAAAAAATCAGCTTAAAATTGATTCAGATCAAAAGGCCCAACTCATACTGGCGCTCAGGGAAGAGCTTAACGCATCAAGGCAGTCTGAGGCCGCCTTGAAAACCGAGCTTGCCACAAAACTTGCCGCGGCTCAGGATGCCGGTATCAAGGCTGCCGCCGAGATGAAGGCCAGGCTCGAGGAGGAAGGCAAAAAGGCTGCCGAGGCCCTGAGCCAGGCAGAGCTTGCTACCGCCAGGGCCCAGGAATCCGGAGCGAGGGCCATCGGGCTGGAGACCAGGCTGAGGGAACTTGAGAAGGCCGGCCAGAGCAGGGAGGCGTCGCTCAAGGAGTACGAGTCGGCGTTGAAGGCCTCGGGGCTCAAGCTCGCGCAGGCGATAGAGGAGAAGAACTCTTTAGAGAGCAGGCTCAATGAGGCCGAAGAGGCCTTGATCGTTGCAAAGGCCTCGACTGAAAGCGTCAAGGAAGCCGCTCTCGCCCCTTCTGAGGTAAGCCCGGAAGAGCTTGAGAGCGCCAGGAAGGCCGCCGAAGCCGCGAGTAAAGGGGCCGAAGCTGCCGCCATCAAGGTTGCCGAGCTTGAAAAGTCAAGGGATGAGGCCGGGAAGAACCTTGAAGAAAGCCGTGCCACACTTGCTTCACTTGAGCAGGACCTTTCCAGGCTCAGGGGCGAGAGGGACCTTCTCCAGAAGGACTCCGCTGACCATGCCAGGACGATAGCACAGCTCAGGCAGGAACTGACAGAGTCCCGGAAGACCGTAGCCGGACTTAAAGGCGAACTCGATTCAAAGCTCGCCCTTTTTGAGGATTCGAGGCAGAGGTTCGAGGCAGAGGCGAAACTCAGGGAAGAGGAGTCCCGGAAGGCTCAGGCCGCTTTGCATGAGGCAGAGCTCGCGAAGAAGACGGCAGAAGAGGCTACAGCCGGCAGCAAGGCGCTGGAATCGAGGTTCAAAGAGCTTGAGACGGTAAGGCTTGCCATGGAGGCCTCTTTGAGGGAGCATGAGTCCGCGAGACAAGAGGCGGAGCAGAGGCTCTTGCAGGAGAGCAAGAGCAGGGGCGAGATGGAAGCGAGGCTCAAGGAGGCCGAAGAGTCGCTCGTAGCCGCGGCTGCCTCCATAGAGAGCTCAAAGAAGGTTACGGTTGCCGGGCCCCAGGCCGCGGTGGCGGCCGAAGAGCTGGAGAGGGCAAGGAAAGAGGCTCTGGCCGCGAAGCAGGAGGCGGAGACCGCTAAAAAAGGGGTCGAGTCGTCGAACCTTATAATCGCCGAACTTGAAAGGTCAAGGGATGAGGCCAGGGCCTCTCTGGAGGAGAGCAGAAGGTCCTCCTCGGCCCTTGAGATGGAGATGGCCAGGCTCAATGGCGAAGCTGACCTCATAAGGAAGAGCGACGCCGAGAAGGCCAGCGCGGTCGCCCTTTTGAAAGATGAGGTCGAGCGGACTAAAAAGGCCGAGGCGGCTCTGAAGGCCGAGATCGCAACACTTGCGGCCAACGATGCCCTGGCCCGGAAGGAAAAGGAGAAAGAGCTTTCTGAAAAGGTGGCTGCTCTTGAGGCGAAGCTCGCCTCTTCCGAGGAAGCCGCAACGAGGTCGGAGGTTTCCTCCAGGGCCGGCCTTGAGTCTGTATCCTCCCTTGAAAAAGAGGTAGCAAGGCTCAACGGAGAGAAAGAACTGTCCGCAAGGGACGCCTCGGAAAAAGGTCAGGCTGTCGCCGCGCTTAATAATGAGATCGAAGCCTTAAGGAAGGTAGAGGCCGGGCTTAAAAAGGAGCTTGAGGAATCAAGGCTTGTAAGTGTTGATATCGCCCGGAAGGAGAAGGACGCTCAGGAGCTCTCTTGGAAGGCGGCCAGCCTCGAGGCAAAGCTCGTTGCTGCGGAAGAGGCGAGGAAGAGCTCAGAGGATAGCTCAAGGGCGGAGCTACTGGCCTTGACAGAGCGTTCCGAGAGGATTAAGTCTGAGAACGATGAGCTTGCCGGCAGGTTAAAGGAGACCCAGATAGCCCTTGCCATGGCCGAGGCCGCAAGCGAAATGGCTAAAGAGCTTATAGCGAAGAATACCGACCTCGAGCAGAAGCTCAAGGAGGCCGGCCTTGTGAACCTTCAGGGCAAGGCGGCGAATTTCGTCGCCCAGAAGCTCATCGAGCGCAACGCCGAGCTGGAGATGAAGATAAAGAAGGCCGAGCTCGCCCTCGTCCAGTCAGAAGCAGCGAGGACGCAGGCCGTCTCCTTGATGGGCAAACATACCGAGATAGCCTCGAAGCTCAAAGGGGAGGCAGAGGTACTTCTTGCAAGGAGCCAGGAGCAGGCGCCCTTGATCGAGACGCTCAACAAGAGGAATTCCGAGCTTGAAACGCGCATCAGGCAGGCGGAAGAGGCTCTCGCTCAGGCCGACGCGGCCCGCTTCATGGTGCAGGAGCTTAACGCCAGAAATGCCGAGCTTGAGGAAAAGCTCAGGGGCGGCGTGGTGGCCGACCCCAGGGCCATCGAAGAGTTGAAGTCCGCCAGGGCCAAGATGGAATCAAGGCTCGATCAGGAGGCCCGGACAAGGCAGACGATAGAGGCACGGCTCAGGGAGGCCGAGCAGGCAAAGGTAGCGGGCGAGGCGGCGATAAAGGAGCTTACGCTCGCGGCGCAGGCGTCAGATAAAAAACTTGCGCAGGAGTCGGTTGCCAGAACGGCCCTTGAGGCGCGTTTCAAAGAGGCGGCCGCGGCTGCAGAAGAGCTTAACTCCAGGAAGACCGAGCTCGAGGAAGAGTTGAGGATCGGCCGCTCTGTCGCTGTAGATACCAGGGCCCCGGTTGAAATCGAAGAGATGAGGGTTGCAAGGGCCGAGATGGAATCGAGGCTCGATCAGGAAGCCCGGACAAGGCAGACGATAGAGGCACGGCTCAGGGAGGCCGAGCAGGCAAAGGCCGCTGGAGAGTCGACCATCAAGGAGCTTAAGCTCGCGGCCCAGGCGTCAGATAAAAAACTTGCGCAGGAGTCGGTTGCCAGAACGGCCCTTGAGGCGCGCTTCAAAGAGGCGGCCGCGGCTGTAGAAGAGCTTAACTCCAGGAAGACCGAGCTTGAGGAAAAGCTCAGGGGCGGCGTTGTGGCTGACCCAGGGGCTATTGAAGAGCTTAAGTCCGCCAGGGCCGAGATGGAATCAAGGCTCGATCAGGAAGCCCGGGCAAGGCAGACGATAGAGGCACGGCTCATGGAGGCCGAGCAGGTAAAGGCCGCTGGAGAGTCGACCATCAAGGAGCTTACGCTCGCGGCCCAGGCGTCAGATAAAAAACTTGCGCAGGAGTCGGTTGCCAGAGCGGCCCTTGAGGCGCGTTTCAAAGAGGCGGCCGCGGCTGTTGGCGCAAATGACGCGTCAGTTAAGGAGCTTAAGATAGCCAGGGACGGACTTGAGGCGAGGCTCAAAGAGGAGATAGGTTCAAGGCATGCGCTGGAGGCCCGCCTGAGGGATGTAGAGACCTCTGATGGCGCGAGGGCCGCGGCGGTAAATGAGCTTGAAAGGGAGCTTTCAGAGACAAAGGAACGGCTCGCCAAAGAGGCTCAGGCGAGAAGAGAGCTTGAATCCGAGATAGCGAGGCTAAGTAAAGAGACCGAGGCCCTCCGGCAATCGGGGGTCGACTCTGCAGGGGTAGCGAGCCTTCAGGCCCAGTTCGCGAACTTGAGGGCCAGCATAGCCATGAAGCTCAAGAGAGGGGAGATAAAGGCCGAGGACGTGATAAGGCTCATGCGGGTAGACGATGTGCTCGGCTTCTATATCGTGAAAAGGGGAGACACCCTCTGGAGGATAGCGAAAAAAGAGGCCTACGGGAACCCGATGATGTGGCCCCTTTTATACAGGTATAACATGAGCCGGCTCAAGCACCCGGACCTTATAAGGCCGGGGAACATCCTCATAATCGTCAAGGACGTCAGTAAAGACGAGGCGAGGGACGCTCTGCGCAAGGCCAGGCTCAGGGGCGACTGGAAGAAGTGGTCGGACTCGGACAGGAAGGCCTGGCTCGAAGACTGGCTGAACTGAAGGACAAAAACAGATGGCGTTGAAAAGGGGGCTTATTTGAAGCCCCCTTTTTATTTAACAGACTGCTGAAAAAGGCCAATCTGTTAAATGTACGCCGCTTAAACTCTTTTTAGCCGCACGGTCAGTCCATTAATAATTGAAACGTTTATAAAGTAAACCAACAAGCGATTGATTTAAAAAGGAAAATTGATATAATCGCCGTTGGGAGGGGATTGTTGCCGTGGTCTTTCTGTTGGTCAAGCTCATTATCTGGACGGTTACTTTTCTTATTATAGCTACCTTCGTAGCCGTGATCTGCCGGAGGTTCTATACAGGGCGCAAGTACAGTCGCCTCGACATGGCGAGGCAGGGCTCCTTGCCGCTCCTGGAGGCGTTGAAGGCCGGCAGGAAGATAGAGGGCGAGGAAAGCTACAGGCACAGGCCTGGTTCCCCCGGGTGGACGGCTGTGGAGGAATGCCTCTTGCAATGCGTTGAGTCCGTGGACGGACGTGTTGAGGCGGCAAGGCTCCTCGACTCCCTCGGATATACGCGCCATTATTTAAGGAAGCTTAAGAAGGGGAGCAGGTGGGATAGCGCGCTGGCCGCTGAAAGGCTCGGCAGGATCAGATATGCCGCCGCCGTCCCGTACCTTATAGAGGCGCTCGGCAGCGACAGGAAGGATGTAAGGCTCATGGCGATAAACTCCCTTGGCGTCATAGGGGATGAGAGCGCCATCCCACACCTGATGAACGCTCTCAAGCAGACATTGAAAGACAAGGACGGCGAGGACGTCTCTGTCCGGGTCGTCAAGTCGGCCATCATCTCCTTCGGCACAGCCGTGCTCCGCGACCTTATGGGCGAGCTTAAGTCCCAGGACTGGATGGTGCGCGCTACAGCGCTTGATATCCTCGGCGAGATAGGCGACAGCTCTACGAGTGCCGAGTTCTCCCGCATGCTCGGCGACCCTGAGCATGAGGTTAGGGCCAAGGCCGCGAAGGGGCTCGGCAAACTCAAGGTCAGGGAGGCTATCCCGCTCCTGCTGGCGGCCCTCAAAGACCCGGACTGGGTCGTGCGCCTGCATAGCGCCAGGGCGCTTGGCTTGATCGGCGCTGAAAGCGCCATACAGCCCTTAAAGGCCGCGCTTACCGACAAGAGCTGGCAGGTCAGGGCAGCGGCCTCCGAGGCGATGGCCCTGGCAGGGGGCGCTGGTTTTATAGAGCTTCTGAACGTCTTAATAGATTCATCGGACCGCTACGCGAGAGACCAGGCGCTCGATCAGTTAAGCAGGGCCGGCTTTTACACTAAACTCAAGTCCTTCCTCGAAGGTAACGACTTAATACTAAAGGAAAACGGGAAAACAGCCGATAAGTATATCGGTAGAGACCTTCTTCTGGAAATGGCCCGCATCCTCTCTTCCCTGACCCAGGACAGGCTTGAGGGTATCCTGGCCTCTCTTTCAACCATGGGGCATGAAGCGGCGAAAGAGGATATAGCGGGAGTCTACGCACTAATAAAGGAGGTCCAGGGGCGTAAACCCCAGCCAAAGCCATCTTAAGTGAAGAATGGCTGCCTTGTTATCTCTGTGGAAATTATTTACCTCCTCATATCATGGTTTAACCATTTCGTGCTCGCGTATTATTTTGCCGCGAACGGGATATACCTGCTTTTGCTTGTGCTCGCCTCCGGCGTGATCGTAGTCCACCTCTCAAGGCTCGAATACGGAAGATACCAGCAGACCATACACCCATCGGTCGCCCCGCCGGTCAGTATAATCATGGCCGCCTTTAACGAGGAAGCGAACATCGTGGAGTCGGTGAGGTCGCTTCTGGGCCTCGACTACCCGGACCACGAGGTCATCGTCGTGAACGACGGGTCCAGGGACTCGACAATCCAGAGGCTCATCGACGGATTCGGCCTCACCAGGGTGAACGTCATATACCGCGAGTCGATACGCACGAGCAGGGTGGTTGGTTTTTATCTAAACGCGGAAGTGCCGAAGCTCATAGTGGTCGACAAGGTCCACGGCGGCAAGGCCGACTCCTTGAACGTAGGGATAAACGTCTCCAGGGCCCCTTACTTCTGCTCCGTCGATGCTGACTCGATACTGGAGGAGAGCGCGATAACGAGGCTCATGCGCCCTATCATTGAGGAGCCCAACCTGGTGAAGGCCACGGGCGGCATAGTGAGGATCGCCAACGGCTCTGAGATATCGGAAGGCAGGCTCCAGAACGTCAAGCTTCCGCCCGATACCCTCTCAAAGCTACAGATAGTGGAGTACATCCGGAGCTTCCTTTTCGGGAGGGCGGGCCTCAGCAAGCTTAACTCGCTCCTTATCATCTCAGGCACCTTCTCCATGTTCCATAAGAAGACCGTGCAGGCCGTGGGCGGCTTCATGCGCAACACGGTCACAGAGGACATGGAGCTTGTGGTGCGCCTTCACAAGTACCTTAGGGATAACAGGATAAAATACCGCATCAACTTCGTGCCAGACCCCATATGCTGGACCGAAGCGCCCAGGGACCTTAAGATGCTCAAGCGGCAGAGGCGGAGGTGGCACCTCGGGCTCGCGGAATCGATCTATATCTACCGGTCGATGCTCTTCAAGCCCCGCTACGGCAGGATAGGCTTCTTCGCGCTCCCATACCAGCTTTTTATAGAGCTACTTGGGCCTGTCATAGAGATAACCGGCTATTTTGTGGTGACGGCGTCATTCCTTCTTGGCCTTGTGGACAAGTATTTTTTCTTCCTTTTCCTTGTAATGGCCATCCTTATCGGGATATTCTTCTCCATGGCAGCGGTTCTCCTCGAGGAATTCTCCTACAAAAGGTACAAAAGGTTCAGGGACATGCTCATGCTCCTTTTTTACGGCGTGCTCGAGAACTTCGGATACAGGCAGCTCCTGGCGTTCTGGAGGACGCAGGCGGTACTGAGTTTCTTTTTCAAGAGGGACAGGAAGTGGGAGTACGTGAGGAAGGAAGGCTTCAGCCCCCCTCCCGCCAGGCTCGACGGGGGTACGCGTCCATCTCGTGGCGGCCTTTAGGGAATATCTTCCATCCGGTTAGAAGATGCCCGCGAGTATTAACAGCGGGGAGCTTCAAATATGTTTTTTCAAGAATAGAAAGGCCTTGAAGATGCGCGTTTTTACGGTACTCCTGTTCTTTTTATCTCTGTTGGTCTTTGTCCCACATCCTGCTTTTTCGGAAGAGGCATCTGCCCTTGAGCATAAGAAGGCAGGGGACCTCCTGGCGGCAAAAGAAGATTACAGGGCAGCGGCGGAAGAGTACTCCAAGGCCTTGTCGGCAGACAGGGGCGCCTTCACTTTATCCGAGAGGGCGCGGATGGCGCTTTCCATGTCGTGGGGCGGGCGGTTGGACGGCGCGATAGAGGAGTTCAAAAAAATAAAGGCCGAAGAGCCGTCAAATATAGAGGCGAGGAAAAACCTCGCGAGGGCCCTTTCCTGGTCGGGCAGGCTTAAAGAGGCGGCCGTAGAGATAGAATACGTCCTCGCGGAGCGCCCTGAAGAGGCCGAATCTCTCGTAGTCAAGGCCAACATACTCAGGTGGCAGGGAAGGTCGGGCGAGGCTATACCCCTTTACAACTCGGTCCTTTCAAGGGGCGAGGACTTTGACGCCAGGATGGGGCTTGCCTATGCACTCATCGAGAGCAGGCGCTTTAAGGCGGCCTCCGATAGCAAGGCCCTGCTTAAAACGGCATATCCGTACCAGGAAAGGGAGATGAAGGAGCTTCACGACGCGCTCTCAAGGGCGACAAGGCCCACCTTCGACCTTTCATCTGCCTATTACAACGATTCCGACTTCAACCAGGTAAGGCGCTTCGCGCTCGCCTACGGATTTTTGCTATCTGACCTCAAGGCCGAGCTCAGGTACAGGCACACCGACGCTGAGGACAGGACGAGGGACAAAAACGCTGAGAGCTTCTCTTTTTATCTGGCTGGCAGGCTTGGCGACGATATAAAGGCGCGCGCCGGGGCAGGCGCGGCCTTCAAGGGGAACGGCGGCTTCTTTACGGGCCTCCTTGGCGCTGAGACGAACCTCCGCGGCTGGACGGCTTCGGCTGGCGTGTCAAGGGACCTTCTTACGGACACGGCCCAGATCGTGGAGAACGGGATACGGGTGTCGGACTATTCGCTTTCGGCCTCCAGGGCCTCTGGAAGGACGAGCCTTTATGGAAGCTACAACTACAGGCGATATTCAGATGATAACTCCGCCAGCGACTTAAGCGTCACCCCCAGGTATACGCTCAAGCCCGGCAGCCCGAGGGTGGATATCGGGTACAGGTTCAGATACCTCGATTTCGACAGGCAAAGCGGCGGCGGGTACTTCGACCCGGAGAACTTCATCGCTCACCAGCTGCTTCTTACCCTTTCTTACGAGCATGCGGGCTTTTACGCCTATCTCGAGCCTTATTACGGGTGGCAGTCGTTCGACAGGAACGGTGCTTCGACAGAGGACTTCTTCGGTGGCGGCGCCGGGGTCATTGGCTACAGGACAGGCAGGTCTACAATCGAGCTTAGCGCAGAAGGGGGCGACTACGCGGTGGGGAGCGCCTCCGGCTTCAGTTACTATATGGCGGGTTTGAAGTTCGTCTTTGCTCCCTGACGCAGGGCATGAAATAAGTCCATCTGCTTCGTTGGCTTCAGAAGCCGGCTACTACGGCGTACCAAAGAAGTACGCCTCATTCGTCAAACGGCGAGAATCGCCTCGCATATGGTTTTTAGAGCAGCCTGAACGAAACTTTGTTTTTTAGCAGCCTGTTTAGCCCATCTCTTCTTCTATGCGCTCTATCGCCTTTTCTGATTCGTAGAGCGCCTTCCCGATCGGCCTTTCCCTTCCGAGGCATATCACAAGGCAGTAGCCTTCCTTGATGGTCGATATGGCAAGCCTTGCCTTGTCGGTCGTTATCGCCAGGCGCTTAACGCCGGAGAGGTCGAGGCTGGCGGCGGCATCCCTTGCTATATCGAGTATTATCTCGTGGTGGATGCCTATGAGGTCGATATTGACCTCCGGCGAGGATGCCCATGAGGCCACCACCTCGCCGTCATGGTCTATTATGATGGCGCCGGCAGCCCCGGCGCTCATCGAAAGGTCTTTTAAAATGTCTTTAAACGGCATTTGTTTTTGAGGCGGCCCCTTAGAGCCTGAGTGACAAGACCTTGGAGACACCTGGCTCCTGCATGGTTATCCCGTAGAGGGTGTCTGCCATCTCCATCGTCTTTTTGTTATGCGTTATGAGGAGGAACTGGCTTATCTTCGACATGTCCTTCACGAACAGGTTGAACCTGTCGATGTTGGCGTCGTCGAGCGGCGCGTCGACCTCATCGAGGATGCAGAACGGGCTCGGCTTTATGAGGAAGATGGCGAAGATGAGGGCGGTGGCCGTGAGCGCCTTCTCGCCGCCTGAAAGTAGCGTTATGTTCTGAAGGCGCTTCCCGGGGGGCTGCGCCGCGATCTCTACGCCGGCTTCGAGGATGTCCCCTTCCTCCGTAAGTCTCAGCTCAGCCCTGCCGCCGTTAAAGAACCTCGGGAAGGTCTCCTGGAACTTGGCGTTTATCTCGTCGAACGTGGACCGGAACTTCTCCCTGGTGGTCCTGTTTATCCTCTGTATGGCCGTGTGGAGGCTCTCCACCGACTTCGTCAGGTCGGCTTGCTGGTCAAGGAGGAACTGGTGCCTTGTCTCAAGCTCGTTGTATTCCTCGAGGGCGGAAAGGCTTACATCGCCGAGCGACGTTATCTTCTCCCGAAGATCGGTCCTTTGCTCCTCGAGCGCCTCTATCTGAGGGGCTGCCTCACCTTCGGCCGGGGCGTACTCCTCCACGGACGTTGAGTACTTCTCTGTCAGCCTGTCGTTCAGGTTTGAGATGGCAAGCTCCATCTCTTTTGTCTCTATAGTGAGATCGCCCTTCAATTCCTGAAGCTCGGAGTACCTGCCCTTGAGCTCCTTCAGCTCGTGCTCAGCGGCCTTTATCTGGCTGTTTATCGATTCAAGTGTCTCGGCCTTTTGAGTCTCTTCTTTCCTTATGCCGTCTATCCCTGAAAGGAGGCCGTTTAGCGCGTCCTTTAATTCTGCGAGGCCGCTCTCCTTCTCAGCTATCTCGGCGCGCCCCTTTTCGATATCGGCCCCGCGGGTTTCTATCTTCCGCCCGGTCTCCTCGACGGAGCGCTCCTTTTCGGCTATCTCTCTTTTAAGGGCCTCAAGGCGCTCACGCGAACTCGCCAGTTTTACCCTTACCTCGGTAACGATATTCGATAGCTCATCTTTTCTTCCCGCGAGGGCGGATATCTCGTTAGAGAGCAGGGCTATGGCCTCTTCCTTCTCGGCCAGGGCCTTCTCAAGGCCCTCCCTTTCAACCGACAGGGCCGCTTTCTTGTCAGCTATCCCGGCGAGCCTGGCGGCAGCCTGGGCGCATTCGGCTGTGAAGGTCTCGCGGTTTCTGCGGAGCCTTTCGAGATCGTCCTCCCCGCGCTTAAGCTCGCTTGAGAGGTTGACCTTCTCTATCTCGGCTCTGTGGAGCTTTTCCCGGAGGCTGTCGAGATGCGCCTTTGTCGACTGTATCGTCTCCTCGACGGTTTTAAGCCCGCCTTCCATGGAGGCGATAGAGCCTTCAAGGCGTGAGGCCTCAGAGCGGACCTTTTTTATCTCGCCCCTTCTCTGGAGGATGCCGCTGTCGGAGAGGGCCGACCCGCCTGTGATAACGCCCTGGGCGTCTATTGTCTCGCCGTCAGGCGTTACGAAGGTGCGGAAGCCGCCGCTGTCTTTCCAGGCCGTGAAGGCGGCCTCGATATTATCCGCCAGGAATACGTCCCCAAGGAGGCAGCTTACTATCGGCTCATAGCCTTCTTTTATCTTTATCTCGCTCGAAAGCGGCCTTGAGCCCTGGAACGCGCCGGAATCCGCCAGGACGGGGCTCGCCACAGGCCGCGCGTCGTTGACCGGTACAAAGCTCCCCCTGCCGGCGCCCTTGGCCTTAAGGTACTCTATCGCCTCGATGCCTTCCTTTGAGCTTTCGACAAGGACATACTGGAGCTTGTCGGCAAGGACAGCCTCGACCGCTTTTTCGTATCCCGGGTTGGTCTCCATGCAGTCGGCTATGAGGCCGTATACCCCGGCCTTCTCCGAGCGCTGCATTATGGCCTTGGCGCCGCCCTTTATGCTCTCGAAGTTCCTCTCCATCTCCTCGAGGGTGGCGAGCATGGCAGAGGCCCTGGCGTACTCTTTTCTCGCGACGAGCAGCTCGTCGTTCTTCGCGCCACGCTCGGCGTCGAGGGAGGCAAGTCTCTCCCTTACAAAGCCCAGTTCGGCGTCGAGCGCCTCTTTTTGCTCCTGGGCGCCAGTGATGCGCTCTTGGAGCGCCTGTATAGGCTCTTCTTTTGAGGCGAGTGCGGCGGAGATATTCTCCAGCTCTGTCCTCGCGCGCGCCTCACACCCCCTGGAATCGTCTTCTTCGCGCAGGCAGTTCTGTATAGAGTGCCTTATGTCGGAGAACCTTGTGGATATCTTGAGGGAGTCGGCCTTGAGGCCGCTTTGCGCCTCCTCTTTGCCTCTCAAGTCCCTTGAAATAGCGTCCAGGGCCGCGGAGTTTTCGCTCAGGAGCGCGGAAGATGCCTCTATCTCGGAGCCCAGCGCTGAAAGCGAGGAGACGAGCCCTTCCAGACCTGCTGAGGCCGCCTCCCTTGTCTTTGTGAGCTCGTCTATTTCCGCCAGAAGCCGCTCTTCCGTCCTTTTAAGCTCATCTATGCGCATGTTGGCGAGGGCGCTTTTGCGCTCCTCGTCCTGTATGCGGCGTTCGAGCTCGAATATCCTTTCCCTTACAGCCTTGTACTCCCCCTCGACCCCGAGGTACTCGACCTTTAGCTCTTCCGAGAGCTCTTCCTTTGCGGTAGCCATGGTGCTAAGGGATATCTCTTCGTCTTTTACCGCCTCGATCCTCTTGGCCAGCGTTGATAGCTCCTGCTTCATCCTGGTGTATTCGAGAGACGACAAGAGCAGTTCCAGGGATTTAAGCTCGTCCCTCAAGACCTTGTACCGTTCGGCCTTCTTCGCCTGCCTGTTAAGCGAGTTGAGCTGCCTTTTCACCTCGCTTATGATGTCGCTTACCCTTGTAAGGTTATCCCTGGTGGACTCAAGCCTCCTGAGGGCCGTCTCTTTCTTGTGTTTGAACTTGTTTATGCCGGCGGCCTCCTCGAAGACCGTCCTCCTCTCCTCAGGCTTGGCGGAGATCAGCCAGCCGACCTGCCCCTGCTCGATTATGGAGTAGGCCCTGGTGCCGATGCCGGTGTCCGTGAAGAGGTCGACTATGTCGCGGAGCCTCGATTGGACCTTGTTTATGTAGTATTCGCTCTCGCCGGACCTGTAGAGGCGGCGGGATATCTCTATCTCGGAGAAGTTGGCGAAGCTTGCCGGCGCGAGGCCGTGCTCGTTTGAGAAGGTCAGGACGACCTCGGCCATGCCAAGGGGCTTGCGCCCATCGGAGCCGGTGAAGATGATATCCTCCATATGCTTGCCGCGCAGGTGCCTGGCGTTTTGCTCGCCGAGGACCCACCGGATGGAGTCGACTATATTACTTTTTCCACAGCCGTTGGGGCCGATTATGCCTGAGGTGCCGGCAGGAAAATTGAGGGTGACCTTGTCGACAAAGGACTTGAAGCCGTGAATAGAGAGCTTTTTTATCTTCATCTTTCCACCAGAGGTTTGTAGGCGGCAATCTAACAGAGTTGCCGCCCTTTGTAAAGGAAAAAATACAATACAAAGTGTTAATTTAAATCGGCAGACACAATATATGGGGGGTCAGGAAAAATTCCTACACAAATTGGACGATGCCCTTTTTACGGGTTTCCGAGGGGCTTGAGGGGCCTTTTTTTGATGCAGGAACACTCTTCTGTTATAACGAAATAGGTTTAAGGATAGCCCCCAAGGCGGGACTGCCCTTTTTTTCAAAGCAAAAACGACTGGAAGGAGCCCTGCTTTCCGGGCATGCCTATTGCAGTTTCATATAAGGGAAGTTCCAAACAGTAAAGGAGGTGTTTTTATGAGGATCCTCAAAATAATGGGGTTCGTGCCGATACTGCTTGTGGCGCTGCTCGTAACCGGCGCGTCGGCCCGGGATTACGGCAAGGGGGGCGGCAGCATGATGCAACCCATGAAGCCGGCCCCGCAGACGAGCATGATCCCCTCACAGGCGTTCCCGAGCCTTGGGGGAGAAGCGCGTTATGAGTCAGGCATGCTGGGCAACGGTGAGGGTGTTTATTATATAGGCACCCTTTCCGATATAAACGTGATCGATAACGAGTTTGTCGTCAGGACAGAGGTGCCGGGGCTTTTAGGGCCGCAGCAGGCGGATGTGCCTTTCAAGACGAGCGCCGATAGCACGATAAGCGTATGCTTCAGGTCGGCGTTGAACTGCGAGTCCCATTTCGCCGGCGACACCGGCTGGGACGTTCTCAGGAACATCGAGGATATCACGCCGCTTGCTTCCTCTGATAAACGCGTGCTCATCATCGGCAACCCTGAGACCAATGAGGTCTTGCACGTCCAGATACTTTACGGCGCCTGATGACGTAAAAAAAGCCCCCCGGAATTCTTCCGGGGGGCTTTTTGATCTGTTTGTCCGGGGTTTTTATTTCCCGTTGAGCTTAAGGACTATTTTCCTCTGGCCGGCCGCCCTGGGGGACCTTATCTGGGCCTGGGCCGCCGCCAGCCTGGCGATCGGCACCCTGAAGGGCGAGCAGGATACGTAATCGAAGTAATTGAGATGGCAGAACTCGACGGAGGAAGGGTCTCCGCCGTGTTCGCCGCATATGCCCACCTTGAGATCTTCTTTTTTGGCCCTGCCCTTGGCTATGGCGAGCCTCATGAGGAAGCCGACCCCGGCCTGGTCGAGCGACTGGAACGGGTCGTTCTTTAATATCCCGGTCTTCTTCTCGTCGATGTAGTCGGGGAGGAACCTCCCGGCGTCGTCCCTCGACATGCCCAGCGTCATCTGCGTGAGGTCGTTTGTGCCGAAGGAGAAGAAATCCGCTACCTGCGCTATCTGGTCGGCGAGGAGCGCGGCCCTCGGCACCTCTATCATCGTGCCGATGAGGTATTTGACCGTGGTCTTCTGCTCTTTCATGACGTCCGAGGCGATTACCTTCGCCCTGTCCGCCAGTATCTGAAGCTCCTTGGCGTCGATTATAAGGGGAAGCATTATCTCGGGGGATACCTTTATCCCCTTCCTCTGGCAGTCGCAGGCCGCTTCCATTATCGCGCGCACCTGCATGTCGAGTATCTCACGGTAGGTGATAAGGAGTCTTGAGCCCCTGTGCCCGAGCATGGGGTTCGACTCGTGCAGCCTCTCGATCCTCCTCTTTACCTGGTGGAAGGGTAGGCCGAGCTTGTGCGCCAGCTGCTTCTGCTCGCTCTCGGTATGGGGGACGAACTCATGGAGAGGCGGGTCTATGAGCCTTACGGTCACGGGCTTGCCGTCCATCGCCCTGAAGATGCCCGCGAAGTCCTTTCTCTGGAAGGGCAGGAGGTCGTAGAGCGACTTTTTCCTGGTCTTCTGGTCTTCGGATATGATCATCCTCTGTATGGCGATCCGGCGCTCTTCGGTATCGAAGAACATGTGCTCGGTCCTGCAAAGGCCTATGCCCTCAGCCCCCAGCCTTATAGCGTTCTCCGCGTCATAGGGGGTGTCGACGTTTGTGCGGACCTTGAGCTTTCTTGCCTCGTCGGCCCACCTCATGAGCATATGGTAGGCCTCCGGGAATGCTGGCTTTATGAGATTGAGCGAGGCCTTGAAGACCTCTCCAGTAGAGCCGTTGAGGGTGATGGAGTCGCCCTCTTTCAAGGTGGTCTTCCCGACCGTCACGGTCTTGGAGGAGTAATCGATATTGAGGTCCTCGCAGCCGACTATGCAGCACTTGCCCCAGCCCCTGGCAACGACCGAGGCGTGGGAGGTCTTGCCGCCGGTGGCGGTGAGTATGCCCTTGGCGGCGTGCATGCCGCCGACGTCCTCGGGGCTCGTTTCCTTGCGCACCAGTATTACGGTCTTGCCCTGTTCAGTCCAGTTCTCGGCGTCCTTGGCTGTAAATACGATAGAGCCGGTCGCGGCCCCGGGGACAGCGGCTATGCCTGTGGCGAAAAGGTTCTGCTGGAGCGTCTCGATCGGTATCTTGGGGTCTATTACGGGGTAGAAAAGCCCTTCTATGTCCCTGTCCGATATCCTTAAGATAGCGTCCTTCTTCGTTATGAGCTTCTCTTTGACCATGTCCACGGCTATGCTGAAGGCGGCCATGGGGGAGCGCTTCCCGTTCCTTGTCTGAAGGATATAGAGCTTGCCTTCTTCTATGGTGAACTCTATGTCCTGCATGTCCTTGTAGTGCCTCTCAAGCTTCTTGCGGACATTGAGGAGCTCTTTATATACCCCGGGCAGGAGGCGCTGGAGGTCATTTAAGTGGATGGGGGTCCTGATGCCCGCCACGACGTCCTCTCCCTGCGCGTTCATCAGCAGGTCGCCGTAAAAGAGGTCCTCCCCGGTATTCGGGTCCCTTGTGAAGCAGACCCCTGTGCCAGAGTCGTCGCCCATGTTGCCGAAGACCATCTGGACGATATTGACGGCAGTCCCGAGGAGGCCTGTGATCTTCTCGACCCTCCTGTATGTCACCGCCTTCTCGGCCATCCATGAGCCTATGACGGCGTTGATGGCGCCCTGGAGCTGCTCAACGGGGTCCTGCGGGAAGGGCTTTTTCGTATGCTCCTGGTATACCTTCTTGAACCTCGGTATCAGCTCTTCGAGCTCGTGCTCTGTTACGTCGGTATCTGTTACCTTGCGCGACCTCGGTATATGGAGGCGGAGCCTGGTCTTTCTCTCCTTTATGTCGTCGAACTCGTCATCGAACCTGTGGCGCGGCACGCCCATGGCGGTCGAGCCGTACATGGTTATGAAGCGCCTGTATGCGTCGAGGGCGAACCTCCTGTTGCTTGTCTTTCTGGCGAGCCCCTCGACGGAGGCGTCGTTGAGCCCCAGGTTGAGTATCGTCTCCATCATGCCCGGCATCGACCTTGCCGCGCCGGAGCGGACCGAGACGAGAAGAGGGTCTGTGGGGTCGCCGAGCTTTTTGCCGGCGAGCTTCTCGAGCCTCCTGAGGTTCTTTTCCAGCTCTATATGGAAGCCCTGGGGGTACTTCTCGCCGCTCTTATAATAAAAGTCGCAGACCTCGGTAGTGATGGTGAAGCCGGCAGGCACCGGGAGCCCGATGTTCGTCATCTCGGCAAGCCCCGCGCCCTTGCCTCCAAGGAGGTCCTTCATATCCCCCCTGCCTTCGGCCTTGCCGCCGCCGAAGAAGTAGACACACTTTTTGGCCATATAAACTGTCCTCCGGGTATATATCTATATATCGATAGTGGATTAGGTCTTTAGGATCGGCCCTTCAAATGACCGCAGCAGGCCTCTATCAAAAAACAAAAGATTAGCAAAAAAGATCGGGGTTGTCATCAAAAATTGTCCTGAAAAGGGGCTGGGTACCCTGGCCGGCAAGCCTAAGGCTCTCTTTTAAACTCCTTGACACGCTCGCGAGACCTTCGATATGATAAAATATTGTAATAATCGCACCCAACAAGTATACACGCTTTTTCGCTGTCTGCATCCGGGGGCGCACCCTGAAGGTAACCGGGCGGTTTTCCGGGGCGGGGCCGGCCTAACCGGATGTTTTTATTAAAAATTACCGCTTTTCAAGCGAGGGGAAATGGCACAGGAACAGATACCGGTCTATATAGAAGATGAGATGAAAAAGTCCTACCTGGACTACGCCATGTCGGTAATCGTCGGCAGGGCGTTGCCGGACGTGAGGGACGGCCTCAAGCCGGTGCACAGGAGGATACTCTTCGCCATGCACGAGATGGGGGTAGAGTGGAACAAGCCCCATAAGAAGTCTGCCCGCGTGGTCGGAGACGTCATAGGTAAGTACCATCCCCACGGCGACATGGCGGTCTATGACGCCATAACAAGGATGGTCCAGGACTTCTCCTTGAGGTATCCGCTCATCGACGGACAGGGCAACTTCGGCTCGATAGACGGCGACCCTCCGGCGGCCATGAGGTACACGGAAGTCAGGATGGCGAAGCTGGCGAGCGAGCTCCTGAAAGACATAGGGAGGGAGACCGTCGACTTCCAGCCGAACTACGACGAGTCCATGAAAGAGCCGGTCGTCCTGCCCGCAGCCTTCCCCAGCCTCCTTGTGAACGGCTCATCAGGCATAGCCGTGGGCATGGCGACCAACATGCCCCCCCATAACCTCTCGGAAATAATAGACGCGCTCATCTATATAATAAACAAGCCGGACGCCTCGGCCAAGGACCTGCTTAATCTGGTGCCTGGCCCGGATTTTCCGACCGGCGGCTTCATAAACGGGCGCAAGGGCATAAGGGACGCCTATGAGACCGGCAGGGGGGTACTGCAGCTACGCGCAAAGGCCTCCATCGAGAAGAACCCCAGGACAGGGCGGCAGTCTATCGTCATAACAGAGATACCCTACATGGTCAACAAGGCCAAGCTCATAGAGAGCATAGCCGGGCTTGTGCGCGAGAAGAAGGTGGAGGGCATCTCTGACGTAAGGGACGAGTCCGACCGCGAGGGCATGAGGGTGGTCGTGGAGCTAAAGAGGGACGAGATAGCAGAGGTAATCTTGAATAACCTCTACCTCCATACCCAGATGAAGACCTCCTTCGGCATCATAAACCTCGCTATCGTAAACGGCCAGCCAAGGGTACTGCCACTGGCGCAGCTCCTGAAGGAGTTCGTGAGGTTCAGGAAAGAGGTCGTAGCCAGGAGGACCGCCTTTGATCTCAGGAAGGCCCGCGAGCGGGCACATATCTTGGAAGGCTTGAAGATCGCCATCGACAGCCTGGACGCTGTAATAAAGTTGATACGCGCCTCCAAGGGCCCTCAGGAAGCCAAGGCAGGGCTCGTAAAGAGCTTCGACCTCTCGGAGATACAGGCCCAGGCGATCCTCGAGATGAGGCTCCAGAGGCTCACCGCCCTCGAAAGGGACAAGATAATAGCTGAGTACAAGGAAGTGCTGAAGCTCATCAAATCGCTCGAAGAGATACTCGCGAGCGAAAAGCTCCTCATGGGGGTGGTCGTAGACGAGCTAAAGGAGATAAAGGAGAGGTTCGGCGACGCCAGGAGGACCCAGATAGTCGACGAGGCCGGGGAGATAACGCTCGAGGACATCATAGCCGAAGAGGACATGGTCGTCACCATCACCAGCGGCGGCTATATAAAGAGGAACCCTACGAGCCTCTTCAAGATCCAGCGTAGAGGCGGCAAGGGGAAGATGGGCATGACCACCAAGGAGGAGGACTTCGTATCCAACCTCTTCATCGCCTCCACCCACAGCTATATACTCTTCTTCACCGACAAGGGCAAGGCCTACTCGCTCAAGGTCTACGACCTGCCGCAGGCCGGAAGGGCGGCAAAGGGCAAGGCCATAGTGAATATCCTCAATATAGCGGATGAGAAGATAACGGCTTTCCTCCCTGTGCGCGCGTTCAAGGAGGGGAGCTTCATCACCATGTGCACGGCCCATGGTGTGATAAAGAAGTCCGACCTCATGAGCTTCTCGCATATCCGCTCCGGCGGCCTCATAGCCGTAAGCCTCGACGAGGGCGACAGCCTCATATCGGCCCGCCTCACCGACGGCAAGACGGACCTCTTTCTCGGCACGCGCATGGGGCAGGCCATAAGGTTCCACGAGGACGAGGTCAGGGAGATGGGGCGCCAGGCCAGGGGTGTTAAGGGCATCAAGCTCGACGAAGGCGACAGGGTAGTCTCCATGGAGATGATCGAGGAGAACGCGACGGTACTGACCGTCACCGAGCACGGCTTCGGCAAGAGGACCGAGTTCGCCGAGTACAGGGGGCAGGGCAGGGGCGGCAGCGGCCTCATAAACATCAAGATAACCGACAAGAACGGGCCTGTGGCCGGGATAGTCAAGGTCGTCGATACCGACGAGCTGATGATATCCACGAGCGCTGGCAAGATCATAAGGATAGCCATGAAGGACGTCCATGTGATAGGCAGGAACACGCAGGGCGTTAAGCTCATGGACATAGAAAAGGACGAGCACATAACCGGAATAGCCCCGATAGCCGAAAAAGAGGACGATGGGGAAGCTGAAGAGGAGTGAGCCCTGTCCCCTTATAGACCCGCCCTTCCCGGCATAAAAAGAGAGGCGCGGAAAAGCCTTGTAAGGGCGCTCTTGCTCGGCGTCTTCTTAAGCCTTCTCCATGGCTGCTCTATAGACCAGGCCATGGACGATTTCGATGAGGCCGGGTCTTTCCAGCGCCTCGGCAGGCACAGGGAGGCCATTGAGCGGTACTCCTATGTGGTCACGAGATACCCCGAAAGCGAGCTTGCCCCCAAAAGCCAGCTCAAGGCCGCCTCGATCTACGATAAAGACCTCAAAGACGACGAAAAGGCCATAGCCGCCTATTCAGCCCTCTTTTTCATGTACCCCGATTCGGCTGAAACGGTCGAGGGGAGAGAGGCCCTCGCTGAGCTCTACTCCGGAAAGGGCGAGCATCGCTCTTCCATAGAAGAATACCAGAGGCTCTACGAATCGGTCCCGGCGTCGAGGCAGAGGTTCCAGTACCTTATAGCCATGGAATACATGCGGATGGGGGACCTGAGGCAGGCCAGGGCCGAGCTGGTGGAGCTAAATAATATCGTCGCGAACCCGGGTTTGAGCCCGCGCATCCGTATGCACATAGCCGAGACCTATCATATAGAGGGCATGTACAGTGAGGCCCTCCGCAGGTATGACGAGATAATAGGGAGGTTCCCGGAGAGCCAGGCGGCGGAAGAGGCCGCGATGGCTAAGGCCGCCATCTACGAGGACGAGGGTTCTTACGCGGAGGCTCTTCGGGTGCTCTACGCCCTTAAAGGTAAAAAAGAGCTTCCGGGGCTGGATGAGAGGATATCAGCGTTGAAGAAGAAGACCGGAAAAAGGGGAAGGGGCTGATGGAGGATCTGACCGTACTCGGCGCTGGCAGCTGGGGCACGACACTCGCGTTGCTGCTCGCCCGTAAGGGCAAAAACGTCAGGCTCTGGGCGAGGTCGGCGGAGGTCTGCGAGTCGATATCCTCCCGCCGCGTAAACGAGACTTACCTGCCCGGGGTGAGGCTGCCGGATAATCTAATGCCCCTTGGAAGCCTTGAGGAGGCCCTCGCCGATTCGCGTTTCATTGTGAGCGTCATACCCTCTCACGGGGTTAGGGATGTTTTCAGCGCAGCTAAAAAATTTATCAGTGAAGGCTCTCAGGTCGTCAGCGCCACAAAAGGGATAGAGGAAGGGAGCATGCTGACCCCGAGCGGGGTGCTCTCAGAGGTCTGCGCAGGCCTGGACGTCTCCATCTCCGTCATCTCAGGACCGTCCTTCGCAAGCGAAGTGAGCGCGATGCTCCCGGCAGCGGTATGCGCCGCGTCATCTTCGGCCGAGCCGGCCATCAAGGTGCAAAATGAATTCTCCACGAGTTATTTCAGGGTCTATACCAATAGCGACGTAACAGGGGTAGAGCTTGGAGGGGCGCTCAAGAACGTGATCGCCATAGCCTCTGGCATATCTGACGGCCTTGGGCTTGGCCACAACGCCAGGGCCGCGCTTATAACGAGGGGTCTGGCAGAGATGGCGAGGCTGGGCAGCCGGATGGGCGCCATGCCTGCTACCTTCGCGGGCCTCTCCGGGCTCGGGGACCTTGTGCTCACCTGCACCGGCCCCTTGAGCCGTAACTACTCGGTCGGGGTCTCGCTTGGCAAGGGCATGACGCTGGCAGAGATCATCGGGGGGATGAAGTCGGTTGCCGAGGGGGTGAAGACCTGCCGGGGCGCAAGAGAGCTGGCAGGCCGGCATGGCGTTGAAATGCCCATCACAGAGGCTGTATTCTCTATCCTCTACGAAGGCAAGCAACCGAGGGAGGCGGTATTGGAGCTTATGAACCGTGACCTCAAGGGCGAGTAGGCCTTTAACAGGCATGAAATAAGTCCATCTGCGTCGTTGGCTTCAGAAGCTCGTCACTGCGGCGTACACTCCAAGTACGCCTCATTCATCAAACGGCGAGAATCGCCTCGCATATGGTTTTTAGAGCAGCCTGAATAAAATCTGTGTTTTTCAGCAACCTGTTAAAACCTGAGAAAAATACCGGACGGTTCGATGTGTCTCCTGGAAAACCAGCCCTGGACTAAAAGTCCGGTCCGGCCCATTTTTTCCTACCTGCCTTCGTCAAAATCAGCTAAAATATTTCAAATTTCATCCGATAAGGATAAATTAGCAGCAAAACCAGGGAAAACACGGATTAACCCCCACCGGGCCGCCGTATTGTTAAGGCTTGGGGCATCTAGCACCTCTGACGGTCTTATCTCGCGTAGCAGTTGACAGGTATGCTTAAGAAGAGCTTACATTCCAGGATCCTCGTCCTTATCGTCGGGCTCATCACCGTCGGCGTTGTCATCTCCATATATTGGGAGATCAGGAACAAGGAGCGGGAGCTTCTCGATGAGAAGCTCCGGGCCTCCAGGTTCATGTCCCAGCCTATCCTTACCGCCATCTACGAAGACATGCTCGAGGAAAGGGCAGACCTCGCGCGCCATCTCGTAAAGTCGATATCAAAGACCCACGGCATAGAGAGTGTTTTCATCGTAAGGAGCAACGGGGTCGAGGAGGCGTTCAAGGACTTCAAGACCATCACCGCCGTGGAAAGGGAGTTCGGCGAGACCAGGACAGAGTGGCTATCAGACCACCCGGACGAGCAGTACAACGTCGCCAGGGGGGTCGGCACGCCCCAGTTCAAGGAGGCGTTCGCCAAATTCAGCCGGGACTGGCAAAGCGGCGATACATACTATATAGACAGGACCGGCAGCCAGCCGCTCCTTACCTACCTGCAGCCTATCGAGAGGAAGCCGAAGTGCAAGAGCTGCCACACGAGCGAGGGCGCAAGGGGCATACTCGTCATCAGGACCTCTCTTGCGGATATGTACGACGCGCTCGCCAAGGGCAGGAACCAGTGGATATTATCGGGCTTCTTCGCCATCTCCATAGGCGGCATCCTGCTCTCTCTGCTTATCCAGAAGTCGATAACCGGCCCCATAAGGAGAAACGTCGAGGTCATAAAGAGGATAGCTGACGGCAAGGCCGGGATAAACGAGAGGATAAGGGTCGACGCTCAGGACGAGATAGGCTACCTGGCGAACGCCTTCAACAGCATGCTCGACTCGCTTGAGAAGAGGGCGGAGGAGAACACCAAGCTCTTCGCGCTTGTCATAAAGAGCAAGGAGGAGTGGGTCGCTACGTTCGACGCCATCCAGGACCTCATCTCCATACACGACAGCGAGTACAGGATAATAAAGATAAACAAGGCCCTTGCCAGGAAGTTCAACTCCACCCCTGAGGAGCTTATCGGGCGCAAGTGCTATGACCTGCTCTACTGCAGGAAGGACGCCAAGGATATCTGCCCTCACGCCAAGACCATGGCCACCGGCGAGATAGGCTGCGTCGAGCTCGAAGACATGGTCTTCGAAGGGAGCTATAGCCTCACGACCTTCCCGGTCTTCAACGACGAGGGCAAGGTATGGGCGAGCGTGCACGTCGCGAGGGATATAACCCAGGAGAAGCTCCTGCGTGAGCAGCTGCTGCATTCAGAGAAGCTCTCCAGCCTTGGAAAGCTCGTCGCCGGAATAGCGCACGAGCTCAATAACCCCCTCATGGGCATCATGGGCTTCAGCCAGATACTGATGGACACCCCGGGGGACAAAAAGCTCGACGACATAAAGGACAAGCTCCGGAAGATCTACCACGAGTCGCTCCGGACCGCGAAGATAGTCCAGAACCTGCTGACGTTCGCGAGGGCCAAGAAGACCGAGAGGGAGTTCCAGAACATAAACGAGATAATAAGACATACGATGGAGCTGCGCGAGTATTCGCTCAAGGCTAACAATATCCTGGTCTCCCTCGACCTCGCGGAGCGGCTGCCGAGGACCATGGTAGACCTCTTCCAGATGCAGCAGGTCTTCATCAACATCATAAATAACGCCGAGGACGCCATGGTGGCCTCGAAAGGCAAGGGCCGGATAGATATATCCACGCGCCTCGACGGGGGCAGGATCAGGATAACGTTCAAGGACGACGGCCCGGGCGTGTCGAGGGACGTCATCAACAAGATATTCGACCCGTTCTTTACGACCAAAGAGGTAGGCAAGGGCACTGGCCTGGGCCTGTCCATAACGCACGGTATAGTGACCGAGCACGGCGGGACTATCGACATATCGAGCCCGGAGGAGGGCGGCGCCGTGGTGACGGTCGATCTCCCCATAGTTGAAAAGCACGAGTGGGCCGACACGGGTCTATCGGTCGTTCCCGGCCCTTCGAAGGCGAGCCCGCCTGACGGGAAGAAGATACTGATAGTGGACGATGAGAAGTCCATAAGAGAGACGCTTGAGGATATCTTCGGCAGGAACGGCTTCCGGGTCCAGACCGCGAGGGACGGACGCGAGGCCCTCGACATCCTGGAGAAGGAGAAGTTCGCCATCGTAGTGACCGACGTGAGGATGCCCGGCTACGGCGGGACCGACCTCTATGACAATATCCTCAAGAAGCATGCCTATCTCGCTGACAAGGTCATAATACTCACCGGGGACGTCTTCAGCAAGGACGTGAAGGACTTCCTCGCAAGGAGTGGTTGCCCTTACGTACTCAAGCCTTTTGAGCCTAAAAAACTCCTCGAACTGGCCCAAAAACTCCTGTCTTAAAAGTGGCGGTCCCTTTTTCACCTCATTTTTTTCTCTGCTATAATAGGACAGTTTGAAAATCTCCGTTATAATACCGGCCTTGAACGAGGCGGGCCATGTCGCGGCTGCCATCCGCTCAGCTATGGGGGCAGGCAGGGCGGGCGCTGCCGAAGAAGTGATAGTGGCCGACGGCGGCAGCTCTGACGGGACGGCCGAAGCCGCGATCCTGGCCGGCGCGAAGGTCATAAAAGCGCCAAGAGGCAGGGGGGGGCAGATGGACGCGGCCTCCGAGGTCTCAAGCGGCGACGTACTCCTTTTCCTGCACGCCGATAGCAGGCTCCCGGAGGGGTGGCGCGAGCACGTTGACATGGCGCTAAAAGACGATAGGGCCGTTGCCGGGGCGTTCAGGTTCGTGGTGGATGCCCCCGGGCTCCGCTTCAGGCTCCTTGAGGCAATGGTGAACCTGAGGGCAGGGCTCTTCGGGCTCATATACGGGGACCAGGCCATTTTCTCAAGGAAAAATGCCTTTATAGGGGCCGGTGGTTTCAGGAAACTCCGCTTGATGGAAGATGTCGATTGTGTTAGAAGGTTAAGGGTCCATGGCAGTGTGGTGCTTTTAAGGTCCGGCGTTCTCACCTCGCCAAGGCGCTGGGAGAACAAGGGTATTATAAGGAACGCCTTCGGGAACCTTATCCTCCTTTTTCTTTATTACGCCGGGTTCTCTACTGAAAGACTCTACAGAGTTTACTATAAAAAAACGGATTGACCTTTAGGTGGCGAAAGGAGGGGTTATTATGGAGTTTAAATCCATAGGCGGTCTGTATGACGCTCTCAAGGGGGCCGTCAAGGAAATCAGGGAAGGCGCCGTCGAGGTGCTCGACGAGAAGCTGTTGCGCGCCTCAGCGATAGACAGGCTCATCTACAACGCCGTCTTCAGCTCCAACGCTGAAGTGAGGGACGTCTCAAGGAAGCTTATAAAGTTCATCGGCGGCAGCCTCGGCATAAAGTCGGCCTCCATTCAGGGGCTATACGAGGCCATGGGCAGGGGGGAATGCGGCGGCTTCACGGTCCCGGCCATAAACATAAGGGGTCTTACCTATGACACCGCGCGCGCCATATTCAGGTCGGCCATCAAGCATAACTCCGGCGCGTTCATATTCGAGATAGCCAAAAGCGAGATAGGGTATACGGAGCAGAGGCCGGCGGAGTATTCTGCCTGCTGCATAGCCGCCGCCATAAAAGAGGGGTACAGGGGGCCGGTCTTCATACAGGGCGACCACTTCCAGGTCAACGCGAAGAAGTACGCGCAGGACAGGGACGCAGAGGTGGCCGACCTCAAGAAGCTCATAAAAGAGGCGATAGATGGCGGCTTCTACAATATCGACATAGACGCCTCGACAGTAGTAGACCTTGCCAGGCCCTCGGTAATAGAGCAGCAGAGGCCTAACTTCGAGACCACGGCGGCCCTTACCGCTTATATAAGAGAGAACGAGCCTGCCGGTATAACGGTCTCCGTAGGCGGCGAGATAGGCGAGGTCGGCGGGAAGAACTCGACCGAGGAAGAGCTGAGGGCCTTCATGGACGGCTTCCTTTCAGCGCTCCCCAGCGGCAGGAAGGGCATAAGCAAGATAAGCATCCAGACAGGCACGGCCCACGGCGGTGTCGTCCTTCCTGACGGCAGCATAGCGAAGGTAAAGGTCGACTTCGATACCATCGCGAGGCTCTCGAAGGTCGCAAGGGAGGTCTATCATCTCTCCGGAGTAGTACAGCACGGGGCCTCTACACTGCCTGACGACGCCTTCGACCTCTTTACCAGGAACGGGGCCTCCGAGGTGCACCTTGCAACCGGCTTCCAGAACATGGTCTATGACAACCCGGCCTTCCCCGATGACCTGAAGAAGGATATATACAGGCACCTTGCCGAGAAGCACTCTGATGAGAGAAAGGCAACGGATACCGAAGAGCAGTTCATCTACAAGACCAGGAAGAAGGGCTTCGGGCCTTTCAAGGAGAGGGTCTGGACCATGGACGAGGCCCGGAGAAAGGCCATCTGCTCGGAGGTCGAGAAGAAGGTCGACCTGTACTTCGACAGGCTCAGCGCAAAGGGTACCAGGGAGCTGGTCGCGAAGCACATTAAGTAGTGAAATAGGCAAGCCCGTATGTTATAATTCGTTGATACAAGCCGAAAGGAGCAGCATACTTACATGATCGCGGCAACACAGCTGAGGGTCGGGATGACGATCCTTTTTAACGGCGAGCCGTACAGGGTCGCCTCGGTCCAGCATATTACGCCCGGCAACTGGCGCGGCATGGTGCAGACAAAGCTCAAGCACTTGAAGACCGGTTCAAGCGCCGAGAACAGGTTCCGCTCGGAGGACAAGATAGAGAAGGCCCAGCTCGAGCAGCACGAAATGGAGTACCTTTACGACGACGGCGGCGATTACCACTTCATGAACAGCGAGACCTACGAGCAGGTCGCCCTCTCAAAGGAGACGCTCGGGGATAACGTCTATTACCTGATCCCCAATATAAAGTTCATGATCGAGTATTATAACGACGCCCCTGTCGGCGTGGAGCCGCCCAAGGTGGTGGAGCTCAAGGTCGTCGATACCGCCCCTTTCATGAAGGGGGCGACGGTAACCGCCTCGCAGAAGCCGGCCACCCTTGAGACCGGCCTTGTCGTCAACGTCCCCGGCTTTATAGTGGCAGGAGAGGTAATAAGGGTCGATACGACTGAAGGGAAGTACCTCGAAAGGGCCAAGGCGGCCCAATAAGGTTACAGGCATGAAATAAGTCCATCTGCTTCGTTGTCTTCAGAAGCTCGTCACCGAGGCGTACTCAAAAAAAGTACGCCTCATTCCTCGCTCCCCGATTTAATGTCTCACAATAATCCCCCTTAGTCCCCCTTTAGAAAAGGGGGAGATCAGAATCTTTCAGTAAATATTCAAGGAACCCTGCCGGAATCGGGCAGGGTTTTTTATTTGCCTTGAGATCTCTGGCATTACGCACTCAGTGCAGGGTAGGGAAAGGGGCGAGCGAGGAGGAAGGTGGCGGAAAGCGAGCCTTATGCCCAAAAAAGCGCGGCAGAGCGCAAGAGTGTCTTATTGCAATAAACTCTGAAAATGGCGAGAAGTTTATAAATACAGATTTGTAATACGGAAATCTTCTATGCCATAATATAAATTATGACTATCGATATCGAAGAGAAGCTCGCGAAGCTGCCCGCGCTTCCTGGCGTCTATATCATGAAGGGCGCCGGGGGGGAGGTCCTCTACATCGGGAAGGCAAAGGAGCTTCGGTCCCGGGTGCGCTCGTATTTCAGGGAGACGGGCGGGGACGGGCGCTATACCGTCAGGTTCCTTTCCTCGAAGGTGCGCGATATCGACTACATCGTTACCACCAACGAGAAGGAGGCGCTCCTTCTCGAGGACACCCTTCTCAAGCGGCACAAGCCCAGGTACAACATCCGCCTGAAGGACAGCAAGACCTATGTGAGCATAAGGATAACCGTAAACGAGAAGTTCCCCCGCGTACTCGTCACAAGGCAGAGGAAGAAGGACGGCTCGAGGTACTTTGGCCCGTATATCTCCGCCCGCGAGGTGCGCGATACCATAAAGTTCATCCGCAGGATATTCCCGCTCTGCGTCTGTTCGGAAGGCGAGTTCAGGAACCGGGTAAGGCCCTGCCTCGACTACCAGCTCGGCCTCTGCCCTGCCCCTGCCGTGGGCCTTATAACGGAAGAGGCCTACAGGGAGCTGGTGGATAACGCCATCATGTTCCTTGAGGGGAAGAACAGGGAGCTTATAAGAAAACTGAAGGAGGAGATGAGCGAGGCCTCAAGGGCCCTTGAGTACGAGAAGGCGGCAGGGCTTAGGGACAGGGTGCTCGCAATAGAAGGCATGCTCGAAGAGCAGAAGGTCGTAACCCACAGGTCTATCGACCAGGACGTCTTCGCCTTCGTGCGGGAGAAGGACTCTGTCGTCCTGCAGGCCCTGTTTATCAGGGAGGGGAGGCTCACCAGCGGGAACGACTATTACTTCCACGACGCGGGCCTTCCGGACACGGAGATAATATCGTCTTTTGTGGCTGAGTACTACCGTGGCGAGCGCTTCATACCGGACGAGGCCATCGTGCCGGTGAGGCTCGATGACAAGGCGGTTATAGAGGAGTGGCTATCGGAGAAGAAGGGGAAAAAAGTGGCTGTTACCCTGCCCGAGCGCGGGGAGAAGGTCAAGCTCCTTGAGATGGCCGCCTCAAACGCCCGCGAGGCATTGAGGAGAAGGGCCGAGGCCTCGTCCGCGAAGGCCGGTATACTCGAAGAGCTAAAGGCGAGGCTCCATCTCAGGGGCACGCCGAGGCACATAGAGGCCTTCGACATCTCTAACATCGGGGGCAAGCACCCTGTGGGCGCGATGGTCACGTTCAAGGACGGCTCTCCGGAGAAGGGCTCGTACAGGCTCTATAAGATAAAGGGGCTGGAGGGGCCGGATGACTACGCCATGATGCACCAGGCGCTCTCGCGGAGGTTCTCAAGGGGGGAGGCCGGCGAGTCTGAAAGGGCCCTTTCGATGCCAGGCATGGTGCCGCCAGACCTGGTGCTGCCAGACCTTGTGCTGGTAGACGGCGGCAAAGGGCAGCTCAACATAGCCCTTGAGGTTTTAAAAGAGCTTGGGGTCACTGGGGTAGAGGTGAGGGCGCTCGCGAAGGACAGGGACGACGAGTCTTTAAAGAGAAAAGGGCTTAAATCGAAGGGCGAGCGAGTATTCATCCCGAACGTTAAAGAGCCCATACTCCTCAAGGAGGGCTCAAGGCCCGACCTTCTCGTAAGAAGGATAAGGGACGAGGTACACAGGTTCGCCATCTCCTACCACAGGAAGCTCAGGTCAAAAGAGGTGGCCTCGCTCATAGACCGGGTCCCGGGGATCGGGGAGAAGAAGAAAAAGGCGCTTTTTGAAAGGTTCGGCGACCTTGATTCGATGGTGAACGCTCCTTTATCCGAGCTTCTCTCAGTGCCCGGGATAACCGAGAAGCTCGCGAATGAGATAAAGAAGCTTAAAGGGGCGGATGCCGGCGAGAAGCCTTGAGCAGGGCAAGAAAAGATTGCCGGTTATGATATGTCATCCGTTCCGGAATCCCCGTAAAGCCTTTGGGCGCAGTCCGGGCATATGCTGTGGCTGAATTCCGCCTCTGAGCGCTCCGCGATATATTTTTCAATCGTCTCCCAGTGGCCTCTGTCGTCCTGGATCCTTTTGCAGGATGCGCACACCGTCATCATCCCGCTTAAGACCTTTACCTTCCTGAGGGCTTCGTTGAGGTCGACGTTGAGGACCCTGAGCTTCTCCTCGTTTGCCTTTCGCTCGCTTATATCTACCCAGGAGATGACGGAGCCGGTTACCTCACCTTCGTCAAAGACAGGGCATGCGTTCATGAGGATGCAGACCCTCGCCCCGTTCGGCTTTCTGAAGATCCACTCCTCGTTTTCGATGCATTCCCCTTTTGTCAGCGTTCTGAAGATAGGGAACTCTTCTTTTTTTGGCCTTGATACTCCGTCGCTTTTAAAGATATCCCATCTCTCTATCAGGTCATCCTCTGTCGCTCCCTCAAGCTCCTCTCTGGAGCGGCCCACTATCCGGGCCGCGTATCTGCTTACAAGGACTACTCTTTGTTTTTCGGCATCTATTATGGCGAGCCCTTCCGGAACTCGCTCGAAGATGATATCCAGATACCTTGATTTTTCCATATACTCAGTTCTCTCTCTCTCTCTCTGTAGAAAAATTATCCATGTTCATTTCACCTCCCAGATTGATTATATACGATGCTTTGCGGGGCTGACGGGGAGGCCATTTTTTTTGCCCGGCATATGATTATTGCGAAGCTTGACTGGCCGGCAAAGTGAGCTAACATTAAATTAGCCGGTGTAACAGGAGTCGTTCAAAATTCCTTTAAGGAGAGCGATATGATAAGGCCTGATCGTATCTTGAGATACTTTGCATGTGTCGTGCTGATAACTATTTTAACGGGATGCGCTTCCACTGAGAAGACAAAGAGCACCGGGGAGTATATAGATGACGCGGCTATCACAGCCAAGGTAAAGGCCGAGATCATAAGAGAACCTTCATTGAAGGCGCTTCAGATAAATGTCGACACCTACAAAGGGGCGGTCCAGCTAAGCGGTTTTGTTGAGTCGGAGGCAAGCGTCAAAAAGGCGGGAGAGGTTGCGGCAGGTGTTTCTGGAGTCAAATCGGTTAAGAACAACCTCATCGTAAAATAGCCGGGTTAGGCTGATATCATACGGCCATACGGCCATGGCCGTATGGCCCAGGAGTAGCCTCCAATCATCCCCTCTCACGGGCTGATGGCCCGTCAAGCCGCGCGGTATCCAGTTTTTAGTTCAAAAGAAGCCTCTCATGTGTTACAAAGGTCCCATCCCCGCCACACTCCTATGCGCCCACTTGTGCCTGTCGCCATTTCCTTCATCTCCGGGATAATCGTCTCGGAGAGCCTGTGCTGGTCCTATGGGCTTGTCCTTTCAGCCATCTTTTTTTCCGTCATCATATTGGCGGCCTCTTATCAATCGGGGCTAAGGTTCAGCCGCCTCGCGGCCGTCCCGGCCTTCTTCTTCACAGGCGCGCTCTTTATAATCCCGTATTCGCGCCCTGATATAGACCCTGAGCATATCTTGAGCCGCGTGCAGAGGGAGAGTTTATTCACCGAAAAGGCGGGCCATGTGCTCGAAGGGCGCGTGCTTCAGGTCGAGCCGTCCGGCAAGAGGACGAGATTTTATCTTGAGGTCGAAAGGTACCGCGCCCCCGGGGGCTGGGAGGCATCTTCCGGGAAGGCCCTCCTCAGCGTGAACGGCAGGGCAGGCATCATGCCCGGGGAACGGATACGGACGATGGCCATACTTGACGAGCCATGGAACCTCGGCAACCCCGGTGAGTTCGATTACAGGAAGTTTCTCGAGAGAAAAGGCGTCTTCGTTACCGGCTACATAAAGAGCGAGAGGCTCATAGAGACCGTCTCTCTTAAGCGCCCCGGCCTTATCCCAATCGACGAGATGAGAAGCCGCATAGGAAGATTCATAGACTCAAGCGGGCTCAGCAACGGCGAGCCGCTCAAGGCGCTCATCATCTCAGGGCAGGGAGGCATAGACAAAAAGCTAAAGGACGCGTTCGCTGCAACGGGGACAGCGCACATCCTGTCGATCTCCGGGCTGCACGTCGGCATGGTGGCGGCCTTCTCATACGGGCTTATCCTCTTTCTCATGAAGAGGTCTGAGAGGCTTCTCCTTGCGGTGAACGTCAGGAAGGCCGCGCTCGCTATTTCGGCGGCGCCGGTCTTCTTCTATGGCATGCTGGCGGGCTTTCCGTCGCCGACCCAGCGGGCGGTCATAATGGTCCTCGCCTTTACGGCCTCCTTCGTTATCGGCAGGGGAAAGGACTATCTCAATACGCTCGCCATGGCCGCCATTATAATCCTGGCCATAGCGCCATATTCGGTCTGGGACGTCTCTTTTCAGCTTACCTTTGCGGCTGTCGCCTCTATCATAGTCCTTGTGCCATGGATGGAAGGGCTATTAAATAAAATCGGTGCTGGTAAAGATACGTTAGGGCAGGCAAATAGAGGGGAGAGGGCCATGTTATTCCTCAAAAGAAAGCTCTTGCCGATAGCGCTCATGACCGTCGCGGCTGGCATCGGCACATCTGCTGTGCTTGCGTACCACTTCCACAGGGTCTCGATGGTAGGCCTTGCGGCCAATCTGGCCGTGGTGCCGCTCTCCGGTATTGTCGTCCCGCTTCTATTTATGTCAGCAGTCATTCTACCGGTATCTTCAACGATAGCCCTCATCCCCCTCCATATAGCTGACTTTACCTTCAATATAATAGCCATCGTCGTCGAGTTCTTCTCCTTCTTCCCGTTTGCCTCTGCCTGGGTCTCCCCGCCAGCGCTCCATGAGATAGCCTTTTTTTACGCCTTTGCGCTCTCTATCGCCTCTATGGGCAGATGGACAGCGATGAGATACGCGGCGCTGGCAGCGGCGTTTTTACTGGTGGCGAGCTACGCGGCAAGGGGCTATCTGACGGAGGACCCTCCAGCGGGGCTACGGGTCACTTTTCTAAGCGTGGGTCAGGGCGATTCATCATTCATAGAGTTCGCAGACGGCCAGACCATGCTCATAGATGGGGGCGGGAGCAACAACCCGGATTACGATACCGGGGAAAGGGTCGTTGCCCCGTTCTTGAGGATAAAAAGCATAAAGCGGATAGATTACATGGTATTGACCCATGCGCAGCAGGACCATATGGGCGGCCTCAAGTTCATTGTGGATAATTTTCATGTGGGTGAGTTCTGGTGGAACGGAGACGGGGATATCGGAGAGCTTGGGGCGGCCCTCGGCAGGACTGGTGTGCCTGTAAGGAACGTTAAGGATCTGCCCGGAAGAAAAGAGATAGGCGGGGCGTCCATCGATATCCTGCCCCCGGCGGAAGGCGTTGCCCTTGACATGAACGATAAGTCGGTCGTGATGAGGGTCAGCTACGGATGGAAGAGCTTTCTTTTTACAGGCGATATCGGGGAGAAGGCGGAGGAGCTTCTGTTGAATAAACCTGTGGCCGCTACCGTCCTCAAGGCCCCGCATCATGGCTCGAAATATTCATCGAGCCCGGGGTTTCTTTCTATGGTAAGCCCAAGGTTTGTGGTCGTATCCGCGGGCAGGCGGAACGCGTTCGGGCAGCCCCACCAGGAGGCGCTCGATAGGTATTCCGCGGCTGGCGCGCGTATCATCAGGACAGACGCAAGCGGGGCCGTTTTCTTTGAGACCGACGGCAGGCGTCTTGACGCGAGGGCATATTTGACTGAAGGGGAGCTATAGATTATACTTTTTTAATGACGGCACAGGTCGCCCCTGCGGCCGTTCACCATTAATGTTACATACAGCTATATCTGATTGAAGAGATGATATTTTGGGTTCCCTTCTTTCATAAAGAGGGGTCAGGGAGATTATTTTGAGGGAATTAATAAAAACAGAAGAGGTCCCATCATGAGGCTCCTATTTTTTCTGGTTTCAATGCTCCTTGCCGCCGCCCCGGCCTTCGCCGACCTGTACCAATGGACCGACATGGCGGGGACCGTTCACATAACCGACAGCATGGAGAAGGTCCCGCAGGAGTACCGCGCCAAGGTACGGATAATCAAGGAAGAGCCCAAGGAGGGGGCGCCTGGGCTTGAGATGACTACCCCGAAGCCGCTCGGCGCGGAGCCTGGGAATCTGCTCTACGGCGACAATACCCTCGAATGGTGGCGGCAGTCGTTCATCAAGAAGAAGAACGATATAAACGAGATGCAGTCGGCGATAAGCGTTAAAACCCAGTTCATGGAGGTCTACGAGGGGGGCAGGAGGTTCGGGCAGGTCTACGCGCCAGAGCACGTCGCCCAGTACAACCTTTACAGGGAAGAGTTGCCGGAGGACCTGAGAAAGCTCACCGAACTCAGGTCGGAGTATGAGGAGCTGCAGAGAAGGGCGACGATAGCCGGCGTGCCGAGAGAGATAAGGGAGTAGTAATAAATAAAGGGACCCATGCGGGTCCCTTTATCAGCCTGGACGTGATCTTGAGTTCTTTGGCAAGCAGCCAATCCATACCTTCGCTCAACCCCGCTAAAGACTTACCTCTGTCCCCGCAGCCACCGCGAAGCACTCAAGGCTTGAGCCCTTCTTTTTTATCACCTCTTTGCATTCTCTGACTATCTCGTCCACCTGGGCATCTGTCCTGTCCTGGTTCTGGTGGAAAAGGCCAAGTCTCTTAACGCCGGATCCGATCGCGAGATCGAGCGTGTCGAGGTAGGTCGAATGGCCCCAGCCCCTTGTCTCGCTTTCGTACTCCTCTTTCTTATACTCCGCGTCATGGAAGAGAAGGTCCGCCTTCTCGCAGAAGCGCTTGTAGTCGTCGTAGCCGACCCCGAAGGGGTGGCGGAAGGCAAGCTCGTTATCGGTAAGGAAGACGAAAGACCTGCCGTCCTCTTCGAGCTTGTAGCCCAGCCCGTGGTTGGGATGGCTCAACGGGATGGTGCTGATGTTGACGGAGCCTATGGAGTAGCTCTTTGGCCCCATACCGAGGAAGCTTATGTCCGCGTTTATGTCCTCGAACTCCACAGGGAAGTTTGGCGCGGTCATGGTCTTGGAGATGATCTTCTTGAGAGAGTCCTGGGTGGTCTCCGGGCCGTATATCTTTATCTCGCTCTCTTTCCTGTAGATCGGCTTGAAGAACGGAAAGCCTGAGAGGTGGTCCCAATGGCCGTGGGTGAGAAGGAGGTGCATCTTTCGCTGGCCCTCAGCCACAAGCCTTTTGCCGAGGCGCCTTATGCCGGTGCCCGCGTCTATTATGATGAGGTCACCCGAGTTGCTTATGACCTCGACGCAGGTGGTGTCTCCGCCGTACTTTATGTAATCCTTGCCCGATACCGGGATGGACCCTCGCGAGCCCCAGCAGCGTATCAGCATGGATGTCCTGTCTTGTTATCGGATATATGGAGGGTCATCAGGCAAGTGTCCCTGGTTTTTTGGTTCCAGGTAGAATTATAGCAACGTATTATAATGAGATGTGTGACTTTAGTCAACCCAAGATGTAAAAGTTTTAAGGACTGCTTCATCTGATAGTCTTAATGGCGGCGGCCCTGGCGGCATCGATTATGATCTTAAGGGGCACGCCCTTTTTCTCCGCTATCGCGCGGCATTCCTCATATTCCGGCTGGATATTGACGGCAATCCCGGCGCGGTAAGAGGCCTTGACGGAGACGTTACCGTAAGGGGTCTTTACTTTAAAGCTCTTCCTCTCAAGGCAGCGCCTCTCGACAGTGTAGCTCCGTATTCCGATAGAGGTGGACTCCGCGAAGATAGTCTCAAGAAGCCTCTCCCTGTCGGTGGCGGCGGCAAGCGCCGTAAGCAGCACGCCAGGCCGCCCCTTTTTCATCTGGACGGGTGTGTAGAAGGCGTCGAGCGCGCCGGCTGAGATGAGCTTTTCAAGGAGATACCCGGCCACCTGCGGGCTCATATCGTCTATGTTTGTCTCGAGGACGTAGACCTTTTCGTCTCCAGTGCCATTTTCAGCAGAGCCGAGGAGGGCGCGCAGGAGGTTGGCGCGTTCTTTAAAGTCCTTTTTCCCCGCGCCGTAGCCAGCTTTTTCTATTGTCATGGATGGCATGGGGCCGAAAGAGGAGGCTATGGTCTTCATTATCGCCGCCCCTGTCGGGGTCGTAAGCTCGAACGGGGCGGTGGATTGGGCAATGGGCACGCCCTTCAATATCTCCAACGTAGCTGGCGCGGGTATCGGGATGCGGCCGTGCATGGTATCTGCCCAGCCGGTGCCCAGGGGTAGCGGTGAGCATACGACCCTGTCGGCTTTAAGTGAATCTACAGCTATCGCCGCGCCTACGATGTCAATGATGGAATCCATCGCGCCTATCTCGTGGAAGTGGACGGCCTCTGTTTTTACATTGTGTATCCTGCCTTCGGCCTCGGCTATCAACCTGAATATATCGGTGGCGAGTTTTTTGACCGCGGGCTTCAGCTTGCTTCCAGAGATTATCTTCTTGATGTCCCTGAAGCTCCTGTGGTGATGGGCCTCATGGAGCTTTACCCTGAATGACGTGCCTGTTATCGAATGGCGCGTCTCTTTCCTTACCTCGACATCTATTCTGTCCACGGGAAGCTTCTTTAGCTCGCGGAGTATCATCCTGTGGTCAACACCAAGGTCTATGAGGGCGGCGAGGAACATGTCCCCGCTTACGCCCATTGGACAGTCGAAGTAGATGGTCTTCATCTCGATCAATACCTATTCCCTGTTTATAAGGCTCGCCACGTAGGCCGCGCCGAATCCGTTGTCGATATTCACGACAGATATCCCCGCGGCGCAGGAGTTGAGCATCGCCATGAGGGTCGTGATGCCGCCGAGGTTGGCCCCGTAGCCTACGCTCGTCGGTACGGCTATGACAGGCCTGGCGACCATACCGGCCACCACGCTTGGCAGGGCCCCTTCCATGCCTGCCACCACTATCAGCACGTTGGCATCCCATAGCTCTTCTTTTTTGTGAAGGAGCCTGTGTATCCCGGCAACACCTACGTCATAGAGGCGCTTTACCCTGTTGCCCATGCACTCGGCGGTCGTAGAGGCCTCTTCGGCAACAGGGATGTCTGAGGTGCCCGCGCAGATGACGAGCACAGTCCCCTTGCCTGTCGGCTTCACCGGGTTTGACTTTATGAAAAAGGTCCCTGATATCTCCCTGTACTCGCCTTTGGGGAAGGCCTTCTTCAAGGCCCTGCCCTTTGACCTCTGAAGCCTTGTTATGAGCACGTTCTCTTTTCTGCCAAGCATGCTTTTAATAATGGCCTTTATCTGGGCGATGGTCTTGCCCTGGCCGAAGATGACCTCCGGGAAGCCCTGGCGAAGCGCCCTGTGGGAATCGAGGGTGGCGAAGGGAAGCTCTTCGAAAGGGAGCTTGCGCAAGGCGTCGAGGGCCTCCGCGACTTCGACATTCCCCTTCTTTACGCCTTCGAGGAGTTTTTTAAGTACCTTTACGTTCATATCTTCACGCTGTTGCGAGCGCCTTTGAGATTATCTGCTGCACGTCGAGGAGGAATACAGGCCTGCCGTCACCCATGATCGTCAAGCCCGATGCCCCCCAAAGCCTTGATATGGGCGGCAGAAGCGGTTTTACGTAAGCGTCTATCTCGTCCCCGAAGTCGTCCACCTTGAGGGCCGCGAGATGCCCGGAGCCGCCCAGGGAGAGCCCTCCGTCAACCACTACAAGGGTATGTATCTCACTCTCTTTTTCAGCTATTCCGAATAGCGCGGCAAGCTTTATGACAGGCACCTCTGCCCCATCGAAGCTAAAGACTCCCCTCTCGATATCTCCGTTGCTGACCTCTATTACCTTTTCTATCTTTGAGATGGGCAGGAGAAAGGCCTCAGGTCCAATATTTACGATGAGGGCCTTTGTTATCGAGGTGGTCCTCGGTATCGCCATTATTATACTGGTACCTTTGCCGCGGGTCGACTCGAGGTCGAGGGCGCCGCCAAGGGCCTCTACAGAGTCCTTTACAACGTCCATGCCGACTCCCCTGCCGGATGTCGCCGTGATCTCGGCAGCGGTACTGAGCCCGGGAAGGCAGACGAGCTTCAGGAAATCGCTTTCCGGCATTGAGGCGAGCTTCTCTTCCGGGATGCCGCTGGCTAACGCCTTCTCCTTGAGTTTTTCCCTGTCTATGCCCCTGCCGTCGTCGGATATCTCGATTACCGCCCTGTCCTTCCTTGTATATGCCCTTATCCTGATGGTCGCAACCGCGGGCTTCCCGGCAGCCGCTCTTTCCTGCGCGGTCTCTATGCCATGGTCTACAGCGTTCCTTATAATGTGGACGAGCGGCGAGGATAGGCCTTCCAGTATGGCCCTGTCGAGGCTTATCTCCATGCCCTCTGTTGCAAGCGTGACCTCCTTGCCGGAGCCGCTTGTAAGGTCCCTTATGAGTCTCGGAAGGCCGGCGGCAAGGTCCTCAAGCGGCAGCATCCGTGCCGAGAGGATACTGTCGTGGAGGGCGCTTATCGATTTGCCGAGGACGTAGACCCCTTCTTTGAATTCTATCGAGCGCGAGGAATGGGAAAGGGCCTTGAAGGACGAGAGCGCCATGAAAAGGCCGCCGACGGTCGCGAGCAGGTCGTCGAAGACCCGTCCTTCCACCTTCATGACGTCCGAGAGCCTCAAGGCCGCCTTTTGAGGAGCGGCGCCTGAAGGCGCTGACGGAAGCGTGGGAGCCTCTCCGGATGCGGCCTCCTCAAGCTCCTTTAAAAGGGGCTCAGGCTCAAGGTCGAGAGGCTCGTCCTTTTCGACCTTATCGGTAAGGGAGCGGAGCGCGTCCAGGCACTTGAGGAGCACGGATGCCATCCGGCTGTTAAGGGTAATCTTGTTTGAGCGGAGCTTGTCGAGGAGGTCCTCTTCGGCGTGCGCGAGCCTTGTGACGGGAGTATATCCCATGGAGGCCGACATACCCTTTATGGAATGGTAGTGCCTGAAAAGGGCGTCAAGCACGGGCTTGTCAGCCGGGTCTTTTTCGAGCGCGAGAAGGCCGGCCTCTATCTCCGAGAGGTGGGTCTTTGTCTCCTGCAGGTATATTCCCTTGTATTTGGAGATGTCCATGTAGTGGGTGGCTTATCGCTGACAGGCATGAAATAAGTCCATCAGCTTTGTTGTCTTCAGAAGCTCGTCACTGCGGCGTACTCAAAAAAGTACGCCTCATTCCTCGCTCCCCGATTTAATTTGGGCCTCGCATATGGAGCTTTTTGAGCAGCCTGAACAAAATCTATTTTTTTTAGCAGCCTGTCAAATTATGCTCTTCAGGGTATTCAAGACCTTAGCCTCTGAGAGTGGCTTTATTATGTAGCCGGAGGCCCCGGACCTTACGGCCTCCTCGACTATCGGCTCATAGCCGAGAGAGGTGCACATGACGATCTTGAGCGGGAGGTTGAGGGCCGATATCTCCTTGGCGGCCTCAAGGCCGTTCTTTACGGGCATGACCACGTCGAGTATGACGAGGTCGGGCGCGAGGCCGCGGGCCAGCTCCAGTGCCTCTGCCCCGTTCGTCGCCTCTCCAACCACCTCGTAACCGGCCCTGCCGAGTATCTCCTTGAGCGCGGCCCTGAAAAACGCGGTATCATCTGCTATGAGGACTCTTTTTGCCATCATCCGCCGAAAGTATCCTTGTCGTCTCGTTGAAAAGAGCTGTCCAGTCTATGATGTCGATGGCGTTCTCGCTGTCGTATATCCTGCCGGAGGTAAAAAGGCCTCTTTCGCCGGTGACCTTGCCTGTCTCGGTATTCCAGTGAAAAGATATCTCTGAATCCCCTATGTCCACCCCGAGGGCGCGCCCTTTTTCCCTTAGTACTATGACCTTGTGCGCCGCTACGGGCCTGGCTGAAAAGTCGCCGAGCGCCCCGGCAAGCTCTATCACTGTGACCGGCTCGTTCCTGAAGGATATCATGCCTGTCACGAAGCCGGACCTGCCTGGCAGAAACGGCAGCTCTGCTACCTCTACCACCCCGGCCACCGTGGCGGTAGGGAGGGCGAACCTCCCGGCTTCAAGGGCTATTACGAGATAGTCTCCCTCATGCATCAGAGCGTAAACCTGGCCACAACGGCCTTAAGCTCCTTAGAGAGCGCCGAGAGCTTCTCGGAGGCCGCCATGGTCTCGCTTATGGCGGCACCGTGGCGCTCAACCGCCGTCTCCACGCGTTCCGTAGAAGAGAGGTTCTCGCGCGCTATGTTGGCCACCTGTTCTATTATATCGACCGTCTTCCCGGCCTTTTCCTTCTGCTTGTGGGTAAGCCCGAGGATTAAGTTGGCCTTCTCCGCCACATCGGCGGTGTAGTTGGTTATGTCAACGAGTATCTCGCGGATCTTCCGCAAGTCGTCCCTGCCGCCCTTCAGGTTGGAGGTGCCCTCGCTCGCCGATGAGACGACGCGCTCGACCTCCATGCGGAGCTGCTTTACGATAAGCGAGACGTCTTCAACGCTATTGTTGGTGTTGTCGGCGAAGCGCCTTACCTCTTCGGCTACAAGGGCGAAGCCCCTGCCGTGCTCTCCCGCCTTGGAGGCCTCTATGGTGGCGTTCAAGGCCAGCAGGTCGGTCTGGCGCGATATGTGTGTTATGACGTCGAGTATCTTCGGTATGTCGCCGATCTTCTCCTTCAACCGTATGGCGGCGGACTCTGTGTTCTCTATACCGTTAAATATGGTCTCCATCTTCTCCATCGCCGAGGTGGCTGCCATCGCGCCGCGCTGGACCATCGTGTTGACCTTCTGTGAGGCGTTGGCGCTCTCCGTCACCTTGCCGGCGACGTCGTCAGCGAGCTCTGCCATCGCCTTCACGGTCGAGGAGGCGTCACCGACGTGATTGGCCTGCTCTATCGCGCCGTCGAAGATGGCGGAGGTCCCGGAGATGACCTCCTTCGAGGTCTCATGCCCTTTGGCCACGACCGACGAGAAGGATTCCTGCGCCTCGGAGAGCTCCCCTGCGGTGGACCTTATCTGTTCGACAAGGGCCCTCAAGCTCGCAGACATGAGAGAGACGGCCTCGGCGAGGTCTGCCATCTCATCCTTCACGAGCCTTGGCTGGCCATCTTCCAGGTCGCCCGAGCCGGTGAGGTCGCCCTTGCTTATCTTCCGGGCCATATTGGTGATGCGGTTGAAGTGCCTTGTGAAGCTCCGGGTGAAGACAGAGCCAAGGATGAGGCCTATGAGTATTGCGATGAGAAAACTTAGCGGCTGTTTCATCCACTCGGCTACATCGAGCTTCTCGACGAGGCCCGGCACAAAGGCCGCGGCAGCGACGACCGCGATAAAGCCGAGTATGAACTTATAGCCGATAGGTACTTTTATGCCCACTGAGCGCCTTTCGTTTTTAAACGATGGTTATTATAATTCTCTTTTAAATCCAATGTCAATCGACAGTTGGCCCGGTTCATGGACCGCATTTTGTTATTTCGACGCTCAAGATGAATAACTTTAGCAGTGTGTTGAAAAACAGACTGCTAAGCAATCCAGGGACAGGATGTTGAAAAAGTCCTGGACGGACTTTTTCAACATCCTGTTAGATTGAAAAGACCCCCTGTTCGCAAAGGGTCGTCAGGCCGGGGCGTGACGGGTGAGACAGGTTTAAAAATGCTCGAAGCCCAGCCTCTTAAGCACAAAGGGGCTGCCGTCCTCGCCGATGACCGTTACGGTCCTCCTGGCTCTCCCCGAGAGTATCTTTCCGATGGGCGTAAACGGTAGAGAGAGCTTTCTGGACAGGGCAGAAAGCCTTGGGATATTCTCTTCAGGTGAGGTGAAAAGGAGCTCATAGTCCTCTCCGCCGGTAAGGGCGAAGTCCAATCTGGGCGATCTGCCCGTCTTCTCCCCGTACCTCTTCAACTCCTCGGAAATAGGGATGGAGCTTAAATAAACGGCAGCGGCCTTCCTGCTCTCCAGGCAGAGCCTCTTCAAGTCGAGGGCCAGTCCGTCGCTTATGTCCATCATGGCGGTTGCAAGGCGGGACTCGGCCAGCGCCCTTCCGGCCTTGAGGCGCGGCTCCGGGTCGAGGTGTCTTGCTACAGAGCCCTTGTACGGCCCGCGCTTTAACGACCCTGGGCCGTGATCGCCAAGCACCTTAAGGCCTAAGGCAGAAGAGCCGAGCGTCCCGGTCACAAAGATGACGTCGCCTGAGCGCGCCCCCTTCCTGTAGACGATCTCGTCTTCGGCCGCCTCGCCGAAGACGGTCGTCGATACCATGATGCCGTCAGGGGTCCTTGCGGTATTCCCGCCGGCAAGGCGGCAGCCCCACCTGCTGGAAACATCCGCGAGCCCCCTGTAGAGCTCGTCCAGGAATTTTTTCCCGATATCAGGCGGCAGGGCGATGGAGACGAGAAAGAAAAGGGGAGAGCCGCCCATGGCGGCGATATCCGATAGCGAAACCGATAGGGATTTCTTCCCGAGAAGGTAGGCGGGCGTATAGTCCCGCCTGAAATGCGTGCCCTCGACGAGGATGTCGGTCGTGGCGAGAAGGGCCCTGCCCCCTGCCTGCGCGGTAACGCTGGTATCGTCGCCGATACCCTTTAACAGGCGGGGGTGCCTCGACTTGAATCTTTCGGCAAGGCCCTTTATGAACGCGTCTTCGCCGAGCTTTTTAAGAGGCATGCATCTTCAGGGCCTCGCGTGCTTGCGCCCGGAAGGTTTGATCTTTCTTGGGCTTATCTTCCGGCCCCCCGGCACCTTGTGCTTCTTGAATATTACCTTCAGTACATCGTCCATGTGCTTGACGAAGGTGAAGTTGAGTTTCTTCCTTATGTCCTTCGGTATGTCCTCGATATCCTTCTTGTTGCGCTCCGGGATGATGATATTTGTTATCTTGGCCCGGAGGGCCGCCAGGCACTTTTCCTTTATGCCGCCGACCGGGAGCACCCTGCCGCGTAGCGTGATCTCGCCCGTCATCGCTATGTCCTTGTCTATCGGGGTCTGCGTGAGGGCGGAGATGAGCGCGGTGGCCATGGTTATACCTGCCGAGGGGCCGTCCTTGGGGATGGCGCCGGACGGGACATGGATATGGATGTCGAGGTCTTTATAGAAATCAGGTTTGAGCTTGAACATGTCGGCCCTTGACCTCGCGTAGGAGAGGGCGGCATGCGCGCTCTCTTTCATGACGTCGCCCAGGTGGCCGGTAAGCGTAAGCTGCCCCTTGCCGTTCATTATGGTGGCTTCTATGTAGAGTATCTCGCCTCCGACCGGGGTCCAGGCAAGCCCTGTAGCCACTCCGACCTCGTCGAACTCCTGCTCGCTCTCCGGGATAAACTTGGGGATGCCCAGGAACTCCTGTACCATACGCGGGGTGATGACCGTCTGCGACTGCCTGCCTGAGGCTACCTTCTTGGCGACCTTGCGGCAGATGGACGCTATCTCGCGCTCGAGGTTCCGGAGCCCGGCCTCTCTTGTGTACTGGGAGATGATCTTCTTTATCGCGACGTCTGGGAAGGTTATGAGCTTTTTCGCGAGCCCGTGCTCCTTTATCTGCCTGGGCACGATGAACTTGCGCGCTATCTCGAGCTTCTCCTCCTCGGTGTAGCCGGGCAGGTTGAGTAGCTCCATCCTGTCCAGCAGAGGCTCCGGTATCGGGTCGGTCATGTTGGCCGTTGTTATGAACATCACCTTCGAGAGGTCGAAGGGGATGTTCAGGTAATGGTCGCTGAAGGCGTAGTTCTGCTCCGGGTCGAGTACCTCGAGGAGCGCCGAGGAGGGGTCCCCCCTGAAGTCCATCCCGATCTTGTCTATCTCGTCCATCATGAAGACGGGGTTATTGGTCCCCGCCTGCTTTATGCCCTGTATTATACGCCCGGGGAGCGCCCCGACGTATGTGCGCCTGTGCCCCCGTATCTCGGCCTCGTCCTTTATGCCGCCGAGGGAAATCCTGACGAAGTTCCTCCCCATGGCCTTGGCTATGGAGCGGCCGAGCGAGGTCTTGCCCACGCCAGGGGGGCCGACAAAGCAGAGTATCGGCCCCTTGGTCTTGGGCTGGAGCTTTCTTACGGCGAGGTATTCGAGTATCCGTTCCTTCACCTTCTCAAGGTTGTAGTGGTCGGTGTCGAGCACCTTCCGGGCCTTTTCTATATCGAGGGTGTCCTTGGTCTGCTTTGCCCACGGAAGGTCGACGAGCCATTCGAGATAGGTGCGGATGAGCGCTGCTTCCGCCGCGTCCGGGTGCATCATCTCGAGCCTGTCGAGCTGCTTGATGGCCTCCTTGTCGACGTCCTGCGGCATCTTCGCCTTCTTAAGCTTGTCCCTGAGCTCTTCAAGCTCTTCGGAGGGCTCCTCTATGTCGCCGAGCTCGTTCTTTATAGCCCTCATCTGCTCGCGCAGGTAATACTCCCGCTGGCTCTTGTCCATCTCCTCTTTGGCCTGGGACTGAATCTTCACCTGCATCTGGGCGACCTGGAGCTCCTTGACAAGGTACTCGTTCACCTTCTCGAGCCTCTTTACCGGGTCGAGCGTTTCAAGGACCGACTGCCCCTCGTCTATCTTGAGCCCAAGGTTGGCGGCGACAAGGTCGGCCATCCTGCCCGGGTCCACGATATTGTCCAGGACCATCATTACTTCCTGGAATACGACCTTGCCAAGGGAGGAGAGCTTTTCGAGCTGCTCCCTCACGGTCCTCATGAGGGCCTCCACCTCGAGCGAAAGCTCTATTACCGGCGGCTCTTTTATCTTGTCTATCGCTACCGAGTAGTGGGGCCTGGTCTGGGCGAAGCTCGCGATATTGCCCCTGCTCAGGCCCTGGACGAGTATCTTCACCCTGCCGTCCGGGAGCTTCAGCATCCTCATTATCATGCAGACGGTGCCTGACGTGTACAGGTCTTCCGGCTCCGGGTCTTCCTTGGTTATGTCCTTCTGCGTGGCCGTGAAGACAAGCCTGTCCTTTGTAAGGGCCGCGTCCACGGCGTTTATCGAGCGCTCGCGCCCCACGAAAAGGGGGACTATCATGAACGGGAATATGACTACATCCCTTACCGGCAGGAGCGGCAGTACGTCCGGTATCTCCAGCTGCTCCTCTTCTCTTCTCTCTTCTGCCATTTAGGTTCAGTTCTCCTCTTTCAAATGGATTCTATCGGCACCTTTTTGGTCGAGTTACGCTTGTCCTGAACCCTCGGGAGCGTAATCGTAAGGATGCCTTCCCTGTAGCTGGCTCTTACCTTTGCCGTGTCTACCGGGTATGGCAGGTCAAGGGACCTGAACAGCCTGCCGAATGACCGTTCCATGCATACGTAGTTTATCTTGTCCTCTTCAAAGCACTCGAACTTTACCGCCTTTATGGTGAGGGTGTCCTTTGAAAGGCTTATGTCGATGTCCTCTTTTCTTACCCCGGGGAGCTCGACCTCTACGATCAGCTCGTCCGGCGTGGAGAACATGTCAAGGGTCGGGATATGGGTAATGGGCTCTGGTGAAAGGAGCCCCGTGGCGTCATCCGCGCACTCGAAGAGAAATTCGTTCAGGTGCTCGACCCTGACCGCTGTTTTGGGTGGCTTCCTGGATATCTTCGCCATATTTTCAGCGTCCCCTTAGAACTTGAGGTCTCTTAAAAACTTCTTGAAATCGGCCTTGAGCTCCGGCCGCTTAAGCGCAAGTGAGACGTTTGCCTTGAGGAAGCCCAGCTTGTCCCCGGCGTCATACCTTGTCCCTTCGAACTCGATGGCGTATATTTCCTGCGTGCGCACAAGTATCCTGAGCGCGTCAGTGAGCTGTATCTCCCCGCCTTTGCCAGGCTTCGTCTCCTCAAGGGCGCTGAAGATGCCCGGGGTAAGGATATACCTGCCTATTATAGCAAGGTTTGAGGGGGGCTTGCCCTGCGGCTTTTCAACAAGGTCCATGACCCTGTATATGCCGGGGCCGATCTTTTTCCCCTTTATCACGCCGTAGAGGTGGGCCTGGCTCCTCGGTACCGTCTGTACCGCGAGGATAGAGGTGCCGAACCTCTTGTAGGCCTCGATCATCTGCTTCATGACCGGGGTCTTTGAGACAATTATATCGTCCCCCAGGAAAACGGCAAATGGCTCGTTATTGATAAGGTTCCTGGTTATGCCTATGGCATGGCCCAGCCCAAGGGGCTTTTTCTGCCTCGTGTAGGCGAAATGGACCAGGCCGGAGACCGCCTCTATCATCTTAAGGAGCTCTGTCTTGCCCCTTTCCTGAAGGAGTTTTTCAAGCTCGAACGAGGTGTCGAAATGGTCTTCGATCGCCGTCTTGCCCATTCCGGTCACGATGATTATCTCTGAGAGGCCCGATGACTTGGCCTCTTCGACCCCGTACTGGATGAGCGGCTTGTCAACGAGCGGGAGCATCTCCTTCGGGATAGCCTTGGTGGCGGGCAGGAACCTGGTCCCGAAGCCCGCGGCAGGGAAAACCGCTTTTTTGATCTTCATCTCGCACCTTCTTAAAACGCCCGGACCACACCTGAAAAACGCTGAGAGTGGAAGACTATACGGGTGTTTTTAAAAAATATTATAACGCCTTTCCGGGTAGCATTGTGGAAGAATGCAGAGCTAAAGTGAGCCAATGAGGGATGATAATAACTTTTTCCCAATAAGTCAAGTAAGTGGGGTCAGGATTGTGGGGTTAGGTTTGCGTACTTTACGGCGAGCTTTTTAATGCCGGAGTTCTTGAAGTTGACGGTGACCTTTACATCAGCCCCGGCCCCGCTCCGCTCCTTTATGATGCCGACCCCGAAGCTCGGGTGAGATACCTTCATGCCGACCCTCCACGCGAGGGTCTCTTCTCCGGTGTGGCAGGGGAGGTCGTCCTCAGGGGAGCAGTACTCCTCCACGGGGGCGGTAAAGACGCCCCTGGCGGGAGAGCTCTCCTGGTTTAAAAACTTGATATGGCCTGAGGATATTTCGTCGATGAACCTTGAGCGGGCCTGGTACCTCGTCTCTCCGTAAAGCGACCTTGCGGCGGCGGAGAAGAGATAGAGCTCTTCCTTTGCCCTTGTCATGCCGACGTAACAGAGGCGCCTCTCCTCTTCCATCTGCTCAGGGTCGTCAGAGCTCCTTGAGTGCGGGAATATGCCCTCTTCCATGCCGGCGAGGAAGACCACCCTGAACTCAAGCCCCTTGGCCGAGTGGAGCGTCATGAGGGTGAGCCTGTCGGCCTTATCCTCGTAGTTGTCGAGGTCGCTTATGAGCGCTACCTGGTCGAGGAAGTCGGATAAGCTCGTGCCGGGGTTGGCGGTCTCGAAGTCCTTTATGGCGGAGACGAGCTCAAAGAGGTTCTCGGTCCTTTCAGCCGCCTCGTCGGTAGCCTCCTCCTGCCACATCATCATGTAGCCGGAGTCCTCGAGGAGCCTCAGACAAAGTTCGTGGAGGGTGAGTTTTTCCATGTCGACATTGAAACTGTCGTACGCTTCGAGAAACTGGCGCGTCTTTGTCTTGGCGAGCCGCCCCCTGTCCTGGGCTTCTCTCAACGCCTCCAGCAGCGGGATGCTCATCTCCTTGCTTATAGACAGGACCTTGTCGAGCGTTGCCTTCCCGATGCCCCTGGCGGGCCTGTTGATTATCCTCTGGAGGCTTATCGAGTCGTTGGGGTTCGATATGATCCTTAAGTAGGCGAGGGCGTCCTTTATCTCCATCCTGTCGTAGAACCTGGTGCCGCCGACTATCGTATAAGGCACGCCTTCGCGTATGAAAAGTTCTTCAAATACCCTGGACTGGGCGTTGGTCCTGTAGAATACGGCGCAGTCCCTGTAGGCAAGCGTCCTGTCGTCGTCCATGCGGGCCTTGAGGCGTGAGAGGACCTTGCGCCCCTCGTCGTACTCGTCCCTTGCCTGCTCATGGACGAGCGGGTGGCCTTCCATGTTCTCGGTCCACAGGGTCTTTTCCATGCGACGCGAGTTCCGTTCTATCACCGAGTTGGCGGCAGAAAGTATGTTCCTCGTCGAGCGGTAGTTCTGCTCAAGGCGCAGTACCGTGGCGTCGGGGTAGTCCTTCTCGAAATCGAGGATGTTGGAGATGTCCGCGCCGCGCCATGCGTATATCGACTGGTCGGGGTCGCCGACGGCCAGCAGGTTCCGGGAGCCGCCTGCCAGGAGGCCGGTGAGCATGTACTGGGCCTTGTTCGTGTCCTGGTACTCGTCGACGAGTATGTACTGGAACTGCTCTCTATAGGAGTCCAGTATGCGCTGGTGCTGGCGAAGGAGGTTTATGGGTTCGCAGATGAGGTCGCCGAAGTCGAGGCAGCCCATCTCGCGGAGCTTCTTCTGGTAGAGGTTGTAGACCTTTGATACGCGCTCCGAGAAGAAATCGTTCACGCGGGCGGTATACTCGGCCGGGCCGATATTGTCGTTCTTGGCCTGGTTTATGCGGGCGAGCACCGCCTTCGGGGGGAGGACCTTTTCATTGAGGTTGAGTTCGCTCAAGACCTGCTTTATGAGGGCGAGCTGGTCGTCGTCGCTGTAGACGGTAAGATCACCCTTAAGGCCGCTTGCCCTCGATTCCCTCCTGAGGAGCCTCAAGCCCAGCGAATGGAATGTGCCGAGCCAGACCGATTTCGCGTTCTCGCCTATCGTGCGGTAGAGCCGCTCCCTCATCTCACCGGCGGCCTTGTTGGTGAAGGTCACGGCCAGTACGCCCTCAGGCACTATCCCTTTATTGAGGACAAGATAGGCTATCCTGGAGGTAAGGACGCGGGTCTTGCCGCTTCCGGCCCCGGCAAGGATCAAAAGCGGCCCGTCGCCGAAGGTGACGGCCTCGGCCTGTGTAGGGTTTAAGGATCTTAGATATGGCATCGTGTTATTGTAGCCCTCTTTTCTATAAGGGGCTACGGGGGATTATGGTCGAATTCCAGAATAATCTCCCCATGCCCCTCTTTTAAAAAGAGGGGAAAGAAGCATCGATTTTTATACTCATTCAAATTAACACAAAGGGCAGGGGAGTGGCAATGGGAAGAAGATCTCTGTCGGCGAATGAGTTCGGCGCATGTGTTTTATTTCAACCGCCACTTGAAACCCTTTCATTTTTCTGCTAAGTTTTCTTCTTATGGCGCTTAACGTTGTCATAGCGGCCCCTGAGGCCGCGCCGTTTGCCAAGACCGGCGGCCTTGCGGACGTAAGCGGGTCTCTCCCGGCCGCATTGAAGCAGATGGGCTGCGAGGTCCACCTTTTCATGCCATATTACAGGGAGATTGCAGGCAAACACCTTGAGGTCGAAAAGACCCTCGAAGTGCCCGTCAACATGGGAAGGAGGATAATAAACGCCGAGGTCCTCCTTGCCGACCATCAGGGCGTGAGCGTCCACTTCATAAAAAGGGATGAGTTCTTCGACAGGTCGTACCTCTATGGCACCCCTGAAGGGGATTACTTCGACAACCTCGAAAGGTACGCCTTCTTCTCAAGGGCCGTCCTTGAGGTAATAAAGGCGCTTGATCTCAAGCCCGACATCATCCACTGCAACGACTGGCAGACAGGCCTCATACCCGCGTATCTCAATGACATCTACAGGGGCGACCCCGCTTTTTCGAAAACAGCGACTGTCTTTACCGTCCATAATATAGCCTATCAGGGGCAGTTCCCCGCCAATCTTTACGACATTACCGGCCTCGGATATTACATGCTGAACCCGGAGGGGCTCGAGTTCTGGGGCAACCTTAGCCTCCTTAAGGCCGGTATAGTCTTCTCTGAGGCTATAACGACCGTAAGCAAAGGCTACAGCCTTGAGATACAGACCCCTGAGTACGGCTACGGCCTCGAAGGGGTATTGAGCAAACGCAAGGATGACCTCTTCGGCATACTGAACGGGGTCGATTATACGGAATGGGACCCGGCGACAGACACCGCCATACCGGAGAACTATTCGACAGAAGACCTCAAGGGCAAATCGGCCTGCAGAAAAAAGCTCCTGAAGGATTTCGGTCTTAAGGTCAAGGCCAGGACGCCTCTTATAGGCATGATAACCAGGCTTGCCGACCAGAAGGGCATAGATATACTCGCCGAGGCGATGCCAGAGCTTATGAAGATGGATCTCGCGCTGGTCATCCTCGGCTCAGGCGACAGGAGATACCAGGACCTCCTTGCCGGCCTGGCCAGGTCTTACCCCGAGAAGCTTTCGGTGAAGGTCGCCTTCAACGGCCACCTCTCTCACCTGGTTGAGGCCGGGGCCGATATCTTCCTCATGCCTTCGAGGTACGAGCCATGCGGGTTGAACCAGATATATAGCCTCAAGTACGGCACCGTGCCGGTCGTGCGCGCAACAGGCGGACTTGACGATACCGTAACGGATTATTCCGAAGGCAACGGGACAGGCTTTAAATTCAAGGAGTATTCGGCTCCTGCGCTCGTTCAAAAGGTAGCCGAGGCGCTAAAGCTCTTCGGCAACAAGAAGGCGTGGAAAGGGCTACAAGAGAAGGGTATGAAAGAGAATTTTTCATGGGATGACGCCGCCAGCAGGTACATCGAGGTCTACATGGCTGCCAAGGCCAGGTTGCACAAATCTTAATCACTTTAGCCTCAAAAACGTCCACTTTTCCCGCGCCTCATCCAACCGACTGTCCATAAAGACCTGTTAGATCAATAAAAAACCTGATGGCATCTAATTTGCTTTCTACCTCAGGCATGAAAAAGATAGCCATCATAGATGATAACGACACAGAGAGACTTATCCTCAGGGGTTTTATAGAGGATGCCGGCTTCGCGATCGTCGCGGAGGGCACAAACGGCATGGAAGCCCTTGAGATATGCAGGCTTAAGGACCCGGACCTCATTATAATGGACGTCAAGATGCCTGTTAAGGACGGCATAGAGGCAGCTTTCGAAATAAGCCACAGCTTCCCCAAGCCCATCGTCCTCCTTACGGGGAGCGACGACGAGGAGACCGTAAGGAGGGCGGCAGAGGCCGGGGTCATGGCATACCTCATGAAGCCTCTGAGGGCCGAGGAGCTCATCCCTGCGGTAGAGCTTGCCATATCAAGGTTCAGGGAGTTTCAGGCCCTTCGCAGGGAGAACGAAGACCTCAAAAAGACGCTTGAGACCAGAAAGGTCGTGGAGAAGGCGAAGGGTCTTCTCATGGAGAAGGAAGGCTTGAGCGAAAGCGAGGCCTTCGCGAGGATAAGAAAGATAAGCATGGACAAGAGAAAGAGCATGTCTGAGATAGCCGAAGTGCTTATAATGGCCCTTGAAAAGGGAAGGTAAAAGACTATGCCGAGAGCGCTTGTAATAAGACATGTCAGGCATGAAGGGCTTGGGACGATAAAAAGGCCCCTTGAGAAGGACTTCATGGTCGAGTACTTCGATATGTTCAAAGGGGCGGTCCTGCCTTCAAGGATAGACGGGTATGACGCGCTCATCGTGATGGGCGGGCCGATGGGGGTCTACGAGGAAGACAAATATCCGTTCATAAAAGACGAGCTGCGGCTCATCGAGTCTGCCTTGAAGGAGAGGGTGCCGACCCTCGGCATCTGCCTGGGCTCTCAGCTTCTGGCAAAGGCGGCTGGCGCTGATGTTTACAAGGGCAAGGCGAAGGAGATAGGCTGGTACAAGGTCGCCCTCGAAGATGAAGGGATAGGCGACAGGCTCTTTATCGGCTTCCCTGAAGAGTTCACGGTCTTCCAGTGGCATGGCGACACCTTCGACGTGCCCCCTGGGGCGGTAAGGCTCGCGTCATCAGAGTTTTTCCCGAACCAGGTCATAAAGGTCGGCCCCGCGGCCTATGGCGTCCAGTTCCATCTCGAGGTCACAGAAGAGATGATAAGGGACTGGATAGGCGTCAACGGCGAAGAGCTCTCCGGACTTAAAGGCAAGATAGACCCTCAAGAGATACTCAAGAAGGTCCCGGAGAATATCGAGGGGCTCCACAGGCTGGCAAGCCCGTTTGTGGCGAGGTTCCTGAGAATGGCTGAAAAATAGGGCAGCGGTGATTATTGTTTTTGCAGGGGCGGGTTCAGGACCGGCCGCAAATCGATAAAAAGCAAGGAATTCAGGGCGCCTCGGCTTTGGCACCGAAGTTGCTTAATTCAAGATAACTATTCAGGTGGTTACAACGACGTAGCCGTAAATCCAAAAAAACTGTAGGCAATGGCGCCTATCCGCAAGGGGGCGCCTTATTCCCCCTGGTGAAAAGAAGCGTTCCAGAGAAACTTCATAAAAAGCAGGAGGGAAAAAAAGCTATGAAAAAGCAACTTATCAAAGGTTTTTACGCGGCAGCGGCAGCTGTGCTGCTGAGCGCTGGAGGGGCCCTCGCTACACCTTCAACGCACATCTGGGCGCCTTCGACAGATGTGCAGGCCTACGGGGTATTCCACCTGACAAGCGATATCTATGTGGCAACGAATGGCAACGACACTCCGACTATCACGAACCTGGGGCTCACTACAGGGATACTTCCAACGGAAAAGCTTGGCCTTGAGGTCGGATTCGACCACATCGAGGGCAACAATCCCCTCTTCTTTAACGCCAAGGCCGGCATACCGGAGGGGGCCTTCGGCGAGTTCTTCCCCGCGCTTGCAGTTGGCGGGTACGGCTTCGGCACGAAATCAGGCGTAACCGACCAGAACATAATCTACGCGAAGGCGGCGAAGACCTTAGGCAACTTCGGCAGGGTATCTGCCGGGGCCTATACCGGCAACGACGAGGTCCTGCTCAACGGGAACGGCGAGGCGGATGAACAGGGCGTTATGCTCGCGTGGGAAAGGGTCATGAGCGAGATATCCGAGAACCTGTGGCTTTGCGTCGACTACATGAGCGGCGATAGCTCGTTTGGCGCTCTCTCCTACGGCTTCTCCTGGAAGTTCGCGCCGAACACCAGCGTCATCTTCGCCTACGTCGACCAGAACGACAGCGCGTTCCAGGACTCTGTCACCGTGCAGGTGGACATAGACTTCGACGTCTTCAATAAGTAGACGCAGTAAATACAATTAAATACGCTGAGGCCGGCAAAGACGCCCGCTGCCCGCGAGGGGGCCTTAAAAGATCAAAGGAGATCAGGAGGACGATGTTTATGAGGACGTTTCTGTACGCGGGGGCGCTTTTTCTGGCGTTCCTGGGGTTTGAGGGGAGCTCTCTTGCGGCGGATGCCGCTGAGATAGACAAGGCGGACACCGCCTGGCTGATGGTCTCAACGGCTATGGTAATGTTCATGATACCGGGGCTCGCGATATTCTACGCCGGCATGGCGAGAAAGAAGAACGTGCTCTCGACCATCATGCAGAGCTTCTTCATACTCTGCCTCATAACCGTCCAATGGGTCCTCCTGGGATATACGCTCTCTTTCGGCCCGGATACTGGCGGGTTCATAGGCGGACTTGACTTTACGGCCCTGTCTGGCGTAGGCATAGAGCCGAAGGGGACGATACCGCACCTCCTCTTCATGGTCTTCCAGGGCATGTTCGCGGCCATAACGGTCGCGCTCATAACAGGGGCCGTGGCGGAGAGGATCAAGTTCTCGGCGGTAGTCCTCTTTAGCATCCTCTGGGCGTTTCTTGTATACGACCCGCTCGCCCACTGGGTCTGGGGCGGGGGGTGGCTTCAGTCGCTCGGCGTCCTTGACTTCGCGGGCGGCATGGTAGTCCACATGAGCTCCGGCATCTCCGCCCTCGTTGCCGCGATATATGTCGGCAGACGTAAGGGTTGGCCGAGGGAGCTGATGCCGCCGCATAACCTGACGCTTACTGTCATAGGCATGGGCATACTCTGGTTCGGCTGGTTCGGCTTCAACGCCGGGAGCGCCCTCGCGGCAGACGGAGTGGCGGTAAACGCTTTCGTCACCACGAATACCGCCGCGGCGGTAGGCACGCTCGTCTGGGCTTTCATAGAATGGGCGCACAGGGGCAAGCCCACGATGCTTGGGGCCATGTCGGGTACGGTCGCCGGGCTTGGTTCGATAACTCCGGCAGCCGGTTTCGTAACGCCCCAGGCGGCTATTCTGATAGGGGTAGTCGCGGCGGGCCTCTGCTACATAGCCGTGACTATCATGAAGATCAGGCTCAAGTATGACGACACCCTCGACGTCTTCGGCATCCACGGCGTTGCAGGCACATGGGGGACTCTGGCAACAGGCCTTCTCGCCTCGGTCGGCGCAACAGGGCTTATCCACGGGAACCCGGCGCTCCTCATGAGCCAGGTTATCGGCGCGGGCGTAACGGTCCTTGTCTCGGTCGTGGGGACGCTGGTCATACTAAAGGTGGTCGACCTCGTCGTGGGCCTCAGGGTATCGAACGAGGAGGAGATACAGGGGCTTGATCTCACTCAGCACGAAGAGAGCGGCTACAACTTCTAAAATCAATTAAACCGGCACAAGGCTGTGCCGGGATGAAAAGGCAAAGGCGCCTTTGCGGACGGCAGCAGCAGTCTGCGGGGCGCCTTTTCGTTTTTTAATAACGCGGGAGGTCAAGCTATGAAGAAGGTCGAGGCGATAATCAAGCCACACAAGCTGGACGACGTTAAAAAGGCGCTCGGCGATCTCAACGTCCAGGGTATGACGGTATCCGAGGTCAAGGGCTTCGGGAGGCAGAAGGGGCATTCAGAGTTCTACAGGGGCGCCGAGTACACCCTCGACTTCCTCCCCAAGATAAAGGTGGAGATAGTCACCGCCGATGAGCTTACGCCAAAGGTGGTCGAGGCGATCATGGCCGCCGCGAAGACCGGCAAGATAGGCGACGGCAAGATATTCATATCGAATATAGAGGACGGCATCAGGATAAGGACTGGCGAGCACGGAAGCGACGCCCTGTAATCACAAACAGGATTGAGGAGGAAGGAAATGAAGACGATGATCTGGGCTCTTGTAATGCTCTTTTTAATGCCGCTTACGGCCCTGGCCGACGGGCCGCCGCCAATTGACACGGGGGATACCTCATGGGTGCTCATCTCCACCGCGTTCGTGCTCCTTATGACCGCGCCGGGCCTCGCCCTTTTCTACTCCGGCATGGTGAGGAGAAAAAACGTGCTCGGTACCATAATGCAGTCCTTCGCGGTCCTTTGCATCATAAGCATACAGTGGGTGCTCTGGGGCTATAGCCTCGCCTTCGGCCCCGATATCGGCGGGCTCATAGGCTCGCTCGACTGGGCCGGCCTCGCAGGTGTAGGCGCTGATCCGAACACCGACTACGCAGCGACCATACCGCACCAGGCCTTCATGATATTCCAGATGATGTTCGCGGTAATAACGCCTGCGCTCATCGCCGGCGCCTTTGCCGAGAGGATGAAGTTCTCGGCCTTCATCATATTCACCCTCCTGTGGACAACCCTGGTCTACGACCCGCTCGCCCACTGGGTATGGGGCGTTGGCGGATGGCTCCGCGCTCTCGGCGCCCTCGACTTCGCTGGCGGAACAGTCGTCCACATAAGCTCCGGTGTCGCGGCCCTGGCTGCCGCGCTTGCGATGGGGAAGAGGAAGGGGTACAAGACAGAGCTTATGATGCCGCACAACCTGCCGCTCACCTTGATCGGTGCAGGGCTTCTCTGGTTCGGGTGGTTCGGCTTCAACGCCGGGAGCGCCCTCGGGGCGAACGGCCTTGCGGCCTCGGCATTCCTGGTGACAAACACCGCTGCCGCCGCCGCGGCGCTGGCCTGGATGGCGGCTGAGTGGCTTCACAGGGGCAAGCCGACGCTCCTTGGCCTTGCCTCAGGGATTGTAGCCGGGCTGGTGGCGATAACGCCTGCCGCGGGTTTTGTCGGGCCGATGCCGTCCATATTCCTCGGAGCGGCTGCAGGCGTTATCTGCTATATAGCGGTAACATACATAAAGCCGCTCCTTGGCTATGACGACTCGCTCGACGCCTTCGGCATACACGGCGTAGGCGGCATCTGGGGCGCTATAGCGACCGGACTTTTCGCATCCACCGCTATAAACTCCGCGGGCGCCGACGGGCTCTTCTACGGCGGGACTCTCCTCGTAAAGCAGCTGATAGCCGTAGGCGCGAGCGTCGGATACGCGTTCGTGGCTACCTTTGTGCTCTTAAAGCTCATCGACTGGACCGTTGGTCTGAGGGTCTCAAGCGAAGATGAGGTGCAGGGTCTTGATATCACACAGCATAGCGAGAGCGGATATTCTCTTTGACCGTCAGGCCGCTCTAAAAGCGGCCTGACAAAAAGCCGGTAAACGGGTTCCAAGGCAAAGGCGCCGCTACCGCGGCGCCTTTTGCGTTTTCAGGAGGCATGCAAATGGAAAGAAAAGGGAGACAGCGCATCGTCGTTGTAGGCAACGGGATGGCCGCGAACGCCTTTGTAGAAGAGCTCATCAAGGCCGGCCCCGAGAAGTACAGCCTTACGGTATTCGGGAAAGAGGCCCATACGGGCTACAACAGGGTATTGCTCTCCCAGGTGCTTACCGGTGAAAAAAAGCCCGGCGACCTCGTCATGCACCCCCCTGAATGGTACAAGGAGCGCGGGATAGAGGTGCACGCTTCAAAAGAGGTAGTCGCGATAAACAGGGGGAGCCGCAAGGTCGTGACAGGCTGCGGCCTTGAGGCAGGCTACGACAAGCTCGTCCTTGCCGCGGGCTCTCTTCCGATCAGGCCGGATATGGAAGGAAGCGGCCTTGAAGGCGTGGTCACGTTCAGGGACCTCGCCGACTGCGACAGGATAACCGCCCTCGCTGCCTCCGGCGGCAGGGCCGTGGTCGTGGGCGGCGGTCTCCTGGGGCTTGAGGCGGCATGGGCGCTTAAGACCCTCGGCATGGAGGTCACGGTCGTACATATAATGGACAGGCTCATGGAGAGGCAGCTTGACGAGCGGGCCGCCATGCTCTTGAAGGAATCAATCGAAGAGATGGGCATAGGCGTGCTCCTTAAAAAAGAGGCTGCCGCCTTTGAGGGCTCCGGGAGGGTCGAGAAGATAAGGTTCAAGGACGGCTCCGAGATAGACGCGGGCCTCGTCGTCATATCCATAGGCATACGCCCCAACACGGAGCTTGCCAGGGCTTCGGGGCTTTATTGCGAGAGGGGCGTAGTGGTGAGCGACACCATGCAGACTTTCGACCCGAGCGTATACTCGATAGGCGAATGCGTACAGCACAGGGGGCTGACCTTCGGACTGGCGGCCCCCATATTCGAGCAGGCGAGGGTGGCGGCAAACCAGCTCGCCGGGGACGGCAGGAGGTCCTTCAAGAACTCCCCCGTCTCTGCAAGGCTCAAGGTGCATGGCATAGACCTTTACTCGGCGGGGGACGCCTGCGGTGGGGACGATTCCATCGAGTACTTCGACAGGAAGTCCAGGGTCTACAAGAAAGTGGTCATGGAAGACGGCAGGGTGAAGGGGATCGTCCTTTTCGGGGACAGCTCCCGCGGCCCGTCGCTCTTCGGTTTTCTCACCTCGGGCGCTGATGTGACTCACAGGAGGGGTGAGCTTCTGGAAGGGGAGCGCAAAGAGGGCAAGGCGGTAGAGGTGCTCTCTGACGACGCGCCGGTTTGCGGATGCAAGGGCATAACAAAGGGCATGATAGTGGCGGCGATAAGGTCCAAGGGGCTCTTCACGAGAGAGGACGTGAAGAGGGAGACGGGGGCCTCGTCTTCGTGCGGCGGGTGCGCCCCGCTGGTGGACAGGGTGCTCGAAGAGACCCTTGGGGCGGATTTTCAGTCAGCGGCCTCCGCAGCCATGTGCGCATGCACGAGATATACAAGGGACGACGTCATCCGAAACATCAGGGAGAAGGGGCTCAGGTCGGTCAGCGAAGTCATGGAAACGCTCGGATGGGAGGGGGTCGGGTGCGAGAAGTGCAGGCCGGCGCTCAACTACTATGTCCTGCTAGCGTGGCCGGGGAAGGCGGCTGACGACCTTACCTCAAGGCTTATAAACGAGCGGGCCCACGCCAACATCCAGAAGGACGGCACCTTCTCCGTTGTGCCGAGGATGTACGGCGGGGTAACAACGCCAGCGGACCTTAAAAAGATCGCGGAGGTGGCAGAGAGGCACAGGGTTCCGCTCGTCAAGCTCACCGGAGGGCAGAGGATCGCCCTCTTCGGGGTCCCCAGGGAGGAATTGAAGGAAATATGGAGCGAGCTCGACATGCCTTCAGGACACGCCTATGCTAAGGCCGTAAGGACCGTCAAGACATGCGTGGGCGAGAGTTTTTGCAGGTATGGCACACAGGACTCGATGGGCCTTGGAGTCGAGATCGAGAAGAGGATAGCAGGCATACCGATGCCCGCGAAGGTGAAGCTCGGCGTGAGCGGCTGCCCGAGGAACTGCGCGGAGAGCGGCGTCAAGGACATCGGCGTCGTTGGCGTGGCCAGCGGCTGGGAGGTATACGCGGGCGGATGCGGAGGCATAGAGCTGAGGGCTGCCGATAAGCTCGGGGCTTATAAGACAGGAGAAGAGGCGATAGAGGCGCTATCGGCCCTGCTGCAGCATTACAGGGAAGACGCCAGTTACGGCGAGAGGACCTTCAAGTGGATAGCCCGCAGGGGCATCGAGAATATAAGGAAAGAGGCCCTCGACGACCCGGAGAGAATAAAGGAGCTTTGCGCCAGGCTGGATGAAGCGGCAGGCGCGGTCACGGACCCGTGGAATGGCGAGGGGAGGATGCCCCTCAGAAAAATGGCCCAGGGGGCTGTATAGCAGGCATGGAATAAGTCCATCTGCCTTGTTGGCTTCAGAAGCCGGCTACTACGGCGTACCTTTCAGGCCCTGTCAGCCCTTCTCAATAATAGCGGCTATGGCTGAGGTCTTCTCTCTTATATCCGTGGCGAGGAGTATATCCGAGATGATGGCTATTGACGAGGCCCCGGCCCTGAGGACCGAAAGGGCCGTGGCCTCGGTAATGCCGCCGATGGCGACCACCGGGACCCCTATGCTTGAGGCGATCTTGTGGAGCGCTTCAAGCCCCTTGGGGGTGTCCGCGTCACCTTTGGTCCTGGTCGGGAATATAGGGCCGAATGAGATGTAATCCGCCCCTTCCGCCGCGGCCCTCTTCGCTTCTTCCATATTGTGTGTCGATACGCCTATTATTGAGGACGGCAGGAGCCTGCGCGCTTCTTTCAACGGGATGTCGTCCTGCCCGAGGTGTACTCCTTGAGCCCCTGACAGCATGGCTATATCTATCCGGTCGTTTACGATGAACAGAGCGTTTTCAGGAAGCGCCTTCCTGGCCTCCTGCGCCGCCTTGAGGAGTATGGCGCCTGGCGTGCCCTTAGCCCTAAGCTGTATTATCTTCGCCCCGCCCTCGGCTAGCGACCCGGCGTACTCCCCGGCCAGCTCCAGGGGCGCGTACGTGGAATCTATTATGGCGTAGAGGCCTTTTATAAAGGGTGTTTTGTCCCTCAATCCTTGAGCTTCCCGATGTTTATGTTCAAATCCCTTATCTTTTTCCTGAGCGTATTTCTGTTGATCCCGAGCATATCGGCGGCCTGCACCTGGTTGCCCCTGGTCTTCTCGAGCACGAGCTTTATAAGCGGCCTTTCCATGAAAGGCATTATGAAGTCGTAGAGCTCCTGCCTTGAGCGGTGGTCTGTCTTGTCTATGAATGGCTTGAGCCTTGCCGCTATGATCTCCTCAAGGGACTCGCGCTTGCCCACTGAGAGCGGCAGGTTGAGGTCCTGCGGCGTTATCGTGACGTTCGGCGACATGAGCACCGAGCGCCTTACGGTATTCTCAAGCTCCCTTACGTTGCCGGGCCACTGATAGGCTTCGAGCGCCTCTGTTGCAGCGGGTGAAAAGGATTTTGGCCCTGAGTTGAACTCTGTTCTGAACCTGTCGAGGAAAAATTCGGCAAGGACCCCGACGTCCCCCTTCCTGTCCCTTAACGGCGGGAGGGTGAGGGTAATGCCGTTCAGCCTGAAGAGGAGGTCATCCCTGAACCTCTTCTCCGCGACCGCCTTGTCGAGGTCCTGGTTTGTCGCGGCGACTATGCGGACGTCGACCTTTATGGGCTCCCTTCCGCCAACCCTGTAGAACTCCTTTTCCTGTATGGCGCGGAGCAACCTCGATTGCAGGTCGAGGCTCATGTCGCCCACCTCGTCAAGGAAGAGGGTCCCGCCGTCCGCAAGCTCGAACTTGCCTTTCTTGCCCTCTACAGCGCCCGTGAAGGCCCCCTTCTCAAAGCCGAAGAGCTCGCTCTCCATCAGGTCTTTCGGGACGGCGGCCGAGTTCACGGCGACAAAGGGGCCATCGGCCCTTGAGCTGTTCATGTGGATGAGCCTGGAGAGGAGTTCCTTCCCTGTGCCGCTCTCTCCGAGCACAAGGACGGTCACGTCCTTTGCAGCCACCTTCCCGGCCTTTTTGAAGACCTCTTCAACGGCCTTGCTCTTGCCGATGAAGGTAGTATCGTGCTCAAGGCGTTCCTTCATGCGCTCCTTCAAGGCCGAGACCTTGCCCTTGAGCTTGAGGTTCTCTATGGCGCGCTCGATTATTATCTCAAGCTCGCTTACATCGAAGGGCTTTGTGACATAATCGAAGGCCCCGAGCTTCATAGCTTCGAGGGTGTTCTTCATGCTCGATTCAGCGGTCATTATGATGAACGTGGCCGGGTTGGCGGCCTCCCTGGCGTCGGTGAGGAGCTTAAGCCCGTCCCTGCCCGGCATGTTTATGTCGAGTATGGCAAGGCTTACGGGTTGAGCGGAGAGGGCCTTCCAGGCCTCTTCTCCGTCAGAGGCCTTTACCACGTCAAGCCCCTTTCCCTTAAGGAGTTTCTCAAGGACCCAGAGTATGCTCTCGTCATCGTCGGCTATAAGTACACTTGTATCGCTCATGATTGCCCCCTGTCGGCGACCGGGAGATAGACTATCACGGAAGTGCCCTTCCCGGGCTCGGAGTCGATCTTCAAAAGGCCCCCATGCTCCTTTATAATCTTAAGGGTTATCGCCATGCCGAGGCCGCTGCCCCTGGGCTTGGTCGTAAAAAACGGAGTGAATATCTTCTCCAGGTCCTCCGGGGCTATCCCGCAGCCGTTGTCCTTTACCTCTACCGATACCATTCTGCCCGGACAGCCGCCCTCGACAAGGTGGAACTCGGTGGCGGCCCTTGTGTTGATATGTATGGTCCCGTCCACTGTAATGGCCTCTTTCGCGTTCTTGACCAGGTTGAGGAAGACCTGCTTAAGCTGCCCCTCGTCCCCTGACACAGGCGGGATGCTCGGATCATAGCCTCTTACGAAGGGCGCTTGTTCGCCCCCTTCCTGAAGGAGCATCAGTACGGAATCGAGCACCTTGTGTATGTTGACCGGTTTCTTGTTGAGCCTGGCGGGCCTCGTGAAATCGAGCATGTCGTTGAGGATGATGTTGAGGCGGTCGGCCTCCTTCATTATGACTTCCGTGTATTCGGAGAGGGCCGGCTCTTTTATCTTCCTTGCGAGGAGCTGGGCCGCGCCTCTCATGCCGCTCAGAGGGTTTTTGATCTCGTGCGCGAGGTTCGCGGCGAAGGTCCCTATGTAGGCGAGCCTTTCTTTACGGAGGGAGCCGGCCTCAAGGGACTTTATGCCGGAGAGGTCTTTTATAAGCGCCGCCGCCCCGGCGAGGTTGCCCGCCGGGTCAAGCACCTGGCTTGTGGTTATGCCTATGGGTATGGTGTCTCCGGTTATCCTCCTGAAAAGCTTCTCCTCGTATTCGGCAAAGAGGCGCCCTTCGGTGAGGGTCTTCCTGAGCATCTCGATTATCCGCGGATTGCGCCCCAGATATCCCTCGATGGGTTTGCCCAGCACAAGGGAGCGGGAGACCTCGGCCATCTTCTCCGCCGACTGGTTGAAGACGCAGACCCGCATCTCCGTATCGACGGCTATTACCCCCTCGGCGAGGCTTTCGAGGATATCCTCAAATGAAAGCTGGTTTTTTGCTTGTCCCATGGTCTGCCTAAATATTAGGCATGGTAACAGTACTCCATGATAAAGGCAATGGAAAAACAGGAGGATAAGTTGAGCAGGCAACAATAATCTTGTTTTTGTCATGCCGGTGAAAGCATAATGGCTTTCATGCGCGAGATGTCAGCAGGGATGATCATAAGGGACAAGAAGCTACTCCTTGTCCATAACGTGAAGCATGGACTGAGGGTCGAGCCTCCCGGGGGCAAGAAAGACGTGGATGAGGGGTGGGAGGAATCTGTCATGCGTGAGATAAGGGAGGAGCTTGGGATAGAGGTCCGCGTTACAGGACTCTTCGGCGAGTACAGGACCCATTCCCCTGAGGGCTTGTTTTTGGTAAGGATGTATTATTGCGAAATGATCTCCGGCGAGCCGAGGGTGATGGAGCCGGAGAAGATCCCGACGTTTGGCTGGTATTCGATAGATGAGATAAAGGGGCTTTGCGGCAACGGCACGCTCGTGCCCAATATGCGCCAGGCCATCCCTGAGCTTGAGAAACTCCTCGCCTGATTCCAGGCTGCTGAAAACTTTTTATTGTCATTCCGAGCGTAGCGAAGAATCCGCGGGTAGTGGTGTCCAGAAGTTACGAGATTCTTCGTCGCGCATTACGCTCCTCACAATGACAACTTAAGCCCTTCAGAACAAAAAAATAAAGCCCCGCCATAAAAAGCGGGGCAAAGTAGCAATCGGGCTTTGCCTTTAGTATCCGCCGCCTGTTGTCCCGCCGGGTGACATGCCGCGGGTGCTCTCGCTTTCAGTCCCTGACATGCCGCCGGTGGTTCCGGGAGCCTGTGCCCCGGGCCTGCTCGCGAGCTGGGCTTCAACGCTTGCGCGGACCTGGCTGCCGAGCTCTGCCGGGTCTGATATCTGGCCGCCGCGGGCCTGGACCTGGTCGCGGAGCGCCTGCGATACCATGTCCTGCGCGTCGTTGTCGGAAAGACCCTTTGACATGGCGTTGTTCATGCTTAGGAGGACGTCCCTCAGGCACGAGCCGGTGCAGTTGCTGTCCACAGCCGTCTTGGCAAGCGCGGAGACCTTGTCAGGGTCGGCGTTGCGCTGGGCGAACTCGCTCAGCTGCGGCTCTATGGCATTGATATCGGACTGGGAGAGGTTGGTATCCTTCTGTATCTGTTCCTTGAACTTGCTTATGTCAGATGTCTTTGCGGCTTTTTCTCCGGCTGCGTAGGCGGAAGGAGCCGCCACAGCCATAGCTAGACCAAAGGCGAGAGCCAACTGGAAAAACTTGCTGTTCCTCATTTTACGCCCCCCTTTTGAGATTGCTGTTTTTTTTAAGCGTATACAGAAAAGTATATACCAGCATTGGGGGGCGTCAAGAAGAGGCTATGTCCTGTCGTCTTTTTGCTCCTCTTCCACCTTGTCGTAACCGTAGAAGATGAAGTAGACGACTACGCCGACAAGGGTTATGATCATGAAGATGCCGATGGCGAACAAATACCAGAGTATGCCGCCTACGACCCCGATTATGAACCCGGCCCAGTTCAATTTCTTGACCGTGGCCGGGTCCATCTTTTTAACCCACCTGTCTGCGTACTTGTAGACGATTATCATGGCGACGACTATGCCGACTACTATAGCGAAATCTATGAAAGACATCAGCCCTCTTTTCTTATTTTTTGAAAAGCGCCTTGAGCCCCTTGCCGTAAGGGGCCCTCACCACGCCTTTCTCGGTGACTATCCCGGCCACAAGCCTTGAGGGGGTCACGTCAAAGGCCGGGTTCTTGACCTTTATCCCCTTGGGGGCTATCCTCCTGCCTTTCATGTGGGTGACTTCAGTTATATCCCTCTCCTCGATGGGGATGAAGTCCCCGTGCTTTATCTTGAGGTCGATGGTAGAAAGCGGCGCTGCCACATAGAAGGGTATGCCGTGCTCTCTGGCGAGGACTGCCACCGAGTAGGTCCCGATCTTGTTGGCGACGTCGCCGTTAGCCGCGATCCTGTCCGCCCCCACGACTACGGCGTCGATGAGCCCCTTTTTCATCATATACCCGGCCATACTGTCGGTTATGAGCGTTACGTCTATCTTGTCCTTCTGAAGCTCCCACGCGGTGAGCCGCGCCCCCTGGAGAAACGGCCTCGTCTCATCGGCGTAGACCCGTATCTTCTTTTTCTGCTCGATGGCGCCCCTTATGACGCCGAGGGCCGTGCCGTAGCCAGCGGTCGCAAGAGCCCCGGCGTTACAGTGTGTAAGTACGGTAGAGCCGCTTTTAAGGAGCTTGCCGCCGTGTTTGCCGATAAAGCGGTTTATCTCTATGTCTTCCTTGTGGATCCTAAGCGCCTCGTCAACGAGCTTCTTCTTGAGCCCGGCGACCCCGAGGGCCTCGCCGGAATCCGCTATACCCTGCATCCGCTCTATTGCCCAGAAGAGGTTCACGGCGGTCGGCCTGGTAGAGGCGATCGTGGCTGCTATACGGCCGAATTCTTTTTTGAAACCCTTCATGTCGCGGGCCTTTATCTTCAAGGCCCCGAGGGCTACTCCCATCGCCGCGGCCACCCCGATGGCCGGAGCGCCCCTTACCACCATATCCTTTATCGCCCTCGCGACCTCCTGATAGGACTTGTACCTCCTGTAGACCTCCTTTTCAGGCAGAAGCCGCTGGTCTATCATGACGACTGAATTGTTCTTCCATTCAACGGTCTTGAACATTTCCATCTCCGTATGTGGGATTTTAGCCTTAACAGGCATGAAATAAGTCCATCTGCTTCGTTGGCTTCAGAAGCGGCAGAAGCGGCGTACACTCCAGGTACGCCTTCATTCCTCGCTCCCCGTTTAATTGGGGCCTCGCATATGGTTTTTAGAGCAGCCTGAACAAAACAATATGATAAATGGCCCTCATCAGATATGACGGATGTCAATAGGCCGGGGTGGGGCTCAGAAAAACGGTCTCATCGAATGGCTGGGCCTTTACCGTCTCTCCCGCCTTGAAGCCCTCGGACCCCGGTGGGACTATGATGAACGAGTTGGCCCTTACCATGGTAGAGATCATGCCGGAGCCCTGTCCGTCAAGCGGTGTCGCGGAGAAGCCCGAATCGTCCGCGGTCAGCTCGGCGCGTATGAAGTTCATCCTGCCCGGCTTTATGCGGATATCCTTTGTGAGCCTCGCTCTGAAGCCCCGGCGGAAGATATTTTTTCTCCCGGACATCTTTTGGAGAGCCGGCCTTACGAACTGCTCAAAGGCCACCATCGAGGATACAGGGTTGCCTGGAAGGCCAAAGGCGGGCTTTCCGCCTATTACGCCGAAGGCCAGGGGCTTGCCTGGCTTCATCGCGACCTTCCAGAATATCATCGATGAGCCCATCTCCTTCAGGACGTCTTTCACAAAGTCGTAATCGCCGACCGAGACACCGCCCGATGATATTATGCAGTCCGCTTTCATGGCGAGGGCGAGCTTTTCCTTGAGGCTCTCCTTGTTGTCCCTGGCTATGCCGAGCTGCAAGGGCTCTGCCCCGCACGCGGCCACAAGGGCCGCGAGGGCGTAGCCGTTGCTGTTGGTTATCTTCCCGGCAGGAGGCGCCTCGTCTATGTCGCAGAGCTCGTCCCCGGTGGAGATGACCGCCACCCTGGGCCGTTTGTGCACGAAGACGAAGGGCACGCCTACTGTGGCGAGCATGCTCACTTCGGCCGCTCGGACGACGCTTCCCTTGCTGATGACGACCTCTCCGGCCTTAAAGTCCTCGCCAGCTCTCCTGATGTTTTCTCCGAGCTTCGCCCCGGCCTTGACGAGCACAAAGCCTTCTCCGGCCTCGGTCCTCTCGACCATCACTACCGCGTCGGCGCCCTGAGGCACTGGCGCGCCGGTCATTATGCGCACCGCTTCTCCGTTGCCCAATGGCCCCTTGGGTGTCTGTCCGGCCGGGAGGTCGTAGAGCACCCGGAGGCTCACAGGGCTTTCATTCGATGCCCCGTCTGTATCCGCGTATTTAAGCGCGTATCCGTCCATGGCGGAGTTGTCCCAGGGCGGGTTGCCGCGCGCCGCGGTAGTATCTTCACCGAGCACACGGCCAAGGGCGGAATTTATATTGACGCTCTCAAGGCCAAGGGGCTTTATTTCCTTGAGGATCGTCTCAAGCGCTGACTCTACCGATATCATTAAGCCACCCTTGCTTTAGTTTGATAATGTTAAAGATATCATTATGGGGCTGCCGTTGTAAATGGGGAATAGAAAAGCTCTGGCTGGCCGATGAAATAAAAAAGGGGAAATAAAAAAGGGCGGCCATCTTTCGATGCCGCCCTTTGAAGCGCCCGTTATATGTTCAGCTCTGAAGCTCCATCCTGGTGACTATCTCCGCTACGGCTACGCTCTTTTTCCTGCTCGCGTAATTTCCGGCCTTCACGGGTATCATGAGTAGCATGCCAGGTTTCAATTTCTTCTTCGGGTTTGAGACTATGGTGTTGTTGAGATAGAGTATCGGGCTTACCGCGATGCCGTACCGTTTCGCTATCTTGTTGAGCGTCTCTCCGCGCTTCACCTTGTGCTGGAGGAAGGCTATCCTCTTGGCGGGCGGGACGTTGCTCATGTTAGACCTGTATATCTCGCCCCTGCCGGCGGGTATCTTTACCTCATAGCCGGGGTAGTTCGGCGGCGTGAACCAGCGCAGCAGCTCCGGGTTGAGCCTCTTTATCTCGTCGACGCTTGTGCCAGCCGCTTCGGCTATGACACGGAGGTCTGTCGCTTGCGAGACCTTTACCTTCTCATAGCGGAGCCCATCGTTTAATTCAACGGAAGTGAAGCCGTAGAGCTCAGGGTCTCTGGCTATGGTCACGGCGGCAAGGTACTTTGGCACGTATTCCCTGGTCTCCCTGTGCAGCGGCTTGCGTTGGCTGGCAAGCTCCCAGAAGTCCTCGGTGCCGTGCTTCTTTATGGCCCTTGATACCCTGCCTTCGCCAGCGTTGTAGCTCGCGGCGGCGAGATACCAGGAGCCGAACATGCCGTAGAGGTTCTTGAAGTATTTGGCGGCTGCGTATGTAGCCTTTTCAGGGTCCATCCTCTCGTCTATCCACCAGTCGACCCTGAGGCCGTATCTCTGAGCCGTGCCCTTTATGAACTGCCACATCCCGACCGCGTTGGCCCTCGACCTGACGGTCGGGTTGAGGCCGCTCTCGATAAAGGCGATATATGAGAGGTCCTCTGGCAGGCCGTTTTCGCGAAGTATCGTCTGGAGCATGGCCATATAATCCGAGCTCCTGCCGAGCCACTTCTCAAAGTACTTGCGCCCGCTCGTCTGGAAGTACCTTATGAACGACTCGACACTCTTGTTGACTACTATCGGCACGTCGGCGATGCCCGGCTCTTCAACTGCTGCGGCCTCGGTAAGCGAGGCGTCGGCCATGGTGAACTCGGGCAGCGCCTGGCTGGCGACAACCGGGGCGTCGGATGAGCATGAAGGCAGGGCGGCCTCCGGCGCCGAATTCGAGTAGTAATAGAATAGGGCCTTCGCCTCTCCCGCGCATATGGAGGGAGCTGACGAGAGCTTCACGGGGCTGAAGGGGCTGCCATCGCTTGCTGCTGCCACGCCCTTCGCCTTAATGGGCGCAGCCTGGCGCTCCGCGCTTCCTGTCTGGAGGAGGGCTGACTGTATCGGCTCCATCTCGGGCATGAGTATCCCGGTGGCAGCGTCGGAAGCGAACGCGGGTGTGCCCAGGAGCGAGGCGCATAAACCCAGAGCCGCGAGTTTCCTATTCATCATTTCCTCCTTAGCTTGTGATGCCTACGAGGCCCCGGAGTACTTATGCGGAATACCGCCGGAGAGCTCTATCTGCTGGAACTTCTCTTTTACGTCCTCGGCGGTCTTCTTGGCGGCAAGCTCGATCTTTTTGCCGGCTTCCCCGAGGGCCCTGGTGTAGTCCAGGAAGTACTGGTTCTTCTTTATCCATTGCTTGGTGAGGGTGTGCCCCCAAACCTTTATAGTTACGTTAAAGAGGTCGAAGCGGGCCGCCCTCTTGGCTATCTGCCAGGGCGAGTAGAACTCTTTCGTGGCCCTCATGGTCTCTGACTGAAGCTCGTAGTAGCTCATGAGCTTTGGCTCGTAGACCACGTGATGGGCGTCATAAAGGCTCCAGTCCTTGGTGATTATCCTGCCCTCCCTGTCGAGGTCCCTGTAGCACTTGGTCCCCGGAAGGGGCGTAAGGATAAGGAACTGCACCGAGTCCAGGTCGTTTTTCTTGGCGAACCTTACGGTCTCGGCTATGGTGTCGGTGGTGTCATGGTCTGAGCCGAAGACGAACATGCCGTGTATCCTGATGCCGTTCTTTTTAAGTATTCTTATGCAGCTTGTTATGTCCTCCAGGGACTGCTTCTTGTTGTAGATCTCGAGCGTCTTGGGGTTTATCGATTCAAGCCCTATGTAGACGGTATGGCATTTCGACCGTTTCATCAGGTCAAGAAGCTCCTGGTCCCTCGCGATCTCGACCCTTACCTGCGCCGTCCACGCCGGCGTGATCTTCTGCTCTATCATGGTGGAGAGGAGCTCTTTGGTCCTCCTCTTGTGGGCGCAGAAGTTGTCGTCGTAGAAGAAGACCCAGTTTCCGCCGTGTTCCCTGTGGTTCATAAGCTCTTCTATTACGCGCTCCTTGCTCCTGAACCTGTATTTCTGGCCGAACATGCCGGTAACGGAGCAGAAGCTGCAGTCATACGGGCATCCTCTTGATGTCATGACCGGCGCTATGGGCAGCTTTTTCGCGCCTGCGGTATCGAGACCGCTTATTATGCTGAAGTCCGGGGCCGGGATCTTGTCCATGTCCTTGCAGAAAGGGGCGGTCGAGTTGTGCTTCGCTACGCCATCTTTCATGTACGACAGGCCCGGTATCTGATCCAGCCCTTCGCCAGTCTCCATGGCCTTTACAAAGTCGACTATGATGTCATCGGCCTCGCCTCGCACCACGTAATCACAGTACTGGAGGGCCTCATCAGGCATAAACGTTACGTGGGGGCCGCCCATGAAGACCGGTATGCCGGCCTTCTTTACAAGTTTCGCTATCTCAAAAGAACGGCATGAGGTCGAAGTGATGGTGGAGATGCCGACCGCGTCAGCGCTCAGGACATCCTTAAGGTCGAGCTCCGAGATGGACTCCACATAGCTTTTGACCTCGTAACCTTCCTGCTTTAGCCTCGATCCGAGTATCGCGGTGCCGAGCCTGGGCAGCGGTACTTTTGAAAAGATATGAAAATCCGGGGGATTTGGCTCTATAAAAACGATTTTTTTCATCAATCATCCTTTTACACTGGAATGCCGTACATCTTAACCGCCAGCCATACCAGTGTCAAGGAAAATACCTGCCCGGCTCACCTCCCTGGAAGACCCTAATACAGGATTTTTCAAGGAAAATCCCGCTTTTTTCTTCCGCCGCCTGGGACTGGCGGGGGCCTTCCGTTACGGGTCCCATTGTATATGCAATGAGCAAAGGTGTATGTGAGCTATGGCACGCCGGAGACAAAGGCGGATCTGTGGCCCATGGTCTTTTTCGGCTTAGTGAAGGACTTTCTTTAGGTATTTTCCGGTGAGGCTGCGGGGGGATCTTGATATCTCCTCCGGGGTGCCGCTGGCGACTATGGCTCCGCCTTCGCCGCCGCCCCGGGGGCCCAGGTCTATGACGTGGTCAGCCGACTTTATGCAGTCGAGGTTGTGCTCTATCATTAAGACGGTGCTCCCTGAATCGACCAGGGCGCCAAGCACCGAGAGGAGCTTTTTGACGTCATCCATGTGAAGGCCTGTTGTGGGCTCATCGAGTATGTAAAGGACGTCCCCTGATGATTCCTCCACAAGCTCCCTCGCTATCTTGAGCCTCTGGGCCTCTCCACCGGAGAGGGTCGTGGCAGGCTGGCCGAGCTTGAGGTAGCCAAGGCCGACGGATTTAAGGACCGAGAAACGCCTCTGGAGGCCGGGTTCGTTCGGAAAAAGGAGGATGGCGTCCTCGAAGGTGGTCTCAAGGACGTCATAGATCGACCTGCCCCTGTATTTGACGTCGAGGACGTGCCCCTTGTACCTCTTGCCGCCGCAGACCGCGCATTTCACGTAGACGTCCGGGAGGAAGTACATCTCGAGCTTTTCGACCCCTTCGCCCTTGCATGATTCGCATCTGCCGCCGGGGACGTTAAATGAGAAGTCCCCCGGGGCCAGCCCCATGGCCCTGGCCGAAGACAGGCCGGAGAAGAGCTTTCTTATCTCGTCGAAGCCGCCGATGTATGTGAGCGGGTTTGAACGTGGCGTCCTCCCTATTGGGCTCTGGTCTATGAGCTTTACCCCGCTCAAGTTGTCGAGGCCGTGGACAGACGAGTAGGGCATGGCAGGCTCGGACTTCTCGCCGAAGTGCGAGGCGAGGACGTTGTAGAGGGTATCGACAACGAGGGTGCTTTTGCCTGAGCCTGATACACCTGTTACGCAGGTCATGGTCTTAAGGGGGACCGAGAGGTCTGCCGACTTGAGGTTATTCCCGGAGGCGCCCCGGATTTGAATGTATCTGCCGCTCCCCTTTCTCCTCCACCTGGGCACGTGGATCTCTTCCCGCCCGGCAAGGTAGTCGGCTGTAAGGGTGCGCGCGCCCTTCAGGAACTCTTTCGTAGGGCCTGCCCATACCACGTGGCCACCCTTTTCGCCTGAGCCGGGGCCAAGCTCGATTACATGGCTCGACCTCCTTATCATGCCAGGGTCGTGCTCGACGGTCACGACCGTGTTGCCCATGGATGAAAGCCTCTCAAGCTGGCTGGTGAGCATGTCTATATCTACAGGATGGAGGCCGATGGACGGCTCGTCGAGTATGTAGAGAACCCCGCAAAGGGACGAGGCGAGCTGGGTCGCTATGGTGACCCTCTGGGCCTCGCCCCCGGAAAGGGTCTTGGTGAGCCTGTCGAGCGTTATGTAGCCGAGGCCGGTGTGGCTCAGGAATTCGAGCTTCGCCCGTATCTGCTTCAATACCTCCTCTGAAATGGCCTCTTCAAAGCTTGTAAGCTCTATCGTTGAGAAGAACTCGCGGGCCTCTTTTATCGAAAGGGCGCTTGCCTCGGCGATGTTGAGGCCGCCGACCTTCGCGGAGAGCGCCTGCTTTTTAAGCCTCGTCCCTTTGCACGACGGGCATGCGACCTGCCCCTTGTAGCGTGAGCTGAAGACCTTTATGTGGAGCTTGTATTTCTTGCTCTCAAGGTAGTCGAAGAAGTCGTTTATGCCTTCGAAGTCCGAGGTGCCCTCGAATACGAGCCGCCGTTCCCTTGCGGATAGCTTCTCGAATGGCTTATTGAGGTCTATCCCGTAGTTGTGAGCGTGTTTTTCAAGCTCTTCATACCACCATCTGTAGGCGGGCTTTGTCCATGGCTCTATCGCACCTTCGCGGAGGCTGAGTGTTTTGTCTGGCAATACCTTCGCCTCGTCATATTTGAGCAGGTTGCCGAAGCCCTTGCATTCCGGGCATGCGCCGACAGGGTGGTTGAATGAAAGGGAGATCGAAGTGGGCCTCTCTGTCCTTGTGCCGCACTCCCGGCAGATAAGCTCTGTAGAGAAGGCCTCTTCGCCCTTGCCCGGCGTATATGCCCAGGCCGCGCCGTTGCCGGCGCTGAAGGCTGTTTCAAGCGCCTCGGTGAGCCTCTGCCGCTCGGATTCCTTTACGATGAGCCTGTCGGTCACCACCCCGAAGGAGCGGGGCAGTTCTGTAAAGCCTTCCGAGATGTCTATGATATCGGCGCCGGCCTTTACCCGTATGAAGCCCTTGCCAAGCAGCTCCGCGGCGGCCTCTTCAGGCTGTTTTCCGTTAAGGTTGATGTTAAATCCGATATAGACAGGCTCGCCGGGGCGGCCGGCCAGGATGCTCTCTGCGGCAGGCTCGGGGCCGCTTTTATATACAGGCGAGCCGCACTCCGGGCAGTGGAGCCTTCCAACGCGGCTGAAAAGGAGGCGCAGGTAGTCGTTCAGTTCGGTGGTGGTGCCGACGGTAGAGCGGCTGCCGCGCACCGGGTTTTTCTGCTCTACGGCGATGGCCGGGCGGATATTCCTGATGGTGTCGACATCGGGCCTGTCCATTCGTTCGAGGAATAGCCTGGTGTATGTGGAAAGGGACTCGATGAACCTCCATCTGCCTTCGGCGAAGAGGGTGTCGAAGGCGAGCGAGGATTTGCCAGAGCCGCTCAAACCCACGATGGTGGTGATGACGTTGTGGGGTATGCGGACCGAGATGTTCTTGAGGTTGTTCTGCCTGAGCCCCTCGATTACCAGCTCGTCTTTGTCAGAGGGGGCTGGCACCTCGAATGGCAGGACTTCCGCCCTGCTTGTCTTTTTTCTGGCCATATATAGATAGTGCCGTGCTTAGTATATAGATTAACGATAGATTATAACTTATGGGCGGGGTTGAAGACCAGATAAAAGAGGGGGAAGGGCAGGCTGCTCTAAAAGTCTATCTGCCCACCATTTTTATTCCTGTCCTATGCCGAAGTGGCCGAGATTTTCAAACGCTTCAAAAAGACCATCTACCGCTGGAGGGAGGAAGGGATATTCCGCGAGGTCATCCAGGTGAAGGACGGGTATTTGATTCCCGAAAGGGAGGTTTTGATGGTGATTGAGGAAAATACGAAGCTGACACCCTACTAAGACAGTAATGATAATACAGAGTCAGGGGAAAAACGGCTCTCGCTTTTGCGCCACTCAAGATAATAATTACTACCTACGGAGTACGACTCGAAACGAAAAAGTGCTTCCTTGGGCTTAAGAGATACAAATTGATCCGATTTGGCTTTCTTACACATGACACGAACTATTGAATTTTCAGATGGTTGCAATCGTTTCCAGAAGCGGCTATCGTAATCAAAGGACAGACATACTCCTTCAAGTGATGCTCCACACTTCAAATAATTGTTCATAGCATTTTTTATTTTAAATTTTGACAAAGAAACTTTTTCCGAAATAGCATCCGAGGAATACTCAGCCATGGGTTCTTTGCAATTAATTTGCGTGACAGCAAGACAATTATTTTCAGCTTCAAAAATCAAGGCTGGTATTTCTTCAATGTAAAAAACGGTACCTTGCACGCGCTTCTTTTCGGCATATTTTTTCGCGCTTTCTAAAGATGAATGCATACAGCCCTCATAGTATTTTTGTACCCATATAGACCACCATGCATTTCGTCCTGTAAAGCAGTAATAAAGCTTAGCTGCACTTATTTGTGATACCTTAAGTGTCGCCAGGGATTCCTCACCATTATAATTCCACGTGTATAATTGCATACTTTATAATTTTGGATTGCTTGTTATAGACGATAAACGATAAAACGAAATGCACCTATTGGATACTTCTCAGTTAGTCGTTATCGTTTTCTTTTTGAGAATCTCCCCGGTTTTGAAGTTGAATAACCAGACCTCATTAACTTCAACGCTCAAAAAATAGACAGTTCGCTTAGATTCCAGAGGATCATCTATAGTGGCTTTATAATGGCTCCTGGATAATCCCGTTATAGAATTTGTTGAGTTATACCTCTCGAGATCAGCAGGTTTTATTTTGCAGATTATCAGCCATTTTAAATCGTCTTTTATTCTTTTCCCTTCTTCCGGCAGAATACTCATAATTTCATAACGATAGGAATCATTTTTATCTTCTATCCATTCAAAGTGCTCATCAAAGTCTAACGCTATCCTTGTTTTGAGCGCATAGAACACATAATCAATGCGATTGATTTTTTTCTTTACTCCAAAAGCGTTTTGCCCCATATAGGAGCCAAGATTCGTGACCTCCTCTATTATCCTTCCCCAAGGCGCCTTAATCAATAATCTTTGATTATCGGCATCATAACGAACGATAGCATCCTCTCTGAAAACAAGGACATTATTTATCCCGATTTTTTCAAGTTTTTCTTCATATTGTGCAGTAGTTTCAAATTCATCTTTGTCAATTTTGCTCCATTTTTCAATCACCTTTTTTATATTGTGACCTCTAAAATCGGGAGGAAGCTTCTCCGTATTGACATCAAAAGACCCCTCGATATGCTGAATGGCTTTGGGCGTTTGAGACGTCTTTTTTATGGACTTTTTGTCTGCACCATATAGATTTAAGGGGACAAACGATATGATAATAATGCCCAATACTAGGAATCTTTTTAAGACGAGCTTTTTCTGCTTTATGATTGACTTCAGCAAAATCAAATCCTTAATATCCAACATCAGTGGTTGACACAGTCGGCTGAACAGTCTCTATGCACAATTGTAATTTTACATACATACTATTCACTCCATTTCTTCACAAACTGCTCTATATGGATTTGCATGACAGATGAGCATCCTTTTTCATATTGAGACATTTGAGCACCGGTCATGGGATGTCTATCCCAGTCGTGAATAGAGATATGAAGAAAACCCTCACTATACTTTGTGACATATCCCGATCTTGATATTATATACAAATGCGTTACCGGTTGAAGATTTAGAAATTTTAGTACTCTATTAATATCATCAATGCTATAGCCGTGAGCGCCTCCGAGAACGCCTGTTCTAATTCTTGGTCCTTTATTTTTAAATTCATAGTACTTATCGCTTATCCAATAATCTTCATTAGGTCTTCTTATTTCACCAAATTCAACCCATCTTATACTTTCAAAAAAAAATTTATTATGAGATCGCTCTTCATAAGTCCACTCTGATTCATCGTAAGTCGCAACTAAACTGCAATCGTGAGTCCAAGTTTTTTCTTCCCCACAGCCTAATAGCAAAATGGCAGCAATAATTACCAGTAAGTTTAACTTCCAGGCAGTGCAACTATTCATGGCTTTGTAAAACTCGCTTTGGTAAAAACCGAATCAGGGTTGAGTCTCCTTTTTAAAAACAGGAACCTCTTTATCTCTTATGCTCCCCTCACGATTCCAGTTCCGGTCGTATCGCTCAAGTCGGTCTCCTTCTTTCCTGATATAGCCCTTTCTGGACATGTTGGGATTATAGATTTCAATCAGCCCATCTTTCTCCTTCCATATCTCAACAACCTTTCCCTCGTTATCGAAGACTCGATAGGTCGTGTCAGCAATCGTGGACGAGGTCAAAAATATGGCTGTAAGGAAGACTCCAAAAGAGAGCAGCGCATTCGTCATGACTGCTCTTGAGATAAGACGAGAAATTCTGAATCCATATTCCCTCTAATCTTTGATAAAGGGCGTGGCAGAAGATTTGGGTGACAATATTGCTGGACATTCGTGGACATCTGTGGACATCCGTCCCTATGAAGTAACATAATTCTCAGGTAAAATAAAACAACTTAAACCTTCCCCGGCCTCATGAACCGGAGGAGTATCTTCAAGGCCCGTAACCGTCCGGACGGCGGTTGCGGGTTTTTTCTTTTTTGGGGCTTTCATGGCGGGAATAACGCTCGTTGAAGCAGAGACGCATCTTTCAACCTGGCTCGATGCCGACAAGGCCGTGGCCAAGGGGCAGTCCTTCTCCATAAGCGGTAAGACCTACACCCGCGCGGACGCACAGGTGATCCGCGAGAATATAGAGTTCTGGGACAGGCAGGTTAAGCGCCTCTCAAGAGGCGGTATAAAAATCTTCGGAGGCACGCCGGTCTAAATGCGAGATTCTTCGTCGCACGGCTCCTCAGAATGACAGAAAAACATGGGAGTCGAATACCGAGCGCGAGTTCCGTCTTTGGGCGGAGTCGCAAGAGTGCGATTCCGCCCGCACCCTTCAAAGCGCGGGGGCGTACCTGTTTAGCCATAAATCATCTTCCCGAAGTATTTTTTGATTTCTTCAAGGCGTTCGCGAGGTTCCTTTGGGCCTCGGGAAAGCCTGGTCTCAGCCTCAAAGCCTTTTTAAACTCAGCTATCGCCTCGTCATTCCTGTCCATGAGGAAGTAGGCGTATCCGAGGCTGTTGTGGGCGTCTTCGTAACCGGGGTTAAGCGCAAGTGAGCCCTTTATGCGGGGCATCGCCATATCAGGCTGGCCGAGCATGAGATAGGCGACACCCATGTTGTTCAGGAGGACGTGGTTTCGCGGTTCTATTTTGATGGCGACCGCGTATTCCTTTAGCGCTTCGTCAAGCAGCCCGGCTTCCCTGTACGCATGCCCGAGGTTTATATGGGCCCTGGCCTTGTTCGGGCTCTTTTCGGCTACGTCCTTCCATAGCCTTATATTGTCCGCCCACAGGTCGTTACGGAGAAGAGTAACTGCCCCGAGCGCGGCAACGGCAAGCGTCAGGATGAGCGCCGTCCGCCAGCTTCCGGCGTTGAGCCTGGCTCCGGCATGGAAAACAAGCGTAGTAAGGCCGAAGGAAAGGCCTATCGACGGCAGATAGAGCCTGTGCTCGAATATCACGTCCTTGATAGGGATTATGGACGATTCTATCGATATCGTGACGAAGAACCAGATGACACCGAAAGAGGCGAAGGCCATGGGGCCGTTCCCCCTTTTGATGGAACGGATGAAGATAAAGAGGGCAGAGATGAAAAAAGCCAGCAGGAAAACGAAAGAGGCGAGTACGCCGGGGTCGAAAAACGACCTTGAGGGCTGCCAGTCGTAATCAAGGTTCTGCCCCAGGGGAAGGATGAACAGTTTCAGATAATGGACGAGCACCTTGAACTGCGTCACCAGATAATCGTGCCTGGAAAGCGTCATGAGGTCGTTTATCTGCGAGCTTCTCAGGCGCTCGTTCAAGCCCCCGCTGAGGTCTGGCGCGAAGAGCATGAAAGGGATGATGAGAAGCGTGAGGATAAAAGGCAGAAGATGCCGCCTGCCCCTTGTCCGGGAGCTGAAAAAAACCGTATCAAGGAGGATGATGAGGAACGGCAGAGTGAAACTTATCTCCTTTGTCATCTGGGCCGCGGCGGCGAAAAGGACCGACGAAAAATAGCCGGCGCTTACGATGCCTTTATCTGACGACCTCCAGCGCAGGAACAGTACTAACGAGAGGAGATAAAACAGCGCGGCAAGCGAAGTGGTCCGCTGGGTTATGTAGGTGATGGCCTCGGTTTGTACAGGGTGAGAGGCAAAAACAAGAGCTGAGAAGAGCGCGATGAGCGGGGGCTGAACGCCTTGGGAAGCCTTAAGCAACGGCGTCCTGAAGCAGTTGAGTACGAGAAAATATACGAGAACGGCGTTGGCGGCGTGTATGGAGATATTAACCAGATGGTATCCGGCGGCATCAAGGCCGTTCACACGGTAGTTGAGCGCGAACGAGAGGTAGCTTAGGAATCTCGTCCCCAGCGGGGGCCAGAAGTTCTTTAGCTCCCTGATCTCCATATTCCTGATTATGTTGTAATAGTCATCCAGATAGAAAGGGGCGTTTATCGCGTTCGAATAGAGGAGGAACGTCAGGAGGAGGATCAGCGGGATGTGAAGCTTTCTCGCCTCGCGAGGGTACCCTGTTAGCATTAGTGATGAGTAGCATAGGCTATTTATTAAGTCAATTTGTTTACCCTGGTGTCAATAGCAGGATGTTGAAAAAGTCCTGGATGGACTTTTTCAACTACGATTTGGCCTGAGTGAATCAGTTCAAATCTTACAAATTGCTCGACTTTTCAAGTCTCGCAATTTGGCGATCCGTCCTCGTCGATTGATCTTATTATTCTATGCACGAGAGGATTCCGATGGGTCGGCCTTGTATATAAAATGAGATGGCTGATTTAATGGGCCGGCTTCGTGCTCACCATCTGCGGCTCAATGCCCATCTCGCGCAAGACCTTTTCGGCAAGCCTGCTCCGTGTGCGGAGCCACCTTTCATAGATGCGCAGCACGTCCTTTGACGACGTGAGCCTGCTCCGCTCGCTTACCTCTGTAAGTACGTCCACAAAGGCCGCGAACTTGCGGGCAAGCTCATTAAAGAGCTTTGAGACGTGCTCGTTTTTTCCGCCCCTGTGCATCGAGGCCACAAAACCGTATGAGGCGGAGCCCATCGCCATATAGTAGTCTATGTCAACGATCTTTCTTTTGAGGCTGTCTGAGAAAAAACCGGATGTGAAAAGAGAGATGTCCCCGAGCTGTTTCATCTGCTGGAGCTGGACGTCCCTGGTTGCGCCCATCGCCTTCAGGTAGGTAATGGCAAGCGGTTCATTGAGGAGTTTTTCGCAGGTTATGAAGCTTGCCAGAAGCCTTGAGAGGTAGAACTCGGCCAGCTCATCGGTCTTTACCTTCTGGCGCTTGATGGCGAGGGCGACCAGCTCTTTGAAGTGCTCTATGGGATTTATCGCTGTTACCATAGCCCACACCTCCTTGACCGTCCGTATCTGACTTTGGAGAGCCTGCCTTTTTTGATTATAGCAGGGTTATAATTGTTACATTAATTATACTAAGGCAGGGTTCCTTTGACAAGAGGAAAGTTGTTGGACCTGCTCATTCCAGGCGAAAAAAAGACCACCAGTCGACCCACTTCCGTTAAGGGAGGGAAATCAAGCAGATACGCTCGTTGCCTGGAAGGCGGGCAGTTGTAGAATAACAATTTGTTTTTCAAGGAGTTTTAAGATAGGCGATAATTCTGGCAGGCCCGGAAATAAAAAAAGCCCCCACTTGCGTGGGGGCTTTTTGCTTTTTGGTCCTTATTGGGGAACTACGTTCACCGCTTTGGAACCCTTTGCGTCCTTGGCTATGTCGAATTCGACTTCCTGACCTTCCTTCAGGGTCTTGAAACCGTCGCCCTGGATGGAAGTGTAGTGGACGAAAACGTCCTCGCCGGACTCCCTTTCAATGAACCCGAAACCCTTGGATTCGTTGAACCATTTCACTTTGCCTTTTGCCATTTGAGAAGACCTCCTTTCTAAGAGTCATAAGTCTTTGAGGTCCTGCACTGCAAAAAGACAAAGCTTCCTTCAGAACAATACCTGCAACCAACTTATCTATCACATAGTATATGATTCGCTCAAGATTGTCAATAGAGTTTTACATATTTTTTACATCTGAGAACGCGAGTCCACGCTGAAGCGGGTGCTTTTCAGGGCCTCAAAATGGTAAAAACGATGGAATCACGGTAGGTTAGCACTCTTTTTAGGTGAGTGCTAAAAAACGGCTTGACAAAGCCAGGATGGGGCCATATATTTAGAACACAAAACGGCTGGTTTCCTGTCAACAACCGATATACAAAATAAAAATATAACCTAAGAAGGAGGAGCAAAGAATGAAGATCAGGCCGCTTCATGATCGAGTCATTGTAAGAAGGCTCGAAGAGCAGGAGAAGACAAAGGGAGGCATCATCATCCCGGAGAGCGCCAAGGAGACCCCCGCTGAAGGCAAGGTCGTGGCCGTAGGCCCCGGCAAGAAAGAGGACGGCAAGATAGAGCCGCTCGGCGTAAAGGTGAACGACACCATAATATTCAGCAAGTACGCCGGCACCGAGATTAAGGTGGAAGGCGAGGACCTCCTTATCATGAGGGAGGAGGATATTTTAGGGGTAGTGGAGAAATAAGCCGGGCCAGAATTTATCGGTCCTCAATACAACATTTAATCGCAAGGAGGAATTTAAAAAATGGCACCCAAAGAACTTGCTTTCAGCCATCACGCGAGAAGCGCGATACTTAAGGGCGTAAACACGCTGGCCGACGCGGTGAAGGTCACCCTCGGGCCCAGGGGCAGGAACGTCGTCATCGAGAAGAGCTTCGGCTCTCCTCTCATCACCAAGGACGGCGTCACCGTCGCCAAGGAAATAGAGCTTGAGAACAGGTTCGAGAACATGGGCGCCCAGATGGTCAAGGAGGTCGCCAGCAAGACCTCTGACGTCGCCGGCGACGGCACCACCACAGCCACCGTCCTCGCGCAGGCCATCTTCAGGGAAGGCAGCAAGCTCGTTGCCGCCGGGCACAACCCCATGGACCTCAAGAGGGGCATCGAGAAGGCCGTTGAGGTCGCCATCGGCGAGCTCAAGAAGCTCTCGAAGAACGTGAAGGAGAAGAAGGAGATCGCCCAGGTCGGCACCATTTCAGCCAACGGCGACAGCACCATCGGCGAGATAATCGCCGAGGCCATGGAGAAGGTCGGCAAGGAAGGCGTCATCACCGTCGAGGAAGCCAAGGGCATGGAGACCCAGCTCGAAGTGGTCGAGGGCATGCAGTTCGACAGGGGCTATCTCTCCCCCTACTTCGTGACCGACCCCGAGAGGATGGAGTGCGTAATAGAGGACGCCTTCATACTCATCCATGAGAAGAAGATATCGAACATGAGGGAGCTTCTCCCTATACTCGAGAAGATCGCCAAGCTCGGGAGACCCCTCCTTATCATCGCCGAGGACGTTGAGGGCGAGGCCCTTGCTACCCTCGTTGTCAACAAGCTCCGTGGCACTCTCCAGGCTACCGCCGTCAAGGCCCCCGGCTTCGGCGACAGGAGAAAGGCGATGCTCGACGACATCGCTGTATTGACCGGCGGAAAGCTCATCGCCGAAGAGCTTGGCGTAAAGCTCGAGTCCGTTGACGTAAAGGACCTCGGCAGGGCCAAGAGGGTGGTCATCGACAAGGAGAACACCACCATCATCGACGGCGCCGGCAAGAAGGGCGACATCGAAGGGCGCATCAAGCAGATAAGGGCCCAGGTTGAGGAGACCACCTCCGACTATGACAGGGAAAAGCTCCAGGAGAGGCTCGCGAAGCTCGCCGGAGGCGTCGCCGTCATCAATGTCGGCGCGGCCACCGAGACCGAGATGAAGGAGAAGAAGGCCAGGGTCGAGGACGCGCTCCACGCTACCAGGGCTGCCGTTGAAGAGGGCGTAGTCCCCGGCGGCGGAGTCGCTTACTTGAGGACCCTTAACGCGGTCTCCAAGCTCAATCTTGAAGGCGACCAGCAGTTCGGCGTGAAGCTCGTGCTCCGCGCCCTCGAGGAGCCCATCCGCCAGATATCGGCGAACGCGGGCCTCGAAGGTTCAATAGTAGTTGAGAAGGTAAAGTGTGGCAACGGCGCCTTCGGCTTCAACGCCGCGACCGAGGTCTATGAGGATCTCGTGAAGGCAGGCGTCATCGACCCGACAAAGGTGTCGAGGATAGCCCTCCAGAACGCCTCATCCATCTCATCCCTCATGCTCACCACCGAGTGCATGGTGGCCGAGAAGCCCAGGGAAGAAAAGGGCGGCGGCATGCCGGCCGGCATGGGCGGAATGGGCGGCATGGGCGGAATGGACATGATGTAATCCCGCTTCGCGCTGTACGGAATGAAAATGGAACGGGGGCTGCGTATGCAGCCCCCGTTTTTTATTGTGCGTACCAGAACGCGGTCATTCTGAGCGGAGCAACGGATCCACAGTCAACCTCCCCTCCCCTTGACGGTATGGGAATGAGGGGAGGATGAAAAGATTTTTTACACAGGGCCTTTAGCGCCCTGTAGGGCTTTTTTTGGGCATAAGGCCCGGCATAATGTCTGCTTCCCTCCCATCTTGTCTTTTAAATTTTAAGTTGAAAAACAGAAATGGAAAGAGTATTCTTTGTAAAAATTAAGCAATGCACCCTAAAGGGCTTAAAAAGCCTTGTAGCTTGGTAGCCTCGTAGGGTGCGCTGTGCGCACCATTAAAAAACATAAACATCTTAATTGAGCAATGTCCAATTATAGAAGGCCGCGGGATGGAAGAACTTATTTCTTTACTGTTGTGACTTACATGCGGCAACCCATCCTGTGCCTTGGTGATTCGATAAAGGCTCTGGAAGAATCGATCTTGGAGGTTCAGCAAAGCAGGCCCTTTGCGATCAAGGCATGGGCCATCCTCCCCGACCATATTCATGCGATATGGGAGCTTCCGGAAGGCGACACGGATTTTTCGATCAGATGGGCTTTGGTCAAAAAGGGGTTCACAAAAAGGGTGAAAGGGCGCATCGATACCCCGGCGCCGAACATGTCACGGGTGACGCGAAGGGAAGATACGATCTGGCAAAGGCGTTTTTGGGAGCACAAGATAAGAGACGAGGCCGATTTTCGAGCGCATGTCGAATATATACATTACAACCCGGTGAGACACGGGATTGTTGGTTCGCCCATAGAATGGGAACATTCATCATTTCGAAAATATGTCGTTGACGGCGTATATCCGCCAGATTGGGGCGGAGACGTTATCGAGCTCAAGGGCATAGGGGCAGAGTAAAAAATGGTGCGCACAGCGCACCCTACAGGGCTAACCCAACCTACAAGGCTTTCATGAATATGTAAGAAACGGCTTTTATGACGACGATTGGGGTGCCGGCGAGAAGTTTGAATTTGAAGGGTGCGTAGGGAATGAATGATTGTTGGGTTACGCTTCGCTAACCCAACCTACAAGGCTGGGCCATTTGGATCTTATGGTAATTTTGTGTTCGATGTGCCCGGAAGAACAGGAATGGGTGTGCATTCAGGGCGTAATGGTCCCCAATCGCGCACACAAGGATGCATTCGAACAACTGATGATGCAACAAGAGCTATTCGCGATTTGCATGCTATCGACCCACTTACAATAATTACAGTGCGATGAAGATAATATTAATTGCATTTTTGTCAATATTTATTGCCTGTGTAAATGGGGTAGCTCAAGAAAGAGCCTGTCTTAGAGCTGAAGCCATAGAAGCAGAAAAATCCATTCCGTACCTTAATAGTTGGAATGATATTCATGCTTCATATAAAAAATACAAGCACTGTGATGATGGTGCTATTGCGGAAGCGTTTTCAGACGTAATTGTAAGACAAATCGCGTTTAATTGGGATCAAATCAATGAATTAATTGATCTTTCTAATATAGACAAAGATTTTTTTGAATTTGTGCTTAGTCACATTGATTCGACAGCTGCTGAGTCTTCAATTGAAAACATAATCATTAACAGTAACGAACAGTGCCCTGAATCAGCATTTTCTGAATGTACTATGATTAAGAATTTTGCAAAAAAGGCGTTGCGCGAATTAAAATCAGCAAAGTAGTTTCAAGTTGCGCTGTGCATAAAATAAGATTGCATATTAAAATGCTAAAGGCTGTTTTATGAATTTTCAAAAATTTGCCTACCTTATATTTTTTATAACTCTTCTTGCCTGCCCCCAGGCTTTTTCGGCCACGTATACCTATGACAACGCAAACCGCCTTATCTCAATCGACCACGGCAACGGCACTGTAATCAATTACACCTATGACGCCAACGGCAATCTGACATCGACTACTGTCATCGCGAGCGATCTGACCCCGCCGACCGGCTCCATTATCATCAACGGCGGTGGCTCGGGAACGGTTTCCACCTCCGTCTCTCTCACGCTCTCGGCCTCTGACTTCGGCGGCGCTGTAACCGAGATGCGCTTCAGCCATGACAATAGCACATGGACCGCGTGGGAATCCTACTCCACAACAAAGGCCTGGACCCTTCCCGACGGCGTCGGCACAAAGACCGTCTACGTTCAGGGCGTAGGGGCATAATAGAAATAAAAATGGGCTCTGCCCATCCTGCCTGGCTACCCGCACGTTTTTATTAAGAAATTCTTGGGACGTGTAATGGCAAGCCGACCGATCGTTGTTCCAGATGTCGGTCAGTGCCTTTATTGTGCTTGACAACTCAATTGAAAACGATTATCATTTTCATCAATGACGTGAGTTGGTTAATTCCAGCGAGGTGTCCATGTATATTTGCCTGTGTAAGGGTGTTACGGACAAGGCGGTCAAGGGCCTTGAGCAGCAGAATCTGGGCCCGGAAGAGCTGGCATGCAGGCTCGGCATCGACAAGGAAAGCTGTTGCGGCAAATGCCTCAGGAATATCGAGTCTCTCGTCGCGTTGGCCTCAGGCGCTTCCGCTTCAATTTGACTGGCTTTTAAAAAAGTCCTGTACCCTGGTCGGCTTGACAGGGTGCAGGACTCTGCTATATTTCGGGCATCAGGCATGAAATAAGTCCATCTGCGTCGTTGGCTTCAGAAGCTCGTAGCAGAGGCGTACCAAAGAAGTACGCCTCATTCATCCAGCGGCGAGAATCGCCTCGCATACGTGTATTTTCAGCAGCCTGAACAAAATTTGTTTTTTTAATAAAAGGGAGGTCGGCGTGAAGGCAAAAGAAGGTATTCTGGAGATCCTCAATAATATCCTTACAGGCGAGCTCACAAAGGTAAACCAGTATTTCATCCACGGCGAGATGTGCGACAACTGGGGGTATGAAAGGCTCTATAAGAAGATGAGGGCCGAATCGATGCGTGAGATGGTCCATGCCGAAAAATTGATCGAGCACATCCTGCACCTGGAGGGCGTCCCCAATATGCAGAAGCTCGGGGACGTGCTCGTGGGCGAGACGGTCCCTGAGCAATTGAAGCTCAACCTTAAAAAAGAGCAGGAAGCGGTCGCGATGCTCAACGAGACAATCGCCAGATGCGTATCGGTTGGCGATAACAATACCAGGCACAAGTTAGAGGAGATGCTCGAAGAGGCAGAGGAGCAGATACACTGGCTTGAGACCCAGCTCCAGACCATCGACCAGGTAGGTCTCCAGAATTATTTGAGCGAACAGATCAGAGAAGAATAGCCCCAGGACAATTAAAAGGACGATCTTTCATCAGGTTTTTACGGCGCGGTTACCTCCTGACCGCCGCTGCAGGCCCCGGAAGCCTGTGTGAGGACTTCCGGGGCCAGATTAAAACGATTGGTGGCTCCTCCCGCCCGCAGACTCGCCGCAGTAATAATATTTCCACTTAGATCCTCTCCACTATGGGAGAGGATTTTTTTTGCAAGTTCGAGCCGGGCTAAGGACCACGCCCCTGTGCGAGGTTTAAGCCGAGCAACGGGATCTTGGTTCCCCTCTTTCCTAAAGAGGGGTCAGGGGAGATTATCTTTGAAGGGTTTATAATCCCCCTTAGTCCCCCTTTAGAAAAGGGGGAGATTTCAGTCGGGCTTTCAGGCGGTAGTGGCTGAATTTTTTTCGATTTGCAGGCTGAAAGAAAAGAGCGGATGGAAGATAGAGGCTACGCGCTCCTCTCGACCCTGTTCCTTGTGCCCTTGGCCCGGTACATGGCGCGGTCTGCCCTCAATATGAAGCTGTCCTTTGTCTCGCCGTCGATATATTCGGCGACCCCGAAACTGGCTGTCAGGGTCCCGATTTTATCAAAGACATTTTCAGCGAGCATGCGCCTGAGCCTCTCGGCGAGCAGGTAAACGTTCTGGAGGTCTGTTTCAGGCGCGAGCACGAGGAACTCCTCGCCCCCCCACCTGAAGAGGAAATCGGAGTCCCTGATATTCGACCGCGCGATATCCGCGGCCGTTTTAAGCACATCGTCACCTGTCAGGTGGCCGAACCTGTCGTTTACGAGCTTGAAATGGTCGAGGTCGAAGATGATGACCGAGAGGGGGTGCTTGTACCTCATGGCCCGTTCTAATTCGCTACCGATCAAGTCCTCGAACTTGGTCCTGTTGTAGGACTGCGTGAGCTCATCTGTCGTCGCGAGCTTCTCCAGCTGCCCCTGTATCCTCTGCCTCTCGACCGTGTGGTCGTTAAGCGCCTTTATCATCGCGTCGAACGAGTTGGTCAGGTCCTTTATGTCGGTTATCTTACCGGCGAGTTTTTTCTCGTTGTCGTTGAGCCTTTCCGAAAGGAGAAGGGCGCCTTCGTTCTTGAACGTGGCGGCAGACTTCTCCTTCTCCGATATCTCGACCATCAGCTTTCTGAGCTTCCTAATGGGGAGCGCCACGGAACGGAAGAGGCCCATATGGAGCCAGCCGACGCTGATGATGATAAACAAGGCCAGTGAGCCGACGACCAGCTTGGTCCGCGCAATGGTCTTATCGGCGCGTTCCCTCGACTCTTTTGAAAGTGAGTGGACCTCCTTCATGAGAGCGTCCCCCTCGGCAAGGAGCCTGCCGTACTCGACCATCAAGGCGGTGTCCCTCTGGCTTACGCCGTTGTCACGGAGGAACGGGGGGAGGCCGGACTTGATGGAAGACCATCTGCTTTCCGTCCTTTGCCTTATCTCGCTCCGCAGGCCCTCGTCAGCGACGGAGAAGACCGTCAGATGGCTCTCGTCAAAGCCTTTTACGGCCTCCCTGATTATGTTTATGGAGTCCTGGGTGCCCTCGGTAAGTATGGTCTCGTTCATGCCCCTGAAGAGTGTCTGAAGCCACATCGACTGCCTCTCAAAGGCCTCGGCCTCTCTCGAGCTTGCCTCCATGGCGCGGCCGCCGAGCCACCCGGTGAGCACGAGGATCGTCAGGAGGAAGAGAGAGAAGAGCGACACCCTGATGAGCTTGGAGCCTATACTCATCAATATCAGTTCCTTTCAGCGCCGAATTTTACGGGATAGCCCCTTGCCTCCCACGCGCCAAAGCCGTCCCTCATCCAGTAGACATTCTTATAGCCCGCCTCGATGGCCGCCTCTGCCGCCCTGTAGGACTTCCATCCCGTTGGGCCGTGGCTGTATATGACCAGGGGCTTATCCTTGTCTTTCGGGAGGCTCTTGACAAGAGCGGCCTTGTCGCCGGGTGAGTCGGCGCTGCCGTCAAACGGGATTGAGATGGCCTGAGGCAGGTGCCCCCTGCCGTAGTTTATGGGGTTACGGACGTCGATAAAGGACGCGCCTTTGGCGTCAAGGAGCGCCTTTGCCTCATCGACCGAGATTATCCTGCCGCCAGGCAGGGCCGCAGGCGGAGAGCCCAGATGATTGGCGTTTGCGGCAAAGGGCATTAGGAATAGCAGGAGTAATGCAAGTCTCCAGAGCATGGCCGCATTATCCATCTTTTGGGTGACTAATGCAAGAAAAAATGAAAGATACCAAATGCTTAGGTTTGCTACGCAAAATAGTGAGCAAGCCAAGACTCATAAGTCCTTCCCCAACTCCCTTCGGTTCTGTTATCATCAAACGCATGAAGCCCGAAGAGATCCCGGCAGTAATAAAGATACTCAGACAGGAATATAAGCGTTTCCGCACGCCTTACGTTACCGAGGTCTCTGAGGAGTTGACGCGCGATCCCTTCAAGGTGCTCGTCTCGTGTATCATAAGCCTTCGCACGACGGATGACGTGACGAGGGCGGCTTCCCAGAGGCTCTTTAAGCTCGCCGATACGCCTTCCGTGCTGCTAAAGCTTCCAAACGGTCAAATCGAGAAGGCCGTCTACCCCGCCGGCTTCTACAGGACAAAGGCCAGGACGTTGAAGGATATCTCGCGGGAGCTGGTCGAGAGGTATTCATCGAAGGTGCCGGATGAGATAGAAGAGCTACTTAAGCTCAAGGGCGTGGGCAGAAAGACCGCTAACCTTGTCGTTACGCTCGGCTTCGGAAAGCCTGGCATCTGTGTCGATACTCACGTCCACAGGATAACCAACAGGTGGGGTTTCGTCAAGACGAGGAGCCCGGAGGAGACCGAAAGGGCGCTAAGGGAGAAGCTCCCCAAAAGGTACTGGATAGAGATAAACGACCTGTTGGTCGCCTACGGGCAGAACCTCTGCAGGCCGACTTCTCCTATGTGCAGCGCGTGCCGTATATCTCTTTACTGCGCCAGGGCCGGGGTCTTGAGGAGCAGGTAAGGCGACCTGTTGAAAGCCCCCCTCACCTCAGCCCTCTCCCCGGAGGGGAGAGGAGGCGTAGCCACAGTCCAATCCTTCCCGATATCGCTGAAATCAAAAAGAAACTTGTAAAGATGGGCTCTTAAGTGTTATATCTTTTGAGATCCGCGGCGCCTGTTGGTCTTGTCTGGCCTTCAGAGTGCCTCTCATTTGCATGTGCTGTAAACCCCTTAAGGGGAGAGATTATAAAAAACAAAAGAGCTTCAGGAGGTCGTATTTTAAAATGGTAGAGAAGACGCTGTCGATAGTAAAGCCGGACGGGGTGAGGAAGAACATAATAGGAGAGGTGGTAAGAAGGTTCGAGGCAGCCGGCCTCAAGGTAGCCGCCATGAAGATGTATCACCTTTCAAGGAAAGAGGCCGAGGGGTTCTACGCGGTCCACAGGGAGAGGCCCTTCTTCGGAAGCCTCACCGAGTTCATGTCCTCCGGCCCGGTCGTACTCATGGTATTGAAGGGCGAGGGGGCGATCCTCAAGAACAGGGAGCTTATGGGCGCGACAGACCCCGCGAAGGCCGCTGCCGGAACCATCAGGAAGGACTTCGCCGACTCCATCGAGTCGAACATAGTCCACGGCTCTGACGCCGCCGATACCGCTGCCTTCGAGATAAGCTACTTTTTCAGCTCCATGGAGATATTCGAGTAGCCTGAACAAAACTTGTGTTTTTCAGCATAAGGCGGCAAGGCATGGAGAATATCGAGACCATAAAGGCGCATTACCACTTCACCGACGAGGACGCCTCCATCCTCATGAGGCTCAGGCCCGTGATGGAGAGGCACAAGGACGTGTTCGTCGATGAGTTCTACGGCTTCGTCAGGGAATTCGAGGACGCGCACAAGTTCCTCAAGGACGAGGCCACGGTAGCCCGCCACCAGGAGGCGTTGAAGGGCTGGTTCATAAAGCTCTTCTCCGGCTCGTACGGCAACCATTACCACGCCGAGCTCCATAAGGTCGGAGAGGCCCATGTCAAGATAAGCCTGCACGCGCATTACGTTAACGCCGCGTTCCACTTCGTCAAGCTCTTTATCCACGGCGTGCTCCACAGCGAGATAGAGGATATCCCCACGCGCGCGAGGATACTTGAGTCGGTCGAGAAGATACTCGACATAAACCTCGACATGTTCACCAGCTCCTATATCGAGGAGGAGAAGAAGTTCTTCTTCTCCCAGAAGGTGGAGTCCTACCTCGTACAGCTGGCGAACCGCTTCTCCCACGGGCTGAACCTCGTCCTTGTATTGGGGCTCGTGCTCCTGGGCTTTATGGTCATGGGCCTTTTCGCCTATGACCTCCTCCACATACTCGACGGCGACATAGAAAGAGGGCTGCTTTCCACCCTCGGCAGTCTTCTCATGCTCTGGGTGGTCATCGAGCTTATGGACACCGAAATAAAGCACCTGAAGGGCGGCAAGTTCGCCATCAAGGTCTTTATAAGTGTAGCGCTCGTGGCGGTAATAAGAAAGATACTCGTCACCAGCCTTAAATCAGAGCAGGTCGAGGCGCAGATCTCGCTCATAGCCGCGGTGGCGGTCCTCGGGGTCGTATACTGGCTTGTCGCCAAGGTCGATAATTGACTGGCCAAAGGCGCTTCTACTACCGCGTACACTCCAGATACGCCTCATTCCTCGCTCCCCGATTTAATTGGGGCCTCGCATATGGACTTTTTGAGCAGCCTGAAAAAATCGGAATAATTCATAATTCCGCTGACAATTAACTATGAAGAACTTAAGGGATTTTACATACGAAGAGCTATTGGCCGAGGTGGCCGCCATGAATGAGCGCCCCTACAGGGGCGAGCAGATATTCAGGTGGGTCTTCTACAGGCGCGCAACCGACATAGCCTCGATGACCGACATATCAAAGGCCTTCAGGGAGACGCTGGCTGCCGGATACCGCATAACCGGCAATAAGCTCATCGACGTGAAGCGCTCTTCCGACGGCACGAGGAAGTTCCTCTCCGAGCTTCCCGACTCGTCCCGCATCGAATCGGTCCTCATCCCTGAAACCGACAGGCTTACGCTTTGCGTCTCTTCCCAGGCAGGCTGCGCGCTTGGGTGCAGGTTCTGCATGACCGGGATGGCCGGCTTCGTGCGTAACCTCACGCTTTCGGAGCTTGCCGGGCAGGTCTTCTCGGCATATGAGATACTCGACGAAGGTGAGGAGATAACGAACATAGTCCTCATGGGCATGGGAGAGCCGCTCTCCAACTACGATAACGTTGTAAGGTTCATCGGAGTGCTAACAGGCAACCTCGGCTTCAACTTCTCCCACAACAAGATTACCCTTTCCACCGCTGGCCTCGTGCCGGCCATAAAGAGGTTCGGGGAGGAGGCGACCGTGAACCTCGCGGTATCCCTCAACGCCACGACCGACGAGGTGAGGGAACGGCTCATGCCGATAAACAGGAAATATCCCATAGCCGAGCTTATGGCCGTCTTGAGGGCCTATCCGCTGAGGTCCCGGAAGTACATAACGATAGAGTACGTGCTCATCTCAGGCGTGAACGATACTGACGCGGACGCGAGAAGGCTGGTAAGGCTCCTCCGCGGGATACCCTGCAAGGTGAACCTCATTCCCTTTAACCCCTTCCCCGGCTCGGATTTTGCCCGCCCCTCTGTAGAGCGCGTGGATGCCTTTCATTCGATAGTCAAAAAGGCTGGCTATACCGTCATCGTCCGCTCGAGCAAGGGCGCCGAGATACAGGCGGCCTGCGGCCAGCTTAAGGGCGTTTACCCAGGCTGAAGCTGCCCCATATTTAAACACGAGCTTTAGGATTGACCTTGACCGCCAAGGCGCGTAGTGTTACAAATTACGGGTTATAAAAGAGCGAAGGAGAATCTTTTTAAATGAAGGTTGTAGGCGTAATAGGCGGTTCAGGCCTCTACGAGATGGAGGGGCTTAAGGACGTAAATTCTCAGAAGGTCTCCACCCCCTTCGGCGACCCGTCGGATGAGTATGTAACCGGCATGCTCGGCGATGTAAAGATGATATTCCTCCCCAGGCACGGCAGGGGGCACAGGTTTACGCCAACAGAAGTCAACTACAGGGCGAACATATACGGCATGAAAAAGCTCGGGGCCGAATGGGTCATCTCGGTCTCTGCCGTCGGCAGCATGAAAGAGGAGATAAAGCCCGGCCATATCGTCATAGTCGATCAGTTCTTCGACAGGACGAAGGGCAGGCCGTCGAGTTTTTACGGCAACGGGGTGGTTGGCCATGTCGAGTTCGCCGATCCGGTATGCCCTGACCTGAGCAAGGTACTCTATAAGGCCGCCAATGAGGCCGGCGCTACCGTCCACATGGGGGGCACCTATATCTGTATCGAAGGCCCACAGTTCTCGACCAGGGCCGAATCGAAGATATACAGGGGCTGGGGGGTCGACGTCATCGGCATGACCAACATACCGGAGGCCAAGCTCGCGCGTGAGGCTGAAGTTTGCTACGCAACGGTCGCCCTTTCAACCGACTATGACTGCTGGCATGAGACCGAAGAGTCGGTCACGGTCGAGGCGATAATAGCGACCCTCAAGGCCAACGTTGCGATGGCAAAGGATATAATAATGAAGGCGGTGCCGGCCATTACCGGCGCGAGGGGCTGCAAGTGCGGTAGCGCCCTTAAGTACGCGACCATCACCGACCCGAAGGCGATACCGGATAAGGCGAGAGAAGACCTGGCCCTTCTTATCGGCAAGTATCTGCCTCAAAAAACAGTTTAAGGAGCGTTTTGATGTCTGAGATACTCGTAGTCGGCTCGGTCGCCTTTGACTCTGTAGAGACCCCATTCGGCAAGGCCGATGAGGTGCTCGGCGGCTCGGCGACCTATTTTTCGACTTCAGCCAGTTTCTTTACCGGGGTGAACCTTGTCGCCGTCGTCGGTGAGGACTTCCCTGCCGAGCACATAACGACCCTTTCGAATAAGGGCATAAACGTCGGTGGCTTAAGGAAAGTCCCGGGCAAGACCTTCAGGTGGAAGGGCTATTACGGGTATGACCTCAACCAGGCCCATACCCTTGAGACCCAGCTGAACGTCTTCAGCTCCTTTAACCCGGAGATACCCGATGAGTACAAGGACATACCCTTCGTATTCCTCGCCAACATCGACCCTGAGCTTCAGATGAAGGTGCTCGAGCAGGTCAGGGGGCCAAGGCTCGTGGCCTGCGACACCATGAACTTCTGGATAGAGGGAAAGCCCGAGGCCTTAAAAGAACTATTGAAGAAAGTAGACCTCTTCGTCATAAACGAGGGAGAGGCGAGGGAGCTTTCAGGAGAGGCCTCTCTCGTGAGGGCGGCAAAGGTGATACAGGGCTACGGCCCCAGAACGCTCATCGTAAAGCGCGGTGAGTACGGCGCGCTCATGTTTAATGGCAGCTCTGTCTTCTCATCCCCCGCTTACCCGCTTGAAGAGGTCTTCGACCCCACAGGCGCCGGGGATACATTCGCGGGCGGGCTTATGGGCTATTTGGCCAATAGCGGGGACCTTAGCGAGGATAGCATAAGAAGGGCCATAATCTTCGGCTCTGTGATGGCCTCGTTCAACGTCGAGGCATTCAGTCTCGGCAGGCTCGACACCCTTACGCTCCCTGAGATCAAGACGCGCTATTCGGAATTTAAACGGTTGACCCATTTTGAAGATATATGATATAATTCAAACACTTATGGATTTCAGCAGATGAATGGAAAGCTCTTCAGGATAGTTCTGGCCGGTCTCTTTGCCGCTACACTTACTTCGTGCGGCGCCTCGCTCGAAAAAAGGAAGGACCAGGCTGACATACACTACAGGCTCGGCGAGGTCCACCTTAGAGAAAGGAGTATCGCCGACGCCTTAAAAGAGCTTACGAAGGCCGTAGAGCTATATCCCGACAACGCCAATTACCATAACGCGCTCGGCCTCGCCTATTTCGTCAAGGGCATGAACGCTGAGGCGTATAAGTCTTTTGACAGGGCGATATCCATCGACCCCAAGCTTTCTGACGCCCGCCTCAATAAATCCGCGGTCTATCTCTCCGAGCGCAAGTGGGACAACGCTATAGAAGAGTCGCAGGCCGCGGTCAAGAACATCTTCTACAGGACCCCGGAGCTCGCGTACAACAACATCGGCTGGGCGTTCCACAACAAGGGAGATTACGGCAGGGCGGTAGAGAACTACAGGCTCGCCCTGCAGGCCAACGCGAATTACGCGCAGGCGCATTATAACATGGGGCTCTCATACGAGAAGGCCGGCAGGCTCAAGGAGGCTGTCGAGTCATACCGTGCGGCTACTGCCGTATCCCCGGCCTATCTCGACGCGTATTTCAACCTCGGCATGGCGCTTGTCAAGGTAAAGGACAAGGCTGGAGCGCTAAAGGCCTTCGAGAAGGTCATCGAGCTTGCGCCCGGCAGTGATAAGGGGCTGTCCGCGAAAGAGTACATAAACCTTATCAGGTAAAAAGATGGCGTCTGTCTTCCAACCGAAGCCATTCGGCCCAGGGCCAAATGGCTCGATTTTTAGGGGGAACATATGGAAAGTCCTGGTGAATACCTAAGAAGGGAAAGGGAGCTGAGGGGGGTATCCCTCGTCAAGATATTCGAGGCCACCAAGGTCCCAATGAAGTTCCTCGAGGCGATAGAGGCCGACAGGTATGAAGGCCTTCCGCCCGCTGCCTTCGTAAAGGGCTTCATAAGGTCTTACTGCAAGGTGCTCGGGGTGGACGAAACGGACGCTGTGCTCCGTTTCGAGGTCTACCAGAGGGAGAAGGAGGAGGCCGAGGCCGAAGGGGCCAAGGCCAAGGCCGCGCCTGCCAAGGGCTGGTCAAGAAAAGCCTTAACCCAGAAGCCTTCTGTCAAGCTGCCGGATAACCTGCGCAAACCCGCCTTTATAGCCGCTGGCATTCTTATAATAGTAATAGCCTACGCCTTCTCTATAAAAAAGGACGCCTCCGCGCCGGTCGAGGTAATTGCCCCGGCTGTACAGGCACCCCTGGACTCCCCGGCCCAATCGACCGTCCCTTCAAGCCATGTGGCGGCCCCTGTGCCCCCTTCGCCTCTCAAACAGACGCGCCCTGTGGTAAAGGACTCTGCCTCCCCTGCGCCTGTATTAGCGCCAGCCCCGGCCAAGGCTACGGAGCCGGTAAAGAAGGAAGAAGCTCTAAAGCCTCAGGCGGCTGTCGATCCTGCGGGAGCGCCTCCGGTTGCGCACACGCTTACCGCGTCAGCCAAAGAGATGGTCTGGCTGAAGATAGTGGTGGACGGGGCAGAGCCTGTAGAGGTGCTTTTGCGGCAGGGAGAGAGGTTCACATGGAAGGGCTCTGAGGGCTTCTCAGTGCTGGTAGGGAACGCCGGCGGGGTGACACTCACATATAATGGGAAAGAGCTTTCAAGCCTTGGGCTTTCCGGAGAGGTAGTGAGCCTTAAGCTCCCTTCCGGGACGCAGCAGAGGATTATGAGGCCGGAGAGGAAATCCATTGAGCCGTTGACCTCGCCTGCGCGGCCTGATAAAGAGATTAACTTCCAGGCAGGCCCGGTGGATAATATTAATGCAAAGATGCTCTGATTCGGATATATTGAGGGGCTGCGGCCACGGCACTGGATTTCCGGAAGGGGAGGACTCATGGAGTCTATAATAAGGTGCAGAAAATGCGGCAAGAAGATGAAGTCCGCGCGCGTCGACGATTACAGGGTGAAGTTCTCCTGCAGCTGCGGTTTTTCCGAGTACCGGACAGCCCCGGCCGCCTCCAAGGCCATAAACCCTCATTTTTCGAAGGAAAGCCTCCTGCCGCTTACATTCGATGACAGCGGCCGGTTCTTCTTCCAGCAGCAGGCAGACCGCGAGCAAAAGGAGATCATCACGCTCGAGGAGATAAGCATGCTCGCCTCCTCTGACTATAACCTCGACCAGGTCCTCAAGGGGGTAGCGGAGAAGACCGCCAGAAGGCTTGGGGTCGATATATGCTCCATATACATCTGGGACGGAGAGCACCTGGTGCTCCGGGCCACATATGGTCTTGCGCAGGAAGCTGTCGGCAAGGCCAGGCTCAAGATGGGCGAGGGGATAACGGGCTCCGCCGTCGAGGCGAGAAGGCCGCTTCTCATAGAAGACGTCACCAAGGATGCGCGCTACAGGTACTTCCCGGAGACCAGGGAGGAGCAGTACAAGATAAAGACGATGTACTCCTATCCCATATTCCTGGGTGACAAGCCATTTGGCGTGCTTAATGCCCAGACCGTCGTGACCCGCGAGTTTACCGAGGATGAGATATATTTCATGTCAACGATAGCCAACCTCATACTCGGCGCGGTAAAGATGCGTAAGTGCCTGTAGGCGCTCTTGAGGCAGGCCGTACCTATGTCGCCAAGCAAAAATCTTTCAGGGCCGTCCGGCGGGGCGGTCCTGACCCTTTTAATAGCACTTCTCCTTGTCTTCATCCTGGCCTTTCTCTTCTATAATAAAGATAAAAATGATATTCCGGCAAAGCCCGCGGCTACGGTGGCCGATGAGCCTTCCCCGGCGGCAGCTCTTGAGGAGCCGGCCGAGGTTTTAGCTCAAGCGCCTCTTGAGCGCTTTGGAATAATCCCCGGTCCGGCAAACCCGGCGGCAGAGGCGTTGCGGCAGGGCGACCTCAAGCTGGCCGAGGAGATATTGCGGAACGCCATTCAGGAAGACCCCTCTGACAGTTTGAAATCAGCCCTTGCGGGAGTCCTTAACAGCAAGGCTTTAAAGGATGCCCAGGACGGAAGGCCTGGCAACGCCATGGCGCTTCTCAAGGAGGCGGCTCTCCTTTCACCCGATAGTCTCATAATAAAGAACCTCGCGAGTGTGCAGGCGCGCTCAGGCGACCTAGAAGGAGCCGCCGAGACCCTTGAGCCGTTATCCGGCGACCCCGGGGCGAAAGACCATCTCAAGCGCATATACGTAAAGCTTGGAAGGGAGAGGCACTCAAGGGGCGACCTGGAAGGGGCGGCTTCTTTTTTCCGCAAAGGGCTCGCACTTGACCCCGGGGACAGCGCGCTCGCAAGCGAGCTTGCCGCCGCTGAGGGAGATAGAGAGGCCGAGGGCGGCATGGGCGTCAAGGAGGGTGGGCGCTTCACCGTAAGGTTCGAAGGGGGAGAGAACGCTGTAGCCGGCCATCTTATAGCCCTTCTTCTGGAGGAGGCCTATCTGAAGGTTGGGAGCGACCTCGGGATATACCCGGAGGCCAGGGTAGAGGCGCTCCTTTACACGAGGGAGACGTTCAGGGATGTGACAAGAAGTCCATCGTGGGCCGGGGCCCTCTATGACGGCAGGATAAAGATACCGGCCGGGGGCATAACGGAGAAGACCTCTCAACTTGAAAGCGTCATCTTCCACGAGTATACGCATGCCGTGGTAAGGTCGGTGGCCAGGGGCAGGGCGCCCGTATGGCTTAACGAGGGGATAGCGCAGTACGAGGAGGGCAAGAGCTCTGCCGGGTACGAACGAGTGCTCGCGCAGATAGCGGGTAGCGGAAAACTTAGCCTCCGTCCCCTTGAGGGGTCGTTCATGGGCTTTAAGTCCGAGCAGGCCCAGGTAGCTTACCTGCTGAGCCTTTCAGCCACGGAGTACATAATACGGGAATTCGGCATATTCTCGGTAAGGAACATACTGGAGAACCTTGGCGGCGGGATGGGCCTCGATGAGGCCGTATCTGCCGCCTTGCGCATATCTTACAGCGACCTCGAAAGGCTCTGGGCAGGCTCGCTCAAGGACGGATAAAAAAGATTTTTTAAAAAAACAGCATTTATGGTATAGTCGCAATTTGAAAACAACCCTGGAGGAGAATGGACCATGAGTCTGTCAGGATCGTACAAAAGACTGTTTTTAGTTTCGGCATCCGTTGCCCTTCTTTCTATAACCGGATGCAGCGGAGAGAAGAAGGCTCAGGAGGCGCCCCAGCCTGCCGCAGCACCACAGCAGCAGTTGCCGGAGGGACATCCGCCGACAGCGCAGGCGCCGATGGACAAGACCCAGGAGGATATCGCCAGGGCCCAGCACGCCAATATAAAGACCCAGAAGACGGTCTCCATCTCCAACGAGGTGAAGAGCAAGTGGAAGGAAGCCAGGCTTGAGGTGACCGATGCCGCAAGTGGAGCGAGCCAGGTCTTAACCGTCAAGGTAGGCGAGGACGTAAAACTTGCGGAAGGCGTGAGGCTCAAGGTAGAGAGCCTGGTGCCGGATTATACAATAGTTGAGAACAAGATAGAGTCCAAGTCAAACGAGCCAAACAACCCCGCGGTCCTCGTAGACCTCACGGTGAATGGCAAGAGTGTGTCGAGAGGGTGGGTCTTCAGGGATTTCCCTGAGTTCAATTCCTTCCAGGACGCCAGGTACCCGGTAAAGCTTGTGCTCGGCAAGCAGACAGCCAAGAAATAAGGGATTTAAGGCCAGAAGGCCCCCGGGTTTCCCGGGGGCCTTTTTTGTTTTTTAACAGGCTGGAAAATCTGTGTGTTCAGTATCCTGCTAAAGGCTTTGACAACCGCAGGGAAGTATGCTTAATTAAAAGGCCCCGGGTAGCCTTTTTTATATGCTAAAGCCCGGCAAAATCGATATTTTTTCGGCGACGGAGAGGTGCCCGAGAGGCCGAAGGAGTACGACTGGAAATCGTATATACGGAAACGTATCGAGGGTTCGGCAATTTTCGCAGGATAGCGAAAATTGAATTTGCACCGAAGGTGCAAAGCCCTGGAGCGAAGCGGAAGGGTCGAGTCCAGGGATGGACGAGATAATCCCTCCCTCATCCTTTAGAAAATTTAGCAATAAAGCAATTCAGGCTGTTACGGAGAGGTGCCCGAGAGGCCGAAGGGGTACGACTGGAAATCGTATATACGGAAACGTATCGAGGGTTCGAATCCCTCCCTCTCCGCCATTAAATTTGTTTCGAAAAGTTTTTAGGCCCCTACGGAGAGGTGACCGAGAGGCTGAAGGTGGCAGTCTCGAAAACTGCTGTGTCGGAAACGGCACCGAGGGTTCAAATCCCTCCCTCTCCGCCATTTTTTTAACTTCGCCCGGATTTTTGTTTTTCCACCTTCTTGTGTTATAATTACTAATCTCCGGAGGAGCTCCTCCAGGGAAGAATTTGCGGGCGGTGTTGATAGCTGGGTCTTGCGCAATGGATGGCCGTAAACCCCGCCAGGTCCGGAAGGAAGCAACGGTAGCAGCTTCATCCATGTGCCGCAAGGGTGCCTAGCTATCAACACCGCCCGCAAGCCCAATCCAGCTCAATCCGTTCTGTCGGGCAATCCCCTGATGGAAAAAGGCATTCAGAATGTCTTCCTACCAGGTAATAGCGAGGAAGTGGCGGCCAGGCATCTTTGACGAGGTCGTGGGGCAGGTCCACGTTACCAGGACGCTCAGGAACGCCATCGCTTCCGGCAAGGTAGCCCACGCGTATCTGTTCTCCGGGCCGCGGGGTGTCGGGAAGACTACGGCCGCGAGGATATTGGCCAAGTGTCTCAACTGTTCATCTGGTCCGACGATAAACCCCTGCAACGAGTGCTCGTCGTGCAAGGGGATCGCGAGCGGGTCATACGTAGACGTATTCGAGATAGACGGCGCTTCGAACAACGGGGTCGAGAACGTAAGGGAGATATCAGAGAGCGTGCGGTACGTGCCCTCCCAGGGCAAGTACAAGGTCTATATCATAGACGAGGTGCACATGCTTTCGATCCCCGCCTTCAACGCGCTCCTTAAAACGCTCGAAGAGCCGCCCCCCCACGCCATCTTCATCTTTGCCACGACCGAGGTCCGCAAGATCCCAGCTACCATCCTTTCCAGGTGCCAGCGTTTCGATTTCAAAAGGATACCGCTCAGGGAGATACAGGCGCGTCTCAATGAAATAGCCACGCAGGAGAAGGTAAGGTTCGAGGAGAAGGCGCTCTACCTTATCGCCAGGGAGGCGGACGGGAGCATGCGTGATTCCCAGAGCCTTCTTGAGCAGGCTCTGGCCTTTGCCGGGGGGGACCTCAAAGAGGCGGACGTGGCTGAGGCCCTTGGATTGCTTGGCAGGTCGGTCCTCTACGAGCTATCCGAGGCCATCATAGGAAAAGACGCCAGGGCATGTTTGAATATTGTTGAAAAAGTATATAATTTTGGGTATGATTTTAAGAGGGGTTGTAGCGACTTACTTGAGCATATAAGGGATCTGAGTGTCCTTAAGGCAACTGGAGACTCCTCCCTTCTTGACCTTCCGGACAGCGAAATCGAGCGGCTTTGCGAGATTTCGGCGCGTGTGAGCCTTGAGCGGCTTCACATGCTATTTACAATCCTGTCAAAAGGCTATGAAGATGTCTCAAGGTCGGCTCACCCGAGGTACGCTCTTGAAATGATGCTTTTGAGGGCCGCCCACCTGGACGAGCTTGAGCCGGTGAGCGCACTTGTGGAAAGGCTCGAAGGGGTCGCCTCAAGGCTCGGCAGCCCTTCTTCTCCGGTACGCCCTTCGGTCAGCGCTCCCCAGCCCCAGCCTAAGGGGCTGCCATGGAAGAGCGGGGGGCCGGCAAAGGCCGCGGCTGAAGAGGGCTCAGGCGCTCCGATGGCGCGGCCTGTAAAGAGCGCGGCGCCCCCTGAGGAGAAAAAGGCCCAGGCCGCGGCCCAGGAGGGCAGGGAGGACGGAGGCCCGCTCGGGTTCCTCAAGAACAGGAACAAGGAGCTCTACGAGCTTTTGAAAGACGCCTCCATCGAAGCCGTTGGAGACTCTGTCAACATAACAGCGGCGGCCAGGGCAGGAGCAAAGCTGACGGTCAACCGCGGATCTCTTGAGGCGTGCCTCAAGGAGTTCTACGGCGCTCCGGTCTCGGTAAGGATAAACGGCGCGGGTGGCGCCGGTGAGGTAAAAAAAAAGGACACTGACCCGGTACTGAAGGATGCGCTCCGCATCCTCGGCGGGAGGATAATAGAGGACCGGAGGAGGACCGATGTCTAAGCAGTTGGGCAATCTGATGAGGCAGGCCCAGAAGATGCAGGAAAAGATGGCCGAGATGCAAAAGGAGCTTGCCTCCAGGACGGTCGATTCTTCGGCGGGCGGCGGTATGGTAACCGCTGTCGTCAACGGCAGCCAGGAGCTCGTCGGCCTTAAGATAGACCCGTCCGTGGTCGATCCCAAGGACATCGACATGCTTCAGGACCTCGTGGTCGCGGCCGTTAGCGAGGGCTTGAGGAAAAGTAAGCAGATGGTACAGGACGAGATGTCGAAGCTCACCTCAGGCATGGGGCTCAATCTTCCTGGCGGGCTTTTTTAATCCCGGATATCCGGGAGCTGAGGCTGCTCTTGCCGCAGCCCCTTTCTGTATGCAGATCGCCGGCTAAGGCCGGATGAGAACAAGGATGGAACTTCAGGAATGCAGTACGCGGAGCCGATAAATAACCTTATCAGGGCTATTTCAAGGCTCCCTGGCATAGGCGAGAAGACCGCCACGAGGCTGGCTCTTTTCATCCTCAACGCCGACAAGGAGTACGCGGCCGGGCTTGCCGATGCCATAGCTTCGGTCAAGGAGAAGGTATCGCTCTGTCCGGTGTGCATGACGTTTTCGGATGCAGCCACGTGCAGGATATGCGCGGACGAGCAGAGGGACCCTTCGACGGTCTGCGTGGTCTCGGACTACAAGGACATGACCGCGCTCGAGTCGATGGGCGCTTACAGGGGCAGGTACCACATACTCCACGGCAACCTGGCCCCGCTTAAAGGCGTCGGGCCTGACGAGATAAGGATACGTGAGCTTGTGGCGAGGGTCGAGGCTGGAGGCGTGAACGAGGTAATACTCGCAACCGGCTTCGATTCGGAAGGCGAGGCCACCTCGGCCTACCTGGCAAGGCTCCTTAAGCCTTATGGCGTAATGGTCACGCGCCTTGCCTCCGGCATACCGGTCGGCAGCTACGTGGAGTTCATGGACGGGGCGACCCTCGGCAGGGCGCTCGATGGGAGACGGGAAGTGTAAAATGCCGCGGGGTGCGACTCAGGAGCCGCCGCGGATGTAAAACTAAAACCTAAACCTAAAGGAAGACAAGGATGGAGAATTACATAGAAGTCAGATGGCATGGCAGGGCACAGCAGGGTGTCGTGACGGCCGCTAAAGTCCTCGGAGAGGCGTGCCTCAGGTCAGGCAAGTTCGTGCAGGCCTTCCCGGAGTTCGGCCCGGAAAGGATGGGGGCTCCGGTCAGGGCGTATAACAGGATATCAAGCGAGCCCATAAGGCTCCATTGCCAGGTAACGGAACCGAGGTACGTGCTGATAGCGGACCCGACGCTCATAGGCATGGACCTTGCCGGAGGGATGGAATCCTCGGGCGCAGTGACAGATGGTACTCCGGAGAACGCGGTCTTCATAGTGAACACCCACAGGAGCCCGGAGGAGATGAGAAAAGCGCTGGGCCTTGACGGAAAGAACGGTGTAAAGGTCTTCACGCTGGACGCCGGCAAGATATCCCTTGAGACTATCGGCAGGCTCATGCCAAATACACCGCTCCTTGGGGCGCTCGCGAAGGCGACCGGGTTCGTAACGCTCGACGCGCTCGTGGACAACTTCAGGGAGGGCTACTCAAAGAAGTACAGCCCAAAGGTGATAGAGGGCAACGTCGAGGCCATGAACAGGGGCTACGGCGAATTAAGGGGCTGAATAATAACGAAAGGACCGGAGATCCATGAACGATAAAAAGCAATACCCTATCGGAGGGGTGATACCAAGGGGCGGTACGGCCCACGATTACACGACAGGCGGCTGGAGGAAGCTCCGCCCTGTTCTTAACAAGGAGACGTGCACCAACTGTCTTATCTGCTGGGTCATGTGCCCTGATTCCGCGATCATCGCGGAGGACGGCAAGATGATCGGGTTCGACCTCGATCACTGCAAAGGCTGCGGCATCTGCGCCGTCGAATGCCCGGACAAGGTCAAGGCGATAAAGATGGTAGATGAACAGGAGGCGGAATAATGGCTATAACAGCGACTAAGGGCCAGGTAGGGCTCACTGGTAATACGGCCGTAGCCTATGCCATGAAGCAGATAAACCCTGACGTATGCGCTGCCTACCCGATTACCCCGTCCACCCAGATAGTGGAGGACTTCTCGGGCTACGTGGCTGATGGAGAGGTGACGACCGAGCTTGTGACCGTCGAGAGCGAGCATTCGGCGATGAGCGCCTGCATAGGGGCCTCAGCCGCCGGGGCGAGGGTGATGACCGCCACGTCTTCACAGGGGCTGGCCCTCATGTGGGAGATGCTCTACATAGCCTCCGGCATGAGGCTTCCCATAGTGCTCACGAACGTCAACAGGGCCCTTTCAGCGCCCATAAACATCCACTGCGACCATTCTGATTCGATGGGCGCGAGGGACTCTGGCTGGGTCCAGTTATATTCCGAGACCGTCCAGGAGGCCTATGACAACATATTCATGGCCGTGAGGATAGCCGAGCACGAGAAGGTGCTACTGCCCACGATGGTATGCCTCGACGGCTTCATCACAAGCCACGCCATCGAGAACATCTCGCTTCTGGACGACCAGGAGGTAAGCCAGTTCATAGGCGAGTACAAGGCCAGGACAACGCTCCTTGATACCGACAACCCGGTCACCCTCGGCGCGATGACCCTGCAGGACGTATACATGGACTTCAAGCACCAGCAGTCGGAGGCCATGGTAAGGGCAAAGGACGCGGCCATAGAGGTGATGAAGGATTTCGGCAAGAGGTTCGGAAGGGAGTACGGCCTCTTCGAGTCCTACATGCTCGATGACGCGGAAGCGGTCATAGTGGTCCTTAACTCGGCCGCGGGGACGACAAAGGTGGCCGTGGACGAGCTCAGGAAGAAGGGCAAGAAGGTAGGCGCGCTCCGGCCCAGGGTCTTCAGGCCGTTCCCCTGGAAGGAGATAGCGGAGGCCCTTGCGGGCAAGAAGGCGGTAGCGGTCCTTGACAGGGCCGATTCGATGAACGCCTTTGGCGGTCCTGTCTGGAACGAGGTGCGCTCCGCCCTTTATGACGCGGAGGCGCGCCCGAAGATGATGAACAGGATATACGGCCTCGGCGGAAGGGACTACAAGGTGAAGGACGCCATCGCCGTATTCGAGGAGCTTCTCAAGACAGCCGAGACCGGCAAGGTAGAGACACTGGTCAAGTACATAACCCTGTAAACGGTAGCGGCATAACAGAAAATAATGCCGGTTAAAACGGCATAAAGAGGTTAAAAATGGCGACTTTAAAGGATCTTTCAAGGCAGGATGAGCTCTTCACCGGCGGGCACAGGCTCTGCGCCGGATGCGGTATCCCGCCCATAGTAAGGCTCATCCTCCGGGCCGCAAATGGCCCGGTCGTGGCAACGACAGCCACTGGGTGCCTCGAGGTCGGCACTACGATCTATCCATATACCGCCTGGCGGATACCGTGGATACATTCGGCCTTCGAGAACGCCGGGGCCACCATAAGCGGGATAGAGGCCGCTTATAAGGCGATCAAGAGAAGGGGCAAGCTCCCCGGCGGCGACAAGGACATAAAGTTCGTCGCCTTCGGAGGCGACGGTGGCACGTACGACATAGGGCTGCAGGCCCTTTCCGGGGCACTGGAGCGCGGCCAGAACTTTCTCTACGTCTGCTATGACAACGGCGCGTACATGAATACAGGCGTACAGCGCTCGAGCGCCACTCCGTCCTTTTCCAGCACGACTACCTCTCCTGCGGGCGAGGTCATCCCGGGCAAGCTCCAGATGAGAAAGGACCTCACCAGGATAGTCGTCGCGCACAACGTCCCCTACGCGGCGCAGGCCAGCCCGCACAACTGGGCGGACCTTTCCAGAAAGGCCGAGAAGGCCCTCAGCATGCAGGGGCCGACCTTCATGAACGTGATGTCCCCCTGTCCGCTCGGCTGGTATACGAAGCCGGAGGACTCGATGAAGCTGGCGAAGCTTTCGGTGGATACCTGCAGCTGGCCGCTTTATGAGGTCGAGAACGGGGTCTTGAAGATAACCTACAAGCCCAAGGAGAAAAAGCCCATCGCGGACTGGCTCAAGCCACAGGGCAGGTTCAAGCACCTTTTCAAGCCTGAGAACGCGCACCTTCTCGAGGAGTACCAGAAGATGATCGACTCTGAGTGGGAGAGGCTCCTCGCGCTCGAAGGCAAGCGCCTCTAACAGCGCTACCTTCACCAAGGCATCATCAGGACAGGCAAACAACGCCGCACAAGAAGGGTAGGTTGGTAGGTCCATGCCTCAAAGCTCTTTTGTCATGTTCGATGAGGAGTACAGGGAGATCACCGCTGTAATAGAGAAGCTCCTCAGGGAAGCAAACGCCAAGTGCGTCTATCTCGTTGACAAGGACGGGCAGTTGATCGCCTCAAGCGGCGCGACGAAGGACATAGACGCGACGTCACTCGCGTCCCTTACCGCCGGGAACATAGCCGCCACAGGGGGGCTCGCCAAGCTCATAGGGGAGAAGGAGTTCTCTATCCTCTTCCATGAGGGGGAGAAGGACAACCTGCATATCTCCGTAGTCGAGCAGCGGGTAATACTCGTCGTGATATTCGACAAGAGCTCCTCTCTGGGGCTTGTAAGGCTCAGGGTCCGCAAGGCGAGTGAGGAGCTTGGAAAGAGCATACAGAAGCTCATGGCAAGGATGGCCGGGGGCGCGGAGAAGGAAAGCCTCCTTGAGGAGATATCAGACGAGGACATAGAAAGGCTCTTCCATTAAGCCGTCAGCCACAAAGGCCATACAGTTTTTATCCGCCGTCCCGGGGAACCCGGGACGGTTTTTTACGGACCCGTTGGTGAGATGTCGTTCATAAATTACTCGTCCAGGGAAATAAACTGCAAGATCGTGTACTACGGGCCGGGCCTTTGCGGCAAGACCACGAACCTGCAGTACATCTACAGGAAGACCAGGCCCGAGGCCAAGGGCAAGATGATTACCCTTGCCACCGAGACCGAACGGACCCTCTTCTTCGACTTCCTGCCACTTGCCCTTGGCGATATCAAGGGCTTCAAGACCAGGTTCCACCTCTACACAGTACCGGGGCAGATATTCTACGACGCCTCCAGAAAGCTCATCTTGAAGGGGGTGGACGGGATAGTCTACGTCGCCGACTCGCAGGTGGAGAGGATGGACGCGAATATCGAAAGCTTCGAGAACATGAAGATAAACCTGGAGGAGCAGGGCTACAGCCTCCCCCAGGTGCCATACGTGGTCCAGTACAATAAAAGGGACCTTCCAAACGTCGTCCCGGTCGCCGAGCTTAAGAAGGTCTTGAACCCTGAGGCCGTGCCTGACTTCGAGGCCGTGGCAAGCGTTGGGACTGGCGTATTCGAAACGCTCAAGGCCGTGGTGAAGCTCGTCCTTATCGAGCTTAAGAAGAGCACATAAAACGTAGGCCGGGTTGTGCGGTAGTAGACGCGACGCTTCGGCGCTATCAAAAGGAGTCTGCCGGTGAGCTTGAGAGAGCAGGTTACGAAGGACATGGCCGTTGCGCTTAAGGCGGGGGAGAAGGCGAGGCTCTCAACTTTGAGGATGCTCATGAGCGCCATCAAGTACAAGGAGGTCGACGCCAAGCACCAGCTCGACGACGAGGAGGTCATCTCCGTCATATCGACCCTCATCAAGCAACGGCATGACTCCATCGACCAGTTCAGGAAGGGCGGCAGGGAAGACCTCGTGGACAAGGAGACGAAAGAGGTCGAGGTCTTGAAGGGCTATCTGCCTCCGCAGCTTTCAGAGGAAGAGGTCAGGAATATAATAACGAAGGCTGCCGCTGAAACGGGCGCCACGGGACAGAAGGACATGGGCAAGCTCATGAAGGCAGTCATGCCGCAGGTAAAGGGCAAGGCTGATGGCAAGCTCGTGAATGAGATAGTCAAAGAAGTACTGGGGGCCTGATACATAAGCCGCCGCGGATTGAAAAAATAATCGAGAGCGATTGCTGATGCATGGAGGTTGTTGACCCCATGCAGCCTGCGAACAAAATAAAGACCCTCTTCCGATCATCGGAAGGGGGTCTTTATCATTGGACGCAAAAAGATAGAACTTACGATATAATCGGGTTATAATACCGGTCAAATTCCAGCAGGGTGTTTTTTCATGAAGATAAAAGAGATATATGAGAAGGCGATTAAGAGGGGGATGGCGCTCGACCCGAGGGGGGCTGGAGAGGTCGGCAGCGTTCTTGAGGACGCCAAGAAGGACTACGACGACCTGAAGGATAAGGAGCGCAAGTGGTTCGACTCCGAACGGCTCAGGAACCCGTACGCTGACTCTCGTATGCTTTACGGAGACCCTGAAAAAGAGGTCAGGAGGGCCCTCGTCGGCATAGATATCGAGGTAGGGGAAGTGGTCCTTGCCGACAGGCTCCGCGAAAGCGGAAGGCCCATCGACCTTATAATAGCCCACCACCCCGAAGGCAGCGCCATGGCAAAGCTCTACGAGGTCATGGACATGCAGTCGGGCATACTCCTTAAGTACGGGGTGCCCATAAACGTAGCCGAAGACATAATGGAAGAGCGCATAAAGGAAGTGGAAAGGCGGCTCATGCCTACTAACCATACCAGGGCGGTCGACGCGGCGCGCCTCCTGGATATACCCCTCATGTGCCTCCATACGCCGGCGGACAACGCCGTGACGGATTATCTGCAGAGGTTTTTTGACGAATCAAAGCCCCACTGCGTCTCCGACGTTGTAAAGATATTGAAGGACATACCCGAGTACATCTCCTCGATGGAAGAGCTCTTCATGGCGCCAAAGGTGGTCACAGGCTCTGACAAGAGGAGGGCCGGCAAGGTCTTCGTCGACATGACCGGGGGGACAGGCGGGTCGAAAAGGGTCTTTGAGAAGCTGGCCGTATCCGGCGTGGGCACGGTGGTCGGCATGCACATAAGCGAGGAGCACAGGAAAGAGGCCGCGAAGCACCACATTAACGTGGTCATAGCGGGCCACATCTCGAGCGACAACATCGGGATGAACCTGCTCCTCGATAATATCCTCGACGGCGTGGAGGTCGTTGCGGCCTCCGGGTTCAGGAGGATAGCCAGGACCTGAGGTTTCCGCCGGGCTTTTAACGGCTTTCAGATGACAATGTGCGGATAATCCGGGAGGGCTTAAAAAAGCGCCCTCCCGATAGAGGCCTCTTCGCACGTTGTCAGGTGCAGTTCAGACCCTTGTAGCATTGCCGTGGACGAAACAACCCTACTGACCCTCGAATACCCTGCTGTTCTGGCTGAGCTCGCCTCCTTTTCCATGACCCCCGTGGGAAGGGAAATGGCGCTTGGGCTCAAGCCCCGCGCCGATATCCGTTCGATAGAGGGCGCGTACGCCGATTACTCTGAGGTCGCCCTCCTTATACAGGTATCAGGGACCCTGCCGTTAGGCGGCGTAAGCGACATAAGGGGCCTCCTTTCAAAGACCGACGTCGAGGGTTCGTATCTCCTCGCGCCGGAGCTCCTCATCTTAAGATCGAACCTCGCTTCAGCCTCCATCATCAAATCGCTTGGGACCCAATCGTTCAGCCGCTCTTACCCGAGGACGTCGGAGCGCATAGGCCGCGTTTCCGACCAGGAAGCCCTGTACTCGGAGCTTGAGCGCATACTCGACGACAAGGGCGAGATAAAGGACACGGCCTCGCCGGAGCTTTACAGGATAAGGCGCGAGGTAAGGGCCAGCAAGGAGCGCGCCAGAAGGATACTCGAATCGATAACTATCGACAAGGATACGAGGGATTACCTCCAGGAGGATATCATCTCGATAAGGGAGGACAGGTACGTGCTCGCCATCAAGGCTGGCATGCACACCACCTTCCAGGGGGTCGTGCACGGAAGGTCCGGGAGCGGCTCGACCTATTTCATAGAGCCCATGCAGTTGGTCGAACTGAACAACAAGGTGGCTATCCTCAAAAAGGAGGAGAAGGCCGAAGAGATAGAGATCCTGAAGGAGGCGACAAGGCATGTCGCCAGCCAAAGGGATCTTATCCTGAGTGACCTGGATGAGATATCCTGCCTTGACCTCATCCAGGCAAAGGCGCTCTTCGGTAAAGAGATAGGGGCGATAGTACCGGTCGTAAGAGAAAAGGGGGAGGTCAGGCTCAAGTCCGCAAGGCACCCTTTATTGGTCTTCAAGGAGAAGCAGGGGGCAACACCCGCGATACCCATCGATTTCAGGATGCCGGAGGAGACATCCGTTCTCGTCATATCCGGCGCGAATACGGGAGGAAAGACGGTCGCGCTAAAGACCCTTGGCCTTCTTACCCTGATGGGCCTTTCGGCTATTCCTGTGCCGGCTCAAGAGGGGAGCGAGATCGTCGCCTTTGAGGATATCCTTTCCGATATAGGCGACAGGCAGGATATAATAGCCTCGCTTTCGACCTTCTCCGCCCATGTGAAGAGGATGAGGGAGTTTCTTGAGACCGCTTCATCCGGCACGCTCGTCCTCATAGACGAGGCCGGCGCCGGCACAGACCCTTCAGAGGGCGGCGCGTTCGCCCTCGCGGCCATCGAGACTTTGCTTGAGCGGGGCGCGAGGACGGTCGTGACCACGCACCTTAACCTCCTTAAGGCTTACGCGCAGGCGGACCCGCGCTATCTTAACGCATCGGTCGAGTTCGATGAAAAGACATGGCGGCCCCTTTACCGGCTATGCTACGGTGTGCCTGGGCCTTCCCTGGGGCTTTCCATAGCCCAGAGCCTCGGCATCCCCGAAGGCGTCATAACGAGGGCGCGCGGCTATATTAAAGAAAAGGAAGGGGCCTTCATCGAATCGATCAGGACCCTTGAGCGGGAGAAGGAAGAGGTGAGGGGGGCGAGGGAGAGGCTCGCGGTGCTTGAGGCCAGGCGGAACGAGGCCCTCTCAAGGCTCAGAGGCGACAGGGAAGCGCTCGTCGAGCGGGCCAAAAAGAACGTCGAGTCGATGGTCCGGAAGGCGAATGACGAGATAAGGGAAGCGCTTGAGAGGTTCAGGGAAGAAGGGAAGGCGGCGGGAGGAAAAAAGGCATCGGCCAGGGTAGACAAGGCCGTGTCGAAGCTCAAGGCCAGCTTCTCTCAGAAGGCGGAGGCCTATTCCCCGAAGGCCGGGGACAAGGTAGCCCTGGCCGGTTCCAGCTCCAGGGGGGTCGTTGCCGCTGTCGACGCCGAGGGCAAAAGGGCGGAGGTGATGGTCGGAGCCCTGAAGGTCTGGGCACCCTGGGAAAGGCTCGTAAAAAGGGGGGCCGACAAAGGCGCTCCGTCTCAAGGAATCGGCGTTATTGCCGATATGGAGTTAGCGACAGCGCTCAAGATCATAGGTATGCGGGTGGATGAGGCCCTGCCGCTGGTGACAAGGTTTATCGATAACGCTCACGTAAGCGGCATAGGGAGCGTTGAAGTGATACACGGCATCGGCACAGGCGCGCTCGCGAAGGCCGTCGAGGAATATCTCAAAAAGAACCCGCTCGTAAAGAGGTTCCACCACGGAGAGCCCCCGAGGGGCGCGGGCGTCACTGTCATAGACCTCAAGTAGGCGGAATATAGATGACCATACCGAAGGACAAGATAGAAGAGGTCAGGGAACGCGCCAGCATCGTCCAGGTGATATCCGACTATATGCCCCTTACGAAAAGGGGGCATAACCACGTGGGCCTGTGCCCGTTCCATTCCGAGAAGAGCCCTTCTTTTACGGTAAGCGAGCAGAAGAAGATATTTTATTGCTTCGGCTGCAACGCCACAGGCAATGTCATCACCTTTATCATGAAAAAAGAGGGGCTCACCTTCCCGGAGGCTGTCCGCTCTATCGCCCGCAGGTACGGGATAACCATAAACGAGTTCAGAAAAGAGGCCTCCGACGACAGGGAGGGGCTTTACGCCGCGCTCAAGGCGGCCTCCGAGTATTTTATGGCGGAGCTCAGGACGCCGCACGGCGAAACGGCGAGGGAGTATTTGAAGGGCAGGGGCATGACAGGGGTGATCGCCAGGGAGTTCAAGGTGGGCTTCGCCCCCAACAGGTGGGACGGGCTCGTGAACTACCTCAGGAAGAATGGCGTAAGCACCGATACCGCGGAGCGCGCGGGGCTTATAATAAAGAGGGATAATTCCCCAGGCTTTTACGACAGGTTCAGGAACAGGGTCGTATTCCCGATAACGGACATGAGGGGCAGGGTCATAGGTTTCGGTGGCAGGACCCTCGATGACAAGGTACAGCCAAAGTACTTGAACTCCCCCGAATCCCCGGTATTCAAAAAAGGGGAGACGCTCTATGGCCTCTCCCAGGCAAAGGAGCCTATAGCCAAAGAGGGCTCCGTCACGGTGGTCGAAGGGTACTTTGACCTTGTCGCCCTCCATAAGCACGGGTTTACGAACAGTGTAGCTACGATGGGCACGGCATTGACACCAGAGCACATAAGGATCCTTAAGGGCTATGCCACCACCATTTATGCCCTCTTCGACGCTGACGAGGCCGGCAGGAGCGCGGCTATAAGGGGCTTGAACCTGTTTTTGAACGAGGACGTTTCCTGCAGGGCCGTACTGCTCGACAAGGGCAAGGACCCGGACGAGTTCCTGAAGCTTTCAGGCCCCGAGGCCTTGAGGGAGGCGATAAAAGAGGCGCCGACTCTTATGGAGTTCTACCTTGGGAATCTAAGGGGGAAGCTCAACCTTACCGCACCTGAAGGGAAAAAGAAGTACTTCGGGGAATCGCTCGCCTATCTTTCGAGGATAACGGACATAGCTGAGCGCGGCCATTACGCATCTATCGTAGCGTCGACCCTTGGCATAGGGGTCGAATCCGTCTATGAGGCGTTGAAGTCGCCCAAAGAGGGGAAGGGGCTTAAGGTCAGGGGTGTGGCCACAACAGGGAACTCACGGCCGGAGGTCATCGTGCTGAGGGTGCTTGTCAAGCATCCAGCCCTCTATAGCCCTGAGGCCCAGGCCGCCATCGAGTCTTTCATCGACCCGGAGCTTAAGGAGGCCGGAAGGATCATCTCTTGTCTCTGCCGCGAGGGGAAGGGCATCTCAGGCACAGGCCTCCTTGACGGCGTTGAAGACCCGGGCCTTAAGGGGCGCATGGCCGAGATGCTGTTGAGAGAGGATGACGGCTTTGTGGAGGAGCCTGAAAGGATGCTCCAGGACAGCATAAAAAGGGTCTTGAACAGGGGGAATATCAAACCCTCCACCCAGGAGTTCACGCGTGAGAGCATAAAACTTCTGGAACAGATGGGAAGGTCGGAAGTGGCTTTGGAGATAAAAAAGAGGCTTGAGATTGGGTCCCAGGGCAAAAGACACTGAGAAGATGGCGAATAAGGAAGTAGCCGAGGATACCTTCGAGGAGCGCGAGCTCGACGAGCTTGATCTCGAGGAAGACGCCCCAGAGCGGGAGCCTGGTCTCGATGACCTGTCGTCTGTCGAAGACGAGGCCCGGGAAGTGGAGCATCCGGCCGTAGCCTCGACGGACCCGGTAAGGACCTACCTCAAGGAGATGGGCTCGGTCTATCTCCTTTCGAAGGAAGAGGAGGTGGATCTCGCCAAGGCGATCGAGGCGGGAAGGGCCGAGATAACAAGGGAGCTATTAAAGACAAGGATAATAATAGACGAGCTCGAAGGGCTTAAAAACAGGCTTGCCGAGAGGAAGCTGAATGACGAGGTCCTCGAGTACGATGACGACGAGGGCTTTATATCCGAGGATGAGGAAGACCGCCGGAAGGTACTGTTAAAGATAGACCGGGCGCTCAAGGCCTTTCCCGGTCTCCCCAGGGATAAGGAAAATGATAAGGCCTGGGGCAAGCTTGTCGCTCTCGTGCTTGATATCGAGCAGAAGGCCAATATCTACGAGAAGGTCATCGAGGACCTGAGGTCGTACGCGGAGGAGCTCAAGGGGCTCGAGGACAGGAGGGCGTATGTCGAGGCCCTGCCCGCAGACGGGGGCGAAGGGATAAACGGGGAGATAGCCGCGCTTGAAGCGAGGACCGGGCTTAACGGCGGCGAGCTATCCGCCCTTGTGGCGAGGCTTGACGATTGCGAGTCGAGGATAGATTACGCGAAGGAGAGGCTCATAAAGGCGAACCTGAGGCTCGTGGTGAGCATCGCGAGGAGGTACAACAACAGGGGGCTGCAGTTCCTGGACCTCATACAGGAAGGCAATATCGGCCTCATGAGGGCCGTCGAGAAGTTCGAGTACAGGAGGGGGTACAAGTTCTCCACATACGCGACGTGGTGGATAAGGCAGGCGATATCCCGGTCGATAGCGGACCAGGCGCGCACAATAAGGATACCTGTCCATATGATAGAGACCCTCAATAAGCTCGTGCGCACCTCCCATTACATGGTCCAGGAAAAAGGGAGGGAACCTACCCCGGAAGAGCTTGCTGAGGCATTGAGGCTTACCGTCGAGAAGGTGCGCAAGATAACAAAGATAGCGAAGGAGCCTGTTTCGCTCGATACCCCTGTCGGGGAAGACGGCGACAGCCTGCTCGGGGACTTCATCGAGGACAAGGAGGCAGCCGTCCCGCACGACGAGGCGATAAGCAGCGACCTCACCGGCCACATGAACGAAGTGCTCTCTACCCTTTCTCCCAGGGAGGAGAAGGTATTGAGGATGAGGTTCGGCATCGGCGAGATGAAGGACCATACCCTTGAGGAGGTCGGCGCTTTCTTTAACGTCACGCGCGAAAGGATACGCCAGATAGAGGCCAAGGCGCTAAGAAAACTCCGCCACCCGAAAAGGTGCAGGAAACTCAAGACGTTCTCGGAAAAATAAAGGGGGCTCCTCTCAACCAGAAAAAATCCTACTTTTTAAGTAACAACCTGTTTTATAAAAAAATCAAAAGGACGTTTAGTATATTTTCTTGACAAATAAGTAACAGTTGTTATAATTGGCTCAAGTTTTATTCGCCCTTGGTTCATGGCGGGCCTCCGGCGTAACGGGCGATGATGCCACGTATCAACCCAAGCAGGTTGTGCGCGGCATATTTTATTTCAAAAAAAGTTTAGTCCGGAGGTAGTATGCACGCCATCCGAATCCTCCTCACATTCTTCGCTATCTCATTCACCGCAATAACGGCAGGAGCCGCGGACATATCAAGCTACCCCGAGGGCATAGCGGCGAGCGGCATAGGCGGCTCAAGGCACAACATGGGCGCAACCGGAAAGGTCATAACAACAGGGTCGACGACCGAGATATGCGTCTTCTGCCATACGCCGCATTTCGCGAATACCGGCGACAATGGCATCGGGCCATTATGGAACAAGCGCATCGTGCCAACTACTTATACCGCTTATGGCACGACCATGGGCGGCAACACCGTATCTACCGTCAGCGGGGCATCTCTGGCGTGCTTGAGCTGCCATGACGGTACAACCACCTTCGACAACCTGGTGAACCTTCCGGGTAAAGACGGTATAACCTTTGGTGGAAGCGGCAGCGACAGCAACCGGAGCTGGGCGTTCGGGATGCCGTCGCCTTTCATAACACCCAATGTCCTCCTCGACCACTTCTATGTGGGAGGGGTGAGCTGCGATGACTGCCACAGCAGTGGTGCAGACAAGGCACAGAACGTCCTCAGGTTCATTGTAGGCACCAATCTTTCGAACGACCACCCGGTTTCCGTACCATATACCACAACGGTTGCAAGCTTAAGGCCTGTGAACACGGTCATCGGTACGATAAACATTTCGGCCGACCTGAACGCTGACGCGGCAACGGCCTATGGCGGTAACCTTCTCCAGAACCGCTGGTCGGTCAATGGATTCATAACCAGCGGCGCTTCTATAAGCGACATCCTGCGCGATGGCAAGGTCGAGTGCACGTCATGCCATGACCCGCACTTCAATAACCTGAGCTGGGATGAGACCGAATCGACATGGGCCGATGGTCTTAAGACCGACTGGTGCAATGACGAAGGGGAGGCCTGCTCTGACGGCATGTTTTTGAGAAGGGTCGGAGGTAACACCGGAAGCGCCCTGTGCAGGACGTGTCACGAGAAGTAAAGATAAAAAGCAGCTCTTTCAAAGGCCGGCGGCATCCCCGCCGGCCTTTTTTTTATTCAAGAGTGTAAAGATCAGGCATGAGGCGTCAGAGCTTGTCGGCTGGATCGGTTTCAGGGGCCTGTTCCTGAATGACGGCAGGGGTGGCAGCCGGGGCTGAAGGCAGGGGCTCGCCGCTTTTTCTGAGGATCTCCTGGACTCTGCGCTGCATCTCATTCAGCTTGAGCATCATCTCGTTGGCCTGGGAGCCCTTGAAGTTGGAGAAGATGACGAGCTTAAGCTCGGTCATATCCCTTTGGAGCGCCTGAAGGTCGCTGGTGAGCCTCCCGAGCTTTGCCTCGGAGATATCGTGCTGGTCCATGAGCTTTATGTACCTGCCGGTGATATCTCCGATGGCCCTCCCGCGCTCCTTCACCTTGACCTCAAGGAGGCCGATCTCCTCGTTGCCTGAGGCCTTTTCACGATTGAGCTTGTCGACAAGATAGGAGATGTTCTCTTCACAGGCGCGCCTGGAGACGCAGCCGGAAAGGATTGGCAGGGTGAGGATGGCTATAAGGGCTGTCCGGTAAAGTTTTACCATAGAAGGTAGCGCCGTATATCGGATTTTATAGAGCAGTCTACCAGAAAATATGATTTTTTTGAATATGAATTCTGCAGCCTCCACCCCACCGCAACGAACTTGCATGGGAGGTCGGACAAAACGCTTTATTCCGAAAAAAAGCTTATAATCCAAGAACTCTCCTGATCTGATTCCGTTTAAAATATTTGACTTATGTTGATGTTTTGGTATAATTTTATATCTTGCCATGAATTCAGGCCAGCCCTGTCAGCTTAATTGCGGGGGTAAGGGCATATTCTGAAGTAATTTTGTCATAGAGGGGGTGTTAACTTTTGTCAGAGGTAAAGGTATATGACGACCAGCTTGAGAAGGCGCTAAAGATCCTCAAGCGTAAACTCGCCCAGGACGGGACCTTCAAGGAGATAAAGAAGAGAAGGTTCTATGAAAAGCCGAGCGTAAAGAAGAAGAGAAAGCGCCAGGAGGCGGCAAAGCGTCGCGCCAAGGCGTCTAAAAAGAGCGCCAGAAGGGTTCAGGAGTAAAAGGCATAAGCCCTCTTCCGAACTTGAAAGGCCCCGGATTTCCGGGGCCTTTTTTTGTGCCCTGACCCTCAGCGGCGCGGACCATGGGCATGCAAATTTTTGCTTGTGATCTCTTCTCAGTTTTATCTCAAAAACCTGATGCTCGCTGCCGCGCTTGTATTTGACTCATCCCCCTTTGATGGGGGAGGTTTGAAGAACTCAGCAGTTTGGCTTAGGGGAGGTTCAATGAAATTCAGGGGAGATATCCCCGAATGAGGTCTGCCCTGGGAACTCGAAGAAGAGCCTGTAGCCTTCTTCATAAGCCGCCGTGTGGAACAATATCGCCCTGCGAGAAGGGTCTTCCTTGAGCCACGAAGCAACCGCGTCATGCTCAGCCTTTACGGCAGCCCTTATCCCCACGACCTTCGCGCCAACCCGCCTCGCCTCAGCGATGGCCACGCCGGCCCCGCCATACTCTTTTACTTCTACCGGGAGAACGTTCATCGGCTTTCCGGAATATTCCGCAAGGGCCTTGAAGTAACGCTCCGGCGTGTCGTAGTACTGAAGCGGGTATCTGCCGGAGGAGGCAGTGACCACGATAGGCTCTTTAGCGTCTATCGTAACGGGCTGGTCCCCGATGACCGCGCCTTCACCTCTTTTTTTGACCGGCGCGGAGCCTATTATAGCCGCTTTCGTCCTGGCGCCTATGAGCATATTGGCGAACCTGTCGGTAGGCATATAGACGTTCACCCCGTTGGAGGCAAGGTAGTATGCGGCCTCCGCCTTGCCGTAATAGTCTCCGCACCCGACCGCGAGGTCCGCGCCGAGAGAGTCCCACGCGATGGCGCTTATGCCGTGGGTGTCGTTTATTACGGCTGTGCCCTCGTCAGCGACCAGGTTTGACGGGTAGTTGAGCACCTTATCCCCTGAGACGCTGAACCTGAACTTTCCACCTGCGTCCGGCGCGTACCAAACGCCATCTATTTTTTTAACCACGGTTCCCCATACAGGCTCAATCCTTGCCCCGGCGTACTTTACTATCTCCTTTATCCTCGCCCCTTCGTGCCAGGGTACTATCTCTTCAGTGTCTATCTCCCATGGCGGCGTCTTTATGTTGTACGCCGAGAGCCAGTCCCTTGAGACTCGCTCGACCTGTGTCTTTACGAGCGCGCCCTTTTTAAGCATTATGGCGGACCTGCCGAGGATTATGCTGGTAAAATCCCTCGGCGCCTTCACCCGCTCTATTTTAACTGGCTCAAGCCGCGCGTCTTTGGCGGATTTCTTATGGACCCCTGAGATGATGGCATCCGTATAGCCAGCCCCAAGTCCGGCAAGCTCTTTTTCCCTGGATGTTCCGGCGGTTGCGGCCGAGATGGCAAAGAGGTAGCCCGCGTCAAGGATGTAAAAGGTTTCGTTGCCCGCAAACCCCTTTACGAGGCTTGCGAGGGCGAGGGCGTAGGGGCCTGTCTTCCCCTGCGCCCCTTCAAGCCCCCTGTCGTAGGTCTTCTTGAACTCTTCCACGGAGCTATAGTGGTTCGTTATGACGGGCCTGAACTCAAAGCCTGGCGGAAGGTTGATATCGGCCTCAGGGGGCATTAAGCCGGCGAACTCCTTTTGGAGGGCATGGTAGGCCTTCTTCAGGTGCGTTCCATACTCCGGCTGGCTCCATCCCTTCCAGGTGTAGCTTATGAGGCCATTTTGCGGGATGGCATCGGTTATAAACGCTCCGCCGCTTAAGTTCGCGGCATTTGAGTCATCCAGGCTCCGGGGCTTGTAGGAGACGGCCATGAGCCTGATCCCTTTCGTAGTGACCCTCCTGTCAGAGGAGTATATGAATCTCAGGGCCGATGGGTCGGCTACTCCCAGCAGCCCCCACGGCAGCCTGATCTCGATCGTGCCGTGTTCCTTGCTGTAGTAGAAGTCGGCGAGGCTGTCTTCCTTGATGCTGCCCTGCCTTAGGGCGCTCGCGTTATAGAAGGTCTCGGGGTATATCTCGCCGTCCCTTCCGAACCTCCTCCTGTGCGTGACGATGATATCTGAAAAGAGGCCGTTTTCATTGTAGACGCTCCCGAACACGGGGTTCTCTTTGTAGCCTGTGAGGCCTGGCAGTTTTTTGAGCGAGGCGTCGAATACTATTCTTGCCAGTTTATCGTCTACAACGACCCTGCTCCTGTCCCCATGGAGGAGTATCGCGTACTCAAACCCGACTGGGCTTCTGTAGCCGGTGGAAAACGGCAGCAGGTGGTCGCCTTCATCGTCGCTGTAAAGGTCGATCGCTATGATGTACGCTGCCCTTGACCAGTCTATCTCCCCGCCCACGTCCATCCTGAGATACAGATAGCCGGCATCGGAGTCGGCAAAGAGCCGTTTTATCGTCCTGCCGGGGTTTGCCCCGTCATTCATCGGCGTAAGGGGACTCGAGTCTTTTGAATAGACAAGTGCAGAGCCTTTCCAGGAACCGGCTTCGCCCTGGAGCTTGCCGCCATGTGTTGGGGCGGCGGCCACGACCCCGTATGCCTCCTCCGGGTCCTGGGCGTTGTACCAGAGCTGGTCGTTTTCTTCCGATGCCCGGGTCATCCAGTTTGATTTGAACCATTCGTCAATCCAGGAGAAGACTATCCCTCCGGCAGAGCCGGCCTCTTTTATGCTGAGCGTCAGCTCTTTTAGTATCCTCGCCTGCTCTTCCTCGTTATGGCCACCGTGGTCTAACCCGGCGGGATGGAAGCGTGCTACCCCCCTGCTTGTCGGCACGCCATATTCTGATATGAGGAGCGGCATATTCCTGTATCTCGATTTCAGCTCTTTGAGGTAATTGAAATAATAGGGCGAGACCCCGGCTGGAGAGGCCTCCGAGTACTTTTTATCGTTTCGCAGGAAGTCCGGATAATAAGGGTAGACATGGTAGGATGAGAAAATGCCGCCCCTGAACGCCTTATCCAGAACCTGTATCTTCGTCTCGTCAAGGCTCGCGGCGTCCTCGTCAAAGGCCTTGCTAAAGTCCCGGTCAGGCAGGTACTCTCCGGCCTTTCTCCTGAGCGCCACCTCTTCTTCAAGTGTAGCTTCGGATGGGTGGTAGAGCGGGTCGAGCGGCGGCCAGTTCATGAAGGCCACAGGGCGCGACACCTTGAACTCTTCAAGTTCATAGCCCACAAGGTGGTCGAGCATCCATGTAAGCCAGGCCTCCATGGGGGTAGCGTTCTCGATTGCGAGGCGCTTGCCGGTAAAGGCCGTATCCTTACCGATCCTGTTGTAGGCGACCACGTCTGGCGGCTCCCATTCGCGCCCGAATATGAAGCCCATGACGTAATCCGATACGTCGTTCCTGTATATGCCGTGCGCGTGGCCAAATCTCTTCTCTATCTTTGCCCTGCCGTGGATTATGCCGACGGCGTTCTCTATCTCTTTTTTTACCTCTTCAAGATAGTGTGCCGCGCGGAAGTCGTGGTCAGGAGGCAATTCAGCCCAGATGCCCTGTATGAGAAAAAGTTTTTGGTCAAAGGGCCTTCCCTTATTGAATTTTTTCAGGGCCGAGTAGAACTGAGGGGGGAGGAGGGTATAGACCCTTATCACATTGGCATTCATCCTGCCGATAGAGTCGAACCATTCGAGATAGAACCTCTCTTCTTCAGGGAACTCAGTCGGGAACTTGCCTGGGGTGCCGAAGCCGAGGTTGACGCCTTTAAGGTAGACGGGGCTTGGTGTCTCGCCCTGTTTACCGATCCAGAAATAATTCCCCCTCGCGAAGAACTCGATCCGTTCTCTCGCCCCTTCTTCCGCGACGACCTCTCCAGCCGCCTCAAGCCTTTGCCTGGCCCTCGGGTTCTCCTTATCTATCGAGAGGACCGCGGCAAAGGCCTCGCGCGCTTTTTGGGCCTCTCCCATGCCTTCAAGGACGAGCCCCTTGCCGAGGAGGCAATCCGCGTCCCTGCTCGCCTCCGGCTTTGACCTGTTGAAGTTCTCAAGCGCCTGAGGCAAGAGGCCCTTCCGGAAATAGGAGTAGCCGAGCCCGCAGTATGAATTGAGCGCGCCGGGGTCCTTTTCAAGAGAGCCCATGAAGCTCTTTACAGCCTCGTCAGGGCGCCCGGACCTCAGGTAGGCCCAGCCCAGGAGGTTAAAGTCGCCGGATCTTTTCTGCTTATTTGACTCAAGCGCCTCTATAGCTCTATCAAACCTTCCCGACCTGTATTCGGTCAGGGCTTTGTCATAGAGGTCTTCTGCGTTGGCAGGGCTTGTTAGAAAGGCCAGAAAGAGAAGGGATATCAATTTGAGGCAGGTGTTTCTCTGCCGGACCGGTAAACTCTTGCGTACGTACACTGCTTTTCCGCCTTTGACGGGGGCTTGGCCCCGTTCTTGTTTCAGAGCTTGTCTTTGACGAGGGTGTCGACTATCGATGGGTCGGCAAGGGTCGATGTGTCCCCCAGGTCCTCTGTGGCGCCCTGGGCGATCTTGCGGAGTATCCTCCTCATTATCTTGCCGCTCCTCGTCTTCGGCAGTCCCGCGGCGAAGTGTATCTTGTCAGGCTTGGCTATCGGGCTTATCTCGGTCTTTACGTGCTCTTCCATCTGCCTCGTAAGCTCTGAAGATACCTCTACCCCTTCCTTCAATACCACGAAGGCGTATATTCCTTCGCCCTTTACGTCATGGGGAAAGCCAACCACGGCCGCTTCGGCGACCGAGTCGTTCGATACGAGGGCGCTCTCTATCTCGGCCGTGCCGAGCCTGTGGCCGGAGACGTTCAGGACGTCGTCGATCCTCCCCATGAGCCAGTAGTCCCCGTCCTCGTCCATCCTCGCGCCGTCGCCGGTCATGTAATATCCGGGGAAACGGCTGAAGTAGACCTCTTTTATCCGCCTGTTCTCAGGGTCGCCGTAGGTGCCCCGCAGCATGCCGGGCCAGGGCTTCTCGATGACGAGATAGCCGCCTTCGTTCACCTGGGCAGGGCTGCCGTCGTCTTTCAATATCTTTGGCGCTATCCCGAAGAACGGCCTTGTCGCCGAGCCCGGCTTTAAAGTGGTCGCCCCGGGAAGAGGCGAGATGAGTATGCCCCCGGTCTCGGTCTGCCACCATGTGTCGACTATGGGGAGGCACCCCTTGCCTATGTGGGTATGGTACCAGATCCAGGCCTCAGGGTTTATCGGCTCGCCGACAGAGCCCAGTACGCGGAGGCTCGTAAGGTCGTACCTTTCGGCCCACTCGGGGCCGCTCCTCATAAGGGCCCTTATCGCCGTAGGCGCGGTATAGAATATATTGACCCGGTGCTTCTCGACTATCTGCCAGAACCTGCCCGGGTCGGGATATGTCGGGATGCCCTCGAACATGAGGGTGGTCGCCCCGCAGGCGAGCGGGCCGTAGAGTATGTAGCTATGGCCGGTGACCCAGCCTATGTCAGCGGTGCAGAAGTGGATATCCTCTTCCCTGTAATCGAATATCCATTTGAAGGTAAGGGCGGAGTAGACGAGATACCCGCCAGTTGTATGAAGGACGCCCTTTGGCTTTCCTGTAGAGCCGCTCGTGTAGAGGATAAAGAGAGGGTCCTCTGAGTCCATCTCCTGAGGCTCGCAGAAACCGGTTATCCCGGGCGCCTTCATCTCGTCATGCCACCAGCTGTCCCTGCCCTCTTTCATCGATACCGGGCCGCCTGTCCTTTTTACCACTATGACCTTCTCGACAGCAGGGCACTCGGCTGCCGCCGCGTCCGCGTTCTCTTTCATCGGGACGGGTTTGCCTCCCCTTAAGCCCTGGTCGGAGGTGATGACGAGCTTTGAAGATGAGTCCTGTATCCTGTCCCTCAGTGAAGACGGGCTGAAGCCGCCGAATACGACGCTGTGGATGGCGCCGATCCGCGCGCAGGCGAGGACCGATATCGCGAGCTCCGGTATCATGGGAAGGTAGATGGTGACCCTGTCGCCCTTTACAACGCCCTTTGCATTGAGGACGTTGGCGAAGCGGTTGACTTCAAAGGAGAGCTGCTGGTAGGTGAACGTCCGATAGGAGCCGTCGTCGCCCTCCCAGATGATCGCGGCCTTGTTCCTCCTCCATGTGCCCAGGTGGCGGTCTATGCAGTTATAAGAGGCGTTGAGCTTGCCGTCAAGGTACCATTTTATGGAAGGCTTTCTGAAGTCCCAAACGGAGACCTTCTCCCACTTCTTCGTCCAGTCGAGAATACCACCCATGCGGTCCCAGAAGCCGTCCGGGTCTTCTATAGACTCCTTGTAGAGCCTTTCGTACTCCTCGGCCCCCTTGATATGCGCCCGTTGCATGATGTCAGGTGGAGGTGGGAAAAGCCTTCTCTCATGCAAAAGGACATCTATCGACTCCCTTGTCTTTTCTTTCTGCATCCTCGATCCTCCGGGAGGTGTTAGACCCAGGGGCGGGCCTTTAAAGAAGATAACTTAACAAGGGCGGGGTGTCAAGTGGGGGCGGTTTCATAACCTTGCATAAATAAAGAGGATATGTTAAAAATTTTTGACAGGCTCAGATAACGGCGGATGAATACCGGTTTTAACCAGAATATCAATTACAGGGGTGAAGCCTACCACGTCCAGACCGAGGACGGGGGGAGGAATAACCCTGTCATCACGACGCTCCTTTTCAAGGGCGGTGTAATACTCGCCTCAAGGAAGACGAGCTACGCCGATATATTAAGGTCAGACAAGATGGACCAGGCGGTGAGGGAGATAATGAGGGAGCAGCACGCTTCCCTCATCGCCGACCTCAAGGCCGGGGCCTTCCATAAACAGGATTAAAAGGGCGGTAAGATGAGCATAACGGCCGTAAAGGGCTTTAACGACATACTCCCCGGCGATACCGAGCTCTGGAGGCATATAGAGGAGACGGCCTATTATCTCTTCCGCGCCTACGGCTTCTCGGAGATAAGGCTTCCGATAGTCGAAAAGACCGAGCTATTCCTCCGTTCCATAGGAGAGACGACCGATATCGTCGAGAAGGAGATGTATACATTCGCGGACAGGCACGGGGACTCTATTACCCTGAGGCCCGAGGGCACGGCCCCGGCGGTGCGCGCCTACATCGAGCACAAGCTCTATACATCGGCCGTGACAAGGCTGTACTATACCGGTCCCATGTTCCGTTACGAGCGTCCGCAGAAGGGGCGCTACCGCCAGTTCTATCAGATCGGGGCCGAGGTCTTCGGCGAGGCGAGCCCGAGGGCGGACGCCGAATCCCTTGTCATGCTCATGAAGCTTTTCGAGCGGCTTGGCGTTATGGGCGCCACCCTCCAGATAAACTCCCTCGGTTGCGCCGAGTGCAGGCCCGCATATAAGGAAAAGCTATATAATTATCTAAAGGGGAAGGCGGGGAGCCTCTGCGAGAATTGCCTCCGGAGGATAGACACAAACCCGCTCCGCGCGCTTGACTGCAAGGTCCCTGGCTGCATAGAGGCAACAAAGGACGCCCCGTCCATAGTCGAATCGCTTTGCGCCCCGTGCAAAGAGCATTTTGACAGGGTAGAATACTTCCTTGGGCTAACAGGCATAACCCCCGTTGTGAACCCGAGGATGGTCCGCGGTCTCGATTATTATACAAGGACCACCTTCGAGGTAACCGCCGACACCGGTCTCGGCTCGCAGAACACGGTTGCCGCGGGCGGAAGGTACGATAACCTCGTATCAGAGCTTGGCGGGCCGGCAACACCCTGCTTCGGCTTCGCGCTCGGCATCGAACGGCTCGCCCTCATAATGCAGGGAAGAGCGCCGAAAGAGCCGGTCACCGTCTTTATAGCGATGGGCGATGAGGCCGAGCGAAAGGGCGTAGAGCTTGTGGCTGCGTGGAGAAGGGCCGGGATAAGGGTCATAGAGGAGTTCTCCGCCGGGGGGCTGAAGGGGAGGATGAAGAGGGCCGACAGGCTCGGGGCCGACTACGTCGTCATACTCGGAGAAAACGAACTGGCCTCAGGGGTCATAAGCGTAAAGGACATGAAGAAGGCCGAGCAGGCAACGGTCGCCTGGGACAGGGCCCTTGAGATCATCTCCGCGCAGAAATAAAGAGGGGACATGTACATTCCAATTGCCGACTCAGCCCTATCTGTTATCATAGCCTTTGTCATCTTCATACTTTTTTCGCTCGGCGCGATACTTGTGCTCTGGGTAGCAATGCCCTTCTCGGTATTCGGGGTAAAGGGGCTCCTGCGGAAGATCGTAGAAGAGCAGGAGAGGACGAACAGGCTCCTGGCAGAGTTCATCGAGGCAGGCAGGGGTAAAGAAAGCCGCCCTCCTGCCGAAAAGGATGAAGAAGAGCCAGGAGTGACAAAGGCCCGGGAATGACAGAGAAAAAGACACTTACGCTTGAGTTCGTGGCCGGGGTCCTCAGGAAGAAGAAGCTCCTGAGCGAAGCCGATGAGAAGGAGATCGCCATCAGGGGCGAGGCCCAGAGGGCGCGGCTACGCAAGACGCAGGACTCGTTCTACTCTTCCAGGCGCCTTCAGACCATCAATGAGCCTGTATCCCAGGCAGAGGTCATAGCCTCTTTAGAGTTCCATATACCCGGCTCCGAGAAGTACCTTACCGAGGACGCCATAACAGAGGCCATCGCCTCCGAGGTCGGCCTCCCTTACAGGAAGATAGACCCTCTAAAGCTCAACCTCGATATCGTAACGTCCCATATACCCAGGCCGTTCGCCCAGCGCTATCTCGTGGTGCCTATAGAGGAGAAGGGCGGCGTGGTAACGCTCGCCGTGGCCGACCCCTTTAACCTCGAGGCCGTAGAGAACCTCAAGTCGACGCTTAAGATGAGGCTTGAGCTTGTCTTGAGCTCGAAGACCGACATCCTTAAGATCGTGAGGGAGTTCTACGGCTTCAGGTACTCGGTCGGGGCCGCGGAAAAGGAATCTTCCGGCGTTGGAGACCTGGGGAACCTCGAGCAGTACGTAAGGCTCAAGGGCGCGGTAGAGCTCGAGGCAACCGACCAGCACATAGTGAACGCGGTCGAGTACCTCCTCCACTACGCCTACGACCAGCGGGCGAGCGACATACACATAGAGCCCAAGAGGGACAGGTCTTTGGTGAGGCTCCGCATAGACGGGGTGCTCCACTACATACACACCATACCCAAGGCAGTGCACCCGTCGATAGTCTCCAGGATAAAGATGCTCTCCAGGATGGACATCGCCGAGAAGAGAAAGCCGCAGGACGGCAGGATAAAGACCGCCTTCAGGGACAGGGAGATAGAGCTCAGGGTCTCGACCCTGCCCACGGCCTTCGGAGAAAAGATAGTCATAAGGATATTCGACCCGGAGCTGCTTTTCCAGGATATAGCGGCCCTCGGATTTACCCCGAGGGAGCTTGAGACCTTCAGTTCATTCCTCAAGAGGACGAGTGGCATAGTGCTCGTCACGGGCCCCACCGGGAGCGGGAAGACCACTACCCTTTATTCTGCCCTCAAGTCGCTCTCCTCGCCTGAGGTGAACATAGTCACCATCGAGGACCCGATAGAGATGATAGTAGAGGAGTTCAACCAGGTCGGGGTCCAGCCCTCGATAGGGGTCGACTTCGCCGGGAGCCTCCGGACCATATTGAGACAGGACCCGGATATAATAATGGTCGGCGAGATAAGGGACAGGGAGACGGCCGATAACGCCGTGCAGGCCGCCCTTACCGGCCACCTTGTATTTTCGACCCTGCATACCAACGACGCCCCATCGACAGTTACAAGGCTTACTGACCTCGGCGTGCCGCCCTTCCTTATAAATTCGACTGTCGCCGGGATACTGGCGCAGAGGCTCGTAAGAAAGATCTGCGTTCACTGCCGGAAGGAACGGACGCTTTCTGTCGAGGAGATGCAGAACCTGAGGCTAAAGGAACGCGAGTACAAGGTCTTCTACGGCGAGGGCTGCGCTGAATGCAGGGGCACCGGCTACAGGGGGCGGAACGGGATATTCGAGATAATGGACTTTACTGAAAAGGTAAAGGCCGTCCTCTCAAAGACGGTCGATACCTCGGCAATCCTCAAGGCCGCGAGGGAAGACGGGATGTCGACCCTGAGGGAATCGGCCATAAGGAAGATGCTCCAGGGCGTTACTACCTACGAGGAGATAATTACGGTAACATGATAAGGGTGGCAAAAGCTGAGTACATAGCAAGCGCGGTGAAGCTTGAGCAGTGCCCTGCCGCCGGGGCGCCAGAGGTTGTGCTCATTGGCAGGAGCAACGTCGGGAAATCCTCCCTCATCAATTCCTTCGTTAACAGGAAAGGGCTTGCCAAGACCAGTTCTCAGCCCGGAAAGACGCGGACCATAAACTTCTACCGCGTAAACGGGGATTTTTTCCTGGTAGATCTGCCGGGATTCGGCTACGCCAAGGTCTCGCTGGAGGAAAGAAAGTCCTGGAAGCGGATGACCGAGGAGTACTTCAGGAAGCGCGGCAGCATAAAGGGCGCGCTCTTTATCCTCGACCCGAGGAGGGATGTGGGGGAAGAGGAGGGTAACGTCCTTGAGTGGCTTAATGGGCACGGCATCCCTTGCACCGTGGTATTCACCAAGGTCGACAAGCTATCCAGAAACCAGCTCTCATCGAGGCTGTCCGGGATAAAAAAGACGGTCGACCTCGGCAGCCCCGTCCTCTTTTCTGCGACTACCGGCGAGGGGAAGGCCGCTCTCGGGAGGAAGATCCAGGAGATGCTCGATACCGGGGAGCGTGATTCGGGTCACTGACGCGCCTTTATCCAGGGGGTAAATTCGTCTATGAAGGCGAAAAGCCCCGGGCCGGTTTCTTTAATTTTGCTTGACAAATCGAGGAGAAGGAGATTAAGTTTCCCAAAATGAAGCTAAAACCGGTACTTTTCGTCCTCACGGCGCTGGCCCTATCCGGCTGCGCCGGGCTTAAGGAGCAGCAGTTGGCCATCGATCAGCTCTCCATCAAGGTCAATGAGCTTAAGGCGTCCGTCGACGCCTCCAACGGCAGGATAGACGACCTTGGCAACAGATTGACCCTCCTCCAGGAGAAGGTTGACGCCTCCAGGGCCGAGATCGAAAAATTGAGCGCCGCCTCGGTGCCCGCGGCGCCGCCAGAGGGGCTCAAGGTCGTGCCTCTCGCCGAGGAGCCTTTAAGGTATAACCCGGGCCCGGACCAGAAAGGCCATACCACGAGAGAGTCCATGAAGGATGCCGAGCCGATGTACAACAGGGGGCAGGACCTTTTCATGGCGGGCAGGTATGAAGAGGCACGGCAGGTCTTTACCTCGTTTATAAAGGCATACCCGAGGCACAGCCTCTCCGACAACGCCCTTTACTGGATAGGGGAGGCGTACTACACCGAGAAGGATTTTGAAAAAGCCCTTGAGAAGTTCGCTGAAGTCTCCGATAAGTACCCCGAGGAGAACAAGACCCCTGACGCGCTTCTGAAGGCGGGATTGTCGCTAAAGGAGATGGGTAGGTCAGAGCAGGCTAATGCGTACTTCGAAAGGCTCCTTTCGAAGTACCCTTCCTCGAACGCCGCCGCAATGGCCAGAAAGGCCCTGAAAGGCGAAAGGTAGGTGCAAAGATGGCCACGAAAAGGTTATTTATAGCCGCTCTTTTAGCGTCGGTCTTCATGGCCGCGCACGCGACCGCGGGTGAGGCGCCTGAGGCAGCCACACCTGAGGCAGCCATTGAGGGAGAGCCGGTCTACCACAAGATAGTCCCAAGGGATACCCTTTGGGATATCTCTGAAAAGTATCTTAAAGACCCGTTTAAGTGGCCAGGGGTCTGGAAGAACAACCCTTACATCAAGAACCCGCACCTTATCTACCCCGGCAATATCGTAAGGATCACGCCAGACGGGATAGAGGTAATGGAGCCGGCTGACGCGAAAGCGGAAGGCCTTGATAAGGTAACCCTCGAGGAGCCCCCCGAGAAGGTCGAGCTCCTCGAACCAGAAGCTGAAGAGGTGAAAGCGCCGGAAGCCCCGGCGGGGCCGAAGCTTAAAGACCATGCGATCGCGAGGAGCGGCTTTATCTCGGTTGAAGACCTGAAGGGCAGCGGCGCCATAGCCGCCACCAAAGAGAAAAACAACTACTTCGGCGATGGCGAGGATGTCTTCCTGACGTTTAAGGATAAGGCTTCCGTCAATGCCGGGGACCGCTATACCATATTCGCCGCCGGCAGGCGGATCAAGCACCCGGAGACCGGAAAGGGCCTTGGCTACGAGATAGATGTACTCGGCAGCGTTATTGTCACAAAGGTCGCAGATGTGGTCGAGGGCACGGTCGACAGAGTCTATCATGAGGTCCCGGTCGGCGCGAAGCTCAGGCCTTACAGCGCGCCTGTCCTTGAAGTCGCCATAACCGAAGCGGATACCGATGTCGCCGGCGTGATCGTCACTGCCCTTGAGGGCAAGGAGAACCTGTCGTCCGGCGACGTAGTCTATATCGACAAAGGCTCCAGGGACGGGCTCAAGCCCGGCAATATGATGCGCGTCTACAGGGCCGTCCCTAAAGTGCCGGACCCGATGAACGGCAAAGAGATCCAGTTGCCGCCCCTTGAGCTGGGCTCTCTCGTCGTAATAGAGACATCTGATGGCGCGTCTACCGCGGTCCTGGTCAAGAGCACCAGAGCGATAGTCTGGGGCGACGGCGTATCGACGCTCCGTACCGAGTAGGCTCACAACAGTTGGGCGGCTTGAAAGCCGCCCAACTGGCAAGCATCCCGAAAACAAGCCGAGCAGAAAAAACGCCTGAGGGGAGATCGTTGGGTAAGGATAGGCTTGAATACTGGCTTGCCCTCAGCATGCTGAGGGGCATGGAACGCTTAAGCGTCGTTACCCTGCTTGAGAGGTTCAATGGCCCGGAGGAGATATTCTCATCCGACGAAAAAGCCCTTGAAGGCTTCTCCGTCCCTTTTGCCAGGTCTGTAAGGGCGTTCGATGCATGGGACAGGGTCGAAAAGGAGCGTGAGCTCGCGCACAAGGACGGCGCGAGGATAGTGACCTTTGAAGACTCGGAGTACCCATCGGCCCTTAAAAGGATCTACGACCCGCCATGTTTGCTGTACATGAAGGGCGCGCAGTACAGGGACGGCTTCCCGGCGGTTGGTGTGGTGGGGACGAGACATCCGACCCATTATGGCCTTAAGATGGCCGAGACCCTCGGGACTGAGCTCGGCTATATGGGCGCTACAGTTGTAAGCGGCATGGCCCGGGGATGCGATACCGCGGCCCACAAAGGGGCGCTCTCAGCCGGCGGCGCTACCGTCGCGGTCCTTGGCACCGGAGTTGACATCGTATACCCCGGAGAGTCCAGAAAGCTTTACGATGAGATAGCGGAAAAGGGGTTGCTCATAACCGAGTACCTCATGTCGACTCCGCCGCTTCCGCATAACTTCCCGAGGAGGAACAGGATAATAAGCGGGCTCTCCATGGGGGTCGTGGTGGTGGAGGCGCCTTTAAGGAGCGGCTCTCTCATGACCGCGAGGCTCGCCCTCGAACAGGGCAGGGAGGTCTTCGCCGTGCCTGGGCAGGTGACCTCATACAGGAGCACCGGCACGAACAAGCTCATCAAGGATGGGGCGATGCTGGTCGAGAGCGCATCCGACGTGGCTGCGGCCCTTTCAATAAGCCCGCTTACGCAGGGCAGGCAAGCCTCAGAGCTTAAGGCCGGAGCCGAGGAGATGATGATACTCGATGCCCTCGAAGAAGGGCCGGCTCAGATAGACAGCCTCATCGACAGGACAGGCCTTACTGTAGCGAGGACCTCGACCCTTCTCCTTGAAATGGAGCTGAAGGGCTTTGTAGAGCAGAAGCCGGGGAAATGCTTCATGCGACGGGTCTAACGGCTGGAAGTGTTTTGAGTTTTTCAGCAACCTGTTAAAAAACCAGCTTTCGATTTTAGACGGCCATCGGGAGCGGATTATGTTATAATTGCTGGCGTTTTACAGGCGCTTATCGTCCCGATGCCGTCATGATGTCCGGCACTGCAAATCCAATTACAGCACGCTTGCTTGACAAGGGCCGAACTCCGGGGAATAGTTTCGATTGTCCGGTGGTTCAAAAATAAAAAACCGCATATACACAGGGTAAGATGGCAAAATCGCTTGTAATAGTCGAGTCACCCGCGAAGGCAAAGACAATAAACAAGTTCCTCGGCAAGGACTTCATGGTGCTTGCCTCGGTAGGGCATATAAAGGACCTTCCCAAGAGCAAGCTCGGGATAGAGATAGACAGCGGCTTTGAGCCCCATTACGAGCTTATAAAAGGCAAGGCCAATACGATACGCGAGCTGAAGAAGGCGGGCAAGATCGCTGAAAAGATCTTTCTGGCGCCCGACCCTGACAGGGAGGGCGAGGCTATCGCATGGCATATAGCCGAGGAGATAGACAAGAAGAAGGAGAAGACGTTCCGCGTCCTCTTTAACGAGATAACCGAAAAGGCCGTCAAGGAGGCCATCTCAAGCCCTACCACCCTGGACCAGCACAAGTACGAGGCCCAGCAGGCAAGGCGCGTCCTCGACAGGCTCGTCGGATACCAGGTGAGCCCCATACTCTGGGACAAGGTGAGAAGGGGGCTTTCAGCCGGCAGGGTGCAGTCTGTCGCGGTCCGCATCATCTGCGAAAGGGAGAGGGAGATACAGGCCTTTGTCCCGAGGGAGTACTGGTCGATAACCGCGAGGCTTGAAACGCTCGCAGGCGACGCCTTCACGGCGAAGCTTGCCAAAAAGGGCGGGAAGAAGATCGATCTCAATAACGAACTCGATTCCAGGACCGTTCTCTCGGGGCTTGAAGGAGCGCCCTTCAAGCTGGCCGAGGTCGAATCAAAGGAGACGAAGAGGAACCCGGCAGCCCCGTTCACCACAAGTAAGCTCCAGCAGGAGGCGGCGCGGAAACTCGGATACACAGCCAAGAAGACGATGATGCTCGCGCAGCAGCTTTACGAAGGGGTCGAGATAGGGAACGAAGGCCCTGTAGGCCTCATCTCCTACATGAGGACCGATTCCACAAGGATATCCAACGAGGCCATAGCGGCGGCAAGGGTCCATATCGAGCAGAAGTTCGGGGCGGACTACCTGCCCAAGGGTCCCAATATCTATAAGACCAAGAAAAAGACCCAGGACGCGCACGAGGCCATAAGGCCGACCTACTTCCAGTACCCGCCGGAGGCGGTGAAAAAAGACCTTTCCCGGGACCAGTTCAGGCTCTATCAGCTCATCTGGAACAGGTTCATAGCCTGCCAGATGACGCCTGCCATCATGGACCAGACGAGGGCCCTTATAGAGGCGAAGGACTATACCTTCTCGGCCTCAGGCTCTACCGTCAAGTTCCAGGGTTTCATGGCGGTATACATCGAAGGGCAGGACGTTGAGGAGGAAAAGGAGGAGAGGCTTCCGGCCTTCAAGGCAGGGGAGGCGTTGAAGCTCCTGGGCCTCGACCCGGCTCAGCACTTCACCCAGCCCCCGCCCAGGTATACCGAGGCTTCGCTCGTAAAGGAGCTGGAGGAGAAGGGCATAGGCCGCCCCTCGACCTACGCGGCCATACTCTCGACCATACAGGACAGGGAGTACGTCGTGAAGGAGAACAAGCAATTGAAGCCCACGGAGCTGGGCTTCATGGTCACGGACCTCCTTGTCCAGAGCTTCCCCGGCATACTCGACGTAGAGTTCACCGCCCACATGGAAGAGGAGCTCGACATGATAGAGGACGGGCAGATGGAGTGGCGCGAGGCGATGAAGGAGTTCTACGGCCCCTTCAAGGAGAGCCTTGAGAAGGCGAAAAAGGAGATGAAGAACGTCAAGGCCGAAGAGGTGCCCACAGACATCACCTGCGAGAAGTGCGGGAGCGCCATGGTCATAAAATGGGGCAGAAAGGGCAAGTTCCTTGCCTGTTCCGCCTATCCGGGCTGCAAGAACACCAAGGACTTCACGACAGGCGAGGACGGCAAGGTGGTGCCGCTTGAGAGGACCACAGAGACGACCGACACCCCGTGCCCGACCTGCGGCAAGAACATGATAGTCAAGAGCGGCCGTTTCGGCAGGTTCCTCGCCTGTCCGGACTACCCCAACTGCAAGACCACGAAGCCGCTTTCCACGGGCATCCCATGCCCGAACCAGGACGGTGGCATGATCGTCGAGAGAAGGACAAAGAGGGGCAGGACCTTTTTCAGCTGTTCCAAATACCCCTCATGCACTTACGCTACATGGGAGATGCCCAAGGCCGAAGGCGATTGACCGCGGCAGCCCGTTTCCTGTATAATCCAAGTGTCCGGGCTGCTGCCCGGCATGCCCGGGGAAATCGCGAACCAATACGACCCGTTCACCAGCCTCGTTTCTCCTGACCGTCTAAGCTTCAAAAAAACCGTCCCCGGCGAATCTTTCCACGCGTTCAAATAAGAAAGGAAGCAGGGAATGATAACAAAGGACTCCAAGCGCATCCTTGTCGCGGACGATTCCATTTTTTTCAGGACCAAGCTGAGCGACATCCTTGTGGAGGCAGGGCACAAGGTCAAGTTCGCGAAGGACGGAAGGGAGCTTATAAGGGAGATATCGATAGACTCCGGCGGCATAGACCTCCTGATGCTCGACCTCCAGATGCCCGATATCGACGGTTTCGGGGTCCTCAACTGGATATCCGAGAACGGTCTCCAGGGCAGGTTCCCGGTTCTCATCATCACCGGCGTCTATGAGCCGGGTGAGGTCATGGATAAGCTCAAGGCGCTGGGGGCGAGCGGCCTCATGACAAAAGGGCTTACGCCAGAGCAGATAGTCTTCAGGGTCAACAGGCTCCTCTTCCCGGAGAAGGTCGCCCAGGGGCAGCCCAGGATAAGGGTGCCTGTATCTATCGCGGCGGACTTCATCCTCGGAGATATCACCAGGACCGGGTTTCTGCTGAACCTGAGCGATACAGGGGCATTCCTCAACACAAAATCGGAGCTTCTGACGGGGGCGGTAGTAAGGCTCAGGTTCTCTTTGCCGGGTACGGCGCGGGTGCTGGAGGCAAAGGCAACGGTTAAGTGGTCTACCACCGAGGTTGCCAACAAGACGTTATTTGGCGGCTACGGGCTGATGTTCATGTCGCTCTCCGATGAAGACACCGCCGCGGTAAAGGGCTTTGTGGAGGCAGAGGCAAGGAGGTTGGGCCTCGATAAGATTTAGCAGCTCGAAATAAGGCCGGATCTGCGGCGAACAACCTTTACCCCGCCACAGAAGCGCGATGCGTTCGCGTGCCAACCGTATTCTGCCTTTAAATGTTTTCTTCCCCGGATTTTTCGTTACCGAAAAGATAAGAGAAGAGCGCGATGGCGACCCCGGCGGTTATGGCCGAGTCCGCGACATTGAATGCGGGCCAGTGGCGCGTGTAGAGGTAGAAGTCGAGGAAGTCCACGACAGAGCCGAAGCGGACCCTGTCGATGAGGTTCCCGACAGCGCCACCGGCTATAAGCGAGAAGGCGAAGGAGTGAAGCCTGCTAGTGGACTGCCTTATGAGGAACGTAACAATGGCGAGCGAGACGAGCGAGACGCCTATGAGGAAGAGCTTTTTGGCGGCCCCGCCGTCGTTAAGTATCCCGAAGGCGGCCCCCTTGTTAAGGTAATGGACGATGCTGAAGAAGCCCGGGACGACCTCTACGCCGCTGTAGACCGGGAGGCTCTGCGTTATGATGAGCTTCGTAGCCTGGTCGAGGGCGGCTACCGTCAGGACGGTAGCCGCGAATATCTTCCAATGGACGCTTATGCCAGTGCCTCCACGCATCTGTCGCAGATAGCCGGGTGTTCATGGTCCTTCCCGACGTAGGTGCTGTAGTGCCAGCACCTCTCGCATTTGCCGCCCTCGGCCTTGCCGACGACGATGTCAAGGCCCGGTATTTCCTGGGACTTGAAATTGAACGAAGCCTCTCCCGCAGAGGTTTCGACCAACGGCTCCTGGGATACGATGAGCCTTGAGATGATAAGCACCTCCTCGAGGGCCTTCTCCTCGCTCATCATAAGCTCAAGGTCCTTGGCGGGCGGATAGAGCACTACCTGAGCGTCAAGGGGGTGGCCGACGATCTTGCCCTGCCTCGCACCTTCGATGGCCTTCGCTATCTCGCCCTTGTACGCCATCAATCTTTCCCATTTCTCTTCGAGCGCCGGGTCGAGCCATTCCTTTTCCGGTTCAGGCATTGATGAGAGGTGCACGCTCTCCGCTTTTTCCCCAGGCATGAACCCCCATGCCTCGTCGGTCGTGAAGACGAGCACCGGGGCGGTGAGGCGCAGAAGGTGGTCGAGCACAAGCCAGATGGTGGTCTGGGCCGCGCGGCGCCCCCTTGAGTCGGCCCTGTAGGTATAGAGCCTGTCCTTTACTACGTCGAGGTAGAAGGCCGAGAGGTCGACCGTGCAGAAGTTGTGGACCGAGTGATAGACGGCGTGGAACTCGAATTCCTCGTAAGCCTCTCTTAAGCGCGCGGTAAGCTTCGCGAGCTTATGGAGGGTAAGCCTGTCGAGCTCTTCCAGCTCTTCGTATCTTACCCCGTCTCTGGCCGGGTCGAAGTCGTAGAGGTTGCCGAGTATGAAGCGGAAGGTGTTCCTTATCCTCCTGTAAGCCTCGGAGAGCCTCTTCAAGATCTCTTCGGAAATGCGTATGTCTTCTCTATAGTCCTCGCCAGCCACCCAGAGCCTCAAGACCTCGGCTCCGTACCTGCCGATGACCTCCTGCGGGGCGACGACGTTGCCGATGGACTTGCTCATTTTCCTGCCTGAGCCGTCGACCACGAACCCGTGTGTGAGGACGGCGTTGTATGGCGGGGTGGAGCGTGTGCCCTCTGAGGCGAGGAGCGACGAGTGGAACCAGCCCCTGTGCTGGTCACTGCCTTCGAGATATAGGTCAGCCGGGAATTTAAGGTTGCCGCGCGATTCGAGCACCGCCGAGAAGCTTACGCCGGAGTCGAACCAGACGTCGAGGATGTCTTCTTCCTTCTCGAACTCCTTTGACCCGCACTTCGGGCAGGCGGTGCCTGCCAACGCAAGCTCTGTTGCGTCCTTTTCAAACCAGACGTCAGCGCCCTTTTTCTCGACCTCCCTGGCGAGCCACTCTATAAGGCCGGCATCCAGGAGCGATTCTCCGCATCCCTTGCATTTTAGCGCGGGTATCGGCACGCCCCATGCCCTCTGCCTGGAGAGGCACCAGTCCGGCCTGTTCAAGACCATGTTATAGATGCGGTCCCTGCCCCAGGAGGGGATCCAGCGCACCTTGTTCGAGATGGCGTCGAGCGCCTTGGCCCTCAAGCCCCCGGCCTCCATCGAGGCGAACCACTGCTCTGTGGCCCTGAAGATGATAGGTGATTTACAGCGCCAGCAGTGGGGGTATGAATGTTTTATATCTTCTTTCAGAAGCAGCGAGCCGTTTTGCCTGAGGAGCTCTACTATGGCGTCGTTGGCCTTGAAGACCTGCTGGCCTGCGAACTCCGGCACTACCTGCATGAACTTGCCGGCGTTATCTACCGGGTTATATATCTCGAGGCCGAACTTTAGCCCCAGCTCGTAGTCTTCTTGGCCGTGGCCTGGCGCGATGTGTACTACCCCGGTGCCCGCGTCAAGGGTTACGTGCTCGCCGGGCAGCAGGGGCGAGTCCCTGTCGATAAAGGGATGGCGGGCCTTGAGCCCCTTCAAGGCCTCCTCGCGGAATTCCTTCAGTTCTTTCGGGGCCTCCCATCCGAGTTTTTTTGATACCTCCTCAAGGAGCCCCTTCGCGACTATATATGCCGCCCCGCTGGCTGATACGAGCGAGTAATCGAGCTCAGGGTGGAGCGCTACCGCCAGGTTCGCCGGCAGGGTCCATGGGGTGGTGGTCCAGATGACGATATATGCCTTCTCGTCCGGGATCGAGAGGCCGAGCCTCTTTTCAAGCTCCCCCTTGTCGAGTGAGAACCTTACGTATATCGAAGGGGAGGTCTTGTCGTAGTACTCTACCTCTGCCTCTGCCAGCGCGGTCCTGCAGGACGAGCACCAGTGGACGGGTTTTTTGCCCTTGTAGACGAGCCCCTCTGAGACGAACCTGCCGAGCTCGCGGAGTATCGAGGCCTGGTAGGCGAAGTCCATCGTAAGGTACGGGTTGCCCCACTCTCCGAATACGCCGAGGCGCTTGAAGTCCTCGCGCTGAATATCGACGAACTTCGCGGCATAGGCCCTGCACCGCTTTCTTATCTCAACCTTCGAGAGCTGGGACTTCTCCTTGCCGAGCTCCTTTTCCACCTGCAGCTCTATAGGGAGGCCGTGGCAGTCCCAGCCCGGCACATAGTCGGTAGAGAAGCCGTTCATGAAACGGCTTTTTACCACGATGTCCTTGAGTATCTTGTTGAGGGCGTGGCCGATGTGGATGTTGCCGTTGGCGTATGGCGGCCCGTCGTGAAGGGTGTATTTGGGCCTGCCCTTGCCAGCCTCCATTATTTTCCCGTAGAGGCCGGTCTCCTCCCATGCCTTTAGCGTCTCGGGCTCCTTTCTGGGGAGCTCGGCCCGCATCTGGAAGTCTGTCTTCGGAAGGTTGAGGGTCTCTTTGTAGTCCATTTAAATATGGCTCCTTGTTCCGGTTCGCGTTTTTCGACCGAAACAATAAAAATAGCACAAGGTGGCCGGAATTTAAAATATTTTTTGGGCAAGCGATCTCGCGCCGGACGTTCCGGTCTGTTTACACTACCCCCTTTTCATGGTATCTTTAACAGTAAAACTCTACTCTAAAACCGAAGCAATAACAGGGACTTGAATGAGAAAGAAGGATACGCCTTTCCGGATGAGGACGGATTACACGCCAAAGGGGGACCAGCCCCGGGCCATAGAGGCCCTTGTCAAAGGAACCGAGGGGGGAGAAAAGCACCAGATACTTCTGGGGGTGACAGGGTCCGGCAAGACCTTTACGGCGGCAAAGGTCATCGAGGAGCTTGGCAGGCCGGCCCTCGTCATCGCGCCCAATAAGACCCTGGCGGCCCAGCTCTTCGCGGAGTTCAGGGACCTCTTCCCGGAAAACGCCGTCGAGTACTTCGTATCATATTACGACTATTACCAGCCGGAGGCCTACGTCCCGACGACAGATACCTTCATCGAGAAGGACGCGTCGATAAACGACGAGATAGACAAGCTCAGGCACTCGACTACACACTCCCTCCTTACGAGAAAAGACGTCATCATAGTGGCCTCTGTCTCCTGCATCTACGGCATAGGCTCGCCGGACGATTACGGGTCTATGCACGTATACGCTGAAAGGGGCATGGAGACGGACAGGGCGGTGCTCATCAAAAAGCTGGTGGAGATGCAGTACGACAGAAACGACGTGGACTTCCACAGGGGGGCCTTCAGGGTCCGCGGCGACGTCGTCGATGTCTTCCCTGTCTACGAGGCTGAGACCGCGTTGAGGTTCGAGTTCTTCGGCGATACCATCGAGAACATCTCCGAGATAGACCCGTTGCGGGGCAAGCCCTTGAGGAAGGTGGAAAAGGCGCTCATCCACCCGGCGAGCCATTACGTCACCACAAGGGAGAACCTCAGCCGGGCCATAGAGTCTATAAGGGACGAGCTGAGGGAAAGGCTCGGGGAGCTTAACGCGCAGAGAAAGCTCCTTGAGGCGCAGAGGCTCGAACAGAGGACGCTTTTCGATATCGAGATGCTCCAGGAGATGGGCTACTGCTCGGGGATAGAGAACTACTCAAGGCACATCTCCGGCAGGCTCCCGGGCGAGCCGCCATATACGCTGATAGACTACTTCCCGGAGGACTATCTCCTCTTCGTGGACGAAAGCCATATCACGGTCCCACAGCTCAACGGCATGTACCACGGGGACTTCTCCAGGAAAAAGACGCTCGTCGAGTACGGCTTCAGATTGCCGTCGGCTCTGGACAACAGGCCGCTAAAGTTCGATGAGTTCTCCAGGAGGATAAAACAGGCCGTCTACGTATCGGCTACTCCCGGCGAGTACGAGCACCGGATGGCCCTGGGCAACGTGGTGGAGCAGGTAATAAGGCCGACCGGGCTCATGGACCCTGAAATAGATGTCAGGCCTGCGGCGAGCCAGGTAGACGACCTCCTCGGAGAAATAAGGAAGAGGGTCAAACAGGGCGAGCGGGTGCTTGTGACGACGCTTACGAAGAGGATGGCCGAGGACCTGGCGCAGTACTACGCCGAGCTGGGGCTCAAGGTCAAGTACCTGCACTCGGACATAGAGACGCTGGAGAGGGTGGAGATTATCAGGGACCTGAGGATGGGCAAGTTCGACGTGCTCATCGGCATAAACCTCCTGAGGGAGGGGCTCGACATACCGGAGGTATCGCTCGTGGCCATCCTGGACGCGGACAAGGAGGGCTTTCTCCGCTCGGAGCGCTCTCTCATACAGACATGCGGCAGGGCCGCGCGGAACGTCAACGGGAGGGTCATCCTTTACGGTGACGCCGTTACCCGTTCCATGAAGGCGGCCATCGATGAGACCGCGAGAAGGAGGACGATACAGGCCGAGTACAACAGGGCCAACAACATAACCCCTGAGACGATAAAGAGCAGGATAAAGGACGTCTTGGGCTCCATCTACGAGGGCGACTATTACACGGTGCCTGTGGCCGCTGAGAAGGCAAAAGAGTACGTGCCGCCGCACGAGATACCGGAGCTTATAAGGTCATTGAGAAAAGAGATGGAGAGGGCGGCCAGGAAGATGGACTTTGAGAAGGCGGCGGAGCTGAGGGACAGGATAAACGAGCTGGAGGCCAGGGAGATAAGGATAGGGTAAGGCTCAGAAGGCCCTTCTGCGGATAGCCCTGCGGTAGATATAGGGGTGTATTACCTTCTCCCATACGCGGCAAAGGCGCAGGGCCCGGGACTTGCTCAGGCCCAGGGAGCGGAGCCTGCAGAACAGGTGCAGGCTGTTGAAATAATGCTGAAGGATGCGCATACGGTCCACCCGCCTTTGATCCATTTTCCTGCAATTAATATTTTTGAAATTGAGTTTTTTAGCAACTGTTTGGACGGCTTTAGGCTTTATGAGGTGGGGGATGCGGTTTTTTCGATGGATGAGCTGAGAGTATTTCTTCGGAACAAGATCAGGAGCCGGATGACTTTTTTCCTTGCTGTCCTTGCTTTGAATATTAAGTTTTTCCTTTCCGCGGCAGGGGGTTAGGTCTTCCGCCCCGTCCATGTGCTCTGGAAAGGATTGTACCATTTCCGCTGCCTGTCAACAATATTATCTTTTGTGGCAGGTATCGCAGGGTATCTGGAATAAAGTCTGGGCCCTGACGACCTCTCCGGTCTCCTTGTCCGTTACCTTGTATGTGGCCTTCTCGATCGGGCACAGGCTCATAAGCGGGTTCATGTATATGTCCATGCCGGGCTGTATGTAGTCGAATTCAGCCTCGTACCTGTACCACCTGTCCTCGTAGCTAAGCTCCTTTGACGCCGTCTCCTTATGCTGGAGCACCCACCAGAGCGGGCGCTCTTCTTTTTTATCCTCCTCTGGGGCCTCAAGGAAGCGCTCCCTGGCGCAAGAGGCGAAAAGAAAGGCGAGCGCGGCGAGCAGCAGTATTTTCTTCGCCGGATGGAGCATTTTCAATCATACTCTGCTTTTCCAAAACCGCAAGAAAGCCATAAACTTACTTGCGGGCAGCGGGATAAACGGTTACAATTATTTATTGATTTTCATTCGGGAGAAGAGAATGCGCGATTTTCGGAAAGCCCTTGCTTCAAAGCAGCTCGTCTTTGACGGCGCCACAGGGACCATGCTCCAGAGGCTGGGGCTAAAGCCCGGCGGATGCCCTGACGAGCTATGCCTCAAGGACCCGGCCCTTGTAAGGAAGGTGCACTCCGCTTACATAGGGGCGGGCTCTGATATCGTCACCACGAATACCTTCGGGGGCAACAGGCCGAAGCTTATGGAGTACGGCCTCGAGGGAAGGCTCGCCGAGATAAACATCGCCGCGGCGAGGTGCGCGAGGGACGAGGCGGGTAGCAGCAGGTTCGTGGCCGGCGGCCTTGGGCCAACGGGCCGGTTCGTCGAGCCTGTGGGCGAGATGCCTTTCGACGAGGCCTTTTCCGTATTCAAGGAGCAGGCCCAGGCGCTTAAAGAGGGTGGCGCCGACCTTGTCATCATCGAGACGATGATGGACATAAGGGAGATGAAGGCCGCTATAATGGGCGCGAAGTCGACAGGGCTGCCGGTTGTGGCCACCATGACGTTCGATGAGACGATGAGGACGGTGCTCGGCACCTCCCCGGAGGCATTTGCCGTAATGGCCGAGTCTTTAGGCGCAGATGTCATAGGCGCAAACTGCTCTTTGGGCATAGAGGGGATATGCAAGGCCGTTGCCGCTATCTCGAAGGTATGCTCTCTGCCCCTTATCGCGCAGCCAAACGCCGGTATCCCGGTTTTGAAGGGCACCGAGACGGTATTCCCGGCCTCTCCTGAGGAGATGGCGGCTTATGTCCCCAGGCTCGTCGAGGCCGGGGTAAGGATACTCGGCGGCTGCTGCGGCACGACCCCCGAGCATATAAAGATGATGGGAGAGGCGTTCAGGGGTATCACGCCGGCTGCAGGGAGGAAGGCCGGGTTTACCGCGCTTTCTTCCAGAAGCTCGGTTACGTTGTTCGGCGCGGGCCTCTCTCCCATAATAATAGGGGAGAGGATAAATCCAACCGGCAGGAAGGTCCTCGCGCAGGAGATAAAAGAGGGCAAGACCGCCGGGATAAGGAACGAGGCAAGGCAGCAGGAGACCGCCGGCGCGAACGCCCTTGATGTCAACGTCGGCGTGCCGGGCATAGACGAGGTCTTTGCGATGGGCTCGGCGGTATTCGCGGTGAACGGGAACTCGAGCCTCCCAATAGTGATAGATTCGTCGAGCCCCGAGGCGGTGCTCGCGGGGCTCAAGGCGGTTGACGGCAAGCCGCTTATAAACTCGATCAGCGGAGAGGAGAAAAAGCTCACGTCCATCCTGCCGCTTGCCGCCGAGTATGGCGCGGCCGTCCTTGGCCTCACCCTCGATGACGACGGCATACCCGAGACCGCGGAGGGCAGGCTCAAGGTCGCCGAGAAGATGCTCGAGAGGGCGTTGAAGGCGGGCTTGCGTAAAGAGGACCTCATAGTCGACTGCCTCGCGATGACCGTGAGCGCGGCCCCTGAAAGCGCCAAGGAGACGCTAAAGGCGATAAGGCTGGTGAAGGAGCGCCTCGGTCTCACTACGGTCCTGGGCGTCAGCAACATCTCTTTCGGCCTTCCGGCGAGGGAGGTAATAAACGCCAGCTTCCTTACCATGGCCATCGAGGCCGGGCTTGACGCGGCTATCATAAACCCCAACAACAAGGCGATGATGGACGCTTTCCATGCCTCATTGGTGCTCCTCAACAAGGACCTGAGGGCCGAGAGGTATATAAAGAGGCATCAGGCCCTTACCGAGGCCGCCGTTCCCAAGGAGGCGGCAGCGGCTCCTTCGACGCCTGCCCCGGCAGGGCTGGTGGAGAGGCTCAAGAAGGCGGTAGTACACGGCGACGAGGAGAACATAGTCGGTCTTGTGGAAGAGGCGTTGAAAGAGGGCTGGGAGCCTATGAAGATAAGCAATGAGGCCCTTGTGCCCGGCCTTGAGGAGGTCGGCAGGCTTTTCGCCTCCAACAGGTACTATCTGCCGCAGGTCATGCTCTCTGCCGATACGATGAAGAAGGCCTTCGCGAGGCTCAAGAAGGAAATACACGGGAAGAAGGGGGCATCGCTTGGCCGGGTGCTGCTCGCGACGGTGGAAGGGGATATCCACGACATAGGCAAGAACATCGTGGCGACTCTCCTTGAAAACCATGGGTTTGAAGTCATAGACCTCGGGAAGAACGTGCCTTCCGACAGGATAGTGGAAGAGGCAGAGAAGAACAAGGTCGACATAGTCGGCCTATCCGCGCTCATGACCACAACCGTCCTTGAGATGGATATCGTCATCAAGAGGCTCAAGGAGAAGGGCATAAAGGCCCTTACCATAGTCGGCGGCGCCGTCGTTACGCAGGAGTTCTCTGATAAGATCGGGGCTGACCAGTACGGCGGGGACGCCCTTGGAGCGATAGACAAGATCAAGAGGATGGTCGGGCAGCACGCCTGAAAAAGGTTGTTGAATATAAGGGTCCGCTTTGCCGGACCCTTATATATTTTTTATGAGCGAAAGAGTGGAAATAACATCCCTTGCCTTTGGCGGCAAGGGCGTTGGCCGGATAGGCGGCAAGGTCGTATTTGTGCCCTACTCCGCGCCAGGGGACGTGGCCCAGGTAGAGGTCGTCTCTCAGAAAAAGGGGTACTCTGAAGGCGTCATCGAACGTATCGAGGTGCCTTCCACGGCGCGCGTTGAGCCTTTATGCCCGCTATATGGAGAGTGCGGGGGGTGTAACCTCCAGCACATGGGCTATAAAGACCAGCTCCATTGGAAGCAGAGGATACTCGAGGAGACGATAAGAAGGATAGGAAAGGCAGAGGGGATAATCTTCGAAGAGCCTATAGCGTCCCCTATGGAGTTTAATTACAGGGCAAGGGCCCGCTTCCAGGCAGAGGGGGGCAGGGCCGGCTTTTTCGGGGCAAGGTCGCACAGTGTAGTTGACATGGAGGGTTGCCCTCTTCTTGACCCCATTGTGAACGAGACCTTCTCGGATATAAGGAAATTCCTTAAAGGGCCGAAGAGGCCGCGGGTCGGCTCCTTCGAGGTGGGCTTGAGCGAAGGGGATATGAAGACCGTGGCGGTATTCCATGTTGACGGAGACGATCATTTCAACTGGGCGGGGCTGCTGGAAGGGGTGAGGCACCTTAAGGGCATAGAGGTATGGGCCTCCCCGGAGAAGGGGCGTCACGGAAGGTTCGTGTCATCCGCCGGGGATACCGGTATAAGCTATTCGATCGAAGGGATAGAGATAAGGGCCCGCGCGAGCGTATTTTCACAGGTCAACAGGCTTCAGAACAGGAATATGGTCGGAAAGGCCATCGAGTTTGCAGCCCCGACAGGGGCGGAGCTGGTGGTCGACCTCTTCTCTGGGGTGGGGAACCTCACCCTGCCATTTGCCAGGAGGTCGAGGGAGGTCGCGGGCATAGAGCAGAGCCATGTGGCGGTCAGGCAGGCGAGGGAAAACGCCGCCAAAAATTCCATAAAGAACGTCTATTTTCACGCGTCTGATTCCGCGAGCTGGCTTAAACAGAACCTTAAGAGCCTTGAAAAAGAAATGGAAAGTGTGTTAGTATTAGACCCGCCGAGGGGCGGAGAGCCTCAAATCGCCAAGTCCCTTTCAGGGGCGAGGCCAGCGAAGATCCTCTATATATCATGCAGCCCGCCCACCCTCGCAAGGGATATATCCGCGCTTGCCGGATGCGGGTACAGGGTCTCAAGGGCAGTCCTTATCGACATGTTCCCCCAGACATATCATATAGAGAGCGTAATAGGCTTGGAATTGGCTTAAGGTAGCCTTAAATAATCTGCCGTAGCGGAGAAGGGTAATGCACGAGCTTCCCATTGTAAAACAGCTCAGGGAAGAGCTTCAGAAGGTCGAAAAGGAACTCAGGGTCGACGTCCCAAAGGAGCTGCAGAAGGCGGCGGCTCACGGGGACCTGCGCGAGAACGCCGAATATGAGGCCGCCAAGCACAGGCAGTCTTTCCTGCAGGCGAGGGCCGCGCACCTGACCTCCAGGATTAACACCCTGACCTCGCTTAAGCTCGATGATATACCCAAGGGCGCTGTCGGTTTCGGCTCGAGGATCCACCTTGAGGACCAGTCGACCGGCGAAGAGGTAATATTTGAGCTGGTGACCCCTGAAGAGGTCGACGCGAGGAACGGGAAGATATCCGTGAGCTCGCCCATAGGCAAGGCGCTTCTAAATAAGGCCGTCGGGGATGAGGTGGTGGTGAACCTCCCGGCCGCGAGAAAAGAGTACGAGGTAAGAGAGCTATATACGCTCCACGACCTCTTTTTCCGTAAGTCAGACAGGTAAGGAGGCTTCATTTGGCAGGGATAATAGCTCTCGTTATAATCGGCCTTGTCGTGATATGGGCGATACTCGCCTATAACGGCCTTGTAACGCTCAAGAACCAGGCCGAGAACTCCTGGAGGCAGATAGACGTTCAGCTCAAGAGGAGATACGACCTCATCCCGAACCTGGTGAACGCGGTAAAGGGTGCGATGGAGTTCGAGCGCGATACATTGACGCGCGTCATGGAGGCCAGGGCAAAGGCGATGGGCGCTCAGACGGTGCATGATAAGTCCGCCGCCGAAAGCTCCCTTACAAGGGCCCTTGGAGGGCTCCTCGCGGTATTCGAGAACTACCCGGACCTTAAGAGCAGCAAGAACGTCCTTGAGCTTCAGGAAGAGCTCGCCTCGACCGAGAACCGCATAAGCTTCGCCCGCCAGTTCTATAACGATATAGTCGCGGCCTTCAACACAAGGCAGTCGGTCTTCCCGACCCTTATTATCGCTTCCCTTTTCGGCTTCAAGAAGGCCGAATATTTCCAGGCCGAGGAGGCCGCGGCGACACCGCCAAAGGTCGACCTGGGCATGAAATAAGTCCTTAAATCCGATGACAGACATATACTCCCAGCAGAAGAGGAACAGGAGAATAACCATCTCCCTCATGCTGGGTTTTTTTATTCTCGTCATCGGCGTAGGACTCTCCGTTGACGTGTACACCTACGGCTCCCTTGACTTTACCGGGAGGCTCCCGGTAGCCACCATCATCGCAGCCGCGTTTGCTTCATTTAACGGCTTCGCCGCATACTTCTACGGCAGCTCCATGGTGCTCCGCTCTCTTGGGGCTGAGTCGCTTAAGTTCGAAGACCCGAATCACAAGAGATTCCGTAACGTCGTAACGGAGATGGCCCTTGCCTCGGGCCTTCCCATGCCAAAGGTATATGTGCTCGACGACCCGGCCCCTAACGCCTTCGCCACAGGCAGGAACCCGGAGAGCTCTGCGGTGGTGGCTACCCAGGGCCTTCTTGAGGCTATGAACAGGGAGGAGCTTCAGGCGGTCGTAGCCCATGAGATGGGCCATATAAAGTCCTTCGACATACTCACCATGACTGTCGTTACGGTGCTCGTCGGGACCGTGTCGATACTCTCGGACTGGGCTGTGAGGACCTGGAGGTACGGCGGCATACGCCCCAGAAGGAGCATGAAGGACAGGGGCGGCATACATCCGCTCATACTCTTCCTGATAGGTTTTTTTGTCCTCCTCTCGCCGCTCTTCTCAAGGATAATCGCCATGTCGGTTTCAAGGAACCGCGAGTACCAGGCCGACGCGAGCGCAGCGGAATTTACCAGAAACCCCCTTGCGCTCGCCAGCGCCCTCAAAAAGATAGCTGCCCATACGTCGCCGTTGAAGAAGGCACGGAGGGCAACGGCCCATCTTTTCATATCAGACCCCCTGAGAAGGAGGCTTGATGATAAGGAGGGGTTCGTGGCAGATGTCTTCTCTACCCATCCGCCAATCGAGGAGAGGATAAGAAGGCTTGAGGCGATGGGGTATCTGAACAACGGAGCGTTGGGTCAGTAGATGGCAGACGAAGAAGCAAGGCTTATATGCCCCGAGTGCGGCGGCAAGCTCCACGAGGTATACGCCGAGGCCAATTACGGCAGGGTGCTTCTCCTTGACCAGTGCAACGGCTGCGGCGGGGTCTGGTTCGACAGGTGGGAGCTCCTGTTAGTAACCGACGAGGCGATAAGGAAGCTCGAAGGGGTCGACCTTGAAAACCTTCTTTCAGAGACCCCCCGGAATAAAGGGGGAGGACTTTGCCCCAGATGCGCCAAGGGGCTTGTTCTATTCACCGATATGAACCTCCCGAAGGACGCCCTCATAGAGAGGTGCCCCGGGTGCGGGGGGCTCTGGCTCAACAGGGGCGAGCTTGGAAAGTACTCGAGCCACAGGGAGTCGTTCAAGGCAAGGCGTATTGGGACAAAAGGCGCGGAAGTAGAAACGCTCAAGCACCTTCAAAAAGAGCTGAAGCTCGGCTCTGTGGCTCTTCCAACGACCCTTGAGCTTGCCTCCAGGCTGGATTCCGAGCTGCCTGTAAACACAAAAGAGGTCGCCAAGGACCTGGGCTTTCTCGCGCTTCAAACGCTTCTCAGGCTCGCCTTTAAAATCTGAGTGTTCTGTGGTATAAGCTTTTCTTAAATGGAGCAGCTCCTTTTCATAGCCCTCGGAGGGGCCGCCGGGGTCTTAAGCGGCCTTGTAGGCATAGGCGGCGGGATACTCGTTATACCGGCACTTGTCTTTTTTTTCGGCTTCTCACAGCACCAGGCACAGGGCACTACCCTTGCCATGATGGTACCCCCCATCGGGATACTCGCGGCATGGGCGTACTGGAGCCAGGGGTACGTAGATATCAAGGCCGCTGCCCTTCTTTGCGCCGGGTTTTTCCTGGGCGGGTACTTCGGCGGTAAGTTCGCGGCCTCTTTGCCATCGTTTGCGCTGGAGAAGGTATTCGGGGCGGTGCTGCTCATCGTGTCGCTAAGGATGCTCTTCTCCAAATAGTTGCGTTTACACATCCAGAAAAAACGAAAAAGGAGTATGAACGCTATGAGACAAGGTAAGAGGATTTTAGCCTCGGCAGCGGTGGCGTTTGGCCTGAGCTTTGCCGCCTTCGGCGTACAGGCCGCTGAGAAGCACGCCCCTCACTGGGGCTATGAGGGGGAACACGGCCCTGAGCACTGGGGGCACATGTCAGGGGATTTCAAGGCCTGCTCCGAGGGAAAGACCCAGTCGCCCATCGACCTCGCAAACGCCACACCTGCTGAGCTTTCGGATATCAAGTTCAACTATAAGGCATCCAGGCTCAATACCGTGAATAACGGCCACACCGTGCAGGTAAACTATGAGGAGGGCAGCTCTATCGTTGTAGACGGCTCCGAGTATAACCTCGTACAGTTCCATTTCCACACCCCAAGCGAACATACGGTAGACGGCAAGTCGTTCGGCAACGAGATGCACCTGGTGCACAAGAACGCCTTGGGGCAGCTCGCGGTAGTTGGTGTGCTGGTAGAGACAGGCAAGGAGCATGGGGCCTATAAGGCCATATGGTCAAACCTGCCGGCGAAGGCCAATGAGAAGAAGTCCGTTGACGTCAGCATAAACGCAGCCGACCTCCTGCCGAAGGAGAAGGGCTATTTTACCTACTCCGGCTCGCTTACAACGCCTCCTTGCTCGGAGAGCGTGAAATGGATAGTGCTTAACGCTCCCATACAGATGTCCGAGAAGCAGATAGCCGATATACAGAAGATAATGCACAAGAATAACAGGCCGGTACAGCCCAAGAACGCGAGGACCCTCAAGGTCGACGATTGAAATCGTTTGGGATGAGCCCCTGCCGCTTGCGCGGCGGGGGTTTTTTTGTTGTCGCATCTCGAGCCGTGTAAAGGTTAAACTTAAACTTTCCGATAATAGATTGTTATTATCCGGCGTGGTTTGAAAAGAGTAAGGGAGGAAGGCAGATGGATAAATCGTTCGCGTTCGCGATACTCACGGCTGTCATATGGGGCATAGCCCCTGCCTTTGAGAAGATAGGGCTCAAGGGGCCGATAGACCCCGTTCTCGGTGTCCTCATACGGACGGTGCCTATAATGGTGATCGCCCTTCTTGGGGTCTTCTTCATGGGCAGGCTGGGGGATGTCGCCACGGTCGACGTAAAGAGCGCGCTCTTCGTAGCGGCCGGGGGCTTGCTGGCCGGGCTTCTGGGACAGCTCGCCTTCTATTCGGCCTTGAAGGCCGGAGACGCCTCTGTGGTGGTGCCTGTGGCGGCGACCTACCCCCTTGTCGCGCTCCTCATATCGGTAGTCTTCCTTGGCGAGGCCTTCACAATACAGAAGCTCGCTGGCATAGCCCTTGTGGTAGGCGGGGTGGCGCTACTTAAATAGTCATCTCTGTAGCCCTGCCTTGAACTCCAGCACCTTCATTATGTCCCGTCTCGATATTATGCCCACAAGCTCCCCGTCCTTCAAGACCGGGAACCTGCCTATATCGTCGCCTATCATCTTTGAGAGGGCCTGCATGGCGCTCTCTTCGGGGTTCAGGAAATCACCTGGGCTGAGGCGCTGCATCACATCCCCTACCCTGGTATTTTCCCATCTCTCCTTTTCGATCGACCTGACGTTATTCAGAGTGAGAAGGCCGGCGATATGGCCGTTTGATGTTACGGGGTAGCTCGCGTGATGGAACTTGAAGAAATAATTCTCTACCGCCTCTGAAACCGTAACCGCTTCCTTTACGGTTATTACCGGCTTTGACATGATGTCTTTTACCTTAAGCCCCTCAAGCGCCCTTTTTATGACGACCTGCTGGTAGCCGCCTTCGGCAGCCTGCTTGACGAATATCCCGATGAGCACGAACCATAGCCCGCCTATGAAGTTGCCCGTGAATATGTTGATGAAGCCCATCACTATGAGGAATACGGCAAAGCCCTTGCCGATGTTGCTGGCTACCCTTGTGGACTTTCCAAGGTCCCCTGTTTTGAGCCACCAGAAGGCCCTGAAGACCCGCCCGCCGTCGAGCGGGAAGCCGGGTATCATGTTGAAGGCCAGGAGCACGATATTTATGAGCGCGAGGTAGCCGAGTATGGAATCAAGCACGGGGAACCTGTCCCCGTCGACCAGCCTTGCGCCTACCCAGAAGAGGACCGCGAGGACGAGGCTCGCGAACGGTCCCGCTATCGCTATCTTAAGCTCGGTCTTCGCGTCCTCTGGTTCTTTTGTGAGCTGGGCTACACCGCCGAAGATGAAAAGGGTTATTTCTTTTATGTCCATCCCAAGGCGGTTCGCGGTGTAGGAATGGGATAGCTCATGGATGAGCACGCAGACAAAGAGCAGGACGGAGGACAGGATCCCCATGAAGAGGTAGGTGCCCCTGCTTAGCCCGGGTTCCCTGAAAGGGAAGTACCCGTAGGAGAGCGACCACGCGAAGAGAACGAATACTATGAACCACGTGTAGTCGAGGGATATCTGGATGCCGAGCACCTTTACAAGCTTAATGCCTCTGTTAGCCATCTGCCCTCCTGGGCTTCTGTCAAAGCTATCTACCTATAGTCTATCAGAACGATGGGCTTGCATCAACTTGCCCCATCACTTGTCTTGGGCGTGAATAGAGGATAGAATGAAAATTTGCGGGATATCATGGAGTGGGAGTGGGATGGGGAGGGGAGGGGCATGGGTGCTTCGATGGGCACGATAGTAGAGGTGAAGGGGCTTACGAAGGTCTTTAACGGCTACAAAAAGGCCGTTGACGACATCTCCTTTGAGATGTATGAGGGCGAGATACTCGGCCTCATAGGGCCCAACGGAGCCGGCAAGACCACGACCCTTCAGATGCTCCTCGGGCTTACGACACCGACCGGAGGCGATATCAGGATATTCGGGCTGGACATAAGGACCGAGAGGGAGAAGATACTGGGGCAGGTCAACTTCTCTTCATCGTATATATCGCTGCCTTACGCGCTTACCGTAGAGGAGAACCTGACGGTCTTCTCAAGGCTCTACGGCATCTCAGGCCGCAAGGCCCGGATAAGGGAGCTTCTTTCCACCTTCGAGATACTGGAGATCAAGGATACCCCTACACGAAGGCTCTCATCAGGGCAGATAACGAGGGTATGCCTGTGCAAGGCCCTTCTTAATAACCCCCGTATACTCTTCCTGGACGAGCCTACCGCCAGCCTGGACCCTGACATAGCCGACAAGACCAGGACGCTCCTTAAAAAAATAAAAGTGGAGCATGGGCTTTCCATCCTGTACACCTCGCATAACATGAAAGAGATGGAAGAGATGTGCGACAGGGTCATATTCATGGACAAGGGGAGGATAATAGCCGCTGGCCGGCCCGAGAGCATCATCAAAAGGTTCGGAGGGAGAAGCCTCGAGGAGGTCTTCATCAAGATAGCGAGGCCCGGACAGTGAGCCCCAGGACCCAGAGGATAATGGGCTACACCATGCGCCACCTGTATCTCTATAAAAGGAGCTTGCCGAGGCTCATGGAGATCTTCTATTGGCCGGTGCTGGACCTGCTTGTCTGGGGCTTCGTTACAGTCTATCTTTCAAGGCAGGAGGGCGCTCTCCCCGGCTTCGTGACGTTTTTCATAGGGGCCCTCATCCTGTGGGACATGCTCTTCAGGAGCCAGCAGGGGATATCGGTTTCTTTCCTCGAGGACGTATGGTCGAGGAACCTCCTGAATATCTTCGTAAGCCCCCTGAGCGCTACCGAGTACATATTGTCTCTTTTGTTCCTGAGCGTGATAAAGCTCATCCTCACCTCTACGGTGATGGTCTCTCTCGCCTGGCTCCTTTACAGCTTCAACATCTTCGTCCTGGGCTTTTCGTTCGTGCCGCTGGTATTAAACCTCATAGTGATGGGCTGGGCCGTGGGCATAGTGACGACCGCGCTGATATTGAGGTTCGGGCAGGAGGCGGAAGTGCTCGCGTGGGGCGTAGCGCTCCTCTTTCAGCCGATTTCGGCGGTCTTCTACCCTGTGGCGGTGCTGCCATGGTTCCTCAGGGTGGCCGCGAACCTTACCCCGGCGGCCCACGTTTTCGAAGGCATGAGGATGGTCTTAAGTACAGGCATATTCCCGGCAAGGGAGCTTATCTGGGCCGCCGGGCTCAACGCGGTCTATGTGATCCTGTCGGTAGCTTTCTTCTACTGGAACTTCAGGGTGGCCAAAAGGAAGGGCCTTCTTGCGAAGGTCGGGGAGTGAATAGGAATCTCTTTTCCCCTTGCCGGTAAGGAGGCTTTTTCAATCCCTCAGGCCCTCAGGCCCTCAGGCCCTCAGGCCCTCAGGCCCTCAGGCCCTCAGGCCCTCAGGCCACCTTCCCCTTGTAGGCAAGCCCTTCCATGCAAAATCCGGCCTGTTTCCATTTTTCTATCCCGCCCTTGTACCGCCAGATGTCGCTGAAGCCGAGGGCGTCGAGCTTCTCCGCCGCCACCGCGCTTGCGGAACATGCCGGCCCGGAGCAGTGGAGTACGATCGTGTCGTCCTTGTTGAGCATGTCAAGGGCTTCCTTTGCTATCAGTGAAGCCGGTATGTTGATGGAACCGCATATGTGCTCATCCTCGAAATCTTCCGCATCGAGGACGTTTACGAGGACAAAGCTCTCGCCGCTGTCCATCATTTCCTTAAGTTCGTCTGTCTCTATCTCCCTTACCATGGTCCCGCACCTCCTTTATGCTATGCCGCCTGTGTCTCTGAACATCCGCTGCTCCTCCATGATGCCAGACCGCCGGACAGGCGGAGCACATTCTTGAAATACAGGGTATGTAGCTTGTCAGCGGCCACCGCGCTCTCCGTCCTCCAGCCGTCAGAGCCGTAGACTATTATGAGCCCGTTCCTGTCGAGCCCGGCGCACTCACGCTCTATCGAGGCTGCCGGGATGTTTATCGCCCCTGAGATATGCCCTGAGGCGAACTCTTGAGGCCCCCTTGCGTCGATAAGCGTAAACGCCGTGCCTTTCTCGACGAGGGAGTTGATCTCTTTAGCGCTTATCTCCGGGTACATGCTCATAACAGGCCCCATGAATATGGCTATATCGTTTTCCCTGTTAAAGTCTTCGCTGGAAACAGGGACTTCGCCCGCAAATTCGTCCATTGAGTACTCCTTTGCATGAAAATGGAGAAAAAATCCATACACTAAGATTATGGTCTGCGGTCAAGGTTGTGTCAAGGAAGGCTGGGTTGTCTAAGGCAGCAGGCTTGAGAGTGTGCGGCTGTAGACCGCGTAATCCTTGTCAGAGAAGAGGATAAAACGCACGAGGGAAGGATTGCCGTTCTTTTTAAGGAAGTCGATCACAGTGGAGAGCGCTATGCGGGATGCCTCTTCTATCGGGAAGCCATAGGCCCCTGTGCTTATGGAGGGGAAGGAGACGGATTGAAGCCCCTTGTCGAGGGCGAGCTTTAAGCTTGTGCGGTACGCGCTCTCAAGGAGCATGGGCTCGTTATGCGCTCCGTCCTTGTAGATGGGCCCGACGGTATGGATGACGTATCTGGCCTTGAGCTCTCCGCCGCTTGTGATGACAGCGCTCCCGGTAGGACAACTGCCGATCTTTCTGCACTCGTCCATTATCCTGGGGCCGCCGGCCCTGTGTATAGCGCCGTCTACCCCGCCGCCGCCCGCAAGCCTGCTGTTGGCGGCATTTACGATGACGTCCGTCTCTTCAAGGGTTATGTCGCCTTTTACAAGGGAGATCCTGCCGTCTATCTTCGCTTCCATTCCAGCCTCCCGGGTTTATGGCGATTATGACAAAAGCGGGGCGCTTTGTCAGGCGGGGCGTCTGGCCAGGAGCTTGTAATGCGAGGGGTTCATGGGCCCCATCTGTATCACATCAAAGCCGGCCTCTTCCATAAAAGAGCGTGCCTCGCGCCCTGTAATGCGTTCCTCGACAGGGGGGCCCTTCTCCTCGGATTTCTTCTCCCAGTCTATCACAAGGAGCCTCCCGCCGGGCTTCATGACCCTCTTTATCTCCAGGAGAAGCCTCGTTTTGTCCCCTGTTTCATGGAGGACATATGCCATGAGCGCGAAGTCGGCCTCCGAGTCTGCGAGCGGGAGCTCGTACTCCTCGGATTTCATGAGCACCACGTTATCGGGAGGGTTTCTCCTGTCTCTCAAGTCGATGAGCATCTCGGCCTGGGTGTCTATGGCGAAGGCCATGGCGGACGGGCCGATTATCCTGGCGGCAGGTATGGTGAAAAAGCCCGGGCCCGAGCCGATGTCGGCGAATATGTCCCCTGGCTTAAGCCCCGCCTCGCGGAGTACGCGCTCCGGGTCTATCTCGCGATATCTCTCATCGCTTAGAAGCCGCTCCAGGTGCTCAGGGTTGAACTTGTGCATTCAGATCCCCCCTGTCCTTATGAATACCGCGAAAAGGACTATGAGCAGGGCTATAAGGAGGTTTATCCTGCCGAAAAACCGGGCTATGTTCGAATGCCTTGGCGATGTCCTCGCCTTTGGCCCTATCCAGAAGTCGTGCACAAGGCTGGAGATGACGATTATCGCGACAAGGGAGAGCTTCGCTACTATCGCCTGTCCAAAGCCTGTAGAGTGCAGGGAGGGGTCAAAAAGGGCTGTAAACGGAAGGCCGTAGAGGTCGTTAAGGATAATGGGCCCGGTCACAAGCAGGGTCACTATGGAGACCCATCCCCAGAACCTGTATTGCTTGCCCACGACCTGGTATATCTGGGATTTGGCCTTGGGGTCTGGCACGCTCTTCAAATATGGGGCGACGACGAGGACGAGAAAGAGCATGCCCCCTATCCAGAATATGGCGGAAAGTATATGCAGCAGAAGCGAGATTTTAAGGATCATCTAAAACGGAACCTCCTGAGTGAAAATAAGTTCGCGTACAATATAACTTATTTTCATGCCCCTTTCCATGACCGAAATCAATGGAAGGCGGTCGCTATAGAAGGGCTTCCAGCCCCCTTCTTATCATCATCACCGCTATGGCGGCAAGGAGGAGTGAGATGACCTTCGATATGCCCAGCGCCCCGTTTTCGCCGATATAGCCGACTATCCTCTCGGAGAAAAGAAAGACGATCCAGATAATAAGGAGGTTTACCAGGAGCGCCGAGAGGGTCACGGTAAAGCCGTAAAGGTCGCTCAGTATGAGAAGTGTTGTAAGGGCGGCGGGCCCGGCGATCAGCGGCGTGCCGATGGGCACGACCCCGAACCCCGGCGTGGGCGCTATGCCGGGGGTCCCCCTGGCTGTATGGATTATATCGACGATGGCAATTGAAAGGAGGATCAGGCCTCCGGCTATCTGGAAATCGGGAATAGTGATGCCGAGCGATAGAAAGACGGCCCTGCCCACGAAGAGGAAGGCTATCGTGATGGCGGCGGCGGTCACGAGTGAATAGAAAAGGACGCTCTTTTTCTGCCTGGCGTCCATCTCCCTGGTGATGGAAAGGTAGATGGGTATGAGGCCGATCGGCTCCATGGCTACGAAGAGCGGTATCAGGGCGAGAGAAAAGCTTTCTATGAATCCCGATGGAAAGTTCATTGGAATGCTAAAGCATAGCAGATTTCTTCTGTGTTTTCAGGAAAATCAGGAAAATCCCGCGCCATCTACGCGCACAAGCCCCACTTGCCCTGCATTGCCTTCCACATGGAACTTAACGGGCAGGAATTTTTCGATAACGTGGATATTGGTAAGCAGGTGGCCGGTTATTTGAGACGCGCTATAAAAGGAGCGTCCGCCTGCAAGGGCCATGTAAATGAGGACCTGGTCAGAGAGGTGGTTGTCGAGGGCGCCCAGTCCTGTGGCGTAGGAGATAAAATCTTCAGCAGCCTCAGCCCCTACCGTCTCGGCCCTTTTGCCCCTGGCGCCGAGGGCGGTGAACCCGGCCCTCAGGTTTTCGTAGCAGGCGAGTATGAATACCGAGGTGCCCCTTCCCGGTGAAGGCGCCTCGATAGAGGCAGCCTCTATCAGCGATGAAAACTCAAGGAGCCTTGAGATGGCGCCTTTTATCTGGCGCTCGGCGATCGAGATCGGAAGGTTTGAGACAGCGGATATTATCTTGATTTTTTCAAGCCTGCCGCGCTCTATTATCTGTAAGAGTGAGGCCGGGGCTTTGGCAGGGCTTATCGAAGCCGTTATCGAGCCGCCGCCGGCTGGATAATAGCCGCGTGCCGCGGTATTGAGGCGCGCATGCAGGCCCATCGGCGATATCGCCGGAAGGAAGACCTCTTCAAGGTAGTCTGTCGGCGGGCTCCATGGGACATGGGTGCCGCCTTTTATGGTGACGCCTGATGGGGCGGGCGCGAAGAAGAGCGCAGGCGCGACGGTCTGGAATACCAGTCCGGCGGAGCCAGCTGTCCCTACGTCAAAAAAATATCTCCCGGCCCTGGGCCTGCCTGGGATGTATGTTATGGACATCGAGCCGGGAAGGTCGCCCTTTAATTCACCGCCTGTTATGTATGCGGCCGCCCTGGCGCTCTGTATGTGCTGGGGTTGTAGCCCGGGGTGAGCCCTGCCAGCCCTGATGTTAAAAAGGCGCATAGACAGACCTGTTACGGAGGCCAGGCTCAAGGCGGTCCGGAGCATCTGGCCCCCGCCCTCCCCGTAGCTGCCGTCGATCTCTATTATTTTTTGACCTCCTTGCCGAGGCGCTTCTCGACACTTTTGAGCTTCTCGGTCAGGCGGTCCTGAGGCTTCCCGGGCCTGATGTCGAACTGGATCGTGCTTGTGACCCTGGGGGCCTTCTTGAGCACTTCCTCATGGCACTTTTTAACGAGCGAGACTATCTCGTCCCAGCCGCCCTCTACGATGGTGCCCATCGCCGAGGCCTTGTAAGGAAGGCCGCTCTGGTCGACTATCTTGAGGACGCTCGCTATGGCGTCTCCCATGCTCTCTCCTGAGCCTACAGGCACTATGCTGAACTCAGCAAGCATTTTATCCTCCTTTTCCCCCTTGAGGGGGGTAGGGCTGTTGCCGGATAAAAGAATGACGCATATAAAAATTATAGCAGATTGCGGGGGAACCAACACAGGATGGATCGATAAAGGAGGGTCAGGGGGATTTAAAGATCGACCCCATCTATTATGGAGCCGCACTTTGGGCATTTCGAGTCAGCGATATCGTTTTTACTGACAACGAACCCGCGGCGTTCAATAAGGAGGGCTCCGCATCTGTAGCACCAGGTCGACTCTCCCTTGTGGTTCGGGATATTGCCGGTGTAGACATACCTGAGGCCTTCGTCGAGCCCTATGGCGCGGGCCCTCTCAAGGGTAGATAAGGGGGTAGGCGGGATGTCCGTCATCTTATACGCTGGATGGAAGGCGCTTATGTGCCAGGGCATGCTCTTGTCGGTCTTGAATATCCATCTGGCTATCTCTTTAAGCTCTTCGTCGCTGTCGTTCATCCCCGGGATGAGAAGGGTGGTTATCTCCACCCAGACCCCGATCTTCCTCATGCGCTCGATCGATTCGAGCACAGGCGCGAGCCTGGCGCCGCAGACCTTTTTATAGAACGAGTCGCTGAAGGATTTCACGTCGACGTTGGCAGCGTCGAGTATGCCGTTCATCTCATCCAGGCATTCCTTTGTCATGTAGCCGTTTGTGACAAAGACGTTCTTCAGCCCCTTTCCACTGGCGAGTACGCAGATATCCTGTGCGAACTCGAAGAAGATGGTCGGTTCGGTGTAAGTATAAGAGATGCTCGAGCAGCCTGTCTCGTACGCCTCGGCAACGATCTCTTCAGGTGTGGTTTCCTCGCCGAGGATCTGTTTTTCGTCCCTCGGCATCTGGGATATCTCTGAGTTCTGGCAATGGAGGCACCTGAAGTTGCATCCCGCGGTCGCTATGGAAAATGAACGCGAGGAGGGCTGGAAGTGGTAAAGTGGTTTCTTTTCGATCGGGTCTATCTGCTCCGCGACAAGGCACCCCCAGGTGTGCGTGTAAAGCACTCCGCCGATGTTCTCACGCACGCCGCATACGCCTCGATGGCCGTCCTTTATGCGGCAGCGGAAGGCGCACAGAACGCAGTTTACTATCTCTCCTTCGGCTTTTGAATAAAGTCTTGCTTCCCTCATCTTTTTTACGGCTGAATACCTTTCCTGGGGCTTCGCGTCTTAAAGCTCGTCTCTCTTCCAGACTACCCTGGCGAGCTTTGTATCCACGCTCCATTTATAAGTTATCTCGCCGTCATAGGTCTTCTGGAGTATCCGGCCTATGCGCTGGGCGAGTTTTCCAGTGGTCGTCTTTACCTCGATCCGTCCGTCAAAGCGTTTTATTTCCATTACCTGCTCAAGCGGGTTGATCGAGGACTGCCTCTCTTCCTTGCTGTTTATGAGGCCGACTATCTCATCTGCGTGCGCCTCTACGAACTTCCCCTCTATCGTGAGATAGCCCTCAGGGTATTTATCCCTCGTCTTCTGGCAGCCGGGGCAGAAGACGGTCTCTGTATTGGGCCTCTCGACAAGCGTCGGGGGAAGCTCATGCCTCTGATACCATCTTTTTCCATGGTATACGGCACCGCATCTTCCGCAGAGCGCCATATCTTCGGGGGCCTCCTTGTTAAGGTACGGGTCCCCGCCAGGGTCGAGAGCCTTTCTTTTAAATATGTGGGCGCCCTTCTGCAACGTCGCTTTGCCTGTTTTTTTTGGCATAGGAAAGCGCCTCCCTTCATATTTTTATTATATCAATTATTTTGCCTGTCCGTCTCTTTTAAAATCGTGATGAAGGCGAAAGATGCGAAGGGATAGAGGGGCGCGGGTCTGAAAAGGACCGCTTAGACCTTCCTGAACCTGTCTTTTATCTTATCGAGGATTATCGGCAGCAAGGAGTACTCCGCTTCCCCCTCCGGGAGCCTGTGAGGCTGGAAAGGGCCATGCCTGCGCAGGTACTCTGTAGACTTGTTGGCAAGCCTTCTGGCCTCGTCAAAGCTCGGGTCGTCGAACATGTCGTGCGGGCCTATGAGCCTGGAGCCCGATATCTGAAACCCGGCTGATATGACCCTGGGAGGGCCGTCGAACCTCGTCGGGTTCGCCTCGTAAAAAGGGACCGGCATCAAGGGGCCGATATGGGAGTACCTCATCCAGCCGGATACAAGGTAAGGCAGCGTGAACGCCTCCATGACCTCTCCCACAGCCGGGAACCCGCTCTGGCAGCGCACCAGCATGGCCGGTTCGCATCTGGCGCCTATCTTGCCGGCCAAGACGTCGTATTTTTCGGATGAGATGGCGGCTGCTATCTCCCCGTCCGAGCGCCTCGAGACCGAGGTGATAATGTACCTCGACGTGGAGCCGGCGAGCGCAAGGAGTATGTGCAGCTCTTCGGGTGTTGAGATCTCAACCGTCCGCTCTTCCCTGATATCGAGCAACCTGAAGGTGAACCCATTGAGCATGGCCGCGTCGGAGACAAGCCCTGATGTGTTGAACGGGTCTGCGAAGATCTTGTAGAGGGCGAGGTTCCATGAGCCGACAGAGGTCTTGTTGGAGAGAAAGACGAGTACGGGCTCGCTTGTGCGTTCGGCGAACTCGATCTCTGCCGCGCCAGGGCCCATGCACTTTATGTTCCCGGTAAAGTCCTCGAGCATCCCCCTTTTCGCGCCATAGAGCTTGAGCTCTTCCGCAGTCTCCCTGCAGGCAAGGAACGTATCCCAGGCAAGGGCATGTATCTCCCTGTCGTCGGTCCCTCTTAAATGAGTGATGACAAGGTTTATGTCGTCGCCGCATCTTAAGATATGGAAATCGGATATCTTTCCTTTGGTGCCGGCCGTGTACAGCCTTTCTTTAGCGGTATCAAGCACTTCCGGATGGCTGCTGACATGGCCGACAAAGCCGCCCACGTCGGCGGTAAAAACACTCAATGTTACTTTCTCATCGGCCATTCAACATAACTCCTCAAAAAGGTATAAGAGAAAAAGTCAAGGCAGGCGGGGTATCATACCGGAGGCGGGGTTACGCGAATAATTGATATTATAAGATTCAGGCCGGTGCGGTCTGTGTAGCCACTTGGCCCTCACAGACGGCACAGGCCGGTCTTTAAGATATTTTACCTCGCGAGCCTTTCTTTACCTTTAAGAAAGGCCTCCCTGCCGGCCTCGAAAGCCGCTTGCAGGTCGTCTTTCTTGTCGCCCACGAACTGTTTTACCCTGTCGGTCGAATCATTCACTTTATATCTTGTGTCCTGGTACCTGTCCCTGGCCCAATCGCCTGCGTCATCGAAGCCGTCCTTTATCCTTTTCCTGGTCTCGATCCCTGAAGCCGGGGCGAAAAGAAGGGCGACCCCAGCGCCTATCGCACCGCCTATAAGGAAAGCAATGGCAACGTTTTTAGAGCTGTTCATCTGTGCCACCTCCTTTTTTGTCTTTCCGGTGGAAGAACCTTTTGAATCCCTCTTCTGCTCCGAAAAGCAGGCTCAATATGCCGATTATTGGAGCGCGTATGTTGTCGACCACGAGGTTGCCCATGTCGGTGACCTTAAAGCCCAATTCCCTTACCCGGGCCAAAAGCTCTTCGATATTGGCGGTCTCCTCCTGAGCCTTCTTCCCGATAAAGTTTATTATCTCGACGGTCTTTCGGGTTTCGACCGAGAGCTCCTCAACGGCCTTGAAGGTCTTTTTAAGCTGTAACAATGCGGGGATGAAGGCTACTGCGAAAATAAAAACTCCTAAACCTATCAGAAAAATCGCCAGATCGTAAATATCAGCCGTAATCGTCATCTCCCCTCCCTGTTTTCAGTATATCTTCTAATGAACTTCTGTCAAGTTTGCGGCGCTTGTCCCTGGCAGTGTAACATCTTGTAATTATTAGCTTTTTTAAGACTGCCTGTCGAAGGCCGGCAGCGTAACCATCGGTTGAGCGCATATTATACACCAGATACGGCGCGAGTTGTGACTTAAGTCCCTTGACAAAAATCGGCTGAATACTGTATTATGGAGTAACATTTTTGATAGTTTTTCTGCTGCTGAGAGTTCATATGAAAGGGCTCTGCGGAAAATGAAGAAGATAACCTGTATAATCCTGCTAACCGCCTTCTTCGCCTCAGCGACCTCTGCGATGGCAGAGGATATGATGCAAAGGACGCTCAGGGACTCTCTGTACGGCGGCCTTATCGGAGCCCTTCTTGGCACGGCGGTCCTTTTTCTTACAGACAATCCGGATGACCACATAGAATATATCCCTACCGGCGCGGCTGTCGGTATACTCGCGGGAGCGGCCTATGGGATGACCATGAGCACGATGGTGACGGCTGCTGCCGAGGTGGATAAGGATGGTGTCAGTTTCGGGCTGCCTACTATCTCAACCGAGAAGATATACGATGAGAAGTTAAACGAGGTAGAGGAAATAGAAAAGATAGAACTGGTAAGGCTCAGGTTCTAAAAATAATCCAACAGTCAAGGCCCTGCATATTCATGCAGGGCCTTTTTTATTTCCTGGCCTCTCAGACCGAAAGGGGCGGGGTGAGGAGAGCGGTATCTTCTTGCAGGCCGAGCATGATGTTCATGTTCTGTACGGCCTGGCCTGAAGCGCCCTTCACGAGGTTATCTATGGCCGAGACGGCTATCACCCGTTTACCCTCCACAAAAAGGCCCAGGTCGCAGAAGTTCGACCCGCGCACATGGCTTATGTCCGGGAACTTGCCATCGGGCAGCAGCCTTACAAACCTCTCGCCAGAGTAGAAATCACTGTAGAGGGCATGAAGGCCGCTTGACGGGAGCGCCTCTTTAATATCGGCATAAGCCGTCGTGAGTATGCCGCGAGACACTGGCAGGAGATGCGGGGTGAAACGCACGCCAAGACTCATGCCGGCTGCGGCCGAAAGCTCCTGTTCTATCTCCGGGGTATGCCTGTGGCAGCCCACCTTGTAAGCCTTGAAGGCGCCCGCGACTTCAACGTAAGAGGTATCTGTATTCGCGCCCCTGCCAGCGCCCGACACCCCGCTCTTTGAATCGATTATGACCGACCCTTCGACGATAAGCCCCTTCCTGGCCAGAGGCGCGAGCGCGAGTATCGCGCTCGTGGGATAGCAGCCGGGGTTGGCTACAAGTTGCGCGCCCTTTATCTTCTCCCTGTAGAGCTCGGGGAGGCCGTAGACGGCAGTCGAAAGAAGCCCAGCCGAGAGGTGCTCGCCATACCAGGCTGAGTAGACCTTTGGGTCGCGCAGGCGAAAGTCCGCGCTCAGGTCGATGACCCGGCATCGCTTAAGGAGCTCAGGCACTATCTCCTGGGATGCCCCGTGGGGCAGGGCGCTGAAGGCGATATCGGCCTCTACCGTCCTTACGTCCTCAGGGTCGCTGAAGGCGAGGTGGTCGTAGAAGCCACGGAGCGCCGGGAAGACCTCCGGGATCGGCTTACCCTTGTACTGCCTGGAGGTGGCCTCGATGACCCGAGCGTCCTTATGTGTAGCGAGGATCCTTAAAAGCTCGAGCCCGGTATAACCGCTTGCCCCAAAGATCGCGACTTTCATTTACGTCATCCTTAAAAAACGGAATTTGAGCTGATAATAAAAAAGGGGAAGGCCAGCGGCCTTCCCCTTGAGAAAACGATCCCAGAGATTACCTCTTGGAGAACTGGAACCTCTTCCTGGCGCCCTTCTGTCCGTACTTCTTTCTTTCCTTCATCCTCGGGTCCCTGGTGATGAGCCCCGCCTTCTTGAGTACGCCCCTGAAGGAGCTGTCCGCGAGGCAAAGCGCCCTGGCGATGCCGTGCCTTACGGCGCCGGCCTGGCCGCTCTCGCCGCCGCCAGCGACATTGGCGATGACGCTGAATTTGCCGGAGGTGCTGGTAAGCTCAAGGGGCTGCTTTACGATGCTCCTCAGCGTGTCACGGCTGAAGAACTCGGCCACGGCCTTCCTGTTTACGGTTATATCGCCTGCCCCGGTAAGGAGCCGGACCCTCGCTACAGAGGTCTTGCGTCTTCCTACAGCGCTGAATATGTCTGCCATTTACCTTCTCCCAAGAATAAAAACTGTTATTTAAAGGCCAGGGCAGCGGGCCCCTGGGCCTGGTGGGGGTGGTTCTCCCCGGCATATACCTTGAGCTTCTTCAGCATGTCCCTGCCGAGTGGGCCTTTCGGAAGCATGCCCCATACGGCCTTTTTAATGGCCTCCTCCGGCTTTTCGGACATGATCTTGCTTAAGGGCACCGACTTGAGCCCGCCCGGATACATGCTGTGGTGATAATATATCTTGTCGGTCATCTTCTGGCCGGTCACGCCGACCTTCTCGGCGTTGATGACAACGACGAAGTCACCGGTGTCGATATGAGGAGTGAAAGTGGGCTTGTGCTTGCCCCTCAATACGGTGGCAATGCTGGCGGCAAGCCTTCCGAGGGTCTGCCCCTTCGCGTCAACAAGATACCACTTCTTCGCATTAGCGTCTACTTTGGGAATAAAAGTCTTCATCTGTAAACCCCGACATTATTTTGAATTTTAAAATTTAAAGTATTTCGCCTTATTTGTCAAGGAATAAATTTTCAGGGGGGGGAGATAGCCTGAGGATAAAGGAACTATAACACCCCGGGGGCGCGAAAAGCAACCCGAAAGCATAATCGGTTGCTGAAAACTCAAAAACAAACATTCAGGCTTCAAATGAGGTCAAGATGCAAGAAGGCGAAACAGGAGGAATGAGGCGTACTTGGATGGTACGCCGCTTTTGCCGTTTGAAGACGACGCCGCAGATGGGCCTTTTCAGCAGCCGGTTAAGGGCTGGATTGACCATGGGCACTCTGTATGCTACATATACCTTCATGGAAGAAAATGAGGCTATAGCTGAAATAGAGAGATTGAGGGAAGAGATAAACTTCCACAATTATCGCTACTACGTACTGGACAGCCCCGTGGTAACGGATGCCGAGTACGACCGGCTCATGAAAAGGCTCCAGGGGCTTGAAAGAGATTTTCCTCATCTCGTTACCCTTGATTCTCCGACCAGAAGGGTAGGGGAGAAGCCTGTGGCCGCCTTTGGCACCATAAGGCACACGCTACCCATGCTGTCGCTCGCGAACGCCTTTGCCGCCGAAGAGGCCGTGGATTTCGACGCCAGGATTAAAAGGCAGCTCGGGCTGGGGGCGGATGAGCCGATAGAGTACGTCGGAGAGCCCAAGTTGGACGGGCTGGCCGTCGAGCTGGTCTATGAGAACGGGGTCTTTTTGAAAGGGTCTACCAGGGGAGACGGTGTCGTGGGCGAGGACATAACCCAGAACCTGAGGACGATACGCTCCGTGCCGCTCAAGCTCACAGGCCATGCTCCAAGGTATATAGAGATAAGGGGGGAGGTCTTTATCCCCCTCGACGCATTCAGGAAAATAAACAGGGAGCGCGAGGCAAAGGGCGAACCCCTTTTCGCCAACCCGAGGAACGCGGCGGCTGGCTCCGTTCGCCAGCTCGACCCGAAGATAACTGCAGGAAGGCCCCTTGATATCTACTGCTACGGCCATGGGGCAGCCGAAGGCGTCGACTTTAAGACGCATCATGAAGCGCTTCTTCTTATCAAGAAGCTGGGGCTTAAGGTAAACCCGCATATAAAGATACTCACGGGCATCGAGCGGGCTATCGAATACCATGACGAGATGGAGGAAAAGAGGGAAGGGCTCGATTATGAGCTGGACGGGGTCGTTCTCAAGGTAAACAACCTCGGCCTGCAGATAAAGCTCGGCGTTATCACAAGGAGCCCGCGCTGGGCCCTGGCATATAAATTTGCCCCAAAGCAGGAATCGACGAGGGTCAGGGATATCGAAATCGGGGTCGGCAGGACCGGCGCGCTTACGCCTGTGGCGTTGCTTGAACCGGTCTCGGTCGGGGGGGTGACCATAGAAAGGGCGACACTTCATAACCTCGACGAGATAGAGAGGAAGGACGTCAGGGCAGGAGATACGGTCATAGTGCAGCGGGCGGGGGACGTAATACCGGAGGTGCTGACGGTCATAAAGGAGAAAAGGCCGGCGCATACGGTCCAGTTCCGTATGCCTGAGAGATGCCCTGAGTGCGATTCCACGGTTGAAAGGGTCGGGGCCATACACTATTGCACGGGGGGGTTACTATGCCCCAAGCAGCTCAAGGAGAGCATAAGGCATTTTGCCTCAAAGCGGGCGATGGACATAGATGGCATGGGAGACAAGCATGTGGAGCAGTTCGTGGACTCTGGCCACCTTAAAGACGTGGCTGATATCTATGTTAACCTCACCCCGGATAAACTTAAAGAGCTCGCCAAATGGAAGGACAAATCCATCTCGAACCTCCAAGGGGCCATCGAAAAGAGCAAGCGTCCTACCCTTGAGAGGCTCATCTACGCCCTCGGCATAAAAGGTGTAGGAGAGCATATGGCGAGGGTGCTCGCCAAGAAGTTCGGCGCAATCGAAGACCTGATGGCCGCCGCCGAAGAGGAGCTTTTGCGCGTGCCTGAAGTCGGCCCGGAGACCTCGATGTCTATAGTGGATTTTTTCCGGGAAGAGCACAATATCCAGGTCATAGAGAAGCTCAGGAAGTCCGGTGTCGTATTCCCGAGGGAAACGAGGGCTGAAACCGGAGTTCTTTCCGGCAAGGTCGTTCTTTTTACCGGGGGGCTAAAGTCCTTTACAAGGGACGAGGCAAAGGACCTGGTCGAGGCCCTTGGCGGCGAGGCCGCGTCGTCTGTTTCAAAAAAGGTCGATATCGTGGTCGCTGGAGAGGAGCCGGGCTCAAAGTACGACAAGGCGAAGGAGCTGGGGCTTAAGATAATAGACGAAGAAGAGTTCAGGAAGATGGTAGGCTGGTAGCAGGCTACTGAAAAAGCACTGGACAGCCTGCCTCTGCCCGCCACCTTTGCAAACATCTCCAGATATGGCGGCCTCGACAGCCCTCCGTCATACCTTCCGCGTGTATGTCATCTCCATCATCTTCTCTTCTGTACCGCCTAGGACAGTGCCGTACATCTCAAAGACTATGGTAGTCTCATCTACGAGAGTGCATGCTGAACGCCATTCCATCGGGCCTTTAACGGGGTCGTCATAACGGCACCTCTGCGTAAAACCCCTGCCGTCGGCGCTCGCCGGCCCTTCGAAAAAATAGATGGCTGTGCCCATGGAATCCATCCAGGTAGAGACAAACTTCCTGGTATGGTTATCGTACCCGGTGTAGCCTATGCCGTTGAACTTGCCACCCATCATCTCGCCGGTGCACTCCTGGAGCAGGAAGCGTCCGCCGAGGATCATCTTCTGCTCGCATACGCCAGCCGATTCATCGGGTGGCTTGCCGAGCTCCATCCATGCCCTGGTCCTGGTGGTCCAGCTTCCAGACATGCTCGCCAACAGCTTGTGCGGAGCGCCTGGAGTTGCCAGCTTTTTGTAGACCTCCATTACAGCCTCTGTATCCATCTTGCCTTTCGGCTTTCTTTCAGTGGCCATACAGACCTCCTTCCATGTGTTCACCTTCTAACAGGATGTTGAAAAAGTCCGTCCAGGACTTTTTCAACTATGATTTGGCCTGAGTGAATCAGTCCAAATCTTACAAATTGCTCGACTTTTCAAGTCTCGCAATCTGGCAATCCGTCCTTGGATTGCTTAGCAGGCTGTTTTTCAACACCCTTCTAATTCAGCCCTGCCGGGTGTCACTTTTTTATAATCGAGATTATCCTTGCGGGGTCCTCCGGATCGCCCATTACGACCACTCTCGCTCCGGCAAGCTCCTCCTGAGGTATCGATGCCAGGCTCTCCCAGCCTTCGGTCCCGATGCTCCTGCACTCCCCGCCGCTTTCGCACAGGTTGACCGCAGCCTCATCGCTAACGGCCAGCGGCACTGAGACACCTTCAGGCCCCAGGAAGCCAGGCACCTCGGAGTCGAGTATCAGGGTATGGTTTTCAACGTCCAGCGTGCCGAACCTGCCGCTGTAGAGGGTCTCGTAGAAGACCTGTCCCCCGTACTGCTCGAGGAAAGAGGGCTTCTGCTCCTGCGATGGCACTCCCGCTGCGTAGTCGTCGAGCCCGCCGAAATAATAGGCGTTAGCGCCTGCGGGCAGCATCATGAAAAACAATAGCAAAAGCATACGCTTTAACGTGCTCATTGGTAGACCTCCTGTGTTTACTAATATAATTGTAGCAAAGATTTTGAGGTATGCAGGATCGGAGGAAAGGGATGAGTCCTTGAATGGGCAGGCGTCTTTTGGAAGTTATTTGAAGAAGCTGCCCCTTTCGTAAAGAAGCGGTTTGTCACCTTCTCTTCTTACGCCTGCGTCCAGGACCTCGCCGATGAACAAGGTGTGGTCGCCGGCGTCGTGGTATGAGACTACCCTGCAGTCGAGCCAGGCCAGACATTCTTTCAACACCGGTGCGCCGGTCACCTTTGTCTCATAGTCAAGGCCCTCGAACTTGTCTGTTTTTCTCCCGGTCTTAAGGCCGAAGCGCTTGCCGGTCTCTATATCTTCGGGGCCGAGTATGTGCACCGCGAAGACGCCGGAGTCTCTTATCATGTCATGTGAGAACCGGGCCTTGCCTACGGCGATCGTCACAAGGGGCGGCACGAACGAGGCCCTGGCCACCCATGCGGCGGTGAGGGCGTTGGTACGGCCGTTGTGGATGGTGCTGATGACATAGACCCCGTGGACTATGTACCTCTGAGCCTTTGATATCTCTTCTTTTACACTCGACATAACGGTTCCTGCCTTCAAAGCCTTTTAAGGACTATTTCGACATAATTGGCGACAGCCCTGCTTTTTGTATAAGGGCAAGCAAGGCGGAGAAGAGAATAAAGAGAGGAATCAGAGGAGCCCTTAAGCGCATTGGTTTCCGTTCCGGGATTCGCTGTAACAAAAGTATACTGAAAATTATGAGAGTATCAAGAAGGGGGATTAGGGGCTATTTTGAATGGCGGTCAGCAACTTTGCTTGCGCCAAAAGAGTCGGGTTTTGTCTTCGCGGCGTAACCGGAGCCTGTTACCATCCCGACCAGTTCCTTGATTATTTCACGGGTTTCGCCTTTCTCTCCGACGTCGAGGTGGATCTCTACAGGCAGTTTTTTAAGGCCGTTCTCGTTGAGCCGTCTTCGCATCTCAGAGGCCAGCTCGATGCTCATGGTGGCCTCGTAGAAGATCCGTTGCCTCAAGCTGTCCATCTTCCGCCGGGGAGCCTTCTTGTAAAAATACCTGCCGCCGTGGCCGATCCGGTGGACGATGACCGCGCTTACGAATAGTGTTTCGCTGTTCAGGAATGAATCCGTGCCGATTATGATGTTGTAGGTCTGGTCCGGATCTTCATTGACGTATTCGACTATCCTGCCGAACATCTCGTCTATGCTCAAGCGTCCGAATGTGGGGCTTGTGAAATCCATGGATCTTTGGGGACTTGCAGGGTCCATCGACAAATGATACTACCGAACTCCTTTAAAAACAAGGGTTTTTTAGGAGGGATGGGCGTCGGGCGAGCTGTGGACCTTCATCCTTCTTGACACGCTCGGAGCCAAGCCTATAGTTATATTAAAGGGAAAAAAACCGTAAATCCTTCGCATCAAAAGGATTGGACCTATGGCGGGTCTCGACCTTAATACGGCAAGTTTCGAGGAGATCGCCGGCATAAACGGCATCAGCAAGGAAAGGGCGCAGGTGCTGCTCGATTACAGAGAGGAGCACGGGCGGTTCAGGTCATGGGATGACGTGAGATGCGTGCCCGGCTTTTCTCAGTATTTGATAGAACAATTGAAGAAAGGAGGGGCTACCTTCAATGGAGGCGTTCAAAACGACGCTGGCCGTTAGACGGCAGATCCATAACGTGGCCCTCCTTAAATTTTCGGGGGAGATATGTCGAGGCTTAGAAAGAACCGGATAGAGGGTGGATTTGACGGGACGGCGACGCAGGCAAAGGTGGAGTCTCCGGGACAGTTCTCCGGCGTCCTTGAGGAAAAAGTACCGGCCCCTTCCTCGGCCATGGAGATAGAGCACGGCTCAGGGCCGATGGGGCCGAGAAGGATCGGTAAAAAGTTTCTGCACATTAAAAAGGCGCTCAGAAAACGGTACGATAGGGGCAGGTCGCGCTGATTCCGGGCTGTCTTTAAATCGGGTAACTTAGAACCTCAGGAGGAAGCCCGCGAAGTTCCAGCCGTTGTTGTTGTCACTCTGCGCGTTGGACATATGGGTGTATTGTATCCGGAAGCGCTTTCCTATGTTTATCCCCAACCCAGCCGAAAAATTGAAGTGCGTGCCGTTTACACCGTTTACCCTGTCTATGAAGACCCCACCGAGGTTAAGGTCCCAGGTCTCGCTTGCCAGCAGGTCATAATCGATCCCAATTGAGGCGTTCGAATCGTCCGGGCCGTCCCAGTACATGGCCTGAAGGCCCAGCCTTGTTCTCCTGTGGTCATACCTCAGCACTACAGCATCTGTCCCAGGCGCGTGCACAAAATCTCTAGCGTATCCGACCGAGAACTCGGCGTGCGCAATAGCCGGGATAGCGAGCGAGAGGACGAGTGTAACGGCGAAGCAGATCTTTTCAGTTTTCCGGGCCCATTTCATCCATTATCCCGCCAGGTGAATTAGGCTTGCCTTCCTTTCCCAAAGCCATGCAAGAAATTATAGTCGAAAAAAAACGGGTGTGAAGCGAGCGCGCCGGAAGGATGCTCTGTCACGGTTTGCGCGCGGGAGTTGTGTCAGGGGTTCAAGGGCCATAATAAAAAAACATAAAAACCTGAGCGGTTACCTTGGCTTAAGTTTGAAGGGCTGTAAAAAAAACACCACTTTCTGCCGTAAGCCGCCTCAAAGAATAAATCGGAGAAGCCATGCCCTGGAACCCATTCAATGAGCTTATACGGAGCACTGTAGGCAGGGTGGTAGAAAAACTTGTCGAAAGGTACCTGCCTGCCTCGGTGAGTGAAAAGGAGAAAGAGGAGTTCAAGCTCAGGGCTCAGGAGCTTGTGTTGAAGGAGATAGGGGCGGAGGCAAAAGTCATGGAATCCGTGAACGCCACCATGAGGGAAGAGGCCAGGAGCGAGCATTGGATGCAATATTCATGGCGGCCGACGCTTGGCTTCACCTTTGCCGCCGTTATTGTTAACAATTATATTCTCTTGCCCTACTTTAAGGGCGTTGGCCTCATGCCGATAGATATCCCGGCAGGCATATGGGAGGCCATGCTCATCGTCCTTGGCGTAGCGGCTGGCACAAGAGGTCTTGAAAAATGGCAGAGGGAGAAGAACTGATGGCTGATCTGAGAATAGCTTATACCGAAGAAATGGTAGGTTCCGGGCACCCGACGAAGTCGGATACGCTGAACAGGCTGGCCCTCGTCGAGCACAACGCCGACGGGACGCACAAGTACCTGAGAAACGACACTCTTGATTTCGACCTTCGCGAGTGGCTCCCTGAAGGCTTCGTGACTGACGGCACGGCCGATTACTCCAGCCAGATACAAGAGGCGGTCGACTATATAGAAAGCCTTGCGTCAGGCACGGGCGGGGTGCTTCAGTTGCCGCTTGGATACTGGCACCTCGGAGAAGGGGCCGCCGGCCTTACCCTGCCGGAAGGTATTACGGTAAGAGGGCAGGGACGGCCTGAATATGTTAATGGCGACATGGCAGGAGGTACCTGGCTCATTTATGATGGCACGGGCGATTGCTTAAAGGTTGACGGCGAGTGGTCTGGCTTTAATGCAAGGCGCAATATCTGCCTTGAGGGTTTCGGGGTGAAGCTCACGGGGGCAAATTCCTTTCTCAACGCGGATTTTCTCACACAGTTCAGGCTGACGGATTTAAACGTAAGGGGGTCGTCTACCTATGGAATATACGCCCTCAATTCCTACAACGGATTAGCATCGAGGGTCAAGATAGACGGGCCGGACAACGCGCTCTACTTCTCGATAAAGGACTCCCCCAATGACGTGTTCTCAGGGCAGATGCTATTTGAGAAGTGCGACTTCTGGAACGGCACGGGCAAGGGCATACACATCAAGACAAACGTGAACGTGCTGGCGCAGATGGTCTTCCTCGCCTGCCACTTCAAGACCAACGCATACGGGGCCTATATCGAGGGCGCGAATATGCACAGGGTCAACTTCAGGGGCTGCCACTTCGAGGCCAACACGACAAACGACCTCTATGTACATTCTGATGTGACTCAGGGGCCGATAGTTGACGGGTGTCACTTTAACAACACAGGCACAGTTTACATGATGAATTGCCAGGGTGACAAAGCGAATATCATTGGTAATGAGTTTGCTGGCACGGGCACAGGCTGGGGCATATTAAATAACGGAGACGACAATTACATAGCCCGTAACCACTTCCAGGGACTTGCTAACAGCAAGCAGATCGTCGTTGATACGGACGCGACCTACTCGATCATCGGCAAGAACACCTTCTCCAACTCCACTGGCAGGGTAGTAGACAACAGCACGGCGGGGACGACGAGCTTCGAGGGGGAGACCATCCTTGAGTCGAAGGAGTTCGACCTTTCCGCCTCCGTGGAGACAGAGGTAAAGTTCGTGGCTCTCCGTGACTACTGGATAAGGGATGTGAGTATCCTTTACGTTGAGGGGACTTCCGGGGACGCCGGTGTGGCATTGCAGTTCGGGGACTCGGACAGCCTGACAAGGTACGTAAGCCATACTTCGGACGTGAGCCAGTCCAATTACACGGTGGTAACTCCGACGCTTGCCTCTGCGTATATAGCGAGAAACAGGAAGCTTACGTTCAGGTGCGCCGGAAGCAAGACAGGCGCGGGTACGGCTAAGTTTGTGGCGAGATTGCTGCCGTTTGCGAACATATAAAGAGGAGAGAGATGTTAGCCAGAGCCGTCAACAAGACAACCCCCATAATAAGCTCTACCGCGCCTTCATCCCCGGTGGTAGACGACCTTTGGCTTGATACCAATACAAGCCGGGCAAACCGTGTCGTATTTGTGGGGGACAGCATAACTGCTGTTGACAGAAGCAGTTATGCTGAGATTCTTAAAAGGAATCTGCCTCTCGACTATCCAACGCAGGGCTGGAGTATCTGGAATGAAGCCGTAGGCGGGACATCAACTGATGACTGGGTAGCGTGGATAGCCTCTAAAATCACAGACCACAACCCGACTATTGTTACCATAATGCTTGGGACAAACGATAGCTGTCAGCTTGTTGACCGTCATGTTGACATCGTAGATTATGAGGCGAATTTAAGGACGATTATCAGCGCTATCCAGCCAGCAGGTGCGGATATAATATTGCTCACCCCGCCGCCTGTAGATGACACGGCTGAAAACTTAATCCCTGATGCGTATACCAACACGCAGGTCCAGCCCTATGTGCAGAAGGTGCGTGACCTGGCCGCAGAGCTGCACATCCCCTATGTCGATACATATAACATCCTTTGGGGGCTGTCTGGTTCTGGAGACTGGAAGAAAGTCCATGTAGCACAAAAGGATGGCGTGCATTTAAGCAGGTACGGATACGGGCTGATGTATCATTCCTTGTACACCCTCATTAACGATATTGTCGCCAACACAACAAAAAGGTGGGACGGCTATAACTGGAAGGCCGTTACCCCGCCGCTTCCGCAATACATTGAGCTGTTCATAGGTGGATATAAAGGAGAATGGGACTCAACGATAACTTATCATATTGACGACATTGTGCTTTATGCCGGAACGTATTACATGGCGCGAATAGCCAGTCTCAATGCCGCTCCGCCGAATGCGTCATACTGGTTCGTAACCGAGAATCCCAGTGGTGGTGGTGCAGCCGCCTTTACCGACCTGACCGATGCCTTTTCCGATTACACCGGGCTTGGCGGCAGGCATCTAAGGGTAAAGACCACTGAGGACGGGGTTGAGGCGGTGAGTGATTACGTGATAGACGGGGCGTCATTTCTCGATAGCCTCTCAGACTTCGACAGGGACATAGACGGGGGGACGTTCATATAATGGCAGACAAAATCCGTTTCCGCAGGGGTAATTTCTCTGACCTTCCTTCTCTTTCAGCAGGGGAGCCGGGACTTTCGCTTGATACCAAGAAAGCGTACCTGGGCCACGCAGACGGTAACCTTGAGTTTCAGCTGGCGGCTGGAACGGTAGATTATACCGTATACGCCGCTACGTCCACCTTCGGCGGCAAGTCACAGGCGACTCAGGGGGCTACGGGTCTACAGCTCACAAGCGGCACGACCACGGGCGCAGATGGAAGCAAGCTCATAGATTCAGGAGCCTCCTTCACGTCAGCCCTGGTCGATAAGGCTGTCTACAACGCTACGGATGACACATGGGCTAAAGTGACAGCCGTTGATTCATCCACTCAGCTTTCCCTCTCGGCAGACAGATTCACTTCCGGCGAAGCCTATGAGATAGCCTCTGCCATAGACAACCTGCCGGAAGCGTTCTCAACCGCTGACAGCGGATTCAGGGCGAATATAACAATAAGGATGAGTCCCGGCACGTTTGCCGATGATACTACCTTCATAGGAAAGACCGCCGGGGACAACAAGACCCTCACGGTGAAGGGCTCTACCACCAGTACCACCACGATAAGCGGCAAGTGCATCTTCAGGCAACGGCTAACGCTACGGAACCTCACCTTCACGAACAAGCTCAACTCTTACTTCGGGGCCGACCTGAGCTGGTATACCTGCGTAACCAGCGGCATCTCCAGGCTCTATATGTACACCGGGGCGACCAACTACTTTGAGAGCACCACCCTTACTTTCGGAAACGACCCCGGCAACTATATCTCGATAAGCTCGACCATCACAAAGGGCTACACGATGTATGTCGCTACGACAGCCCTCGGCGGGGATGATTCAATCGCCGACGGCCTCTCGATGTACTCCGGTACGGCAACCTCGACCACAGCGAACAAGCTGGTGGATTCCGCGGCCAACTTCGGGACGGATGTAGTCAACAAGACCGTCTACAATTCGACCGATGACACATGGGCGAAGGTTACGGCGAGGGATTCGGCAACGCAGTTGAGCCTCTCAGCGGACATCATGGCAAGCGGGGAGGCTTACGTTGCAGCAAACGCCTTCTCAACCGTACAGGGCGGCGTGAACGCCATCCCCGGTACGGTCAACTGCAATACCGATATTAAAATATCGGACGGGACTTTCACGGAAAAGGTCATCGTCCAGGGCAAGGCCGTAACAGGGAGCTTCACCATTACCTTCGGGGGCACGTTAGGCGCGTCTCTATCATCAGGTACGGCTACGTCTGCCGCAACAGATACATGGAGACCGACCTTGACCGACACAGGCAAGGCGTGGACGGTCAATGCCTACACAGGGAAGATATTAAAGATAACGTCTGGAACAGGCAGCGGCGAGAACAATGCAAGGCTCATAGATACTAATACCGCAACCGTACTTACCTGCAACGGAGACTGGGTAACGCCAGCGCCCACAAACGGTTCTGGGTACGCCATCTATGAGCAGAAGACAATAATCAGCGGCGGAGGTACGCAGTCAAATTGCATCGAGTTGATAAAGCAAAGCTATATTCTGGTAAAAGAATTGAAGCTTATTTCAACCGCCAGCGGAGGGGTAGCGATACTGGCCCGTTCCGGCTCTACAGCTATAACCGTTGATAAGGTGTGGGTCTATGACCCCGGGACTGGCAGGGTCAGTTTCGCCTGTAGATTTGGTTCACAGGCGGTTTTCCGCAGGTGCTACGCCGACACGCCTAATGTTGGGTTCCAGGTACAGACCGTATCTAACTTGGAGACGTATGGCGTCTTGAGCGTTGGGGCTACAGTAAAGGGGCTTCTCTCCCAAAATAATTCTTTACACGGAGCTTCCTTGACACCTTCAGATGGCGGAGTATCCATGAGGCCAGGAATTTTCCGCAATAGTGCTGGGCACGGGATACACGCACTTGGTTTGAGCATTGCTCAATGTAACGGGGTCATGGATAATAATGGAAGCTGGGGGGCTTATGGCGAGGCAGGCGCATGGCTCTCTGCTGCTTCCATAGGCTCGTACACAGGCAACGGCGCAGGGACTTATACACCTACAACTGCGCTGGCGGCGGGAGCGAGCTAGGCGGGAAGGTCAGGGAGGCGATTGGGGTATGAAGACGATTGGGATTGAGCAGGCTGAAATGTCTGGTTCTTCACTCTGTCCCGGATAGCGTTTGTCTTTTTTTCAACCTGGGCATGCAGAATAAACGAGAAGAGCAGGACCGGGGGGATCGAGATGATGAACAGCGTGGCTCCTTTGTTGATCTCGAAGTAGTAATTTATTAGAGCCGCTATTATCCAGTGGCACAGAAAAACCGGGTAGGCTAGATCACCTGCGACTTTATCGATGGCGGTCGGCCTTAACTTGCTCAGTGAGAAGATGAGGGCAGCGCTCAAAACGACGTTAAGATAAAAACCTTCGAGAAATCTGCCTTCCGGTACAAGGTGCCAGTACAGGAGATTTAAAGCATGGGCTGCAATGATAGCAGGGGTGAACCAGCCGGGGATCTGTATTTTGCGTAAATAATACAAGATGGCGCCAGAACTGAAAGCCACGGATGAGGCCGGTATTGAGAAGTACCGATACTCTTTGTCCGCGCCTGAATATACGAGGTAAGCGGTAAATGCGACGCTCGCGAAGAACCAGAGGAAGGTTATCCATTTTTTACGGGCGAAGATAAGGCCGATGGCAATATAGAAAACGACCTCCACGAATAAAGACCATGTCGGAGGGATCAGCCGCGGGTTGGGTATTCTTAAATCTATGAGGGTGAGATTCCTGAGCCAATCGTAGGCTGACGTTGGGAGATAGATGTTTCTATGAAAATCAGAGATCGGAAGGTACGCTACAAAAGGCAAGGAGAAAAGTATCACAGCCCATAAAGTGGGATAAATCCTCAAGGTCCTGTTCGTGAAGTACCGACGCAGGCCGTCCCAATGGAAACCATAATTCTCATTCAGGACGAAAGTCATAAGGTAGCCGCTCAGTATATAAAAGGAGAAGACGGCATACCAGCCTGAAAAGTTATTGCCAGGCATCTGACACAGGTGCTGAAATACAACACACAGTGAGAGGAATATCCGGTAATAGCCGAACATGATTTGTGTATTTTATACAACATATATTGAGGTTTGTAAATGGCAATTAAATCAATAATCCATACCGGCATTACAGGCTGGACGGCATATGTCATTGTAATCCGAGAGGTGGACGGCTATATTTTGGATGGTAGCGACGGTTCCTTTGCCGCCACACCAGCGGTCCCCTACCTCTTCCTCTCTGAGCACGCCACGGTCAAGGGGAGATACGAGATGTCGGAATCGCGGCAGGCGTGGATGGATGGCAGGTACACCGTAGCCGTCTACAAACAGTCCGGCGGAAGCCCATCCCCTGCGAGCGATACGATAATAGGCTCAGGGGAGATGGTCATAAAGGATGATGCGGAGGTGGTGTTGGATGTGAACCCGTCCACCCGGCTGGCGACTTCGGGATACACGGCGCCGGACAACGCGGGGATAGCAACTCTCTTGACCTATTCTGTAGCGATGTCCAAGTGGAAGAACAACAAGCTGGCGAGGACGGCAGTAAACGGAACGGTTGAGACCTGGGTGCTCTATGACGATGACAACGTGACACCGTTGCTGACGTGGACGCATGATACCGTGGCAGTGACCAGAAATAAGGCAAGCTAAATGACGCAACCTGCGTTATGGGGGTGGTCCACAAGCCCCCTTGCGATAAAATTCTGGGGGTGGGAACCTTCAGAGGCCCTCTTCAATATTTTTACAGGCATTCCTCGGTTTGTTCATTCGACCTTTATCCCGCGCGCGGTCCTCGATACTCAGGCTTTTAAAGGGGTCTTATCCGGTTTTACGTCTCGTGCTATTGTGTGGACAGAGGGATGTAAGGCTGTCCAGGATACCAGTATCATGCAGGACTATGGGACAGTAAATATAGTCCATAGCACGATAACCTCAAAGGCGATAATGCCGTCCGGAGAGGTCAAGGCGGTAATGGAGGAAAGGAAAGCGAGGACATATTATGCGCGCCCTGCGGCGGCGAGGGTGGCACATTCAGCGAGTGAGGAGAAGACCGTCAAGTAGATCTGGCTACATTATGAATCTATAAAAAAGGGGCTACCTGTAATAGGTAAGCCCCTTTTGCTTAATCTGGTGGAGGCGGCGGGAATCGAACCCGCGTCCGGCAACGCTTACCCGGTTCTTCTACATGCTTATCCTGTAGGGTTAAGGTCTCGCTTTCCGGCACCCTGCAGGCTTACATCCGGAAAGCCAGCCCGTTTAGATCTCGCCTCCAGGTCCTTCGGACCGAGCCCCAGAGGCCATCCTGCTAATTGTCGTCTCTTAGGCCCCGCAGGAGTGGGCAAAAAAGACGCTGGCCGGCTTAAGCGGCCAGGGCGTAATTGTAGTCGTTGCCGACTGTGTTTGTCTACCTTTTTTACGAGGAGTAGGCCTCGGCATGCTTCTCCCGGAATCAGACCGTCCCGTCGAAGCCAGTCGCCCCCATTGTCAAAGAACCACATCCTATAAATATTATAACACAAAGTGATTAAAACCGAATCTATTCTTTTCTACGCCTGCTTAAGGCCTTTGCCATCTCCCTCTGGACGTCGCGCTTTTTTATGCTTTCCCGCTTGTCATAGAAGGTCTTGCCCTTCGCAAGCCCCAGCTCCACCTTTGCCTTACCCGCCTTGAAATATATCTTGGTGGGTATAAGGGTATACCCCTTCTCGCGGGTCTTGCCCATAAGCCTTATGATCTCTTTTTTATGGAGAAGGAGCTTTCTTGTCCTTTCGGGCTCATGCTGCTTGAAGCCGTCGGCCTGGGAATAGGGGCTTATGTGCGTGTTCACGAGGAATATCTCCTCGCCCTTTATCCTCGCGTAGCTGTCTTTTAGGTTGGCCTTCCCGGCGCGAAGCGATTTTACCTCCGTGCCGGTGAGCATTATCCCGGCTTCGATGGTCTCTTCTATGAAGTAGTCGTGGAAGGCCTTCCTGTTCTGGGTGACTATGTCGATGGCCGCCTCACTCAATCTTCAGTACCCGCGGCCTCAAGGACCCGCCCCGCTCCGAAAGTTTGCTTAAGGCCTTGAGGACACCGAAGGCGACGGCAAGGAATGCCGCGCCGGTAAGACCTGAGACGAGGTCAGCGTTGTACATGGGGAAGATCCCTGAAAAGACGGACTGTCCCAGCGCGACCCCGGCAATGAAGCTCAAGATGGGGAAGAGGTAAAGCAGCATACCGGCCTTGAGGACAGACCTGGCGCTCACGGAAAATATGACCTTGTCGCCCACCATGGCCCCTATGGAGTTGTCCGCTTCGATAAGCATCTCCTCATCTGACCCGCCGCTCCCGCAGGACTTCTTTGAGGAGCAGCTGTCGCAGGCGCTTGTCCTCTGCGCCTTGATGACTACCAATTGCCCTTTCGTTTCTATGACAGTCCCATGCTCTTCCATACAATTTAATCGTAACAAATAAAGGGCGGTTTTTCAAGGAACCAGGAAAAGAAAAGGCCCTGCCCCTTTCGGGGCAGGGCCGCTGAAGGCTTTTTTTAAGCGGCAGCCCTGGATCTGGTCGAGCTATTCTGGGGACCTCCTGAGGTGATGATGAAGGTGTCGACTGTGGATTTCAGGTTCGTGGCGAGCTCCGCTATCTCCTCGCTGGCACTGGCTATCTGCTGGGCGCTGGCAGATGTCTCGGTTATGACCTCGGCCATCTCGGATACGTCCCCGCTTATCTGGTCCGTTGCCGAGGACTGCTGCTGGGCGGCAACTGTCACCTGGTGCATCATGTTTGTGACAGCGTCCACCTTCCCGACGATCTCATGCAGGGACTCTCCGGCCACCTTGGCCAGATGAACTCCTTGCTCCACCGCCACGGCCTCGTGCTCCATCGATGAGATGGCCTTGCCTGTCTCCTCCTGCATGGCGGTTATCATGCCGCCTATCTCCTTGGTGGCCTTCATGGTCTTCTCGGCGAGCTTTCTAACCTCGTCAGCTACCACGGCAAAGCCGCGCCCCTGCTCACCGGCCCTGGCGGCCTCTATCGCGGCGTTAAGGGCCAGCAGGTTGGTCTGGTCCGCGATGTCGTTTATTACGCTTATTATGTTGCCTATATCCTCGGAGCGGTTGCCAAGCTTGGCTATTATCTGGCTCGACTCCCGCGCCGTCCGGGCAATCCCGTTCATGGAATCTATCGTCTCCGAGACGACCTTCCCGCCCTTTAATGCCACCTTGCTCGCCTCTTTTGCGGCGTCTGCCGCGCCGGAGACGTTCCTGGCGACCTCTATCAGGGTGGCGTTCATCTCCTGGGCCGCTGTCGAGACCTGGGTCGCCCTGAGGCTCTGCGACTGCGACCCGTCCGCTATCTGGACCGCTGTGGCGGAAAGCTCCTCTGAAGCTGACGCGAGGTTCTCAGTGGATGCCTGAAGCCCGGTTATTATAGCGTTGAACCTGTCGAGCATGCTGTTGAAGGCCGCCGCCATCCGTCCGCTCTCGTCCTCTGAGCTGACATCTATCCTGAGCGTAAGGTCGTTTGTCCTCTCCACCTCGGCCATGGTCTTGCTCAGGTAGAGCATTGGCTTCACTATCTTGCCGCGTATCACGATGAGGGACCCCCATCCGAGGAGTATGACCAGCACGAGGACGGCGGCTGACACGGCCATGGTCCTTTTCGAGGACGAGAGTTCAGCCTTTGTCCTTTCGTCCACAAGCACCCCGACCGCCGCGGAGAGTTCGAGTATGGTGTCTATGGCCTCTGAGCTCTTCTTTATCCACTCCTTGCCTGAAAGAGTGTAGTTGCCGGTTGACCTTTCAGCCAGGACGCCCGTGCGCACCCCTTCGAAGGCGCCAAAGAAGCTCTCTTCCACGCGGGATAAGGCATTCAGCACTTGCTCGTCAAGGGCTTGCGAGGTCTTGATCCTGCGAAGCGCCTTCGCGTTGATGTCGATTACGGCCCTGTACGTATTGAGTTTTTCCATGTTCTCCTGGTCGACGGGCTTTCCGGAAGCGATGGCCATCGCCAGTATCGCGCGCTCCCTTCCAGCGTATTCGCCCATAAGCCAGAGCGCCTGCTTTAGCTCCACATTCATCCTCAGCGCCTCCTGGCTTGTCCCCTTGCTTGACCCTGGGTCGAACGCGGCAAGGCGCGCCTCTGAGGCGGCCTCGATGACAGAGGAAGCTGCCTTGAACCACTCGGCAGGGGTTATGCCCTTTTCACCCTTGCCCAGTTCGGCATCGACCGTACCCCTCATGGAGTTTAGCTCGGAGTGAAGCCTTTCAAGTTCCTGGACAGAGGAGGTGAAAGCGGGGTTTTCAGGGTCGGTTGATATAAGAAGCCTGGGCATGCCAAGGGACTCGCCAAGTACCTGCTCCACCATATCCCGAACGCCCTCTATATCAGAGACGAGCGAGGCGTCTGCCGGCTTGTCTGAGGACAGGGCCATCGAGGTCATCCCGCGCTCCTTTGCCAGCAGCCCGGCCGCTGCCAGCAGGTAGTCGGAGAACTCGTTGGCCATCTCCGTCCGGCTCATTTCCTTGTAATATTTGTATGCGTTGAAGGTGTGCGCAATGGAAAATACCGTGAGGATGAGCACAAGCGTGCCGATCGAGGCTATCATGAAGTGTGCGATGCTTACGCGTTTTAAAAACGATTTCATCTGAAAAAGCCTCCTCGCTTACACGCAATAGCAGGGTTATATGAGTTAACTGGCATATCGGCCCCAATTTGGCTGGACTTTAATATTTTTTGCCTGATATTGCGCGCGCGGGTCCGTAAACCTCTCTGAAACCCGTTTTAAATCACCCGTGTGCGTGGTAAACTGCTTCGAAACTATCGGAGGGGATGTGGGCAGTCAAACAGGCGCGAGGGCAGCGGCCTTAAAGGTCTTGAACCGGGTCGAGGGCGGGGACGCTTACGCTGACATAGCGCTCGACGCAGGGCTTGAAGGGCTCAGCGGGCCAGATACCGGGCTTACAACCGAGCTCGTCTACGGGGTCTTACGGTGGAAGATAAGGCTCGACTACACGATAGACCTCTTTTCCGCCATAAGGTCTAAAAAGATCGAGCACAGGGTGCTGAACGCATTGAGGATCGGCGCCTACCAGCTCCTCTTCCTTACCAGGGTCCCGTCACGAGCGGCGATAAACGAGTCGGTCGAGCTGGTGAAGCCTGATAAGAGGAAGGCGGGCTTTGTGAACGCGGTCCTCCGAAAGATCGCTTCCGAGAAGGAAAGGATAGCCCTGCCTGACCCGGATAAGGATATCATCCGGCATATAACGATAGCGTGCTCCCATCCGGAGTGGATAGTCCGGAGGTGGGCCGCGAGGTACGGCACGGCAGAGACGATCGAGCTATGCAGGGCCGGCCAGGAGGTGCCTCCGAGGACCGTAAGGGTAAATACTCTGTCCACCTCAAGACAGAGGCTCATCGAAGAGCTCAAGGAGAGCGGCTACGATGTCGAGGAGACTCGCTACTCCCCGGACGGGATAGAGGTGAGGGGAGGGGGGGCGCTTGCGGCAAAGGACCCGAGGTACTATATACAGGACGAGGCCTCTCAGCTCGTCTCGCTTCTTCTGTCCCCCATGCCTGGAGAGTCTCTTCTGGATGCCTGCAGCGCTCCAGGGGGGAAGACAACGCACCTGGCCCAGCTCATGGGCAACAGGGGCGCCATATATGCCCTCGATAAGCACGAGGCGAGGGTAAGGACGGTTGCCGAGACGGCGGCAAGGCTTGGAGCCGGGATAATAAAGACCTTTACTTTTGACGCCGCGGGCAGCCTCGATTTTCTTGAAAAAGGATCGCTCGACGCGATACTCTGCGACGCGCCCTGCTCAGGGCTTGGGGTATTGAGGAGGGCGCCTGACGCCAGGTACAGGCGCAAGGAAGAAGATATAGCGGGGCTACAGGCTATCCAGTCCAGGATACTCGATAATCTGGCCGGGTATCTCAAAAAAGGCGGGAGGCTTGTATACTCGACCTGCACATTTGAGCCTGAAGAGACAGAAGGTGTAGTTTCAAGGTTCCTGAAAAAGCATCCCGACTTTTCTCTTGAGGATGTCTCAAAATACCTGCCTCAAAGCTGCAGCGAGCTCGTTGACAAGGACGGGTTTCTGAGGACGTTCCCGCACAGACACGGGATGGACGGATTTTTCGCTGCCCGCATGAGGAAGGGTTAGCAGGCTGCTGAAAAAGTCCATCTGCGTCGTTGGCTTCAGAAGCTCGTCACTGCGGCGTACACTCCAAGTACGCCTCATTCCTCGCTCCTCGACGTCCTCGCATATGCAACTTTTTGATCAGCCTGAATAAAATTGGAGTTTTCAAGCCTTCTGCTAAGCGAAAGTATCGAGAAGGGATTCTTCCATCTCAACTGAGGTCTTAAGGACAGCCGCGTTTAGCGAGAGCACATGCCTGGCGGTCATAAGGGAGATGGTCTCAGAGGCGATATCCACGTTCGAGGCCTCGTAGGCCATGCCGTCAAGGTAGTAGCGGCTTCCAGGCTCAAGGTCTTTTGAGGTGGTAGTAAAGACCCCGCCTTCTCCGGCCTCGTTGAAGGAGACCTTCCGGCTCTTGAAGCCGTCTGTATTGGCGTTCGCTACATTATGGGCGGTAGTGTCGAGTAGCTTTAAGGAAGCGTAGATGCCTGTTGAGGCGATGGCGACAGGACGGAGCATAAAGACCTCCTGTTATACCTATCGGCAGGGGCGGCTTAAGGCTTTAGCTTTTTTTTATCATAATGACAAGATTTCCGAGGATGGTATCTCGCCCTCTCTTATAATCTCAAGGCTGTCTCTGGTTACGTCTATGATTGTCGAGCCTTTTAGGGCGGTTAGCCGGCCTCCGTCTATAAGGAGGCCGATCCTGCCGTCAAAGTACCCAAGTACCTCTTTCGGGCTTTTCGCCGGCGGCATCCCGGTCGGGTTCGCGCTTGTCGATGTGATGGGCGAAGAGAGCGCACAAGAGAGCCTCCGCGCGTAGGGGCTGCCGGAGAGCCTCACGCCTATCGTCCCTGTGGCGGATGTGAGCATGGGTGGAAGGGCCGGGCTTGCCTTGAAGACTAACGTAAGCGGGCCTGGCCAGAATCTTTCGATTAATTTACGGGCCGTAAGGGGAATATCCGTGACAATGCGGTCGAGCATCCCGGCATCCCCTATTATAAGAGGGATGGGGCTCAAGGCTGGCCTGCCCTTTAACTCATAGAGGGCCTCTATCGCTTTTGTATTGAAGGGGTCGACGCAGAGGCCGTAAAAGGTCTCGGTGGGGTAGGCGATAACAGCTCCGGCCCGGAACAGAGGGCTTGCGGCCGCGGAGTAATCATCGTAAGCGGAAAGTATCCTGGGTTTCTCGCTATCCAATCGTCAGGCCTTCAGTCTCTTCGCCTTCTCCTCGACCTCTTTCGCCATATCCTTCCTCTGCTTTTTAAGCGCGCCCCGAAGCGAGGCGACACCTGTGGCGAGTATCTGGGCGGCGAAGATGCCCGCGTTTTTCGCGCCTGCCTTGCCTATAGCCATAGAGGCTACCGGCACGCCCCCGGGCATCTGCACGGTAGAAAGGAGGGAGTCGAGCCCCTTTAGAGGGCTTGAGTCTATCGGGACCCCGATTACCGGGATGGTCGTCTCTGCCGCTATGAAGCCCGCCAGGTGCGCCGCGCTCCCGGCGCCGGCTATTATGACCTTTATCCCGCGATCTTCCGCGCCTTTTGCGTAATCAGAGGTCCTCTTCGGGCTCCTGTGCGCGGATGATATGGTCATCTCGTAAGGGATCTTAAAGCCCTTCAATACCTTTGCCGCCTCTCCCATCACGGGGAGGTCTGATTCGCTTCCCATTACAATGCCGACGAGCGGTTTTTGAGCCATTTTAATCCCTCCGGACCGGTTATCTGAGCGCCTTTTTACCGATGTCATTTCTATAGTGCGCGCCTTCCCAGCTTATCTTCCCGACCGCCAGGTAGGCGTTGTCTATCGCGTCTTTTATCGTATCTCCCAGGGCCGTAACTCCAAGCACCCGGCCTCCGGAGGTGACTACCTTGCCATCCTTCATGGCTGTGCCGGCGTGGAAGACCATGGTCTCTTTCAGGGTAGCCGCATCCGCAAGGCCTTTTATCTCGCTCCCCTTGAGATAGTCTCCGGGGTAGCCCTGCGCGGCCATGACAACGCAGACAGCGGCCTTCTTCTTCCATTCAATTTCAAGCTCGTGCAGTTTGCCATCCACTGCGGCGGCAAGCAGGTCTAAGAGGTCTGTCTCCATCCGCATGAGTATGGGCTGGGTCTCGGGGTCGCCGAACCTGCAATTGAACTCCAGCACCCTTGGCCCCTTCGATGTCATCATGAGGCCGGCGTAAAGTATGCCTTTATAGGGCCTGCCCTCGGCCTCCATCGCTTTTACGGTCGGGAGCATGACCGTCTCCATTATCTGTTGCTCAAGGGCTGGGGTGACGATAGGCGCCGGAGAGTACGCGCCCATGCCTCCGGTATTGGGGCCTTTGTCGTCGTCGAATACCGCCTTGTGGTCCTGCGCCGGGGCAAGGGGCAGGACGGTCCTGCCGTCGGTTATCGCGAGGAAAGATGCCTCTTCGCCTGTGAGGAACTCTTCTATTATTATCGTCTTGCCCGCGGCGCCAAAGGCCTTCTTCGCCATTATGAGGTCTACCGCATGAAGGGCCTCTTCCCGTCTCTGGCAGATTATGACGCCCTTGCCAGCGGCAAGCCCGTCCGCCTTTACGACAAATGGCGCGTCGTGAGTCTCTATATACGACCGTGCCGGGCCAGGCTCGTCGAAACGCTTGTAGAAGGCTGTGGGGATGTTGTGGCGAAACATCAGCTCCTTGCTGAACGCCTTGCTCCCCTCTATCTCAGCGGCGGCCCTGGACGGGCCGAAGACCTTGAGCCCGGCCATTGTGAAGGAATCCGTTATGCCGAGGGTGAGCGGAAGCTCCGGGCCTACTACCGTGAGGTTGATCTGCTCTTTTAGCGCGAAGGCCTTGAGCCCTTCGATATCCTCCGCGGATATCGCGACGTTCTCGCCGTGCCGGGCTGTGCCGGGGTTGCCGGGGGCGATAAAGAGCCTTGAGACCTTTTTGCTCTGCGAGAGCTTCCACGCGAGGGCGTGCTCCCTGCCGCCGCTGCCTATTATTAGTACCTTCATCTATTCAGAAACTCCTGCTCAGTGCCTGAAGTGCCTGATGCCTGTAAATACCATGGCGATGCCATGCTCGTCAGCCGCCTTTATGACCTCTTCGTCCCGTATCGAGCCGCCGGGCTGGATTATGGCGGTGACCCCGTGCTGTGCGGCCATGTCGACGTTATCCCTGAAGGGGAAGAAGGCGTCGGAGGCCATGACCGACCCCTTGACCTGAAGCCCCGCGTCAGCCGCCTTCCGGGTTGCTATCCTGGTCGAGTCTATCCTGGACATCTGTCCCGCGCCGATGCCGATCGTCCTGCCGTCACGGGCGAATATGATGGCATTGCTCTTTACGTGCTTGCAGACGTTCCACGCGAAGAGAAGGTCTTCGAGCTCTTTTTCATCCGGCCCCCTCTTTGTCACTGTCTTAAGGTCTGCGGCGCTTTCGATATCGAGCCCCTGGAGGAGCACCCCGCCGGAGACCCTTTTTATGTCCATGTCAGAGGGGCCGAAGCTCAAGTTCTCTGGCGTTATCTCACCGATCTCCAGGAGGCGGAGGTTCTTCTTTGAGGCCAGTACTTGTTGGGCCTCCGGGGCGAACTCCGGGGCGATGATCGCCTCAAGGAATATCTTCCCCATATCCTCGGCCACATCCTTCGTTACTTTCCTGTTGAAACTGACGATCCCGCCGAACGCAGAGGTCTTGTCGCACTCATAGGCGAGGGCGTAGGCCGCCAGCAGCCCGTTTTTCGAGGCAGCTACGCCGCACGGGTTGTTGTGCTTTACGATAACGGCAGCAGACTCGTGGAACTCGGAGACAAGGTTAAGCGCGGCGTTCAGGTCGAGGATGTTGTTGTAGGAGAGCTCCTTGCCCTGAAGCTGCTTCGCGTCGGCAAGTCCAGCCCTGCCTGCAACGCGCCTCCTGTAGAAGGCGGCCTTCTGGTGCGGGTTCTCGCCGTAGCGCAGGTCCTGCACCTTCTCGAACTGTATGGTGTAGGTATCCGGGAACTCTTTTTTCGGCTCGGCCTCCGGGATATCGGCTACCGCGCCGAGGTAGTTCGAGATGGCGGCGTCGTAGCGTGCCGTGAGCTGGAAGACCTTCTTCGCGAGCATGAACCTGGTCTGCCGTGAAAGGCAGCCCTTCTTCCCGTTCATCTCGGATATGATATTTACATAATCGGCCGGGTCGACTACTACCGCCACGTCGTTGTGGTTCTTGGCGGCAGCCCGTATCATCGTGGGCCCGCCGATGTCTATGTTCTCGATTGCGTCCTCAAGGGAGCAGCCTTTGGCTATGGTCTCCTCGAAGGCATAGAGGTTCACGACGACCATGTCTATGGGAAGTATCCCGTTGGTCTCCATCTCCTTCACGTGGGTGGGGTTCTCGCGTATGCCGAGTATGCCGCCGTGTATCTTCGGGTGAAGGGTCTTGAGCCTTCCGTCGAGCATCTCCGGTGAGCCGGTGTAAGATGATATCGGTATTACCGTGACCCCTGCGTTCTTTATAAGCTCGGCGGTGCCGCCCGTTGAGATTATCTCGACACCCGCCGCTGAAAGCCCTTTAGCGAAATCTACTATTCCGGTCTTGTCGGTGACGCTTATGATAGCCCTTCTGATCCTTTTCATCTAAACTGCAAGCCTCCTGCTATTTTAGCTATAAAAATATCTGATTTTTAAAGACAGCCTTGTGCTCTGCCGGGAATAATAATTTAAAAACCGATGTTGGTTATGAACTCGCGTTCGAAGCGGGAGCTACCTGAAAGCGGCACGTACTTGGCCCTTCCTGCAAGCTCGCCGGCCTCATTCCTCCCGACCTCTCCAAGGGCCATAACCGCCCCGTCGAGCGCGGCGTCCCCGACGTATTCAACGTTCTGCCAGCCCTCGTAAAGAAGCCCGATGCCCTTTAGTGAGACGGAAGAGAGCTTGGCCCCGAAGGCCCCGGCAAGGTAGACCTTCTCGATATCTTCTGGATTAAGCCCCGCTTTATCGAGCAGGATATTTATCCCGGCCCTGGTAGCCGATTTCGCGGTCTGCAAGGCCCTTATATCCTGCTGCGAAAGCGACACCTCGCCCTTGGCGCCCCTGAAGAGTACGAACGAGTTTCCGTCCCCGCTCTCTTTTATCCTGTTGGCGAGGTTCGTAGACACTTCGTCCCTGTCCTTTATCCTTCCCGACCTGTCCATGATCCCGGCCTCCAGCAGGACGTGGGCGGCCTCGATGAGGCCAGAGCCGCAGATGCCCCTTGGCGCTACGTTGCCGATGACCTTTAGCTTCAGGCTGTCGCCTTCTATAGTCATGCCCTCGATAGCGCCGGGGCCGGCTGTCATGCCGCGTTCCACCTCGCCACCTTCAAAGGCAGGGCCCGCCGCGGCAGAGGTGGCGAAGAGGGAGCCCTGGACGGCAAGGAGTATCTCGCTGTTTGTGCCTATGTCTATGGCGAGTACCGGCCTTGCGGCCTTACCCATCCCCAATGCCAGTGCCGCCGCGACCGCGTCCCCGCCCACGAAGCCGCCTATCAGCGGGAAGACGTAAAGCGCGGCGTCTATCTCAAGGCCGGCCTCCCTTGCCGGCATCTGCTGCGGCTCTTTAAAAGCCGGCCTGTAGGGGACCCGTGAGAGCGGCTCAGGGGAGATGCCCAGGAAGAGGTGCTCCATCGCCGGGTTTCCCGCGACCGTCACCTTTTTTATCGCGTCTGTCCTGCCTGAGGCAAGCCTCGTGATGAGGCTATTGCACGCGGCCAGGGCCGCGTTTTTAAGCTCAGCGAGCGTTGCCGGGTCCTTTGTCCCGGCGTCTATCCGGGAGACGACGTCCCGCCCCCAGCCGGACTGCGGGTTCGGCAGCGACAGCTCCCCGGCAACAGCGCCTGTCCCGAGGTCCACGAGCGCGCCTGCTATTGTAGTCGTCCCGAGGTCGATGGCGACCCCGAAGCCATTATTTCCGTCGATATCGGGCAATGGGATAAGTTGTCCTTTATTAGAAAAACCGAAAGCAGGCCCCCATGGGGGCCTGCCGTAATCTTTTATCCTTTTTTAAGGGTTAAATCAAGGTTTTCCGGAGGTCGAAAGAGGCCTGAGCCCACCCTGCGCGAGGCTACGAAGCTAAAATGGGAAAGGCGTCAGAACGATATGGGAGGCGCGCTGGTTATGAGGTACTTCAGGTCCTCGTCCCTGAACTGCAAGCCAAGGCCAAGGTACGCGGACTGGAGCCCGACCTTGCTCGCGAAGTCGTCGTATCCGGCCGTGAGGAAGAAGAACTTGTTGAGGTAGTAGGTGCCCCCGGCCTTGAGGCGCGCATTCCCTTTCTGGCCGAAGTCAAAGGCCTCGAGCGTCAACTTGAGCCTGTCGCGGAACATGTAGTAGTCGATCCCGGCCCCGCCTGTGCTCTCGATTATGCCGCCCCTGACGACCAGGTTATTGAACCGCTTGGCTATCTGGGCAGAGAACTTTATCTGGTTGGTCGTCTTTATCTCCTCGGTAGTCGTGGTGACCCCGCCGGTGGTTAATTCCCTGGTCTCATCGGTCCTCTTGCCCCTCGGGTCGTCGACTATCTCAAGGAGATAGTATTTGTCGGCCTTCGGCTGTATGCGCAAGGTGAGATAGCTCTTCGTGTCCCGCGCGTCGAAGAGGTACTCGCCCCTGTAGCCGATGAAGGTATGGAAGCTTTCGGCCCGTTCGATATAGTTGTTTATGCCCGAGACCGTCTTGTTTATGTTCTCGTGCAGGGTCGGTTCGTTGACGAGCTGGCCTATGGTGCCCTGCCCCTCGTCTATCTTCCTGGTGATGTTCTTCACCGAGCTCATGGCGCTACTGATGTCCGGGCCGACGTCGCCGGTCACCCTGTTTATCGTGTCCATGGCCTGCTGAAGGCTCAGGGAGGCGGCCTTCAGGTTCTCTACCCCTTCCTTCAGGTTGCCCCTGTTCTCGGTTATCATCCCGTTTAAGTTGTCGGAGGTCTTAACTAGCGACTCGTTCAGGTTCCTTATCGCGAGCCTGAGGTCGGTGGTGATGCCGGGCCCTTCGTCCTTGAGGAGCGCGGTGAAGGATTCAAGGTTCCTCATTATGCTCTCGAACTGCTCGTCGTTTTTGGCGACTATCCTGTTCAGGCGGAAGGTGAGCTCTTCTATGTTATGGACTATGTTGCTTACCGTCTGCTCGCCCTCGTCGCCGCCGAGGACGTTGCTCAAGGACTCGGTTATCTCCTTTATGTCGGTCGATACGTCCGAGAGGATGGTGATGAGCTTATCCATGTCCGCGTAGGACCTGGTGCGTGTTATGTACTCGCCCTCCTTTAGAGGCGGGGCTCCCGGCTGCCCCGGCAAAAGCTCGAGGTACTTCTCTCCGAGGAGTCCCTTGGTAGTGAGGACGGCGGTGAAGTCCCTGCCTATCTGCACGTCAGGCTGTATCTGAAGCTCAAGGTGGGCCTTATGGTCCTTAAGGGCGATCTTTTTTACCCTGCCGACCTCTACACCGGCGACCCGCACGGGCGCGTTCGGGTCAAGGCCGGCGGCTGAGTCGAACTCGACGAAAAGGGTATACCCTTCCGCCCTCCCAAGCTGGATGCCGCCGAGCCGGAGGGACATGTAGGCCAGTAGTATTACGCCCAGGAGGACAAAGAGCCCTACCTTCGCTTCAGAACTTAATTTAGGCAACGCCATGGTCTTTTTCTATCGCCTCTCGTGACCTTGAGTAAACCAGAAACCGGTGATTATGTACATGATTTTTGTCTTGGCGACTCAGTACACCTTTATCGGCCCTTCCGCCCTGCCTTCGAGGAACTGGCGGAGTATCGGGTTCTGGTTCTTCTTCATCTCGTCCACCGTGCCCTCTTCGATTATCCTGCCCTCGTGGAGCATGGCTATCTTGTCGGCTATCTTGTAGGTGAACGGGATGTCATGCGTTATGAGCACGTAAGTGGTCTTAAGGCTCCTTTGGGTGTCGAGGACGAGGTCGGCTATCGAGTCGCTCATGATGGGGTCGAGGCCGGCCGTTGGCTCGTCGAACAGGACTATCTCCGGGTCCATGACTATGGCCCTGGCAAGCCCTACCCTCTTTTTCATGCCCCCGGATAGCTCGGCGGGGGTAAGCCCCTCGACCCCCACCAGGCCGACCCTCCGGAGCTTCTCGCTTACGACCTTCATTATGTCCTCATCGTTTAAGTCCGTGTGCTCCTTGAGAGGAAAGCCCACGTTCCCGCCAACGGTCATGGAGTCGAAGAGCGCGGCGCCCTGAAAGAGCATGCCGAAGCGTTTCCTGACCTCGTTGAACTCCCGCTCCTTCATGGCGGTTATCTCCTGGCCGTCGAGGAATATCTCCCCCCCGTCGGGCCGAAGGAGCCCGATGATGTGCTTTATCAGGACGCTCTTGCCTTCGCCGCTTCGCCCGATGATGACGGTTATCTTGCCGCTTTCTATCTCGAGGTCCACCCCGTCGAGGACCTTTTTCTGGCCGAATGATTTTTTAAGGCGGTTAATCTTTATCATAGGTTATAGGATGGCATCAAGCCGTCATACCATGAAAGAGGACATGATGTAGTCCGAGACGAGGATGAGGACGCTGCCCGTGACGACCGAGGCTGTGGCGGCCCTTCCGACCCCTTCGGCCCCCCCTGACGTATAAAAGCCGTTGAAGCACGCGACAAGGGTCGTTATGAGGCCGAAGACGAGCGACTTGTACAAGCCCGTGAATATGTCGCTCACCTGCACGAAGTCTATCGTGCGCCCTATGTAGACGCCCGGGTTGATGCCAAGGAGCTGGACCCCCACTATGTACCCGCCCACGACCCCGATGAAATCGGTCACGACCGTAAGGAGCGGGAACATCAAAACGCCCGCGAGGACCCTTGGGACTACCAGGTACTTGACCGGGTTTACGGCCATGGTGACGAGGGCGTCTATCTGCTCGGTGACCCTCATGGTGCCAAGCTCGGTAGCCATGGCGCTTCCGGCGCGGCCTGTGACCATGAGGCCGGCGAGCACCGGGCCGAGCTCCCTTGCCATGCTGAGTGCCACGGTAGGCCCGACCAGGCTTTCGGCCCCGAACCTCTTGAGGGCGTTGTAGCTCTGGAGGGCAAGGACCATCCCCGTGAAGGCTCCTGTGAGGACGACGACGAAAAGGCTCTGCACGCCCACGAACTCCATCTGCTTGAAGATGTTCCTGAACTTGACGGGGGGCGTAAAGAGGAGCACGGCCGCCTGCATGAGCATTATCGCCATGAGCCCCGCGGAGTCGACGAAGTTCTGGGCCATGCGCCCTATTTTTTCAAGGTAAGCCCTGATCATGCCATGCCTTTGTAGTATACTCTCGGTACCCTTGAGGATATCCGGCAGAATATCTCGTAGCTTATCGTGCCGGCCCTGGAGGCGACCTCTTCGGCGGTTATGCGCTCGTTGCCCTGAGAGCCTATTATCACCACTTCGTCGCCTGTCTTTACGCCCGGCACATCGGTCACGTCGGCCATGCAGAGGTCCATGCAGACGGTGCCGGCTATCGGGGCCCTCCTGCCGCCTACAAGGACTTCACCGGACCCGCCGAGACTCCTCGGCAGTCCGTCGGCATAGCCTATGGGCAGCGTGGCGATGAGGCTCTGCCGCCTGGCCGTGAACCTCCTGCCGTAGCTTACGCTCGACCCGGCCGGGACGCTCTTGAGGTGAAGTATGCGTGTCGTGAGGCTCAGTACCGGCCTGAGATCGATCTGTTCTCTTAACCGCTCCGCCGGGTATGAGCCATAGAGCATTATACCAGGCCGCACCAGGTTCAATCGCGCCTGCTCCATATCTACAAGCGCGGCGCTGTTCGCCATCTCGATAAACCGGGGGGCAAAGCCCATCCCGCGTATCTCGTCCACCGCCTTTTGAAAGGCCGCGAGCTGTCGCCTTGAGAACTCCTTCTCCTCGCTCTCTGATTCGGCGAAGTGAGAGAGCACAGCCTCGACCTTTAGATTCCGTAATGCCTTAAGCCCTTCGAAGAACGGGGCGACCTCCCAGGGAAGGAGGCCAAGTCTGCCCATGCCGGTATCTATCTTGACATGGATTTTTTTTATGATCCGCTTTTTTTTCGCGGCCGAATCGATGATGCCAGCTGTCGTGAGGTCGAATACCACGGGCGTGAGCCCGAGGTCCAAAGCCTCTTCGGCCTGTCCGGGGAAGATCCCTCCGAGGAGCACGACCGGCCTGGAGATGCCAGCCTCGCGAAGCCTCGCGCCTTCCTCAAAGACAGCCACCCCCAGAAATTCGCATCCCAGCCCCTCAAAGAGCCTGGCTGCCTCGACGTCCCCGTGGCCGTAGGCGTTCGCCTTAACTACGGCCATCATCTTCGTTTGCCCGGGAAGAAGGCCGCGGAGCTTAAGGTAATTGGACTCAAGCGCCCCCATGTCGATGAAAGCGGAGGTCGGCCTTTTTTGCAACGCTGCTCCTTTGGAATGAAAAAAGTAAGTTTAACGGGTACTTAATATCATTTTTACGGTGAGCTTGCAAAGCTTTTTAAGCTGTTCTTTGCAAATAGGCATTATAAGCCAAAATAGAAAGGCCGGGGGAAGATTGTTTCCCCCGGCCTTCTCGGATTCTGATATTATGCGGGCTCTGGTGTGAGCCCGCTCTCTTTTACGCGCACGAGCGATCTTTCGAGCTTCTTTAACGCCTGGCTCTCTATCTGGCGTACGCGTTCCCTGGTAAGGCCAAGCCTGTCGCCGAGGCCCTGCAGGCTTTCCGGCTCTTCCGCCATTACCCGCTTCTCTATTACCATCCGCTCCTTCTCGTTAAGGAGGGCAAGGGCGCTTGAGACCTCTTTTTTGACGAGAGCGCCTTCCTGCTTTTGGGCGAGGGCTTCCACGGGGGTCGGCCCCGCGTCTTTGAGCATGTCGAGGCGGGTGGCCGTATCATCGCCTATCGGGGCGTCGAGCGAGAGATCGTTTGAAAGGTCTATCGGCTCTTCCGTAACAGAGGCGTCGGTATCCTGAGGCAGCACCGCTGTCCTGTAGAAGAGCTTTTTCCTGAGAGCCTTTGTGCCGCGGCGAACCAGGCCCCTGGATTTCAGGATGTACTCCTGGATGAATGACTTTATCCACCATGTCGCGTAGGTGATGAGCCTGAAGCCCTTAAACGGGTTGAACTTCTTTACGGCGGTCATGAGGCCGATATTGCCTTCCTGTATGAGGTCGGCGAGCCTGCAGCCGTAATTCCTGAACTCAAGGGCTATCTTTACGACATATCTCAGGTTGGAGATGACGAGCGCGTGCGCGTCCTCGATAGCTTTGGTCCTGTAGTAACGTTCGGCAACCTTGAACTCTTCCTCGGGGGAGAGCACAGGGTAACGGGTTACCTCCGCCAGATAGCTCTGGACCGAATCTGTTACGACCGGAAGGCCCATTTGGTTTTTCCTCCTTGGCACTCTGAATCTTTGAGTGCTAACATTATAAATAGATAGTGGATTTTTGTCAAGAAGTCCAAGATAAAAAAGGGCGGCCTAAAAAGGCCGCCCTTTTCTTTAAGCAGGTCTTCCGAGCCGTTCTTAAATGAGGCTAAGGAACGGGTTCGCGAAAAGGAGTATCAGCGCTATAACGAGGGCGTATATAGCGAGCGACTCCATCATGGCCAGACCGATAAGCATGGTGGTCATGAGCTTGCCTGAAGTGCCGGGGTTCCTGGCCATGCCTTCAAGGGCGCCGCGCACGGCGTGGCCCATACCGGCACCGGGCCCGATGGCGCCGAGACCCATGCCGATGCCCGCGCCGATGCAGGAGCCGATGATTATGGCCGCCTTCAGGAAAGAGCCGTCGCCACCTGAGGCAGCCGCTTCAGCAGCTTCCTGGGCAAACGCCAGGTTGGAGCTGATGAAAAGGGCTATTAGAGCAAAAAAACCTGTCACGAACTTCTTCATCCTTGTTTCACCTCCTTATGATTAGGGAGACTCTATTCCACCTGGCCAGCCGGCTCTCCTGTCGGACAGGCCGGGTATCGCCATCTTCCCCGGCTCACTCCCGGCCCCGTACGGTGCCCTGATCAGGTGTGGCTCCCTTGAAAAAACTATTTAATGATGCGCCTCTTCGAGCGCGCTGCCTATGTACATCATGGAGAGGAGCGCGAAGATGAAGGCCTGCAGGAAGACGACCCCGACCCCCAATACCGTCGAGAAGGCAAGAAGCGGGTACGCGAGCGGCATGAGCATCAGGAGCACCATCACGACCTGCTCATGGCCGAATATGTTCCCGAAAAGACGGAACGAGAGCGACACCGGCCTCGCGATATGACCAATTATCTCGACCGGTATCATGATTGGCATGAGCCACCAGATAGGGCCGGCGAACTGCTTGAGATACTTTATCCCGTGCTCCCTTACGCCAACTATGTGGGTCAGGACGAACACGATGACGGCGAGCGCCGCTGTAGTGTTGAGGTTGGCTGTCGGCGGAAGGAGCCCTGGGACAAGGCCCATCAGGTTCGAGACGAAGATAAATACAGCCAACGTCATTATGAACGGGAAGTACTTCTTGCCCTTGTGCCCCATCGTCTCGTCGACAAGGCGTTCGAAGTAGCTCACGGTAAGCTCGACGATAGATTGCGTCCTGCCGGGGACGAGCCTTAAGCCCTTGGCAAGGACGACCGAGAATACGAAAAGGCCGATCGAGATATATATCATGAAGGCTGTGTGAGCCGGCAGCCCGAAGGTCGGGATTATCGTACTATGCATTACATTCCTCCTTTGCCAGGTAGAACATGGTGCAGATGGCGGTGAATAACGCCGCCGAGAGGCCGGCCAGCATCGGCCAGAGGCTCACGACCCCCCTTGACGCGAGCAGGGCCATTAGCGCGGCCACCAGGACGAAGCGGATGTGGTAGGAGAACTTCACGAACCTCTCTACCCTCTCGGGGCTCATGCTCATGCCCTTTCTGGCCATCCTTAGAAGCCACATCATGCTGAAGGTGCCTATTGCGAAGCCAGCCGCAAAGCCCGGGGCAACACCCCTTTGCGCTAAAGCGAAGAGCGCCCCTGATATGATGAGGCACGAGGCCAGGTTCACGAGGACCACCTTTGCCCGTATCGCCGTGGCGAGTGAATCTATATCGGCCTGTCCGCTAAAACCCATATCTTTTGGTCATCTCGAATATGTTCCTGAAGCCCGCGGCTATCCCGAAGAAGAGGAATATTATCGTGAGCCAGGGCTTGGTGCCGAAGTAGCCGTCGAGGTATATGCCTATCATAAGGCCAATGAACGTCGATACTACCATGGCGATGCCCATGGAGGCGAGCATCGCGAGACCCTTCCAAACCCCTTTGCCCTGCTTGTCTTCAGGCATAGGCGCCCTCTTTGTCTTTGATTTGGCGACTGTTTTTTCGGGGGAGGCCAACGTAACCGGATTTTATTATCACATGGGGGAAATGAAAGTCAAAGGAAATCTCGGCATGGCCTCCCATATAAAGTATACGGTCAAAGCAATCGAAAATAGCGCTCCACCTTCGAACGCGCTTCGATGATTAAAAGGACCAGGATTTTTTTAGCTCTTTTAAAACAGGTTGAGCCAAAGGTATTAGCCAAGCGTAATCCTAAAGTATTAGACAGCCCCGCCGATATACAATATATCATTTAAAATCTGAAAGTAACCGGGAAGGAGGGAGGGATGGGGAATATGGGTATCGCGCGCTTATTGCAACGTGCAAGCATCAAAAGATTTCTTACCGGCATCATAGGCCTGCTTGTAATCTCTTTGCTGATACTATCCGCGAACACGGCCCTGGAGACCTATTGGGAGAGCCAGGAGAGCGTCCGTATGGATATGGCCAACGAGCTTGCGGACCACCTTGTCGACTCCACAGGCTATGAGGCGAAGGAGCGGGGCTTTACAACGACCGCCCTTTCACTGGGTACGGCTGCGGACGGCTACATGACGCAAAAAATAGAGGAGCTCCGGGCAAAGGGTGACGAAGCCTTCATGAAGGCGAACGAGCTCTCAAAGGCCATTATAGAGAGGGACGAGACCAATACCGCGTTGGTGGCCGCGGTGGAGAGGGCCAACGCTGCTTACGCGGAGCTCATGGCCGCCAGGACGATAGTAGACAGGAACCTTGTTGTCTCTGAAAAGACATATACCCCCGGGGAATGGATAAAGGCCATGACCGCGTTTATAGACGCCAACTCCGAGGTGAGGCTCTCCGCCTTCGCCTCGCACCAGAGCAGGGAAACACTCCAGGAGGCCTTGAGGATGAACCTGGAGCTCAAGCAGGCTGTATGGCTGATGAGCGAGTACGCGGGAAGGGAGAGGGCGACCGTCGGCGGCCTCGTCGGCACGGGAAGGCCGATGGACTCGGCGACCATCGAGAGGCTCAATACCTTCAGGGCCATAGTGGACATAAGCCTGAAGCCTGTAATGAGGCTCCGGGACATGAAGGTGGTCGACCCCGAGGTCATCGGGCATGTGGAGAAGCTCGACGAGATATTCCTTAAGAAATTCCAGAAGACGAGGGAGGCTGTATACGCGGCGGCCACAACCGGCGATTATCCGATAAGCGGCAAGGAATGGCTTGAGCGCGCTACAGAGGGCATAGACACCATACTCGAGCTCTCCGCCTCGGTCGGCAAGATGGTAAGCGGGCAGGTGACGGCGGACCTCGCCGCGTCCAAGAGGAAGACTTTCGTCTCTGTCGCCGTGCTCCTGGTAGTAGTCTGCCTCGGGGCCTTCGCCATATGGGTGATAAACTCCAAGGTGGTAGCCCCCATGCAGTACCTTAAAGAGAGCATGCAGCGGGTAGAAGAGACCGGGGACTTGACCGGCAATGTCGAGGTAAGCTCCGAGGACGAGAACGGCCAGATAGCCGCCACATTCAACAACATGATGGCGAAGTTCCACGGCATAATAAGGGAGATACACTCCTCGACCGAGCTCCTGGCCTCTTCATCGGACGAGCTTTCGGCCTCCGCGGTCCAGATAGCCGGGGGCACCCGGAGCCAGAGCGCCAAAGCCTCTCAGGTCTCCACTTCAGCCCAGGAGCTGAGCGCCTCCATAATAGATGTCGCGAAGAACGTCTCCGGGGTCTCGGAGGCCGCCAAGGAGGCCAACACCGTGGCGGTAAAAGGCGGCCAGATAGTTACGCGCACGATCAAGGCCATGAACGGCATCTCCGGCACCGCCAGGGAATCGAGCAGGATAATAGCGACGCTGGGCGGGCGCTCCGATGAGATAGGCAATATCATAAACGTCATAGATGATATAGCCGACCAGACAAACCTCCTTGCCCTTAACGCCGCGATAGAGGCCGCCAGGGCAGGGGAGCAGGGGCGCGGCTTCGCGGTGGTTGCCGACGAGGTGAGAAAGCTTGCCGAGAAGACCATGAAGGCCACAAAGGAGATCGGCTCGATGATAAAGGCCATGCAGGACGAGACGAAAAAGGCCATAGACTCGATGGAGGCCGAGGTAAGAGCGGTCGAGGAAGGCGTCATGCTCGCCCAGGAGGCTGACGGAGCTCTAAGGGAGATACTCGCCAAGGGCGATGTCGTGACGTCCATGGTCCACCACATAACGACGGCCACAGAACAGCAGTCCGCCGCCACTGGGCAGATAAGCGGGGATATCGAGTCGGTGGTGAACGTCATCGACGAGACATCTTCAAGCGCTCAGCAGATCGCGAGGGCGAGCGAGGAGATAGCGGAGCTTGCCTTAAGGCTGAAATCCACCGTGGAGATGTTCAGGATAGAAGGCGCGCCCGGTAAGGCCCCGGTAAGGGCGGCCTGGCATCTGAAGAGAGTGGTCTGACGTGCCGCGAAAAGCCGCCGGGTCAAAAGGCCCGGCGGCTTTTTTTATTTAGCAGGCATGGAATAAGTCCATCTGTTTCGTTGTCATCGTCCGCAAACGGCGGGAACCGCATCGCATATGCTTTTTCAGCAATCCGTCCGGGGTGCCCCGGTTTCCTTGACGCCCCTGTTTTTTATGATAAAATCCTTACGCCCATATTTAAACCTTCCATTACCTCCCAGGTTGCCCGGAGGAGTTTTTTAAACCTATCCATCTTAAGGAGAGCTCTGTGAAAAGTATTATAATGGCCGGCGGGTTCGGCACCAGGCTCAGGCCGCTTACCAACAGCCTGCCCAAACCCATGGTGCCGATGGCCAACAGGCCCATGATGGAGCATATAATAGAGCTCCTCAAGAAGAACTCAATCACCGACCTCACCGCCCTCCTGTACTTTCAGCCGGATATGATCTCCGGGCACCTGGGCGACGGAAGCGCCTTTGGCGTGAAGCTCGATTATACGACGCTCACGGTTGACCTTGGCACCGCTGGCGCTGTCGGCAGCGCCATGAGGAAGATCGAAGGGGACGAGACGACCCTTATAATAAGCGGAGACGTCCTTACAGACATAGACCTCAACAGGGCGGTAGAGTTCCATAAGCAGAGGAAGGCTACCGCTACTATTGTGCTTACCAGGGTGGAGAACCCTCTCCCCTTCGGGATAGTCATCACCGACGAGGAAGGCAGGGTCGTCAGGTTCCTTGAGAAGCCGGGCTGGGGCGAGGTCTTCAGCGACACCATCAATACAGGCATCTACATACTGGAGAAGAAGGTCCTCGACTACATACCTCCTGACAAGGAGTTCGACTTCAGCAAGGACCTCTTCCCGCTGATGCTCGAGAAGAAAGAGCCGCTCTATGGCTACATAGCAGAGGGCTACTGGAAGGACGTGGGGAGCCTTGAGGAGTACAGGGGCGCTAACATGGACATTCTCCAGGACTACGTCCACGTCGAGATACCCGGTGAGAGGATAGACGATCGGAGGCTCTGGGTCGGCAAGGGCTCCCGCATCGATTTTACGGCAAAGCTCGAAGGCGCCATCGTCATAGGCGAGAACTGCAGGATAGAGGCAGAGGCGAGGATAACCAATTCGATAATCGGCGCGAACTCCGTTGTAGAGGAAGGGGCTGTAATACGCGATTCGGTACTCTGGGACAACACCAGGGTGGCCCGCGGCGCGTCTTTGCATGAGGATGTCGTGGCAAGCTCAAGCGAGGTCCTCGATAAGGCGCACGTCGCCGAAGGGGTCATCATTAGCGACCATTGCAGGATAGGGCGTAACGCCACCATCAAGGCCAACGTCAAGGTCTGGCCCTACAAGGTGGTCGAGGACGACGCTACACTGGCGTCAAGCCTCATCTGGGGGGAGAAGTGGAGCAGGAACATATTCTCGACATACGGCGTTACGGGGCTTGCCAATATAGAGATCTCCCCGGAGCTGGCGGCAAAGCTCGGCGCGGCCTACGGCGCCTCTTTAAAGAAGGGGTCGGCGGTCTCTACCAGCAGGGACGCGCACAAGACGTCGAGGATGATAAACAGGGCCATAATGACCGGTATACTCTCGACGGGCGTGCACGTGCACGACTACGGGGTCACCCCGATGCCGGTCGTCCGCTTCCTCGCCAGGAGCGGCACCGAGGCCGGCGGCGTGCATACGAGGAGATCGCCATTTGATACGCAGCTGCTGGATCTGAAATTCTTCGACAGCAAGGGCCTTGACCTGCACCCCGGGTATGAAAAGACGATAGAGAAGCTCTTTTTCAGGGAGGACTTCCCCAGGGTGGCGATGGACGAGACGGGGGAGATGAGCTTCCCCATACACGCCTTCGAGTCCTACCAGAACGGCTTCATGTCGATGATAGACGCCCCCACGATATCGAAGGCGAAGTTCAGGTTCGTGGTCGACTACTCATACGGCTCTTCGTCGAGGATATTCCCGTCCATACTCGGAAAGCTCAATTGCGAGGTCATAGCCCTTAACGCCAACCTCGACGGCAGCAAGACGACGAAGACCGCCGATGAGTTCCAGCGGGCCATCGACCAGCTTTCATCCATTGTAAGGTCGCTCGACGCGGACATGGGCTTCTATCTCGACGCCGGCGGCGAGAAGGTATTCATCACCGACGAGACCGGAGAGGCCCTTGACGGGGACACGGCGCTTAATATCGTGACGCTGCTGGCGCTCAAAAGCATCAAGGAGGCCGGAAGGAAGGGGCACATAGCCGTGCCGATAACGGCCTCGCGCGCCATAGACAGGATGGCCGAGACTTACGGGGTCGCCGTCAAGAGGACAAAGACGTCGCCAAGGGGGCAGATGGAGGCGGCAACGGAAGGCGCTCTCTTCGTCGGCGAGCAGTCGGGCGGCTACATATTCCCGGACTTCCAGCCGAACTTCGACGGCATGTACGCCGTCGCCAAGATACTCGAGATGATCGGGAGGCACGGGACAAGGCTCCACAGGCTCATGAGGGAGGTCCCTCCGTCCATCATCATAAAGGAGAAGGTCTCCTGCTCATTCGAGAACAAGGGGATGATAATGAGGAGGCTCGCCGAGGACTCAAGGGGCCTTGAGACTGTACTTCTCGACGGAATAAAGATAAAATTCGGCGACGACTGGATAGTGGCCTATCCGAGCCAGGACATGCCGTACTTCATCCTGGTGGCCGAGGCCTCTACGGACGAGTCGGCAAGGGCGCTCATAAATAAATATTCGGAGAAGATAAGGGGATGGCAGAGATCCTGACATTGCCGGTCGGCCCTCTTGAGGTCAACTGCTATATAGTGTGGGACAAGGCAAGCGGCGAGGGGGCCGTTGTCGACCCGGGCGGGGACGTTGGCGATATAAAGGCGGCCCTGGCGGAACATGGCGTCGCGGTAAGATACATAATAAATACCCACGGCCACTTTGACCACATCGGCGGGAACGGGCTGCTCAAGGAAGCCCTTGGCGCGCCAATTGCCATACACCGCGCTGACGAGCCGATGCTCGAGTACGCCCACGAGCAGGCGGTGATGTTCGGCCTCAAGACCCCGAAGCAGCCCAAGCCCGACATGTACCTGGCAGACGGCGATATTATCTCGTTCGGCGCCCTGCGTCTTCAGGTGATACACACCCCAGGGCACACAAAAGGGGGTGTGTGCCTTTATATGAAAGAGGATAAGCTACTCTTTACAGGCGACACCCTCTTCGCTGGCTCGATAGGCAGGACAGACTTCGAGGGCGGCTCGATGGATGAGATCATGGATTCCATCATGAGGAAGATACTCCCGCTCGGCGATAGCGTAAGGGTCTTTCCGGGACACGGTCCGTCCTCTACCATAGGCGAGGAGAAGGAGATAAACCCTTTTATAGTAGAGATGAAAAGGGTAAAATAAAGAAGTTGACCTGAAGGCTTTAGCGGCTTTGAAATCCATGATGCAAGGCGGTAGCGGGGTGGTCCTCAAAAATAAAAAGATAACCCTGGGCGTTACAGGCGCCATATCGGCGTACAAGGCCCTTGAGCTCTCCAGGCTCCTTATAAAGGAAGAGGCCGAGGTCTGGCCTGTGATGACCAGGTCCGCAACCGAGTTCATAACCCCTTTGAGCCTCTCTACCCTTTGCAAGAACCCGGTATCCGCAAGCCTCTTTGACCTTACGGAGGAGACAAGGATAGGGCACATAGAGCTCGCGCAGAAGGCCGACCTCCTTATAGTGGCCCCGGCCACCGCCAACTTTATCGGCAAGGCCGCCTCTGGCATCGCCGACGACCTGCTGACGACGATCGCGTGCGCTTCATCTGCCCCCGTCCTTATCGCCCCTTCCATGAACTCCCGGATGTGGGGTAACCCGGTCGTGCAGGAAAATTTGAGGAGGCTTGAGGCCTCCGGCTATCTTTTCGTGGGCCCGGAGGAAGGCGAGCTCGCCTGCGGATACGAGGGCAAGGGAAGGCTTGCCTCCGTAGAGAACATACTCGAAGCGGCCCGCGAGGCGTTGAGCCCCAGGGATTTAAAGGGAGAGAAGGTGCTCGTCACCGCCGGACCTACCCGCGAGGCGATAGACCCGGTGAGGTTCGTTTCGAACTCCTCTTCAGGCAGGATGGGCTACGCGATAGCCAAGGCGGCAAGGCGCAGGGGCGCCGAGGTCGTGCTTGTCTCCGGCCCGTCATATCTGCCCAGGCCTGCGGGGATAACGTACATACCAGTTACAACCGCGGAGGAGATGCTCGATGCTTCGGTCAGGTACTTCACGCAGTCGACCGTCGTCGTGATGGCCGCGGCCGTGGCCGACTACAGGCCCACGAAGAGCTACCCGACGAAGGTCAAGAAAGAGGCGAAGTTCCTCTCCATCGAGATGGAACGCACGCCCGACGTCTTAAAGTACATGGGGAGCCATAAGAAAGAAGGGCAGCTCCTCGTGGGCTTCGCCCTTGAGACCGACAGCCTTGAGGAGAACGCCAGGAAGAAGCTCAAGGAGAAGGAGCTTGACCTTGTGGTCGGTAATACGCCGGCGGGCCTCGATAGCGACTTTAACCAGGTCACCATGATAGACCGCGACGGTAAGAAGGAGGTCCTCCCGGCCATGAGAAAAGACGAGGTGGCCGATAGGATACTGGACAGGGCGGCCAGGCTTAAGAAGTAGCCCAGGCTGCTGAAAAAGGCCAATCCGCGGCGTCGTCTTCAAGATTCGTCACTGCGGCGTACCAAAAAAGTACGCCTCATTCCTCATTTTTTGACTCCTTGCATCCTGACCTTGAGCAGCCTGAATGTGATTGGTTTTTGTAGCGGCCTGCTAAACCTTGAAACGGCCCCGAAGCAGAGCTCCGGGGCCGTTTTTTTTACGCTGCTTTCTTCCCGCCGAATGTCGCTCCTGAGCGTTTGAGGACGCTTACCAGGGTATCTGAAAAACCGGGGATGTTCTTGAGGTCATCCCAGCTCTGGAACCTGCCGTGCTGGTCGCGGTAGTTGATGATGGCCTGCGCCCTTTCCTTGCTGAGCCCCTCGATCTTCATGAGCTCCATTTCGTTCGTGCTATTTAGGTCGATCTTCATATTGGTTCTCTCCTTTCTTAACACCTGTTCAAGCCCGCTCCCCTCCAGGGTAAAAAGCGCAAATCCCTTAACAGGAACGCGCCTTTCATTTTTTTTTAAGGGGTCTATTCTGACTATAGGCCGAATCGGGGAGATGTCAAGGAAGGCCCTGAAAGCCTTCAAAAGGCAGGAAAGACGGGCTTATATCCGCACCCACTTGAGGGCGTTATCCATGGCCGATTCCCAGTCGCGGCCTTTTCTGCGGATGGTGTTGAGGCGCTTTCTTATGAACTTGGCGGCATTGAGGCTGTGCCTGCCGGTCGGGTCTTTCTTAAGGCAGTGCGCCTTCTGGGAGAAGGTAAGGAGGTCGATTATGCTGTCGATGGATATGGCGAAGTACTTTTCTTTCTCCTCCTTGCTCAAGGCCCATCTGGAGGTGGTCGAAAGCAGGCGGAGCATCCTGTGCCACTGCTCGAAGCGGTGCAGCAGCAGGACGCTCGAGAATATGGTCTTGTTGGTGCGGAAGGATAGCGGCGTGTCCTCGATGGTAGCGTCCATCAGCCGGTCATTGTCCCTGTGCACCGCTTTTATGAACTTCTTCGGCAGCTGCCATATCTTCTTGTCCACGAGGGCGTCGAACCTCATCTCCCAGTATATGTGGCGGAGGCTCCTGGCCGAGAAGGTCCTTATCATCATCTCCGGGATGAAGTGGTTATGGGCTATCGTATCGGCGGCGAGGTGGCTTAAATATCCGTAGGCGAAGGCCGTTTGCGAGTCGCTCTCCGAGCGCCGGAGGAGCTTGAAGGCTACCTTCCAGTTATGGCAGTGCTTCATGTCCTCGACGAGGTTTTTCCCTATGACGATATCCGCGCTTATGTTGCCGTAAAGGTAGTCGTTCGGATAGGCCTCGAGGAGCGCCCTTACCGGTGGGATAAGAAGCCTTGTGTTCTCAAGGACGGTCTTTCCGAGCTCAAGGTGCGTGGCAGGCCCCCAGGCAAAGGCCTGGTCAGGCCAGGCGAGGACGCATAGAAAGACGATTATGGCCGCAGCGATCATACACTTAGTAATATGCTATAAAAACGAATAGATATTGTAAAGCGGAAAAAAAGGTAGTAGATATAATTGATGTCTGAGGACTTTGACATATCGCCTGTTGACGAGCTAAGGCTCATAGCCGAGGCCTTAAGGGAAAGGCTCGCTCTGCTCCGCGATGGCGGGGTCGGGGTGCTGCCGAAGCCCGCGGTCTGCCGCAGAGGCTGGGCCACCTTCGAGGGGATGCCATCGGAAGCCAGGGGCTTTAGCCCCTGCCCTGAGCACGCCTCATGGCAGGGAGCGGCATTTGGCGTATGGACGCTGGGTAACGTCGCTGTCGTTTGGGGCGAAGCTATAGCTGATGCGAGCGAAATCCCGTACAGCGCATCTGGCCTTGACCAGCTTGGCAAGATACTCGGATGGCTCTCCGGCCAGCTCGGTTCACCGGCGCCCGATATAAATACGTTCCGGCTCTTTGCCTCCGGCAGGTGCCTTGAGGGAGGCCATGATAGAGAAGGTGGCGCATCTTCCAGCTTATCACCACTTATCGACGGCTGGATCGATGGGCAAAAGCCGGAAGCGCTCCTCCTCATGGGCGGCCTTGCCGCCGGTTTGAAGGGCGCGGCCGAGGCCATGGGAAAGATATTTGAGTCCAGGGGCGTAAAGCTGATGGCGACCTGGTCCCCGGATGAGATAGCCAGTGATGAAAGGCTTAAAAAAGAGTCGTTCGCGCATTTAAAGGGATTTATAAAGACGATTGCCTCGATTAATTGAAAATATCGGTATTCCCTGATAGAATCAGCGATATGCTAACCCTATGCAGGTTCTTTCTCTTCCTTACAACCGTTCTCCTTATCCAGGCCTTCCCGTCTTCATCATCCGCAAAGGATATACTCTATATAAAGACAGAGGGTATTGTGAACCCTGTCATGGCCGCCTACCTTGCTGATGGCCTTGAGGAAGCGAAAGAGACAGGCGCCGAAGCGGTCATAATACAGATGGACACCCCTGGCGGCCTCGACCTTTCGATGAGGGAGATAGTGAAGGGCGTCCTCGCTTCCGATGTGCCCGTCATCGTCTATGTGGCCCCTGCCGGCTCGCGGGCCGCCTCAGCCGGCGTATTCATCACCTACGCGGCGAATATCGCGGCCATGGCCCCGGGGACGAACATCGGCTCGGCCCATCCGGTATCGATGGGAGGGCAGATGGACGAGACCATGTCGAAGAAGGTAGAAAACGACGCCGTCGCCTATATAAAAGGCCTGGCCGCGAAAAGGGCGAGGAACGCCGATTGGGCCGAGAAGGCCGTAAGGGAGTCGGTCAATATCACATCAGAAGAGGCGTTGAAGCTCGGGGTCATAGACCTTGTGGCAGCCGATAGCGTTGAGCTTTTAGGAAAGCTCAACGGCATGAGGGTCGAGACCGCTTCGGGCGCGAGGGCTCTTAATACCGCGGGGGCCAGGGTCGTAGAGGTCGAGATGGACCTCCGGTACAGGATCTTGAACGCCATAAGCAACCCCAATGTGGCCTACATACTCATGATGATAGGCCTCATAGGCATATACTTCGAGCTTTCAACCCCCGGGGCCATATTCCCGGGGGTAATAGGGGCGGTCTCGCTGATACTCGCCTTCTACGCCTTCCAGACCTTGCCGGTAAACTACGCCGGGCTGATACTTATCGGGCTCGGCATAATATTTTTCATAGTCGAGCTTATGGTGGTAAGCTACGGACTTCTGACCATAGCGGGGGTGATCTCAATGTTTCTTGGCTCTCTCATGCTCTTTGACTCTCCGGCCCCGTACTTCCGCATCTCGATATACGTGATACTCCCGGCCGTAATACTCATGACAGCGATCATACTCGGCGCCATGTTCTACGCCGTAAGGATACATAAAAGAAAGCCCGTGAGCGGGACCGAGCTGTTGCTCGGCGAAGAGGGCGTGGCAACGGAAGACTTCGGGGAGGGGCGCGAGGGCAAGGTCTTCATAGAGGGCGAGTACTGGAACGCAGCAAGTGATGAGAAGATATTAAAAGGGGAAAAGGTCAGGGTAGTAAAGGTCGAGGGGCTTCACCTCGAAGTGGCCAGTGGCAAAAAACGATAAAAAGTGACAGGGGGTAGCATGGACTTCGGCATTGGGACGGGCACGTTGGTGCTGGTGGCGCTCGTCGCGCTCTTTTTGTACAGCGCGATAAAGGTTCTGCCTGAGTACGAAAGGGGGGTAATATTTTTCCTGGGGAGGTTCCAGTCGGTAAAGGGGCCTGGCTTGATCCTCCTGATACCCGGCATACAGAAGATGATCAAGGTGAGCCTTCGGACGGTTACGATGGACGTGCCTCCGCAGGAGGTCATAACCAGGGACAACGTCTCTGTAAGGGTGAACGCCGTCGTCTACTTCAGGGTCATGAACCCGGATAAGGCCATAATCGCGGTCGAGAACTACCTTTACGCTACGAGCCAGCTATCGCAGACCACCCTTCGTAGCGTCTGCGGGCAGGCGGAGCTCGATGAGCTCCTGACGGAGAGGGAGAAGATAAACAAGAACATACAGGAGATACTCGACCGCCAGACAGACCCCTGGGGCATAAAGGTGGGGCTGGTCGAGGTCAAGGCCATAGACCTGCCGGAGGAGATGAAGAGGGCGATGGCCAAGCAGGCTGAGGCCGAAAGGGAGAAGAGGGCCAAGATAATACACGCCGAAGGCGAGTTCCTGGCCGCCAAGCAGATACTGAACGCCGCCGATCTGATGGCGCAGAACCCGATCTCTTTACAGCTCCGGTACCTGCAGACACTCACGGAGATAGCGGCCGAGAAGAACTCGACGATACTATTCCCGCTCCCCATGGACCTGGTGAAGCCGTTCATTAAAGGGTTTAAGACGGAATAACGGATGCGTGAGGGGGGCCAGACATCGGGGCACAGGAAGAGGCTTAAGGACCGGTTCGTGAAGTCCTCGCTGGAGGGCTTCCACGATTACGAGGTCCTTGAGCTCCTCCTCATGTACGCCATCCCCAGGCGGGACGTAAAGCCGCTTGCCAAAAAGCTCCTCTCAGAGTTCAAGGGGCTCAAGGGGGTCTTTGAGGCCGCTCCCGGCAGGCTTGAAGAGGTAAGCGGGCTTGGCGAGGCGAGCGCCCTTCTTTTCGCGCTCGTAAAGGAGGCGGCAGCCGCCTACCTGTCCGAAGAGCATCTTCCGGCGAGGGGGTCTGTGTGCTCCCCCGGCGATGCTGTCGGATGCTTGCGTCAAGCCGGGCATGGAGATGCCGAGGGGCTTTTCACCCTGTACCTCAATTCCAAGAACGAGGTGCTCGGAGTGGAGAAGGTAGAGCGCAATGATGCGGCCCTTTCGCCCAAGTCGATCATTCAGAAGGCATTCAGCCATAACGCCAGGTCTATAATACTGGTGAGCGCGAAGGCCGGGAAGGGAGCTGCAACAAAGGCCGAGAAGGCCTTTGCCCAGGAGCTTCAGGAGGCGGTCTCGTCGATAGATATATTATTGCACGACTACATCGTGGCAGGCTCAGACGGGAATTTTAGCGCCAGGGAGACCGGCTGGTTAAAGCGCGTTACCTACTCCTGAGCACTGTAGCAAGGTAGGCCTTGGCGTCAAGGACAGCCCTTTCGACGCCCTTGGCTTGAGCGAGTCCGGCGGCTATGGCCGCCGATAAGATGCACCCTGTCCCGTGAAACCTCTCGCTCCTTCCCTTGATCCTCTTGCCCTGGAAATATACGAACGACCTGCCGTTAAAGAGGAGGTCTACCGGCGCCCCCTTGAGGTGGCCGCCCTTGATGAGCGCGTATGCGGCGCCCATCGCGTGCAGTCTTTCGGCCGCCTCTTCCATCCCCTTAAGGTCGCTTATCTCTTTTATGCCCGTCAGCGCCTCTGCCTCCGGCAGGTTGGGCGTGACCAGCTTTACAAAAGGGAGGATCGAAGCAAGCTCCGTTACTCCTTTTTTGTCGAGCAGGGCCTTGCCGCTTGTTGAGCGGAGCACCGGGTCGAGGACAACTTTTTCGAGCCGGAGGCTTTTTATGAGGGCCCTTATCGTCCTGAGGTTCTCCGAGCTTCCGGTCATGCCTATCTTGACGGCGTCTATCCGGAACTCTTTTGCAAGGGTCCTTATCTGGCTTGCTAAAAAGTGCGCTGTCACAGGTTGGGTGGCGCTTACAATAGATGAGTTCTGGGCGGTCAGGGCCGCTACCGCTGAAAGGCCCTTTACGCCGTAGTCCTGGAAGGTCGCGAGGTCCCTTTGAAGGCCCGCGCCGCCAGAAGGGTCAGAGCCAGCTATGGTCAGGGCTGTCTTCATGGGATCGGGAGGCCGAAGAAGTAGGTGAAGACCGACTGGAAGAGGCCGATAAAGAAGCCCATTACCCCGCCGAGGTACTCGAGGTGCTTTAGTTCCCTGGCTATGAAATCGGTCAAGAGCCTCTCGAACCTCATGAGGTCGAGCTGGTCTATCTTCGTCACCAGGAGCTCCTTTACGTCTATGTGGTCGCGTACCTTTGCCGCGAGCGTCCCTTTTTTCCTGTCGAGATGGGTGACTATCTCGCGGGTGAGCATGAGCTTTATCTGGTTTTTGAGGTTCTCGGATACGAGGCCGACGACAGGGAGCTTTAAAAAGCGGGAGGAGAACCTGTGCTCAACGGCCTCCTCAACCGTCTTCTCTATCTCTTTTTCCCACTTGAGCCCTGAGAGCGCCCTTGCGAGGTCTTCGGAGGAGAGTAGCTCTTTTTCGATAGTCCGGGCGATCGACCTCGCTATCTCCTTCCTTCTCTTGGGGATGACCCCCTGTATGCGCCAGCCAAGCACCTCAAAGGGGACATGGGGCCTGAAAAGGAGCTTTATGGCCACGTAGTTCGTAAGCCAGCCTATGACGGCCCCTATGAATGGGGGCAGGAGAAGGCTAAGGTGCATCGATTACCTCGATAGGCTGCTGAAAAAGGCCAATCTGCGGCGTCGTCTTCAAAATTCGTCACTGCGGCTTTGAGCAGCCTGAACGTGATTTTGAGTTTTTCAGCAACAGGATAAGATATGGAAAGCTCTTTAAGAAAGGTTCTGGCAGGTTACGAGAGGAAGCCCTTTTTCGAGACCTCTTCCTCGAAGTACTTCTTGTAAAGGATGTCCCATTCCCTGCTCCCCTCCGGGACCTCCCTTGAAAGGGAGCGGATCTTGTTGCGAGCCGCCGAGTCGGCCTCGTCCTCGACCTTGAGGTACTCGGTCAGGACCTTTTTTATCTCGCTCAAGGCCTTGTCCTCGTCGGTAAAGTCCACGAGATCGTCTTTCCAGATGCCGTCGAAGAGAAGGTGCGCTATGTGCGTTATCCTGTCATCGGTGAGCCTCACAGCACCAGCCCCCTTTCCCTCGCGAGCTTCCCCTTTATCATGTTGAACATCTTCCTGTAGTCGATCTTCTGGGTGTCTATGGCCCCGGCGTGAGATTTAAGTATCTCCTCGACCTCCCTGTCGAGGTTGTCTTCGGCGCGGAGGTCGGCAAGGAATATCTCGACCATGCGCTCCAGGACCTTGCGTTCGTCGGCCTTAAATACCACAAGATCCCTTTCCTTGAGCCGGTCCATTGTCGTGCGGACGATCTTCTCGACCTGTTCCTTCGTGAGCTTCATAGATGCGAAAATAGCACATAATATGCAGGTTTGCAAGGGTGTTGACAGTATGGGTATTTTGGTCTATAAATTAACGGATGTACGTTCCGGCGTAGTTTTTTCGCCATATAAAAGCCTGCAAATCAGAAGAAGGGGGAATATATAATGAAAGTCGTTAAAAGCTGGTACTTCAGGCACATAGCGGCCGCTCTCGCGCTTACCATGTTCATGTTCGGCGCGGTCCCGGCAAAGAGCATGGCCTATGTGGTAGGGTCCGATGCGGTTGTCGCCCAGGCAGCCGAACATTCGAGAGAGGCCGATATCGCCAGGATCCAGAGGGTGCTTGAGAGCAAGCTCGTCTCCGACAGGCTTAATCAGGCCGGGCTTACTCAGTCAGAGATAGACGCGAAGATAAGCAAGCTTTCCGACCAGGAGGTCCATTCCTTCGCCTCCCAGCTTGAAAGCCTCAATCCGGGCGGGGACGGCTTCGGGGTGGTGATAGCGCTCCTTGTCATAGTCATACTCGTAATGGTGATACTCAAGCTCGCCGACAGGAAGATAATCATTAGATAGGCTTACCCACGAGGCCCGGGGTGGGAAGCCCCGGGCCTTTTTCTTTTTAACAGGCTGCTTAAAAAGTCCATCTGCCTCGTTGTCTTCGTCGCTGGCTACTACGACGTACATGATGAGTATGCCTCATTCATCAAACGGCGAGAATCGCCTCGCATATGGAGCTTTTTCGAGCAGTCTGAACAAAATATGAACCTGTTAAGCGATTAAAAAATGTCTTTCTTAAGGGCTTTTATTTTTTTTATTTTGTTTCTCTCGTTTGTCGGGTGCGCCGTTACCACCGACAGGCAGGCGGTGCTCGCGTCATTGAGAGGGGACGCGAAGGGAGGGGCGATTATCGAAGGGGTGCCCTTTTTCTCTCAGGACGAGTATATGTGCGGCCCAGCTGCCCTCGCGGGTGTCATGGCCTTCTACGGCTCAGAGGATACGATGGACGATGTGGGCAGAGCCGTCTACAATGAAAAGCTAAGGGGCACACTGCCCATAGACCTGCTTGCCTACGCCAAGGAAAAGGGCTTTGATGCGAGCTTTTACAAGGGTAGCTTGGGCGACCTGCAGGCCAGGCTTAAAGATGGCTCGCCCTTGATCCTCTTTCTTAACCTCGGGTATGACTTCTACCCGGTCGGCCATTACATAGTGGCCACAGGGATAAGCGAACGGGCAAGGGTAGTCGTCGCCCACTCCGGGACTGAACAGGATAAGGTATACTCATTCATTGAGCTTAAGAAGGCATGGTCAAAGACAGGCTACGCTACACTTGCCGTCAGGCCCAAGGGGATGAAGTGATGAAAAGACTGACCCTGTTTTTTATTTTAAGCGTCATCCTCTCCTCCTGCGGGGTAATAAAGGTCGCGGGGCCCGACCCGCTTTCATTAAACGAGCACATGAGGCTGGGGGCCATCTACGAGTCTCAGGGCAAGTATGACCTCGCTTTACGCGAGTACGACAGCGCCAAATCAATAGATACGAAAGAGGCGAACGTCTACTTCGCCATCGGGAATGTTTATCTCAGGATGAAGGAGTACCCAAAGGCGGAAAAAAGCTATGGTAGGGCGATAGAGCTAAGGGAAGCGCCTGAGTTCTACAACAACCTGGGCTGGCTCCTGATGGAAAAGGGCGATATGGAGGGGGCGCGCTCTATGGTTGAGAAGGCGGTAAGGATGTCGGGCGAAGGCGGCTACAGCTACCTCGACACTCTCGGCGTTATCCAGTTGAGGGCAGGGGAGTACGAGGCGGCTGAGGGGAGCTTCCTTAAGGCCGCGGACGCCGTGCCTGCCGGGCGCCCTGGGGCGCTTGCAGAGATATATTCTCACTTAGGCGAGCTTTATGAAAAAAGCGGCAAGCTCGAGAAGGCTTCTGTCATAGAAGAGAAGCTCAAGGCGATAAAAGCGCCGGAGTGGAAAGAAGGGCTGTGAGGACAGTTTACGGGATAAACCCGGTCCTGGAGGCTTTAAAGGCCGCATCTGCCATAGACAGGATCCTGTTGGCCGAGGGCAGGACAGGCAAGGCCGCTTTGGATATAATCAGGCACGCGCGCCAGAGAAATATCGAAGTCGCGAGGATGCCCGAGGAAGAGATAAGAAGGCTTGCGGGCACCGACAGGCACCAGGGTGTGGCCGCGCTGATCCATGAAGAGTTCAAATACTACGATATAGAGGACCTCATCTCCTTCTGGAAGGAGAGTAAAGAACAGGCATTCTTCCTCATACTCGATTCTATCCAGGACCCGCAGAACCTGGGCTCGCTTATCCGCACCGCCAACGCAGCCGGTCTCCACGGCGTCATAATCCCGAAGGACAGGGCGAGCGAGGTGACGCCAACCGTTGTTAAGGCCTCAGCCGGGGCTACCGAGCATACGAGGATAGCAAGAGAGGTGAACCTCGTACGCGCGATAGAGAAGCTCAAGGAGGAGGGGGTCTGGACCGTGGCTGTAGAGGCCGGGTGCCGGGATACGGTCTACACCGCCGATCTCGACAGGGACTTATGCGTAGTCATAGGGAGCGAGGGCAAGGGCATAAGGAGGCTTGTTCGCGAGAGCTGTGATTTCTGCGTATCGATCCCCATGCGCGGGCAGGTGAACTCTTTGAACGCGGCGCAGGCCGGGGCTGTGGCGATCTTTGAGGCGTTGCGGCAGAGGCTTTAGGGCAGCCTGGATATAATCGGAGTTCTTCACGGTTGCCAAAACCGGCAGCTCAACGGGGGCTTATGATAGAGCTTATAAAGGAGGCCGCCCAAAGGATAAAAGGCATAGTAAGTAACACCCCCGTAATATTCTCTTCCAGCCTCTCCCAACTCTTCGGCTTTGAATGCTTCCTTAAATTGGAGAACTTCCAGAAGACCGGCTCGTTCAAGGCCAGGGGGGCGTACTTCAAGATCTCGTCACTAACGGACGCGGAAAAGTCCACCGGGGTCATAACCGCCTCGTCAGGCAACCACGCGCAGGGGGTGGCCTGGGCATCTACGCTTCTCGGGGTAAGGTCCCTCATAGTCATGCCTGAGACGACGCCCATCGTGAAGTTCGTAGCCACAAAGGGCTACGGCGGCGAGGTCGTATTCCATGGCAGGAATTTTTTCGAATCATACAGATACGCAAAAGACCTTGCCAGAGAAAAGGGGCTCTTCTTCATCCACCCATTCGACGACTACCAGGTCATGGCAGGGCAGGGGACGATAGGCCTGGAGATACTCGCGGCCGTGCCCCAGGCAGATACCGTCGTCGTCCCCGTGGGCGGCGGCGGGCTCATCTCTGGCATAGCGACGGCCTTGAAGGAAACACGCGGTGGAATAACCGTGGTCGGGGTCGAGGCCGCGGCGTCAAGCTCGTGCGTCGAGTCGATAAAAAGGGGCGCGCCGAGCGTGGTAGAGCAGAGGCCGACCATAGCCGACGGCATAGCGGTAAAGCGAGTCGGGGAGAAGACATTCGAGGTAATAAAAAGATATGTCGACAGGGTGGTCGACGTCGGCGAGGACTCTATCGCGGGGGCGATAGTAAAGCTCCTTGAAAGGAAAAAGCTCATAGTCGAAGGGGCAGGGGCGGTGCCTGTGGCAGCAGCGATGGAAGGCAAGCTCCCCGGATCGACCCGTAAGGCGGTATTTGTCTTAAGCGGCGGCAACATAGACGTAACCACCCTTGACAGGGTGATAAGGCTGGGCCTGCTGCGAGAGGGCAGGATCTTGAAGATAACGACCATCATACCCGATGAGCCGGGGTCTTTAGCGCGCCTCACCGCCGAGATAGCCGCGCTCAAGGCCAATATACTCCATGTGATACACCAGAGGGAGGCGGTAGATGTGTCTGTAGGCTCTATAAGGCTTGAGATAATACTCGAGGTTGAGGGGCACGAGCATTCGGAGAGGATACTTAAGGCGCTCGGCGAGAAGGGCTATGTGGTGGGGGGATAGGGGCCGCCTTTTTTGTGTGTGCTTTTGCGGGTTCGGGGATAAAACCTTGACCCGCTTTTATTTTGCGGGTGAACCAGCATAGTTCAACTTCTCTGTTATACTTTTAACAAACAACCTGCAAAAGGGGGGCTGGGCTATGAAAAGGCTTTTGGCTGTAGCCGCGTTTTCTGTGCTGGGTCTTTCCTCTAACGCGTACTCGCAGCCGGTAAACCTTGGTTTTGAGACGGGCGATACATCGGGCTGGGTTGAAGATGGCGCAATTGATGTAGTGACAAGTTGGACTGGGCCGACAGACGAAGGGGGGTACGAGCGTCCCGATATAGTCACTTATACCCCGGTGGATGGAAATTATTTTGCGATACTTACAACGGTAGCTGGTGATTTCACAACCCTCTCCCAAAGTTTTTCTTTAAACGAAGGGGAGACGGTCGAAGGCTGGGCTACTTTCTGTTGCGGTGATGAGGTATATTTTCCGTATTCCGCCATTGATGCAAGTGATTACAACGACTATGCCTTGATAAGCGTCTTGAATGGCGAGGGCGATGTCGTGGCTGAGCCCTGGTACGCCGACTCATTTGATCTGGGCTACAAGATAACCACTCCCGAAGGAGAATATACCGGCGAGGAGGTCGATCTTGGGCCCCTTCCGTGGGAACACTGGAGCTGGACAGCATCAGCTACGGGTACTTATACCCTGCAATACCAGGTAAAGAATGCTGGTGATGGTGAAACCAATAGCTATGCTTTTTTCGATGACCCTCCAACGGCCGTCCCTGAGCCCTCGGTCATAGCCTTGTTAGGGATAGGTCTCGCTGGGGTTATGGTCACGCGTATCAGGCGTGAAGGCCTCATTTAGGACGGAGTAATACTTTAATTGCCGGTCCAGGCTCAAGGCCTGGACCGGCGACACCCTTATCCCGTGGCCGCTCTCATCCTGATTTCCTTTGCGGCAAGTAGATGAATATGATAGTATTTTTCCCGCAGGCATGATACGCCTGCCCTCACTCACTCAGCGGATTCTCACTAACCCTATACAGGGCGGCGTTCCTATGTTCACATTCAAGCGGGTAGAGACTGAAGACGAGCTGAAGGAGGTTTTCAAGCTCCGGTACCAGGTCTACTGCCTCGAATGCGGGTTTGAGTCGACCGCGGACCACCCCTCGGGGACGGAAAGGGACGAGTACGACGAGCACTCGGTGCACTTCATAGCCAAGGACAGGCATGACAACATAGTCGGGACGGTAAGGCTAATAAAGTCGTCAGAGCTCGGCTTTCCCATCGAGAAACACTGCAAGACCAGGCTCGATACCTCTCAAGTCCCAAAAGACAGCGCTGTAGAGGTCTCGCGGCTCGCGATAAGCAAGCTCTACAGGAGAAGGGCTGGCGACGACCTGTACGGCGCCAGCGGCTCTACCGTGGACGAGTCCTCGTCAGCGGGCCACAGCCAGCGCCGCCGTCCAGAGATAGTGCTCGGGCTTTACAAGGCCATGTACAGGGAGAGCAAGTGGCTGGGCGTGGTCAATTGGTATGCTGTAATGGAAAAGAGCCTCTTTCAGCTCCTGAAGGTCTCCGGCGTGGTCTTCAACCAGATCGGGGACGTCACGGAGTATCACGGCAACAGGATCCCCTATATAGCCAGGATAAGCAATATCGAGCGCCAGATAGCCCAGCGCAAACCAGAGCTCTTCCATTTCTTCACTGATTGGGAGAGGGACAGCACCTACAGTATCTGAATCTGTGGGATCATGATACCGGCCTTAAAATCCGCCGCCTGAAGATCCCGCGAAAATCCCCGTGGACCGTAGTCGATACTAAAGCGGATCACCAGAACTGCCAGCTCCCGGTCATCATAACGTAGATGCCCAGGGCGAGATTCGTTGTCGAGTGGGCGATTACGCACTGCGCTATGCTCCGGGTCCTGAAGAGGAGCAGGTTATAGGCGGCCCCTGCCATCAATCCCGCGGCTACCATGTTATGCTCGAGGCCGAAAAGTACAGTGATCGCCAGAAAGGGCGTAAGCGCCCAGGCCCCGATCGCCACGCCCCTGAAGTCCGGGTTCGCGATGTACCTTAGAAGAAAAGACCTCCAGAATATCTCTTCCATCACGGGTACGAGTACAGACGCTCCGAAAAGCCTGGTCGCGATGTACAGGGCTCTGTTGGTATCATTTTCGATGGAGCCTGGATCGAAGGCTTCCGCCGGGCCGAACCTCGCGAAGCCCCAATCCATGTTTATCCAGAGTATGAATATGGCCAGTCCGGCCAGTATGCTCTGCGCGGTCATGGCCGGACGCAGGAGGTCGCGAAAGCATAGCTCGTCGTAATCTTTCCGGAAGTACAGGAGCGCCAGGCCGGCCGCGACGATCTTCATGGGATAAAAATAGACGGCAGCGCCTGTACCGATGGATAGCCCGAGGTAGGGGGAAAGATAACGTAGTCCTTCCTCGGCGCCGATAAGGGCCATGAAAAGGGCGAAGGGAAGGACGCGGACAAGGATATCTCTTCTCAGCGGGCAACCTTTCTGTTGCTGAAAAATTCAGAAAGCGGAAAAATTCAGGAAAATGTATAATGCGATTGCTTATTTCGCAGGGCCGTCTCCGGCTAAATACATGTAAAATTAAATATTTTTCAGAATCGTCCGAAAAAGATTTATCATAATAGCGCAGTTGAATGCAAGCTGGTTTCACGGTCCGGTTCTGGACTGTGAACAGGTTTTGCCGGCGGTCCGGGTAGATCCGATATAATGTGGGTGATTTCAAACCATCTTTTACGCAGGGGCGGTTATTTCACAGGGGATGATCTGAGATGGAGAAAAGCTTTAAATTCGGGACCGATTCCAGGCTCATAGTGAACGTCTGGAACCAGGATGCCGTACAGGCTACCGGCATAGCCGCAGGCAACGCCCTGGGCAAGAAGTATTATATGGTGCTGCCCAGGATATTCGTTGATAACAGGGACGCTCTTGTAAAGGTGCTGAGGACCGCCCGCCCCGTTGCCATCAAGGGGCATTACTTCAACTCCGTCCTTGGACAGGTCAAGTCCGACGTCGAGATAAGCCCGATCATGGATAAGCGGCACAGGGCAGGCGGGGCAGAGGTCCAGATACGGACATATCCCGCCAGGCCCGAGAGCGCGACGACCGGCATCCAGAGCCTCATTGATACCGGCAGGACGGCGACCGCGTTTGTGCATAGCGTCAGAAACCCGCTAAACGCCATAATGGGCGCGGTCGTCTATTTGAGGGGAAGGTATCCTCAGGAAAGTACCCTGAAGGAGTTTACGGATATTATCGAGCTTGAGGCAAAACGGCTCAACGATTTCATCTCAAGGTTTTTGAGCTCCTCGGTATCTGAAGCCGAGATATCAGAGGTGGATGTAAACGACATCATAAAGAAGATAGAGATGCTGACGGCCCTGCAGGCCGCTTCCAGGGATATCAGGTTCACCTATTCGTACGGGGACGTCCCTCCGGCGCAGGCCAACTCCTTCCAGATAGAGCATGCCATACTCAACATCGTGAATAACGCGATAGAGGTATTGAAGGCAGGAGATGGGTTCAGCGTAAAGACATCTGTTGACAATGATAACGGCAACTGCATGGTCGTAATCGAGATATCTGATACCGGCCCCGGCTTGCAGCTCTTTGGCGAGGACGTCCTTGTATTCCCGAAAAAGGGCGAAGGCAAGGGCTTCGGCCTCCTCCTTACGCGGGAGCTGGTAAGGCAGAACGGCGGGCGCATGGACATAAAAAGCGGCAAGGGGGGCACCCTCGTGCGCCTGTACATCCCCGCGGCTGATGGTTTTGCCGGATGAATTCAACTGTAAGAGCGAAGATAGCGATAATAGACGACGAGCCAAACGCCGTAAAGGTCCTCTCGGCCATCCTCGCGGAGGAAGGCTATCATATATTGAGCGCGATGACAGCCGAGCAGGGCATCGAGCTCATGGATTCAGAGGACCTCGACGCTGTCATAACCGATATAAAGCTGCCGGGGAAAAACGGCATGCAGCTCTTCGAGTACGCTTCCGAGAGGCACCCGGACGTGCCGGTCATCTTCCTTACCGCTTACGGCAGCGTCGATTCGGCTGTCCAGGCCATGACCAGGGGCGCGTTCTATTATTTCATCAAGCCGCCGGACTACCTTAAGCTAAAAGGCATACTCGCCAGGGCCCTTGAGCAGAGGCGCCTTAAGCGCGAGGTCGACACGCTTCGGAAAAGGCTCTCCTCCGAGCATATCCAGCACTTCATCATTGGCACCACGCACGAGATGCGAAAAATAGTCGAGATGATCGAGTCTGTAAAGAACACCGCTTCGAGCGTGCTGATAACCGGCGAGACAGGCACCGGCAAGGAGCTCATCGCCAAGACGCTTCATTATACGAGCTCGCGGCGCGAGAATCCCTTCGTGGCGGTGAACTGCGCCGCGTTCCCGCGAGAGCTGATGGAGGCGGAGTTCTTCGGCTACCAGAAAGGCTCTTTCACGGGCGCGCTCTCCACAAGGATCGGGAGGTTCGAAGAGGCCGAAGGCGGCACGCTCTTCCTCGATGAAATAGGGGAGCTGGAGCTTCAGCTCCAGGCGAAACTTCTGAGGGTGCTCCAGGAGCGCGAGATGGAGAGGCTCGGGAGCAGCAAGAAGATAAAGGTAAACTTCCGGCTCATATGCTCTACCAACAGGGACCTGAAGGCAGAGGTCGAGCATGGCACGTTCAGAAGGGACCTCTTCTACAGGATAAACGTCGTGCAGCTTACGGTGCCGCCGCTGAGGGAGAGGAGGGCCGACCTGCCGCTCATATTGTCCGAGTTCCTCAGCGAGGTATGCCTGAGGGAGAAAAAGCTCCTCACGATATCCGACGACGTCATGAGGATCTTCGAGGGCTATCCATGGCCCGGCAACATAAGGCAGCTCAAAAACGTAGTTGAACGGGCCGTGGTCCTCGCGAAAAAAGACAGGATAACGATCAAAGAGCTCCCGGAGGAATTCCTGCTCGGCACACGGTCCGCTGGAAGCGCCCCACGGCGCCACTCATCTGCCCTGACCCTCAAGGAGATGGCACTTGATGCTGTAACAAAGACACTGCAGGAGTGCAAAGGCAACAAATCAAAGGCCGCGAAGATGCTCGGTATCTCCAGAAAGGCCTTCTACAAGAGGCTTAAAGAGGCTGAACTGGCTTGATGTATCCAATGGAAACACTTAAGCCCTAATTGCGGGATTTAAAAGGAAAATTGAAAGTGTATCGAAAAGATACAAACATACCCCAATTAAAACGCTATCTTGGCAGAAAGTGTTTCTTTTGGAAACAGTGCTCTCATCCAAAGGTATGATTTCAGTCTAATCTGAAAAGCCTACTCCATCCTTAAGTCACCACTCCTTTTCTGAAAATCCTTATTAAAATCAAAACCCTCCACCGATGGGTACGTATCATGTCTTTTGACCTGGACTCTCCCAGGAAGCTGGGCATGAAACTTGCAATTCTGACTGGCATGTTCAAGAAGCGCATTCTCATCATCGATGACGCCGGTTTCTCGAAAGTCTGCTCGGCAATCCTGGGGTCCGAGGGGTTTGGAACAGAGGTCCTGGCCAATGAAATGGGGGAGCTCGCGAAGAAGCTCGACCAGAACGAGTTCGGCCTGGTCATCACGAGCTACCCGTACGGGAACGTCCTTCTGGAGGAGCTGAAGAAAAGGGCGGTCCCGCTCATGATCCTGGCCACGCACATAGACACGGAACTGATGAGCGTCCTTGACAACAAGACCACCTACTGCATGCTCAAGCCCCTTAATTATCAGAAGTTCACGCTCGTAATAAAACAGGTGATGGCCGGAGATTACGACGTAAAAGGAGAATATAACATTGTTTAAGGGAAGGTTTTTCGCCTCGGTCTCTTTTCTTTTGTTCATGACGCTCGTGACCGCGTGCGGCAACGCGGGCAAACAGAAGGAGGAGCTCCTCAAGGAAGGCACAAAGCTGATGGAGGAGAAGAACTCGAGGGGCGCGGTCGTATATTTCAAGAACGCGCTGGAGCAGGACCCGAACTATTTTGAGGCGCGCTTCCAGCTCGCCAAGGCCTATTACAGCCTCGCCAACTTCGATTCCGCGGAAAAGGAGCTTCAGAAAGTAATCAGGCAGAACCCCTCCCTCAAGGAGGCCAGGATAGAGCTCGCGAAGGTATACGTACAGAAGAACAGGCCGGATGAAGCCCTCAGCGAGATAAAGGACCTCATCTCGGACGGCTCGACGGACGCGGACGCGTTCGAGGCCGCTGGCCTGGCAGAGGCGTCAAAAGCGGAATACGACAGGGCCGTAGACCATATGAAAAATGCCCTGTCCCTCAACGGCCAGAGGTCAGAGACCGAGCTGCTGCTCTCAAAGGTATACATGGCCATGGGCAGGCAGGAAGAGGCGAAGGCCGGCGTCGATAAGGTGCTGGCGAAAGAGCCAGGCAACAGGAACGCCCTTTACATGCTGGCCGAAGTGTACGGCAGCAAAGGAGACTACGACGGGGCGGTAAGGAGCCTGGACCAGGTACTTAAAGGCAACCCTGACGACCTTCAGGCGCTTTACAGGAAGGGCTCGATCTTGCTGGACACGGGCAGGCATGACGAAGCGGTACAATTGAGCGGGAAGCTCATCGAAAAATACCCTAACAGGCCGGAAGGTTACCTTATCAAGGGGGTCGCGTTCAGCTATAAGAAAAACCTGGATGACTCTATTACGCTTCTGCAGAAGGCTTCAACCCTCGGAGCGAGCCCGCTTACGCTCTATTTCCTCGGCCAGGCCCATTACCAGAGGGGCCAGCTCGAACAGGCCACCAGCCAGTTCCAGAAATCGCTCGACCTGGAGCCCTCTTATGTGCCGCCGAGGGTCATGCTCTCGATGGTGCTGCTGATACAGGGCAGGGTTGACGACGCGATAAACGAAGCCGGAAAGGCTTTGGAGACCGACCCGCAAAACGCCCTCGCCCACAATGTGCTCGGTAGCGCCTACATGGCGAAGAATATGCACGAGCAGGGAATAGCCGAGCTCAATAAGGCCATAGACCTCGACCCCAAGCTTGTTGACGCGCATCTTAAAAAGGGCATGTATAGCCTCTCGAAGGGCAGGAGCAGGGACGCGGAGGCCAATTTCAGGAGCGCGGTAGAGATCGCCCCTGAACAGTTGAACTCCAGGCTCATCCTCGTAAATCATTATATAAAGCACAATGATCTCGCGAAGGCGAAAGAGACCATCTCGAAAGGCCTTTCGGGCGGGAAGGCGGACGCTGTCCTGCATACAGTGATGGCTGAAGTACTGCTCCGGGAGAACAAGCCCGGAGAAGCCATAAAGATACTGGAGAAGGCAAAGCAGCTCAACCCGGAGCTGCCGGCCCCGCACTTCGCGCTCGCCACCATCTATTCCTTTTCAGGCGCTTCTGAAAAAGTAGTCGAGGAGCTCAAGGCCTTCGTATCGAAGGCCCCCAAGGACCCAAAGGCCATGGTCATGCTCGCCTCTGTCCTTGAGGCCACCGGTAAAAGGGACGAGGCCGCCTCCTATTTGAAGATGGCCTCAGAGATCGGCACCAGGCAGGCCTATATGGAGCTTTCGAACCATTACCTGGGCAAAAAGGAATTTGGCGCCGTCATCGATTATCTGGACAAGATACTTAAGACAGAGCCTTCGAACCCTGCCGTACTCGAGATGAAAGGCAAGGCGCTCATGACGGAAAAGAGATTCGATGAGGCGATCAAGGTCTTTGAAGAGATAGAGAAGAAGGCCCCGAAGGCGGGCTTTGCCCTCATAGTAAATACGTATCTTGCCATGAAGAAACCCGAGGACGCCTTGAACAAGATCAAAAAGGAGCTTGCGAGGGAACCGGGGAACCCGGTCCTTATGGCGGAGACTGCCCGCATATACGCGACAATGGGCAAGCTGGATGCCGCCGAGTCCGCCGCGAGGGATGTGATAAAGGACAGGCCTGGCAGCCCCATCGGGTACATCGCCATGTCCATAGTGCAACAGTCATCTGGTGACGTGAGCAAGGCTGTAGGAAGCCTTAAGAAGGCCGTAAGCCTTTCAGGAAAGGACATCACGCCGTATATCATGCTGGGGTCTGTCCATGTCAGGGCAAGGGATTTTAAATCGGCTCTACAGGTATACAGGGACGCCGAGAAGGTCAGCCCGAATAACCCCCAGGTCATCTTTCAGGCGGCTTCGATCCTTGAATTGACCGGCAAAAAGGCGCAGGCAGCGACCGAATATCAGAGGATCCTCAGGATAGCGCCAAACCATGTGCCAGCTCTCAATAACCTCGCGTACTACTATGCCGACCAGGGTGGGAATACGCAGGCTGCCATACAGCTTGCGGCCAGGGCCTACGTGCTTGCGCCGAAAGACCCGAGCATCCTCGACACCCTCGGCTATATATTGACCAAGAGCGGGAAGTATGACCAGGCCATCACGGCGCTAAAAAGGTCTTCCGACCTGCTGCCGGACAATCCCTCCGTATTGTATCATCTCGCCCTCGCCCAGAAGGGTAAGGGCCTGGACAGGGAGGCGGCGTTGACGATTGAAAAGGCGCTGGCTAAAGGAGAATTCCCTGAGGCCCAGAGCGCAAGGCAGATTTTGAAGAAAATAAAAGAACCCGTAAGAAGGTAAAAAGGTAAAAACGATGGGAAAGGTCTCCATACTCATTCTCTTTGATCTGTTGATGGCCTGCCTCGCGGTCTATACGGGGTGGTTCATACGCTTCGGGACCTCGCTTGAGGCAAGCTCTCTTTTTGGGCTCGGCGCTCTCTTTTTCGCGGCTGTCCTCATAGTCTCATCATTTCTCTGCGAGCTCTATAACCTGGAGAAAAACGCTGGAAAAAAAGAAATTTCTGCCAAGGTGATCGTCTCGATGGCGTTGTCCTTTTTCATATTGGCGACCGCCTATTATCTTATTCCGCAGCTTATGATCGGCAGGGGCGTGCTCGCGCTTTCGCTCGGGTCGTTTGCGGTATATCAGTTCCTGGGGCATCTCGCGTTCCGGATATCGTCGAGCCTTCCGACCTTCGCGAAAAGGGTGCTTATACTCGGGACAGGGCCGCTTGCGAATAAAATGGGCTCGGTCATGAACGGCATGAGCCATAATTACGTGCTGGCCGGCTACGTGAACTGCACCAACGAGACCGTGCTGGTGCCGCTGCATTCCATAATCGGCAGTGGCGAGGGGCTCGCCGAGACCGTCCAGAAGGAAAAGGCCCACAAGATAGTGGTATCCCTTTCAGAGCGGCGCGGCTCTTTCCCGCTCCGCGACGTGCTGGACTGCAAGCTCGGCGGAATAGAAGTGATGGACGCGCCCTCTTTTTACGAGCAGGTAACGGGCAAGCTCCTTATAGAGAACATCACCCCGAGCTGGTTCATATTCTCTGACGGCTTCAGGATCACCCATTCGAAGATGCTCCTTAAGCGCGTCTTCGACATGTTTACGTCGGTCGCGGCGCTGCTTGTCGCCCTGCCGATGATTCCATTCATAGTGCTCGCGGTGAAGGCCGATTCGCCAGGCCCGGTCCTCTTCAGGCAGATAAGGGTCGGCCAGAAGGGGAAGAAGTTCGCCCTCTATAAATTCAGGACCATGCGAAATGACGCCGAGGCCGAAACAGGCGCCGTCTGGAGCCAGGAGAACGACCCGAGGGTTACGCGCATCGGCAGGTGGCTTCGCAAATCGAGGCTCGACGAGATACCACAGCTCTACAACGTGCTCAGGGGCGACATGAGCCTGGTCGGGCCAAGGCCCGAGAGGCCGGAATTCATAAGCCAGCTCAGCGAGGCCATCCCGTTTTACACGGAGCGCCACTACGTGAAGCCGGGCATAACGGGCTGGGCGCAGATAAAGTACCCTTACGGCGCCTCTGTCGACGATTCGCTCGAGAAGCTCAGATACGACCTTTTCTACATAAAACACCTCTCCCCCCTTCTGGACATCTTCATATTGGTCGAGACCGCAAAGGTCATGTTGTTCGGAAGAGGCGGGAGATAGAGGACGGAGACCTTGAAGAAGACCCTATTGCTCGCAATACTTCTTGTTTTGGCATCCGGCCAGGCCAGGGCCGGAGACTACGTCATAGGCGACGGGGACACACTCGTCATATCTGTCTGGGGCGTCAAGGAGCTCAGCACCCCTGTAAGGGTGAGGCCTGACGGAAAGATCACGATCCCGGCCATCGGGGACGTCGTAGCGACCGGCTATACCCCGGCAGGGCTCCAGGAGGTCCTGACCGAGCGGCTCAAGTCGATAGTCAAGAACCCGACCGTGAACGTCATAGTGGAGGGCATAAACAACAGCAAGGTCTATGTCTTCGGGGGAGGAGTAAAGTCCGGGGTCGTGGACCTTAACAAAAGGACGACGCTCCTTCAGCTGCTCTGCCAGATAAGCGAGACGAAGGGCGCGGACCTGAAGCGCGCTTACGTCCAGAGGGATGGCAAAAAGGTCAAGGAGGACTTCTACGACCTTTTCATAACAGGCAAGACCTCGGATGACATCGTCATCGAGCCCAATGACGTGATATTCATGCCAGTGCTCCTTGAAAGGAGCGTCTATGTCGTTGGCGCGGTGAATACCCCCAAGTTCATCGAGTACAGGGAGGGTCTCACCGTCATGGAGGCCGTACTCGAGGCCGGAGGCTTCACCAAGTTCGCGAACCAGAACGGGGTCACCGTCTTCAGGAAGAACGGCGACAACAAGAGGTCGTCGATACCGGTGAGAGCGGAAGACCTCACGAAAAAGGGAGACTTAAGCCAGAACCTGGCCTTGAGCCCCGGCGATTATGTCGTGGTAAGGGAAGGGCTTTTTTAGGAGGGGTTTGATGGAGCGCGACAGCGGTCTTGATATCAGGAAATACGCCCAGCTCGTCATAAGGAACAGGTACCTGTTCCTTGCGGTTGTGCTCGTCATCTCGGCCGGCTCGGTCGTGTTGAGCTACGCCCTGCCGAAGGCGTACGAGGCCAAGAGCACTGTCTTCATAGAGAAGAACGTGATAAACGAGCTGATAAAGGACATAGCGGTAACCCCTTCCATGCAGGACAGGCTCCGCGTCCTTTCATACGCCATCTCCAGCAGGAACATCCTTACGAAGGTGGTCAACACCCTCGGGGTGGACGTGAAGGACGACCGCCAGGTTGAAAGCCTTGTCAAGGACCTGCAGAACAGGACCATGGTGAATATGAAGGACATGGACCTCTTTGTGGTCTCTTTCAAGGACGCTGACCCGAAGTTCGCCTCGGACTACGTCAATACGCTCGTGCGTATGTACATCGAGGAAAATATCTCATCCAAGAGGGAAGAGGCCTACGGCGCGAACAGGTTCCTGTCCGAGCAGATAAGCTTTTTCAAGGCAAAGCTGGACGAGGTAGAGGGAGAGGTCATCAAGTTCCGGAAGGAGAAGGGCGTCTTCGTGGCGGTGAACGAGACCGCCGTGGTCTCTGACATAAAAGGGGTGCAGGACGGGCTTGACGCGATAAAGATCCAGAAAAGGGAGCTCGAGGCGAGGCGGGAGGTCATAAAAAAGCAGCTCGGCCAGGAGAAGCCGTACACTGTGGCGCTTATGAGCAGGGATTCGCTGCAGGAGCGATTGATCTCGCTTCAGAAGAGGCTCCGCGAGCTGATGATGACCTACACCAAGGATTATCCCGAGGTTATGAGGACCCAGGTCGAGATGGAGTCGTTCAAGGAGATGCTCAAGAACAGGAAAGAGGGAGAGCCATATGACAGCGGGGCCGCTGACACCGAGCTTTCCACGATAAACCCCGTCTATCACCAGCTCAAGGACGAGTACAACAAGACCGAACGGGAATTGGCGGCCGTAGCGGCGAAAGAAGAGCACATGAGAAGGCTGGTGGGCTCCAAGGAGAGCTATCTGAGGAACATACCCGCCGAGAAGACGAAGCTTTCAGAGCTCGAGATGGAAAGGAACACTTACAGGAGCATCTACGAGGACCTTGTCGCCAAGCTCGGGCAATCTGAGGTGTCAAAGCAGATGGAGGTCCAGGATAAGACCGCGACCTTCAGGATAGTCGACCCGGCCATGGTATCGGCCAGGCCGGTGAGCCCCAACCGCGTGCAGATAATCCTGCTGGGGCTTCTCTTGGGGATAGCGGGAGGGGTTGGCGCCGTTATCGCGCTCGATTATCTAAGCGCCTCCGCAAAGAGGCCAGACGACTTGAGCCAGTTCAATGTCCCGGTGCTGGCGGTAATACCCGTCATAAGGAACCCGGCGGATGCCGTCGTGAGGAAAAGAAGGGACATGCTGGCTTTTTCCATAGCCGGGGCATACGCCGTCGTCCTCATCGCGATACTTGTCTTCGAGGCGACGGATCTGGGCGCGTACATAGGAAAGCTTTGATAGCAGGAAAATAGGCAGACGGAGCTGGAAAATGAGCAGGATCGACCAAGCGATAGAGAAGGCGGCCAGACTGAGGGAGCAGAGGTCTCCTGAAAAGGCCCATAAGGAGCCGCCTGCAGGCAGGCCGGTTGCCGAGACGCCTTCGACCCCGGCGAGGGTGGTTGACGTGAGCTGCGTAAGCCCTTTTATAGTGGCCCTCAACGACCAGGGCTCCGCCGTGGCCGAGGAGTACAGGAAGCTCAAATCGATCATCGTCGGCCTCACCACCGGAGCAGAAGAGTTCCGGAACACCATACTGGTCACGAGCTCGATAGGTTCCGAGGGCAAGAGCATAACGTCGCTTAACCTCGCCGTCACTCTGTCGCGCGATTACGACTTTACGGTCCTTTTGATAGACACCGATCTCAGGAGGCCCTCGCTCAACAAATACCTGAACCTGGAGGGCGAGCCTGGGATAACGGACTGCCTGCTGGACGGCCTTGACCTATCCAAAGCGCTCATAAGGACCAACCTGGGAAAGCTCTCGTTCCTGCCGGCAGGCCGGAAGATAGACAACCCGGCTGAGCTCCTTTCGTCACAGAAGATGAAGGACTTCATCGCCGGAGTTAAACAGAGGTATCCCGACAGGTACGTAATCATAGACGCCCCGCCGATACTGCCCTTTGCCGAATCCCTGTCCCTCAGCGCGTCTGTCGATGGCGTCCTGTTTGTGGTGAGGGAGAGGGCGGCATCGGTAAAGCACGTCGGAGAGGCTCTTAACCTCCTGAGGGGCTCGAACCTGCTCGGCATAGTCTACAACGGGGCTGAAACAGAGATGAGCCAGCACTATTCATATTACAATTATTGAGGCGCGCGGGCGAATGAATATGTCAGACTACGAAAAATTCTTCGGCCTTTCGGCCAAACCATTCGAGTTGGTGCCGAACCCGGAGTTCCTGTATATGAGCAAGACCCACAGGAAGGCCACGATGTATCTCGAGTACGGCATAAACGAGAGGGCGGGGTTCATACTGTTGAGCGGGGAAGTGGGCGCGGGGAAGACCACGCTCATACGCAACCTGATCAATGGACTCGGCAAGGACGTCGTCGTCTCCAAGGTCTTCAGCACAAGGGTCGACTCCGAGCAGCTCTTAAGGCTTATAAACACGGATTTCGGCCTTAAGGCATCCGGCAACGACAAGACCGTGCTCATGAAGGAGCTCTACGACTTTCTTATCGAGATGTACGCGAAGCGCTGCTCCCCGGTGCTCATAATCGACGAGGCGCAGAACCTCTCGATGGACCTCCTCGAGGAGGTGCGCATGCTTTCCAACCTCGAGACCGACAGCTCCAAGCTCCTGCAGATAATACTCGTGGGACAGCCTGAGCTCAAGGCCATGCTTGCAAGGCCGGAACTTCGCCAGTTGAGGCAGCGCATCAATATAAGCTGCCATCTGTATAACCTCCTCCGGAATGAGACCGAGGAGTACATATTCCACAGGCTCCAGGTCGCCGGCAACAGGAACGCGGTCTCGTTCACCACGGAAGCGCTCGACATAATACACCGGTACAGCAATGGGATACCAAGGCTCATCAATATTATATGCGACTTCCTGATGCTCACCGCGTACATGGAGAAGGCCAGGGCAATAGACGCCCGGACGGCCATAGACATAGTAAGGGAACTCGATTTCGAGAACCAGTACTGGGCGAGCGAAAAGGCCGGTGACAAAGACGGCGGATGTAGAGTCGAAGCCGCGCCGAAGGCTCAGCCAGAGCAGGTCATCTCGATGATCAATGAGGTCAGCGAAAGGGTGGATCTCATCGAGAAAAGGCCGGCGGGCATCGATGTCTTCTCGGCAAGGGAGCTAGGCAGAAGGCTGGACCTTGTTGAAAGGCTTGTCTCCGAGCATTTCGAGAAGAACCACTCCGTCCCGGAAAAAGAAGACGAGAGGCCTGAGCCTTATGACACCGTTATAAAGTACACCAACAAAATATCCGCGGAGGAGAAGCCTTTGAAAAAGGGCATCTTCAGGCGGATACTCGGATGAACGGCGCAGATGAAGATCGTATCGGGATACATACTCATTGCTGTTGTCGCGCTCTTACTGCCTGCCGCAGCCGAAGCGTCTGAAAAGGCCATCCAGCCCGCAATAACGGCGAGCGTTGAATACAACGACAATATATTCGCCTCCAGGTCGGACAGGGAAGAGGATTTCATCACAAGGATACTCCCCGGCTTCAACGCCAGGTATGAGGCGTCAAGGATGAGCCTCAGCGCGTCCTATTTCTTCGACTGGATAAATTTCGCCAGGCACAGCGACAAGAGCCTGGAGTCCCACAAGGCCGCTCTTAAGCTCAATGCCGAGTTGCTTCGTAATGTGTTCTTTCTGAAGGTCACCGACGATTACGCAAGGGTCTCGAAGGACATATCGAGGGAAAGGCTGCAGGAGAGCATCATCCTGAACCAGACCGACGCCAATGTTTTCGCGGTCGAGCCGTATATCGTCCTGAGGCCGTCATCCTCGACATCCCTCAGGGCAGGCTACAGGCACTCGGATTACTGGTACAAGGACGAGGAGAGCGTGGATAAGAAAGAGAACTCCGTGTTCATCGCCTCTACTTTCGACCTGTCGCAAAAGACGTCCGGAGGCCTCAGGGCCGAGTACGGCAGGCAGTTAAACCGTATTTCCGATTTTGACAGGGTCGAGGCCTGGGCGGACCTCAAGTATGAGTACGCGGCCGGAGCGTCACTGGCAGCCTCAGCCGGTTACAGCAAGCTCACCTTCGATGACGGCAGCGATATCGACAGCCCGGTCTGGGACCTGGCCGTAAGGCATGAGCTCGGTTATTTCGAAGCGGCGTTCACATCGTCAGGCAGGATAGCCGAAGACCCGCGTTCCGTCCCGAAATTCCAATATGGCTACATGGCGACCCTCGTGAAGAAGGCCGGGGCAAGGACCGTACTTACGCTCGGTCACAATTTCAGCGATTACGTCAACACCGCCACGGACAAGCGCGATACGAGAAGGTACGGTTTTACGGCTGGACTTAAGCACGACTTCACTTCCAGGCTCGCTTATTCCGCGAGCGTGGGCAGGGAGAAGTATATTTTTTATCCTCAGAGCGCTACGACCTTCAGGACGATAGTGAGCCAGGCGCTTGAGTACTCTCTCGGAGAGGATGCCTCCGTAAATCTGACGTACAACTTCATCGATTACGAATCAGCTGCAGTAGACTCCGACAACCACGAGACCCACAGGGTAGCGGTAGGGGTCGCTAAGACTTTTTGAGAAAGGCATGCCCCCGGGGTGGGGGCTCAGGAAAGGCCTGGCACATGCGCAACGCACTTACAATAGACGTGGAGGATTACTATCACGTTACCGCCTTTGAGAAGTACATAAAGAAGGGGGAATGGGACAGCCTGCCCTCCAGGGTGGTCGACAATACCCTGAGGGTGCTGGACATGGCTGACGAGCATTCGGTAAAGGCGACCTTCTTTGTGCTCGGCTGGGTGGCTGAGCGGGCTCCTCAGCTGGTGAGGAGGATCCAGGAAAGGGGTCACGAGATCGCCTGCCATGGCTACGGTCACGGTCTTGTATACAGGCTTGGGGCGGAAGGCTTCAGGGCTGACGTGAAACGCGCGAAGTCCATACTCGAGGACGCTTCCGGCCAGGCGGTCACCGGCTACAGGGCCCCGAGCTACTCGATCACCGGAAACTCTCTGTGGGCCATCGATATTTTAATAGAGGAAGGGTTCTCGTACGATTCCAGCATATTCCCGATAACGCATGACGTGTACGGCATACCAGGCGCTGAAAGGTTTCCTTACGTCATTAAAAGGCCGACAGGCTCAATACTCGAGTTCCCGCTTTCAACGAGGGAGTTCAGCATCTGGGGGCGCGCGTTCAGGCTCCCGGTGGCGGGCGGCGGGTATTTGAGGCTATTTCCGCTTTGGGTGATCAAAAAAGCCATAGCTCACATAAACGAATCGGAGAAGCAGCCTGCAGTCTTATATTTTCATCCGTGGGAGATGGACCCGGGACAGCCGCGGATAGATGCAGGCCTTCTGTCAAGCTTCAGGCATTACACCAATATCGACAAGACCATGGAAAAAACAGCGAGCCTGCTCTCCGCGTTCAGGTTCGCTCCGATGCGCAGCGTGCTCAGCGGACTTGGCCTGGGCAACAGCGCACTGAACTGATATGGACAGAGTGCTCATTGGCATATGCGGCGGGTCCGGTTCAGGCAAGAGCACCCTCTCCCGCGCGCTTGCCAAAAAAATCGGCTGCAATGACGCTGCCATACTCCAGCAGGATTCTTATTATAAGGACCTCAGCCGCCTTTCAACGGAGCAAAGGGAGCGGGTGAACTTTGATCATCCTTCAGCCATCGACTGGGACCTTCTTGCGGTACATCTCGGCAGATTGCGCCAGGGCGCCGAGGCAGAAGTCCCTTCCTATGATTTCAGCACGCATTCGAGACTGCCGGGCAGCAAGGCGATAAAGGGCGCTCAGGTCGTTATCGTCGAGGGGCACCTGATACTCAGCCAGGCCGGGATAAGACAGATGCTGGACCTGAGATTATTTCTTGATGCCAGCCTTGATTTGATGTTGCTGAGACGCCTTGAAAGAGACGTGGCCGAAAGGGGAAGGAGTGTCGAGTCGGTTGCGAGCCAGTACTCTCTTTCAGTGCGCCCCATGTACCTTGAGTTCGTCCATCCCAGCAGAAAATGGGCGGATCTCGTGATAAACGCCGATTCCGGGCCTGATGAGATCCTTGAGCAGGCCGTTAAAGGGGCGGCCTCATTTTTAAGCCTTGAGGGCGCGCGGCCATCGGTTGCAAGCGCGGCGCGAAGGGACCACGGTACGATGGGCCTGAAATGAAGCAAAAGATATCTTCACGCTCTGCGGCGCTCCTCGTTGCCTTGCTTTTTGAGCTTGCCGGAAGCTGCTCTCTGTCCGCACAGGAAAGAGGGCTTAAAGGGGTTGGCGGGCTTGAGGCAGAACCCCCGGCAAGTCTTGAAGGGGCGAATATGCTCAAGAACCCCGGATTCGAAGAAGGACCGACTGGCTGGAATATCGGCAAATGTTTCTCGATAGACGGCGCTGTTGCGCGTTCAGGAAAGGCAAGCCTCAGGTTCGATCCTTCCGCGAAATGCGGTTCAACGCGCCAGTCCGGCTTAAAGCGCGGCGCCATCGCGTATACGGTCAGGGGATGGATAAAGACTGACCGGGTCGATCAGAAAGGAATACCCCGGATTTCGGTCTTCGACAGCACGCATGGAGCTTTCGTTGAGGCGGGTGTTTCAGGCAGCGGCGGAACAAACGATTGGCAAAGGTTCGAGGTGAAAGGCAACGTCTCCTCCGGCCACATTGACGATATCATCGAGTACAGGCTTCATACGGCGGGGGTAACAGAGGGTACGGTGTGGTTTGACGACCTCGAGCTTGTCCCAAACTCGGAGTTGTTGAAGGTCTTTATAAGATATCCGAACTTCAGGGGCTTTCTCTGGGATGACGGAGAACAGGTGATAAGGGGGGATGTCGAGGTCTCCCTGCCCTCCTGCCTGACCTGTTCGTTGAATGATTTAGAGGCGGAGATAACGATAAAAGATGCCGCCGATCTCAATGTGCTGGGGAAAATGGTCTTGACCGGTCTCGGTAGCTCGAATGAGTTCAGATGGGATGCCGGCAAGGTCTCTACGGGTTCCGAGGTCATTCTGAGCGCAAGGTTGAAGCGCGTTGGCGACGGCTCGACATTAGCCGAGTACCCGGCGTACAGGGTAGTAAAGAAGCCAGCCTCCTTCAGGGCTGGCCTGAATAACTGGATAGACGGGGGCAACACTCTTGTGCACGCTGGTAAACCGCGGTTTGTCTGGGGCGTCTATGACAGGATGAGCGGGGTCAGGTGCTCGGGGTGTCTTGGCACGAGAGCGGCCTATTATGAAACGATACGCGGCTTCGATGGTCTATCGACCCTCGACAACTACGCGGATACAAGATCAAATACGGTAATTTACTTCAGCCCCTTTTCCGCCGCGAACCCTGGCCTGCCTGATAAGGCCAAAGATCAGATAAACCCGTGGGCGGAGGCGCTTCGCTCAAGGGGCGCGATGCATTTGCAGATCGTAAACAACTATCATGACTCCAGCAAGTACCGTCCTTACTGGGCGGCACGGATGACCGATGACGAGGTCTGGAGGGCGATAGGTACAAAGATAACCGACGACGGGCTCATGGGCTACTATGCGGCAGACGAGCCGGACCTCTTTGGACACCCATCGGTATCCGAGGTCTTCAGGCAATACCAGTCGCTGAAGGATGCGAACAAGGGGAGTATCACCCTTCAGGTTTTCTCGAAACCCGCCCCCATATACGCGTGGCGCGATACAGGGGATGTATTCTCGGTCGACATATATCCATTGGGTTCCGGACCCCTTATAGACGATCATCTGGCCGGTGATATTACCGGGCCTTACTTCGCAAGGGCGGATTTCTGGACGGAAGAGGCGGTAAAGGCGGTCAAAGAGAGCAGGCCTGTCTGGGCGGTACTGCAGCTCTGGACTCAGGGAGGCAGGTTCCCGGTCTATGAGGATATGAAGAAGATGGCGTGGAAGTCGATAATCTCTGGAGCCAGGGGTCTCCTATGGTGGGGGTTCGTCAGCGCCTCAGGCATGGAGTCGAGGTGGTACGGCCCGTATCGCGGCAATTGCCCCCAACCATGCGACCCGAAGGCCTACGATGATTTCAAGCGGATCTCAACCGAGGTGATGGCCCTCGAAGAAGTGATATTGTCCCGGAGTGAAGTTTTCATCTCCGCAAGCGACAGCAGTATCAAATTGACGGCCAGGGAGGGCGGGGACGGCTTTGTTTACGTCTTCGCGACCAACACCACTGAGCGGTCAGTACCCGGGGTGCGGTTCAAGGCCGGTGAAAAGCGGTTCGGCACCGTTGAGGTCTATTCAGAGTCGAGGTCTATAGCGGCATCAGAGCAGGGCTGGTCCGATGACTTCGGCCCGTACGACGTGCACGTATACAGGGCAGGAGCGCTCCATTGAAAAAGGAAAAAATACTGATACTTTTCGGAGCCGATTCCTCTCTCGAGTGGGGAAGGTCGTATCAATGGGCCAAGGCCTTCAACAAACTCGGGCACGATGTCTTCTATGTAGACCTGCCAGAGCCGATCACGAATATCTTCAGGAAGGCCGGGCAGGGCAGAGGCGCAGAGTTTAGCGTATTTACGCCGAAATACGCCCTTCCCGCAGGCAGGGTGCAGCTCCTTAAGCCCATTAACAAACATGTCATACTCTCGCAGATAAGAGGGGCGCTCCTGGATGCCGGGTTCAGGCCGACTATCATCTGGGCCTATTCGCCGTATGAGCCTTTGATATTGAAGGAGCTTATTGACGAGTACAAGCCGTGGAGCGTCGTCTATGATTGCGGAGATGAGCGGGTGGCTATGGCCGAACAGGCGCATGGCAAGGAGGCCGCAATGCGCGTAAAGCTACTGGAGGAAGAGGTCGCTTCCTACTGTGACGCGGTATTCGCCGAGACGGAAACGCTGCAGGCCAAGAAAGCCTGCTTGAACGAAAGGGTCTTCTCTTTAGAGAACGGCATAGACACGGAGATGTTCTCTCCGGAGGCGGCCCTTCCAATCCCTGCCGAGTACAAGACCATTAAGGGCAGGATCATGCTCTACACAGGCACACTGGCGTCCTGGGTGGACCTCGACCTTATGAAGAAATGCGCTGAAAGCTATCCTGATGACTCTATTGTGGTAGTAGGCCCCTCGGCGGTGGACGACTCCCAGCTTAAAGGCATCGGGAACATCCATCTGCTTGGCCCGAGGCCTTACCGCGAAATGCCTGCTTATATCAAGTACGCCAGTCTCTGTCTTATACCTTTCAGGCCGGCAAAGAGCCTTTTTTCCACGCTCAAGGCGCTCCAGTACGCGGCAATGGGCAAGCCTGTGCTATCGACACATTACGATGGGATACAGGACTACGGCGGCCTTTTAACGGTCGCCATGGACAAAGACGAATTCTTAAGAAAAGCGGGCGAACTCGCTTCAGCAGAGGTTCAGCAGGGGCCGCCTGAGAGGCAAAAAATCCTTGATGCCTATTCGTGGCAGACCCTGGCCTCAAGGGGGATCGAGATCCTGCGTTCGACCGCGGCAGGCGCCTGACATGAACGAAGCCACAAAGACAGCCGCTGCCGCGTTCTTCGGCAGCTTGTCGAAGGTCTTGAGCAGCCGTACTGGAAAGACTTCGATCATGGTGCTTACGGGCAGCCTCGTAAGCGCTCTCTGCGGCTTCATAGTCAATATCGCCTTCGCAAAGCAGCTGGGGCCGGCCAATTTCGGCCTCCTTTCGGCGACACTGGTCTTTATGAATATATGCATACAGATAACTGATTTCGGCACGGGAAAGTCGATAGTCAGGCTTTCTTCCGGCAACCATGACCTCGGCATTTCCAAAAAAGAGGTCTACTCGACATCGCTGCTCTTCAGGCTGGCTGCGTCAGTTGCTATAGCGCTGATAGTCTATCTTTCAGCTGACTCGGTTGGCACAGGGCTCCTTAAGAACCCGGAGCTTGCGCCCTACATACGGATAGCTTGCGCCGGCATACTCATCGGCGGCATCGGTCAGACATTCCTGTCCATACTGCAGGAACAGGAGATGTTCGCGTCCTATTCGGCTGACAAGGTCCTGACGGCTGTCCTTAAAATCGTCCTGGTCGCATCCATCGCCTGGTTTTTCGGACTCACCGTAATATACGCGTTATGGATAACGGTAGCTTCGATCGCGGCAGGGGCTATCTTCGCGTACATCATCATGCCGGGCGGCAACTTCCTCTGGAGCGCGGTCAGCACAGGGGCTTTCACAAAGATCTTCTCCTATACTCGCTGGGTGGCCATCGTCCAGGTCTCAAGCATTCTTACCATGAACCTGCCGATACTCATCCTTTCAAGGTACTCGGTCCCGGACCAGGTAGGATTGTATTCAGCCGCGCTTAACATAGCGCTCGGCTTCGGCCTTGTCGCGGAATCGCTGGCAGTAGTCCTTCTTCCCAGATATTCGAAGGAGAGCTCGTTATCTGAGTTAAGGCTTCTCAATAAAAAGGTGACCAGGCTGCTCGCCATTTTTGCGGTGCCAGCCGCCGCCATAATATTGAATGCCGACGCGATAATGGGAATTCTTTACGGCGGGGATTACTCGAAAGCCGGGGTCATCCTCCAGGTAGCCGTACTGGCAGCGCTTATAAACCTGTCCTTTATTTCGTACTCGACCCTCCTCTACAGGGTGAAGAGGGCATATTACGTCTCTATTGACGCCGTCCTGCGTCTTTTGATGACGATCGCCCTGGGGGTCGTGCTCGTCGATATGTATGACGCTCTGGGCATAGCGGTCGCCGTGCTTATTACGCGGGCGGCGGCTGCGATCTATACCTTTTTTGTGATCAGGTACAGCTTCCGAAACGAGCAGGTGACAGGATGATAGAAAAACTGAGAAGGCTGTTTGGCGGCGGCCGGAAGGTCAGCTTTGCCTTGCGGGGCGCAAATGTGAGGATAATGGACGGCTTTTATTTCTCGAACCCTGAGGCCGTCGCATTGGGCGACAACGTGTACATAGGCAGAAATTTTTACATGAGCGGGAAGGGCAAGCTTACGATAGGCAGCAACGTAATAATATCGGACAGGTGCTCTATAATGACATCCCAGCACGACTATAAGGACGCCGACGCGCTCCCTTACGGCACTGGCTATGTCCACTCACCTGTTACCATACGCGATAATGTCTGGATCGGGATGAACGCATCCATACTTCCGGGGGTCGAAATAGGCGAGGGGGCGGTCATAGGCTTCGGAGCGGTGGTAAGAAAAGACATCCCGCCCATGAGCATCGCGATAGGCAATCCGGCTGTCATAGTCTCGAAAAGAGACGAGGCGAAGTACAGAGAGCTGCTTGCGGCCAAGCGCTTTCTGCTTGAGATGAGATGAAAAAAAAGAACAGGATACTGCTGTGCGGCTATTACGGCCGCGGCAACTCCGGGGACGACGCGCTCGCAAGCGTTTGCATCGAGAGACTATGGAGCGCTTTCAAGCCTGAAAGCATATCGGTCCTGAGCGGGACCCCGGTCTGGTGCAACAGGAATCCCGGGGTCTTCTACCCTGACCTTACCGTCCGGTTTGCCAGGACGAGAGCGATGCTCTCGTCAAACATCATAGTATATGGCGGCGGCGGGGTACTGCAGGACCATCGCGGGCTTGCCGACCTCAAAGAGAAGCACCGTAACATTGCCGCGGCAAAGGCCCTCGGCAAAAAGGTCCTTTTCCTTGGAATAAGCGTCGGGCCTCTAAGTTCCCCGCAGGGCCAGAGGCTCGCGGCAAGGGTGCTGAACATGGCCGACTATATATCGGTAAGGGACGATGACTCCTTCAGGCTGGTCACTGAAAGGCTAAGGGTCACGGCTCCGGTCGACGGCCATTTCGATCTTGCCGTCCTGATGGACAGGTCTGTGGCAGGAAAAGAGGAAAAAGGGAATGTGCTCGGTGTATCACTGGTCCCGGCAAAGGACGCCTTTGGGCTTAGCGGTGAGATCTCGTATCTCGAAAACCTCGCCGGGGTGTTAAGGAGGGTCATCGATGAGTACGGATTCGAGATCAGATTTTTTGTATTCAATAAAATGGCCGGGGACGAAGAGCTTGCCAAGAGAATGTGCGCTCTTATAGGAGACCAGTCCAGGCTTAGGATCATCGACTACGACATGAACCCAGTGCGCGTATTTGAACAGGTGAAGGCCTGCTCGCACTTCATGGGCATGCGGCTTCATTCTGGGATATTCGCTTTCATGGCCTCCATTCCCTTTATTATGGTCAATTATCATCCGAAATGCGAAGGGTTCGCCGAAAAAATCAAGCTTAGCCGCGACGCGCTGATAGATATACAAGATCCCAAAGACCTGGAGAGAGGTTTGCTGGGCCTTGCAAGAGGGACAATCGCCCCTTCCGGTTATTCTCTTGATGAGGCGCGCCGTGAGGCCGAGAGATCATTTGACAGGGCGTTGAGCTTTGTATAACGGTGGGATTTGCGGGATTCCCGATGATTTTATGATCGGGAATCTCTTCAGGAAATATGGAGTTGCGTCGATAAGCAAAGTGCCATCAGGAAAACGGAGATAAGGGATTCCAGGTGTTCGGTTCCGAGAAAAAATATTACGAAAAAAAACGGATAAAGAGGCTCGCGTACGCGCTATTGGGTGAGGTCCACGTGCCGGGGAGGCTCCGCGCCTGGCACGTGATGAGAAAGGTAGCCAGGCTCGATCCAGGCCGCGGGCCAGTGAAATTTTTCGACGCCGGGTGCGGCAGGGGAGACCTCGTCGTCCATTTCTCGAAAAAACATCCGGATTGGAAGGTGAGCGGCATAGAGTACGACAGGGAGAGGTACGAAACGGCCCTGGAGATGAAAAAGAGGCTCGGCCTTGCAAACCTCACGCTCAGGCATGGAGACCTCCTGCAGTCGTCACCTCTTGAGGATGGCGCGGACATCATGACCTGCTGTGATGTGCTTGAGCATATAGAGAACGACGAAAAGGCGATCAAGGGCCTCTATATGGGGTTGAACCCGGGGGGGTCACTTATCCTGACCTTCCCGTCCATACCGCAGAGAAAGCATCTAAAGCTGGTGGAATGGAGGGAGCGGCGGATAGGCTTTAAGAACTCGGACTACGGACATGTGAGGGACGGGTATTCGATAGAGGGGATAAGCGAGAAACTCAGGGCCGCCGGCTTTACCGACATCAGTTGCGAATATACGTACGGTTTCTGGGGTACGTTGAGCTTCGACCTCTTTTTTGTCCTCGGCGACAACAGGCCTCACCCTGCCGTTTTCCTCCTGGCATTCCCGTTCCTCATGGCCGCGGCCGGGCTCGACCTGCTCTTTCCGATAAAAAAAGGGTCCGGGCTGCTGGTGGTAGCTAAAAAGCCATGAAGAGCATGAAACTTATAAAAAACGCCGGCGCCCCTGACGCCAGGATGCGCGGCGCCATCGAGCATTGCGCTGACAGGCTCATCCGCGCTGGTATAGGCCTTTCGGGCGTGGTGCTTACCGGGAGCTTCGCGAGGGGAGAAGGGACGCTTGTTGAGGAAAACGGCAAGCTCAAGGTGCTGAGCGATGTCGAGTTCCTGGCGGTAGTCGAGGACGGCAAAGGCCTCTCCGGTATTTCGGCCAGGCTTAAACAGGAGGAGGCCGCGCTCGGAGATGAGCTTAAGGAGATGGGCGTTGACTGCAAAATCGACGTCACGCCGGCCCTCAGGCGATACTTCAGAAACGCGAGGCCGAGCATATTCGCTTATGAGCTTAAGGCGCACGGGCAGGTGCTCCGGGGCGAAAGCCGGGTACTTGACGATATGCCATCTTTCAGCCGTTCGGATATCCCGAGGATGGATGCCTTCTATCTCCTGAACAACAGGATTATGGAGCAGCTTGAGAATTATTGCTCTCTCAGTTCCGGGAACCACGGCGCTGCTGAAAAAGCGGCTTACGGCATAGCTAAATTCTATCTCGACCTGGCCACTTCCATACTGACCTTCGAGGGCGCGTATGTGCCGACTTACAGGGCCAGGGCAGGGGCGTTAAAAACGCTCAGGCCCGCGGGGCTGATGGAAACGGAAGAGTACGCGGGGCTTTTGAGGAAGGTCGACCACTGGACAAGCGTGAAGTTAAGCCCTACCCGGAGCGTATTCACACAGGAGGCTGAGCGAGCGCTCTCCGACTGGAAGGAGCTGGCGGGTTATGTGCATGAGGTGTGGCGATGGGAACTTTCGGCCATCCTCGCGATGAACGGGGAGACGGCCTTGCTCGCCAGACGTTTCGCGGCAGAGTGCGCAAGTAGTGAGGCGGCGGTCCAGTGGCTCAAGCTTGCGTACAGGGCCATCCGTATTCGCAAGCTCCGGGGGCTTGCGGGAGCGAGGTTCTCGCTGCGCCATCCAAGGCACCTGCTCTACATGAACGCGGCCCTGCGATATTTTAAGCTTTCGGGAGCGGCCGAAGGGGACGGGATGAGCTCAAGTATCGCGAGTACGATGCCTTTGAAGACGCGCGCTCTTGGCAGTGAATCCATACCAGAGCTGGTCAGCTTCTGGACAGATTATTTCAGGAACTGCTGATGAATGAAAAAATCACGATAGCCGTGCTCGTAGACGCACTCGGATGGGAGTTCGTCTCAGAAGGGAGCTTTCTTGACGGCCTCACCCCTTTCAGGACGCCTCTGAGGACGGTCCTCGGCTATAGCTCCGGGGCGATCCCCTCGATACTCACCGGCCGGCAGGTGGACGAACATGGCATGTGGAACCTTCTTTATTATTCCCCGGCCAGCTCGCCGTTCCGATGGACCAGGGCGCTTGCGCCTTTGCCGGAGCGCCTGAGAGAGAGCAGGTACACCAGATACCTTGTTAAAAGGATTTCGAGAAAAATAAGCGGGTATACGGGGTATTTCTCATGCTACGGGACCCCTGTAGAGTATCTCAGGTATTACGATATCTGCGAAAAGAAGGATATTTACGGACCGGCAGGCATCGAGGGGTCTCCGACGATATTCGACGAGCTCAGCGCTCGGCGCGTTTCGCATTCCGTCTATTCATACCACGGGTATACAGACGAAGAGATCTTCAAGGCCGCCAAGAGCGATATCGAAAGCGGAAGATCATCCTTCTATTTCCTTTATCTTTCAGAACTTGACGCCTTTCTCCATAACAACCGGCATCTGGAGAGCGGGATACGGGAAAGGCTCGACTGGTATGAGACAAGGATAAGAGAGGTCTTCAGGTCAGCCCTGGACAGAGGGCCTGCCGACCTGCACGTCTTCTCAGACCACGGCATGGCCCTTGTGACAGGCTCTTACGACCTCATCTCCGAGGTCGGAAAGCTGGGGTTCGCGCATTCCAGGGATTATCTTGCGATATATGATTCCACGATGGCCAGGTTCTGGTTTTTTAACGACAGGTGCAGGGATGCGTTCCGCCTTCTCCTTTCGTCCATGACCGAAGGAAAGCTGCTTGGTGACGAGGACCTCCGGGCCGAGAGGATCAAGTTCGACGACAACAGGTATGGAGAGATGATCTTCCTCATGAACCCCGGCACGGTCATCTCTCCAAGCTATATGGGCGGCAAGCCAATGAAAGGGATGCATGGCTTCCATCCGTCACATAAGTCTTCGACCGCCATGTACATGTCCAGCAAGACCCCTGTGAAAAGGCCGCATTCGATAACCGATATTAAAAACGTTCTGCTTGAGGGTCTGTCTTGAGCGGGAAGACAAAGATACTTTATTTTCTCAATACCACGACCAGGGCAGGGGTGGAAGAGCATCTCCTTTCTCTTTTGAGGGGGCTGGACAGAAGCTCTTTTACGGCGGTGCTTGTCTGCCCCGGCCAGCTTCTTGACCAGTTCGGGGCGGATATCCCGGGAGACGTGAGGGTGTACGGGCTCTGCCTTGCGGACTGGAAGAACCTTGCCGCCATAAGGGAGTTCATCGCGATATTGCGGCAGGAGAGGCCTGATATCGTCCATTCGCATATGTTCAGCTCAAGCATGTTCGGCTCCACCCTGGCCAAGGCAAGTATACGGGCGGCGACGGTTGAAACGTGCCACGGGCCGGAACGGTGGAGGACGAGCTGGATAAAAAGGAGCTATGTCGCGGACACGTTCTTCTCAAAATTCGTGGATAGGTTCATAGCGGTCTCGGCGGCGGCCGGGGAGCATCTTGCAGGCGCCAAACGAGTGGCCCCGGATAAGATAACCGTCATAAGGAACGGAAGGGAGCTTCCGTCCTACCAGTCCCCGGCCGGAGCGGAGTTCAGGCTGCCGGATGCCGGTGGCAGGTTGAGGATCGGGGTCATAGGAAGGCTCGACGCGCAGAAAGGGCACAAATACCTGATCGAGGCCGCGCCTGCGATAATGGCCGGGACAGACGCGGTCATACTGCTTGCCGGGGACGGGGCGCTCAAGGCAGAGCTTGAGTCGCAGGCAAAGGCCCTCGGTGTCGCCGACAGGGTAGTCTTTCTCGGCTACCAAAAACAGATACCATCCATTCTCAGGCAGCTTGACGTAGTCGTCCTCCCTTCACTTTATGAAGGGCTTCCGCTCGTTGCCATAGAGGCCTCGGCCGCCGGAGTGCCGATAGTCGCAACCGCGGTCGACGGCACAAAAGAGGTGGTCCTCCACGAAAAGACCGGTCTCCTTGTGCCTCCCGCTGACCCCGGCGCGCTGGCTGCGGCGGTATTGAGGCTCTGCGGAGACGGAGCCCTCAGGACGAGGCTCGCAGGAGCGGCGCGGGAGAGGGCTGAGAAGGAGTTCTCGATCGACAAGCAGATGAACGAGACGGAGGCGGTCTATTCCGGCCTTTGCGCGAGGAGCGAAAAAAAGGTGAGCGGCCTATGATCTTCTATTATCTTACGCTCATACTCATGCCTTTTAATAACCACCCCCTGCTCTCGTATAACTACGGCGGCCTGACACCGATAAAGGTGGTCGGAGGTCTCGCTTTCATCTATGCCCTTCTTGAGTTCTTCTCCAGGAAAAAGGGTGGGCGGTTCATCGATCCCAGGCAGAGCCGGCTCTTCTTCCTCCTGACATTCATATTCGTGCTATCACATTTCACGGCCGACTACGGGAATTCCACCTCGATACTGAGGTTCTCGTCCATATGGCTCTTCTTTATAACCACCATGGTCTTGCTCAACAGCCGCGAAAGATTTTTCTACGCGATACTGAGCGTGATCCTCTGCATGGACCTGGCCTCGGCCTATATGTTCAGGGAGTTCTCGCTTTACGGGGGGCTGTACTCAAACTTCAGGCCGGGCGGGATATTCGGAGACTCGAATTACTTCGCGATATCGGCCGTGGCCGCGATACCTGTCGCGTATTTCCTCTACAGGCAGTCGCAGAAGGGCTTTCTGCAGATATTCTACCTGGGCAGCCTGTTGCTTATGACTTCCGCCGTCGCCCTGTCGCAGTCAAGAGGGGGGCTGATCGGTTTTTCGGCGATGCTTCTGGTAGTCCTGTTCTACCGGAGGTTCCATATGAGGACCATCGCGCTTGTAGGTATCGTGATCGCGGCTGCCATAATACTGGCCCCGAACGATGTCTTTCACCGCTTCAGCAGCGAAGAGTCTGGCGTAAAAGTATCCACAGAGGCAAGGCTGGCGCTCATGGAGTCCGGAATGAAGATGACTTCCAATAACCTCTTCCTGGGCGTTGGCCCCGGTAATTTCAAGGCGATGTCCACGTATTATTCCGAGCGCGTTAAGGCGGCTCAAATAGCTCATAATTCCTATCTGGAACTTGCCGCTGAGCTCGGGGTCTTCGGGCTTGCGATATTTTCGATCATGGCCTGGACCGCATGGAGGGAGGCGGGGGCGCGGCGGATGGATACCCGGCAGGATGCCTATCTTAACGCGGCATTCACCGGGATAAAGGCAGGGCTCGCGGGATTTCTTGTCGCGGCCATCTTCCTTTCGGCCGAGTACGAGAAGATGTACTGGTTTTTAGTCTTTGCCGTGGCCGCTTCACGCAATTTCGTGCGGCCCGCCGGGCGCGTTGCCGTCGCCGCGGATCCGGTCGCCCCGGCGATAGCGCACGCTGACGCCAGATATGGTGGAGGGTCGAGGAGATGAGCTGGACAGAGCTCGCGTCCCTGGCCGCCGTATTATTGGTGGTCTATCCATATGTGGTCTACCCGCTTATGCTCGCGCTCGTTCCCGGCGGAAGGCCGCTGCGCGGCAAGGCGGAGCCGCGGGTAAGCGTACTGCTTTCCGCATACAACGAAGAGGGCGTGATAGACGAGAAGATAAGGAATTTTTTTTCGCTCGAATACCACGGCCAACGTGAGCTTGTCATCATGTCCGACGGGTCTACTGACAGGACCTTTGAGATAGCCGCAAAATATTCGGGGCCGCAGGTAAAGGTCATGCGGCAGGCGAGAGCTGGAAAGACCGCGGCGCTCAACAGGATGGCAAAAGAGGCAACTGGAGAGCTCCTGGTCTTCACCGACGCCAATACCATCTTCTCAAAGGACGCCCTTATTAAGCTCGCCGAGCCTTTTTCAGACCCCGCTGTGGGCGTGGTCACCGGCAGCACGGTCCCATTGGGACATGGAAACGGAGAAGGGGCCTTCTACAGGTTCGAGAGATTTTTAAAGGCAAAAGAGAGCGCGCTCGGCATCATAGCCGGCGCTGACGGCGCGATCTACGCGATGAGAAAAGAGCTTTACACACCACTTGACTCGCGGGACATAAACGACCTTTATCACCCGATAGCCGCGTCCCTTGCCGGTTATCGCTCGTGTTTTATCGATGGCGCATTCGGCTACGAGAGCGGGGATAATTCCATGGCCGCGGAGTATGCAAGGCAGAAGAGGATGGCAGGGCAGGCAGCAGCCCTTCTTTTCAGGCAGGTCCCGAAGCTCGCGTCCAAAGGCAGGTTCGTCAATATCTGGGTGCTTCTTTCGCATAAGGTCTCAAGATGGTTTCATCTGCCAGCCCTGCTCACGCTGCTGGCGCTGGCCCTTGCATCTTCGGGCCTCAATATTCTAGCCTTCCCGGTGCTGGCCTACCTGGGTCTTGCCGCAGCCGGGGCTGCGGCGTCTGTGGCGAAAACGAGGTTGCCGGTCTTAAGCCTCGCCTGGGCCTTTTTTGTAGTGCACGCGGCTTATTTTCATGGACTCCTGGGATGCTTCAGGTCTGAGAGGTACGTGGTATGGAACCCGAGAGGAGGGATGGCGGGCAAATGATCGACTTGAAGATAAACAGCGCCTCCAGGGCAGAATGGGACAGCTACGTGCTGGCCCATCCGGATTCGACCTTCGCCCATCTGTATGGCTGGAAAGAGGTTATCCGGAGGTCGTATGGACATGAGCCGTTTTATCTGGAGGCATGGGACCAAGGCAGGCTTTCCGGCGTGCTCCCGCTTGTTCAGATCAAAAGCAGGCTCTTCGGCAGGCAGATGGCGTCGATGCCGTATCTCGATACGGGCGGCTGCCTTGCTGATTCTATCGAGGCGACCAGAGAGCTTGTGAACGCAGCCAGAGAGCTGGCGTTGCGGCTGAGGTCCGAAGTGGTCTTGAGGAGCACGGACCCGTCTGACATCGGATGGCAGACAAGCACCGGTAAGGTCACGATGCACATGGGGCTAAACCCCGACCCAAAGGCCCTGTTGAAAAGCATCCCTTCTGAACGCCGGAACAGGATAAGGAAATCCGAGAACAACGGGCTCAACGTGGGCTTCATCGCGCCCGGAGAGATCGAAAGATTCTATGCCGTTTTCTCGCAAAACATGAAGGACCTCGGCTCGCCGGTTCACTCGAAAAGGTTTTTTACCGAGATACTGAGCGCATTTGGGGAAAACGCGGGCCTCATCGCTGTAAACGACAGCGACGGGCGGACCGTGGGCGCTGGGCTGTACTTCAGGCACAGGGGCGTCCTGTCGCTGCCATGGGTATCGTGCCTGCGGAGCGCCTTTAAGCTTAATCCGAATATCAGCCTGTACTGGAAATTGATAGCATGGGGATGCGAAACAGGCGCGGAGGTCTTTGATTTCGGCAGATCTACCCCGGGGTCAGGCACTTTCGAGTTCAAGCGCCAGTGGGGGGCGGCGCCGGTCCAGCTTTACTGGAGGCGTTTCAACCCGAACGGAAAGATCACCGGAGAGCTGGATTCAGATTCGGCCAAAGGCAGGCTCATGGCATCCGCCTGGAAGAAGCTGCCCCTATGCGTGGCGAATACCATCGGGCCGGCCCTCAGGAAATCGATCTCGCTCTGAGCTGAAGGATAGGGAATGGCACGCAGGATAACGATAGCCGTACTCACTTATAAGAGGCAGGACGAGCTCATCAGGACGCTTGAGAGCGTCTTTGCGCAGGAGTATCCGGAAGTCGAGGTCATCGTCATCAATAATCATCCGGATGATACCGGGGCTCTTCTGAAAAGCGTTTTCCCCGCGGCAAGATATATAGAGATGGACTCTAACAGGGGATGCGAGGCGCGTAACGTTGCCCTGAGGGCTGCGACAGGAGACATCGTCGTCACGCTCGACAACGATGTCTGCCTTAAAGACCGCTGTGCCGCTGGAATGGTCGCGGAGTTCTTCGACCTTAAGCCTGAGGCCGCCTGTCTTAACTTCAGGGTTATCTCGCCAGGCGGTGGACTTTCCCTCAGGGACTGGTGCCATCCCAGGGACCATGACCGATGGAGCTGTCAGGTATTTCAGACCGACCATATTTCTGAAGGCGCGTGCGCCTTCAGAAAAGAGGCCTTCCTCTCCGCGGGTGGGTATTACGCGCCATTCTTCATAGGCCATGAGGGGCCGGACCTGTGCGCCAGGCTCATATCAGACGGTTGGGAGGCATGGTACTCGCCTGTGATCGAAGTCGCGCATAACGCGTCCATGGCTGCCAGGCCGGACTGGAGGGCGTACTACTTCAACACCAGGAATAACGTCTGGCTGGCATACAGGCACTATCCGGCCCTCTATGCGCTCAAGTATACGGTCTTCTACACGGCGATGATGTTCGTTTATTCGATCAGGGCGGGGCATCTCAAGGCCTTTCTGAGAGGGTTATCACATGCGGTCGCGGGTATCGGTTCAATGGAAAGACGGCCCCTTGGCAGTGAATGCATCGTAAGGCTTGCCGATATCAGGTCGCACAAGCCGTCACTGGCGAGCAAGATAAGAAAGCACCTTTTCAGCAATCAGGCGTACAGGTAACGGAATGGGGCTATTCTCAAAAAGGCTTTTGAACGAAGCGGTTGCAGCCCTTAAGACAGGCGGGTTCCTGAAGTCCCTGTATTGGACGGTATTCGGCTATGCCGGACGAAATGAGTTTGTGCTTTTCAGGGCGGACCTGAAAAAGACCGGCGGGTATTCCGGAAATGGCATCCCCGGCCTCGAGCTAAAGACAGTTGACGCCGAGGCCCTTGGGTCGCTTCGGGAAAATCCCGCGTTCAGGACCAAAGAGGCTTACGCAGACAAGTACTCAAGCCCGAGCGGATGCCTTGTAGGCATGTACCGGGGGGAGCCGGCGCATTTGATGTGGGTCTTTGAAAAAAATGGGTCGAGCAGGTTCTTTACGCTGCTGGATCGCGAAGCGGAGATAGGCTACTGCTTTACCGCTGACAGGTTCAGGGGGAAAGGGATATACACGGCTATGATATCGGGAGCGCTCGAGTACCTTAAAGGAAGAAATTTCTCGGCCGTTTATATGGCTACTCATGTGACAAACTTGCCGGCCATAAAGGCGATCACCCGTGCGGGTTTCGAGGAGGCCGGAAGGATAAGCCATTACGGCATATTCCACAGGCCTAAATGGAACGGCAACAGCAGGGAATACGAAAAGTGCGGGGGTATGGATGGAACGCGCGGTTAAGCTCCGGGAAGCCATGGCCCTGAACAGGGTCCCGCTTGCCATCGTGGGGTTCGTACTGGCAGGGGCCTATTATCCGGTCCTTTCCTACATGATACTGCAATGGTATTCGGACCCGAACTATTCGCACGGCTTTATCGTGCCCGTGGTCTCCGGCTATATGCTCTATCAGAATAGAGTTGCCCTTAAGGAGGTCATCCTGTCGCCAAGCGCCTGGGGCCTGCCTGTCATCGTGATAGGGCTGCTGGCGTTTCTGGCCGGCTATCTCGGTACTGAATATTTCACAATGAGGGTCTCATTCCTCATAGTCCTGGCCGGGATCATCCTTTTCCTCTTCGGGAAGATGGCGTTTAAGGCGGTCTCAATGCCCTTCGGATACCTTTTCTTCATGGTGCCGCTGCCTTATATAGTCTACGATGCCGTCGCGTTCCCTCTTAAGCTCATGGTGGCGAAGTACTCAGTCCTGTTCCTTCAGGCTGTGGGGGTAGTGGTCTGGCGGGACGGCAACATCATAATGTTTCCAAATATAGAGCTGGAGGTGGCCGACGCCTGCAGCGGGATGAGGTCGCTCTTCTCGCTTCTTGCCCTGGCGGTCGCGCTGGCTTATTTCACACAGAAGACAGGTTTCAAGCGGCTCATACTCGCGCTCACCGCCATACCGATAGCGATAGCCGCAAATTCCATAAGGGTAATAACAACAGGGATCCTCGCCAAGCATTTCGGGTCGAAGGCGGCCGAAGGCTTCTTCCATGAGTTCGCCGGCCTGGCTGTTTTCGCGATGGCTTTCGCCATGCTGGTAGCGGTAGGGGTGCTCCTGAGGAAAGCGGGAAAAGATGATAAGCAGGCTTAGGATAGCGATCATATGTGTATTGTTGGCGTCGGTCTGGTTCTTCACCCAGGCGCACGCGAACAAAAATGTCTCAATGTCCAGGCCCTTCAGCGAATTCCCGTTCGTGATGGGAGAGTGGAAGATGCTCTCGCAGACCAGCTTCAGCCGGGATGTCCTTTCCGTACTCCGGCCCACCGACTACCTGGCGAGAAAATACGCGAACGCGGACGGAGAGAGGGTCGAGCTTTATATCGGCTATCACAGCGGAGGCAGGGAGAGCGGGCCGATCCATTCGCCAAAGCAGTGCCTGCCCGGCGGGGGATGGTACAGGCACTCTGAGAACAAGATCATGGTCGACGCCGGAGGAGCGCCCATCGAGGCGGTATCCGCCGTCTATCAGAAGGCCGAGCAGAAAGAGCTCTTTGTTTACTGGTACGAGGTGAAGGGAAAGGCCGTCTCCAGCGAATACGCCCTGAGGTTCAACGAGGTGCTCAATTCGGTCCTTTACGGCCGCAAGGACTCGGCCTTTATAAGGGTCTCGGTCCCGCTCGAGAGGAACGAGGAAGAATCAAGGAAACTGGCCCTGGATTTCATAAAGGACTTTTACCCGGTCCTTTATGATCATGTCCCGAGGTAGACCGGTGTGAGATGACAGTAAGCATCCTTGTAATATTGGCAGCTATCGAAGCAGCCGTCTTCTGCGGAGTCCTGGCAATAAGGAAAAGGAGCGGGCCTTTGGCGCTTGCCATGCCGGCGGCCGTTCTTCTGTCCGCCCTGCTGCTTGTCTTCGACCTCGTATCATCGCTCAGGCCAGGCGAGCTTCCTTTCTGGAGGAAGCTTTCGCTGGTCACGGAGTCCTTTTTGCCTGCCGGTTGGCTCCTGGCATCGCTTATCCATTCACGGGAGCCAAGCCTTAAGTCCGTCTCATGGTTACAGAAGGCGCTGCTCGCCGTCTCTGTCTCATTTCCTGTTGCCGCGCTGTTGCTGCCTGCCGGCTCTTTCTTCTATTCCCCGGACTTCGAGTTTGAAAAGGTACTCTTCCTTGGAGGAGACGGGTTCACCTTCTATACCGGCGTCCTCGTCTATATGATAGTCGCCGCCGTAAACATGGAAGCCACCCTGAGAGGGGCTCAAAAAGTAGAGCGCTGGAAGATAAAGTTCGAGACCCTCGGGGCCGGCGCCATCCTCGCGATCTTCATCTTCTACTACAGCCAGGCCCTTCTCTACAGGTCTCTTGACATGGACCTTCTCGGGCCCAGGTCTATCGTGCTGATCCTGGCGATCGGGCTCATGGCCTATTCAAAACTCATGAGGGGCAACGGGGTCAAGGTCCAGATCTCGAAGGAGATGGCTTACAGGTCAACGGTCATCCTTGTGGTAGGGGTCTATCTTTTAGGCCTCGGCATCATAGGCGAGGGGATGCGGCATTTTGGCGAGAAGATGAGCAGGAACCTCCTGACGATGCTTTTTTTCCTGGGCGGCGCGGGTATCGTAATAGTGCTTCTCTCTGAAAATATTCAGAGAAAGATAAAGGTGTTCCTGAGCAAGAACTTCTTCAGCGACAAGTACGACTACAGGGCGCAGTGGCTGAGCTTTACGGACCGGGTCTCCTCCGCGAAGACCAGCGAGGGCGTGCTCAAAGCCATTCTTTCCGGCTTCTCCGAGACCTTCGGCACCAAAGGCGCCGCCTTTTTCCTGAAAAACGAAAACGACGGGAATTACGAGAGCGTCTCGGTATACGAGCTGGACATATCGGCACGTGAGCTGCGCGATGGAAGCGGCCTCATAGGCTTCATCGAGCCAAAGGGCTGGGTTTTGAACGCCTCTGACGGCGGCCATGGCCTACAGGAAACAGATAAGCGCTTTCTCGAGGAGAACGGCATATCTTTTCTTGTGCCGCTTTTCACAGGTGGCTCCATGAACGGCTTCATAGCCCTCGGTTCGCCAATAAACGGCAAGGAGGTCTATACCTTCGAGGACTACGATCTTATGAAGACGCTCTCAAGGCAGGCGTCTTCCATCATCCATAATCTCAAACTCTCGGATGAGCTCTCCAGGGCAAGGCAGATGGAGGCGATAGGGCGCGTATCCGCCTTCGTCGTACACGACCTCAAAAACCACGTATCTTCACTTTCGATGATGGTCGATAACGCGGATGAGCATATCGACGACCCGGAATTCCAGAAGGATATGGTTGATTCACTCAAGTCTACGGTCAAGAAGATGAACGTCCTCATCTCCAGGCTCAGGAACATAAAGGAGAAGACCGCGCTCAACCTGCAGAGCGCGGACCTGCGCGCCATAGCTGAGGACGCCTTGAGGGGCGTCTCTGGCGACGTGCGCCTCGAAGGCCCATCTGTCCTCGCCGAGGCTGACCCTGACGAGATACAGAAGGTCGTCCTCAATATCGTACTGAACGCGATCGAGGCCTCTCCGGTGCGTGCCCCGGTCTATGTCGAGGTCGGCTCCTCTGATTCGGCATATATCTCCGTCAGGGACGGCGGGTGCGGGATGAGCGCCGAGTTCATCGAGACCCGCCTCTTCAAGCTTTTTTCGACGACCAAGAAAAAAGGGTTGGGCATAGGCCTCTACCAGTGCAAGCAGGTCGTCGAGGCCCACGGCGGAGCCATAGAGGTCGCAAGCCAGCCGGGGCAGGGTACGGTATTCACCATCAAATTACCCCTTGCCAAATTGCATGATAATATGTTGAACTTTCAGGCAGGCTAACGGATAAGATATCTTTATCGGAGCGGTATGGAAAAGCTTCTCATCATAGACGACAGCGAAGAGATAAGAAAGCAGCTCAAATGGGGGCTCGCCAAGGAGTACTCCATCGTCCAGGCCGGGGAGCGCGGCGAAGGCGTTGCCCTCTATAAGGCCCACAGGCCGAAGGTCGTTACCCTTGACCTTGGGCTACCGCCGCACGCCGACGGCATAGAGGAGGGCTTCAAGTGCCTCGATGAGATATTGAAGGAGAACCCGTATGCCAAGGTGATCATAATCTCCGGCAACGACGAGAGGGAGAACGCGCTTAAGGCCGTCAAGGACGGCGCCTATGACGTATACCAGAAGCCCATAGACCTCAATGAGATAAGGGTGGTCGTGAAGAGGGCCTTTCACCTCTACGGCATAGAGGAGGAGAACAGGAGGCTTCACCAGGCACTCGAAGGGAAGACGTGTGAGGGCTCGCGCATAATAGGCCAGTGCCAGAAGATGCTGGAGGTGGCTGCCACAATAAGGAAGGTCGCCTCGTCGGAGGTGTCGATCCTCATAATGGGCGAGAGCGGCACCGGTAAAGAGCTTGTCTCAAGGGCCGTCCATTCGATGAGCCTAAGGAAGGGCGAGGCCTTTATCCCCATCAACTGCGGCGCCATACCGGATAACCTCCTTGAGTCTGAGCTCTTCGGCCATGAGAAGGGCGCCTTCACCGGGGCGCACGCGCAGGTCCAGGGCAAGGTGGAGTACGCGCACAAGGGGAGCCTCTTCCTTGACGAGATAGGGGAGCTGCCCGCGAACCTTCAGGTAAAGATTCTGAGGTTCCTGCAGGAGAAGATGATACAACGCGTGGGCGGCAGGGAGGATATCACCGTAGACGCGAGGATAATAGCCGCGACAAACGTCGACATAATGAAGGCCATACAGGAAAGGAAGTTCAGGGAAGACCTCTATTACAGGCTCGGCGTCATCACCATCAACCTTCCCCCGCTACGTGAGCGCGAAGGCGACATAATGCTTCTTTCAAACCTCTTTCTGGCGAGGTTCAGCGAGCAGTTCGGGAAGAAGGTAAGGGGCTTCAGCTCCGAGGCCTCGCGAAAGATCGAGTCATACGACTGGCCCGGCAACGTAAGGGAGCTTGAGAACAGGGTCCAGCGCGCGGTCATCATGTCGGAAGGGGCGCTAATAGGCACGCAGGACCTCGGCTTCGCTTCATCAGGAGAGGGCAGGGTAAAGGCAGGGCCCGACCCGAATGACGCCATTACGCTTAAGGACGCGAGGGACAGGGTCGAAAAGGAATTTGTCACCGCGTCGATAGAAAGGAACAGGGGCAACATCGCCAGGGCGGCGGAAGAGCTCGGCATAAGCAGGCCGACCCTCTACGACCTCATGAAAAAGCACGGGCTTCATAACCTGACCTGAGGCCCTGGCCTCAAGCCTCCCACTTGTAATCCAGATACCGCCTGACCTGTGTATATCCCTGGTCTATCAGGTATTGCTTTTCATCGGCGCTCAGCGAGAACTTTGTCATGTGGATGTCCCCGCAGGATATCAGTATGGTCTCCTGCCAGTTTTTCCCCACTATCCGCTCCCTTTCCACCGCGTTCATCATTAGCAGAACGAGCTTTTTTATGTAGGAGGCGAAGCTGAACCTCTCTGAGGCATGCTGAAGGGTCCGGTTAGAGACCACCTTCAATATGAGAAGCCTTGAGCCGGCGAACATCTCGGCTATTGACCCGGAAAGGAGGTTGCCGTCGATAAAGGTGTGCGTCTTTCCTGAATGGCTGAAGTGTTTATAGGAGAATACGAGCGGCAGGCCTATCGAGAAGCGTATGGCCCTTGAGAGCTTGAGATCAGGGAACTTCGCCCTCGAGAAGACGAAAGGCGTGCTGTTGCGTATGTCTGTGGCCACAACGAAGGGAGGGAACCTGAACTGGTCCGAGAACCTCTTCCCTGCCAGGAGCCCGTCTATGTACTTCTCCACTACCTTGCCCTCGTAGAGCCCCTTCCCGACGATAAGCCCCCGGAGGCTGAAGTCCTTGAAGATGGTAGTATCCAGGGCCATGAGGGCCTGTTTCATCTCGATGGGCGACCATCCTGAAGCGTAGAGCGAGCCGATGATGGAGCCTGCCGAGGCCCCCACCACGCGCTCTACCTGTATGCCTTTCTCCTCAATAGCAGAGAGCGCCCCGATAAATGCCGGAAACCTGAGGCCGCTGCCGAGGAGCATGAGCGTAACCGGTCTTTTAGTATCAAATGCTCCATTCATCGCCCAGGAATCATATCAGATTAAGGAAATTATTTGAAGCCTGGGAAGCGCAATCGGATATGGGCGCTCCTGAGCCGCAGATTGCAGGGATATTTTACAGATTGTCGATAGTCTTTACATTGCATCCATTCGGCAGCTTCGAAAAAGATAGTGCAGGCGTTCATTTTGCTTATGGCACAGGGTTTGCTTTTATAATAAATATAGAACTGTCCATGGTCTATCGACGGGTATTCAGCCGATATATCTGAATGCCGGTCTTGCCGGGTCCTTTGGGATATTCGATCAAATAAACTCTCAAATTTCTTTGCCTTTTCCCCATAATGCAAGATAATTTTATTGAAATGGACAACCCCTCACTCTTCGAGAAAAAACTCTCGATAATCAATGAGGTCTCGAGCGCCATTGTCGCCACCGACAATATCAAGGCTATCTCGAACCTTATCCTCGATCTGGCTATCAATTATACGGACGCGCAAAAAGGCTCCCTCATGCTCGTAAACGGCAGGGACGAGCTATATATAGTTGCCGCCCGCGGCATGGATATCCATTTCATCAACAATTACCGGGTAAAGATAGGGGAAGGCATCGCGGGGGCTGTGGCCGCGGACAGAGTACCTGTCCTGGTCGAGGATATAGAAAACGACCCGCGCTTCAGCCATGGCAGGGGCTTTGACAGGTATAAGACCCGTTCTTTCATCTCCTGTCCCATCGTGAGCAGGAACAGGCTTCTTGGCGTATTGAACGTCAATGACAAAGAAGACGGGCCATTCACCGAAGACGAGCTTTCGCTCATCAAGATACTCTCAAACCAGGCCGCCATCGTCCTTGAGGACGCCTTCCTGATGAACCAGCTCCGGGCAAAGGCATCCGAGCTTGAAGACATCAACAGGAAGCTCATCGAATCAGACGTTGTCAAGACCGAGTTCCTCACCCGGGTCTCCCATGAGCTCAGGACTCCGCTGAACTCGATAAAGGGCGCCATTTACTACCTTCAGAACACGGACCAGTCTGCCAGGGCCGAGCACAAGGATTTCCAGTCCATAATAGCCGGTGAGACCGACAAGCTTATACACACGGTCGAGAACCTCCTTGACTTCGTCATGCTCGAGAACGAGATGAGGGTCGTAAAGAAGACGGTCTTGAACCTCGGCGAGATACTCGAGAAGGACATCATCGGCTCAAGGCTGCTGAACGTTACTATATCAAGAAGGAACTTCCATCTGGCGACCGACATCAGGAAAGGCGTCTCAGAGGTCGTAGGCGACAAGATAAGGGTCGTACAACTCTTCATGAACCTCGTGGAGGGCTTGAGCCTCTACCTCGAGAACGGCGATTCCATCTCCATAAGCCTCTCCGAGGCCGAGGACGTGGAGGTCGATATCCTGGTCTCAAGGAAGCTTCCGGAAGCGGCGATACCGTTCCTCTTTGTCCCTTCCCAGTTCTCTAATACCGAGGAGGGAAGGGAAAGGCTCAAGCTGTATCTCGCCAGCAAGACCGCCGAGATGCACAAATGGGGGCTTCGCGCCGAAAATACCGATAAGGGCTTCTCGATCGGAATAAAGATACCGAAGAGCGCCAGGGAGCGCGTTGAGACCGTAATAGACATCACGATGGAGAAGTTCATGGAGTTCGTATCCGAGCTCCTGGACGTGAATACCTGCTCGATAATGCTGGCCGACAGGTTCACCGGCGAGCTGACGATAAAAAGCGCGCGGGGCTTAAGTGAGGACGTAATAAACCGCACAAGAATAAAAGTGGGAGACAGCATCGCCGGCTGGGTGGCTCTTGAAGGCAAACCCCTCCTTATAGATGACCTGGAAAAAGACCCACGGTTCGGCCGAAGGAGCATCCCCCAGTATAACAACAGGTCGCTCCTGTCGCTTCCGCTCAAGGCCGGGGACAAGGTAATAGGCGTGCTGAACCTGAATAATAAGAAGTCAGCCGGGGCCTTCAGCGAACAGGATCTTGCCCTTGCAGCCAAGTTGAGCGAGCGAATATCCACATTCATAGATAGCCTGAATTCAGGCGACTACCCTGACGAGGACATAAACCGGTTCATTTCGTCCTTTGACAGCCTCTTGAAGGCCGAGAAGGGATACCGGAAGAGATACCAGAAAAAGAGGGGCGCGTTCAACGAACTCCTCGTAAAGGCGCTCGAAAGATTGAACGCGGGCAAAGAAGATATCGAAACGGCCCATTATGTGGCCATGGTATATGACCTGGGGCTTATGGTAGTCGACGGCGAGGTCCTCGATAAGAAAAATCTTACGGCCTCCGAGCGGCGTACTATAAAGGCCCATCCGTTCAACACGCTCGGGCTCCTTAGCAATTTCGAGTGCTCCGAGAAGGTCAAAAAGATAATCCTTCACCACCATGAAAGATGGGACGGCACCGGCTACCCGGACAAGCTCAAGGCAGAGGAGATACCGTTCCTCTCAAGGGTGCTCTCGGTAATAGACGCCTACTCGGCGATGACCTCGGAGAGGCCATACAGGAAGATACTTTCCCATCAAGAGGCGTTGAAAGAGCTTGAGGAGAGCGCCGGTTCCACCTACGACCCCAGGATCGTAAATGCCCTTTCAGAAGCGCTTGAGCAAACCCCCTGACCGCTTCATACCGTACGCCTGTCGGTACTCTTTACAATATTAAGCAAATCTTTACATTGAGACCAGTTTTTATAATTTACGCAAACTGGCTCGCTGTCCGGTTTGCATCTAAAAATCTTTGAAAATCAGCTACTTGTGGTAAAGCGACAGTTATCGTATGGGGTTGGCAAGGTTCTTGCAAGTTATGAAACCAAACAAACATCGACCGCCGCTTAGTTGATAAGGAGGGATTATGAAGAGTGCTATTTTCAAGAAAGGGGTGCTGAAGGCCTCGCTGCTCGCGGGCCTGGCGCTCGGAACAGTAGGTTTTGTGCCAGGGCAGGCCTCAGCTTTAATACTTGATGCCTGGCAGCTGGACCTGTCTACCGTCAATTCAAACCTGGGCAATACGGTCAATATCGACAGGGTCATCGTCAGCGGCGATGGTACTGTCAATCAGAGCTTTGGCCTGGATGGCATATTCAACGACGGGGACACATTCACAGAGATGTCCTTGCTGCAGACCCTGACCTATTGGCAGGAACCTGGCAGCGGCTCCGGGAATTACAAGGTATTCGATCTCCTCGATGAATCGACCAGCACTTCGTACAATCTCTACCTCTACGGCACCGGGCTTACAGGCAGCGTATACAATGTGTCGACCCCGAACCCGTTCGATCCCTCTACCTGGTCGTTTGATTATTCATTCGACGCAGGCTCAGGCAGCCTGGGCGTTTATCTGGATATAGACGCTGACCCTACTAACGGTGTCACGGCGACACTGGCTACATTCAGCATAATACCCCCTTCAGGCGGACAGGGGCCCGCGGGCTTCCTTGGCGGAACCGCACCTAACGGCACGACCGACCTGACAGCGGTCTTCACGTCTGCGTACGCCGGCGTATGGAAGACCTCTACCGGGACTGATTTCAGTTCTCTTCCGGTCACGCTCGGCCTGCTCAATACCCATAACCTCGTAACAGGGTTCATCCCCACCGGGACGGGCTTTATAACCACTGTGGAAAGCAATGGACAGTTCAACGTCGCGGTCCCGGAGCCTGGCACGTTCCTACTGCTCGGCGGCGGACTTGTCGGCCTCGGCATGTATGTAAGGAGAAGGGTAAGGAAGTAATAAGAAAAAGAGCCAATCAAAAGGGCGGACCGTCTGGTCCGCCCTTTTTTTATTTCAATACGACGGGCATCCTGAGAGAGGATACTCCGGGGGGCTTGCCTGGACCTATCCTGAAGAGCATGACAGGCGTAGAGCCGGGACTCAAAGAGAAGGCTTCCTTCAGAAGGGCTTCAGCTTTCTTCAGCACTATCCGGTGGACGGTCGCGATGCTGTCCGCATCTTTATATAACCTGTTTAGCAGAAAGAGTATCCCGGTCATGGGCTGGAACGAAAGGCCGAGCATCGTGGCCGTGAGCCAGGCCCTCTGAACAGCGCTCCCTCCTGAAAGGTAGGCCCTTGGGCCGCTTCCCCTTACCTCTACCAGCCCCATGGCCGATGAGCCTTTGCAGAGCATATAGGATTGCAACGGGAGCATGCGGCTTAAGCCGAGCGAATTAAGTACCCTGAGAAGGTTCCAGGACCTTAACAGAGGAAAGAGCCTTTGCTGAACAGGGTCGAGTCCTAAGGTCCTTATGTCCATGCCGTCCCTGGCCGCTTCGGCCTCTTTGGCGCTCCATCTGATGTGGTCGAAGAGGAAGTCATGAAGCCCCTTGTGCTCGAATAGTATACGGTCATTGCTGCTTGCCGCTTTCGCTGCGATATCCTTTGCCCGGCCTTCAGCCAGAAGAAGCCCTGCCCCTGAGACAGCGGCAACCGATGCGTTAAGGGCGCTTCGGGTCTCGTCGGCAAGAGGCGAGCCGTTGTATTTGAACCGGTTGGTGCACCTTATTTCAATGAAAGGGAAGAGTGGCTCATCCAACGGGTGAGCCTTTGAAAAGCGTATCTTCGCGATGGTAAGGCCGTCTTCGCCGTCAGGGAAAAGCTCCTCGGTCAGTTCATAGCCAAGGGCTCTGGACGCTATTCTGATGTTTTCAAGGAGCGCGCCGTGGGCTATGTAAGAGGCTGTGTTGCGGAAATTGTAAAAGGAGGTATCCCGCGTCCGGTCATCTATGACCTCAAGGATGTCGCCTTTCAGCCGGAAGGCCCAGGGCTGGCAATTGTCTCCCGACGGCGCCATAACGCCGTATCCGGCTATTTTTCTTATCTCCTCAGCCGCGGTTCCCATTGCCATCCGCCCCTCCCAGCATGGGTCTGAGTTTGCGCCGCAGGAACCATCTCTTGAAAGCCTGCAGCGGGTTACGCCCCCCCATGAAGAGATAGCCCTTCTTATAGACCTGCCTGTAGGGGTCGAACTGGAAGTAATGCGGAGCTGCCTTGACAGGCTTTCTGTTGAGCAGTATATCGACTGCGGCTGTTGCCACAAGGTTGGCGCAAAGAGCGCACGCAGAGGCCATTGACGGGCCTGTGCCTGCCCTGAGATCTACCTTTGAGAGGTCCATATAACCGAGGTGGAGAGGCCTTGGCGTAAGCCCGACCGAGAAGGCTATCATTTTGCGCACGTAGTCCATGCCTTCTGAGATGCCGAAGTATTCATCGAAGCTCATCCCCGTTGGGGAGAAGACCTGAAGGGTCGCGCCGAAGCCAATGGGCCCCGATGTAACGGCGTAGATGCCCTTGTCGCGGGCCTTGTTGAAAAGGAGCCTTCTCGCGTCGATGGCGAAAAAATCGACAGCGTCTACCGCGAGGTCCACGCCTTCGAGAAACTCGTCGATGTTGGATCCATCTATCCCTTCGGAGAAGACCTTTATGCCAGCCAGAGGGTTTATGGAAAGGGCGGTCTCTCGCATTACATCGGTCTTGCTCCTTCCGACCGTATCGAGGCTGGCCCCGTACTGGCGGTTGAAGTTCACGGGCTCGAATATGTCATGGTCGGCTATGTTGAAGTTTCCTATGCCCATCCTGGCAAGCGTCACGAGATGGATGCCGCCAACGCCGCCGAGGCCCGCCACAGCCACCCGCGCGTTACGCAGGCGTTCCTGCTCGGGTTCGCTAAAAAGCCCAAGGTTCCTCTTCGTGGCTTCCCAGTATATCTCTTCTTTTTCAGAAGTCATATCTCGCCTCCGCATAGACCCTGTCACTGTCGCGGTATTGGCCGAATATGCCATCGACCGGACCTTCGAATATGTCGAGGCCGAGCTTTGCCTGAAGGCCTTCAAACAATTTGAAAGAGAGACTCGGACGTATCAGCATGTCAAGTTCGTCCAGGCCTGTTATTACGAGTAGCTCAGGTTCGATACTATCCTCCCGGAAGCCGGTCTTTAACCATACCGAAACAGAGGAGCGCACTCTCTCCTCCCTGAATATCCTGTCTTCGAAGCCGAAAATGACGCGCTGCATGAACTGGAAGTTGAAGTCGAGTTTGTCGAAAAATGTATAATCAACGCCCACCAGGTAGTCGATGTAATCTTTTTTGACCAATCCGTCATCGTCACCCGCGTCTATTACCGAAAAGTTTTTGCCCTTGTAATAGACGAACTCGCCTTTGAGCACAGCGTCGTTTATTTCTTTTGAGAAGGTAAGGCCGCTTATATTTATCCTCCTGTGGTCTGGTGAAAAGAGGTAGAGTGCCGGCGAAAGGACTTCTCTTTCCATGGCGGGAAACTTGTCCCAGGCATAAAGGTGGAAAAGGCTTAAGTCCCACCCGTTCACCAGGTAAGATGCCCTGGCCCCAAGCTCGCTGTTTTCAAGCCCGTTTGCCGGCTCCCTGGTGTCGAGTATGGCAGGCGCGACCCCGTCGGGCACCGGCACTGCCATGGGGAATTCGGAGCCTGTCCCGCCGAGCTTATTGAAATCCAGCACTGGTATCCAGACCAGCTCAAGATGTATTGCGTCTTTGGTGTATTCTATGTCGGCAGCCCACTGGGGTATCCTTATGTAATCAAAGTCTGGCAGCACGAACTCACGCAAATCCTTGGCATTGACCACGTCAGCGAAGAAAAGGCCCACGGCCTCGCCCCAGACTATGTTCTGTCTTCCGAGCCTTGCATCCCAGTCACCAGCTGAAATGTCGAGATAGGTCTCCCTCAGGTCAGCCTCTGATTCCTGGTCGTCCTCTACGGATTGAGGATAATTGTCAGTAAGGCCGAAGACCGCGTCATAGAAGGCCCTGCCGCTTGCCTTGTAGCTTATATGCTCTGAAAGCGTTCCGGTCAATGCCAGGTAAATGGTATTCCGTATTTTGGTGAACTCCTCAGGGTCGGATATCCTGTACGCGGTCTCGTTTTTGAGATAGCCGCTCAAGTCAAGGGATGTGCCCCATGATGCCCTGGGTGAAGATGTCTCTGGTTTGTAAAGAGCCGGCGGCGGCTCGACATAGATATTTATTACGGAACCCGGGCCCGTATCAGAAACGACCTTGTAGTTCATCCCCGGATTCGTTTTTATGGTTATCCTGGAGCGCCCCTTTCCTGCTTCCAGGGCCGAGATATCGACGACCCTGCCGTCCGATACATCGATGAGCTTCGGGATATTGGGTGAGAGCGCGGCGTTTTTAATCTCGATGTGGATGGCAGAGATGCTTATCTGCGACCTTATGCTGTAATCGGGTCTTCCTGAAAGACTTATGGAGATCGAGGTGCCGCTTTCATCGGTGGAGGCCTCGATGCCTGTTATTTCGACTGAGACAGGCCGCTTCAAACTGGATAGATCCGCTCCGAGCGCATGGTTGGGGACAAACGCGAGCGCCAGTAAGAGCACAATGGAATGAACAGAGCGCGTCATTCAGTATTTGAGCTTCTTCATGTAGTCTTTGGTGAAGTACTTCGCAGGCAGGTCGGCCGCCTTCATGCCTACGTACTCGATTACAGACTTGCGGCCTGCTGCGAGCGGGTCCTTTAAGACCAGCCTTGATGGCCTCTTGACCCCGGCAAGGAGCCTGTAGTCTTCATACGAGCAGGTCTTCAGAAGCCTTCCGGAGATCGTATAGAACTCTGCCTTGAGCGGGTAATAGTTGGCCTTGTCCACCCAGTAGACGACCTTGTTATACGTGACCTCTTCGGATAACGCGTTCAGCTCGAGCACATAATAGTCGCGGCCTCCGGCTTTATCGACCCTCAGGAGCGTTGCCTTATAGTCCCCGGCGAAGTTGGCCCTCGCGATATCGCCGTTGGCGACCTCGCCTATGAGGCGCTGCTGTAGGGATATCCTTATAGGCTTGGAGACGTCAGGCAGAAATGCCCAGAGGTCCTTGCCGAGCATGAGGAGAGTCCTCCCCCTGTCTGCGGCCGGAGAGAGCGTTTTTATGATGGTCTTCTCCTTGCCTTTTACAAGCACCTCGTATTCAGAGGTCCTTTCAGCGCCATCGGGGTTTATGCTGGTCACTCTTACGTCGACAGTATAGTCGAGTTGCGGGCTTCGCACTTCATCTGCCTTTGCGACTATTCCATCGGCGCCCGGAAGGGCTGCCCCGGAAAGGACCGGGAAGAGGAGGAGGCTGGAGAAAAGAAGCGGGATGATCTTTATTTTAGTAATCACCGGCATCTCTCAGATATTATGTCTTAGCGCAGCGGCTATTTCAAGCCTTGAGGCCTTTACGGCAGGGTAGCACGATGAGACTACGGAAGCAATTACGGCAAGCGCGAAGTTGAACGCCAGTACCTCCGGCACTATCTTTATCTTCGCGGTCCAGTACATGGTCGCGCCCGGCGGTGGCGGCATGGGTATACCCACCCATGAGATAAGCGCGGCAAGCATGTAGCCTCCCGCGAGCCCGGCTATCCCGCCGATTACGCCAAGGATGAGCCCTTCGAGCAGGAAAAGCGATATCACGTCCTTCCTCTTTGTGCCCAGGGCCATGAGCGTCCCTATTTCTCCGACCCGCTCGAGTATCGACATGTTCATCGTGTTGAAGACGCTCAAGACCACTACTATGCCGATTATGAGCTTCAAGACAAAGAACTGCCTGTTGTAGAGGTTCACCGTCTTCGTGTAGAAATCCGCCATCTCGTACCAGGGCTTTATTTCGAGCGCGAGGCCGTTTTGGGCGAAGGCCCTCTCAAGCTCGTCTTTTACGACGTCGGTCTTGCCGGTGTCGTCAAGGAGCACCGCTATCGTCTGGATCTCCTTTGTCTGAAGGAGCCTTTGGGCCGTATCGATGGGTATCCGTATGGCCCTGTCGTCAAATGCCTTCGAGCTTGTATGGAAGACTCCCTTGGCCTCTACGTCGAGGGCGTTTATGGCCCCGCTCTTCGTATTGGCGACAAGGATGAGCGGGTCGCCGGGCCTTGCGGCAAGCGCCTGCGCGAGCCCCCTGCCCAGCACTATCGAGTACGTATCCCCCTCGGAGAGGTTTTTGCCGGAATCCATTTCAACAAAGGTGGATATCTCGTTCTCCCACTTCGGGTTTACGCCCTGGGCGACAAGGGATATAGTGGTCTCTCCCGTGCTTAGCAATCCTGAAAACTCTATCCTCGGAGTGGCTGAAGCCACGCTCGGGTTTGACCTTATCGCGCCGAGCGCCTTCTCCGGCTCGTCTATCATGTAATCGAAAGGCCTGGCGGCGCCTTTCTCGAAGTAGCCGGTTTTGGATACCTGCAGATGGCCGAGGAAGCTCCTTATGTAGCTCTCCCTCATCTGGTCGAAGGTGTCTTCTATGAACCCCCCGGCAACGGTGAGCGAAATGCAGCCGAACGCGATCGCCGCGAGAGTTATAAGGGAGCGCAGCCTGTTCCTGAATATGTTCCTGAACGCGAGCCTTAAGTACATTGTCAGCCGTTTATCTTTCCGTCGCGAAGCTCTACTATCCTGTCAGCGAGCTTCATTATCTTTGGGTCGTGAGTTGAAAATACGAAAGTGGTCTGGTGCTTCCTGTTGAGCTCTTTCATGAGCTTCAGGATATCCTCGCCTGTCTTGAAATCGAGGTTCGCCGTGGGTTCGTCAGCCAGCACGATGGAGGGAGACCCGACAAGCGCCCTGGCGATGGCCACCCGCTGCCTCTGTCCCCCGCTAAGCTCTGATGGCTTATGGCCGGCGTACGCCTCCAGGCCGACCTCCTTGAGTATCGCGCCGGACTTCTCTTCCCTCTGCTCCTTTGCCGCCTTCCTCAGGTGGAGCGGATACTCCACGTTCTCCATGACCGTGAGCACCGGCAGGAGGTTAAAGGTCTGGAAGATGAACCCGAGCTTCGAGGAGCGGATATCCGACAGTTCGTCCTCTGAGAGGCTGGTGACGTCAGCGCCTTCGAGCAGGATCGTGCCAGAAGTTGGCCGCTCTATGCATCCGATAAGGTTAAGGAGGGTTGACTTGCCGCTTCCCGATGGACCGACTATCGCGAGAAATTCGCCGGCCTCTATGGAAAGGTCTATCCCGCTGAGGGCATTGACCTCGTTCTTATCCACCCTGAAGGTCTTGCAAGCTCCATTTATCCGTATGACTTCCACCGATCCCCCTGAGGCAAGTACTTATAAGGATATATCGGAATTCTGAACGGATTCTCCATCTTTTTTTAGCCGTTCAGGAGTGTGAAGATGCCAGGAAGATCCCCGCAATAATTGTGGGAATCTTCAAAAGTGTAAAGAAAACCAACTAGCCCATGGCGCTATTTTCTCAAAAACGATGCTATTTCAACAAGTTAAAAGAATACGCGTTCCTGTTGGGGCATTGTTTTGGTGTTAGTATTTCTTACACGATAGCGGCTTATGCTCTAACTTATCGGATTTACATATTTTTTTCAAGTAATCGGCTCGATCCCTGTCCATTATGCCGGTGGCTTTTCGGGATTTCTAACAGTTGGTCGATCATATGGCAGGAAAGAATGTTCTGAAGCTGATAAAAATCCTTATAAAACAGATAGTTGGCAGCTCATGGCTTCGCTATTTCGTGGCACTGTTCTTGCATTTACTTATTGTTGATGATTCGGGTTGTCAACATGCGCAAACTGATTAAATACACGGTCATAGCCGGGATTACTTCTATCTCTCTTCTGAGCAGCGGGGTGAGCTACGCCATCCCCGACCTTCAGCTTGATATAGCTGGAGGTTATTATGATAGCGATCCTGAAGAGCAGACCATTATGGCGACAGGGACCAAATTTACCCTTTACGCCTATCTTCTCGCCGACAGCACAAACAGCGTGGCCGATACATATTACATCGCGGCTGCCCTGGTCCCAAAGACGGGCCCGGCAGACTATAGCCTCGGGAGCTTTGCATTCAAAGACCTCCAGACAAACGTGACGAGCACGGTAAACGTTACCGCTGACATGGAATATGGGGCGCCGCCCCTGGAGGCGGCTTTAGGCTGGGAATCCGGAGACCTCTCAAAGCACGGCATCTATGAGACCTTCTTCAAGGAGTTCTCGTTTACATTCATGCCGGCCAATCTCGTAGAGGCGTACAACACCATGGACAGGGCCATTGCCGGAGAGAGCATAGACCTTACCACCTATGCCCCTCCGTCCGGGTCGTCAGGCAACGACCTTGGCATGTATTACGCCGCTTTCAGCGTTGATACCACTGGCCTGGACAGCGACTATACCATGCACTTCGACCTCTATAATTCAAAGGCCCAGAAGAAGCTGCCGGGCCTTTCCATAAACGACTTCGCGCCATTTTCTCATGATGCCGAATCCGGTCATAGCGTGCCTGAGCCTTCAACTATATTGCTTCTCGGCTCAGGGCTCCTTGGGTTGTTCTGGAGGAAGTTCCTTAGGAAGTAATCTTTTCCGCTTTTCCGCTGTTCCCTGGCAGGCCGCTGAAAAACTCAAAAATACGTTCGGGATGCTCAAAGGCGTACCTTTCCGGTACGCCCCGGTGACGAATTTTGGACGAAGCCTGTTGGTATCTCAGGCCTTCACTATCTTCCTGCTCTTTATACCCGCGGTAGCGTTCCTCGTATCAACTACAAGAGAGCTGTTGGCCACGATAGACCTGTAATCGTAGACGCTGTGGTCCGTGGCTATCAGCACGCAGTCGTACTTTTTAAGCTCTTTTACATTGAGAGGAGTTGAACGCATCCTGAACTCTTTCCTGTGGCCTTCGGCAACTGGTATGTAGGGGTCGTTATAGGCGACCTTTGCGCCTTTCTCCAGCAGGATCTTTATGAGCGCGAGTGAAGGCGACTCGCGGAGGTCGTCAACGTCTTTTTTGTACGCCACGCCAAGGACAAGCACCTTTGAACCCATGAGGCTCTTCCCCTTTCCGTTCAGGGCCTCCATGACCTTGTGAGCGACGAAATAAGGCATATTCGTGTTTATCTCGCCTGAGAGCTCGATAAACCTGGTCGCGAAGTTGTATTCCCGTGCCTTCCATGTGAGGTAAAAAGGGTCTATCGGTATGCAGTGGCCGCCAAGGCCGGGGCCGGGATAGAAGGCCTGGTAGCCGAAGGGCTTTGTCCTGGAGGCGTTTATGACCTCCCAGATGTCCATCCCCATCCTGTCGCAGAGCATCTTGAGCTCGTTTACCAGCGCGATATTGACCGACCTGTAGATGTTCTCGAGGAGCTTGGTCATCTCCGCGACCCTCGTGGTTGATACAGGCACTACCCTGTCAACTATCCTGGAGTAGAGCGCGGCGCCGAGCTTCAAGCACTTCGGGGTCACCCCGCCTACCACCTTGGGCGTCGTCTTGGTCGTGAAGTCGATCCTGCCCGGGTCTTCCCTTTCAGGCGAAAAGACGAGGAAGAAATCAGAGCCTGCCTTGAGCCCGCTTGCCGTTAAAAGGGGCAGAAGCAGCTCGTCGGTCGTGCCCGGATAGGTGGTCGATTCAAGGGAGATGAGCTGTCCTGGCCTTAGATTTCTGGCTATCTCCCTGGCTGCCTTCTCAACATACGTAAGGTCCGGCTCGCGCTTGTCGGAAAGCGGGGTAGGGACACAGATTATGAGCGCGTCCGCTTGAGAAAGGCGGGACATGTCGGATGTCGCACGAAAGAGCGGCTTCTTTCCTTTTACAAGAGAGGCTATCTTTGATGAAGGTATGTGCCTTATATATGATTTGCCCGCGTTCAGGAGCTTTATCTTCTCCTGGTCTACGTCAAAACCAATGACCTGGAAGCGCTCCTCGCAAAACCTCAGGACTATGGGCAGGCCCACGTAGCCGAGGCCGATGATGCCTATCTTCGCACTCCTCTCCTCCAACGAGCTCATGATCTTATCGAAAAACTGGGGCATTAAATACCTCCGATTTTGTAACTGGATTGTCGTAAAAACAAGAGGACGATCTGGCCGCCTATATGCTGGACAGTATTTTGTATATTACTATTTCGTAATCGAATCGGTCAAAAGAAAAGAAAAGGGTGCTTTTGAGCCCGGCAACAGGTCATACGCTCAATGAAAAGGTTGTCCTGGCCGCGGCTGTCGATTGCCGGCAGGGGTGTTAGGTGAGGGCGGTTATGGCCGCAAGCATAATGTAAGTTCCTGATTTTAAAAGCTTTTAAGTTCAGACGAAATTTATTATAATAAGTTCTATGGACATCTATGAATTGCAGGATTCGCGGCCCTTGGCCGAAGAGCGGTGGTTGAGGAAAGGGCTTTTTTACAGATATTTTCTTGACGGAGTCCCGGACTACCTCGCGCGCAATTACTGGTGGGCATATCTCTGGAAGCCCGGGGCATGGTTCTTCGACCACCAGCCTATCATAAACGCCATCCTCTTCGGACAATACCAAAGGCTCATGGGCGAGACGCTTCGCGTAATACAGGCGCGTCCGTCAGGCAGGATGCTGCAGCTCTCGTGCGTTTATGGAAAGCTTACCCCGAGCCTTGCGGGTCTGGATAGCAGAAGATTGCACCTTACGGACGTATCCCCCGTTCAGCTTGGGATCTCCATGAGGAAGGCCGGTGAAAAGCTCGTCGCTACGCGCATGAACGCCGAGTCGCTCGGATACAGAGACGGTGTTTTCGACACCGTCCTCATATTCTTCCTTATGCACGAGATGCCGCCTGAAGCGCGGCGCAGGACACTGTCAGAGGCCATAAGGGTCCTTTCGCCAAAAGGCAGGCTGGTCATAACCGAGTACGGCCACGAACCTAATGCAAATCCCATATATCGTTTCCGCTTGAGCAGATGGATCATAGGCAAGCTAGAACCGTTCCTGCCGGGTTTCTGGAGGGAGGAACTGGACGTGAGCATGAAGAACGCGGCGTCCATCAATAGAAAGACGATAAAGAGGAACGGGAAGGATGTGCCGGTCTTTAAGGGATTTTACAGGGTGGCAGAGTACGAAGTGGAATAGGGCAGGCGGGGTCGAAATATGTGTTCCTCCGATGCTAAACCAGTTAGCCACATGTGAAAAGACTTTCCTTCTTCTGCCGCATCTCTCAAGATAATGCCCGCAAAATAGGCAGACAAGAAAAACAGAGCACCTTTTTTACGCATACCCCGCCTGCACAAATCCAAAAAAAGCCGGAATCAACAGAAAAGCATATTGGCATGGTAGTTGCTATCTTTAAAGGCGTCACATCAAGTCAGCGACACCGCTGTTACTGACCTCCCTTATGCGTACGGGCAACGAATAGCCTGAGCGTTATCACAACGAAGTAAATCCACACAAAGAAGAGTCTATAGAGCTGGAAAGAAGACCATCGGCGGTCATTTCTCCCGGCTCAAATCCGCATGCGCATACGTGCGCCCAAAATCCAAGGAGGTAACAGCGAGATGAAGTTAAACGATTTTCTAAAGGCAGGTCACCCGCCGACGCTCCTAATGGCCTTCCTCTACTTCGACATGTCTTTCATGGTATGGGTGATGCTCGGTCCCCTGGGAGTCCACATCGCGAGGGAGCTGGCCTTGAGCCCGGCGGAAAAAGGGCTTATGGTCGCTATCCCGGTCCTTGCAGGCGCGCTCTTCCGAGTCCCCTTCGGATGGATGGTCGATTCTATAGGCCCCAAGAAGACCGGTCTCATCGGGCAGGTGATTGTAATCCTGGGTCTTTTGTTGGCATGGGTTGTGGGCCTTGGTAATCTTCAAGAGGTCTACATAATGGGGATATTGCTTGGTGTTGCCGGCGCCTCCTTTGCCGTGGCCCTGCCTCTCGCCTCGCGCTGGTATCCGCCGCAGTATCAGGGGCTTGCCCTGGGAATTGCCGGGGCTGGCAACTCCGGCACCGTCTTCGCCGCCCTTTTCGCCCCGGTGCTCGCCAACCACTTCGGATGGAATGCTGTCTTCGGGCTGGCCCTCATACCACTCGCAGTTACCCTTCTTGTCTATACTTTGCTCGCCAGGGACCCGGAGGGGAAGGCGAAGCCCCTCAGGCTCACTGAGTACTTTGCCATCCTGAAGGACAAGGACGCCTGGTGGTTCATGTTCTTCTATTCGGTTACCTTCGGCGGCTTCGTCGGCCTCGCCTCAAGCCTCGTAATCTACTTTAACGGCCAGTACGGGGTAGAGCCGGCGACAGCAGGCTACCTTACCGCCGCGTGCGTCTTCATGGGCTCCGGCTTCCGTCCGGTCGGGGGTTACCTCGCTGACAGGTTCGGCGGCATCAGGACCCTTTCATTCCTTTATCTGGCGGTAGCCCTCAGTATGTTCATAGTCTCCTTCGGCATAGGCTCGGTATGGGGTGGCCTCGCAGCCTTCATGATGGGCATGATGGCCCTCGGCATGGGCAACGGCTCGGTATTCCAGCTCGTGCCCCAGAGGTTCGCTAAGGAGATAGGCGTAATAACAGGGCTTGTAGGCATGGCGGGGGGCATAGGAGGATTCTACCTCGCATCGAGCCTCGGCTTCTCCAAGCAGTACACGGGAGATTATCAGATGGGCTTCCTCATATTCTCCGGGCTCTCGCTCATCGCCTTCGGGGGACTTTCCGCGGTAAAGAGCCGCTGGAGGGCCACATGGGGCTCGCCGGTCGTCACGGCCGCAAGGGTGTAACGTGCAAATGCCTCACCAACGGAGGTCAATTAATATGCCTGCCAAGAGAAGGCTTGTTGTCGTCGGGGGCGGCATGGCCGGCATAAAGGCGCTCGAAGAGATCCTCGCCATCGACAGGGACGCTTTTGAAGTAAGCGTATACTCCGCGGAGGCGCATCCCAACTACAACAGGATACTCCTTTCCTCGATCATATCCGGTGATTCCACGGTCGAGGGGATAACCCTCAATAACAGGGGATGGTTCTCCCGGAACGGGGTCACGCTCCACCTCGGGAACCCTATTGTGGAGATAATGAGGGGGTACAAAAAGGTAGTTGCCGCTGACGGCTCGTCTTCGCCATATGACACCCTCATATTGGCCACGGGCTCGCGCCCTGTCGTTATACCTGTGCCTGGAGCCGACAAGGAGGGTGTCTTTGTCTTCAGGACGATCGAAGACTGCGCGAAGATAACCGCCAAGGCTTTGGTGTCAAGGAGCGCCGCCGTAATAGGAGGCGGGCTCCTTGGCCTTGAGGCGGCTGTAGGGCTACAGAAGCTCGGGCTCGATGTGACAGTAATACACGACCAGCCGACCCTTATGAACCTGCAGCTCGACGCAACCGCCGGCCGCATGCTCAAGGAGAGGCTCGAGGAGGCCGGGCTAAGGTTCCATCTCGCCGCGCTCACCAGGGAGGTGCTTGGAGACGGGCGGGCAACCGGCCTCGCCTTCTCCGACGGAGGCGCTATCGATTGCGACATGGTGGTGATCTCCGTCGGCACAAGGCCGGAAGTGAGCCTCGCGCACAAGGCCCACCTCTTCTGCAGGCGTGGGATAGTTGTCAATGACTACATGCAGACATTCACCGACCCGTCGATCTATGCGGTCGGCGAGTGCACCGAGCACCGCGGCAGGACCTACGGGCTTGTGGCGCCGCTCTTCGCGCAGGCGCGCGTGCTCGCCTCTCACGTTACAGGGCAGGGGAGGCTCTCTTTCGTAACCCCCACCACATCCACCAAGCTCAAGGTAAAGGGAATAGACCTCTTCTCGGCCGGGGATATCGACGGCCCCGCCGAGACTGTAGAGTACCTCGACAAGAAGAGCGGGGTATACAAGAGGCTATTCATATCAAAGGATATCATCAAGGGGGCGATACTCTTTGGGGATTCGACAGACGGGCCGAGGCTCCAGAAGCTTATCGAGGAACGCTCTGACATAAGCGACAGGAGGGCGACGCTCCTCCTTGGAGTAGATGCGGAAGAGGCAGAGCGCGAGCCCTTGGATGCCGACATAATCTGCGGCTGCAACGGGGTGAGCAAGAAGGCGATTGCAGACGCGATAAAGGAGTTCGGTCTTACGACAAGGAAGGATGTCATAGCCCGCACAAAGGCCTCTGGCTCTTGCGGCGGGTGCGCGGCGTCTGTCGAGAGGATACTCGCCTCGGTCAACGGCCACATGGCCTCGATATCAGAGCCGGTCTGCGCCTGCACCTCGCTATCTCACGATGAGCTGAAGGAGATGATAAGGGGCGGAGAGTATGGCGACATAAAGGAGCTGACGACGGAACTTGGATGGAACGGGGAAGGCTGCCATGTATGCCTTCCCGCCATCAACTATTATCTCGGCGCCCTGGGCAACGGCATGGATGATGCGAGGGCAAGGGTGGTGAATGAAAGGCTCCACGCCAACATACAGAAGGACGGCACCTTCTCGGTCATACCGCGCGTATACGGCGGGGTCGTCAGTCCTGAAGAGCTTATCCGCATAGGCGAGGTGGCGAAAAAGCATAACGTCTCCACGGTCAAGATAACCGGCGGGCAAAGGATTGGGCTATACGGAATAAGAAAGGAGGAGCTGCCAGAGGTCTGGAGGGAACTTGGTATGCCGTCCGGCTTCGCCTACGGCAAGGCACTGAGGACAGTAAAGACCTGCGTTGGGGAGCGGTGGTGCCGCTACGGCACGCAGGACTCGATGGGCCTTGGGGTCAAGCTCGAGAAGGCCCTTGAAGGGCTCTGGACACCCGCGAAGATGAAGCTCGCTGTCTCTGGCTGCCCGAGGAACTGCGCAGAGGCGACTGTCAAGGACTTGAGCGTTGTTGGCGTAAAGGGCGGCTGGGAGATATATTGCGGCGGCAACGGCGGGATAAGGCTCAGGGGGGCCGACCACCTCTGTACCGCCAAAGACGAAGCGGAGGTGCTCGAAGTAGCCAAAGCCTTTATCGCCCTCTACAGGGATGACGCCAGGTACGGCGAGAGGACGAGCGAGTGGATAGAGCGGGTAGGGCTCCGGAAGATAAAGGATGGGGTCGTCGATGACCTCCGGTCGAGAAGGGTGCTGGCGGAGAAGCTTGCGGATATCCTCTCAGGGCTGGGTGTTGACCCGTGGGAGGAGCGCGTAAGGGCGAAGGAAGATGAAGATGGCTATGAAGCCTCCGACTACACGCCGATAGAGCTGAATATGGCGGAGGTGGAGGCATGAGCTGGCATATTGTCTGCTCGATCGAAGAGATACCGGAGCGCGGAGCGCGCACAGTGCGCTTTAACGGAAAGGAGGTCGCCGTCTTCAGGCTTTCAAACGGGAGCGTTGCGGCTGTAGATAACCGTTGCCCGCATGGCGGCGGCCCGCTTGCGGAAGGGATAGTAGCCGGGAAGCTCGTTTCATGCCCGCTTCACGGCTGGAGGATAGACCTCGATAGTGGGCGCGTAGTTGCGCCTGAGAGCGGCGTTGTTGCCAGGTACGAGACAAAAACAGAGGACTCCAGGCTATGGATAAGGATCTGAGGAAGATTACGCGCACGGTCTGCCCATATTGCGGCACAGGCTGCGGGGTGGAGCTCGAGGTGGATGGAGGCAAGGTAGTCTACCTTTCAGGTGATAAGGCAAGCGCCGCAAACAACGGCGAGCTTTGCTCCAAGGGGATCTCCCTCATGGCGACCATCGGTGGAGCTGAGAGGCTCATCTGTCCGCAGATGCGCGGTACGACCGATGAGCCTTTCAAGAGGGCTTCCTGGGATGAGGCGATAGGGCAGGCCGCTGGAAGGTTCGCTTCCATCATAAAGGAACACGGCCCTGAAAGTGTCGCCTTCTATGTGTCAGGCCAGCTCCTTACCGAGGACTATTATGTCTTCAACAAGCTCATGAAGGGCTTCATAGGCTCTAACAATATCGACACCAACTCAAGGCTATGCATGTCCTCCGCCGTGGTAGCCTACAAGAGGGCCTTCGGCGCGGACGGGCCGCCGACCTGCTACGACGACATCGATGCTGCGGAGAATTTATTCATCTTCGGGGCAAACCCGGCGTATGCCCACCCTGTGCTCTTCAAGCGCATGGAGCGGGCAAAGGAGAGGGGGGCGAGGGTCGTGGTCGTGGACCCGAGGAGGACAGCTACGGCCTCGATAGCAGACCTCCACATACCGCTCCGCCCTGGTACAGATGTCGCGCTCCTCCAGTCGATGCTCAATATACTCCTCTGGGAGGGGGTGATAGACAAGGCGTTCATAGAGGCCCACACGAACGGCTTTGAGGCCGTCTCAAAAGAGGCGGGCTCTATGACCCCAAAGAGGGCCGCCGCTATCTGCGGCATAGAGCCGGCCGAGATCGCGAAGGCGGCCTATATCTTCGCCGACGGCCCAAGCCTTTCCTTCTGGACGATGGGGCTCAACCAGTACACCACGGGGACCGATAAGTGCAACGCCCTCATAAACCTTCACCTCGCTACAGGCCAGACAGGAAAGCCCGGCTCAGGCCCCTTCTCCCTTACCGGCCAGCCAAACGCCATGGGTGGCAGGGAGGTGGGCGGCCTCTCTACTATGCTGTCTGCGCACAGGGAGCTCGACAACCCTGAGCACAGGGAGGAGATGGAACGGATTTGGGGCTCAGGCAAAATTTCCCCCAAGCCTGGATATACTGCAACTGATATTTTCAGGAAGATGGACGAAGGGGCCGTGAAGGCTGTATGGATAGTCTGCACCAACCCGGCGGTCTCTCTTCCCGATCTCAACCTGGTAAAAAGAGCGCTAAAGAAGGCGGAGCTGGTGATCGTATCAGACGCCTACAACACTGAGACCGCCTCCTTCGCCCACATACTCCTGCCGGCGGCCACCTGGCCGGAGAAAGAAGGGGTGGCGACGAACTCGGAACGGTCGATAAGCCTTTTGGAGAAGGCCGTTGACCCTCCCGGAGAGGCCCTCCCTGACTGGAAGATAGGGGCGCTCTTCGCGAGAAGGCTCGGAGCAGAGCTTGAAAGTGATTTTGACAGGCCATTCGGTTATAGTTCCACTGAAGAGATATTCGAGGAGCATAAGCTTACGACCAGGGGAAGGGACTGCGACATCACAGGCGTAAGCTACAGGCTCCTGCGCAGCACCGGTCACGCGCAGTGGCCCTTTCCGGCTGAAGGAAGGCAGGGGAAGAGGCTTTACGAGGAAGGGCTCTTCGCGACACCTGACAGGCGCGCGAGGTTCATGGATGTAAAATATCGCCCGGTTGCCGAGGCTCCCGATGAGGACTATCCCCTGTCCCTTACGACCGGGCGAATACGGGACCAATGGCATACGATGACAAAGACAGGGAGGGTGCCGCAGCTAATGATGCACACCCCTGTGCCTGAGCTTGAGATAAGCGCCAGGGACGCGGAAGAGAGGGGGCTTCAAAGCGGCTCTCTCGCCGTTGTTGCCTCAAGGCGCGGTACGCTCATGGCAGAGGTCAAGGTGACCGGCTCAATAAGGGAAGGGGTCGTCTTCCTCCCGATGCACTGGGGGCTTAACCTGGCGGTAAACCGGCTTACAACCTCTCAGGCTGACCCTTATTCCAAAGAGCCTGAGCTCAAGCACGCCGCTGTCGAGGTTATGCCTTTCAAGGGATGGAGGGCGCTCCTTCTTATCCCGGGCATGCATGTCGGGGCAGGATCGGCCATCGCCGCCAAATACCCATACGGGGCGGTTGCCTGCCTCGGCAGGGAGCATGTGGTAACGAGGATAGACCTTGCCGGAGAAGGGAGGCTCGACGGAGACAAGATAGAGGAGATAGATTGCCTTATCCCGCTTTCGTCGGACGAAAGCCTTACCTATTCAGATGAAAGCTCCGGGATAATGAGAAAGATATGGCTAAAGGGCGGCAAGCTCGCGGCAGTGAGGTGGACAGGGGCAGAACCGGCTACCGAGGCCTCGCACCTGCTGACCATGCTCCTCAACGGAGGTGATCTCTCCGCTGAAAGGGCGACGCTCCTTGCACCGCAGGGCGGCTGCCGGAAGGGTGGCTGCAAGACGGTCTGCTCGTGCAAGGGCGTGAGCGAATCGGCGATAGCCTCCGCCATCGAAAAAGGTACCAGCACTGTCGATGGAATAAAGGCCCTTCTGGCGGCAGGGACCTCTTGCGGCTCCTGCGTGCCTCAGATAAAAGAGATGCTCTCGGCAAGGATGTAGGTTCACGTCAATGAAAAAGGGGCAGCCCAAATTGAGCTAACCCCTTGATTTTGTTGGCTCCCAGGGAGGGATTCGAACCCCCGACATGGTGGTTAACAGCCACCCGCTCTGCCGGCTGAGCTACCTGGGAATAAGTTGTTTCAATAAAAATCCCCCTCGCATTCAGGGGGGATTTTTAAAGTACTTAAATATAATACTTCTTCTGCCAGCCGTCAAGGCTTTTTAAATCGATTTTTTTATCCTCGGATATTTCCAAACGCGCTTTGCGCCTCCTCAAGGGTTTCCAGCTATAACAAGCTTCTCTCATTAGGATGATTGGAAAAGTCCGTCCAGGACTTTCCCAATCATCGATGGCCTGAGTGAATCAGTCCATCTCACAAAAGTGCTCGGGATGCCCGCGCCCATGTTAGGCAGCATGCCAGTTTAAACCTTTTTCCTTTAGAGCCCTTGGTGTGTTATAATTTTCCGTTCAGGAAAGGGAGTTTGCGGACTTTTCATGTCCATATCAGAATCAGAAAAAGAGTATACCTTAAAAAACGCGGTGCGCGAGATCTCAGCCCTCGCGCCGGGGCGCGAGTTCAAGATAAGCGGCCTATATGGCTCTTCCAGGGCTTTTCTGCTCGCATCTGCCTTCAGGTCGCTCAACAGGCCGGTCCTTGCGGTCCTGCCGGACCAGGAGAGCGCGGAGGCCTTTGCCGATGATTTAAGGTTCTTCCTCGGCAGCAAAGAGGTGCTCCTGTACCCCGCCCCTGAGGTGCTCCCCTTCGAGTCCCTGCCAGCCCACCCGGATATCCAGGCGCAGAGGATGGAGGTCCTCTTCGACCTCCTTTCAAAAAAGGTTTTCATCGCGCTCACCACCGCCTCGAACCTGCTGCAGAAGGTCACTCCCAAAGAAGCGCTCTCTCAGAAGGTCGTCATCATCAAAAAAGGCGAAGAGGTCGAAAGGGACTCTCTTACAGCCACCCTTCAAGAGACGGGCTACTCCAGGATGTCGATGGTAGAGGAGCGCGGAGAGATGTCCATAAGGGGAGGGATATTGGACATATTCCCGCCCATGTACGACTCTCCCATACGGATCGAGTTCTTTGGCGACGAGGTCGAATCGATCAGGGCCTTCGATGTCGCGACCCAGAGGTCGCTTGCCGACCTCGACGAGGCGCGCATACTGCCCGCAAGGGAGACTACCCTTCAGAGGTCTTCGAGGATAGGGGCGAGGGAACGGCTTATAGATCGGGCCGAAGAGCTGGGCGTCAAGCGAGAGGCGTGGGAGCCGCTTTCAGACAAGCTCCGGGACGGTAACATCCTCGGCATGGATTTTCTCCTCCCGCTATTCTACAAAGGCCTTGATACGCTCTTCGACTACCTGAGGGATGATTCTCTCGTCGCTATCATCGAGCCAGACCTGGTCACAAGCGGCATGGATGCCTTCGGTAATGATGTAGCCGAAGCGGCAAGGAGGCTCTCTGTCCATAACGAGTTCTTCGTTGAGCCCGGCAGCCGCTATCTTTGCGCTGAAGAGGCCAGAAGCGAGTTGGCAAAAAGGGCGGTATTGAAGATAGAGTCGCTAAGGGGCGAAGGCGCGCAAGTTTTTACTGAGGGGAACCTTGACTTAAGGCAGGAGATATCCTTCAGAAAGGGCGAAGAGATCTTTAAGCCGCTGGCCGACAGGATAGCCGCGTGGACAGAGGCCAATAATCGAGTCTTTATAATCGCCCATAACAAGGGACAGGCTGAAAGGACAAGGGAGCTGCTTGAAGGGTACGGACTCAATGCGTCGGTTGAAAGGGCAGAGCTGCCGCTTGCTCAGGAGAACGGCCTTTTTATCGCCACAGGCGCTCTTTCTACAGGCTTCAGGCTCCCTTCGGAATCGGTCGTAATAGTCTCAGAGGAAGAGGTCTTCGGTGAAAGGGTCAAAAGGAGGGCGCCGCCTTCGAGAAAGCTCGACGCCTTTCTTACCCAGCTCCAGGACTTAAGCCTCGGGGATTTCATAGTACACAAGCAGCACGGCATCGGCCTTTACAGGGGACTCAAGAAGTTATCCATAGACGGGGTCGAAAACGAGTTTCTCCTTGTCGAGTACAGGGGCGGGGACAGGCTCTATCTCCCTGTCTGGAGGATGGACCTTGTAAGCAAGTACCACGGCCTTGAGGGCAGCTCTCCTGATCTCGATAAGCTCGGCGGCCCTGGCTGGGAGAAGACAAAGAGGAAGGTAAAGCAGGCTGTCGAGAAGCTCGCCGGAGAGCTTTTAAAGCTCTACGCCGAAAGGGCGGTGGCAGAGGGGTTTGCCTTCTCTCCGCCTGACAGGCTCTTCCACGAATTCGAGGCAGGTTTCGAGTATGAAGAGACCCCGGACCAGGCCAGGGCCATAGAAGAGACGTTGAAGGACATGGAAGAGCCGAGGCCCATGGACAGGCTCATCTGCGGTGACGTGGGCTACGGCAAGACAGAGGTCGCCATACGCGCGGCGTTCAAGGCGGTGCTCGATAAAAAGCAGGTGGCGATGCTCGTGCCCACCACCATACTCGCTCAGCAGCACTTCAGGACCTTCTCGAATAGGCTCGCCCCTTATCCGGTCACGGTCGAGGTGCTCTCGCGTTTCAGGTCAAGGGCGGAGCAGAAGGACGTAGTAAAGAGGCTCGCCGAAGGCAGGGTGGACATAATAATCGGCACGCACAGGCTCCTCCAGAGCGACATAGAGTTCACCGACCTGGGCCTTATAGTAATAGACGAAGAGCACAGGTTCGGCGTGGCGCATAAGGAAAAGCTCAAGAAGTTGAGGGCGAAGGTAGACGTGCTCACGCTTACCGCCACCCCCATTCCCAGGACCCTTCACATGTCGCTTGCTTCCATCAGGGAGCTTTCGATAATAAACACGCCGCCGGAGGACAGGCTCGCCATCAAGACGCAGGTGGTGAGGTTCGACGAGGATATCGTAAGAGAGGCGATAGAGAGGGAGCTTGCGCGCGGGGGGCAGGTCTTCTTCGTCCATAACAGGATACAGTCGATAGCGGTCATGGAAGAGATGCTCAGGCGCGCCGTGCCGCACGCGCGTGTGGCTGTGGCGCACGGACAGATGAAGGAAGGGGAGCTTGAAAAGAAGATGCTCGGCTTCATAAACAAGGAGTCCGACATACTCCTTTCGACCGCCATCATCGAATCCGGCCTCGATATCCCCGCCGCGAATACGATCATAATAAACAGGGCCGACAGGTTCGGCCTGGCCGAGCTTTACCAGCTCCGGGGGCGGGTGGGAAGAAGCAAGCACCGCGCCTATGCCTATTTCGTCTGCCCTTCCATGGCAGATATTACCGGGGACGCGAGGAAGAGGATAGAGGTCATCCAGGAGCTCTGCGAGCCGGGCTCCGGCTTCAGGATCGCCTCTTACGACCTTGAGATAAGGGGCGCGGGCGACCTCCTCGGCACCGCGCAGTCCGGCAACATCGCCGAGGTCGGTTTTGATATGTACACGCAGCTCCTTGAGCAGGCCGTAAGGGAGATGAAGGGCGAGGTGGTCGAGGAGGCCATTGAGCCGGAGATAAACTTGAGGCTTTCGCAGTATATCCCCGAGGATTACGTGCCGGAGGCGCGCCAGAGGCTAAACCTCTACAAGCGCTTCTCGTCTATCGCCGCGGAGGACGAGATATATACGATAATGGAAGAGCTGGAAGACAGGTATGGCCCGGTCCCAGCGCTCGTCGAGAACCTTTTAAATGCCGCTACCCTCAAGCTCATGCTCAAGGCCCTGAACGCCAGGGAGCTTACGCAGAAGGGCACAAGGCTCTATCTATCGTTCGAGCGCACGGAAGGGCGCCTTCCCCCTGAAAAGGCCTCCAGAAAGGCGATGGAGCTGGCGCGCAAGGAGCCGAAGAGGTACAGGGTCACTCCAGAGGGCAGGTTCGTGCTCTTCATGGGCCAGGACGAAGCCCCTCTTGAGGCGGCCAGATATGTATTGAAAGAGCTTCTTAAGGGGTGATATCATTTCATGTTGCGGCCTCTCAAAAAGGCCTTGCCAATGCCATGAAAAACCGCGCCGGACATAAGTTCGCAAAGTTAGCTGCCGTTCTCCTTTTCCTGGGCGTTTCCGGGTGCGGGATCCTCAAGGACGACTCCAAAGAGGTAATAATCAAGGTCAACGGCCGTTCCATCACGGCCGGGGATTACAGGGACTCCCTTAAAAGGCTCGTGCCAACGGATAAGGGGCATGAGGCTGACGAGCTCGTCGAGCTTAAAAAGGAGCTCGTGACCGAAATGGTCGAAGAGGAGCTGCTCCTCGAAGAGGCCGAGAAGGCGGGGATCACTGTCAGCGAGGATGAGCTCGCCTCCGAGGTCGACCTCATAAAGAAGGAGTACGGCGAAGCCTCTTTCAAAGAGGCCCTTGAAGAGCGCTACGGAAGCATTGAAGGCTGGGAGGAAAGGATAAAAAAGAAGCTCCTGGTCAAGAAGGCCATAGACGAGGTAACAAGAGGGGCCATGGTCACGGACAGGGAGGCTCAAGAGTATTACAGGAAGCACAAGGACGAGTTCGCGAGGCCGGAACAGGCGAGGGCGAGGATGATAGTCGTATCCTCCGAGGAGCAGGCCACGACGGTAAGGGGCTCTCTTACCCCGGCCAACTTCGCCGAGGTTGCCAGGGTGGTATCCCTGAGCCCTGAAGGCAAGGAGGGCGGCGATCTCGGGTACTTCGGCAGGGGTGATATGCCAGGAGAGTTCGAATCTGTCGTATTCAGCCTAAAGCCGAAGGAGATAAGCGGCGTGGTGAAGACCGATTACGGCTATCACATATTCATGCTCGAGGATAAAAGGAAGGGCGGCGCGTCCTCTTATACTGAGGCCAAGGGCAAGATAATGGAGAGGCTCAGGGGCGAGAAGGCCGCGTCTGTCCTGAACGACTGGATAGCCGTGAGGAAGCGCGCGTCAAAGATAGAGATAAGAGAGGAGCTACTGTGAACAGGCTTATTGCCGGCATTTGTCTTTCGGCTGCGCTCTTTCTGCCGGGCCAGATAAACGCCGAGGTGGTCGACAGGATCGTGGCTGTCATAAACGACAGCGTCATAACCATGTCCGAGCTGAACGCCGCAACGGCCGTGGCTATCGACAAGCTCGGCATAGAGGGCTCTTCAGACCCGGAGAAGATAAAAGAGGTCAAGGGGAATATACTCGACAGCCTCATAGAGCAGAAGCTCGTCAAGCAGGCCGCCGACAAGGCCGGCATAGATATAAGCGAAAAGGAGATAGACAACGCCATAGAGGACATAAAGCGGCAGAACAAGCTTACGCAAGAGCAGCTCCTGCTGGCCCTGGCCGAAAGCGGGCTTACTCAGAAGGAGTACAGGGAGCAGCTCAAGGAGCAGATACGCCAGGTAAAGTTCATAAACAAGGAGTTCAGGTCCAAGATCTCGATACAGATGGAAGATATCGAGGGTTATTATCGCCAGAACATGAAGGCGTTTTACAGCCCGGCCCGCTTCAGGATCAACCTCATCTTTCTGCCATCTGATGATAGCCTCAACGAAAGGCTCAAGCTCGTGAGTGAAGGTTTTGCGGCAGGTACGGACTTCAAGGTACTGGCGAGCCAGTATTCAGAGGGCCCGGCCGCTTCCCAGGGCGGCGATCTCGGCTATCTCAAGTCAGGCGAGCTCGACGGCTGGCTCGAAGAGGCCGCCAGGGGCCTTAAGCCCGGAGAGAGAAGCCCTGCCATAGAACGGCCCGAAGGGGTCTACTTCGTACAATTGACCGAATACCAGGAGCGCGCGCTCAGGCCGCTTAAGGATGTCGAGGCGCAGATACATGAAAAGCTCTTCAAGAAGATAATGGATGAGAAGTTCAGCTTCTGGCTGAGCGAGGTCAAAAGGTACGCGCACATAGAGATAAGGCTCTAAGGCAGAGAGGCCTTTTTTTATCAGTAAGAACAAGATGAAGCCAAATATCGTGATAACTATGGGCGACCCCGCAGGGGTCGGCCCTGAGCTGGCCCTGAAGGCCCTGCAGGACAGGCACGTAAGGTCGCTTTGCAACCCTGTCGTCATAGGCGACGCCGGGCTGCTTGCCTTCCTTGCCAGGAAGCTCGGCCTCAAAAGGCCCGGCGACAGCGATGTTGCAAGCGTCTCTGTCCTGGACGTGAAGAAGCTAAGGGCAGGCGTTCCTCAGAAAGAAGCTGGCAAGGCATTCGTCTCTTATATAGAAGAGGCGGTCTTCATGACGGCCATAGGGGACGCCGCTGCCATGGTGACCTGCCCCATAAGCAAGGAGGCGGCCCGGAAGGCCGGCTTCCCGTTTCCGGGGCATACCGAGTTTATAGCTCATCTTACCGGCACAGACGATTATGTGATGATGCTCGGCGGCACGGATTTGAAAGTAGTCCTCGTTACCATACACGAGGCCATACGCGACGTGCCAGGCCTCATCACAAGGAGGTCGATACTCCGGACTTTGAGGGTCACCGACAGGGCGTTCAGGACCGATTTCGGGATGAAGAGGCCGAGGATAGCTGTCTGCGGCTTGAACCCGCACGCCGGAGAGGCGGGGATCTTCGGGGACGAGGAGAAAAAGACCATAGGGCCAGCCGTCAGGAAGGCCATGGAAGAGGGGATAAACGCGATAGGGCCGCTACCGCCCGATACGGTCTTCTACAGGGCCGTGAGAAAAAAAGAGTTCGACTGCGTCGTGGCCATGTACCATGACCAGGGACTCGGACCGCTAAAGCTACTTCACTTCGAGGACGGGGTCAACGCTACCCTCGGTCTCCCCATCATAAGGACGTCGGTAGACCACGGCACGGCTTATGATATAGCCTGGAAGGGTATCGCGAGCCACAGGAGCCTTGTAGCCGCTATAGAGATGGCGGTAGAGATGGCCAGGAACAGGCAGGGCGCAGAAAAAAAGGCCATTAGCCTGAGTCTGGTTTGTTCCCCTGCGTTTTTATTTAGGGCATAAGGGTGGGGGCTGGACGAGCGAGCCGAGCCTTATGCCCAAAAAAAGCCCGGCAGGCCGCAGAAGGTCTTTCGCACACGCAACCGTAAAATGAAAAGCAATCACAATAGCTAATGGACAGGATAGTAATAAAGGGCGCGAGGGTACATAACCTCAAGTCCATCGACATAGAGATCCCCAGGGACAAGCTCGTTGTCATAACGGGTGTCTCCGGCTCCGGCAAATCCTCGCTGGCCTTTGACACCATCTACGCCGAGGGGCAGAGGAGGTACGTCGAAAGCCTCTCTGTCTACGCGAGACAGTTCCTCGAGCAGATGGATAAACCCGATGTCGAGTCGATCGAAGGCCTCTCCCCGGCCATCTCCATAGAGCAGAAGACCACCTCCAAAAACCCCCGTTCGACAGTCGGCACCGTAACCGAGGTCTACGACTACCTGAGGCTCCTTTTCGCCAGGGTCGGCAAGCCCCACTGCTACAGCTGCGGCCGTCTTATATCATCCCAGACCATCCAGCAGATGGCCGACAGGGTGATGGAGCTTCCGCAGGGCTCGAAGATAGTCCTGCTGTCGCCTATTGTCCGGGGAAGGAAGGGCGAGTACAAAAAAGAGCTGGAGTCTCTCCGGAAGGACGGCTACACAAAGGCCAGGATAGACGGCGAGACAAAGGACCTGGAGGACGTCCACGCCCTCGACAAGAGGAGAAAGCATTACATCGACGTCATCATAGACAGGCTCGTCATAAAAGAGGGGATACTCCGGAGGCTTACCGACTCCCTTGAAGTGGCCGCCCGCCTCGCTGGAGGGCTCGTCAAGGTCGACAGCCTGGGCGGCAGGGAGCTTCTATTCAACGAAAAACTCTCCTGCGCCGAGTGCGGCATAAGCTACCCGGAGATAAACCCGACCACTTTTTCATTCAATAGCCCATACGGCGCCTGCCCGGAGTGCAAGGGCCTCGGTGAGAAGTTCTATTTCGACCCGGAGCTTATCATCCCTGACAATGGCCTCTCCTTAAGGGAAGGGGCTGTGGCGGCCTGGAGCAGGTCCGGTGGAAAGAAGGCCGCTGGCTGGTATCTTAATATGCTCGCGTCGCTGTCGAGGCATTATAAATTCAGCCTCGATACCCCTTATAAAAAGCTCCCGTCCAGGATAAAAGATATCGTGCTCAACGGCTCTGGCGAGGAAGAATTAGAGTTCAGGCACGAGGGCGAGCGCAGCAAGTACACCTACACCGCTCCTTTTGAGGGCGTGCTCGGAAATCTCGATCGGCGCTACCGCGAGACCGGCTCCGAGGACGTGCGCGAAGACCTTGAGAGGTTCATGAACTCGCAGCCATGCCCGGTCTGCGAGGGGGCGAGGCTCAAGAAAGAGGCCCTCTTCATAAAGCTCGACAACAGGTCTATCTGGGACCTCACGAGGATGTCGATAAAGGAATCGCTTAAGTTCTTCAGGTCGCTCAAGCTCTCGGCGGTGGAGCAGGAGATAGCGAGGAGGATACTCAAGGAGGTCGGCGAAAGGCTCGGCTTCCTCTCGAACGTGGGCCTTGACTACATCTCGCTCGACAGGCCGGCAGCGACCCTTTCCGGAGGCGAGGGGCAAAGGATCAGGCTCGCCACCCAGATAGGAAGCTCCCTTGTGGGCGTCCTTTACATACTCGATGAGCCGTCGATAGGCCTCCACCAGAGGGACAACAGGCGGCTCCTGGCGGCCCTCAGAAGGCTCCGCGACATGGGCAACTCCGTAATAGTGGTAGAGCACGATGAGGAGACTATGCAGGAGGCCGACCATATAATAGACATGGGCCCCGGCGCCGGACTTTGGGGCGGGACTGTAGTGGCCGAGGGCAGCTATGACGAGATATGCAGGAGCGATAAGTCGCTTACAGGCAAGTACCTCTCAGGCGAATTCGAAATACCGGTGCCGAAGGAAAGAAAGAAGCCGGATGGCAGGGCGCTGGTCATAAAGGGGGCCCGCGCCAATAACCTGAAAGATGTGACCGCCAGGTTCCCGCTCGGCCTCATGACCTGCGTTACGGGTGTTTCAGGCTCCGGCAAGAGCACCCTTGTGGTCGATACCCTTTACAGGAGCCTCGCCAGAAGGCTCTATGATTCAAAGGCGAGGGCAGGCGAGGTCTCGTCTATAGCGGGACTTGATTACATAGACAAGGTAATAGACATAGACCAGTCGCCCATAGGCAGGACGCCCAGGTCAAACCCGGCCACATATACGGGCCTCTTTACTCCCATAAGGGACCTCTTCAGCCAGCTCCCCGAATCAAAGGCGAGGGGCTACAGCCCCGGCAGGTTCAGCTTCAACGTGAAGGGCGGCAGGTGCGAGGCATGCAAGGGGGACGGCCTCATAAAGGTAGAGATGCACTTCCTGCCTGACGTCTACGTCACCTGCGACGTTTGCGGCGGCCACAGGTACAACCGCGACACGCTCGAGGTTAGGTACAAGGGCAAGAACATATCCGAATGTCTTGACCTCTCTGTTGCCGAGGCGCTCGCCTTTTTCGAGCACATACCGGCCGTGAAGGAGAAGCTCCAGACCCTTCACGACGTCGGCCTCGGCTACGTCAAGCTCGGGCAGCCCTCCACGACCCTTTCGGGCGGCGAGGCCCAAAGGATAAAGCTTTCAAGGGAGCTTTCAAAGAGGGCTACCGGAAAGACCGTCTACATACTCGACGAGCCCACCACAGGCCTCCATTTCGCGGACATACAGAAGCTCCTCGACGTGCTCTCAAGCCTTCGCGAGACTGGCAATACCATAGTGATAATCGAGCATAACCTCGACGTCATAAAGTCGGCCGACCATATCATAGACCTTGGCCCGGAAGGCGGCGACGGCGGCGGGCGCATAGTTGCCGAAGGCACCCCAGAGGAGGTGGCAACGGTCAGGGCATCCCACACCGGGGCCTTTTTGAAGGATATCCTTAGAAAAAAGCCGGTTTGAGAAGAGGGGGGGCGGGGCTTAAGCTCCTGGCGGCGAGGAAGGCTTGTCAGTTTCTGTAGTCGCCAAAGTCGTCCAGGTCGCCGACAGGCCTTTTGAAGGTGAACCTCACGGGGTCGGCAACGAGCTTGTCGGCCGCGAGCCCGACGCTCCGTGTCGGTATGGTGAAGGGGAGGCCTACCACGAAGACCGCGGCTCCAAGGGCCGTCGCGACTATGCCAAGAGGCCTCACGAGGAGGATATCGAAGACGATGGCCGATGATGTAGGCTCGTCCTCCTGGACACCGGCCGCCTGTGCAGGGAAGACCGCAATGGATAGCATAAGGGCTGCAATGAGCGCTGAGACGGTCCTTTTCATCGGTTTTCTCCCTGAGGAAGAAATCGCCTCGCCTTTAAAGGCAGGCATATATAATGATAGCTTCTCTTTCGAGCTTTGGCAAGCGAGCCGGACGGTCAGGAGGCGGCCTCTACGAGCTGCCTGAAAGACGGGTGGTATGGGCCGGCTATAATCGATGATTCAAGCTCCTTTGTGGGCTGAAGCCCCATTCTTATTACAGGTATCCCCGCCTCATCAAGGAGCCTTTTTACCTCAACGCAGACCTCGACCATCTCTTCCAGCCCCCATGGGATGTATTGGCCGCCAAGGTACATCCTGTGCATCGCCGTATCCTTTAAAATAATCGAAGGGTAGACCCTTACGAAGTCCGGGGAGAGGGCGATTATCTTCCTGGTGGTATCGAGTATGCTCTCGCGCGTATCTCCCGGAAGCCCTGGCATGAACTGGAGGCCGACCTTGAGCCCCCCATCCCTTAGCGTCCCGACAGCCGACGCGGTGGCCTCAGGGCTGTGCCCCCTGCCAGAGAGCCTCAATATCTGAGCGTCCATCGACTGCGCGCCAAGCTCTACCGTCGCTACACTGTGGCTTTTAAGAAAAGAGGATATATTCCTGTCGATATAATCCGGCCTGGTCGAGACCCTGAGTGAGTCCAGCCGCCCGTCTTTTACGAACGGGCAGGCGGCTTCGAGGTACTCCCTCTGGGATGATTCGGGCAGGCCCGTGAAACTACCGCCGTAAAATGCGGCCTCCCTCGCCCCTTTCCCCTTCCAGGTTGAAAGGTAAAGCTCTATCGTATCGACGACCTCACGGGGCTCCGGCAGCCTCTTCCCGCCAGAGATCCCTTTCTGGTCGCAGAAGACGCACTGGTGGGGGCAGCCGCCAAAGGGGATGAAGATCGGGATTATGAGACGCTTATGCGCCATGAAGGCCGTTTTCCGGCATGTGGCCGGGGAAAAATTCGGCGAAGCGCTCTGTCATGTTCCTTAAGGCCTCGCCTGCCGCCGCCTGCTCGGCATCCTTCTTTCTCTGGGCCGACCCTGAGCCGAGGACTACCCCGGTAACTGATACCTCCACCTCGAATATCTTCCTGTGTGGCGGCCCTTTTTCGCTCAAGAGGGAATAGACCGGGGCCTCCTTGAATATCTTTTGCGAAAGCTCCTGGAGCCTGGGCTTGAAATCAAAATGGCCCGGCCCGTCGAGGGCGTCCTCGATGAGAGGGGTGAAGAGCTTCTCGATGTACTCGAAGGTCTTATGGAAGCCCTGCTGAAAGTATATGGCGGCTATGAAGGCCTCGAAGACTCCGGCGAGGAGGGTCGGGTTCTCAACCCCGCCGCTCAAGCGCTCTCCCTTGCCGAGGAGCAGATATTTACCGAGCTGTACCTCGCGCGCAAGGCCCGCCAGAGAGAGCCTGTTCACCAGCTTTGCCCTCATCCTGGTGAGCTCGCCTTCGTGAATATCCGGGAACTTCCTGAAGAGCATGTGGCTTATGATGTTCGAGAGGATGGCGTCGCCAAGGAACTCGAGCCGCTCGTTTGACTTAAGCCCGGTCCCCTCCTTTTCGTTAAGGAACGACCTGTGGACAAAGACCTTTTTCATCAAAGCCTGGTCGGTCGTATTGAAGGGCAGGGTCTTTAAAAAACCGTCGAGCGAATATTCGTCTTTCAAGCCATACCTCCGTCGTTTGAGGGTGCTGCCTTGCCTGCCATGCCTCCCTTTGTCAGGGATTCAAGGCTTGCGTCTACCATTTGAAACTTTAGATGGTCCGCGCCTTCGAGGAAGACCTGTATGTAGTTTCGCGCCCTTCCCTTGAGGAGGCCGGACCTGTCGCGGACGCCTTCGACGAGCACGCTCGCCGTACTTCCGATGAAACGGGAATGGAAGGCGCTTCTTTTGGCTTCGTCAAGCTCATGGAGCCTCTCGCACCGTGCCTTTATGGCGCGCTGGTCTACCTGGTCCGGGTCCTGGGCTGCTGCTGTGCCGTGCCTCTTTGAAAACGGGAATATGTGGAGGTACGATACGGGTAGCCCTGACAGGAGCGAGAAGGTATTCTCGAATTCTTTCTCCCCTTCTCCCGGAAAACCGGCGATGACGTCGACCCCGATGGATATCCCTTCGACCGCGTCAAAGAGGTCCATGACTTTATCGGCGAAGAGCCTCCTGGTGTATGGCCGCTTCATCCGTTTTATTATGGAATCGTCACCGCTTTGCAAGGTGAGGTGCAGGTGGTTGCATATATGTTTGGAGCTTTTGAGGATATCCATGAGCTTTTCCGTGACCTCGTCAGGGTCGAGCGAGCTTATCCTGAACCTGCATGGATAGCCCTTCTTTTCTATCAGCTCGAGTACGGACGTTATGTCGATGCCTTCCCCGAGATCCATGCCCCACGCGCCAAGGTGTATGCCGGTTAATATTATCTCCCTGTATCCCGCCTCCACGAGCGTGTCGAACTCGGTCTCGACCTTCTCAAGCGGCAGGCTCTTGGAAAGGCCCCTTGCCCTCGGTATTATGCAGTACGAGCAGGCCCTGTTGCAGCCCTCCTGTATCTTGAGGTTTGCCCTGGTGCGCCCCGACGAAGAGCTGGCCCGCAGGGTCCACGGGGTGCCCTCCTGCCATGAGCCCAGCTCCTCTACGGTGGAGGACTGCCGCCCGTTCAAGAGGTACTCGACTATCTTTGCCTTCTCAGGGTTCCCGACGACGTAATCGACACCTTCTATGGAGCTGACCTCGCCCGGGGAAACCTGCGCGTAACAGCCGGTCACTATGACGACAGCGTCCGGGTTAGATCTCCGCGCCTTCCTTATAGTCTGGCGGGACTCATGGTCTGTCTTGCCCGTGACAGTGCAGGTGTTTATTATGTAGGCGTCGGCAGGTCCGGGAAAAGGGACGACGCGCAACGACGCCCGCCTCAACGCCTCCTCAAGCGCTGACGAGTCGTACTGGTTGGACTTGCAGCCGAGCGTCGATATCGCTACCGTCATCCCGCTCACTTTATCGCCCCCTCTATCCAGCCGCCGCAGAGCACCTCGTCTCCCCTGTATATCACGACCGCCTGCCCCGGGGTTACAGCCTTCTGAGGCTCTTCGAAGATGACCTCTATCGAGCCGTCATTTCTTGAGGTAACGGCGCATTTTGCCCCGGCATGGCGGTAACGTATCTTCGCCTCGACACCGGTAAGGCCGCTTCCGGCCTTTTCTTTTGACTCAGGGTTTATCCAGTTGACCTCTCTGGCGACAAGGCCTTTTGAGTAGAGCATGTCCATGGGGCCGACAACGACCTTGTTAGAGGGCACGTCGATATCGAGGACATAAAAGGGGCCGCCTGAGAGGCTCAGGCCCTTTCTCTGTCCGATGGTGTAATTGAAAAGCCCCTTGTGCGCCCCTAACACCTTTCCCGTCGTGTCAATGATATCTCCTGGGGCGCTCGCTACGCGCTCCGATAGGAACTGGGCGTAGCTCGGCTCTTCAACGAAGCATATCTCCTGGCTTTCGGCCTTCTCGGAGGTCTTGAGGCCGAGCTTACGGGCGCGCTCGCGCACCTCTGCCTTGGTGAGCGACCCGACAGGGAAGAGCACCCTTTCAAGCTGCCGCTGGGTCATTGTAAAGAGGAAGTAGCTCTGGTCTTTATCCTGGTCAGCCCCCTTTTTAAGGGAGAAGCCCCAGGGGCCCCGCTCTATCCGGGCGTAGTGGCCTGTGGCGAGATAGTCTGCCTCAAGGCCGAGGGCCTTATTGAGCAAGACCTCGAACTTTAGTATCTGGTTGCATTTAATGCAGGGGTTTGGGGTGGAGCCGCTTGTATATGATGAGATGAAGTAGTCGACGACCTCTTTTGAGAAGGCCTCTTCGACGTTTACGACGTAGAAGGGCGCGCCGAGGCTCTCTGCAACGCGCCTCGCGTCGTGGATGTCGTCAAGGGTGCAGCAGCTCCCTGGGGTCGCGCCGCTACCGTCCTCTTTTTTGGAGTAGTCCCAGAGCTGCATCGAGACGCCGACGCATTCATAGCCCTGCTCCACAAGGAGAGCAAGGGCTGTGGATGAGTCGACCCCCCCGCTCATGGCGACCACGGCCTTCTTACGAGACATGGTTGAGTCTTCTGCCCTGAGTTTTCTGTAACGGAGTAATCCCTTTGATTTTAATAAAGAATAGGGCGATTTACCAGAGAAAAATGGCGGGGAGGGATTTATGGAAAATGTCGCGCAGAGCGCACCTGTAAGGTTTGAGGTCGAGGGGTATGAGGCGGTGGGGCGGGTATGATCTTGAGTTGTGGCATCGACAACCGGTGCCCACCCTTGTATATTGCTGAATAAAGCACAGACCCTAAAATCATGGTGCGCCGAGCGCACCCTACGACACTGGGCTCATTCTCGTATTAATTGCTTAATTCTCTTTATATAGAACTCAAGAGAATCTTTCCTTATCCAAAGGGTATTGTTAGAAGTATGTGTTGAACCTATAGGGGAGTATTTCCATTTGTGCTTAAGCAGGCAAAATCTTTCGTAGCCAATTGCTGTAAGCAGGTTGAAACCTTCTGAAGTTGATTCCAAGGTCTCAGTTAAAAGTGCGGGGGGGGGGTACTCTTTGCTGACAATAGTCCTTTTGCACCTAAAATCACCTCATTGTCAGCACGTTCAGCATCAATCTTTATAAACGCAGGTGATATATTTCGTTCAGCGCAAAATGAGTCCAGAGTCGTTTTTTTTACTTCATGGACTGAATTATGCTTATCTGTTCTGTGAAGGCTTGCGCCATAATCAGCTGTGGCTTCCTTAAAATAGAAAAATGTGGCTCCTTGTGAGTCAGCGACAGCCTCTTTGTGAAGTTCGATATTATTATAACTATTAACTTGAACATTTCTTTCTAGCAGTTTGTATGTGTACGGATTTGGTTCAAATGAAAAAACCTTCCCTCCATATCCAACCTTGTGCGCAGCAGTAAGGCTGAAGTATCCTATGTGCGCACCTACGTCAATAAAACAATCGTTTTCATTAAGCAGGCTTTTTGCGAGCTGCACTTCATCATTCTCATTATATCTGCTATACCAGAAGATGTATTTTTGGCAAGGGTCATTCGGATTTAAGAGCAGTTTAAAACCATCTTTTGTCGTAATGACTTTTTCTTCTGATTCGATTTTTTTGCAGATAGAATTATAAATGAAACTCTTGCCAATCTTGATAGGCGAGTTCATCAAATAACTGCGGAGCATATTTTCAAGCATACCCGAATTCAACCTCGAAGTGCAACGAAGGGAGCAGCTACTTCGATTGGTTTTTTGAAGCCCAGGCATTTTCTGGGTCTGTTGTTGATTAAGAACTCGATTCTGGCGATCTGGTCGTCCGTTATCTTACTGAAGTCGGTGCCCTTGGGCAAGTACCACCTGATGAGGCCGTTTACATGTTCGTTTGTGCCGCGCTGCCATGAGGCGTAGGGGCGCGCGAAGTAGCACTTGATGCCTATTGCCGATGTAATGGCCTCATGCCTTGAATTCTCGGTGCCGTTATCGAAGGTCATGGTCCGTCTGGCCTTTGACGGTAGGTCTCCGAGTCTCTCCACAACGGCATTATAGGTGGCCTCCGCTGTCTTGGCGTCGAGCTTGGTAAGCATAAGATACCTGCTCTTGCGCTCCACCAAGGAGTTGAGGGCTGCAAGGCTCTTTCTGGAGACCAGGCTGTCGCCTTCCCAGTGGCCGAACTGGATGCGACTTTCAACGGCTTGAGGCCGCTGGTCTATGGGAACGCGGTTGGGTATCTTGGTCTTACGCTCTTTTCTGCCGATGCCTTTGTTCCTTCGCTTGCGGTGTGCCCTCCTGAGGCACCGTATAAGCTCCTGACGGTCTTTTGTGTCAGGATGGTAGATGTACTGGTAAATGGCCTCGTGGCTTATTGAGAGCCCCGGCTGGTCGATCTCGATTCTCCCAGCTATTAGCTCCGGCGACCAGCCATCCTTGAGCATGGAGCGCACATAGGCCTCGATGCTCTCGTTCTTGAGCCTCTGATGCGTATTGGCCTGTTTCTTTCTCTCTTCGGCTCTGCCGTGTGCCCTGTGGGACATGTAGAGCCGATACGCAGGCGTTGCATTGCGGCGAAGTTCCCGTGAGACAGTGCTCTTGCTTCTTCCGAGGGCCTTGGCTATTTCCCCGAGGGACTTCTCCTCGGCAAGCATGGTGGTTATTAAGTCTCTTTCAGACAAAGACAGGTGAACATATTCTCTTTTCGGCATAGCCACTTAGGATAGCATCTTCCTTCCTGCTCTCCCAAGTGTTGCACTTCGCTATTGAACCGGCGAAGTATTAATTAATGAAAGGGGCAAAAAATGGCCGGAACATTTACGCATTGGATGGTTGTCGAAAAGGCACTGGATAAATTCAACAGGCTCCCCTCTAAGCATAAATATTTTTCGAACCTCTTGATGAATAACCATTTTGTCATGCTTGGATCTGTAGGGCCGGATTACCCTTATCTGAGTGAGCTGAAAAACAATATTCTAAAACTCCATAGCTGGGCTGACAGAATGCATTATGAAAATACAGGCGGGTTCGTCATAGAAGGAATTAAAAACCTTCAGAATCTTAAGGATAAAGAAGAGTTCAAGGTATGCCTGCCGTGGCTTTGCGGTTATGTAACTCATCTTATTGCTGATACGGTAATACATCCAGTAGTCAATGCCATAGTGGGTCCGTATATTTTTAACTCAACTGAGCACAGGCACTGCGAAATGATACAAGATAGTTTCATATTCAAGGAGATTAAAAAGGTCGAGATAAGTTATGCTGACTATACTCGTTTGATTAAGATGTGCTCAGAGGACGATACCGGGAATATAAATCCAGCGCTAGATTCATTCTGGACCAAGACGCTTGAAATGAGCCATCCTGATGGAAAAGATAAATTCAGGTACATAAATCCAGACGATTGGCATAAGGGCTTCCTCTCCAAAATAGAATTAGCCTCAACCCCCATACCTATTTTCAGGCATATAGGTGAAGAGGCAAATCTCGCTTATAAGATGACAGGCTCGATAACAGACTACGAAAAAAACACATACCTCACAAATACGAGCTTCCCTGGTGGGAGACGGGGTGATTTTATAGATGCCTTCGAAATGGCAGTCAATGAGGTCGTTAAGACCTGGGATAAGCTTTTCAAAGACATAGAGGAAAATCAACAAAGCAATTGTACCGAGTATATAAGGAACTGGAACCTCGATACCGGTGTGGATGAGGAAAAACTATATTTTTGGTAAGCAGGAGGGTTTTGAATGCGTAAGATTGCTTTCTTAGTGCTGATCTCGGTTGCGATCAGCGGTTGCACTTCCTTTAGTTTTTGTAAAAAACAACCGCTTAATTATTCAAGCACAGAAATATTGTTCTCCGATTTTTCGTATAAGATTACAGCTTATTATGCTGAAAAGAATCAAATTATCCCGGAAGATTTTAATGCGAATGAATTTATAAGAATTCTTGAAGAAGTTTATCCAGATAAACTATCGGTCGACAATGTTAAGAAGGATTATAGGATACAAGCGCGTCAGATTGGACAATTTTACTCCGTTGTAGTGTGCAAACCTGATACTGGCATTAAGCTCATGGAGGATTTTAGTTGTTCCTTAAATCGCGTAGATATTAGGTATTGGGACAGGAAAGACTCTACCCAGTGTGAGTTCGAGAAAGAATGGGAAACATATTGCAGATAAAAATGCGATTGTCTCGAAAATCGCTAAAAGGGGAATAACCTGAAAAGAGAATAATTCATCAGTAATTTTGTGCACTCTCTGTGCATTGCAAGGAGAAGGGGCCATGTCAATTCGAGTAATTTTTTCTGACCTACATTTTGGAGATCCACTATGTTCGCTACGGAGAAAGCTAGTAACGCAAGGCTTACGTAGTTTCTTGCAAGGGTTAGGGCGAATAGATGAGATCATCCTGGCAGGAGATATATTGGATGCAAATATTTCATCACTAACTAAGGCTATTGAAGGGCTGAAAGGAACTGGATCATGGCCTAAGCAAATCGGGTTTCGTACATGGCTTTCTTATCTGCTGGAAGATGGTGGATTAGATGTCGGGCGAATTGTTTACATTCCTGGGAACCATGACTACATCATATGGAACATACTTTCCACTGATAAAGCCTTCGTACAGCCTATTTCACAGGGGAAGGTACCAACAGACCTACCGCTTATTGAAGCGACCTTCTCACAGCCTTTCATCCGTGGTATAGCCCCCCAAAGAATGCGGGACAAATTTGAAGTAATATACCCGGATCACGAATTTGACTTGGCTGGCTGTTCAGTCCTCGTCACGCATGGGCATTACCTTGACGACCAGCAAGCGCTTTTTAAAAGCTTAGATGAACTTGTTCAAAAAGAAGGAGGCAACGAAGCTAAGGCAGTCAGAAAATTCTTCATAGGCACCGCCCAATATCAGGCAGTGGCTAATGCTGTCTCTTATCTAAAGGGGACTAGAGAGTTCGTAGACAAAGCCCATAAGGCACTTAGCGGACTTATCGACATCTTCGGCAAACTCAGAAACCAACCTATAAATGCCAAGATGTTAAGAGCCATCGAGATGTACCTCCTCTACTTCCGTAAAAAGCGACCCGATGTATTTATATTCGGTCATACTCACGAGCCAGGTCGTAAGAGCACTAAGGCATTAGGACATGAAAATCGTCTGATCCAAAAAGACATTGACGTGTGGAATGACGGAAGTTTCATCGAGGATAAGAGTTTAGGTAGAGCCGGTTCCTTTATTGTCACAAATGATAATCCTGAATCCGGAGAACCAATAAAGCTCTACGAGTTAGACCTCAAGGGAAATGTTAAAGAGAAAATCATTTAACTGCTGAGAGGGGAGACTATGGCTGTCAAAAAGAACACGAAGCCTACGCAAAAGGCAACTATAACCAAGAAGAATGCCTCACGCCTTCAACCAACCGCAAAGTCTGAGCGCGTTGTTGTAGACGAAATATTCGATGACGGTACTGTACGACTTCTCCGTGCGAAAAAGACTCGAAAGAGTGCTGCAGTGGACCTGAGCATTGGAGCGTGGAATAGCGAACGGGAATACTTTATAAAGGCCTGGCAGGTCGAAGCGTTTGTTGGATTTCCTTCGACGAAGCATCTAAGAGAAGGTGATGTCTTCTTAATAGCGGATGGCTCCCAGCTTACCAGTAAGTATGGTACAAAACTAGACTTCAGGTATAAAAAGCCACTTCCAAGAGAAGTTGCCTCTAAAATGCACTTGATTCACTCAGCAGACAAATCAAAGGAAAATGCCAGGACAGAAATTAAAAAGGAATTCTATAAACTCTCGGCGGTCAAAATGACTGCCGATAAGAAGGAATTGGATGAAATAATAAAGACGGTCGAAGAAAAATTCAAAAATCAGAACCCGATACAAAGCAAGAAAGGGGAAAGATAAGCATGGCTGACGCTGGAAAGCTACTGAAGAAGAACATGACAAAAAGCACTCTTGCTATCGTAGTTCTTAATGTCGGCGACGGTGATGCCATAATAGTACGGTTTCCCCCAATTCATGGAAAGAAAGCCTGTGCGGTCGTGGATTGTTACGATGCCGAAAAGACGATCGCCGCTCTGGAGGCGCTGGAGCCGGAGACCATCCCATTCATCTGTGCAACCCATCCACATTTCGACCATACAAGAGGTATGTCAAAACTGCTTACGTGGTGCTTGAAGAACAACTTGGTTCCGGAACAGTTTTGGGACAGTGGTTTCCGCCATGTTTCCAAGACACACTATGACATCATTAAAATGCTCCGAGAAAATTCAATAAAGACTGTCTACCCTACGAGTGGCTATGAAACCACTATAAACCAGGTGCGTGTGCTGGTCCTCAGCCCTTCCATCCATCTCAAAAACCGCTACGACACGTTCGGTACGAATATTAATAACGCCTCGATTGTATTAAAGATGGAATACCCCCCTCAAGATATAGCTCCATACTACCTAAGTACTGATGAAGCATCGGAAAAGGACCTCGCCGAAAATGAACGACTTAAACAAAATACAGTCATACTTGGTGGGGATGCACAGTTTGATGCTTGGGCACGAATCACAGATGAGTTTCCTGAACTGCAGCGAACACAGAATAGGGGACAGATGATCAACCCTGATGTCATCAAACATCGACCGCTTCGATGCCAGGTGCTGAAGGTGCCGCACCATATGAGTAAGCATGGCATCTCACTGGAAGTGCTTGAGACGCTTCTTCCTCGATACACCATCGCATCTTGTGATAACAATTCAAGGCATGGTTTTCCCCATGCACTCACTGTTATGGCGGTGGAGGATATTAGAAAAGAAAAAGGCAAGGGGATGAAGTTCACCGGCCACAGGGATAAAAACCTGCGTTCCGGAACTGTTGTTGCGTTGTTCCGTGGAAGCAATACAAAACCGTTACTTTATGGCCTCGGTGACCCGATAAATAAGAATGCACCACTATAGATTAAAAAATAAACCTCTGAAGAATTCTAGAAAGTGAACGAATATGCCAGATAATACTATTCAGAAATTGACTGTTTATAGAATAACTGAAAGCACACTTGATTCGGTTGTGATTCCATCATACAAATTAGTCAGCAGCGATACCTATCTGGTGGATGAGCAAGCATACCAATATCGTTTGTTTTTTTATAAAAGCGACCCCCATCAAACCGGTTGGATGCCTGTCTTTTTGCCTTTGAATCTTCAGCTTGAAAAGAAAGATATTCCTAAAACGATAGTGTCAGGATTTATTCTCATTGTTCAAATCGGAACATCTCTTTACGGTGTTACTGGAGGGATTGGCCATATTCATCTGCGAAAACACATGTCAATTGAGCATAGATTCGGGATTGAACTGGCACAAAGGATTCTTTCTTTGCCGGAGTTACGTGGATTGTCACAAAAAGATACAGGCGGAATTGTTAACTTACTAGATAGAGTGTTTCGAGGGATCTATAATCCTCATGGCGACATAAACAATTTAAAAAGAGTGTTGACCCACGTGCGTGGAACATTGCAAAAACAAAATCCACTACAAGCAAAAATTGGGCATAGTATCCAAGCCAGTGACGCTCTGACTGTGAATGGCCGAAAGCGATTTAAGGATATAATAACATTTCTTGTCGAAGTAGATAGGCTTGTCACGCTAGGATTTAATAAGATTACGATTCCACAATTAGAATACATTGGTAAGAAGGCTGGTGGTGAGCTTTTTAAAGAGCTAGAGATTAGACTAATAGATACTTTGAGCAAATACAATGCTGATGAAATGCATACTTTGTTTCTTGATAACGAGGATATTGGATATCTTCCTGACAGAGTTGTAAGTTATGAAATTCACTTCAACCGTCGCAAGTATGAGGCGAATACGTTTGATGGTGTATTTGAGCATGTTCGTGAGCTTCTTTCAAATATGAGCTCGGTGCGTGAGCGTTGCGAGGCCTTTCGTCGGATGAATCTGAAAGTTGATTTTGACGATGGGGCGTGCGAAGTACGCTCCCTATCTTACTTTTTGTGTGGCGATATTGAGCATAACAATGACATTTATTTCTTGAACAATCAAAAGTGGTACAGGGCTAGCGAAGAGTTCATTACTACGATCTCCAAAGAGTTGGACAATATCAAATGTCTCAACCCAATTGAGATTGGGCTTGAAGAGTGGGACAAATTAAAATTTCCCGAAGAGAAGGATTTTAATGCAGCACACAAGAACATGCTTGTGATGGACCGCCACTTGGTCAAAATTGCGAATGAAAGGGGCGGTATAGAATTCTGTGATCTACTTAATATATCCACAAATGGTATATTATTGGTACACGTAAAACATGCTACAGGCGCAGCTCTGCGTGCGCTTTTCGCACAGGGTTTTGTATCCGCTAAGTTATATTCAGAGAGTGTCGAATTTCGGGACAAGATTTACAACGGGCAATTGACTAGTGCTAATGGTTCTATCGCAGCAAAGGGGAAGAGAACTCTTCGCTCCCTAAAGCAATATCAACGTCATGAAATGAGTGTGGTCTTTGCGATTTTTGATGATACGAAATCTCATTTAGTTGCGGACAGAGCCACGGCAACATCCGAAGTGCTAAAAGGAGCACTCTCTACCTTTGCTAAAGTAGATTTGATAGAACGCGTCACAAATATGCGTGCGATGGGCTTCGATGTTGCAGTAACACGGATTAAGCCTTATCCTCAAAATGCTAAGGTTAGAAAGAAAAAATAAAACAGAGATAAAGAAAAGGGCCTCAAGGGAAAAAATAGTAGGTCCTTAAAATCTGTTCTACTGCGTTATGGACGTCAGAAATTGCGGTAAAGGAATTCGGCTTATTTGAATAAAGACTTATTTCTCAGATTTTCTTAGTAAGGATTGTTTCTATCACGATGAGCCAGTCCGTGGTTGTTAAAAAAAGACTCTCTCCTTATCCTTCCTTCACGGCAATAGATATTTCGCCCCCGCTGCCCACAATGATCATTAAGGCAGGCTGCCCTTCTAAAGCTAATGTTTTAGCAAGTGATTCAAGGAGGGCCCTATCAAAACCACTCGGATAAGCTGAGGTAAAAGATGGATGTGAATGCCACTCGCCAATGTAACCTACGATATTAGCAGTGCGGCGGGCGACGTCATTTAAAGCAGCAGCAAGGCCTTCAACGCCCCTGGTGAATCCAGTCCTGTCTGAGCTGCTGTCTGGTGGAGCCGACAGAGCATCTACAATATAAATGGACTTAAGTTTTTGGTCAATGTATCCCAGCACAATGCCACCGCTTTCGTTTGGAAGGTGTGCATGTCTCATGGAGCAGAGTTTCTGATAGAATGCTGCATCCCATATGACGTTCCATTCTCCACAGACAGCCTGTATCTTTTTTTGAACTGGAATGTCATGAGAAATCAAGGCTCCGGTATCCGATTCTTGCGACCAAATCCGGATGCGCGGTTCGGGTTTGTCGCGAAGTACGCGAACCTGCCTTGCGATAACGGCCGCATGAAGTTGAATAGACTCATTTGAAATTACAGCTGATATATCACGACACCCAGCGCCAACCCATAGCATTCCCATATGACCTTGCAAATGGGTCCATCCCCAATCAGAATTGAGGATGGCACGGTAATACTGGGCCTCTAATGAGTCGAGTCGTAAGCTGAGATCGGCAGGTTCAAGTAGAAGCACTGAACCTTCACCAGAAGGCGTAAGAAAGACCGATACGGAGCGAGATTTGCCGTCACGCTGAGACAAATCCCGGGGAACATCTAGTGTGGTAGTCGCATCGACAAGCAGGTCAGCACCCGAAATGGCATCTTCTATTCGACCGTTGGCCCTATTTGTAGCACTGTCAGCAATGGCCTCAACTCGATAATAGTTATTTAGGTGATAATTTGCTTCCACCACATCTTTTACAACATCTACTTTGAATCGACCAATATGTTGGTTTTTACCGACGTGGCGAATTATGTTATGTGGTTCAAAAGTCTCGGGGTCTATGAAAGTCCATTCTCCCCAAAATTCCTTGCTCCATAATTCAGCTAATGCGCTACCAAGCGCGCCGAGACCTAAAAGGACGCCTTTAAAGTCTGCTGTGTCCTCTTGAATTCCTGAAGCTTTGCGAGCAAAAGTTTTATCCGGTTCATTTTTTACTTGTACCGGTATGACTTCCATCTCGCGCCATTTTGTAAAGCTGTCTCCATCAGGCGCGCCTATTATTGGTATAGAGTAGAATTTGCCATTATGAGCAGTCAAGACGCCGAGAGTTGCACCAAGTATCGCAAGATCCTGGGCTATAAGGAATGCCCGCACCTCGTGAGATTCAGGATCAGCATCCGCGTTCCGTTTTACAGGGATAGAGAATATAAGCAGGCAGCGGGCCTGTGGATCACGAGTCAGCCCGGCTGGAGGAATTTTTCCCTTAACGAGATCTTTGAGTTTGCTTATGAATTCCTCACCTCGACGCTCAATCTGATCATGAAACTGTCCTAGCGTCCTTGGGAAAACCTCCATGGTTCCATGTATGACCGGAAGTAGCTCAAGCATGAGCACTTCAGTTCGGAATATTTTATGTTCCGGCTTCCCAGTCTTTGGGACAAATATACCTCGTATGACCTTGATGTCTTCTGCTGAGCGCTCAACGGAGACACAGGTAAAAGAGCTATGGGTATCCTGTATTTTGTCTTTAAAGTCGGGTGGAAGAACAATATCCAACGGGCTATCGTAGTAAATTCTTTCCAGAGGCTGGTCTTCTCTATGAAGCGTTCCTTCTGCCGTCTCTGAGAGCCACCAGAGAATCCGACGCAAGAACTTCTGGGGCGTCCAGGTACGCTCCACTGTACTCCAAGGTTCGAAATAAATACAGAGCCATGCGGGCTGCCCTAAACCAACATAGTTAAGGTGTGGAACCTCTTCCGGGAAATCCTTGCGGAGAACTCTAACTTCAGGAGCCTGCCAGGGGGTAAAAACAAGAGCAAGGCGCTCTCTTACTTTTATACCGACTGGATTACGAGACGGGACTTGATCATTTATACAATCTACAACAATAATTTCAGAAACCTTGCCATCAGTCCTTTTTAAAGAACGGAGTTCAACAACCTCAAAGTCATGGTGTTCTACGCAAGCAGATAATGTCTGTAAAGCAACCGGAAGAGTAAGATGGCCAGGGTTGAGATCTAAGAATGCTTCTCCGATGAGAATGTGTTCGACCGCCACTTAACCGGCCCTCGGAGCAGGAGAGGATGTAATGATTGCAGCGGCAGACATGATTGCCTTGTCACCCCTTGTTATACCATCCTTGTCAATTTTGAAGACGATGGGCTTTGGCTTGTCAGTATTTGGCTCTTCCATGGTAATCAGAAGCTTCGCGCCGTTAACCTGCTTAAGGTATTTTTCGTAACATTTCTTGGCTTGAATATGTGGCGGTTGTTTTTGTTCACGTCCGGTTTTGGAGTCTTCAACTGGACCGCTGGAACTTACAATATAGGCTCCTTCTTTGCCGAATTGAAGCAATTCCTCCACCAGGGGATTTGGAGATGTTTCCGTTTCACCTTTTTCGTCACTCAAGGCAAGATAGCTGCAGTGGTGAGGGATACTATAAATATCCCAGTTCAGGCGATCTTTGTGGTTATGGTCTTTCGTCGTCTGGACAATATCTTCCAGGATGTCCCACCGTGAGTCTCCGACTGCCAGATAATCAAATGTATTATTGCCAGCCTTGAACCGAACATTGAATATGAGCGCGGCTTCGTTGCGAAGTTCCTCACTCTCATCAACATGTTTGATGAATGGGGAGTGACAGAAAAATTCAACTCCGTCATTGTCGATAGTGAAGTCCGGCACGATCTGGCCAGCGTCGGTGATGAGGTGACGGCGAGAATCGAGACTAAGACCATTTTCTTCAAGCCAATCTTTTAATTTTTCAGGTTTTGAGAAAACCCTAATCCCTTTTCCTTCCTTAAACCGATGGCGAGCTTCCTGCCTCCATATGACAAACTCGTCGCTCTGCTCATCATTAGTAGCTGTTTCCAATATCATCGCAGCCGGTACCCAGAGCTCGTTAATCTTAATGCGTCCTTCACCCTGATATTTCTCGGTATGAAGTAATTCGAAAAACTCCGTACTATTTTCGATATGGTCCTTGTCGCCATGCGTAAATGCAACAACATCAAAAGCATCCTTTTTTGCCTTCTTCAGCTCATCCTTGAGTCTGTCCTTTAAGTTAATTTCTGGACCAGTACCATCCTCAGTTTTTTTGATGTGCCTGTAATCGAAAAGTAGCCGCTTCCCATTGTCTAGAATGATTTGGCTCGTGTCCCCATTGCCCACAGGATAAAATACAATTTGGTGCACAATACAGTCCCTCCTTAGTGCGAATTGCTGTTTTGGTCTTTTTGAGCCCTCTCAGTGAAGCTTAGCTCAACTGTCAAAGCGAGGCACTGATTAGGTACTTAATCATCAGGTGCTTTCATGATTACCATCAAGTATTCTTTTCTTTCCGCTGTTATGTGCAGCCATGCGTAAGGATACCACAAAATATAGTGGCTGGTCAAGCTCGCAACCACAATATATGTACAAGCGGGAAAGCTCAGATGTGCGCTAAACATGAGCAATGCTGCAGAAAGCGATTAAGAAGACTAATATTGCTTATTTTCGAGCAATAGAATGGTGGGAATGTTTCTCAGGCGTTTGCTTTTCAGAATATCAGAAGGGATGAAATTTTAGGACTGACCCTTTATCTTTATATCTATAAATAGCTCAGTTTCTGTGTAAACTTGAAGAAATTCCTTCAGTGAATCATTCCCATTGGCCGATGGCAGCCCTTGATCGGAAAGAACTACTCTCCCTGAAGTTAGCTCCGCAAGTCGATCCCATAGGGGCTTGTACGGCATGCGCCATTTCTTTTTTACTGCCATTTTACGGTTAACAGGGATGAGTGCTGCGAGTTCTGAGCTTGTCATTCTTTCGAGTCCCTTCTCTTTCAAAGTCGAATTATGGCTGCCGTGATGACCGACCTTGTATAATACCGTCCGGGAAAGAAGATCTTGGGCTGTGACCTGATTGTATTTGCCAGACCATGTTACATCGTCCCACGAAAGCCAATTGCCAACCTGCGCATCACCGGGGAACAAAAGTACATGCCCACCTGGTGAGAGTTCAATCGCAAGCACAAGACTCGTATTGTTCGTATGAGCATCAAGCTGGAGGGCGAGTTCCCCCGCTGTTCCGAGCCAGTCTGTATCGATTGTGCGCCATTTTTCAGAGCGGTACCTTTCATAAAGGTCGCTAATTGTGTGCTCATTAGGATTACAGACATAAGCAGGGTTAAAAGGGGCACCTTCATCTCGTTGATCAGGAAATCGCCTTTCAGGTGTTTCAAATGTGCCGAGCACTTTTAAATATAATCCCAGTTCACTACCGGGACGATCACCCAAATATACTTCGCCTTTTACAGGGCTGTTTTTGCGGATATACTTGCGATCGGTGGGCGGGCCAAGCACAAAGAAACGAACATTAGGGAGTCCCGTAATCGTTAATGGTTCGTCACCCGGCTTGCAGTATCGATGATCGGTCCACTTCTTCTTAATCCAGTCAAGCGCCTCCTCAGTTCTAAAGCTGGCAGCTCCCAATTCAGTTCCAAAAAATTCCCATATACCTTGAATGCGAGCTGCGTACATCGACTGCGAAGTGTGAAGGCGTTTGAGCGCCAGCCCTAAGGTGTCCAGTGCTAATTTGCGGCGGTTTCGTAGCTCCCGTGCCAGCGGGTTTTTAGGGTCTTCAGTCCATGAAAACCACACCTGGTCTACTGCTATCTTATTGAACTCTTCTTGCGCTTGCATGAAGCCAGAAATGTGATCCCAATGCTCATGAGTAGTAACAAGTATATCGAGATGCCCTCCTGTTGCTTCACGTATGTCGCTTACAACCTGCTTCATAACAGAAGTGGCATCCTCGGTTCCAAGTAATACCCCACAATCGATCAATACGTATTTCTGTTCTTTATTCTTGGTACCAAAAGCAAGAAGAAAACAATCTCCGAGGCCGTGACGATACATACGGACCACGCAACCATCAGAAGGTGCCTTTAGTCGCACTTGTTCTCCTCTCCGCGAATACGATGTACAAAGGCAAAGACCTCATCTCGCTCACGATAGCCCGTTATCCCAAAGTAGGTTTCGCTAAGAGACGGCGCAGCACTCATCCCATCTACAAACGCGCGTTGGCGATCATATCGTCGTTCACTATTGATATCCTTGTAAATGCAATAACGCAGTTTGCCAGTTTCCAGATCAACAATGAGCGTACATCCGCCGCGAAACCAGAAGTCAGGTCCCTGATTAGACTGAAGATCTTTTTGACATTGGCCTAAAGGTAGGTCGAGAAACCCGGGTGTCCGCTGGGTTATTTCAACTACCATATCTAAAAGGAGTTGACCATCTGGTCCCGATCGGCGTACAGGTCGAATGGAATGGACCTCAAATTTGCGCTCAAAATCCAGTCCTTTTATTAGTCGTTCTTTATAGTGGCGTGTTCGCTCTATTATGGTGTGAGCTTCCTCACGAGCTTCTTTCAATTTATGATATATGTCTTGCCGAAGTCCGCTCAAGTTCCAATTTTGCATCTGAAGTTTCACATCACTGCCAAGAATTATCTGGGGATTTTCTATATTCGATGTAAGATTTGACCCTTCCCAGATCAGGCTTTCTTCTGACAAAGTACGTACATCTCTTGGATAGATACCCCGCCGCCTAAATGCCTCCATGAAAGCCACGCGATACCCAAGACTATCATTAGGAACAAGGTCGAAATCAGCTGTGATCAACGCACGCAGGTAGTCGCCAAATGTGACATCTACTGGCGGGAGATAGTCAAGCGCTCGAATGCATATAGTGAGTACATGTTGTGCAGCCTTCGCCGCTTCAGTGGAGAGTCTTGAAACAAGGTCAGGATGAATAGCTCCTTCAGGAAGCATGCCTGAACCATGGGTTGCCAATCGAAAAAGATCAGCAGTTCGGCGATTATAGATTGCAAGGAATGCATCAAAAACAGCTGCGACGAGGATGGCACCGCGCTCGTGTGGCTCAGTGACTCGATCAATCATTGCTGGGTCGGGAGTCTTGCCGATCGCGCTGCGCAAGGCATCTGTTCTCCCAATAGCCCGGCCGAACTCACGAGCGAGCTTAGCCAAAAGATTGTCTGCTTTCAGGTCACCCCTTGTCTTGCTGATCTGGTGTCGGACGACATCCGGAAGTGAAAAATGTTGAAAGAGAGCGACAACATCGGCAAAGGCCTCATGAAAAGCGAGTACGTCAGGATTACTCGGTTCGGTGAGCCGCCGATGCATACCATCGAGTAGCGCGTGCGCTGTCTCGTGTGCAACGACATCATGTGAAAGACAAGTAAACACAACTCCACCTGGCAAGTGATCCGTTACATCTGTCGGTGCTGCCTGAAAATATCCAAAAAGTAAAGCTTTCTTTTCAGGGCTGTAATAGGCATTTGCTTCTCTCAATGCATGAGGGTATATGCGAAGTTGTGACACATACTCTTCACGATAAGCACCGCTTTCGTCAACCCATCGGCGGGGGGCCCATAAGGCACGCCTTCCAAGTGCAACTTCAAAATTTCGAATTGTTCTCATAGCTACCGCATATACCATCTGCTGGTGAAACTGAGGATTACCGTCGGAGGGTGCAAGTCCATCCTGCGCTAGGAGATAAGGATCATTCAGGTCGACCGGTTTGTAAAAGGCATCTGTAGAAGGATCATAGTCTATTATATCAAGGTACTCACCTCGCGGTCCAGGCGCGGGACCGTCATGTTTTTCATCATCCGGGCTTGATTCCCATGGGAGTTCAATGCGTGCCTCGCGGATTTCGATGGTTTCAAGGCTGTGGGCAAGGCTTGGGTCAATCGAATAAATTCGCAGGCGACGAAAAGGAGGTCTAGGAATGTTGTATGGTGATGCTGTCTCACTCCGAAATTTACGCATTTATTTACCTAGTCTTATTGTTTTTCGAATGCCGATATTAGTTTTATTTACAAAATATATTCGGAAACTCATTTAAATTTTTTTTTATAACTGTTCACCGTAGATAAGAAATTTTGTTTTTGATTGTTAAAACAAAATAAATACTTAAACCATACCAGTCTAATTTTTGAAATGCAATTGAAAACTAATTTCAATTTAACAGGTGAGTATCTCAGAAACTAGTAATCAATAGACAAGTTGATGAACTTAAAGCATTGGCGTAATAGCGAATATTTCTGCTCTTTACTATATGCGATCTCATAACGAGGCTTTTATATCGTTCTCCGAAAAACTTCTCGGATATTAATAACAATACCCTTGAGTGCATAGTTATGAAAATTTTAGCAAGATCAGAATACGATATTGATCTGAAGCTGCATACCTCAGCCTAAAAAATAATGCTGTGAAATATGCATTCAGCGTAACCAAATCGTAACCGAAATCTCCCAAAAGGGCCTTAAACGACGGGAAATACATAAAAGACAGAAGACCCAAAAACGCTTATATTTCAATAAAGTGCAGGTAAAAGGCCCGGTTATGATTTTTGATTGTAACGCGCTCATAACCCGAAGGTCGCAGGTTCAAATCCTGTCCCCGCTACCAGATCAAATCAAGGGGTTACGGCATATGCCGTAGCCCCTTGTTGCATTTCCGGGTTGGGTTGTTCTATGATTACATCAATTCCAGCAGGCCGGACGCCTGGATCAAGCCCATAGGACCGAAAAATGGTACAAAATGGAGTTACGGTCGTACTCCCGACCTACAACGAAAAAGAGAATATTTGTGTCCTCTCGCGCAAGATACTCGAGACCGTGAAGGCGAGCGTCGAGGTCGTGGTGGTGGACGACGACTCTCCGGACCTTACCTGGAAGGCGGTAGAGGAGATGGGCTTGCCTTCTGTCCGGGTCATCCGCAGGACGAATGAGAAGGGGCTTACCTCCGCGATCTTCCGCGGCATAAAGGAGAGCCGTTACGATATAGTCGTCTGGATGGACGCGGACCTTTCGATGCCGCCGGAGAAGATAAACGAACTGCTTGCCGGCCTTGAAGGCCATGACATCGCCATCGGCTCGCGCTACGTGTTGGGCGGCAAGGACATGGGCGACACAAGGACCGCCGCCTTTATGAGCCGCATGCTTGGCCTCTTTGCCAGGACGGTCTTGAGTATACCTGTCCATGACCTGAACACGGGCTTTGTGGCTACGAGGAAGAAGCTCGTCGAGGAGCTGGGCTTCAGGGGCGACTACGGAGAGTACTGTCTGGACTTTCTTTACCGCGCATTCAGGAAGGGCTACCGCATAGTCGAGGTGCCTTACGTCTGCGTGCCGAGGCTCAAGGGCGAATCGAAGACGGCCACGAGCCTTCTCGGATTTTTTGTGCGCGGAAGAAAGTATATATACTCGATACTGAGGCTCAGGTTCTTGCATGCAGGCGCTCCGACAAAGGCCTCATAGCCGGGTTTTAAACTTGTCTTTCCGTCTGGGCTGAAGGTCGGCCCTTTTCGCCCCGCCATCTCACCGTGTGCCCTTGCCCATCGCGTCCAAAAACCTCTTGAAGACTGCGGATTTATATAGTAGATTGATTTTTGTTTGAGCGCGTTTTCAAGCCCTCTCGCCGCTTCGTGTTCGTATCTTGCGCTTTTCATTATGACGACGGAAAAAGGTGGGTTACCATGCTTAAAAAGACCATCCAGCCTGAAAATTACGTCCCCGAAGAAAAGCTCCTGAACGTGATACCCGCCAAGGACCCTGAGCTAAAGGCGACCCTCAAAAGGATACCGGTAGTCGAGGAGACCGGGAAGATAATACCGGTGTGCGAGCCGACGCTTCGAGGCAACGAGCTTAAATACCTCAAAGAGTGCGTGGAGACCAACTGGATCTCGTCCACCGGCCGGAAGATAATCCAGTTTGAAGAGGCCTTTGCGCGGGCGGTCGGCGCCAAATACGGCGTCTCGTGCACAAACGGCACTACCGCCCTCCAGCTCGCCCTCTATGTGGCAGGCGTTGGGCCTGGCGACGAGGTCATCATCCCTACATTCACCATGATAGCTACCGCCAATGTCGTCACCCACCTGGGCGCAAAGCCGGTGCTTGTGGACTCGGACCCGTATACGTATACGATGGACGTCGGCAAGATAGAGGAGAAGATAACAAAAAAGACGAAGGCCATAGTGCCGGTCGATATCTACGGCCATCCGTGCGAGATGGATGCCGTACTGGATATCGCTGAAAGGCACGGCCTTGCCGTCATAGAGGACGCCGCCGAAGCCCACGGCGCCGAGTATCGCGGCAGGAAGATAGGCTCCATATCCGACGCGTCGACATTCAGCTTTTACGCCAACAAGATAATCACTACCGGCGAGGGCGGGATGATAACCACCGACAGCAAGGAGTTCTACGACAAGGCCAGGAACATACGCGACCATGCCTTCTCCGAGGAAAGGCACTTCTGGCATAAGTACGTGGGCTTCAACTTCCGCATGACAAACCTGCAGGCCGCCATAGGGCTTGCCCAGGTGGAGCGTTTCGACGAGCTTGTCGGCGCGCGCGTAAGGAACGCGCAAGCTTACAACTCCCTTCTGAAAGACGTGCCGGGGCTTACGCTCCCGCCACAGGCACAGGGCGTAAAGAACGTATTCTGGATGTACGCCATCATGGTTGAGGACGCCTTCGGCATGAACCGTGACGAATTGAGGGGGCGGCTCGCGGAGCGTGGCATAGAGACCAGGACGTTCTTCATACCCATGCACCTGCAGCCCATCTACCATAAGCAGTACATGGGTCAGTCATACCCGGTATCTGAATCCCTCTGCTCTAAAGGCCTGTACCTGCCGTCTTCCTCAAGCTTGAGCGAGTACGACATCCGCCAGGTCTCCGAAGCCGTAATAGACATCCAGGCCCGGCGTTAAAGTGGAAGAGCAGGAATATGAAAAGATGTACGAGATGGAGGATTCCTACTGGTGGTTCAGGGGGAAGCATGAGATCCTTCTCGGTCTTTTCAAAAGGTTGCCGGCCTCTCAAGGCAAGAAGATACTCGACGTGGGCTGCGGGACAGGCGGCCTCCTCTCAAAGCTCGGCAGGTACGGCAGCCCATACGGGATCGACTTCTCAACGACAGCGCTATCGTACTGCAGGAAAAGAGGACTTCCCAACCTCGCGCGGGGGACAGCGGAATCGTTGCCCTTCCAAGACGAGACCTTTGACGTAGTAACTGCCATAGATGTCTTTTACCACCGCAACGTCCGCGACGACCAGACCGTCCTGAGAGAGCTTGCAAGGACCCTTAAGAAGGGCGGCCGCGTCATCCTGAGCGAACCCGCGTGGATGTTCCTGTACGGCCCCCATGACAAGTCGATGCACGGCAAGAAGCGCTACAACGCCGCGGATATGAGGGAGCTTATGGCCTCATGCGGCCTTGTAATAGAAAAACTCTCCTATTTCAATTTTTTCCTTTTTCCTCTCATCCTCATCCTCAGGCTGCTTAAAAAAAGGAGCAGAGTAGAATCCGAATCGGACGTGCGGAAGATAAACCCGCTCCTCAACCGTATTCTTTTTCTGTTCCCGAGGTTTGAGGCTGGTTTATTGGGGCTCATCTCTTTCCCTGTAGGCGGTTCGGTCACGTGCATGGCGAGAAAACCGTAGGCCCGTTCATTAACCGCTTCCGCGCCTTCCCTGTTTCTGATCAGGCTTGTTTTTTTAAGCGAAATTATATAAAAATACCGGCATGCCGAGCGAAAAGAATAAAAACGTCAACAGGCTTCTTCTAGCACTTCTTGCGGTCCTGGCAATACTCTTCAGCGTGAGCGTCGGGAAGCACCTCTCCTATCCGCTCCTCTGGAACGACGAGGGCGACACGGCCATGTTCGCCACCCGTGTGCTGGAGTACGGCTACCCGAAGGTCCATGACGGCAAGAACGTGCTATATGTCCATCCTGTCGACATGCGCCTTGGGGTCAACGAACACGACATGTTCACCGCCGACCCGCTCCTGTGCTACTACTGGGCTGTCCCGGGCGCGTGGCTCGCTCAGAAGGCGGAAGACATCTATGCCAGGACGTTCCTTTTCAGGGCGCCTTTCGCTCTTACGGGTCTCGTTGGGATGATCGTTATGGCTGCTTTGGCGGGAGGCCTCTTTGAAAAGAGGCGGCCGGGGAAGCTCCTTTTCTACTCGCTCTTCGCCCTCTTCGCCCTTTTGTCTGTCTCACTGGCGCTGCACCTGAGGGAGGCCCGTTATTATTCGCCTGTAATACTTTTATCCGCCATCGTGCTCTATTTTTTCATAAACCACAGGCTGCTGGGCCGGTTGAGCTTCGGTCTTTACGCCGCGGTCTCCGTAGCCGCGCTCTTTCTCATATACAACGCGTTTTACCCGACCTATTTCGTATTGATAGGCTTTATCGGGCTTTGTGAATCACTGGCGCTCGTAAAGCGTATGTGGCCGCTAAAAGGGTCAGGCAAGGCCTTTACTCTTCCAGGCATACGCGATCTCAAGCCCTTCATCCCGATCTTCGCGTCGGTTCTGACCGTCGTCCCGCCTATCGTTTTCTTCAGGACGATGGAAGTCGTAAGCGTTGCGTCCACGGATAATTTCGGCCCAGGACAATACATCAGAAACATCGCCAATATAATTCATTATTTCGCGCAGTACGAGTTCCTCTATCTGGCCCTTTTTATGAAGGGGGTCCTTGCCTGCCTTATCGTCCGGGACCGCCTTTCAGGGGCCGGGCCCTTTGGCGCCGCTGCCGAAAAGGTCCGTGTCTCTAACCTTCTGACCCTCTTTTTTATAGTCCATGTCCTTGTTACAGCGGTAAATCCGTTGATCATGTCCACGCACTACTTCATAGTCCTGTTGCCTGTCCTGCCCATCATTTTGCTCCTGGACGCCTTCTCGATATTCGCTCTCCTGGGCAGGGGGGCGGAAGCCGCCCGAAAGAGACGGCAGGCAGTATTCGTATCCGCGGCCGCAGCCCTTCTCTTCATCAACGGCCTCAATAAGATGAAAGACCTCTCAGGGCATATCTACGAGCTTACCCATCAATATAGCGGTCCCGTCGACGCGATAGTCTCTTACGTAAAGGAGAATTATGAGAATACGGAGGGGCTCGTCATAGCCACAAACTACGAAGAGGCCTCCTTGATGTATTACCTTGGAAGCAAGGTAGTGGTCGGGTATAGATTTAACACTATCCGGGAGGACATGAAAGAGGTGCCAGACGTTATAATCCACAGGCGTTCCTGGGCCGGCTTCCCGTATGTCGACGCGTTCAATTACTTCATGCAAAAGGCCGAGTACGAGAAGGTCGCCTTGCAGGTCAGGGACCATCCGGTAAATAACATCCCGGACCTGCACTACGAGGGTATCAGGCACCTCTACCGCACCCCGATAGCAGCGACCGAATCGGAGCGCTTGAAGGTCTATGTGAGGAAGGAATAGCCGCCGCGCTTTACATCGTGTCGACCACCGTGGAGTTCATAATAGAAGGACGCCTTAAGGGCGTTCTCGGGATAAAAAAGATGATAAGCCGATGATTTTAACCTGCGGGTTTTTCTCTTGCGCTTTTTATCCAGTTTAACCCCTGCTTGCCTCAAGCGGAAAAAAATGATATTCTGTGAACATGACCTGATCTCCGGCATCTGCGGATATCATTGCTCCTCACGGTTTAACGTTAAAAATCCTTGTGGATATGACCAGGTACCTTTCCTTAATCTTAGTCTTGCTCATGCTCTCTCCCATATTCAGCCAGCTTGTGAAGGCTTCTGCCGGGTCCTGCTCGGTCGGCCCTGTCCATGAATGCACCCATGGCGACGCTTGCCCCATGCACGGTAATAAACATGGCGCAGGCCATGGCCATCACGCGGACGGCGACGGCGGCAATGGCCTTATCTGCCATGTCTCGAACGTGGAAGATGAGAACAGCTCGTCCGATAGTGACCACAGCCCATGCTGCGTCATATCCTGCGAAGATGAAGGCGCCTCGGGGGTCTCCTCCACGATATCCGAAACTGATTACCTTACGTCAATGGGCGGTGTTCGTCTCGTCGATTGCGGCAGCGCCAATATCTGCTCGCAAAGCACCGTTTATACAGACCCTCCACAAGGCCTCACAGACAGGCCGCCAGCTTCCAATTAAAGTCCGGTTCACCTGACAGGCTGCTGAAAAAACTCACTTGACGGTCATTCTGAGCGAATGCGAAGAATCTCGCCTGAAAATCGGTGCGCGAGATTCTTCGGTCGCTGCCGCTCCATCAGAATGACATGTTTTGGATTTTTTCCGCATCCTGGCTAAATCTCTTAAATAAACATTAAGCGCTATTGCGTCTGCGGCCTGAAGGAGGTCTTTTATGCGCTGTCGAGCCGCGAGGCCGCTTCTATTGGCGGTCATTGCGCTATTTCTCTTTGCCATGCCGGCCCACTGCAAGGACAATGCCGGTATGGGCGTAGTCCAGTCCAGGGGCCTTACCCTGCCGCCGGACTTTACCCTTCCCGGCGTTGACGGAAAGGCCTGGCGCCTTGCTGATTTCAAAGGCAATGTAACGCTCCTTAACTTCTGGGCGACGTGGTGCGAGCCATGCCTTGAAGAGATGCCGGCCCTCGAGGCGCTATGGAAAGAGCTCGGCCCCAGTGGGCTTGCCATAGTCTCCATAGCAGGAGACAAGGGCGGCATGCACAGGGTGGGCGAGGTGTGCAGGATGCACGAAGTCACCTTCCCCGTGCTGCTTGACCCAGCGGGAGATGTCTCGGCGGCGTACGGCGCTACGGTCTTTCCCACGAGCTACATAATAGGGAGGGACGGAAAGATAAAGGGCAGGATAGTCGGCCCGAGGGAATGGGACAGCGGTCCTTCAAAAAGGTTCTTCGAGAAGCTTCTGAATGAATGAGACAAGGAGATATCTTCCATGCAGTACAGGAATTGGATCTTTATCAGTAAGACCGGCTTGTGCGCGGCCCTTGCGGCCCTCATGCCCATCTTTCAAAGCGCCTTTGCCGAAGAGGCTGAGTATATAGGCGAGGTAACCGTAACCGGCACAAGGGAGGCCGAACCCGCCAAAGAGATACCCGCGGCCACAGGCGCCATAAAAGGAGATGAGATACAGAGGGTGAGGCCCACCCACCCGGCCGAGGTGATGAACAGGGTCCCTGGCGTCTGGGTCAGCTCCACAGGCGGCGAGGGGCACACCACCTCCATACGCCAGCCCCTTACGACAAGCCCGGTATATCTCTTCCTCGAGGATGGCGTGCCGATAAGGTCGACCGGCTTTTTCAACCATAACGCCCTTTATGAGGTCAACGTCCCCGGGGCCGGCAGGATAGAGGTGATAAAGGGCACTGGAACGGCCCTTTACGGGAGCGACTCCATCGGCGGCACGATAAACATCATGACCAGGCCCGCCCCGCTTACGCCTGAGGTCGAGCTTAACCCCGAGATAGGCTCATACGACTGGGTGAGGCTCCTCGCCAGCGGCGGCAACACCATCGGAGATAATGGGTACAGGCTCGACCTCAACGTTACCCATTCAGGGGGATGGCGCGAAAGAAAGCTCTACGACCGCCAGAGCGCGACTCTTCGATGGGACCATGTGAGCACCTATGCGACGAGCTTGAAGACGATACTCTCGTACTCCGGGATAGAGCAGGAGACGAGCGGAGGCGCGCCCCTTTCCAGGGCCGACTATGACGACAGGCCCTGGTACAACTACCAGACCTTCGACTACAGGAACGTCGATTCGTTCAGGCTGTCGACCGACCTCGAACATGAGATCGGAGATAACGCACTCGTAAGCGTCATCCCGTACTTTAGAAAGAACAGGATGGAACTGCTTCCCGAGTGGGCCATCTTCAAGTCCGGGGCAGACCCTTCAGTCTACATGGGCTATGAGTCTACGACTGATTTTTACTCCCTTGGCCTTCTTGCCAAGTACAGGAGGGATTTCGCGCCGATGAGGACCCGGTTTATAATCGGGGTAGACCTCGACTACAGCCCCGGCCAGTACGAAGAGAGGCGGCTCGACATAACGAGGGATACTTCCACGCTCAAGTATACGGGCTATAGCTATGCTACGTCGGATGCGAATAACTACGATTTCGACGCGACGTTTATCGGCATCTCTCCGTATACGCAGATAGAGCTCTCTCCCGCGGAGAAGCTCCGCCTCACCCTTGGCGCGCGCTATGACGACCTTGCCTATGACTACACGAACAACCTCACCACAAGCCTGAACAGGCCCGGATCGACCTACAGGTCGTGGTCGAGGCTCTCCCCAAAGGCAGGGGCCACATACGAGCTGACCGATAAGGTAAGCCTCTTCGCCTCCTATAACCAGGGCTTCAGGATACCCTCAACAGGGGATATCTTCAGGGCCGGGGGCACCGCTGCTACAGCGGTCGACCTCGACCCGGTAAAGGTCTACAGCTACGAGACGGGCTTGAAGGGCGCTCTTGGCGAAAAGGCGCGCTTCGAGACATCAGTCTATTACATGGAGAAGAAGGACGATATCGTGACCTTCAATGCAGCGCCGGGGGACAGCCAGAGGCTCAACGCCGGGAAGACCGTGCACAAGGGGATAGAGGTCGGCCTTGAAGTGAAGCCGGTCGACAGGGTCGGTCTTGGCGTAAGCTACTCTTATTCCATGCACGAGTATGACGAATGGCGGGTATCAGGGAGTACTGATTTCAGCGGCAAAGAGATGCCCGTGGCCCCGAGGCATAACCTGAGCGTAAGGGTCGATTTCACCCCGGCGTTCCTCAACGGGGGCGCTGCTGAGATCGAATGGGTCCATCTCGGGAGCTACTGGCTCGACGACGCCAATACCGAAAAGTATGGCGGGCACGACCTGGTGAACTTAAGGACCTCGTATTACCTGACACCTCAGTGGGAAGTCTATCTCAAGGCCACTAACCTCCTTGACAGGCATTACGCTGAAAAGGCGGCAAAGAGCTCTTCCGGCGAAGCGCTCTATACGCCGGGGACACCTCAGTCGTTATTCGCCGGGCTGGTCTACAGGTGGAAGGGGGAATAGGGATGGCCATGAAAAAGTATACTTTAGCGTTATTCGCATTGCTCTTCTTTGTCTCTTTGCCTCCCGCAGCCCGGGGGGGCGTATCTTTCGGCCCGCAGGCCGTCATAGACCACCGTTCAAAGTCGGTCTCTCCGCCGGCGGCTCTGTTGGGAGATGACGGCATGCTCTATGTGGCGTGGACGGAGGAGGAAAAGGAAGGGATCTCGGTCTATCTCATCGCCTCCGGCGATTATGGAAAGAGATTTTCCCCTGAAGTGAAGGTGAACGGGGCGGAAGACGCGCCGTTGTCAGCACATGAGCCCCCGGCCATGGCGCTTGGCCCAAAGGGAGAGATCTACCTCGCGTGGAGCTCAAAAAGAAGCGGAGGACCTTTTGCCTCTGACCTGATGGTCGCGAGGTCTACGGATGGCGGAAGGAGCTTCTGGCCTTCGGCCAGGGTAAATGACAACAAGGTCCCCGCGTCAGCCGGCTTCGCCTCTATCGCCATCGCCCCTGACGGCGCTGTATATGCCGCATGGCTCGACGGCAGGGAGAAGGAGGCGAAGGGGCCAGCTACTTTTATCGCGGTATCCAGGGACGGCGGCAGGAGCTTCGCGGCTAATACCCCTGTCGATTACGGTTCCTGCCCATGCTGCAGGACAGCGCTCGCCACAGGCAGTGATGGCTCGGTCGTAGTTGCCTGGCGGAAGACCTTTCCAGGCGATGTAAGAGAGGTCGTCGTATCATCCGGAAAAGGCGCGGCCTTTGGCGCCCCGGCAATCGTCGGGAACGACAGATGGGAAATAGCCGGATGCCCTCACAGGGGGCCGTCTGTCATGGCCGATGGCAGAGGCGGGCTCTTCGTTTCGTGGTATGCCGAGATAGACGGGGAGCCTGGGATATTCCTTGCCGCATCAGCCGATGGGGGAAAGAGCTTCACGAAGGAAAGGATAGCTCATAAAAAAGGTTTCCCTGATAACGTGACATCGGCCTTGAGGGGAGAGGAGCTGCTGCTGGCATGGCAGGAGACGACACCTGTGGCAAGCGACATTATCTTCGAGTCTCGCGAGAGCGGGAAGGCTTTCAGACTTAAGCTCAATAGCGACGCCAGAAAAGCAGGCAGCCCCGTGATATCTGTAAACGGCAAGGGCGAGGTGCTCGTCGCCTGGCAAAAGCAGGACATGAGAAACTTTAAGACGATATTCGTAATAGGAAGATAGGCAGCTGAAATGGCGGTAAAGCTTAATACAACGCTCGCGTTCTCAGCAATCGCGCATGTCATCCTCCTGGCCGCGCTCGGTGGCCTTTTCCCAAAAGGTGTCAATCAGCCATACGCCTATACGCAGATAGAACTCGTTGGGGAGACGATCGAAAAAGAAAAAGAGGCGCGGAGAAGGGTGGAGCCGGTCAAGGCGCAAATGGAGCCTCAAGCGGAAGTGCCCAGGGCCGGTATGGATGCCGCTGTCGAGCCTGTCGCGAGGGCGCCTGTAGCGGCTCCGCCCTTGCCCGTTGAAGGCGCGAAGCCGCAGGCCGCTATAAAAACAGAGGCCACGGCCCCCGCGGCCGTTGTAGAGACTCCTGCTGAAGCAGACGGCGCGGCATTCGGCGGCTATGTGATACGAAAGATAGACAGGGCGAAGCTCTACCCGAGGTGGGCAAGAGAGCGTGGCTACGAGGGAGAGGTGCTCGTGAGCTTCAGGATAAAGACAGACGGGTCCGTAGCTGACGTTAAAGTGGTCAAGCCCTGCAAATGCGATGTCCTCAATAAGGCCGCCTGCGAGGCGATCGAGAGGGCCGCGCCGTTCAATGACGGGCCCCCTGGCCAGACAGGCAGGATGGAGGTGAGCATAGGGTTCAAGCTCAAGAAGTAATTTGGCAGCCTGAATGAGTTTCGTTTTTCGCTGTCGCCGTCTTGTCCTGTCCGCTCTTGCGCCTTTAGAACAAATATCCATTGTGAAATACAAATTCAAAGGTATATAATGACGCGATAAAATCGCCATCTTGCAGGACAAGAAGCATTCGACCAGAGATGAAGGGATCGTACAAAAAATACAGGACCCCGGCGTTGGTACTGCTGCTCTTTGCCGCGATCCTCCTGGTCTACTCTCAGGTCCTTCGTTCACCGTTCGTTTTGGACGACAGGATGTACATCCTGGAAAACGACGAGATAAGAAGCCTCTCCGCCTTCTGGCCCCCCGCGGGGACGAGATATATAGCCTACCTTTCCTTTGCCCTGAACTTCAGCCTCGGCGGCTTCGACCCCTTCGGCTATCACCTTGTGAACGTGATAGTCCACGCGATAAATTCTGTCCTGGTATTCGCGCTGGTCTCGTTGACCTTCAGGACACCCCTTATGTCCGATGCGACTGGGGGACGCGGGGGGCTCGCGTTTTACGCCGGGGCTTTATCCGCGCTCCTGTTCGCCCTTCACCCGGTGCAGACAGAGGCTGTGACCTACGTGACCCAGAGGTTCGCCTCGCTCGCGGCCTTTTTCTATCTCCTTTCGCTCGTTACGTTCATAAGATGGCGCCTTTCAGCCTCGCGTTCATGGAAGAGCCTGTCGATATTCGCTCTCTCTGTAGTCAGCGCCGTTGCCGCGCAGAAGACAAAGGAGATTAGCTTTACCCTTCCGTTTGTGATAGTCCTTTATGATTTCGCCTTCTTTAACTCGCAGGAGAGGCTCAGGGCGAGGCTTTTAAGGCTCGCTCCGTTCGTGCTTGCCGCCCTGGTGATACCGCTTGAGATGCTCGCCCCGGCAGCCGGGTCCGGCATAGACGAGAAGATACGGCTGGCGCAGCTGGACGAGCTTCTTACCCTTTCAAGATACGACTACCTCATGACCCAGTTCAGGGTCGTATCAACGTACATAAGGCTTCTCTTTTTGCCGATAGACCAGAACCTCCTCTATGACTTCAGGCTTTCAAAGGGCTTCTTTGAGCCCATGGTGGCCGCCTCGTTCGTCTTCCTTGCAGCCATCTTTTTTTCAGCGCTCTATCTCTTTTTCCGTTCGCGTAAGCATAGAAACCCTTACGGGCTTCTGGCTTCCGCAGGCGTACTCTGGTTCTTCATGGCCCTTTCGGTCGAATCTTCCGTTGTGCCGATAAGGGACGTCATATTCGAGCACAGGCTCTATCTCCCGCTTGCCGGGGCATCGGCGGCAGCTTCCGGATCCCTGTTGTTCATCTTTGAATATGCTCGCCGAAAGGGATGGGGCAGGGCAAGGCACGCGGCTACTCTTGCCGTTATCGTCATCACCGCCTCCCTTGGCGCGGCTACATACGCGAGGAACCTCGTCTGGAAGGACCCGTTGTCGCTATACCAGGATATAGTCGGCAAGAGCCCCGGGAGGGCTACCGTACATTTCGACCTCGGCAAGATCTACAGGGACGCCGGGCGCGGGGACGACGCCGTCCGGGAATATAGAAAGGCCATCGAGCTTGACCCTGATTACGCGGAGCCGCATACCAACCTGGGGAACCTCTTCATAAGTAACAACCTGGCAGACCCCGCTATACAGGAGTACACGGCCGCGTTGAGGATAGACCCCGCTGATAATATCGCCCGCTATAACCTGGGGCTGGTTTTGAGCGCCCGTTCAAGGAATGAGGAGGCGATCGAGCAGTTCATCGAGGTCATAAGGCTCGACCCTGGCCACGCGGAGGCCTACAACAGCATCGGGAATATCTATTTCACAGCCCGCATGCTCGATAAGGCCGGGCAGGCTTATATGGCCGCGCTCAAGGCCGACCCTGGCTATGTAGTGGGGCGCAATAACCTCGGAAACGTCCATTACCTGGCGGGAAGGCTCGATATGGCTGAGAAAGAGTATCTGAAGGCCGTCGAGCTTAAACCGGACTATGCCGAGGCCCACAACAACCTCGGGGCCCTCTATCTTTTAAAGGGCGACTTCGGCAGGGCGGCTGAAGAATCCAGGGTGGCCGTTGACCTCAATCCAGGCAACGCTGACTCCCATTTTGTCCTGGGCAGGGCCTATTACGCCTCGGGGAAGATGGACGAGGCTATAAGGGAGTTCAAGGTGGTATTGAGGATCGACCCATTCGATACCGAGGCGCATTTAAGGGTCGCTGATGCCTTGATGGCGAAGGGGGCCAACGATGAGGCGATAGGGCATTATAAAGAGTTCATCGAAAGCTCGAAAGCCGGGAGCCTTGACAAGACGAGAGCCAGCCAAATGATAGCCAGGCTCAAGCGCTTACCCAAAAAATAAAAGAGAGGGGTCGCTCTTTCGCAACCCCTCTTTTATTTGATGCTTTTCAGGTCCCCTTATGCCGCCTTGCGGAGCGCTGGTTTTTCCAGGAAGCGGATATCCGGCTTCCCGGTGACCCCGGCCCGCCGCATGGCATCTTTGAGGTCGTCGGACGCCAGAAAATCGCGGGCTTTCCTTATGTCCCCGGTCTCGAAAAGGAGCACGACCTCCCTGGGGTTGTCAGTTCCCTGGAGGAGCAGGACCTCCTTGAGGCCGGCCTTGCGCCTGGCGGGCTCATGCTCGTCGTATACAGGTTTCCATCTCTTGAAATCAGCCACCTCGTGGTATATAAAAAGGTATGCCATACCGGTCCTCCTTTCATTCCCATATTTAAGTCTATACCAATTCCGCGCCCCGGCGTAAACCCTGGCCGGCATGTAACACAGCTTGTGAAGCGGCTGCCGTTCAGAGTATAATCACATTAAGGAATTACCGGGAAAAGATGCAGATAGAAGAGGCGCTTGATAACCTGGACGCGGCTGTCGTCTTCATAGATTGCCGCCACAGGATACAATGGATGAACCTGAAGGCCAGAGGCTGGTTCGGCCCTGACATCGGGCAGAGAAGGGCCTGTTACAGGATAGCCAGCTACGGCCAGGAGTTCTGCAAGATCTGTCCGACAGGCAGGGCCATCGACTTGAGCACGCCGGCCCATTACGAGTTCTCCCTTGAAAAAAATGGCACGCAGAAAAGCCTTGAGGTAATAGCCATACCCGTACTCGGGGAGGGCGGAGTGCCAGGGAGCGTCCTGGAGATAGTAATGGACGTGACAGGCAAGCGCCTTATAAAGATAGAGCAGGAAGAGCTGATGGAAAAGATCGAGAAGATGGCCGCCATAGGCCAGTTCGCGGCAGGTATAGCCCATGAGCTCAACACCCCGCTCGGGACCATCTCAATAATATCCGCCGAGCTTGAGCGCGCGATAGAGATGCCTCAGGAGAGAGTGCCGAAGGAGATGCTCCGCGAGTACCTCTCCGACATGAAGGGCGAGATAAACAGGTGCAAGGGCATCATAAACGACCTCCTCGGTTTCTCAAGCGGCGGGGCCTCCCGCACCGTTCCGACTGACATGAATTCCCTGGTCTCCAGGACGTTGGAGTTCGTGAAGAAGGGCAGGCACGGAGGGCCTGTGGAGCTAAGGGAGTCGCTCGACCCCGGGCTGCCTGTCGTCCTTACCGACCCTGACCGTTTCAGGCAGGTGCTCTTCAACGTCATCAAAAACGCCATCGAGGCGGCCGAGGAGAGCGGCGGCGGAGCCGTAGAGGTCTCCACATCCGCGGCGTCAGGCTTCGTAAAGGTGAGCGTGGCCGACAACGGCCCCGGCATACCGAAGGAGCTTTTGAAGAGGGTCTTCGAGCCATTTTTTACGACGAAATCGGTTGGCAAGGGCACCGGCCTTGGCCTTTCCGTGAGCTACGGCATCATGAGGGACCTGAAGGGCGAGATACGGGTAGAAAGCGTTCCGGGACAGACGAGGGTAGACCTGCTGATCCCCCTTTTGGACGCGACAAAAGTTTCTCCCGACGGAGAAGAAGAGAGCTCTATATAGCTTCTATTTATGTGAATTCATGCCGCATGCGGCATGAATGCTCATTTTAAGCTCAATTATCTGTTTTTTAACGTTTTTTTGTGAATCAACAGCCTGCCTTATACTGCCATTCTGCCGCACCTTTTGTCTGGCGCTTAAAAAATCCAAATAAAAAGCCTTGAAAATCAAACCCATCCGTCATGGCACGTTCATTGCTATTAATACGAGTGTAAATCTGTACAGAAACCAGGTTCCATCGGCCGGGGCCATCCGGCAGGCGAACCACCACAAGGGAGCTCTCTTTGTTCACGTTGAGCAAGGGTTCCGAGTACGCGATTGCCGGCCTCGTGTACATCGCCTCAAAAACTGATGATTTCACAGGCGTCGAGGAGATATCCAGGGCCACCGGTATATCCAAGCAGTATCTCGCGAAGATATTCCGGACTCTCGCGTCAAGGGGGATAATATCCTCTACAAGGGGCAGGGACGGCGGATTCATGCTCTCCAGGGCGCCGAGGATGATAACGCTCCTTGATGTGGTCGAGGCTATAGACGGCCCGGTCGAAGCAAGATGCATTAGAAAGGAGGAAGAATGCCCGGACTCACCCGGCTGCCAGCTCTACGGGGTCTTGAAAAGATGCGCGAAGAGCGTGGCGGAGGTGCTGTCCTCAGAGAATATAGGCGGGATAATGCTTTTTTTTGGCAATAAAAGTGGACTAAACAGACCCGAATTATCCAAATAAATTCAGGAGGTGGAATGAATGAACGGGCACGGGCATGCACATGAGTTGGGTTGGCACACGAGCATATGGCCCATGCTGGTCAGCGTGGGCATATTGTTCCTGATCCCGCTCTCCTTCGGCTTCTATTTCGTTTACCAGAAGCCGCTTTACGCGACCATCTGTCTTGGGATCGGCGCCCCGCTGGTCCTGTTGTCGATAGCTGGCTGGGTAAGAGAGGGGATCGCGGACGAGCATGGCATCAGCGAAGGTCTAAGCATCTGGGCGATGCCGTTCTTCATAGTCGCTGAGGCGCTGCTTTTCGTGGGTTTTTTCGCGGCATACTGGGCAACAAGGCTTACGGCGCCTTTCTGGCCGCCAGCCGGCACGCCGGAGATATCTACGATAGTGCCTATCATAATGACAGTCATACTGGTCTCGTCGAGCTTCACGATCCATATGGCGGAGAAGTACGTGGAGCCGGAGCACTACAACAGGAGCAGCTTCATCTTCTGGCTCGTTACCACGATGGTCTTGGGGTTGGGCTTCCTCGGGATGTCGGCGTTTGAATGGACAGAGCTCTATCATGAGGGCTTCAAGTTCGATACCAACATCTTCTCGACCTCCTTCTTCTCCATTACCGGTTTCCACGGCTCGCACGTGATGGTCGGCCTTGGAATATTCGTAGCCGTCCTTCTGCCGGCCCTTGCCGGGAAGATCAACAAGACGTTCGTGAGCGCGGCTTCCATGTACTGGCACTTCGTCGACATAGTATGGTTCTTTGTCGTGTCGCAGGTCTATTTCTGGTAGGCCGCAGGACAAAAATGAAAGGAGAGGGAATGATGAAAAAGATCAAATGGCTGCTGACAGTCCCCGCTCTCCTCGCGCCCGCGGCCTCCATGGCCAAGGAAGCGGCCGGGGAAGCTGCGGCGGTGGCTGGAGCGGTTCCTGACATCACCGAAGGCTGGTGGCACCTCTGGAATGAGATGATGTGGGACATCGGCTTGATAGGCGGCTTATTCGCCATTGTCATAATCTATCTTCTCGTGAAGTACAGGAGGAAGAACAGCGATGAGGAGGGCAAGGGAGTTAAGCTCTCTCAGCTCGCCGCCGCGGGCTGGATATTCATACCGGCCTTCCTCTTCATTGCAGATGACATATTCCTGGCCGCCAAGAACTTCGAGCAGTGGCAGAAGATGAGGACCCCTCCCGCTGAATCCTACGAGGTAGCGGTCGAGGGGTATATGTGGGGATTTGATATAACCTACCCCGAAGGCATCACCGCCACCAACGAGCTCAGGGTCCCGGAGGGCAAGGCCATAAAGGTGAACCTCACCAGCAGGGACGTCGTGCACGCCTTCTTCGTGCCCGACTACAAGGTCAAATGGGACATGGTGCCGGGTTCGCAGACCCATCTCTGGTTCAACGCGAAAGGGATAGGCGAGCACGTCTTGACCTGCGCCGAGTACTGCGGCACCATGCACTCGGGCATGTACGGCAAGGTCATCGTGATGCCAGAGGCCGAGTTCCGGAAATGGGTTGAGGAAAACAAGCCGAAAAAAGCAGAAAGCACAGGAGGTGAAGCATAATGAGCTCAACAGTCGCTGAACCAGTACATGCCTCCGTCGGGGCGCACTCGAAGTTCAGCCTCAAGGAATGGGTCTTCACGACCGACCACAAGAGGGTCGCGGTCCTGTACCTGATCGGCTCGTTCGCCGCCTTCTTCGTGGCAGGGCTCATGGCCATGCTCATGAGGACGGAGCTGGCGAGCCTCGGGCCGACGGTGACAGATAACCCTGGCAGCTATAACGTATGGCTCTACTTCCACGGGGCCGCTATGATACTCGGCTTCCAGATACCGGCGCTTACCGGGTTCTTCGCGAACTTCTACGTGCCACTCATGATAGGCGCCAAGGACGTGGCCTTCCCGAGGCTCAACGCCTTTAGCTTCTGGCTCTTCCTCATGGGTGTCGTGCTCGCGCTCCTTACGTTCGTGATCCCCGACCCTCCGGACATCATGTGGACCGGCTATCCGCCGTATTCTATCGTAACGGGCGGCAACACGGCATTCTATACCTTTACAGTGCTTCTCATCGGCTTCTCATCGATCGTGGGCGGCGTGAACTTCCTTACCACGATAATCCACATGAGGGCGCCCGGGGTGACCTGGGGCAAGCTCAACATGTTTGTCTGGTGCACGCTCGCGGCCTTCATAATCCAGCTCATATTCGTCCCGATCCTCGGCGTGGCCGTGACCATGCTCTCTTTCGACAAGTACGTGGGCACCCACTTCTTCGACGCGGCGGCAGGCGGGAGCGCGCTCATATACGAGAACCTCTTCTGGTTCTACTCGCACCCGGCGGTCTACGTCATATTCCTGCCCGCCATAGGGATGATCTACGAGATAGTGGCGACATTCTCCAGGAACGCGATATTCAACTTCAAGAAGACCATCTATTATGGTGTCCTCGGCGTCGTGGCGCTCTCCGGCATAGTCTGGGTGCATCACCTCTACACCGCCGGCGTGCCTGACTGGCTTGTCCTCATACAGGTCTTCACCACGCTCATCATAAGCGTCCCGGTCGGGCTCCTTATGATAGCTCTGGTCGGGACCCTTTATAAGGGCTCCATCCTGTACCAGACCCCCATGTGGTACGCGGTCGGCTTTCTCTTCCTCTTCCTCATAGGGGGACTGACCGGCATACCCAACGCCATGTCGGCTATCTACATCCACCTTACCGACACCTACTGGATGCCTGGCCACTTCCACTACGTTATGGCCGTCTCGGTGACAACGGCTATCATCGGGGGGACGTATTATGCCTTCCCCAAGATGACCGGCAAGATGTACAACGAGACACTCGGCAAGCTCGGCTTCCTCCTTTTCTTCGTAGGGGTGAACATAACCTTCATGCTGACGATGATAATGGGCGTCATGGGCATGCCGAGGCGCTACTACGACTATCAGCAGTTCCCTGAGATAGAGCCGTTGCAGCAGTGGGCCACGTGGGGATCGTACATAATATTCCTCGGGGCGGTAGTGGTGCTCATCTCCTGGATACACGGGGCTATATGGGGCAAGAAGGCCCCGCAGAACCCCTGGGGCTCGCGTTCGCTCGAGTGGACGCATGCCTCTTCGCCGCCGCCTCCCGGCAACTGGGGCGGAGAGCTGAAGATCCCTGAGAAGTGGGACCCTTACGGGTACGGCAAATAGCGAAAGGACGTATGGACCAATTGGGGACGGATGACGGCCTAAAGGGGCCTTCAGGGGAAGCAAGCGATGATGCCGGGACATGCCCGGCCTGCAAGCCGGGGCCGGGCGGCTGTCCCATATACGAAAGGTGCAGGCGTTCAAGAAAGCCATGAACCTTAAACAGAAAAGGAGGAGGCCATGCACGGGATAGCCAAGTACCTGCCGCTTTTCAAGCTCAGGATATGCTGGCTTATTACCCTGAGCGCGGTCGTAGGGCTTGCCGCAGCTCCGTACGGATTGACGGCAGGGAAGTTCGCTTTCCTCGTCCTGGCCACCATGGCCGCGGCGGCAGCCGCCAGCGCGCTCAACCATTACTTTGACAGGGACATAGACTCGGTGATGAAGAGGACCAGGGGCAGGCCCCTGGCCTCAAATTGCCCGCCCGCCGCAGCCCCTATCGCCGCGGCTGTGCTCCTCGGGTTGTCGGTTGCGATCTCTCTTCTTGAGCTAAATTACATGGTGGCGCTCCACCTCTTCCTGGGCGCTTTCGTCTACGCTATCGTATATACTGTGTGGCTCAAACGCCGTAGCTGGCTCAATATCATCGTCGGCGGACTTGCCGGAAGCTTCGCGGTGCTCGCCGGCGGCGCCTCTGCCGAGCCGGAGTTTTGCGCCACCGCCGTAATGCTCTCGGTAGTGATGTTCTTCTGGACGCCTTCGCATTTCTGGAGCTTCGCCATTGTGCACAGGGATGACTATGAGAGGGCCGGTGTGCCCATGCTCCCCAATGTGGTCGGCGACAGGAAGGCCGCCGTCTATATCGCGATCAATACCGTCCTGCTTGTCGGCTCCTCCCTCCTGCCGGTCTTCCTCGGTTACTTCGGCGTCCTGTATGCGGTCGCGGCCACAGCCGCTGGCGCTTATTTTCTCTACTGGAACGCGAGATTGGTCAGAAATACCACGAAGGAGATAGCCTGGAAGAACTTCAAGGTCTCGATGGCCTATCTGGCGATACTTTTCGCCGGTGTGTTCCTGGAAGTCGGAGTGGGGTAGATAGCCATTATGAGGACCTTTCTATCCGTCATATTCGCGATGATCGTCTTTTTCGCCCCCCTGGGAAGCGCCTCAGCCGAGGTCCCTCCGGGGGGGAAGCTGGCCGACGTCAAGCTTATCGACCAGGGCGGCAGGAGGTTCGCCTTGAGCTCCCTTTATGGCAAGCCGCTGGTCGTAAGTTTCATATATACCTCCTGCGTCCATACATGCGGCACGCTCACAGCGAGCCTCAAGGGCATTTTTGCATCCCCAGGCTCTGATTTCGGCACTGGCTTCACATCTGTTACCATAGGCTTTGATACGGAGAGGGATACCCCTGAAGCCCTTGGCAACTACGGCCGCCAGTTCACGGATGACTTCAGCTCCTGGAGGTTCGCCTCCTCAGACAGGGAGGCGATGGAGAAGCTCATAAAGGAGGCTGGGTTCGCCTATACAAAGTCCGATTCAGGCTTTGACCATCCGAACATGGCCGTTGTCATCGGGCCGGACGGCAGGGTCTTCAAGCGCATCTACGGCACAGAGATAGACCGTACGGCCCTTCTTGACGCCGTCGCACAGTCCAGGGACCTTGAGAGCCCCTCCTATGGCGCGGCGCCATCAGGGCTCATCGGCTTTTTGAAGTCCATATGCTATACCTACGACCCCAGGACAGGGACCTACAGGCCCGACTATAGCATGTTCGCCATGATAGGCCTCGGTTTTCTGTTTTGGTCGAGCCTTATGGCCACAGCCGTTTATGTGGTCCGAAAGGCCAGAAAAAGCGGCGACATTTAGCCGTATCGCCGCTCACCTCCCTGTATGTCCGGCCCCTTCCGGGCTGGACAGTTTTGCATCCATTAAACCTTGCCGCCTCGCCCCGCATTCCCCCTGATTGTCATCGATGAAAGTTCTGCTATATTCTGTTTGGAATATGTTCGCGATGAAAACCCTCAATGAGATCATAGGCTGGCTTTCCAGGGTAGAGGCATCGGCGCAAAGGCTTTACGCCGATGCCGCGCGCGTATTTCATGACGACTTGGACCTCTCGGAACTTTTGCGGCAGCTCTCGATCGATGAAGGGCTGCACCACGAGCTGTTGGTTACGGCTGGAGAGTCCATCCGGGGCCAGCAGGACGGCTCATTCATATCCATTGACCCGGAGACCAGGCGGAAGGTAGAAAAGCCCTTCAATGAGCTGTCTGAAAAGCTTGCCGGCAGGGGGCTTTCAAAGGATGAGCTTATCGACCATATCATCTCCATCGAATTCTCAGAGCTGAATAGTCTTCTCTTCTATGTCATGGACGAGCTCAAGGAGAGCTCCCCAAGGCAGTTCTCTTCAGCAGCTCATGATATTGAGGGGCACGATAAGCGGATAAAGGCTTTCCTCGTGCAAAGGCCCGAATACGAGGAGCTCTGGAAGAGGGCCATTCAGTTCCCGAAGATATTGAAAGACCGGATACTCATCGTCGAGGACAGGGAGATGAACCTTAAGCTCCTCAAGTCGGTCCTCGAGGGCGAAGGGACGCTGGAGGCGGCAATGAACGGGGATGAGGCCCTCAGGATTTTGGGGTCGGGGACCTTCTCCGCCATCATCGCTGACATAGACATGCCCGTGATGGACGGGGTAGAGCTCTACCGCAGGGCTGTGGAAAGGTTCCCGCGGCTTAAACCCAGGTTCGTCTTTTTTACCTCCACCACAGACCCGGAGCGGCTAAGGTTATTGAGAGAGAATAACCTTAAGGTCATCCAGAAGCCGGCGTCCATAAGCGAGATAAGGCGAGCCGTAAGGGAGATCATCGAGTCGAAGACCACTTAAGGATATTGAAAAAGCCCCGAAATGATGTTAAATTTCAAAAAAATGCCCATCCTGCCTTGAGTAGAGGAGACTCTCTTTGAGAAGTTCGGCTGTCGGTTCAGCTGTCTTTGTATTTTTTTTCCTTTTTTTCTCCAATGCCATCGCGGGTCCCGCTAAAAAGGGGGGTGAAGCCGCTTATGTCTTTCCTTCCATCCTTACAAACGGGGAGAAGGCCGGGGACCTCATCCTGGGCCGGACTACCGTCGAAGAGGCCGTCAGGATGCACCCTCAGCCTCCGCTGGGCCCTTATGACGGCGATGTACGCCCTGTAGAAGCCTTTCCTGCCCTGTCTGCCGATGGTCTTCCGGAGCTAAAGACGGTATATAACCCCTGGCAGACCATGTACTCCCTTTTCTTCGACTCCGAAAAAAAACTCGTCATGGTCTCCGAGCTCCACGAACTCGGAAGCCTTTCCGAGAAAAAGCTTCTGGCCGATAATCCGGGCCTTACGGAAACGTACAGGGACAATGGTCTGGTCGAGTACCGCTTGGATATCCAGCCCTGCGTAACGCTTATCGCCCTGGTAACAGGCGATGGGTGGGTGGAAGAGCTATCGGTAGCCTACTCCTGCGATGGGCCCTGAGAGAGGCCCCTTCATCGAATTGTCTTGATTCTTAAGCAGAATACAGGGTAAACTCTCCTCAACGTATGTGGCGAGTTGTCCGGTACGCACCTGCACCTCCGAGTGACTATTCCCATCTGCCATCCTCCATCCTCATTCTTGGCAAAGGCCGGCTCTGCCTTTTTAATCCCATAGTTAGCGCCGGGCGGTATATATGAAGCTCAAAAACCTCTCCATCCTCCAGAAAGCCCTTCTCGGCGTACTCCTTATCCTCTTCCCCATATCGGTCTCATTTTTCCACGGCTATTTCGAGAACAGGGAAGAGCTCATGCTGCAAACTCTCGACGACCTTACAGTCGTAGCCGACGCCTATGAGGGGCAGGTCTACTTCTACCTTGAGATGGTCAAAATTAGGGCGCAGGACTTCGCGAGCGGCGGCACCATAGTAGACAAGGTCAAGGGCATCAAACAGGGGAAAAAGAGCGATGTCGAGAGGCTCTCGGCATATCTCAAGGCATACAAGCTGCCGCTGGATAAGAACATCGACCATATAGACGTCGTCTCCCTTGAGGGCATGGTGCTGGCCTCCACAGACCCGGCCAGAGTGGGGATAGACGTCTCCGGGGAGGGCTTCCTCATAAAGGGGAAGGTTGCGGCAGCGGTGGATGAGCGGTTGGATAACCGGGATTATCCCGAGATGGCCTCAGCCGCGCCCATAAGGGACCCTGAAACCGGTAGCGTCATAGGCGTAATGGCGATATTCCAGCACATCTCCGGCCTAAGCGAGGTGCTCACAGGGGAGCTTACCAGGGAATTAGGCGCGCTCACATGGGGCAAGGGCAGACGGAAGACCATGGAAGTCTACCTTGTGAACAGGGATAGCCTCATGATAACCGAGTCTATCTTCATAAAGGACGCGCTGCTTCGGCAGAAGGTCACTTCAAGGCCGGTCACAGAGTGCCTGGCGAGCGGCAGGGAGCACGTCGGCTTCTACAGGGACTACAGGGGGGTGGAGGTGGCAGGCGCGTCCATGTGCTTCCCCTCCATGAGATGGGTGCTCCTGGTCGAGGTCGATTCTTCCGAGATACTCGCGCCAGTAGGCCACATAGCGAGGGACGCCATCTTCGGTGGGGTCATCTCGATAGGGGTCATCGTCTTCATGTTCCTGGTCTTTTACAGGAACATAATAAAGAGGCTGCGCCTGCTTTCCGGGGCATCCGCCACGATAGCCGGCGGAAATTACGATATAGAGGTCCCCGTTGATAGCAACGACGAGATAGGCGTCCTTTCCAGGAGCTTCAACAGGATGTCCTCCGAGATAATGGCAAGGACCACGCTCCTTAAGGACAGCGAGGAGAAGTACCGTTCCCTGATCTCCCATATACCTGACGTAACCTGGACAGCCACCAGGGACGGCAGGGTGGTCTACATCAGCAAAAACATCACGAGAGTCATCGGGTATACGCCCGAGGAGGTCTGCGCCAACGAATCGATATGGCTCGATTCGGTCCACCCGGATGACCAGGGGAGGGTGAAGGCCGCGAACGAGGCGCTTTTCAGCTCAGGGCGCCAGTTCGAGGAGGAGTACAGGATCAGGACAAAGAACGGGCGCTGGATATGGGTATACGACAGGGCGCGTTCCACATACGAGAAGGGCGGGGTCTGGCTCGCGGACGGCGTGCTCTCGGACATCACGGCGCGCAAGCTCGCCGAGGCGGCCAGGCAGGAGCTGCAGCAAAGATATGAGGGCCTTCTCAACAATATCACGGTAGGGGTCTATCGGGATACCGAGGACGAGGACGGCGGGTTCTTCGATGTGAACAAGGCGTTTGTGCGCATGATCGAGGGCTCTTCGAGCGAGGAAGTAACCGGCCGCATGGCGAGGGATTTCTTTGTGGACAGCGCCAGGCGCGCCGCGATCGCCCGTAAGATAAATAAATACGGTTTTGTGAGGAACGAAGAGGCCGAGCTGGCAACCCTCAAGGGAAAAAGGATTTGGGCCGCTATCTCGGCGGTAAAGGGCTTCAGCGCGGATGGAGGCGCCTGCTTCGACGGAATTTTCGAGGACATCACCGAGCGCAAGCGCCTTGAGGAACAGCTCCGGCAGTCGCAGAAGCTCGAGGCCGTGGGCCAGCTCGCCGGCGGCATCGCGCACGACTTCAACAACATACTGACCGCCATCATCGGCTACGGCAACCTCCTTTTACTGAAGCGTGGCGATGATGATACCGTCAAGAGCTACTCCGAGCACGTGATAACCCTCTCGGAGAAGGCATCGCATCTTACCCAGGGGCTCCTGGCCTTCAGCAGAAAGCAGGTGATGATCTCCCAACCCCTCGACCTCAACTCCCTCATAAGGGGCATTGAGAAGTTACTGGCCAGGCTCATAAGGGAGGATATCCAGCTTAAGACCGCGCTTGCCGAAGGCGAGATAACGGTCAAGGCCGACTCGACGCAGATAGAGCAGGTCATCATGAACCTCGTTACCAACGCGAGGGACGCGATGCCAAAAGGCGGCCTTCTCACGATAAGCTCAGAGGTGGTCTCTGTAGGGCAGGACTTCGTCAACACGCACGGCTATGGAGAGCCTGGCCTCTACGCGCTCGTAGCTGTCTCGGACACCGGCCTTGGCATGGACGAATCGACGCGTAAAAGGCTCTTCGAGCCGTTCTTCACTACCAAGGAGGTCGGGAAGGGCACAGGCCTCGGGCTGGCGGTGGTCTACGGGATAATAAAGCAGCACGGTGGGTATATAAATGTCTACAGCGAGCCCGGCTCCGGCTCAACTTTTAAGATATATCTGCCGATAACAGAATCAGGCGGCGTGATGGCCGAGCCGGAGGGTTCTGGCGAGATAAAGGGAGGGAGCGAGACCATCCTGCTGGCCGAGGACGAATACGAGGTGAGGGCCGTCAACAGGAGCATACTCGAGGAGTTCGGATACAATGTCGTCGAGGCGGCTGACGGGCAAGAAGCGGTCAGTAAATACATGGAATACAGCGCCAGGATCGGGCTTCTGATAATGGATATGGTCATGCCGGGCAAAAGCGGGAAGGAGGCGTACGGCGAGATCATTAAGGTCAAGCCTGACGTGAAGGTGATATTCACGAGCGGTTACGCGCCTGATCTCATGAAGGCGAAAGGCTTTTTGGAGCCAGGGGCATGTTTCATATCAAAGCCGGTATCCCCGGGGGAGCTGCTGAAGAAGGTCAGGGAGGTCTTGGACAGATGACGCCAGAGGCTTTGAGCTCGATAATAGTCGTGGACGATAACGCCTTCGTGCTGGACAGCACCGCGTTGCTGCTCTCCGGTTACGGCTATAAGGTGACGATCTGCAAAAACGCCGAGGAGGCCCTTAGTAGTTTCAGGGCCTCTGTCCCCGACGCGGTCCTGACGGACATAAAGATGCCGGGCACCTCAGGCATAGACCTTCTCGAGAAGATAAGGTCAGCCGACAGGGATGTGCCTGTCATCCTCATGACCGCGTACGCGGAGCTTGACATGGCGGTAAACGCCATCAAAAGGGGCGCCTTCGACTTCATAATAAAGCCGTATAAGCCAGAGTACCTCCTGCATGCCATCGAGAAGGCCGTGAAGTACAACAAGCTCATCCAGATGGAGAAGAGCTACAAGCGCCGCCTTGAGGAGGAGGTAAAGAGAAGGACCTCGGAGCTTGCGCAGGCCCTTCAGATGGTAAAGGACACAAGCAAGGAGCTGGTCTACAGGATAACGCACATAGCAGAGTTCAGGGACAGCGACACAGGGGCGCACATCAGGAGGATAGGGCTGTACTCCGGGAGGCTCGCCGAGGCGGTAGGGGCCTCGCCGGAGCTTGTCGAGACGATAACCTTCGCAAGTTCCATGCATGACATCGGCAAGATCGGCATCCCGGACGGCATACTCCTTAAGCCGGGACCGCTTACGTATGATGAGTTCGAGGTGATGAAGGGACACACGATCATAGGCGAGAAGATGCTCCTGGACTCTCCCTATGCTTCCATCCAGGCAGCCGCCGTCATAGCAAGGAACCACCACGAGCGCTGGGACGGCACCGGCTATCCGTCAGGGCTCAAGGGGGAGGATATACCGCTCGAAGGCAGGATCGTAATGCTTGTGGACCAGTACGATGCCTTGAGGAGCAAAAGGCCCTACAAGAATGCCATGAGCCATGAAGAGACGGTGCGGATAATCACTCAGGGTGACGGCAGGACCGAGCCGGAGCATTTCGACCCGGGTGTGCTTGACGCTTTCCTTAAGGCCGTTGACGAGTTTGACGAGATCTATGAGCTGCACAGGGATTAGGCCTTGGCAGCCAGCTAAAGCTTGTACCCTATCTTCCTTAAAAAGGTCTTCCTTTCTTCCCTGTCCTTTTCACTTTCCACCATAAGAGGGCTAAAGCCGTCTATTACGCCCACGACACCCTTGCCCTGGTCTGTCTTGGCGACTATCACCTGAAGCGGGTTGGCGGTGGCGCAGAAGATATTGCATACCTCCTGGCAGTCCTTGATCGGGTTCAGTACGTTTATGGGGAATGCTCCCTTGAGGATTATCACGAACAGGTGGCCAGCGCCGATGGCGATGGCGTTGTCAGCGGCGGATTTTTTCATGGCCTCGTCGTTTCCCTCGACCCGTATAAGGCACGGGCCAGACGCTTCGCAGAGCGCGACCCCGAATCTGGCCTCAGGCACCGTAGTCCTTATGATCTCATAGAGGTCCTCGACGGTCTTTATGAAATGGGTCTGGCCGATGATGACGTTGGCCCCTTCCGGTATTTCGACCTTGATGGATTTAAGCTCCATTTCGCCCCCTATACGTCGCGTCATGACTTCACATACCGGCGCGCGCCGTCAACTCTTCTATTATATCAGCCCCCGCGCTTGTGCCAAGCCTTCCGGCCCCGGCCTCGATCATCCTGAGCGCGTCTTCAAGGCCCCTTATTCCGCCCGATGCCTTGATTTTTATCCTGCCGGCAGCAGCCTTTGTGAGTAGCAAGACGTCATGGACGGTCGCCTTGCCCGGATTGAAGCCGGTAGAGGTCTTGACATACTGCGCCCCCGCGCTGACAGAAGCCTCAAGAGCCTTTATCTTTTCATCATCCGTAAGGAAACCAGTCTCTATGATGACCTTTACGACCGTATCGGGCAGGGCATGGACCACCCCGCTTATCTCGTCCGCGACAGCGCCATATTCACCGGACCTGAAAAGAGAGATGTTCATGACCATATCGACTTCAGCGGCGCCGTCGTCCACGGCCTTTTTTGCCTCCAGGAGTTTTATCCCTTCAGATTGAAAGCCGAGCGGAAAGCCTGTGACGGTGCTTATCTTTGCCTGGCTTCCTTTAAGCATCCGGAAGGCTTCTTTTACGTGGCATGGCGGCAGGCAAAGGGTGGCGAAGCCGTACGGGGCGGACTTCTCTATGAACTTCGCGATATCGCTCCGCGTCGCTTCAGGCTTGAGGAGGGTCTGGTCGATAATGGCGGCAAGCGTTATGTGCTCCATCGCTCGAAGATAGCAGATAATCGCCTCACGGGCAAGTCTTGCCCGAAGGGGCGCTGCGGGGCATTTGACTAAGATCCGTAAACGGTGGTAACTTTTTTAAACAAAGGGAGCGTATGATATAAAGCGAAAGACAAGGGCTGAGAATACTCCTTGTGGAGGCTAATCCCAGAAACCGCGCCGCCTTAAGTGCCCCTTGAGGCACAGGGCGAGGTTGGCTACGAGCCCCGGGGCGCTGTTCGTTATGAAGACCCTGCCCTCTGCAGAGAAGGTCTCGTCCTGTACCCTGTCAATATGCCTGCCCTCAAGGACCTTCTCGAAAAATGGCATGATCTTGTCCTTCATGCGAAGGCGCGTATCCTCGAGAAATATGGCGAGCGAGGGCTTAAGGTCAAGCGCCCTCGACATGAAGGCCAGGACCTCTGTCTCCTCGATGTTCTTCGGCGGAGAGGACTTCACCTCAACGTATACGAGCTCTCCTTCTACCTCCGCTACCACGTCGTAATCACCGCCGACAGACCCGCCGCCAAGCCTCACCCCCCAGAGCGCGGGGGAGGAGAACTCCCTTTCAAAGATGTTTGCCACGAACCATTCAAGTGTATCCCCGAAACTGAATACCGCCTCTGATTTAAGCCTGTAAGTCCCGCCCCCGGCCTCGTCTATCACCCCGCGGTCGAGGAGGAACCTTAGATACCGCTCCACCCATTCAAGGGTCGAGTACTTCAGGAGGTCGCCGGCCCTGAAAGAGCGCCTGTTCTTTATGACCTCTCTTATGAAGAGCCTGAAGGAGTACTTCTTGAGCATCTCGTAGAGCTCGTCTTCGAACGCGCTCTCAAGGTCTGGCGGAAAAAAGAGGTACTCCGTCGGGTTTGAGAGCAGTACCTCGAAGCCCCTTCTTCTGAGCATCGACGCTACGGGGTGCTCTCTTTCTTTCATCCTGGCAGCCTCCGCAAGGAAAGCTTCTCAGATTGGCATTTACCTCGGCACTCCGTTGGTATATAAATAAGCTTTACACAAAACAGACCGAAAGGCCGCTATACTACTCATATGGATAGACCGATACCAAAAAGAAAGTTCGGAAGGACAGGCGTTGACGTTACTATACTCGGCCTCGGAGGCGAGGGCGTATTAAGGACCTTCGGTAAGGAAAAAGAGGCCGACGCCCTCATAAATACCGCCCTCGACCTTGGGATAAACTACATGGAATCGGCCCGGGCATACTCTGGGAGCGAAGCCTACTACGGCCTCGCCCTTAAGGAGCGCAGGGATAAGGTGTTGCTGGCGAGCAAGTCCCACGCGAGGGACAAAAAAGGGGTCCTTGGGCACCTTGAGGAGACGCTCCGGAACATGAAGACCGACTACCTTGACCTCTGGTACATACACGACGTGAGGACCGACGACGAGGTGAATAAGATTTTCGGCCCTGAAGGCGCGATCGAGGGCTTTATCCACGCAAGGGATAAGGGCCTTGTGAAATACATCGGCGTCACCGGCCACCACGACCCGTTGATTATCAAAAAATGCCTTGAGTCTTTTGACTTTGACGCCGTGCTCGTGCCCGTAAACCCGGCGGAGCCTTTCTATAAATGCTTTCTCGATGAGGTAGTGCCGCTGGCAAGCGCCAAAGACACCGCCATCGCCGGGATGAAGGTCTATATGAAGGGCCTTTTCCAGGCGCCCAGGAGGCTCCTTCTAAGCTACGCCCTCACCCAGCCCATATCTACCGCCGTGGTAGGATGCGACAATATAGACCAGATGAACGAGAACGCCGAGGCCGCAAGCGAATTCCAGCCTCTAAAGTACAAAGAGGTACAGAGGTTCACCCAGATGATAGAGCCGTACGCCAGGCAGCTCATGTTCTACAAACCTTAAGGGGGCTGCTACGCGGCCTTGCCTTTCGCGATAAGCTCTGTGGCGGCCTTAAGGGCGTTCTCAAAGTTGACGCTGTGTGTCGCCTCGGAGACTATCTCCGAGTACGCGATATTGTCTTTGGCGTCGACCACGAAGACCGCGCGAGCCAGGAACCTCAACTCCTTCATGAGCACCCCGTAATTTTCCCCGAACGAGGCGTACCTGAAATCCGACAGCGCCTTTGCCCTGTCTATGCCGGCGGTACTGCAGAACCTCTTGAGCGCAAAGGGCAGGTCCATCGTGACGTTCAGGACAGCTACCCCATTGCCGAGCGAGGCCGCCTTTTCGTTGAAACTGCGGAGCTGCTGGTCGCAGACACTCGTGTCTATCGATACCGCCACGCTTATTAGCTTTACCTTGCCATTGAAGTCCTTGAGAGTCACTTCGTTAAGGTCACTGTCCACGAGTATGAAGTCAGGGGACTTGTCCCCCGCCTTAAGCTCCGGGCCGACCAGTGTCACCGGCTTCCCAAGGAACGTTATCCTGTTTTTCCTTTCCATTTTATCCTCACTTTCCGTAAGTCTCGTGGCTTACGAACTCTGCAAGCTCCCTCCTGAATGCCCTCGGAGCGAGGTTTACACCGGGCTTCAGAGACCCGATCGCGACGAGCATGGGGATTATCATCCGCTCCGGTATGTTGAACTCTTTTTTTACACAGCCCTCGTCAAACCCGTCCATCGGGTGGGTATCAAGCCCCAGGCCCTTGGCGGCGAGCATGAGGTTCATCGCGAAAAGGGCCGTATTCTTGACCGCGAAAAGCTTCCGCGTAAGGCTGTCCCTGGCCCCGTAAAGGCTCAACATCATATCGGAGTAGGTTTTCCTCATCTCGGGCTTCATGAAGCCAAGCGCCAACCAGCTTTCGAGCACCCTGTCCATGTTCTCCTCAACGCCGTCCGGGTCGGCCGCCATGATGAGTACCACCGAGGCCTCCTCCACCTTCTGCTGGTTCATGGCGCACCTGCGGAGCGTTTTTTTACTTTCAGCTTGAGAGACCACGACCACCCTCCAGGGCTGGAGATTAAATGACGAAGGAGCGAGGTTGGCGAGCCGGAGGAGCTCATCTATGGCGCTATCGGAGAGTGTTTTCGCGGGGTCGAAGAAGTTTATGGAGCGGCGTTCCTTTATCGCATGGATGGTGTCCATCTGGACCTCCTTCATATGGACCAAAAGCCTTTAGTTAAAGGGTATCACATTACGAAAACCTGTCAATTTTATGGAAAAAGCGGCAAATCCCCCCTCTCTGCTATAATTAGTTGTTCTTCCCTGTTTTATCCAACGGAGGCGTATGTCCTTGTCAAAAGCCGCAAAGGCGCTCATCATCGGAGTCCTGGGAGTCTTGGGAGCCCTGGCGGGCCTTTCAGGGTGCGCGGCGCCGGTTGCGCCGCTGCTGCCGGTTGCGCTGCCAGCGGTCATCGCCGGCGCTGGCGGCGGCATCTCGTATACCCTCACCAATATAGCTTACAGGACGATGACAAACCCCGTCGAGGAGGTCGAGCGCGCCACCCTCAAGGCCGCCATGATGATGTCTCTCCGGGTAGATAAGGTGGAGCACGGGGAGTACAATGTAGAGATAACCGCGACGACCCGCGCGCATGACATATCTATCACCCTTGAGAGGCTTACGCCGACATTGACAAGGCTCAGCGTGAATGCCAGGAGAGGACTCTTGTTCAAGGACAAGACCACGGCATTTGAGATAATATATAATACAGAGGTGGCTCTCGCGGGTCTGGAGGCGGAAAGGACAGGCCGGCCTGTCGAGGGACTGCCCGTACGTGAAGGGAAGAAGCCCGGCGCATGATACCCATAAAGGACAATATACCTTCGAGCACCTATCCATATGTGACCGTGGCGCTCGTGGCCGTCAACGTCGCGGTCTTTATCTTTGAGCTTACGCTCGGGGCGGGCGTAGAGCGCTTCATCTACAAGACAGCCGCCATACCGCTCGAGATAACTACCCTTTCAGATATCGGCCCAAAGGGCCTTATACCGGTCCCGCTGACCATTTTTACGGCGATGTTCGTCCATGGTGGGGTGCTTCACGTCGGCGGTAACATGCTCTTTCTCTGGATATTCGGGGACAACGTCGAGGACAGGTTCGGCCATGTAAGGTTTCTCATCTTCTATCTTGCCGCCGGGGTAGCCGCGAGCATGACCCATATAGCCATCGAGCCCGGTTCCACCATGCCCATGGTCGGGGCGAGCGGCGCCATAGCCGGTGTCCTGGGGGCATACTTCCTGATGTACCCGAGGGCGCAGGTAAATACCCTTGTCATCCTGCCTCTCTTTATAGGCATGACGAGGCTCCCGGCCGTCATATTCCTGGGGGTCTGGTTCCTTTTCCAGGTATTGAGCTCCGGTGTCGGCGCTCAAGGCGGGGTGGCCTGGTTCGCGCATATAGGCGGCTTTATTACGGGCGTGGCGGTAGCTTTTTTCTACAAGGTGTTCGCGCGCGCCATGTAAAGACATCGATCCTGACGGAGGTCCCGGATGTTTCACATATCAGACCCGCGTGACATCAAGGCTGGCAGGGTGACGGACGTCTACTTCGCGAGGACGCTCGAGATACTCAAGGCAAGGGGCGTGGACAAGAGGGTAAGGGCCGAGCTATTCGCCAAAACGCTCCCGGGTGATTACGGCTGGGGGGTGCTCGCCGGGGTCGAAGAGGCCGCTTACCTTATGGAAGGCAGGAAGGTCAATATCCGGTCTATGGCCGAGGGCGAGGTATTCTTCCCCTGGGAGCCTGTCATGGAGATAGAGGGGAGCTACCAGGAGTTCTGCGTCTTTGAGACCGCCCTTTTGGGCCTTCTATGCCAGGCAACCGGTGTGGCCACCAAATCGGCGAGGATAAGGATAGCAGCTGGCGAAAGGACGGTCGTGAGCTTCGGGGCAAGGAGGATGCACCCGGTCGTGGCGCCGATGATAGAACGGGCAGCGTTCATAGGCGGCTGCGACGGCGTGGCGGTCATCGTGAGCGCAGAGTTGCTGGATATTGACCCGATGGGCACAATGCCCCACGCCCTGATACTCGTCCTCGGAGATACGGTCGAGGCGATAAAGGCCTTTGACGAATCGGTTGACGCCAGGGTAAAAAGGGTCGCGCTTGTCGATACCTTCAACGACGAGAAGTTCGAATCTATAAGGGTGGCCGAGGCGATGGGGGGGCGACTTTTCGCCGTGAGGCTCGACACACCGTCGTCCAGGCGCGGGGACTTCTACCGGATTTTCGAGGAGGTCCGATGGGAACTCGACCTTAGGGGCTTTAAAGAGGTCAAGCTCTTCGCCTCAGGGGGGCTTGACGAGGCGGAGGTAGTAAGGCTTGCCCCGCTGGTAGACGCCTTTGGCGTCGGCACTTGCATAAGCAACGCCCCTGTAGTGGACTTCAGCATGGATATAATGGAGATTGAAGGCAAGCCTCTCGCTAAAAAAGGCAAATGGTCTGGAGCCAAGGACGTCCTGAGGTGCTCTTCATGCGGGGCAAGAAAGGTCGTGCCGATGGATAATATCCCAAAGTGCTCTTGCGGCGGCGAGTTCGAAAGGCTTTTGAAGCCCCTTATACTGGATGGCATGAAGGGCAGGGAACTGCCAAGCCCGAAGGCTATCAGGGAGAAGGTGGTCGATGGGATCAAGGGGCTCTGTCTTTAGCGGGAGGGACGCCCCCAAATGGGGTTGAAAAGCTGATATGCTTAATATAAGATGAATCGTGAGATAGCCCTGAGGCCATAAAAAGAGGTTGCCGCCATGCTCCCAAAACAGAAGCTCAGGATCCAGAAGGTCCTCTTCCCAACCGATTTTACAGGCGCATCCATCCACGCGGCCTCATACGCCCTGTCGCTCGCGGAAGCTTACAAGGCGAAGTTATACGTCGTCCATGTGGTGGATACCTCGCGCGAGGCCAGGGGTTTTTACCTGCCGCACCTCCCTTTTGACAAGCTCGACGAGGAGATGATGGAGAGCGCGACAGAGATGCTCAGGCGTTTTTGCGAGATGAGGTTCAAAGGATACAGGAACCTTGAGTCTCGCGTGCTCGACGGCGAGCCATATAAGGAAATACTCAAGGTGATAAATGGAAGCGCCATAGACGTTGTCGTGATGGGCACATTCGGCAAGGCCCGCATAGACAGGGTATTGTTCGGCAGCACGACCGAGCGGGTCATGAGAAAGGCGGCCTGCCCGGTATTTGTGGTCCCGCCCCCGAGGTAATCCGGATGTTCGGCATCGGTCTAAGCGAACTGGTACTCGTCGTCATCGTCGCCCTTATCGCCCTGGGGCCGGAGAAGCTCCCGGCTGTAGCCAGGGCGCTCGGGAAGGCATATTCTGAATTCAGGAAGGCCGGCGAAGAGGTAAAAAAGAGTTTCATGGAGGCGGCCAGGGCCGAGCAAAAGGACGGCAAGCCCGAGGCGCCGGTCTCCGGCCAGGCTGATAAGGAGTAGGGATGGCCGGGGAAGAAAAGAGGATGTCGTTTACCGGCCACCTGGCCGAGCTGCGGCAAAGGCTCATCATATCCGTTATCGCAGTCGCCGCGGGTTTTTTAGCCGCTTATTATTACTCTGACAGGCTCTACTGGCTTTTGGCCTCTCCGCTCCTTGAGGCCCTGCCCCAGGGGCAGGACTTCATGGTATTTACCGGGGTGGTCGAGCCGTTTTTCATCTACCTGAAGGTCGCCCTTCTGGCCGGGCTGGTCATTGCGAGCCCGGTCGTTGTCTACCAGGTATGGGCCTTTGTGGCACCGGGCCTCTACAGGGATGAGAGGCGTTGGTTCATATTCATCGTCATATTCTCGGTCGTCCTCTTCGTCTCTGGCGCCGCCTTCGCCTTCAAGGTCGTCTTCCCCTTTGGTTTCAAGTACCTGCTCAGTTATTCAACGCAGGGATTAAAGCCATTTCTATCGATGGGGCAGTACTTCTCGATGGCTACAAGGCTTCTACTCGCCTTCGGCCTCGTCTTCCAGCTCCCCCTTGCCATACTCGTGCTCTCAAGGCTTGGGATAGTCTCTGCCCGCCAACTCGTCGCCTGGTGGAGGTACGCGATAGTCGCCATCCTCGTCGCCTCGGCGGTACTCACGCCCACGCCTGACGTATTCAATCAGATGCTCATGGCCGGCCCCCTTGCCGTCCTTTACGTCATGGGCATAGTCGTCGCTTCCATATTCGGGAAGAAGAAATAAAAAAAGCCCCTGCCGGTTGCGGCAGGGGCTTTTTTAAATCTGGTCCGTTAAGGGAATATCTTCACGATGTTCGTCGCCTGCATGCCTTTTTCTCCCTGCGTGAGGTCGAACTCGAATATGAGGTCCCTGCTCGGGAGCATGGCTATGTCTATGCCGGGGCCGAAGCTCGATTCATGGGCGAAGGCGGTGCCGAACGGAGAGTCGGAGCGGCGGGTGTCGGTTATCCAGAGGCCGGGGCCGATCCTTGAAAGATACCTCATGAAGCCGAAGTTCTTGGATTTATTGAAGGTGTAGCAGATGCCCCTTACGCGCGAGCCCACCTCGCCCCAGTTCTTCTTGGGGTCGGCGTCCTGTATGGGGAGGAGGTTAGGTACAAGAAAGCCTGACATGAAAAGGTCGACTTCTCTTTTCAGGTTCGACGATACGTTCTGGAAGGCGACCGCCTCGACCCTGCAGCCTTTGTTCTGAAGGGCCCTCACAACCTGTATGAAATCGCCGTCGCCGGTGGCCATCATGACCTTATCGAGGTTCTCCGACTGAAGGAGGGCGTCTACGGCCATGTCGAGGTCGGCGTTGGCCTTGCCGAATCTGTTCCCCGACTCGTCCGTATACCAGCTGACGATCTTTTCAATGACCTTGTAGCCGTAGTCCCTGAGTGTCGAGTGGAAGTTGAAGGTCCGGTCCCTGTAATCATGGTCGGTCTTGGCCCTCTCTTCGTCATACGCGACGTAGGCGTTGAGCCTTATCGGCTCGCCGCTGTCCCTGCAGGCGAAGTCCCGGAGCGCGTCAAAGCGCATGCCGTAGCCGCCGTTCCGGGTTATGTTGGCGACGTCTATGTAAAGGCCTATTCGCTGGGCTTTTTTGCTGTGCATTCGTTATATCCCCTGGGTTCTTTTAGCTGGCTGAGTCTGATTTTTAGTTTTTGAGCCGACCGGTTAGACGTCCAGGTTTGAGACCTCAAGGGCGTGCTTTTCTATGAACTCCCTCCTGGGCTCGACTACGTCGCCCATAAGCCTGGTGAATATCGCGTCAGCCTCTACCGCGTCCTCGACCCTGACCTGCAGGAGCACCCTTTTTTCCGGGTCCATCGTTGTCTCCCAGAGCTGCTCCGGGTTCATCTCTCCAAGTCCTTTGTACCTCTGTATGGAAAGGCCCTTCTTGCCTATCTCGAGCACATGCTCGACAAGGCCCCTGAAGGTGAGGATCTCGGTTGCGTCCTCGCCGTTCGTCACGGTAAAGGGCGGATCGCCCGCCTCTTTCATGGACTTGACCAGTGTTTTGAGTTCGAGGAATTCCGCCGAGTGCAGCAGGTTCCTGTCGATGACCGTCTCGGTCGATATGCCGTTGCGCCTTGACGAGTACTTTATGGTGAAGGATTCGTGCTCAGGGTCCTTTTCATGCGTGAAGACAGGGGTGTGCTCAAGGCTCAGGGATTTCACGTGCGCGTTCACGCCGTCTATTATTTTTTTGACCTGTAGTTCGCTCTTTAAAGAGTCTTCGGTCAAGCCGTCGTGCAGGACGAGGGCCTCTATGACCTCGGAGTCCCTGCCCCTGCTTTCTATCCTCGCAAGCCCCCTTCTGAACCTGGAGATGTTCTTGAGCATCGCGAGCAGCCCCTTGCCCTGCACAGGGCCCTTCTTGCCCCTTGGCACGATGGATATGTCGTCCTGGGCCTGCTCGAAGATGAAGTCCTCGAGGTGGGAGTCGTCCTTCAGGTACCTCTCTTCCTTGCCCCTTTTGACCTTGAAGAGCGGGGGCTCGGCTATGTAGAGGTGGCCGTTCTCGGCAAGGGATTTCATCTGGCGGTAGAAGAAGGTAAGGAGGAGCGTCCTTATGTGGCTGCCGTCCACGTCAGCGTCGGTCATGATGATGATGCGGTGGTAGCGGAGCTTCTCGGGCTTGAAATCATCGTTGCCGATGCCGCAGCCAAGGGCCATGACCATGGTCCTTATCTCCTCGTTCGAGAGGACCTTGTCGAACCGGGCCTTCTCGACGTTGAGTATCTTTCCCTTAAGGGGGAGTATCGCCTGGAACCTCCTGTCGCGCCCCTGCTTGGCCGAGCCTCCGGCGGAGTCTCCCTCGACTATGAATATCTCCGAGAGGGCCGGGTTGGTCTCCTGGCAGTCCGCGAGCTTGCCCGGAAGGCTGCTGGAGTCAAGCGCGCCCTTCCTGCGGATTATCTCCTTGGCCTTGCGCGCGGCCTCTCGCGCCCTTGCGCCCTCGACCGCCTTCTGGACGATCTTTTTCCCGACGGTGGGGTTCTCTTCGAGGAAGGTGGCGAGCACGTCGTTTACGATGGCCTTGACGTAGCCTTCGACCTCCGAGTTGCCGAGTTTGGTCTTTGTCTGCCCTTCGAACTGAGGGTTCGGCAGCTTTACGCTGATGACCGCGATGAGCCCTTCCCTTACGTCCTCGCCCTGGAGGGATTCCTTGACGTCCTTTATAAGGCCGCGCTCGGAGGCGTAGCTGTTTATGGACCTGGTGAGGGCCGATTTAAAGCCCGTCAGGTGAGTGCCGCCCTCAGTGGTGTTTATGTTGTTGGCGTACGTATAGATGTTCTCGTTGTAGGAATCGGTCCACTGGAGGGCCATCTCCATCTGCACCGATTCCTTCTCGCCGGACATGTAGATGACCTTGTTGTGGATGGCGTTTTTGGACTTGGCGAGGTGCTCTACAAAGCTCACTATCCCGCCCTTGTACTGGAACTCGTGGAACTTGTCCGACCGCTCGTCCCTGATGGTTATCTTTATCCCGGCGTTGAGGAACGAAAGCTCGCGGAGGCGCTGGCTCAAGGTGTCGAAGCTGAATTCCATGACCTCGAATATCTCGGCATCCGGCTTGAATGTGACCGTGGTGCCGGTCTTCTTGGTCTTCCCCTCGACAGCAAGGGGCTTGGCCGGTTTCCCGCGCTCGTACCTCTGCTGGAAGACCTGCCCGTCCCTCTTTATTTCGACCTCAAGCCACTCGGAGAGGAAGTTCACTACCGTTATGCCGACCCCGTGCAGCCCGCCTGAGATCTTGTAAGCCTTGTTCTCGAACTTTCCGCCGGCGTGCAGTTCAGTCAAGACGACCTCGACCGTCGGTTTTTTCTTCTCAGGGTGGAGCTTCACCGGTATGCCTCTGCCGTCGTCGGTCACGGTAACGGAGTTGTCCTGGTGGATGACTACATCGATGTTCTTGCAGAAGCCAGCGAGCGCCTCGTCTACCGAGTTGTCTACGACCTCGTAGACAAGGTGGTGGAGGCCCATCGCTCCGGTGGAGCCTATGTACATGGCGGGCCGCTTCCTTACGGCCTCAAGCCCCCCGAGCACCTTGATGGATTTTTCGTCATAGGAGGCGTTCTGCGGAGGGGCCATTGTGTCGTCAGTCTCTTCTTTTTTCAATGCTCAGTTCCTTTCTCTTACGAGATTAGGTTTTACGCCGTGGATAAAGATGAAAGAGGCGGAATTTCAAACTATCATTTTAGCACGAAAACGCGGATTTTTTCCAGAAAAAAGAGGGAGGGAAGAGGGCCTGATCCGCCTGTATTCAGCTAAAAATGGTTGAAAACCGTGCATGGAAGGGGTTGCGGACCGCCATCCTGTTTTTATGATATACTGAGAAGGTTTTTAAAAAAAACTCCAATCAGACGGGTGATTTTTATGGGCATACTGGAATTCATAAAGGTGGTAGGAAGAGGCAAGGAGGGCTCGAAGGACCTTTCGAGAGAAGGGGCGAAGACGGCCTTCAGGGAGATAATCTCTGGCAGGGCGACAGATATCCAGACCGGGGCCTTCTTCTCCTCCATGAGGATCAAGGGAGAGTCCAGGGATGAGTTATCGGGCTTCATGGACGCGGTAAAAGAGTCGATGGTCACTATCGACCTGCCAGGCAGCACGGAGGCGTTGTGCATATCGGCGAACTACGACGGCAAGGCAAGGGGCTCCCATATACTTCCTTCCGCCATATTCATAGCCGCAGGGGCCGGGCTCAAGGCGGTAAGCCACGGCTCTACCATGGTCCCGGCCAATTGCGCGCCGACCTTCCATGATGTCCTGCTTGAGATGGGCGCTGGCATGCCGGAAGGGGAGGAAGGCATAAAGGAGTGCTTCGCCGAGGCGGGATTCGCCTACGCCCATCAGTCGGTATATTCGCCAGAGCTATTCGGGATACTCCCCTTAAGAAGGGAGTTCGGCATGAGGACCTTTGTCAATGTCATCGAGAAGGCGTTGAACCCGTTCGGGACCACAAAGCTCGTATGCGGCATCTTCCACGAGCCGTTCTTCCAGAACCTCGAACACCTGGCGAAAGAGGCCGGGTTCACGAGGTGGACCGTCGTCAAGGGGGCGGAAGGAGGTGTCGAGCCTTTCCCGGCGAGGGAGACCAGGTACATCAGCGGGACGATTGATGGAAGCACGTCTGAGTCGTTCGACCCGAAAGGAATGGGGGTCGAGGCGGCGAATTATCCTTTCACCGATATAAAGGCGGATGCCGCGCTTAATTCCTCCGTACTGGAAGGAAAGGAAGGTCCTGGAAGGGGCTGGGCCGTCTACACCGCCTCGGTGCTGCTCTATTCGGCGGGCATTTTCAATGGGTTGAAAGAGGCAAGGGAAGGGGCTGAAGCGAGCCTCCGTTCCGGAGAGGCGATAAAAAGGTTTCGCGCGTACGCCAAGGCTGCCCGCAGATGATGGCGCGCCTGCGGGCGGACGGTAGAGGCTCAGCGGGCCAGCCTTCTGATGGCGTATTTGGTCATCTTCCTCTGAAGGGTCCTTCTGTCGATATTGAGGGCCTTCGCGGACCGGCTTATGTTCCACCCGTTCGCGGAGAGTACCGACAGGATGCAGCCCCTTTCCATCTCCTCAAGCGATTGGGCCTGGGCGGTCGATGGCGCATGCCTTCTGCCTATAGACTTCATCACCTGGGCGGCCGTTATAACGTCCTCGGGGCTTAGAACAGCCGCCCTCTGTACCAGGTGTAGAAGCTCGCGCACGTTTCCGGGCCAGTCATGCCTTACAAGGAGTTCCATAGTCTCCGGCGTAAAGGCATAATTGCGCCCCTCGGCGACTGAAATATTCCTCAGGAAGTAGTTTGCCAGCGCGGGTATGTCCTCAGGCCGCCTCCGAAGCGGCGGTATGTGCACCCTGCAGACGTTCAGCCTGTAGTACAGGTCCAGCCTGAACCGTTTGCTCGCCACCTCTTCCTCTATGTCCTTGTTTATGGCGGTTATTATCCTTGTGGTGACGTGTATCTCCTTGCTCGACCCGAGCGGCCTGTATGTGCCGGTCTCTATGAAACGCAGGAGGGCCGCCTGCACGGAGAGGTCAAGGTCGCCGATCTCGTCTATGAAAAGCGTGCCATTGTCCGCGGCCTTCACCAGGCCTTCTTTCTGGTCTGCCGCCCCTGTGAAAGCGCCCTTTACATGGCCGAAAAGCTCGTTTTCAAGGAGCCCGGGCTTCAAGCACGCGCAGTTCATGGCGATAAAGGGCGCGTCCTTGCGCCTGCTGTCGAAGTGGAGCGCCTGCGCGACAAGCTCTTTGCCGGTGCCGCTCTCTCCCATGATAAGCACCGGCAGATTGGAGTCCTTGACACGCTTGATAAAGCGCACGACATCCTTTATGCCGGGGCTCACACCTATAATCCCCTGGTATCGCTCCTCTCCGGCGGCTGGCTCGCTATCGGGCTTTATCGCGGCGATGAGGTCTTCTATTTCCTGGATGTCGCACGGCTTCGTAAGGTAATGATACCCGCCGAGCCTGATCGATTTCACGGCGTCAGCGATGGAGCCGTAGCCCGTGAGGACGATGCAGGCCACAGAGGGCTGGGCCTCTTTTATCGCCACAAGCGCCTGTGTGCCGTTCATGCCGGGCATCATCATGTCGATGATGGCTACGTCAAAGCGCCTGGTTGACGCGAGGTCCACGGCCTTTGCGCCGTCTTCGGCAGGGGTCGCCTCATGGCCTCTGGCTAAAAGGGCCCTGCACAGGGTCTTACGGAAGATACTATCGTCATCGAGCACCAGTATTTTCGCCATACGCGACCTCTCCAGCGGGACCTTGGGTTTAATCCTGGCCTTTTTGCATTATAATCTGAAAAAACCATGGAATACAAGCCCCTGGGAGCTGGCCGCCACATACGCGAGCTTGTGCTATATTATCTATTAGCGCCGCACCACCAATACAGAGGCAAGGTGACAGAAAAATGAACGAAGACACCGTAGAGCTTTATGACCTGCTTTCTGATTACAGGGGCCATCTTGAACAGATCGAACATCCGGAGGACGTCCAGTACGTGCTCGATAACGTCCTTAACGCCATTACCAATGACGAATCGATAGACCCGGACGAGCTTGAGATAATAGCCGCGTATGTCGAGGATTTCGACCAGGGATACCATGAGTACGAAGAGCTGCTCGACACTATAAGGGAATACCAGGAAAGGCTACAGCCCTGAAGCGCGCCTCGTCGCGTTCTTTTCAACAGCTTTGCCGCCTCTGCTCGCTTGTTCCGGGTCATGTCGTGGCGGCTTGTTCCCATGAAAGCCGCCTGACCGGTTCGGCATGCCCATCCTCCAGAACAACCCCCAGCCGATTTGACAGTCAGGAAAACCGCATTATAGTTACCCCTTAAAGCGCGGTATTAATCCTCCGGTTGTACGCCGGAGAAAAACGGCCAGGGGTTGTATGGATGGGCTTGCTCAAAAGCGGTACCGTACTCTTCCTTGCCTCGATGGCGGGGAACTTCTGTAATTACTTCTTTCAGTTCTTCATGAGCAGGCGGCTTGACCTGACCGATTACGGGGCGCTTAACGCGGTACTTTCAGTGACATCGATACTGGGTATTCCAACGGGGACGGTCATGCTTGTTGTCGCCAGGTACGCGTCTACGTTCAACGCGAGGGGAGAGGCGGAAAGTGTCGCGCGGTTCTACAGGAACTCGCTTCTATTCACCACCGCCGCCGGGGCGGCCGTCTTCGCGGCGCTGGCCTTCTTTAGCGCCCCGGTTGCCGCCTATCTTAAGCTCGACAGCAGGGTCCCCATAATAATCGTCGGCTTCGGGCTGGTCTTTTCCTTCGCCATGACTGTGAACATGGGGATGCTCCAGGGCCTTCAAAAGTTCTGGCACTTTGGCGCCGGGATATGGCTTGGCTCGGCCTCAAGGCTCGCCCTCGGCGTCATCTTCGTGCTTGCTGGCCTCGGCCTCAACGGGGCGGTAGCCGCTGTGGCCCTCCCGGGCCTCTTCGTCATAGCGATGACGGCATTCCCGCTTGCCGGCCTCTTAAGGAAAAGTCCGGGGGCGAGAAAGGCTACCATTGACATAGCGTCCTACAGCGTCCCCGTGCTCGTCTCGTCGCTCGCGTTCACAGCCATGACCAACATCGACATGATAACGGTAAAGCACTGGGCCAGCCCGGATGAGGCTGGGCTCTATTCCGCGGTATCGGTCCTTGGAAAGACCATCCTCTATCTGCCGTCAGCCTTCGTGCTGGCGCTATTCCCCATAATAACGGATTCGCACGCGCGTGGCGGCGACATCTACAGGGTGCTGGACAGGGGACTTCTCCTCACCTGCGTATTCTCTATAGCCGGCGTTATCTGCTTTGTACTCTTCCCGGAGCTGGCGATAAGGACCCTTTTCGGGGCCAGGTTCTCGGAGGCAGCCCCGCTCCTGAAATATTATGGGCTCGCGATGGTCTCCATGGCGGTCGTGAGCGTGCTGATGAGCTTCAACCTCGCGAGGGGCAAGACAGGCTTCATATATTCGCTGATCGCCGGGAGCGTCATCCTTGCCGCTCTCCTTAATATGTTCCAGGGGAGCCTCAAGAGCACCGTCCTTGTGATGACAGCCGTGAATCTCATCGTAGCCGCCTATAACCTGGCCTCTGTAATGCGCGAAAGGAAGGCGTGGAACGGGGTCAGGCTCAAAGCGGAAAGCGCTGGTTAAGATGGCTATCTCATCGAATATAATTTCAAGGGATAACGAAGAGAAGGTGCCGGCCCAGGGCATGCCGGCGGCGGGTCTTTTACATGAAAACGCGCCAGGCGTGCTTATACTCACGCCTTTCTACGAGCCTAACATCGGAGGGGTGGAAACGCACCTTAAGGATCTCGCATCGTTCCTGAGAAAAGACGGGCGCCTTGGCGTTTCGATACTTGCCTTTCAGCCCATAACCACCCGCGCGAAGGGGAAATATCTTGAGGCCGACGGGAACGTATCGGTAATACGGGTCCCGTGGATAGGGATGGGCCTGTTTCATAAGCTCGAGAAATATCCGCTGCTCGAGTTCCTTTATATAACCCCCTGGCTCTTCATCTGGACAGCTGTCTTTCTCGCCTTCAAGTGGCGTTCGATAGATATAGTCCACGCGCAGGGCTTTAACGCCGCCTTTGTGGCAAGGCTCCTATGCCGGCTCTTCGGCAAGCGCTACATGGCCAGCACGCACGCGGTATACGGCTTTAAGCCGGGGTCATTTACAGCCAGGGCCGTGAGGTGGACGCTTTCCGGGGCCGAGGCCGTGCTCGCGCTTTCAAGGGCATCTAAAAAAGAGATGGTGAGCATCGGGGTCAAAGAGGGCATTGTCTCTACCTATACCTACTGGGTGGACCAGGATACGTTCAGGCCCGTGTCCAGGGACGAGGCTAAAAGAAGCCTTGGGCTGGATGAAAGGCCCGTCGTACTTTTCGTCGGCAGGTTTATCGAGGTCAAGGGCATGGAGCTTCTCCTTGAGGCCGCAAAGAGCCTTGGTGATATCGATTTCGTCTTCATAGGGGACGGGCCGCTCGCCGGGGAGATAAGGTCGGCCGCCGAGAAGGCCGGTAACATCATATTCAGGGGAAAGGTCGCCAACAGGATGCTCCCACTGCACTACAGCGCGGCCGATATCCTCTGCGTGCCGTCGAAGAACGAAGAGGGCTTCGGAAGGGTGATCATAGAAGCGCTTTCATGCGGCACGCCGGTCGTGGCTTCAAGAAAAGGCGGCATACCGGAGGCCATCGACAGCTCTGTCGGCGTGCTCGTCGAACCTTCAGCAGCTGAGCTGGTCCGCGCGATCGAGGCGCTCTGCAGGTCACCTTTAAGGCTCGCCGAGATGCAATCGCGCGCGCGGGGCTACGCCCTTGAGCGCTTCTCGGAGGCGAATGCGTGGTCTATAGTCGAGCGCTATATGGGGCAGAACCCATGAGGTGCGTTTCCTTGAATGGAGAGACCCATGATGGTTTTGCGGCTGACGGCAGGGTGGAAGGCCGGTGCGTCCTGTGCGGTTCCAGACAAGCGCCAGAGCCGGTCATCGAGGCCCCCGACGCGCACGGCGCTTGTCTCTTGTCTGGCGAGCTCTTCAGGTTAGTGCGGTGCAGGGGTTGCCGCATCATATACATCGACCCCTGTCCGGAAGCATCCAGGCTCAAGGCCTGCTATGACAGGGGATACTACAGGCGTGCCGGGGTTTTGGCTACACTTGAGAAGGCGTTCACAAGCTTCTCGAACGCAAGGAAACGGGCCCTCATAGAGCGGTTCGCAAGAGGCGGCAGGATACTTGACGTGGGCTGCGGGGACGGGAGCTTCCTTGAGAGTTTCATTGGGAGGAAGGGCTGGAAGGCATACGGGGTAGAGCCGAGCGCGGCAGGGCATAAGCTTACAAAGGCGAAGGGCATCAGGGTCTTCAGAAGCGAGCTCTGCCAGTGCGGCTTCCCGGAAGGGCATTTCGACGCTGTTACCATGTGGCATGTGCTCGAGCACGCGTCTGACCCGGTAAGGCTTCTGAAAGAGGCACGGAGGGTGCTCGCCCCGAACGGGGTATTTGTGCTGGGCATCCCGAATATCAAAGGCGCGGGCTTTGCGCTAGGCGGGAACAGGTGGTTCCACCTCGATGCGCCAAGGCACCTCTTCCATTACGACAGCGAGAGCGCGTCTTTCGCGCTCATGAAGGCCGGCCTCAAACCCGTCAAGGTCTCTTACCCTGTCATGGAGTACCCGCTCGACCTTTACCACAGCGTTACCGGCGCGTTGAGGCCCAGGTCGATGAAGATAGCCCTCGCGCCTGTAGTCCTGGCGCTTTCGCTCGGGGCCAAGCCGGTATTGTCAGTCATGAAAGCCTCGGAGACGATGTTCATCATATGCAGAAAGGACAAGAAAAATGGGGACTGAGGTCTGCCTTATCTCTCCGCCCAAAAGGGCATACAACCACCACAGGCCGCCTTTGGCGCTTATGTACCTTGCCTCCGCTCTCGAAAGAGGCGGTATAAGCTCGTCGATCATCGACCCTATCTCTTTCTCCGATGTGTCGGGGCAGAGGAAGACAGAGGTGGTCGATGAGATACTCGGCGCGATCGAAAGGGAGAAGCCCAGGATCGCCGGGATCTCCTGCTTCACCCCCGAATTCAACGACGCTCTCTATCTCGCCGCCAGGATAAAGGAGCGCCTGAGCGGGATAAAGATAGTCGTCGGGGGCGTACACGCCACCTTAAAGCCGCAGGACTTCTTCTTCCCCGGAAGCCCCGTGGACTTCGCCGTAATAGGCGAAGGAGAGGAGACGTTCCCGGAGCTCTGCCGCGAGCTGCTTGACTGTGGCAAAGGGCACGGGAAGATCAAGGGGATAGCCTTTCAGGACCAGGGCGGCGGCTATCAGGAGACCCCCGCGAGGCCGCTGCTGCACGACCTCGACTCTCTTGCCATGCCGGCCTATGACAAGGTCGACATGAACTGGTACACGGCGCCCAACCCGTACGCGGTAAGGGGCCTTTTCCTGTCTTCGTTCTATCTCCTGGTCGGAAGGGGTTGCCCGTCCCTGTGCACCTTCTGCGTGAGCGCCGAGCTACGCAAGACCATGGCCCCCGGCAAGTCGCTTCGGTGCAGGACCGCCGCGAACGTCGCGGACGAGATAGAGCTATTGAAGGAACGGTACGGCATAGATTCGTTCTATTTCATAGACGACAATTTTACCCTCCGGCGCGACCTGGTCTCCGGGATATGCGATGAGCTTTTGAAGCGCAAGCTCAACCTTGTCTGGAGCTGCTCGGCAAGGATAAACAGCCTGAACGAGGCTGTCCTGGCCAAGATGAAGAAAGCGGGCTGCGTGCAGGTCGACCTCGGGGTCGAGTCCGGGTCAGAGACGGTCTTAAAGAGGCTTAAAAAAGGGATCAGCGTGGGGCAGACAAAGGAGGTATTCCGGGCCTGCAGGAAGATAGGCATGCGCACCTTCGCCAACATACTCGTGAACGTGCCCGGGGAGACCGAGGTCGAGGTGAACGACACGTTGAGGCTCCTGGACGATATAAAGCCATCGGTCACATCGTTCAACGTCTTTATCCCTTATATCGGGACAGAGATATATAACGATTCGGGGCTCGGGCTCAAGCCCTCAGAGTACTGGATGCTCGGCGAGCCGCCCCTTAAGCTCGTGAAAGAAGAGAGGTTCCGTTTCGCGGCGCACTCCATGGACTTCGCGGATTTTTATTATAGGAACCACAAGAAGTACAACTCCATCTTTACGTTCCTGCCAGATTACCTGTCGCCGGGGTACCTTAAGAGGGTCGTAATGAGCAGGAAGAAAAGGGAGTACTTCCTGGGGATAAAAGACCTCGCGAAGGAGTACCTGAAGCAGGTCAGATGATAAGACGGCATATGGACGCCATAAGGAAGGTGCTTTCGGAAGTTTCCGGTAGACACCGGGAGAAGATCGATTTTCTCGACGTCGGCTGCGGTGACGGGACGCGTACCCTTTTGTTCGATGACGGGACGAGAAAGGTATGCGGGGTCGATTTCAAGGACTGGCTCGCGCCCGAAACGTCGAGGAGAATAAGGCACAGGACCGCTGACATCATGGAGCAGGGGCTGCCGTACCCTGACGCATCTTTTGACCTTGTGCTCTCTTTTGACGTGATAGAGCACCTCGCCGCGCCGTGGTCCCTGCTTGGAGAGATGAGGAGGGTCCTAAAGAAGGACGGCGTGCTGGTCATCTCGACCCCGAACAGGAACAGGCCCTATGGGGTCCTGCTGAGCATCATTGGAAGGAGGAAGTTCCCATATGGCGAGGAAAAAGAGGGCGACCCTTACGCCAGGCATGTGAGGGAATATACCTTCAGCGAGCTAAGGGGTCTTCTCGCTCTCTCCGGGTTCAGGGTCATACGGGCGCACAGGGTCTTTTACGGCGTTACAGGGTGGTACGGCTTTACCCGTTTTCTGTCCCTGCCGCTTTTCCATAATGCCATATTCGAATGCAGGAAGGTCTGAGGTCGATGTACGGCGGTCTGCTTGAAAACAGGTTCTTCCATTTCGCAGCCTTTTCGCTCGCTCTTGCCATAGGCATCTCCCAGAGCTTCAGCGGCGGGTCCTTTCCGCTTGGAGGGGACGGGGATTTCCATCTCTCCTACTCAGGCGTGCTAAGGTATTTCTACGCCTGGTCGGAAGACGGCCTCGGGACGCCGAATTACGCAGTAGAGGCGGTATGGCCCCTGCCGGCCATGCTCTCGCTCCTTGAGACCTTCATGGACGTTTGGGCGGTCAAGCTCGTCCTGAACTTTTCGCTCTACTTCCTCATGTTCGCCTCCGCTTACCTCGTCTGCGTAGAGCTTAAGGTCACGCCGATCAGGTGCTTTCTCCTTTCGGCCTTTTTCGTGCTGAACCCGCTTTCGTTCTCATATTTTTCGAGGCTCAACATGTCGCTTGCGATAACGCCGGCGGCCATGATGCTTTTCTTCTGGGTCATCTTAAGGTTTTACGGACAGGGCTTAAGGCTCTTTTTCTATTTCGGGGCCGTATCGACGCTGCTGGCCTTCGCCAACACGAACCCGCCGCTCATGGCGATATTGCAGCTTTCGATATTGCTTTCAGTTCTGCTTGCCCGGTTTGCCTCAGGCGGCAGCTTCGATTTGAGGGAGGCTGCGGGTAATTATCTTATCGTCCTCCTGTCGTTCATCATTTTCAACGCGTGGTGGATAGTGAACCTCTTTTCCTTCGTCTCTTCCGGGGCAGCGGCGAGGATGTACACGGGTGAGACCGCAAGCTCTTTTCTGGACCTTGTGGTATCGAGCAGCGACCTCATTCTGCCGAGGGTGATGATGCTCCGCACCGGCTTTACCGTAAACCCTTACGAGAACTTTTTCGGGGCGTTTTATAACTCAGCGCCCGCCGTGCTCTTTTCAGCCATTCCAGTTGCGATAGCTGGCGTGTACGCCGCTACCCGGATAGACGGCAGGAGGGATCTGGCAGTACTGACCGCTTTTCTCGCGTGCCTTGTAGCGGCATTTCTCGCTAAAGGCACCAGCCATCCCTTTGGCCTGCTCTACGCCTTCCTCTTCGAGCACGCGCCTTTCTTCAATATCTTCAAGGGTCCGATAGAGAAATTCGGAGTGCTATTCCTCTTCTCGCTTATGGCGCTCCTTATGCTCATCTCGACAAGGCTCTTTAAGAAGAGCGGGAAGGCGTTTGATATCGCCATCTCGGCATACCTTCTTTTCTTCAGCGTTCCGCTCTTCACCGGGCAGTTGTTCCCTGAATCGGCGGTGGGCGAGATTGAGGGATACACATGGGCCGGCGACGTTGAGACGTTGGCATACAGGGACAAGCCCGGCTTCATGGAGGCAAGGCGATACGTTGAGCGCGCCAAAGGAGATTTCAGGGTGCTTACCTTTCCCGGCAATAAAGAGTATTACGCTGTGACGTTCAGGATGTACGGGGACAGATTATACTCCGGCGTAGACCCGGTTTTCTCAAATACCGGGAGGCCTTTCATCATCTATGGCAAAGGCACCGAGGCCTTGTATTCGGGGCTGAGAAACGCGGGCTACGAACGGCTGCTGGGCCTTTATAACATCGGCATGGTCTCCGTAAACAGGAGCGCCATACCAAGGTACAGGTTCGCTGAGCGGGAGAGCGCGGGCGAGCTCAAGAGGTTCTTTGCCGGGAATATGGGCTCCCGCTCTTTCGGCGATATCACGATATTTGAATCGAAAGGAATGATGCTCCCCAGGATCTATTCGTCAGGGATCTGAGCCTCACAGGACGCCATGGCCGAAATACTCGTATTCAAGACAGACTCGTTTGACACGGACGCCCTTGTAGAGGACGTCCTTGCCTACAGCGCCGACTCTATCGTCCTTGTCCTCGGCTTCGACGGCAGGATAAAGGTCGTCCATATGCCCGGGGGCGAGGGCAAACAGGTGGTAGGGCTTTTCAGGTTCAAGGGAGAAAGGCTCAACAATTTATTTTCACCTCTTATTTTTCTTTTCGACCTTGCCGTTTACGCGAGGCTTTTTACAGCCATATGCATACGTCACAGGCCGCGCCTGTGCTGGATAGAGAACACGTTCGCCGCCGCGATCGCGGGGGCCCTGAGGAAGTTCGGCCTCTGCGGCAGCATAGTCTATCTCCCCGGCGACTGGCTTATGCCGGAAAAGAGGGGGGCCGGGATCAAAAAGTCCCTGTGGGGCATGCTTTTCATAGCGGCTGACTACGCGGCATGCAGGTCCGCAAGCCTTGTCCTCAACAGCACGCACAGGATAACAGAGGCCCGGCTCAGGTTCTGGGGCAGGGCGATAGCGAGGAAAGAGGAGCTGTACCATTTCAACATGAAGGTAAAGGCGCTTGAGGTCAAAAAGGGCGCGAGAAGGAAGATATGTTTTCTGGGGAACGTAAGGGAGGATTCGGGCCTTGAGATAATAATGGGGGCCCTTAAGAAGATAAGGGAGAAGCAGGACGTGGCGCTAAAGTTCATAGGCCCATCCGGAGGCTATGAAAGGATAAGGAGGATGGCCGGAGACTTCCGTATAGAGGAGCACGTGGAGCTTTTGGGGTTCGTTGAAAGGGATAGGCTTCCGCAGGCGGTCTCGGACTGTTTTTGCGGGGTGAACCTCCTCACAAGCCCCGACAGCTATTCTTCGTATACGATCCCCGGCAAGCTCGTTCACTACCTCCAGTTCCTCCTTCCGGTCATAACGACACCGGGGGCTGGCGTTATGGCCGGGGTGATAAGCGACAACAGGCTGGGGCTTGTCATAGAGCCCCGGGGAGAAGAATTTGTCGGGGCGGCGCTGAAGCTTCATTTGATGCAGGACGAGTTCAGGGAAAATATTTCGGGATATATAGCGGGGCTTCCAAGGGTGGAGTTCCAGGAGCTTATCGAGGCCTGATGGACAGGACAGAGATCCTCATATGCGGGGCAGGGATAGTCGGCCTTACGATCGCGAGGGAGCTCGCGCTGCGAGGCTATCGCGATATCACCGTCATCGAAAAGGAGGACGCCCCCGGCAGGCACGCCTCAGGGAGGATGAGCGGTGTCCTTCACGCGGGCGTCTACTACAGCCCCGGCAGCATGAGGGCCGAGTGCTGCGCAAGCGGCAACAGGCTCATGAAGGAGTACTGCAGGCGCAAGGGCGTGCCCCTTGTCGAAACGGGCAAGGTGATAGTGGCGAAGAACGAATCAGAGGCCGAGGCCATAGAGGGGCTTTACAGGCGCGCGGCCGGGAACGGGGCGGATGTCGAGATAATAGACGAGGCAAGGCTTGGGGAGATCGAGCCGTTTGCCAGGACCAGCTCCGTAGCGCTTTTCTGCCGCGACACGGCCGTGATCGATCCGAAAGCGGTCCTTGCCTGTCTGCAATCCGACCTCGCCGCCGCCGGGGTGAGGCTTCTGACGGCGACCTCTTTTCTGGGTCTTGCGGCCCGTGGCGCGGCCCGGACAAGCATGGGCAATATAGGCTTCGGCCTCTTCATAAACGCGGCGGGTGCCTATAGCGACCGCGTGGCGCATGCCTTCGGCGCGGGCATTGGTCTCAAGCTCATCCCGTTCAAGGGTATCTACAGGAGGCTCAAGGAGGAGAAGGCAAGGCTCGTGAAAGGCAATATCTATCCGGTGCCTGACCCGAGGAACCCGTTCCTTGGTGTGCACTTCACCCGTAGCTCTTCGGGAGAGGTATTTGCCGGGCCGACCGCTATGCCGGCTTTCGGCAGAGAGAATTACGGAGTGCTCTCCGGGTTGAGCATGGAGGCGCTTGAGATAATAGGGCGTGAGGCGGCCCTTTTCGCCGTGAACCGTCCGTTCAGGGATGTGGCCATCTCGGAGACCGGGAAGTATCTGCCGGGTTTTTTCTACAGGGACGCGCGCTCTCTTGTAAACGGGCTTTCCTCGAGTGACCTCGAGCCTTCATCAAAGGCCGGCATAAGGCCACAGCTGGTCGACTGGGAGAAAAAAGAGCTGGTCATGGACTTCCTCGTCGAAGGGGCAGAGGACAGCATACATATCTTGAACGCCATTTCACCGGCCTTCACGTGCTCGATGGAGTTCGCGAAGCGCGTGGTATCCGGTTACGTGGAAAAGGACGGGAGGGGCTTATGACAGAGGCGGTAATACTTGCCGGAGGGCTTGGCACAAGGCTAAAGAGCGCGGTGCCGGACCTGCCCAAGCCGCTCGCGGAAGTGAACGGCAGGCCTTTTCTCGACCTGCTCTTAAAGCAGCTCGACAGCTCCGGGGTGGTCGGGCGGGTGGTCCTCGCCGTTGGCTACAGGGCCGAGAAGATAATAGAGCGCTACGCCAATGCCTCCGGCTACTCATTTGAGCTTGTCTTCTCCCGCGAGGACGAGCCGCTCGGCACTGGAGGCGCCCTTATCAAGGCCGGGAAGCTTACCGGCTCCAGTGAGTTGCTGGTCCTGAACGGGGACTCATACGTCGAAGCTGATATCGCCGACCTCTTAAGCTTCCACCGCGAGAGCGGCTCTCCATTCACCATGGTATTGAAAGAGGCAGCCGACTGCCGGAGGTACGGGAGGGTCGAGGTGAACGCCGAGAGCCGGATCGTCTCCTTTGGCGAAAAAGAGCAGAGGGCCTGCCCGGGGCTTATAAACGCCGGCGTCTATGTCTTTGAACGGCCTTTGATCGAGGACGAGCGCGTGAGACCGCTCTCCCTCGAGACCGCTCTTCTGCCCGGCTATCTCAGGTACGGTGGATACGGGTACATAGTCTATGGCAGGTTCATAGACATAGGGCTCCCTGAGACATACAGGTCGGCCCAGGAATATCTTAAGGGGATGTAGCGCAGAACGATTCGCAGCGGAAAGGAAAGCCATGATCATTACGCGCACGCCGCACAGGATATCGTTTTTCGGGGGCGGGACAGACTATCCGTCCTGGTACATGGAAAACGGCGGGAAGGTCCTCGGGACCGCCATAGACAAGTACTGCTACATAACATGCAGGGAGCTGCCGCCGTTTTTCAAGCACAGGCACAGGATAGCCTATTCAAAGGTAGAGACGGTCACGGATATGAACGAGATACAGCACCCCTCCGTGAAGGAGACCCTCAAGTACCTGAATATCGGCTACGGTGTGGAGATACACCATGACGGCGACATCCCGGCCCGCTCAGGCATGGGCTCCAGCTCTGCCTTCACTGTGGGGCTTCTGAACGCGCTTTACGCCATAGAGGGGAAGAGAATAACGAAGGAGGATCTCTACAGGGAGGCGATCCATATAGAACAGAACCTCATAAGAGAGAACGTGGGCTCTCAGGACCAGGTCTGGGCCGCGAGCGGGGGGCTGAACACCATCGAATTTCTGCAGAACGGCAACATAATGGTGAAGCCGATCATCATGGACGCAAAGAGGCTTAAGGCCTTCGAGAGCAAGTTCATGCTCTTTTTTACGGGCATATCGAGATACGCATCCGAGATAGCCGAGGAGCAGATACGGAACACCTCGAAGAACAGGGAGGAGCTTCGCGAGATGCAGGGGCTTGTCGACGAGGCGCACAGGATACTCACCTCAGGCTCCGTGGACTTCAGCCCCTTCGGAAGGCTACTTGACGCCACATGGCAGATAAAGAGGCGGCTTTCAAAGAGGATAAGCAACGACGAAATAGACGCCTTATACTCCACTGCGGTCAATAACGGCGCGGTCGGGGGGAAGCTGTTGGGCGCCGGCGGCGGTGGGTTTATCCTCTTCTACGCCGAGCCCGAGGACCAGGAAAGGGTAAAGGAAGCTCTTAATGGGTATATTCATATACCGTTCAAGTTCGAGTTCAACGGCTCGGAGATAATCGTCTATAAACCAAACTACAAGTAAGGGGGGCGCCGTGTCTCGGTTCGGTCTTGCGAGCAGCACATGGTCTGATGACGAGAGGGAAGCGATACTGGAGGTGGTAAGCGGCGGCTCATATACCATGGGGCGGCACGTCCGGGAGTTCGAGGAGGAGTTCGCCAGCCGCTTCGGGATGAAGTACGCGGTGATGGTCAATTCCGGCTCTTCGGCGAACCTCATATCGGTAGCGTCGCTCTTCTACAGAAGCAAAAACCCCCTTAAAAGGGGGGACGAGGTTATAGTGCCTTGCATATCCTGGTCGACCACCTTTCATCCTCTCCACCAGTACGGGCTTAAGCTAAGGTTCGTCGATGTGGATTTGAGGACCCTCAACTACGACATCGAAGCGTTGAAGGCCGCCGTCACCGAGCGCACGCGCATGATCGTAGCGGTAAGCATACTCGGCAACCCTTGCAGGTTCGACGAGATAACGCGGCTCTGCGAGGAGAAGGGGCTTATCCTCTTCGAGGACAACTGCGAGTCGATGGGCGCCAGGTTTGGCGGCAGGTACACGGGCACCTTCGGCCTGGTGAACACCTTCTCCACATTTTTCTCCCATCATATCTCGACCATGGAGGGAGGGTTAGCGCTCACAGACGACAAGGAGGTCTACAACCTCCTCAAGGCCATGAGGAACCACGGCTGGACAAGGGACCAGGACGAGGACAGCCCGATATTCGAGAGAAATGACGATGACTTCTTCGAGGCCTACAGGTTCATATTGCCGGGGTACAACCTGAGGCCCGGCGAGATACACGGGGCGATAGGTAAAAGGCAGTTAAAGAAGCTCGACGAGTTCGTGTCTCTGAGGAGAAAGAACGCGGCGCATTTTGTGGGCCTTTTCAAGGACGACAGAAGGTTCATCATACAGGAGGAGGTAGGGGAGAGCTCATGGTTCTCATTCACGATGATAGTAGACCCGGCCTCCGGCCTTGAGAGGAAACAGGTGCTCGAAAGGCTTAAGGGCGCTGGTATCGAGTACAGGATAATAACCGGCGGGAACATATTGAGGCATGACGTTGTCAGATATTACGACTACACGGTCGCCGGGTGCGGGAACGCGGACATCGCCCACTACAACGGCTTTTTCGTGGGCAACCACCCGCAGGACATAAGGGACAAGATAGACCACCTCTACGAGACGCTAAGGGTAGGGCTGTGATGAGGGCGTTATTCTTGAAGGCATGTTATTTCGATCTTTTAAATCGGAGGCGTTTGATATGGGTAATCTAAGTATCGCGGTTACAGGTGGGGCCGGGTACCTTGGCTCTGTGCTGGTGCCGGAGCTATTGAAGCTCGGCCATAGCGTAAAGGTGCTGGACAATTTCATGTACAGGCAGAGCCCGCTCCTTGAATGCTGCTATTCGGAGCGCTTTAGCGTGGAAAGGGGAGACGCGAGGGAAGAGGGGACCGTCCGGGCCTTCATAAAGGAGGCCGACTACATAATACCGCTTGCCGCCCTTGTCGGCGCGCCGCTTTGCGACCGGGACAGTATCGGCACTGTCACCACGAACAGGGACGCGGTCGCGCTCATCACGAGGCTTGCGTCGAAGGGGCAGAGGATAATCATGCCCACCACCAACAGCGGCTACGGCGCGGGGCGGAAGGGCTCTTGCTGCACCGAGGATACGCCCATCAACCCGATATCCTCCTACGGGCGCACCAAGATGGAGGCCGAAGGGATAATCCTCGACCGGGGCAACGCAGTAAGCCTGAGGCTTGCTACTGTCTTCGGGGCCTCACCGAGGATGAGGCTGGACCTCCTCGTCAATGACTTCACCTACAGGGCGGTGAAAGACCGCTTCATAGTCGTATTTGAAGGCCATTTTAAAAGGAACTACATACATATAAGGGACGTGGCGCGGGCGTTCACGCACGCGATGGAGAACTTCGACGCGATGAAGGGGAACGCCTATAACGTCGGCCTGTCCGACGCCAATCTTTCAAAGCTCGAGCTATGCGCGGCAATAAAGGAAGAGATACCCGGCTTCGTCTACGTCGAGGCCCCGATAGGCGAAGACCCGGACAAGAGGGACTATATCGTATCCAACGAGAAGATAGAAAGGACCGGGTTCGCCCCGGCGCACACATTGAGGGGCGGGATAAGGGAGCTTGTGAAGAGCTACCGCATAATAAACAACGGCAGGTTCGGCAATGTTTAGAGGCTCGAAGATATTCGTGGCAGGCCACGCCGGCCTCCTCGGAGGCGCTATCGTGAGGAGGCTTAAGGAGAATGGCTACTCGCGCCTGGTGACCAGGACTCGTGACGAGCTTGACCTTATGAGACAGGGGGCGGTCGATGCGTTTTTCGCGGCTGAAAGGCCGAGGGTGGTCTTTCTCGCCGCCGGCCTTACGGGCGGCATATCCGCCAACATTGCCAGGCCGGCGGATTTTCTCCATGTGAACCTCATCATCCAGGACAACCTCTTCGAGGCCGCTAAAAGGCATGGCGTGGAAGATCTCGTCTTTTTCGGCTCGTCATGCGTCTATCCCAAGGGACTTGCAAGGCCGATAGCGGAAGATGACCTTCTCGCAGGGCCTATCGAGGAGACGAGCGCGCCTTACGCCATAGCAAAGATCGCCGGCATAAAGGCGTGCAAGGCATACAACGAACAGTACCTCTCGACAAGGTTCATCGCCATGGTGCCGAACTCCATCTACGGCCCTGGCGATAGCTTCGACCCGGTAAGCTCTCACGTCCTGGCGGCCCTCATCGCCAGGATAGCCGACGCCAGGGAAAGAGGCTTCCCCTGCCTGACGTTATGGGGGACAGGGACCCCAAGGCGGGAGTTCATCTATTGTGACGACGCGGCGGACGCCGCGATATTCGCCCTCGAACATGCCGGGGAGATGGAAAATGAGCATTACAACGTCGGCACAGGGACCGATTATTCAATAAGGGAGCTGGCGGAGATGATTTCAAGCGAGATCGGCTATGAGGGCGAGATTGCGTGGGACGCCTCGAAGCCCGACGGGACGGCGAGAAAGCTCCTTGAGAGCGCAAGGTTCGCCTCGCTCGGATGGTCCGCGAAGGTGGGGCTTCAAGACGGGATCAGGAGGACGTGCGAATGGTACCTGAAGATGAAAAAGGGGGTTAGATGCGGGTAGAAGATCTCGTAGGCCATCTCAGGGTAAAGTCCTCCTGGGTAAGGAAAGAGACATTGAGGATACACGCCCGCGCGCAGGAGACGAGGATAGCGTCCTCTCTTTCATGCGTGGAGATACTCACGGTCCTTTACTACGGAGGGATAATGAGCTTCGCTCCGGAAGAGCCTTCGTGGGATGGCAGGGACAGGCTCATCGTAAGCAAAGGGCACGGGGCTGTATCGCTCTACCCCATCCTGGCAGACCTTGGCTATTTCGACCCGTCAGAGCTTACCCGCGTCTGCAAGGAGGGGACATTCCTCGGAGGCATCCCCGACCCTGTTGTGCCCGGCGTCGAGACGGTGAACGGCTCGCTGGGGCACGGGCTGGGTGTTGGCGCTGGTATGGCCCTTGCCCTTAAAAGAAAGGGTATGCGGCAGAGGGTCTTCGTACTTGCCGGGGACGGCGAGCTTTACGAGGGCTCTGTATGGGAGGCGGTCATGTTCGCGCCCCATCACAAGCTCGACAACCTGGTGCTCATAATAGACGCCAATAAGGCCTGTATGCTGGATTTCTGCGATAAGGTGCTCGACATAGAGCCGATAGAAGAAAAGCTCAGGGCCTTTGGCTGGGAGGCGGCAAGCGTGGACGGGCATGACGTCAAACAGCTCTACCAGGCGCTATTTGCCGCGAAGGCCGACTCGCGGACGGGCAGGCCGCGCGCTATAGTGGCCAGGACCGTAAAGGGTAAAGGCGTGCCGTCGCTTGAAAGCGACCCGCTCAGCCATGTGAAGAACGTGAGCGCAACCGAAGCCGAATCGATAATAGAGGGGATGAGATGAGCAAGGGCGTGATGAGAGACGTTTTCCTGGAGAGGCTCCATCGGCTCATGGAGGAGGACGGGTCGATATTCATTCTGAGCGCGGATTTCGGCTCCCCCAGGCTTGACGCCATAAGGAGGGACTTTGGCGACAGGTTCATAAACGTGGGGATAGCCGAGCAGAACCTTGTGAACGTGGCAGCGGGCCTTGCGCTCGAAGGCTTCAAGGTCTACGCCTACGCCATAGCCCCGTTCCTTACAATGAGGGCATACGAGCAGATAAGGGTAAACCTCGCCCTCCAGGGGCAGCTTAAGAAGATCAACGTGAACCTCATAGGGGTCGGCGCCGGCCTAAGCTATGACGTCTCAGGCCCGACGCACCATTGCCTCGAGGACCTGAGCATAATGAGGGCGCTGCCGAATATGGCCGTTTTCTCCCCGTCCGATTGGGCTCTGGCAGGGCAGCTGGCGGAGTACACCTTGCGCAGTTCCGGGGTGAAGTACCTGCGATTCGATGGCAAGCCTGTAGAGCGCGTCTACGGAGAGGCCGCAGATATAGAGGCCGGTCTTGGAGAGCTGAAAAAAGGCAAGGGCGTATGCCTGGTCTCTACCGGGTATATGACGCATACCGCGCTGGAGGCTTCGGGCATGCTTGAAAAAGAGGGCATAAGCGCGGGCGTAATAGACGTATTCACGCTCTCGCCATTCGATAGCGTTGGCTTTCTCAAGTTGATACGGGATTACAGCCATATATTTACGCTCGAAGAGGGCTTTTTGGGGAAGGGCGGGCTTGACAGCCTCATAACTTCAGCCATCATTGATAGCGGAGCGCAGCCGAAGCTCGCAAGCTTCGGCTTTGACGGCGGCTATCTTTTTTGTATAGGTGACAGGGCGGCTCTTCACAGGCTCAAAGGCATTGACCCTGTCTGTGTAGCCAAAGAGATAAAGAGATCGTTCCATGGGGTTTGAGATGGGCATCGATATAGCGCTTATAAACCCGGGCGACAGAAGGCAGGTCTATCAGGAGCTTGGCAAAGAGCTCTCGGCTGTCGAGCCGCCTTTTCTGGCAGCCTCGCTTCTATCTTATCTCAAGGGGCTCGGTTTTAAGGCGCGCCTTGTGGACTCTAACGCGCTCAACATCACGCCTGAAGAGACCGCGCGGATGGTAAAGGAGATGGACCCGCTCGTAGCCGGGGTCATCGTTTACGGGCAGCAGCCTTCCGCCTCTACCCAGAACATGACCATAGCCGGCAGGATATGCGGGGCGCTGAAGGATGAGGGGATAAGGACCGCCATAGGGGGCTTGCATCCCTCGGCCCTGCCGCGAAGGACGATGGAAGAAGAAAAGGTCGATTTCGCCGTCGAGGGGGAAGGGCAGCGGACTTTCGAAGGGCTTCTTTCAGTTTTGAAGGCGGGGGGCAGGGAGTACTCCGGCGTGCCGGGCCTCTGGTGGCGTGAGGACGGCCGTGTAAGGCATAACGCTCTGCCAGCGCTTATGGCCGACCTCGACAGGGCGCTCCCTATAGCCGCGTGGGATGAGCTGCCGATGGACAGATACAGGGCGCACAACTGGCACTGCTTTGATTCACCATCCGAGAGGTCGCCTTACGCGGCCATATACACAAGCCTCGGCTGCCCGTGGTCATGCGTCTTCTGCTGTATCAATGCCCCCTTCGGCAAGCCCGGCATAAGGTACAGGAGCCCTGAGCTGGTCGTCGAAGAGATAGGGCTTTTGCATGAGGGGTACGGCGTCAGGAACCTGAAGATATCGGATGAGCTTTTTGTGCTCGACGAGCGCCATTACATGAAGATAGCGGACCTCATAATCGAAAGGGGGTATCCGCTCAATATCTGGGCGTACGCGAGGGTGGATACCGTAAAGAGGGAAAATTTCGAGAAGATGAAGCGTGCAGGGGTGAACTGGCTCGCCCTGGGGATAGAATCGGCAAACCCTGACGTGAGGGACGGCGCGGAAAAAAGGATGCGCGCCAGGGACATAAAAGCGACCGTGCGGGCGATACAGGCGGCTGGGATAAGGGTCATAGGCAATTACATCTTCGGACTTCCGGGCGATACGCTCTCCACGATGCGCGAAACGCTTGATATGGCGCTTGACCTTAACTGCGAGTTCGCCAACTTCTACTGCGCCATGGCCTACCCGGGCTCAAAGCTCTATGAAATGGCGGTGAAAGAGGACTGGGCGGTGCCAGGGGAATGGCACGGCTTCTCCCAGCATTCATACGAGATGCTGCCGCTTCCGACGAAGTGCCTCTCGGCGAGGGAGGTCCTCGGCTTCAGGGACAGGGCATTCCACGAATACTTCGGCTCGCCGGCTTATCTGGAGATGATAGAACAGAGGTTTGGGGCTGAGGTCAAAAGGCACATTGCCGGGATGTCATCGACAAGTCTAAAAAGAAAGCTCCTCGAAGAAGGGGTTTGCACAGGAGGCGTTAAATGACGACCATGAAGGCGGTATTCATCGACAGGGACGGCGTTATCAACAAAAAGCTCAACCATGACTATGTCAAGGAATGGGATGAATTCGAGTTCCTCCCCGGGGCGCGCGAAGGGGTCCAGCTTATGAAGGACTCCGGTTTCATAACCGTTGTCGTGACCAACCAGAGGTGCATTGCCAGGGGTGTTTCTACCATAGAGAAGCTCACCGAGATACACGCGAGGATGATGGGCGAGTTCTTAAGGAGCGGCGGTAGTATCGACGCCGTATACTTCTGCCCCCACGACGTCCACGAGGGCTGCGCTTGCAGAAAACCGGAGCCGGGCATGGTCCTGAAGGCTGTGAAGGACTTCGAGTCAAGGGGCGTCGCGATAGACGTTGAGAACAGTTTTTTCGTTGGCGACGAGGAGAAGGATATGCTCGCAGGCAAGGCCGCGGGTCTCCGGACGATAAAGATCGGGGAAGGGCATCCGCTGGCAGATGAGCAGGCAGGGAGCCTTTTTGACGCGGCAAGGCTCATCTGCTCATGACACGCTGGCTCTTTCACGTATTATTCGCCGCCCTTTTTCTGGTCTCTTTTTCAGGGGCCGGGCGCGCCTGCGAATTCTCCGACCTCGGGAGCGCCCCTGTGGTCGTGGCCGGAGGCGAGGATGCGCTCCTGCCCATGCTCGACCTCAACCTTGCCGGCAGATATCCCTTCGTGGTCTTCTCATCGATGCAGGACAAGGGCGAGCTGGACGCGCTGTTCGACAAGGCATCCGCCGGCAGGATAGTGCTCGTGAACGCTTTCTCCCAAGAGTTTGAGGCCGAGCGGCGAATGCTTGCGGAGAAGTCGCCGGACGGCTGGCGCACAACGCATCTTATATACCATGAGCGTGACGATGAGCCTGAGCCTTTTGAGAAGACTATCTTTATCGATGAGGCTGGCGAGTACTCGGTAAGGGCCAGTCTTAAAGTCGCCGAAGGCTCCGCAGCCGTTTTTATGCTGGACGGGAAGGCGCTTGTGACAACCGGCGGCAAGACCCCTGGAGAGGAGGCCTGCCTTGATGGAAAGCTCTCCCTTTCGCGAGGCGGACACACGTTCTCGGTAAAGGGGGCGGAATCGCTGGAAGCGTCGATAGGCCCTGCAAAGGATCCGCTCTCCATGCCAATGCCCGAGATACGTTTTACGAAGGCCGATCCCACAAGGTACGAGGTTCAAGTAACCGGGGCGAAGGGGCCTTTTACTCTCGTCTTCAGCGAATCGTATAACAGCGGCTGGAAGGCCTTTATTAATGATGCGCGTGAGGCAGAGGCCGCGGCGCATCTTCTGGTAAACGGCTACGCGAACGGATGGCTCGTCGACCCGCTGGAAAGCGATTTCAGGATGGTAATAGAGTACGCCCCGCAGAGAAGGATCTGGGCCGGGATTATCGTCTCCGCCGCGGCCTTTGCCATATCAGCGCTGCTATTGGTCTTAAGGCGGCCAAAAAAGAGGTGAGTAGCCTATGAAGGCCCTGGATGCATCAAGGGGTAATGCCGCTCTTTTAAGGCGATATCTCTCCGGAGCGGCGCTGCACGCGGTTGCCGCCTGGGGAGGATTGAGCCTTTCATATTGCGCTTACAAGGCTTATGTACGGGCGCTTACAGGCACCTTCCCGTTAGGGCTTAAATGGGAGATAAAGTCAGCGTTCCCATCCGCGATAATGATATTCGCCGCTGTATATGTCATCCGTCGCGCGCTCTTCTCCGGTGCTGCAAAGACATCGGATTACGCGTTGATGCTTGCCGCCTATCTCTGCCTTGTGAATACTCTTGCGCTCAGCTACTCGAAAGAGGCGCTCCTGGTCTTCAACCTCTCGGCCCCGTTTATTGCGATGCTCCTTGGCATGCTCTTTTTTTTAAAGCGGCTGGAGAAGCATATAATCTCATTGGCCGATAGATACGGGGCCGGGGCAGAGGCACGAAGGCTTGCCTCAATGGCGAGGGGCTTGGTTGCTGAGGCCGTCTCAATGGTCAACGGGCTGCCTTCAGGGCTCCTGGCCGCCGGTACTTTATTTTTCATGCTGGCGGCCATATTGATGATCGCGAAGCAGCCTGCTACCGCCGAGGTCGCGGCCTCCGCGGCGTACTTTCTTATGCTTTCAGGCGTCTTATTGAAACTGGCCAGGTCCGTTAAGGGCGGCGCTCAAGAAGGTGACTGAGATGTCTGGAGAAAAGGGGCAGGGCCTTTTCAAAAGCGGGGCCTTTTTCGCCCCCTTTTATTTCTGTGCCGTATCCCTCATGGCCGTCATCTACACCTGGCCTCTGGTAGCTGATATCAGGGGCTCTTTCCTGGGCTTCCCTGGGGACTCGCTCCCAGGCATCTGGGGGCTCTGGTGGCTTGATTTCAGCACATCTTCAGGGCTGCCGTTCACGGAAGTAGGCATGCTTGCTTACCCGTTCGGATGGGACTTCTCAGGGGCGCCGCTCCCGTACCTTTTCATAACTATTCAGTATCTCTCCGTCAAGCTCTTCGGCGACATAGCGGCCTTCAACCTGATGAAGCTCGCAAGTTTTCCGCTCCTTGCCCTTACCAGCTATTATCTTCTTTTTTATGTGACCAGAGACAGGGGCGCGAGCGCCCTCTTCGGCGCGGCCTATGCCTTCTCTCCATATCATGTCATCCATACGATGGCCCATTTTGCCAACCTCTACTGGCTCCCGCTCGCGCTCCTGTTCCTCCTCAAGTCGTTGAGGGAGCAGGGCTATTCAAATACGGCGCTCTTCGGGCTCTTCTGGGGCCTCCTTACGATAGACAACGCCTATTTCGGGTTTTTTGTCGGCCTGCTCATACCTGTTTTCCTCTCCTTCCATCTCGCTGATCTTAAAAAGAGCGGATTCCGGTATTGCTTCAATGGCGCCGTCGTAGCCGGAGTGGCCTTCTCTATCGTAGTGCTGCCGATGGCATGGCCTGCCATCAAAGGCATGCTCGCCCCTTCGGCAGGGGTCGCGGGGGTAGAGCCAAGGAGGCTTTCGGACCTCTTTATCTTTTCTGCCAAGCCGCTCGACTATCTTCTTCCTTCGGTCCACAACCCTTTCCTGGGCTGGGCGGTCCCGCACTTCGGTATCGGTCCGCTCAAAGGGCACAGGTACACCGAGCACACGCTCTTTATCGGGTATGCGCTCCTGTTTTTAGCCGGGTTCGCCATGTATAAGGCGTTCAAGCCGGATGAAAAGGCAAGGCAGACCATTTTCCTCTTCCTCGCCGCCGCACTCATCATGCTTCTCATCTCGGCCCCTCCCTTCATCCCGCTCGGGGAGTTTGATATAGATGCCGGGTCAAGGACGGTATCGGCAGAGCATAAACTCTTTCTCCCGCAGTATATCCTCTTCAAGGTACTCCCTTCGGTGCGTGTCTATGCCAGGGCGGGAGGTGTTGCCATGCTCGCCTTTACGGTGCTTGCAGCCGTTGGCTTTTCCCTCTTTTCAAGGCGCTTCAGGTCCAGAAAGGCGTTGATAGCGGCGGCCTCAGTAATAATGATGATCGAATTCGCGGAGTTCCCGGACTTTAGAATTACAAGGCCCGCATCCCCCAGGGTATACGCCTGGCTTGCCGTTCAACCCGGAGAGTTCGCTATCGCCGAGTACCCCTTTGGCGGGCCTGACGACCCGTACACGACCTACGATTACATGTTCAACCAGAGGACCCATGGAAAGCCGCTTGTGAATAGCCCGGCGGCTGGCACGCTGCCAGATGAGTTCGTATCCAGCATCAGGACAATAGACCGTACTGGGGCGGTGGAGGCGCTTAATGCAGCTGGAGTAAGGTATGTGGTCATACACAGGGACAAGTACAGGCATGGCAACAAGTTTGTGATACTCGATTGGCTCGCCGCCCCCCCGCCTGAGAAGAGGTATCCGCCTGAGTGGGGCGCAGAGCCCGTTGCGCCAAAAGATCTGAGGCTGGTCATGTCCGCGGACGGGGACGAGCTTTACGAGCTGCCGGACGCCTCAGGTTTGACAGGGGGCGAATCCTCTGTAAGCTTGAAATAATGTTTGTAGCTGCCATTTAGAGATAGTCCTGTACCAGTTTGCGGGAGGCCGATAGATCATGCGCCAGTCTGATTTCATCCGCGACGGATATGATGAAGAGGTCATGAGGTTGCTTCTTGAAGATGGCCCCTCGGCCAGGGTCCTGGTCATGGCCGCTCACCCTGACGACGAGGCCATAGGGATGGGCGCGTTTCTTAAAAACCTCACCAACGTCGCCTACCTGCATCTCACGGACGGGGCGGCAAGGAACATGCGGGCGGCGAAGGCCAGGGGGTTTCCAACACGGCGTGAGTACGCTCTGGCGAGGAGGGGCGAGCTTATGATGGCCCTGAACCACATGCGCTCGGCGCCTGTTGAGATGATAGAGTTCGGGATACCAGACCTTGAGGTCTCGTATAACCTCGTGCCGGCGACCCTGCGCCTGCTGGAGGTCTTAAGGCGCCTGAAGCCATCTGTAGTATTTGTCCACCCTTACGAAGGCGGCCACCCTGACCATGACTCGGCGGCGTTTTGCGCGAGGGCCGCCTCTATCATCATGCAAGCCGAGGACGTTGAGCCGCCTGCCATAATAGAGTACACATCCTATCACGCTGACGGAAAAAAGATGGCGACCTCCAGTTTTTTGCCCACAGCGGCCCCGATGTTGAGCATAAGGCTGACTCAAGAGGAGCGGGCCTTAAAGACCGAGATGTTCAACTGCTATTCTACGCAGAGGAACGCGCTCAAGCAATTCGAGACAAGTGTGGAACGGTTCAGAAGGGCCCCGTCCTATGATTTCACGCGGCCTCCGCATCCGGGCAGGCTTTTCTATCAGAACTTCTATTGGGGCCTGCCCGGGCTCAAATGGTGCAGGCTGGCTGAAAAGGCCTCGTCAAGGCTCGGCATCCCTGCGCATGGTGGTGTGGCGGGGCCGCGACTTGTTGACCTCTACTGGTATGTAAAGCTCAAGCTGGCCTCCATTCTTTGAAGCTTTGCCCATCAAAAATAGCGGCTTTAAAAAAAACCAGAGCAGGTTGACAACGGAGAAAGTTGCATTAGAGTTATCATACAGTTCGGAAGCCGCACGATTAAAAAGCCTGTCTTGCCATACCCTGGCGGTCTTGAAAACCGCCGGGCGCCGGGAACTCTGTAGCACAAGACGCATATATCCGTAAGGCAGGGGATTCAATCTCCGGTGGAGTGGTCTGCCCAAGTCTCTATGTTTAAGCCATACAGGCGTTTTTGTGATTCCCAGGGGTGGATATGCGGGTCTTCAGGGGAAAGATATCGGTGATCATGCCCGCTTACAATGAGGGGCATCATATATATGAGAACCTCAAAGAGACGCATTCGGTCTTCAGCAGGACAGGCAGGGACTTCGAGCTTGTACTGGTCGATGACGGAAGCGCCGATTCGACCTTCTTTCAGGCAAGGCGGGCCGCGCTCGAATTCGGCAACATAATCCCGGTAAGAATAGCCGTGAACATGGGCAAGGGCAGCGCCCTTAAAGAGGGCTTCAAGCACGCCCAGGGAGACTACGTCATCTTCCTCGACGCTGACCTGGACCTCCACCCGCTGCAGATAAAAGGTCTTCTGAGGGCCATGAGGGATTCGCGCTCTGACGTAATAATCGGCTCCAAGCATCACCCGGCATCCAGGCTCGATTACCCGCTTCCGAGAAAGATCATGAGCAGGGCGTATGCCGCGGCCCTTAAGGCCCTTTTCGGCCTGCCGCTCAGGGATACGCAGACCGGGCTTAAGATATTCACCCATGCCGCGCTCAAGAAGGCATTCCCAAAGGTCATCTGCCGCAGGTACGCGTTCGACATAGAGCTGCTGGCGCACGCGCATGAGGCGGGGTTCAAGGTAACCGAGGCGCCTGTCGTACTGAGCTTCAGAAGGCAGATGAGCTGGGGGAGGATAAAGGCGGCTGACGTGGCGAGGATGGCGCTCGACACGCTCGCGATATTCCTGAGGCTCCATATTATCAGGCACTATGGCAGCGCCTTCGAGGAAGGGACGTTTGCGGTGAAGGGGATGGTCTGATGAATGCCTTAAAAAGCGGCACGGTGCTTTTCCTGGCTACGCTTGCGGGAAGCGTGGCGAACTGTATCTTTCAGGCCGTTATGAGTAGGTCCCTTTCAATGGGCGATTTCGGCTCGCTTAACGCGCTCTTCTCCATTATTTTCATCGCGGGCGTGCCAGCCGCGGCCACCATGCCAGCCCTGTCGAAAGAGGTCTTCTCGCTCGCATCGAGCGGACGCGCCTGGGCCATCCCGTCCCTTTACAGAAGAAGTCTGCTTCATATGGCGCTCTTCGGCGGCGCGCTCTTTGTACTACTGACTATCTTGAGAAAACCGGTCTCGGAATTCCTCGGTTTCGGAAGCGATTGGCTGGTCTCGATGACCGGGGCGGGGCTCTTCTTTGCCTTTGTTCTATCGGTGAACCTTGGGTTGCTGCAGGGGCTGCGGAGGTCATCGTATTTCGGCGCGGGCATGGGCTTTTTAAGTCCGTTGCGCCTCCTGGCAGGCGCAGCCCTCGTAGCATCCGGCTACGGCCTTGCAGGCGCTGTAGCCGGTCTCGTCCTTTCAGTAGCATTTGTATTCCTTCTGACCACGCTCCCTCTTCTGACATACCTGTTCAGGGCCGGGGACTCCGCGCCTTCCGCCGCCATATACATTTGCAGCCCTGCCGCGCTCGCTTACGCGCTCCTCTTCGCGGTCCTTACCAATATCGATCTTTTGATGGTGAAGCACTACTTCCCGGCTGAGGAGGCCGGGCTTTATGCAGCGGCCTCCATATTGGGGAAGACTGTACTCTTCCTCTTGTATTACATGACACAGTCTCTTTTTCCGTCGTCCATGGAGCCCGGCCCGGGGGGCGTTGAAGCGGTAAAGCTCCTCGACAGGGGGCTTGGGTTTGTTCTCGCCACCGCGCTTATCTGCCTGCCTGTGCTGGTCCTGTTCCCCGCCCACGTCCTTGCCTTCCTCTTCGGAGAGCCATTCGCGCAGGCGGCCCCGGTATTGAAGCTCTACGCCCTGGCGGCCGCGCTCATGTCTGCCGTAAGCGTTTTCTCAGGCTTCAGCCTTGCGCGCAGACGTGGTTTTATATTCCCGCTCGCGGCGGCTTGCGTGCTGCTGCCGTTTTTGTTGAGCAGGTTCCACGGCTCAATGACGGAGGCGGTTATGGCGGCAGGCGGAGTAGACCTGGCGCTTGTGCTCATCGGCCTTTTCGGGGCCATGAGGGAGCGGCGTTCTTTCGTGCCGGCTCAAGCCAAACTGGAGGGCATAGCCGGACGATGACGCCGTTCGTATCCATAATCATACCTGTAAAGGAAGTAAACGATTACATACGGGAGTCCATGGCGCACATCCAGGCCCTTGACTACAAGGACTTCGAGGTGATCATATTCCCTGACTCCCCCTCTGACGACTCTTTCCCGAAAACAAGGATAATCCCGACCGGCCCCGTCGGCCCGGCCGAGAAGAGGGACCAGGCGCGGCTTTACGCCAGGGGAGAGATATTCGCGTTCCTCGACGACGACGCCTACCCCCGCAAGGACTGGCTTCAAAAGGCGGTGCGGCATTTCAATGACCAAAACGTCGCGGCTGTAGGCGGCCCTGCCGTCACCCCGGAGCACGATTCAGTCTGGCAGAGGGCGTCCGGCCGGGTCTTCTCCTCGTGGCTTGCCAGCGGCAATTACGGGTACAGGTACATGCCGGAGAAAGAGCGCGAGGTCGACGACTTCCCGACAGTGAACCTCATCATCCGCAGGAGCGCCTTCGAGGAGGCCGGAGGCTTTGATACCGCCTACTGGCCGGGGGAGGATACCAAACTTTGCCTGGACCTCACGAAAAAACTCGGCAAAAAAATAATCTACGACCCTCGGGTCTTCGTCTTCCACCACAGGAGGCCGCTTTTCCTGGAGCACCTGAAGCAGGTAGGCAGGTACGCCTTCCACAGGGGCTACTTCGCGAAGGTGCTGCCGGAGACCTCCATGAGGCTTCCTTATTTCATTCCGAGCCTCTTCGTGCTCTGGCTCTTGCTCGGAGGGCCCATCTCGATTGTAAGCGGGCCGTTCATGATCTTCTACCTCGGAGTGCTCTCCATTTATTTCATGCTCCTTATTTCGGAATCAGTGCTCATAACCCTTAAGGAGAGAGACCCTCTTGTAGGGGCCCTCTCGATGCCCGGCATATTCTTCACGCACCTCATCTACGGATTGAGGTTCATGCAGGGTATCTCGTCGAAAGGTGCAAAGAGATGAAGGTAGCCATTTCATATCCGCCGCTTGAGAGCGCCAAAGGCGTGCCGCTCCTTTCGCAGAACCGCCAGTTCCAGTGGTTCAATAATCCGACATACATATATCCGGTAGTCCCGGCATACGCCGCGACGCTCCTTCAGAAAGAGGGCTTCGACGTCTTCTGGGATGACGCGATAGCCCAGGGGCTTCAATTCGAGGCGTGGCTCTCAAGGATAAAGAAGGAGCGGCCTGACGTCATCGTCATCGAGACGAAGACGCCGGTCGTAAAAAGGCATTGGGCGATAATAGACAGGCTCAAGGACGAAGCTGAAAGGTCGTCGTGGGACCTTCTGGTAGCGCTCGTGGGCGACCATGTGACGGCGCTGCCCGAAGAGTCGCTCGCCAATTCAAGGGTTGATTTCGTGCTGACCGGAGGCGATCACGATTTCCTGCTCCTCTGTCTTTGCAAGGCCCTTGCTTCAGGCGGTGCGTACGACGGCCTTGAGCCCGGGATATGGTACCGGAAAGACGGCAAGGCGGTAAAGTCGGAGGGGAGGCACGAAAAGCACGACCTCGAAAGCTTGCCCTTCATAGATAGGGACTTGACCCAATGGGGCCTTTACAGCTCAAGGAACGGCAACTTCAAAAGAAGGCCCGGCACGTATACGATGGCAGGCAGGGACTGCTGGTGGGGCAAGTGCAGCTTCTGCTCATGGACGACGCTCTATCCCGGGAAGGACTTCAGGTCGGTGTCTCCTGAAAGGCTTCTTGACGAGATAGGGGTGCTTATCGAGAAGTACGGCGTGAGAGAGGTCTTTGACGACAGCGGCTCCTTCCCGGCCTGCGACTGGCTGGAGACCTTCTGCAAGGGGATGATAAAGAGGGGGTATCACAAGAAGATATACATGGGCTGCAACATGAGGATAAACGCCCTCGGCAAGTCCGAGTACGAGCTCATGGCAAAGGCCGGCTTCAGGTTCGTGCTCTTTGGGCTCGAGTCGGTCAACCAGGCGACGCTGGACAGGCTCAATAAGGGGCTTAAGGTAGAGCAGATAGTGAAGGGCTTTAGACTCGCCAAGGCGGCCGGGCTCGAGCCTCATGTCACCGCTATGATAGGCTACCCATGGGAGGGCAAGGCCGACGCCGGGGAGACCATATCCTTCGCTAAAGAGATGTTCAGGAAAGGGTATATCGACACCCTTCAGGCAACCATCGTGGTCCCTTACCCTGGCACGCCCATGTACGAAGAGGCCAGGCGTGAAGGCTGGCTCCTGACCGAGGACTGGGACAGGTACGACATGAGGGAGTCGGTCTGGAGGAGCCCCATTTCAGAAGATGACGTAAAGAAACTGACCAAGGGGCTTTACAAGGCGGCGCTCAACCCGCTTTTCATAACGAGGAAGGTGCTGAAGATAAGGAGCGTTGACGACCTCAGGTTCCTTTTCATGGCGGGGATGAAGCTCATGGGCCACCTCTCCGATTTCAGCGCCAGGGCCAAGGGCAACGCCGCCGGCCGGGAGGCCTCATGAAGAGTATCGACGGATCGCCTGTCATCTCGGTCGTGATCCCCACGCTAAACTCCGAGCGGACCTTGAAGGAGTGCCTGAGGAGCATCTGCTCCCAGGACTACCCCGCTGAAAAGATCGAGATAATAATCGCCGACGGAGGCTCTACGGATTCTACCAGGGACATAGTAAGGCTCGTCCAGTCCGATAGCGCAGTGAGGATGGCGGTGGTGCCGAACGCCCTCAAGACCGGAGAAGCCGGCAAGGCCGCCGGGCTCAAGTCCGCCAAAGGCGAGCTTGTGGCCTTCATCGATTCCGATAACATCCTCCCTGACAAGGGATGGCTCAAACGCATGGTCGAGCCCTTTGCCGACAGCGAAGTGGCGGGGGCCGAGCCGCTGGAGTACGTATGCAGGTCGAATGACGGGTATATTACGCGCTACTGCGCGTTTTTAGGCATGAACGACCCGCTCTGCCTCTTCCTGGGCAATTACGACAGGTACTCGGCCCTAACTGGCAAATGGACCGGGATGCCGTATTTCGCGGAGGACATGGGGCCGTGGTTCAAGCTTAAGCTCGACCCCCGCCGTTTCCCGACAATGGGGGCTAACGGGTTCATTATCCGCAGGGAGGCTTTAGGCTGGTGTCAGCCAGGAGACTATCTTTTCGATATCGATATAATATGCGAGCTGCTTCTGACACGTCCTGGCATAAGGTTCGCGAAGGTAAAGACCGGCATCATCCATGTCTTCTCCGGCGACATAAGGACTTTCATAAGAAAGCAGAAGAGAAGGCTCCGGGATTACCGACACTACAACAGGCTGGGCCTCCGGAAGTACCCATGGAAGAGCGTGGACAAGGCCGGGGTCTTGAAGTTCGTCCTCTCGTGCGTGACCGTCGTGCCGCTCCTTTCGCAGTCGGCAAGAGGCTATATGAGAAGGCCCAACAGCGCCTGGCTCTTCCATCCGGTCGCGTGCTGGCTGACGCTCATCGTCTATGGGTTCGGCACCCTGACGGGCTTTCTTGGCGGCGAGCTTAAAAGGGAGGGCTGGAGCCAGTAGGAGATGTTTATCCATATAGTCGCAAATGCCGCCATAGGCCAGTCTCTCAGCGGCGGAGACAGGATATTCATGGAATGCGCGGGGAGATGGGCCTCGCGCGGGCACAGGGTCCTGGTCTACGTCTGGGAAGAGGGCCTTGAGATGTGTAAAAGGAACAGGCTGGAAGGGGTCGAGTTCGTGCTCTGGCCTGCCGGGAGGTTCAAAAAGTACGGCTTTGCCCTCAATTACATGATGAGGACCGTTGAAGGCTCTCTGGGAGCGCTCAGAAAAAAGGCCGAAGAAGGCCCTCATATAGTCTACTCTGCCTCGGATTTCTGGCCTGACTCTATCCCCGCCTACCTGCTAAGCAAGAGGCTCAAGGCTAACTGGATAGCCGGCTTCTACCTTTTCGCGCCAGCCCCTTTTAAGGGCTTCCGGGGCGCGCATGCCGGGAGGAGGCTCCCCGACGCGAAGGCGCTATGCTACTACCTGCACCAAAAGCCCGTCTATAAGCTCATAAACAAAAAGGCCGACGCAGTCTTCGTCACCTGCGAAGATGACAGGGAGGTCTTCCTGAGCGCGGGGAGAGCCCCTCAGGATGTCGTTACCGTAAGGGGCGGGGTAGACGCTTTCGCACCCGTTGGGGCTCTGCCTTTGCGAAAAGACTACGACGCATGCTTTGTAGGCAGGTTCCATCCCCAGAAGGGGGTGCTGGAGCTTGTCGGAATATGGGAAGATGTGGTCAAGAGGCGGCCATCCGCCCGGCTGGCGCTCATAGGGGCCGACTCAGCCCGGTACAGGAAGATGGTAGAAGAAGAGATATCCTCAAGGGGGCTTGAAAAGCGCATAGACCTCCTCGGCTTCATGGACGGGGAGGACAAATACAGGATATTCCGGAGGAGCCGCGTCATAGTCCATCCTGCCGTATACGACAGCGGTGGCATGGCCGCGTGCGAGGGCATGGCATGGGGGCTCCCGGCGGTCGGCTTTGACCTGCCGGCGTTGAAGAGGTATTACCCGAAGGGCATGCTCAAGGCCCCGGTGGGCAGCTCTCGGGAATTCGCCCGACTCATACTCAGGCTCCTGGAAGATGAGCAGCTCTACGAGCGGACAAGGGATGACGCGGTCAGTCTGGCTAAAGAATGGGACTGGGGCAGGAGGGCGGATGAGCTGCTTTCGTATATGGAGAAGAGGTTCGGAACCCGTCTCTGAAGGACCGCGCAATGGGAAACGTCTTAAGTAACACGGCATGGATACTCTCGGCCAGCGCCTTCAACAAGGTATCGAGCATAGCGCTTGTGTTCATACTCTCGCGCTACCTGGGAGCGGCTGACTTCGGCAGGTTCTCCTTCGCTTTTTTCTATATAACGCTCTTTAGCTCAATAGCCGAGATGGGCCTTACGCCCGTCCTCATAAGGCGCATAAGGGCCGGGGAAGGGCAGCCGGGGGAAATGTTCGCGAAGGGGGTCTTCCTGGGCCTCTGCTCGAGTCTTGCCGCCATTGGGCTCGCGGTAGCCGGGGCCTTTTTCCTGGGCTTCGCGGAGGACGTGCGGCTTCTTATCGTCATCGCCTCCCTGGGGTTACTGGTATCGTTCAGGGACGTTACCTTCAGGTGGTTCCTCGAGGTACCTTTCCGGGCGTGGTTGAAGATGCGCGTACCCGCGCTGCTTGGGATGGCCTCAGAGCTCATGGGCCTCGTTGCCGTACTCGCGGCGGTCTACCTGGGCAAGGGCGTCGAGGTCATTCTGGCAGTTTACGTGCTCTCCAACGTCCCGGCCTTTATGCTTCTCGCTCTCCTTTCCTTCAGGGAGGCAGGGGCCGGCAGGGCTGTCACCTTCTCCCCGTTCAGCATATTGAAGGAGGCCTTCCCAATAGGCCTTTCCAATACCCTCAATACGTTCTATCTCATCTCCGGCTCCATCGTCCTCTATTTTTACGGCACTATCGAGAGCATGGGATACTTTGCCATCGCATTCCGGCTTACGACCTCTTTACGGATAATCCCGGAGGCGCTCATGAATTCGGTATTCCCGGCCCTCGCCTCGGCAAGGGAAGACCTCCGGCAAGGCATCTTTTCCAGGAGCTTCGGGATGCTGACACTTGTCGCCATGCCGCTTGCCCTTGCCACAGCCGCCGCGGCAGACGAGATAGCGGTCTTCTTCGGAGGAAGCGATTTCGCTCCTGCCGGCGGCGCTATAGAGGTGCTTATCTGGGCTACGGCCTTCGCCTTTCTCAATACGTGCGCGCGGTCTACATTCAATGCCGTCTCGCTCGGCGGTAGCAACCTCTCGGTCTCGTCAGCCATGGGTGCGCTCTCTATCGCGCTCTCTTTTGCCCTGATACCGGCATGGGGCCTCACCGGGGCGGCGTGGTCGCTCGCCATTACCGAGGCTGCGGGGTTTGCGCTGAACGTCATGGTCTTGAGCCGACAGGGGCTCAGGCTCCCGTTCGGCCTTCTCGCAAGATATGGCGCGGCCGGGCTTTGCATGCTGGCGTGCGTTTTGTGGCTCCCCAATATGTTTTTGCAGGTCCTTGTAGGGGTTGCGGCCTACGGGGGGGCAGCCGCGCTCCTCGTCATCCCCTCAGAAGGAACGCTGCCGGGAATGAAGTGAGCAGAGCGCCTATCCGCATCTCCCTGGTAAAGGAAAAGTCTCTGCCAGTGAAGGCCTCTTTCCACCGGGTATTTTGAAGGCCCTCCGGCACAATTACGCAGGTATCCTCCCAGCAATCCCCGCCGGCAGGCCATCTCCTTTCAGGTACTACGGAGGTCATAAAGCGCGGGGCGATGACAAGCGCGGCCTCATCCCCGAGCACCCTGGCAAAGGCGATGATACTTCTTTTGTGCCTGCCGCAGGCCTCTATCGGCAGGTATGAGCCGTCCCTGAAAAGCCCAATGGCCTTTCGCCTCTCTGAAAGCGCCAAATGGGTCGTGAAGAGCTTTATCCTGCCGTCCTCGGGGGCGGAGAGCATGCCTTCCAGAAGTCCGGCCCTGTCCTTTTCGAGCCCCGCGCGCACCTCCTTCAGGAGCTTGATCCTCTTTGCGAAGTCAACCGGACGGCGGTTGTCAGGGTCGACAAGGCTTAAGTCCCACAGTTCGGCGCCCTGGTAAAAATCCGGCACGCCAGGCGAGGCGGCCTTCACAATGAGCTGGGAGAGCGAATTGATGATCCCGTACCACGCGACCTTTTTCTGGAACGGGACGAACGCTTTCAGGAACGCGTTCCCGGGTACATCCTTGAGGATACCGTCCATGAACCGGATAAAGGCATCTTCATAGTCCTTGTCCGGTTTGAGCCATGCCGTGTGTATCTTCGCCTCCCGGACGGCCTTTATCATGTATGTTCTTACGCGCTCCCTGTATGCGCTGTGCTCTTCCTCGAAAGGGAAAGAGCCTATGAGGGTCTGATAGAGGAAGTACTCATCATTCCTGTCAGGCACGCGCAAGCCGCCTGCGACCCTCTTTTTTCTCCTGTTGAGGGCGCTCCATTTCCTTAACGCCGCCTCCCACTCCCCAGGCATCTCGGAGAGGACGTTTATCCTCGCCCTCACGTCTTCGCCCCGTTTTGTATCGTGCGTGGAGGTCGCGTTCATGGAATGGGGGCGAAGTTCGGAAGCGCCCATGTTCCTTGAATGGAAGGCTTCAAGGGTGCCGCCGAACCGTCCGGGCGAACCGCCGACCTCGTTTAATGAGATGAGCCGGTTGTAGATGTAAAACAGCGTGTCCTCGACGCCCTTTGCCATGAGCGGGCCGGTAAACTGCTGAAAGCGCATGGAGAACTTGAGCCACTCGTTCTTCTCGTCATCGCTCAGGTATTCGCGGAAGTTAAGCGTCAGCACCTTCTCTAAAAAGGTCAGCTCGTGCAGAAGGGCCGGGTTTTCCGCTATCGCCCTGTAGACCGCCTCTTTTATGTACCTCAAGTCGGTATCCGTGAGAGACTCGTTGCTTATGTATGTCCTGTAGACCGGGAAAGAGGCCATGACGGCGACTATGGCCCTTTTGAGGCCCGGAAGGGTTATGTCGCTTCCGTACCTGTCGTTCTTGAGCGTGAACTTGAGCATCTGGGCAAGGTTGCCGACGTCGCTCATCATGTCGATCTCGGTTATGAGCTTTTTCTTTTCAACGAAAAGCGCCCCGTAACGTTCTTTGATACCGGTGAAGTTCGAGTATATCTTCGTGAACCTCGAATCGTTGCCGGCGTCGCAAAAGAGGCCGTTTACGGCGGCCAGAAAGTCGTACCCGGTCGTGCCCTCGACCGGCCAGGTGAACGGGATATCCTCATCGTGGTCAAGTATCTTCTCTACTATTATGTATGCCTCCCCGGCGCGCTCTCTAAGCCTCCTGAGATATGCCAGCGGATTCGACAGGCCGTCGATGTGGTCCACCCGCAAGCCTGTAACTCCGCTCTCCAGGAGCTTGAACAGGAGTGAATGGGTCTTCTCGAAGACGAATTCGTCATCGGTCCGGAGCGTAATAAGCCCGTTTATGTTGAAGAACCTCCTGTAGTTTATCTCCTCCGCCGCGACCTTCCAGAACGAGAGCTTGAAGAATTGCTCGGAGAGGAGCCTGTCGAGGAGGTTGAAGCTTTCAGGGTCTCCTGTGCTGCCGTTGAAGGAGGCCAGGTTGTCGTCGATGTGCCTTTTGACCTGGACGTTGCCGGTAAAGAGCTCCCAGAGCATCCGCTTTACGAAGAGCACCTGGTCCTGAAGCTCTTCTTCCTCGCCAGCCGGGGGCAGGTTCTTTAAGACGTATAATATGCCGAGGAGCTTGATATAATCAGGGTGCTCTCTGCCGAGCTGGAACGTGAGTCTTCTCAGGCCGTAGGTCAGGAAGGCCGCATAGGAATCGATCTTCAGGGGGAAGCTTAAATTGAAGTAGGTCACCTTGAGCCCCTCGTCTGAATAAACGAGCCGTATCTCCCCGGCCTCCAGCGCCTCGCCGTAGATCCTGCCAAGGAAAGGCGCGAGCACCTTGTCCTTTATGCCTTCGTACGGGTGGTCCCATTCTATGTCGAAGAAGACAGCGTTCCTCGAGTTCATCCCTTTTTCGAGCACGTCCATCAGAAGCGCGTTCGCGCCGTCATAGGCCATGTGGTTCGGCACGAAGTCCTGCACCCATCCCATGCCCATCGTCTTGAGCCTCTCAAGGAGGGATCCCAGCTCCTCGAACGTGCCTATCTCCGGGTTTATCCTGTTGTGGTCTACGATATCATAGCCGTGGAGGCTGCCTTTCCGGGCCGTAAAGACAGGGGAGGCGTATATGTCGGAGACGCCGAGGTCATAGAGGTAGGCCAATATGCCGGCGGCGTCCTTGAGGCTGAGCGACGCGTTGAACTGAAGCCTGTAGGTCGAAGAGGGTACCCTCATCCGGATACCTTCATATGGAAGTAGCTGCCCAGGTCATCGAAAACGGCCACCCACTTCCTTGAGCCGTCGTCCCCTTCCCCGGCCTTTGCCTTAACGCCGGGGTAGACCTTTCTGCCAAGCTGATAATAGATGTTCTGCGACTTCCACAGGTTGAGCTTCACAGGCGTTGCGCGCAGGAGCCGTAAGACGTCCCTTATACGTTCAAGGTCCTCAAGACGGCAAGGCTCGGCGGTCTCTTCCATGCGGGCGTTGATCCATGCGCCAGCGACATAGCCTATGGTGTCCGGGTCTATCTGGGCGGAGAGGTGCTGGCTTTTCTTTATGGTGGCGCCGAGGCCGTCGATGTCCAGCTCTTTTTCCTTCAGGATCTCCTCAAGGTCGTGGTTCAGTATGAACTCGGCCGACACTCCCAGCGGCCTGGGCAGCGGTATTCCGAGTTTCCTCAGAAAATCCATGGTCCCGTAGTTGCTTTCGAATATGTGCCTGTGAAAGCCCTCGATGTCCTTGTATGTGGCGAGCAGTATCTCGTTGATGATCTTTCTCTGCTGGTCCTTGAAGAGGTGCCAGAGCGAATAGCTCCCGGTGCCGAAGTGCTTGTCCATCAGCCGTATGACGTCAGGGATCTCTCCCCTGTCGAAGGCGGCTTTAAGGTCCGCCTTCGCCCTCGTGAACTCGTCCTCGCCCCTGAAGTACTTTATCCCGCAGTTTATGCTCACCTCTCCAAGGTGCAAGACGGCGGTAGAGAGCTTTGCTTCTTCCCATGTCACCTTCGATCCTATGACGGTCCTGCCGATGGCGAGCCTGTTCTTGCCGGCCTCTATCCTTTCAAGGGATTCGTTCAGGGCGTTGAAGGCGTAAATCTCCGTCTTCCTGTTGTGGTCGAAAAAAAGAGACGATATGGCGTGGTGCGCGCCGACCCTCAGCAGGTCCACCCTGGCGACCTTGACGAACATGTTGTAGGCGTTCCTCGCGTTCCCGTATATGTTGCTTGGCGCGCCTTCGAGCATCCCCTCGAACTCTGTTTCGAGCTCGGCGCCCGCGGCTTCAGACGCGAGCTGTATGGCCCTTGCCGCGTACATCATGACCTGTACGCCTTCTATGCCGGATACCTCGTCGAAGAACCAGCCGCAGCTCGTGTACATGAGCTGCGTATTCCTTTGACCCTCAAGGAGCTTGAGCGTCTTTACCTTTTCGTTCCTTCCCAGAGGCCTCCTCGCGTGGCTGGCGAAAAAGGCCTCTGCTTTCTCGGCAGACCTGTCGTTTATGATCTCTATGTACCCGTCCCTGGCTGCCCACGGGTCTTTGAGGTAAGCCGACGCCTCCTTCTCGTATATCGGGTCGAACGCGCGTTTGAGCCAGTCAAAGGCCTCCCTTAAAGGCGCCCTCCATGCCTGGTTCCAATCCGGGTAGCCGCCCGTAGAGCAGCCGCAGTCAGCTCTCCAGCGCTCAATGCCGTGCGCGCAGCTCCAGGATGAGTTCTCGTGTATCTCCACCGTGTTTTCAGGGGGGAACCTCTCAAGGTACTCGCCGTAGTTGGTGAACTTCGCCAGCCCCTGCGACTCTATGAAGTGCATGCAATATGAGAGCGCCATGTCCCCGTGCCTGTGGTGATGGCCGTACGACTCGCCGTCGGTGGCTATATGGACGAGGGCCGCCGCCCTTTCATCGGACTGGAACGCGCCGGCGAGCCTTTTCGCGAAGTTCTCCCCGTTGTCCAGCAGGTTGCCGAAGCCCACTTCATGGGAGATCTCGCCGTTGTAGAAGAAGATGGCGATGCTCCTGCCTGAAGGCAGATGGCAGAGGTATGGCATTGAGGTGTCCAGGCGCTCATCGGTAAGCTCCTTCCATCTGGCGCCCTTATGGTTCTTTTTGACCCTCTTTGCCTGCCTTGGGGCGAGTATGGTGAACCTGACGCCGGTCTCGGAGAGCACTTCGAGCGTTTCGGTATCCACCGCTGTCTCCGGGAGCCACATGCCTTCAGGCTCCCTGCCGAAGCGCGACTTGAAATCCTTTATGCCCCATATGACCTGGGTGCGCTTGTCCCTCCTGTCGGCAAGAGGCATTATCATGTGGTTGTAGACCTGGGCTATGGCAGAGCCGTGGCCCGAGTAACGCTCCATGCTCGCGCGGTCGGCTTCCATGATATTCTTGTAGGCGTCCGAGCTCTCCTGCATGCTGTAGAGCAGGGTGGGGCCGAAGTTGAAGCTCATCTTTGAGTAGTTGTTGACTATCTCGATTATCTTGAGATCAGGGCCGAGTATGCGGGCTGCCGAGTTGGGCTCGTAGCATTCGGCTGTTATCCTCTGGTTCCAGTCATGGTAAGGGTAGGCCGAGTCCTGCAGCTCGATATGCTCAAGCCACGGGTTCTCCCTCGGGGGCTGGTAGAAGTGGCCGTGTATGCAGATGTATTTCTCCATTCAGGCCCGCTCCCTTATGTAGAGGGCGAAGCTCAGCGGATTCACCTCTTGCTCCGCACCCCCTTCTCCCGCCGCGGGCAGGCTTCCTCCAGGCCCATCCCATTCCGGCCCGGCGGAATCTATCTTCCTCGTCCATCTGCCAGGGGGGAAGGGCACCGGTATCCGAGCTGTATCTCTATTGAAGCTGAAGAGCGCGAAGGCCGCGCTATCTTTTTTTTCCCTCAAAAGGAATACGATCTTCTCTTCTTCCGACCCCCAGGCCCTTGCAACAGCTTCACTTGAGACCCCAAGGGCGGGTATTGACCGGCGCATCTCGATAAGGGCCCTGTACAGGTCGAGAAGGGTTTTTTTATGCCCCGAACGCCTGGACTCCCACCTGAGCATGGAGGCGTGAAAGGTCTCCGGGCTGTCGGGCATTGGCGGCTCTCCCTGCCACTGGAACTCCTCGAACTCCTTTTTCCTGCCTTCCCTTATTGCCTGTATCAGCTCCTCGTTGCCGTGGTCTACGAAGTAGAGGAATGGCGCATCCTCGCCGTATTCTTCGCCCATGAAGATAAGCGGGATATAAGGGGAGAGAAGAAGGAGCCCGGCCGAGAGCTTGAGCCCATCGAAAGAGGTGAGCTTCGCGAGCCTCTCCCCGAGCATCCGGTTGCCGGCCTGGTCATGGTTCTGGACGCTCACTATGAAGCGCTCCTTCGGGATAAGGGCAGATGGGCTCCCGAAGCTTCTTTTCCTGTAGGCCGAATACTGCCCCGAGTAGACGAACCCGTCGTTGAGTGATCTTGCAAGATGGGATATCGACCCGAAGTCCGCGTAGTAGCCGTTCCGTTCCCCTGTAAGGAGCGCGTGTATCGAATGGTGGAAGTCGTCGCACCAGAGCGCGTCAAGGCCGTAGCCGTACTCGCCTGTTGAGACCAGTTTCGTGTCATTCAGGTCCGATTCGGCGAAGAGATGGAAGGCGCGGCCCTGGTCCAAAGAGAACTCCGCCGTCTTTTTTTTCAGGAAGGCCAGGAAGGCAAACGCGCTCATGTCTATTATGGCGTGTACCGCGTCGAGCCTGAGGGCGTCCATATGGAAGCGCTCGAACCAGTAAAGGGCGTTCTCCACGAAGTAGTTCCTTACATGGTCGCTTTCAGGCCCGTCGAAGTTTATTGCCGCCCCCCACGGGGTCTTATACCTTTCCGTGAAATATGGGCCGAAGTCCGCGATATAGTTCCCCTCCGGGCCGAGGTGGTTGTATACGACGTCCAGTACGACTGCAATGCCCCTTTTGTGGCATTCGTCTACGAGCCTCTTGAGGGCCAGCGGGCCGCCATAGCTATTTTGCACGGCGAAGGGAAATACCCCGTCGTAGCCCCAGTTCCTTTTCCCGGGGAACTGCGCCACGGGCATAAGCTCCAGGGCGTTTATTCCAAGTTCCTTAAGCTCGTCGAGCCTCGTGATTATCGATCCGAAGTCCCCGGCCCTTGTAAAGGTCCCTGTGTGTACTTCGTATATGACAAGGCTTCCCGGCGCCAGTCCCTTCCACCCCTTGTCATTCCATTTAAAGGAAGAGTGGTCTATGACCTCCGAGGGACCGAAGACCCCGAGAGGCTGATAATGCGAGGCAGGGTCGGCCCTCTCGCATCCGTTGAGCGAAAAGAAATACCTCGACCCGGGGCGGGCGTCGGCCACGAAGGCGTGCCAGTATCCGGAGCCGTCCTTTTCCATTGCTATTCTGCGCTTATGGGACTCCCCTGGCATTTCAAGGACAAGCCCGACCGCGGGAGCAACAGGTGCCCAGACCGTGAAACGGCATGCTCCGTCTTCGAGGATGGCTCCTATCTTCATCGAACCTGAAAACGGCCGGCATTTATTGGACTTATACGGCCTGTGGCCGGGATACGGCATGGTAAAAAGCTTACATAAAGTCTATATCCGTATAAGGATAAGTCAATCGAAGGTGATGGGGGGTAACGCCGTTCATCTCCTGCCCCCGTCAGGCTGCCATCTCCAGTTGAGTATCTCAGGCGGGTCGATCCCGAACTGGTCTATGTAATTTCTGTGGTCGATGAGCTTTCTTGAGTACTTGATCACGAGCTTCTCCGCCAGGGCCGCCTTGCCGGGGTCTCCGGCGGCTATCTCCTCGGCGGCCTTCATGACCAGGTGGTACCTGCTGACGCGGTTACGCACCAGCATGTCAAAGGGGGTGGTGGTCGTGCCCTCCTCCCTGTAGCCGTTTATGTCGAAGCGGCTGTTGCCGGGCCTCTCCCAGACGAGCTGTTTTATGGCTGAGGTGTATCCGTGGAAGTTAAAGAGGACCGGGCAGTCGAGAGGGAATATCCTCTGGAACCGCGCCTCATCGAGCCCGCCCGGGTACTTCTGCGGTATGCCGAGCACGAGTATGTCTATGACGTTCACGACGCGTATCCTCCAGTCCGGGGCCTCCTCTCTCAATATCCGCGCCGCTGCCATCACCTCAAGCGTCAGGTTGTTGCCGCACCCGGCGAGCACAAGCTCCGGGTCCTCGCCGCCGTTGGTCGACGCCCAGCTCCAGATGCCTATGCCCGCCTGGCAGTCTTCGATGGCTTCCTCCATGGTAAGCCACTGCGCCATCGGCTGTTTGCTCGCGATGATCAGGTTTATCTGGTCGGTCGAGGCAAGGGCGTTGCTGATGGTGCAAAGGAGCGTGTTCGCGTCAGGCGGCAGGTATATGCGGTAGATATAGCCCTTTTTCGTAAGGAGGTTATTTATGAAGCCAGGCCCCTGGTGGGAGTAGCCGTTGTGCTCCTGCCTCCAGGCCTCCGAGGTGAGGATGAAGTTGAGGGACGATATAGGGAGCCTCCATGGCACCTCGAGGGCGGATTTCAGGAACTTCGAGTATTGGTTGGCCATGCCGTCCACTATCTGCAGGAATGCCTCGTAGCACGGGAAGACCCCGTGCCTGCCGGTAAGGAGATAGCCTTCGAGCCATCCAAGGCAGTTGTGCTCGTTTAGGACCTCAAGGACCATGCCTTCAGGGCCGATCTTCTCGGACCCTGGCGGCACCGGCCATACGTACTGCCTGTTGGTGACGTCGAGGACGGCCTCTAGCCTGTTCGATTCAAGCTCATCCGGGCAGACGATACGGAAGTTCCGTTCCTCGCGGTTCCTTATCATGAGGTCTTTAAAGTACTGGCCGAGCGCCTCCATCGCGCTCGCCTCCTTTGCGCCCCGGCCCTTCACCTCTACCCAGCGCTCATCGAGCGGCGGTAGCTTTAACGGGACCCTTTTCCTGCCGCCTATGCTGTATGGGTTCATGGACATCCTTAGCTCGCCAGCCGGGCATTGCGAAAGGATATCCTGGGCTGGCCTTCCGTCCCTGTCGAATAACTCCCATGGCCTGTATGAGCGGAGCCATTCCTCTATGGCCTTCATGTGGGCCGTGTTCTTGATCAAGTCCTTTCCAGGCACCTGGTGCGACCTGAAGGAGCCTTCCACAATCTTGCCGTCCATCTTCTTGGGCCCCGTCCAGCCCTTGGGGGTCTTGAGTATTATCATGGGCCACTTGGGCCTCTCTGGCATCTTCCCGGCCCTCGATGCGCCCTGAAGCGCTCGTATCTTGTCGTAGGCTCTGTCGAGCGCCGCGTCATACTCGTCATGCACGTCTGTACCGGCGGAGACTATCTCAACCCCGTGGCCGTAGCCTCTGAAAAGGCTTGTAAGCTCCTCGTCGGTCATGGTGCCGAATATGGTGGGGGAGGATATCTTAAAGCCGTTAAGGTGCAGTATCGGAAGCACAGCCCCGTCGGTAGCCGGGTTCAGGAACTTGTTCGAGTGCCAGCCCCCGGCGGTGGGGCCGGTCTCGGCCTCGCCGTCGCCCACAAGGCAGACGGTAATGAGCCCCGGGTTGTCGAGCACCGTTCCGTATGAGGTCGAAAGGGCATAGCCGAGCTCGCCACCCTCGTGTATTACCCCGGGGAGTGCCGGGTTAAGGTGGCTGGGGAACCTGTCAGGCCATGAAAACCATTTGAGGAACGTTCTCAAGCCTTCCATGTCGAGCGTAAGCTCCGGATATATCTCGGTGAGGGCGCCCTCAAGGTACATGTTCGCGAGGTTGGCCGCCGCGCCGTGGCCGGGCCCGGTCACGAAAAGGACGCTCGCGTTGGTCTTCAGTATGAGCCTGTTGAGGTGGAGGTAGGTGAGGTTTATGCCGGGGGCGGTGCCCCAATGGCCCAGGAGCCGCTCCTTAACGTGCCCGGCCTTCAAAGGCTCTTCCATGAGCGGGTTGTCCTTAAGGTATATCTGCGCGGCGGCGAGATAGTTTACGGCCCTGAAGTACCGGTCTACCGCCGTGCCGGCCGCATAATCGCGTTTTGCCTTTTCATGGCTCTTCATCGTCACCTCCATATTTATACATTAAACTTTATCACATTCTGAGGATCGAAGCGGGCAACAGCCAGGAGAAGACCGTCCTTCTTTGTTTCTTCTTGAAAACAGGGGCGCCGGCCCTTACAATACGCCCACTTATGGAACAGCTTCCGATCCCGTTCACACAAGACTTAAGCCACGTAAGGGAACTCATTGAGCGGGCCTCAGGGCGCGCTGTCTCGATTACAGTCACAGATAATTCAACGAGGATGGTCTCCGCGAAGGGAGGGCAGGGCGAGGTAGCCTTAAGGCTCCACAGGATATTCCTTTCCGCGCCTAAAGAGGTCCTCGGGGAGTTAGGCCGCTTCATAGCCGGCAGCCGTATAAAGACCCCGCTCGTGAACCGCTTTATAAGGGATAAGCGCCTGGAGCTACAGGGCAAGCCCAGGAATGAGCGGCTTCGGCCGAGCGGCAGGTGCCATGACCTCGCCGAGATATTCGGCGCTGTCAACCGCGAGTACTTCAGCGGCTCTATAGCCGCCTCTATCACATGGTCAAGGAGACAGCCCGGCAGGGTGCGCAGAAGAACGCTCGGCTCGTACTCATTCGCCTCCCGGACCGTCAGGGTCTCCGCGATCCTCGATTCCCCTGCCGTACCCCGGTTCTTTGTCGAGTTCATCGTCTACCATGAGATGCTTCACGCCCACCTCGGCATGGAGCGCAAAGGGGAGAGGATGAGCGTCCATTCAAGAGAGTTCAGGCGAAAAGAAAAGGAGTTCAAGCTATTCCAGCTCGCTACGGCCTGGGAGAGGTCTAACAGGCACCTCCTTTGACATTTTCCTGGAACCTGCCAGAATAGAATTGTTGATTTAGGGCAATTAGAAATGGTACATTCCTTGTACTAATCCAACCAGAGTTTATCGGCCCTTGCTGATAACTCCCTTCTAAAAAAAGACGAGAACTGTACGTATCTGGCTCAGAGATACTTTCGATTACGGTTTCTGACAGGCTGTAGCTCTGTAATTGAGGTTCCAGTTGTTTCGGTTTCCCGTTCCACCGGCAGCCCAGGCGGATAAACCTGACTGCGTCGATCACCTCTGTTTGCGGCACATAATCACAAATCTGCAAAGGAGAAACGTGTAATGGAAAGCTCATCGTTGATGATCCTGTTCGCTCTGGGCTCCGCGGTGCTGGGCATCATCTATGCCGTGTATCTTGCCTTCTGGGTGAAAGGGCTGGATGGCGGGACCCCGGAGATGAGGAAGATCCAGGCCGCTATCCATGAAGGCGCTTCAGCCTATATGGCGAGGCAGTTCAAGACAGTGGCAGTTGTGGCCGCGGTGATATTCGTGCTCCTCTGGGTAGCTGGTTCATGGTCAAAGCACTTTGGCCTGCTTACCGCATGCGGCTTCCTGGTCGGCGGCGTGGCCTCAGGCATCTCCGGCTATGTCGGCATGATGGTGGCGGTACGGGCCAACGCCAAGACGGCGCAGGCCGCGCACAATGGCCTCAACGCCGCGTTGCAGGTGGCATTCAGGGGCGGGGCTGTAACGGGCCTCCTCCTCATAGGCCTGGGCCTTCTGGCGGTAACAGGCTTCTATGTTGTAGCCATAAGTGTAGCAGACGAGGGGCACGCGGTGGCCTCTTTACTCTCCCTCGGCCTTGGCGGCAGCTTGATATCCCTTTTCGCGAGGGTCGGCGGCGGCATATATACGAAGGCCGCGGACGTCGGGGCTGACCTCGTCGGAAAGTTAGAGGCCGGGATACCGGAGGATGACCCGAGGAACGCGGCCGTAATAGCCGATAACGTCGGCGACAATGTCGGCGACTGCGCCGGCATGGCTGCGGACCTCTTCGAGACCTACGCCGTCACGACGGTCGCCACGATGGCGCTGGCCCATATCCTCTTCCCAGGATCGCAGACGGCGATGCTCTTCCCGCTGGTCCTCGGCGGGGCCGCGATAATTATGACTATAATAGGCAGCTGGTTCGTAAAGGTCGGCTCGAGCAACAACATAATGGCCGCCCTCTACAAGGGCTTCGTCGCCACAGCCGTGCTCGCGGCGGCGGCCTTCTACCCTGTCACCTACTACCTGATGGACGGGGTCGGGGGCATAGGCTGGTCCAGTTATTACCTGTGCGCGCTTATAGGCCTGGCCGTTACGATAGCGCTGGTCGTGATAACGGACTACTACACCGCCAAGCACTACAGCCCGGTCCAGGAGATAGTCTCGGCGTCGATATCCGGCCACGCTACCAATATCATAGCCGGGCTGGCTGTCGGCAAGCAGGCGACGGCCCTGCCGGTCCTGGTAATAGCCGGGGCCATACTCGCGAGCTTCCACCTCGCCGGGCTCTTCGGCGTGGCTGTCGCGGCTGAGGCCATGCTCACCATGGCAGGGATAGTCGTCGCGATAGACTCCTTCGGCCCCATTACAGATAACGCCGGCGGCATCGCCGAGATGGCGAATATGGGCAGTTCCGTAAGGGCCATTACGGACCCGCTCGACGCGGTCGGCAATACGACCAAGGCCGTCACAAAGGGATACGCCATAGGCTCGGCGGCCCTTGCCGCGATAGTCCTCTTTGCCGAGTATACAAGGATCATCTCCACCGGCGGGGCGCAGGTCATATTCGACCTCTCTGATCCGCTTGTGCTGGTAGGCCTCTTTATAGGCGGCATGCTGCCCTTCTACTTTGCCGCCCAGCTCTTGAAGGCCGTCGGAAAAGCGGCAGGGGCGATAGTCGACGAGGTGAGAAGGCAGTTCAGGGAGATAAAGGGCATAATGGATGGCAGCGCCCAGCCCGAGTACGGCAAATGCGTCGATATCGTCACAACGGCGGCCATACAGAAGATGGTCATACCATCTCTCATACCTGTCATAGCGCCGATAGCGGTCGGGGTGGTCCTTGGGCCCAAGGCCCTCGGCGGGGTGCTCGTCGGGTCGATCGTGACCGGGCTTTTCGTGGCTATAAAGATGACATCCGGCGGGGCGGCGTGGGATAACGCCAAGAAGTTCATAGAGGAAGGGGCCCACGGCGGCAAGCACAAGCCGGCCCACCAGGCGGCCGTTACTGGCGACACCGTCGGCGACCCATATAAAGACACCGCAGGCCCGGGCATCAACCCGATGATAAAGGTCATAAACCTTGTGGCAGTGCTCTTCGGGACGCTGCTCTTCACGTAAGCTGAAATGAACGAAGGCCCCGGAGGGTTCTCCCGCCGGGGCCTTTTTTTTCAGCTCTTTTACCTTAAGCCGTCTGCCGCCTTGCCCTTATGAACTCTATCACTCCGGGCATTATCGAAAGCACTATTATGGCGAGGATGACGATGGTGAAGTTCTCCTTCACTATGGGGAGGCTCCCGAAGAAGTAGCCTCCGAAGACGAAGATCGATATCCAGGCTATTCCTCCTGTTATGTTGTAGATGAGGAACTTGCCGTAGGACATGGCCCCGACTCCAGCCACAAACGGCGCGAATGTGCGGACTATGGGCACGAACCTGGCGAATATTATCGTCCTGGCGCCGTACTTCTCATAGAACCTGTGCGTCCTGTCGAGGTACTCCTTCCTGAATATCCTGCTATCCGTCTTTTTGAAGACCTTGGGGCCGAGGTAGCGGCCTATGGCGTAATTGACGGAGTCTCCGAGTATCGCCGCTATCGAGAGGCCGGCTACAAGGTATTCTATCTTCAATGAACCGAGGGCGGCGAAGTTGCCGATGGCGAAAAGGAGCGAGTCGCCCGGGAGTATCGGCGTTACGACAAGGCCTGTCTCGCAGAAGATTATGAGAAAGAGTATGGCGTAGGTCCAGCCCCCGTATGCCTGTATCACCGCGCTCAGGTGCCTGTCCAGGTGCATGAATATCTCTATGAAATCCTTTATAAGCTCCATATTCCCCTCTTTTGTCCGGGTGTGCGAAACCACAACACTATAAGTTATGCGGGCCGCTCAAGTCAATGGCGGCTTTAAACGTTGCTCAATATGGGCACGGCACCTTTGCCAGGCCGCCTGAGGCCTGTATTTACGAGCGATTTGACACCCCGCCCCTCCGATATATAATCAAGGTAATCAGGTAAATAAGGCGCTGAAGCCTGGTCTTTCTGGCAACGGGGTCAGGCGTTCAGGGAAATAGGAGGGATACTTATGCTTTCATGGGCGATAACATTCCTCATAATAGCCATAATCGCGGCCGTGCTGGGTTTCGCCGGGATAGCGGGGACCGCCGCGTGGATCGCGAAGCTCCTTTTCGTGGTCTTCATCATACTCTTCGTCGTCTCTCTCATCGCTGGCAGGGGCAGGCCCGCCGCCTGAACCAGGTTTGCAATTTGCCCGTCAGCCAAAAGAGGTTGCGAGCGAGTCCCGCGGCCTCTTTTTTTATTTCCAAACCCCGTAAATATGCTATATTGTCGACACCCCCAAAAATGGAACAAGAAACGTGCCCTTTTCTGAAAAACCCCTTTTCATACGTAGGTTTTCAGGTGTGAACCGGGGGTATGTTGTGTTATGATTATGATATCTTGATATCCCAAAGGGTTCAGGTATGAACGCCAGAGACTTCGAGAACGAGATACGGATACATATCGAGGCCAGGTACCCCATCCTCTGGCTCGTCTCCTTTGAGGAGCGGAGGGTGGAAAGGATTGTGGAATCGCTTTGCGATTCCATGAAGCTCAGTTTCTGGTCCTGGTCGGTATCCAGGGGCCTGTACGGGGGCGAGAAGAAGAAAAGGGAGCCCATAGGCAGGGAGAAGATCCTCTCCGTAATAGAGGAGAAGATAATCAAGGGCGAGAATGTCAGCAATTTCTTTCTCTTGAAGGACATAGCCTCCTACTTCAATTCCCATGAGTTCCTGAGGCGCTTCCGCGACCTCCCGGCGATAATAGACGAGCGCCACACCGTCAATACCGTTTGCATCGTCTCTCCGACCTTGAGCGAAATACCCCCGGAACTTGAAGAGGACATAGTAGTTTTAGAGCTATCGCTTCCGGACTACGATGAGATTGCCGACATGGTCTCCAGGACATACGGACATCTGATCCCGGCAAGCTGGCACGCCTCCACCAGGTCTATCCTCTACAAGTCGCTCCAGGGCCTTTCCATGGATAATATAAGGCGCGTCATCAGGAAGGCGATAAGCCTCAATAACGGCTTCCTTAACGAGAACTGCATCTCATATATACAGGACGAAAAGCAGCAGATCATCAAAAAACAGAAGATACTGGATTACTACCCGCACAGGGAGACGATAGAGAATATCGGGGGCTTAAGCGAGATAAAGAAGTGGTTTGTAGAGAGGGAGCACGTCTTCAGGCTCTCTCGCGACAAGATATCCACCCTCGGCCTCGATGTCCCGAAAGGGCTCCTTTTGATAGGCGTGCCAGGTTCGGGAAAGAGCCTTTGCTGCAAGGCCCTTGCCGGCATCTGGAACCTGCCGCTTCTGCGCCTCGACGTGGGGCGCCTGTTCGGCTCCACCGTCGGAGAATCCGAGAAGAACATAAGAAGGTGCATACAGCTTGCCGAGGCTGTAAGCCCGTGTATACTCTGGATAGACGAAATAGACAAGGCCTTCGGCGGCATCGGAGGCTACCAGGGCGATTCGGGCACCCAGCTCCGCGTTTTCGGGACCTTCATCACCTGGCTTCAGGAGAAGGAGCACCCGGTCTTCGTCATATCGACCGCGAACGAGCCCAAGAACCTGCCGCCGGAGCTATGGAGGAAGGGGCGCTACGACGAGGTCTTCTTCGTCGACCTCCCCAGCCAGGAGGAGCGCGAGGAGATATACAGGATACACCTCGAAAGGAGGGTCCAGAACCTCTCGCGCCTCGACGTAAAGGAGCTTTCGCTCAACAGCCAGGGCTTCACAGGCGCCGAGATAGAGCAGGCGGTAAAGGACGCCGTGGTGACCATCTTCAACCAGCTCCACGAGGACCATGGCGGCAGGAACATCGAAGAGGTCATAGAGGGGCTCCTTTCGCTTGACGTAACGCAGGAGAGCCTCCTTAAGTCCATAAGGCACATAACGCCCCTTTCGGTACTCAAGAAAGAGGAGATAGAGGAGCTCCGGGCATGGAGCCACCAGAGGGCGAGGCCGGCCTCCAAGTCGCTCTTCCTCCAGAGGGCCGAGTCCCTCTCTGATACGGAAAAGAGGAACATAGCCATCCACGAGGCCGGGCACGCGGTCATGATGAAGCTCTACTTCAACAAGACCCCGGCCTTCGTAAGCGTAGACAACTATAAGTCTTACGCCGCCTTCATCCCGGTAGACGAGGCCATAAGGACCACCTACACAAAGAGGGACCTTGAAAAGGAGATAGGCGTCATACTCGGCGGCATGGTGGCGGAGGACGAGATAATCGGGAACGACTCCAAGACGGTAGGGGCCTCTCACGACCTCATACAGGCAACCGGGATCGCCCGCAAGATGGTCATCGAGTACGGTTTCGGCGAGATAATGAGGAACAAAAGCCTCATGGTCCTCCAGGACTACGCCCTCACCTCTGGCGGGGACGTATTGGAGGACATCCAGAGGATACTCGATTCGGCCAAGGAGGCCACAGCCAAGGTCGTCTCTGACAATAAAGAGGTCGTCATGGCCCTCGTAGAGAAGCTCGTAGGGGAAGTGCTCATAAACGGAGAAGGCCTCAACCGTTTCTTCAGGGAAAACCCGGTCCAGTGAGGGAGAGAGGATGTCTTTCTACACCGTCATAAAAACAGAGCTTTCGAGCAAGAAATATCTTGTCTGCGCCCTTGAGGAATTAAAGAAGCGCGGCGAGATAACCGGCTTCGTGGAAAACGTCCGGAAGGATACGGTCGAGGTCGACAGGGACGGGGACATCATAAGCATGTCGCAGGAGAAGACAGGCAACTACCAGATGGCGGGGGACAACCGGGTGGTCGGCGCCTTCTCCAACAGGCTCAAACAGATATACGCCTATGAATCGATAAAAGACAACCTGCCGCTGGATTTCGAGATAGCGAGCGAAACCGAGACGGCCGGCGAGATACAGATAGTCCTCAAAGGGTAAGGGCATGGACAGGCAGATAAGGATAAAAATAACGCCGGACGGACGCGTCGAGATAGACTCCAGCGTCTACAATGACTGCAAGGAGGTCGCCAGTCAGCTCACAAAGCACCTCGGAAAGATAGAGAGCTTTGTGGAAAAGGACGAGATCCTTGATGGCGATGTCCGGGTCAAGCTCGACGCCAAGGATTGACCGGTCTCTGTTTTTATGGACGGCGGGCTCATAAACATACACGCGGTGCTGCCGCGCTCAAGCGTCAACGGGCCGGGAAAAAGGGTCGTTGTCTTCTTCCAGGGCTGCCAGAGGCGCTGCGAGGGGTGCTTTAACCCTGCCACGCACCCCTTTGACGCTGGCGTTCTCACCCCTGCCGAAGACATCCTTGAAAGATACGTTGCGATAGATATCGAAGGCCTTACCGTGAGCGGCGGAGAGCCGTTTTCGCAACCAAGGGGGTTGAAGGCTCTGCTCGAATCAGCCAGGGCGCGCGGACTCACGACCCTCGTCTATACCGGCTTCAAGATCGAAGAGATAGAAGCGGACCCCGCGATGAGAGCCTGCCTCGCGTCGATAGATGTACTCGTAGACGGGCCTTATGATGAGACCAGGCAGGAGGCTACGCTTTTGCCCCGCGGCTCCACGAACCAGAGCTTCCATTTTCTCACGCCGAGGTACAGCCTTCATGACCTCTATATGCCGGGCAGGTCAGAGGTCTTCATAGGGGCCGACGGGATGGTGAGGGAGACCGGGTTCAGCCGCATAACCGCCAGGCCGGAAATAAGATGAGCAACCTCGAAGCCCCGAGGCGGTACATCGATACCGCCAGAGATACCCAGGACAATTCGAGCATACGGAGCCTCATAGTCCGCGCCGGCAGGGAGCTTCCCAAAACCGCGGAGGCTGTAGAGCTTTTCACGATCGCCTTTGACCTCCTCGACAGGATCGAGGACCCCTCCGACAGGAGGCTTGCCCTCCTCGAGTTCGTAAAAGAGATCCCCTTTACTATACCGTTCCAGCGCCTCTACATCAGGGCTATGGAAGCCGCCCTTGCAGCCGCGGATGCCCTCGATGAGACCAACCGCAGGGTCACCGAGCTGGCAAGGCTCGCAAACGAGCTGCCCGGGACGAAAGAATTTCTGGACCTCAGGGTGAGAGCGTGGAGGCTCGCGCTCGGCCTGCCCGATAGCCCGCGTTTTGCCAGGCCCAACATGGAAAAGATAGCCAGTGAGCTTCCCAAGGCGAGCGATATATCGTTTTTCGCGAGCTTTACGCTCCTTGGGGTAGCGAGGATAGCGCCCAGGGACGGGCCTTTCCAGCCGGTCTATAAAGAGGCGATAGAGCTCGCGATAACGGCCGCCCACGCGATAGCCGAGCCGTATTACAGGAGGTACTCGCTCATCTCCATAGCGGGGGAGCTGCCGAAGACAGGGCAGTGGAGGGGCCTTGAGCTAAAGGCTATGGAGGACGCCTTCGACGCCACCCTTGAGATGGTAGATCCGTTCGCCAGGGAGTACTGCCTGATAGAGCTCTTCCAGATAGCGCCAAGGGCGCGTGAGTTCTTTTCCCTTATACAGAAGACCTTAGAGCGCTCGCTCGCCTTTTTTACAGTCAGGAAATGGATGGAGGACGTGGATGTATTCGACGTGGTCGATTACATACTTTCCGCTGAGGACAACGGCATAACCGATTCGAAGAAGAACAGGTTCGCGCGGGAGAAGTACGCGAAGACACTGGGCAAGGAGATCGAGAAGTTCGGCGCCGCCCTGAACGACACCCGTTTTTTAGAGACTCTCAAGCCCTACACCCACGTCTGGGTCCAGCCCAGGGGGCTCCGCGATTCTGTAAAGAAGGTCGTCGACAGGCTGGAGACATTGAAGAGCACATTCCACGGGGCGGAGGTCGAAAGGCCTGTATTCATAGCTGAACTTCATCCTGAATCCGGCGGGGCCGTCATCAGCAGGAGGGACCTTGCGTCATCCGAGTGCGTCTCGATAGACTTGGGCGCCACGAATACCGTTGTGTTGAGGAAGAAAAAGGACGAGGCGCCGGAATTCATCAACCTGGGCCCCGCGGCCAGACAATACGACAACATCTCACTTGTGCCGACGCTTCTGAGCGCGGATACCAACAACATAGGCGCGGAGGCCGCGGGCGGCGACCCGATATCCAATATCAAGCAGATGCTCCTTGAAGGTAACCCGCGGGGCAGGGAGCACATGGAGAGGTTCATAAGGATCCTCTATCAGCAGTTGAAGAAGTCCTCCGCGGGCGCTCCCTGGTTCTCCATCCTGCCCAGGAGCGCAGCCGACGTCATATACATAACCGTGCCGGTCGGCTACCAGGACTACAGCTTTGCGCTAAGGGAGATAGCCGGGAAGGTCATGAAGGGTGCGAGGGTAGAGCTTATAGAAGAGCCGCTGGCCGCCGCTGTCGGATACCAGGTGGTCGATGAGAAGGACAGGCTCATAATGGTCGTGGACTTCGGGGGCAGCACCTTCAATACGATGCTCGTGAGGCTCAACATGAACGAGGTCCATATCGTGGCGAAGCCCGAGAGGGCTCTTATGCTCGGCGGCCATGACATAGACCTCTGGCTCTCGGAGTACCTCGGCAAGAAGGCCGGGATAGAGGGCGCGTCCCAGTACAATCTTATGCTCGCCGCCGAAGAGGTGAAGATAAGGCTTTCCGAGAGAAGGGATGCCCCGTTCATCTGGAACGGGCGGGAGGCGTGCAGGATGACGAGGGACGAGTTTGAGGAGGTCCTTGACGGGCGCGAATTTTATAGCTCCGTAGACAGGGCCGTTGTCGGTATCCTCAAGAGGGCCGAGAAGGTGGGGCTCAGGAAAGAGATGATAGACGCCGTGCTCTTGACTGGCGGCTCTTCCCAGATACCGTCCTTTAAGGAGAAGATCGGCGACATATTCCCGGAGCTGAGGGGAAGGAATCTGATATACGACCACAGCCCGCTTACGGCCGTCTGTATGGGCGCCGCCTCCTACGGGACAAGGGAGGTAACCGACAGGCACCTGGCGGTTGCCTATGCGCTCAGGTACTCGCCGCATGGCAAGGACGTGACCCACTCGTACTCTATCGTGCTTGAAAAGGGGGAGCAGCTGCCCCTGGAGAAGAGCTTCAGCGTTAAGCCCGCCAGGAAGCTGGGGCTCCAGAAGGAGGTCACGATAGAGCTCTTCGAGATACCTGAAAGCACGCTCGTAAGGAGGTGGGTCTCTGAGCAAGGGGTCGAGTTCCTCAAGCAGGAGATAAAGGAGGCCGCTGAGGCGGGCCTTACAGGGCTCAAGCCGGTGACATTGTCCTTCGGGGAAAATGTGCCTGATGAAGTGCGCCTGACCTTCTGCTTAAGCTCTTCCGGAGAGTTGGCTGTAAAGTACGGCCCTGAGGAAAAGCTCGTAGAGACAGGGCTAAAGCTACAGTGACATTGTAATTCCAACCGATTGCCTTAACCCAGAGCGCCTTCCCTCCAAATTCGGTGACCCGCGTCACATAAAAAAATCCTCTTCAGGTTTATTATCGAACCAACGACAATCGTCTTTCGGACTTCATCTACCTTTTTGACTGACGTTTACTCCAGATAAACCGGTCCATTCCTTAGGAGGCTATCTATGAGCAATGAAGTGATCGAAAGAGGTATCGGGCTTGCGCGGGCGGGGAGGTTTGACGAGGCGGTAAAGGTCTTTGACCAGGACCTCTGCTTTACCCAGCACCCCACGGCAACGTCATATTATGCCGTGAGCCTGGCAAGCGTTGAAGGTAACTTTGACAAGGCCATATCGCTCTGTCTCATGGCGGCTGAAAAGGAGTTTTATAACCCAGAGATATACCTGAACCTTGGCAGGATATTTTTGCTTAACGGCCAGAAGTCCGTGGCCGTGAGGGCCTTCAGGAAGGGGCTCAAGTTCGACAGCGACCATTTCGCCCTGCTGAGCGAGATGAAGAGCCTGGGTCTTCGCAGAAAGCCCATGATATCGTTTCTCCCCAGACAGAACGTAGTCAACAGGTTCTTGGGCATCCTGGTCGAGAAGATCGCCAGTTAGCGGACTAAAGCTTCTGAAAAGCCCCGCGCTTGTGAGCGCGGGGCTTTTTTTATTTTCTCACAGGGTTTTAATACCAGTTGCTTGCCGCGCTGTTTTTTATCCTCTCCCCGGTGTGGAGAGGGAGCAGAAGCGTTATAGAAGGATATTCAGATACTCCGATGCTTGCGGCGGTGATGTGTGTGATGTGTTCATTGAGCGGACTTTGTTTTGGTGGGCAGGCCCCGCGTCCTGTTAGTCAGGGGGGATGGACGCGGGGCCTGAGGGAGTGTAGGAGCGGGAGTTCTTTGCTTTATGCCTCTCAGGGCAGCCTCTCAGGGGGCAGAGGCGCTCTTTCCGGGGGAAGAGGGGCCGGCAATGGCGCAGGCTTCTCTCCCATCACAGTTATCTCTATCTCGCACTTCCTGCAGGACTTTACCTCGACCTCCATCTTGTTCTCTGAAAGGAGGCTTACCTCGTATTCGAGCACCTCTACATGCTTGTTGAAGTCCTTGCGCTTTGCTACGTCAAGCCCGTTAAGCTCTATCTCCGCGCTCGCGGCCCGCGACCTCTTGCCAGAGTCCCCGCCGTTCTTGACGACTATCTTACCGCTGCCTGCAACCGGCGCCGAGAAGGTGAACCGTGCCTCTGTGCCCCTGTGCTCGACGTCCTTCTCGCTCTTCGCGACATAGACCGGGCCATAGATCGGGACCAGCTCAGCTTGGGCTATTCCGGAGGCGAATGCGAACAGAGTCGATATCGCTAAAAACCTGCTGAATCTCTTCATGGCCCTTTTCCTCCTCAACGGATTCTGACACAGCCTTCTTATATCACCGATAGCTACAAGGGGCAGTGACCCTGGTCACCGGAGCTGTGAGTATTTCAACGTAAGCTTGACTCTTCCGTTGCTTAAGTAGTTGAAAATGATAGGGTTTTTAAATGAAGTTTCTTATCGGCCCTGAAATCGATTAAAAGTAGTAAAGGTGGGATAAAATTAAAAGGGCTAAAGGGCTGATCTTTTCAGACAGGAGCGATATGCCTTTCAAGGTCGACAGATATCCTGATTTTACTTCGCTTACGCTCGATGCCAGGGCGCTTCTTTACCCGCTTCTGAGGGGGCTCGAGCCGGAGGTAGCCGAGTTCACCTTCGCCAATCTTTATCTTTTCAGGGCTGCCCACAACTACAGGCTATCTCTCCTGCCGGACGGAAGCCCTGTCATCGCCGGCAATGACAGGGGCGAGGACTTTTTCATGCTCCCCGCAGGCCTTCCTTCAGCGGAATTGCTGCGCGAGCTTTTCGGCAGGTTCTCATCGATGAAATGCGTACCTGAAAGAGTTGCCGGAAGGCTGCTATCGCTCGGCTACGAGGTCACGGAAGACAGGGACAACTACGATTACATCTATTCCCGCGAAGAGCTGTCAAGGCTTGCCGGGCGCAGGTTCCACAGGAAGAAGAACCTCGTGAACTATTTTACGGGATCTTACAACTACGAGGCCAGGCCCTTTCAGGAAGGGTACGTGGGAGAGGCCCTCAAGGTACTCGATGAGTGGAGGTCAAGGCAGCAGGAGCCTGGTGATTATGAGGCGGCGAAAGAGGCCCTCGAGCGCTCTGAAGAGCTCGGCCTTTGCGGCGCCATCTATTTTGTAGAAGGCTCTCCCGCCGCTTACACATTGGGAGAGGAGCTCAACAGCTCGACCTTTGTCATCCATTTCGAGAAAGGGGTCTCAGGGCTGAAGGGGCTTCTGCAGTTCGTTGTCAAAAGCTTCGCGGCCATACTTCCGGATAAGTATACACAGATCAACCGGGAGCAGGACCTGGGCGATACCGGCTTAAGAAAGGCAAAGGAGAGCTACAGGCCGGTCGGGTTCACAAAAAAATACCGGGCCATTGGGAAGGGTGCCTGATGGCTTATATCATATTGATTTGTAAGACTTTTTGATGCACCGCGGCTTCTTTAATGACCGCTTGACTTTTTTCATAGAATTCAATAATAATACCCGCTCCTTCACTAAATCCCGTTTTCCGGAGTCTTTCTTATATGGAACACAGGCTCTACCTCGCGATCGCGGTATTCGTGATCGTGTACGCCCTTCTTATATGGGACAAGCTGAACAGGGCGGTTGTCGCGCTCCTCGGCGCCTCTTCGCTGATACTCCTTGGCGTCATCAGCCAGGAGGCCGCTGTCCACGGGATAGACTTCAACACCATCGGCCTCCTTATAGGCATGATGATAATCGTCTTCATCTGCCAGAAGACCGGCATGTTCCAGTACATAGCGATAAAGGGGGCGAAGCTCTCCAAGGGCGACCCCTGGAAGATACTCATCTCGCTCTCTATAGTCACGGCGATCCTCTCTGCTTTTCTCGACAACGTAACGACCGTCCTCCTTACCGTCCCGATAACTCTCCTCATAGCGGAGGAGCTCGAGGTCAACCCCTATCCTTTCCTGGTCTCTCAGATACTCATGTCCAATATCGGCGGCACGGCGACCCTCATAGGCGACCCGCCTAACATAATGATAGGGAGCGCTACGGGCCTCACCTTCATGGACTTCGTATTCGGCGTTGGGCCGGTTATCCCGATAATATTCATTGCTACCCTCATACCTTTGAGGTTCATCTACGGCAAGTCCTTCAAGGTGTCGGAAGAGAAGAAGAAGAGGATAATGGAGTTCAGGGAATCGGAGGCGCTCTCCGACAAGCCTCTCCTCAGAAAGTGTCTTTTTGTGCTGGCAATGGTCATCGGGGGCTTCATGCTCCAGAGGCAGCTCCACCTTGAACCTGCCACGATAGCCCTTTTCGGCGCGGCCTTCCTTCTGCTTATCTCCAAAGAGGACCTGCACAGCGTGATGGAGAAGGTCGAGTGGACCTCTATATTCTTCTTCATAGGCTTATTCATAGTCGTCCACAGCCTTGTCGAGGTAGGCTTCATAAGGCTAATGGCCGATAAGATGATAGCGGCGACCGGCGGGCATATGGCCACGACAGGTTATGTGATACTATGGGGTTCGGCAATCGCCTCATCGATAGTCGATAACATCCCGTTTGTTGCGACCATGATACCTCTTATAAAGGACATGGCCCCTTCATTCGGCGGGGACGCGGCGGTGCTGCCGCTCTGGTGGGCGCTCTCTCTCGGGGCATGCCTTGGCGGTAACGGCACTATCATAGGCGCCTCGGCAAACGTGGTCGTCTGCGGGATAGCCCACAGGAACGGGCACAAGATCAGGTTCTTCAAGTTCATGCTGATAGCCTATCCGCTGATGCTCTTATCCATCGCCATATCGACGGTCTACATTTATATAAGGTTTCTCGGATAGCAATTTATTGGTCTTCAAGGAGGGGGCTTATGATAGCGGCTACCATAATGACAAAGGAAGTGCTGACGATCCCGGTGGCGGCCACCATGCTCGACGCCTTCAAGCTGGTGCGCGATTCCAGGGTGCGGCAGATACCGGTCGTTGGCGGGGAAGGAAAGGTCGTAGGCGTAATAACCCCGAGGACCCTCCTTAAGTCCATATTGCCGAGGTATGTGAGCGAGGGGCTTATCGCAGACGTAAGGTTCGCCCCGGAGCTGCCGGAGTTCGTCCATAATATAGACGCCCTTTCGCAAAAGAAGGTGGCCGACCTCCTCGACAGGGACTTCATAGCCGTCTCCCCGGAGACTTCGAGCATGGAAGTGGCGGCCCTCCTCGTGAACGCGAAAAAACATGCAGAATCGGTCCTGGTGGTAGACGACAGGGGAACGCTCCTGGGGATAATCTCGCCATGGGACATATTCAAGAGGCTGTGGGACTACGCGGAAAAGACGAGATAGGCGTATACGCCCATATCCCTTTCTGCCTGAGGAAATGCCCCTACTGCGCCTTCAATTCCGTCGAGGCGCCCCCCGCCGGGCCGCCGGAAGAAAGATACGTCGACTCTCTTGCCAAAGAGCTTGAGTCGTCCGTTCAAAGTGAGGGTATCTCCGCGCGTGCGGCGACGGTCTACTTCGGCGGCGGCACACCATCCATCTTCTCTCCCAATGCAATAGGCCGCTTCATGGAAACGGTTGAAATCCTTCTCGGAGCGCCTCGTGAGGTGACTATCGAGGCCAACCCTGACGCTATAAGCCCTCAAAAGCTCAGAGGCTATATGGGCGCGGGCGTCAACAGGCTTTCCATCGGCTTTCAGTCCCTTGAGGACAGCGCCCTCATAGCCCTTGGCAGGAGACATACGGCTTCAGCCTCGCTCGCGGCCTTCCAATGGGCGAGGGACGCGGGCTTTCGCAATATCGGGATAGACCTCATCTTCGCCACCCCCGGGCAGGAGATAGGCCAGTGGGAGGAGACCTTATCCAGGGCCGCGGCCTTGAGGCCGGAGCATATCTCCCTTTACGGCATGACCGTGGAGGAGGGTACGCCCTTTTACCGTAAGTACGGCCCTGGTAAGCTTGGCTTGCCAGGGGAAGAGGCTGAGGCCGAGATGTACCTGAAGGCGATAGAGGTGCTCAAGTCCGCGGGCTACAGGCACTATGAGGTATCAAACTTCGCCATACCAGGCTTTGAGAGCGCGCATAATACGCTCTACTGGAAAGGCGCTGGCTATATAGGGGTTGGGGCCGGGGCACATTCTTACCTTCCGGGGCCCGGCTGGGGCAAGAGGTGGTGGAATATCTCTGGCGCTGAAGATTATATGCGCGTGGTCGGGGAAGGGAGCCCTCCCATAGATGGCAGCGAGGAGCTTACACGTCGCGAGGCCATGTTCGAAGCCGTCATGCTGGGGCTCAGGATGGTGGAGGAAGGGATAGACGGCTCGCGCTTCAGGGAAAGGTTCGGCCTGTCTACCATCGAGGCGCTCGGCGGCCTTGATACACTTGTAAGGGACGGGTTTGTAGAGAAAAAAGGCGAGGATATAAGTCTTACGCAAAGGGGCCTTCTTCTTTTAAACGAGGTGGCCGTAAGGATTATCTGACGCTGGCCATACGTCCTTGACAAGCCTTTTTGCGGCTGTTATTTTTATTGGGCTATTGATGGGGATTCGTATATAATAGAATCAGTTCTTTTTTTAAAAACGCCCGTACTTTAAGGGGTCTTATCGGGGTATGAACGGCTTTTCCGAACGTACAAGCAATATACTCAAGGCTATAGTACAGGACTATATAAGGACCGCTGAGCCGGTAAGCTCAAAGGCCATAGCCATGAAGTATTCCCTCGGGGTGAGCCCGGCCACCATACGTAACGTCATGGCCGAGCTTGAAAGCCTCGGTTTTCTCCATCAGCCACATACATCGGCGGGCCGGGTCCCGACCGAGAAGAGCTTCAGGTTCTACATAGACAGCATGCGGGAGTTTCAAGAGCCCGGGCAGGGGGACAAGGACCTCCTTAAGAAGGGCTGCGAGAAGACCGCCGCCATAGAGGATATCCTTTCAGACACGGCCAAGGCGCTCTCGACCATAACTAATTGCGCCGGGTTGATGTTCATACCCAGGCGCGAGAGCTTCGTCATCAGGCATATAAACCTGCTTCCCATAGACTCTTCAGGCCTTATAGTGCTCCTGGTCTCCAGGAACGACCTTGTGCAGAGCAAGGTCGTGCGCATGGCCGGCATCGAGAAGCTCGAGCTGGAGAGCATATCGAATTACCTCAATTCCATAGCCGAGGGGCTGACCATCAGGGAGCTGAGGGGCAGGATAGTGGAGGAGATGCACAGGGACAAGAACCTCTACGACGAGCTCCTCGCCAAGGCATTGAGGCTCGGGGCCCAGGCGCTTGAGAACGACCTGGGGCCGGAAGAGAGCGATGTGGTGGTGGAGGGCAAGGTCAACATCATCGAGCAGCCCGAATTCAGGGGCGATATCGAGATGATGAAGAGGATATTCGCCGCCTTCGAGGAGAAGAGCCTCCTTGTGAGGATACTCGACAAGAGCCTCGAGGAGAGCGGTATCCGCATATACCTCGGCTCTGAGAGCGCCGTAGAGGGCTTTGAGGGCTTGAGCTTCGTCACCTCGCCTTACGGCAGGAATGAAACGCTCGGCACACTCGGGGTTGCCGGGCCAGTCCGGATGGATTATTCGAGGATCATCCCGCTTGTGGATTATGCCTCCGGGCTTTTGAGCAAGGTCCTGTAGCCTGGAAATCCAGAAAAGACTTTTTTTTAAGGGGCGCTGTGCCAGGGGTTGATTTTCCGGGCGCACGGCCCTAAATTTTATTGAGGCCCGTGCAATGACTTTATGCGCCTGGCGCCTTAAAAAATGATTATCGGGGAATTCGCATATGGAGAAGGACGAAGGCATGGAAAAAGAAGAGATGCAGGAAAACGAGGCCGGGGCGCAGATAGCCGAGACCCCGGAAGAGGAGATACGGCGCTTGACCGAACAGCTCGAAGCCAAGTCGAGGGAGGCCTCTGAGAACAATAACAAGTATCTCCGCGCCCTCGCCGACCTGGATAATTACAGGAAAAGGACGGAGAAGGAGAAGGCGGAGGCGATAAGCTTCGCCAACGAGAGCCTTATAGAAGATGTACTCCCGATAGTGGACAACTTCGAGAGGGCCCTTCAGCACGCGAACGGGGAGGAGAACCTCGAATCCCTCAGAAAGGGAGTCAAGCTCACCATCGACCAGATGTTCGGCGCGCTCCAGAAGTTCGGCCTCCAGGAGATCAAGGCCGCGGGCGAGAGGTTCGACCCGGCGATACACCATGCCATAACGGAAGAAGAGACAGCTGAGGCCGAGCCGGGGACGGTCGTCAAGGAGTTCCAGAAGGGCTATTACCTGAAAGGAAGGCTTCTGAGGCCCGCGATGGTGGCTGTGGCTAAAAAGCCAGAGGTGCACTGATAGATAATGGACCGCGAAGAGAAGGACTTTTATAAGATACTCGGGGTCGCGAGGGACGCAACCGAAGACGATATAAAGAGGGCTTTCCGGAAGCTCGCCCACCAGTACCATCCCGACAAGCACGCCGGCGACAAGGAAAAAGAGGAGAAGTTCAAGCGCATAAACGAGGCATATGAGACGCTTAAAGACCCGGGCAAGCGCGCCAACTATGACCGCTTCGGCTACGCGGGCTCCGGCGCAGGTGTCGGCGGCGAGTACGGGGGCTTCGGCTCGGACTTCCAGGGTATCTTCACGGATGTTTTCTCTGATTTCTTCGGCGGCGGAGGAGGCAGGAGGAGGCCCGCCCCGGAGCGCGGCTCTGATCTCCGGTTCGACCTCGATATAACGTTTGATGAGGCGGCCTTCGGCACGGAAAAGACCATCAGGGTGCCGAGGACGGTCGCCTGTAATACATGCGGGGGCAGCGGGGCGAAGCCAGGCACCAGCCCGGCCACATGTACCACCTGCGGAGGCGCCGGCCAGGTCAGGTTCCAGCAGGGGTTTTTCAGCATAGCCAGGACCTGCCCCGGCTGCCAGGGCAAAGGGGTCACCATAAAGGACCCCTGCACGGAGTGCAGGGGGGCTGGCAAGACCAGGTCGGTTGCCCCGCTCACCGTCAAGATCCCCGCCGGGATCGATACCGGCTCAAGGTTGAGGCTTTCAGGGGAGGGCGAGTACGGCGAACGTAACGGCCCGTCGGGAGACCTCTATATCTTCATAACGGTAGCCGCCCACCCGATATTCAAACGCGAGAACGACGACGTTATCTGCGAGGTGCCCGTAAGTTTCGCCCAGGCGGCCCTCGGCTCCGAGATAGAGGTGCCCACCATCGAGGGGCCCGCGAAGCTCAAGATACCAGCCGGCACTCAGTCCGGCAAGGTCTTCAGGATGCCCGGCAAGGGCATAGCCTCGGTCCACACAGGCAAGCGCGGGGACGAGCGGGTTGTCATAACGCTTGAGACCCCGACGAAGCTCAACAAAAGGCAGAAGGAGCTTTTGCAGGAGTTCGCCGAGATAAGCGGCGAGGAGACAACACCTCTAAGGAAGAACTTCTTTTCAAAGGTCAAGGAAATCTTCGAATGATAAAGGCGATAACAGTACTGTTCGTCCTCTTTGCCGCGCTCTCCGGCCCAACGGCCCATGCCGCGTGGCCCGGCAAGGGAGGCGACCTCATGACCATCTTTGAGGAGCTCGACCTGAAGGGCGCCCAGGCAGAGACCGTAAAGAAGCTCGCGGCCTATGTCGATGGCAACCCGTCAGCGGAGTATATCGACGAGGCCCTTTTGAGGCTGGGGCGCATATACAGCGATAAGAAGGAGCTTCAGAGGGCCGCAGATGCTTACCATATGCTCCTGGCGAACTTCCCGCAGAGCAGGTTCAGGAACGACGCCGCCTACGAGCTTGCCCTCATCGACTACAGAACAGGCAGGATAGATGAGGCCAGGGCTGCCTTCGAGGCGATAAGCCGCGATAAGGGCGCCAGCCTTCAGATGCGCGCGCGCTCGGCGAGGTTCCTGAAGGAAGTGGAAAAGGCCGCTTACGGCTTGAAGCCCCAGGCAGACCTTCCGGCCATAGGGGTGCTCCTGCCGCTCAAGGGCGACTACGCCTCCTTTGGCGAGGACGCCCTGTCAGGGGTCCTTATGGCGGCCGGTGTCTTCGGCGACTCTCAGGGAACCGGGGGAGCCGAGGTGGATGTAATAGTAAAAGATATAACGGACGCATCATCTGTATGGAGCGCGGTGGCGGAGCTCGCCTCAAATAAAAGGGTCGTTGGAGCCATCGGGCCGCTTATGAGCTCTACCGCCGCAGAGGCCGCCAGGCACGCGCAGACGCAGAAGCTCCCCCTTATCACCCTCTCTCAGAAGGACGGCATAACCGACGCGGGCGATTACGTCTTCCGTAATTTTCTTACCTCAGAGGACCAGGCCAGGGCGCTTGCCGATTACGCCGCTGGCCCTATGGCGGCCAGGCGGTTCGCCATACTCCACCCGCAGAGCGCGTATGGGGTCGACCTCGCCAGGCATTTTGAGGCCGCGGTCAAGGCAAAAGGCGGGGTTGTCGTCCGTAAGGCCTCCTATCCACAGGGCACGATGGATTTCAGCGAGACCATAAAGAGGCTCTTTGGCGTTCAGGTGAATGAGCGGATGGAGGGGAGGCGGAAGATAAGGGAATTCAACCCCACGATCAAGGTCGACGCCCTGTTCATACCGGATTCCCATGAGCCGGTGGCCCTCATAGCCCCCTATCTCGATTATTATAATGTAAAGGGTGTAAGGCTCATGGGGCCGAACGTATGGAACTCTCCGAGGCTCGTGGATCTGGCCGGAAAGAACGTCGAGGGGGCTGTATTCGTTGACGGGTTTTTCGCGGCGGGCGAAAGCGCGGAAGGGTTCTCCAGAAGCTACGGCTCGGTCTTCGGCCACGCCCCGGGGACCCTCTCGGCCCAGGCCTTTGACGCGGCGAGGATGCTATTGAACGCGGCAAGTGTGGATGCCGACAGGGACGGGGTAAAGGAAAGGCTCAGGTCCACGAAGGAGTTCAGGGGCGCCACAGGCGATATCTCTTTCAACAGCAAGAGGGAGGCCCGGAAAAAGCTCTTTATCCTGACGGTAGAGGGCGGGCGCATAGTAGAGGCCGGCAATTAGCAGCCTGACGTGATTTTGAGTTTTCAGCAACCCGTAGTATATCCGAGGAGGGTTATGGGGCTTACGCACATAGACGAACGCGGCAAGGCCAGGATGGTCGACGTCACCGCGAAGGATACCACTGAAAGGGTAGCTACCGCCAGGGGCAGGGTGCTCATGAAGAAAGAGACCCTGGACCTCATTGTCGCGAACGAGGTGAAAAAGGGCGACGTCCTCGGTGTGGCGAGGGTAGCTGGAATAATGGCCGCCAAGAGGACGGGCGAGCTGATACCTCTTTGCCATCCGCTGAATGTCACGAGCGTGGCCGTCGAGTTCTCACCGGCAAGCGAGCCTCCGGGCATAGATATAACCGCTACGGCGAAGGTCTCCTCGCAGACCGGGGTAGAGATGGAGGCGCTCGTGGCGGCGTCGGTTGCTGCCCTTACCATCTATGACATGTGCAAGGCCGCTGACAAGGAGATGACCATCACGGATATAAGGCTTGTAAAGAAGACCGGGGGCAAAAGCGGCACCTTTATGAGAAAAGGCGAGACCCTTGCCGAGGAAACCGCCGGTTAATTTGCTATTTACATCGCCGAGCTTTTTCGGTTATACTTCTGGATTATGGAAAAGGATAGGCTCGAGTACTACAGGACGATCCTCAACGGTAAGCTCGAAGAGCTGTTGAACGGCGCTGGCAAGGTCGTATCCGGGATGAGCGAGAAGGAAGAGAACTTCCCTGACCCTACAGACCGCGCGTCTCTTGAGACGGACAGGAACTTTCTCCTCCGGGTCAAGGACAGGGAACGGAAGCTCATAACGAAGGTCAATGAGGCGCTCGGCAGGATCGACGATGGTTCCTTCGGCGTCTGCGAACTTTGCGGCGAAGACATCTCTGAGAAGAGGCTTGAGGCAAGACCGGTCACTACTTGCTGTATAGAATGTAAAAAGGAAGAAGAAGAGCTCGAAAAGGCGAGAAACACATAGCTACAACCGGACCTCCTCAAGTAAATACTCTCAGGTACTTTCCGCCTCATCCTCTTTGGCCTCTTTTAACGGGGAGCATAAATGCCAGAACTTAGAAAAGACCCCATAGTAGGGAGATGGGTCATCATCTCCACGGAGCGTGGAAAACGCCCCTCGGAATTTGAGTTCACCCAGCCTACCGTAAAGGCGGGATTTTGTCCGTTCTGTCCGGGCAACGAGCCCAAGACCCCGGGTGAGGTGCTCGCGTACCGCAAAAACGGCGGCGCTCCGAACTCCTCCGGCTGGCATGTACGCGTGGTCCCGAACAAGTACCCGGCTCTTAAGGTCGAGGGCGACCTCAACAGGGAAGGCGACGGCGTATATGACAAGATGAACGGCGTCGGGGCCCATGAGGTCATAATCGAGTCCCCGGTGCATACGGACACGCTCTCCAGGATATCCCCGAGCCAGTTCGAAGAGGTACTGTGGGCCTACAGGGACAGGATGATCGACCTCAAGAAGGACCAGAGGCTCAGGTACATACTGATATTCAAGAACCACGGCGAGGCCGCCGGGGCGACCCTCGAGCACAGCCATTCCCAGCTTATAGCCCTGCCCATCATACCGAAGAGGGTGGCCGAGGAGCTTGACGGCTCACTTGAGTACTTCAACTTCAAGGAAAGATGCGTCTTCTGCGACATCATACGGCAGGAGATAATGCAGGGGCACAGGGTAGTCTCCGAGAACAGGGACTTCATAGCCATAACCCCGTACGCTCCGAAGGCCCCGTTCGAGCTGTGGATACTGCCAAAGGTCCACGAGAGCAGCTTCGAGAACTCGCAGAAGCACCAGTACGAGAACCTTTCGCTCATATTCTCCGACGTGCTGAAAAGGATAGACAAGGTCCTTAACTTCCCCCCGTACAACTTCATCCTGCACGCAGCGCCCATCAAGGACGGCGCGTCCCAGTTCTATCACTGGCATTTCGAGCTGATACCAAAGCTTACGAAGGTGGCTGGCTTCGAATGGGGGTCGGGCTTTTACATCAATCCGACCCCTCCGGAGGAGGCTGCCAAGTTCCTGAGAGAGGCCAAGGTCTAAAGCCAGGCGCTCCGGCGCCTCTTCACCCTGTTCCGGGGTTTTCACATGGAATATGATATAATAGAACAAGTAAGCGAGCTTGCTGTCTCGGAGGGCAGTGTCGAGGAGAAGCTTGGGCGGGCCGCGGGTATGCTCGCCGGATATCTCCATTTTGACCAGTGTGTCGTATATCTTATCGGGGATGACGGTGGGTTTGAGCCTGTTGCCGCCGGTCCCATTGATACCACGGCCGGGTACAGGAGGGGCGAGGGTCTTCCAAGGCTGGCCGTGAAGGAAGGGGCGCCGGTCGAGGTCCATAAGGAGGCTCCGGGCAAGGTCTGGGAAGGTGTGGAGGACTGGGGCCTTGAGGGATTCAGGACCGCGTTGGTCTATCCGCTGAGGGAAAAGGAGAGGTCTTACGGCGTCCTTTACCTGAAGGCAAGGAAGAGGGTGAGGCTTACGCTCCCTAAAAGGCAGGCACTGAAGCTCTCTGCCATGCAGTTCCTCTTCCTCGTAAAAAGCTCCGAGCTTCTGAGGGACCATCACAGGGTCTATGCGGAATTGGTCGATATGCAGCAAAAGCTCGTTAATTCGGAAAAACTTCTCGCGCTTGGGGACATGGCGGCCACTATGGCGCATGAGATAAGGAACCCGCTTTTGAGCATCGGCGGCTACGCCGCAAGGCTTAGAAGGCAGCTTCCTCCCGGCTCTCCCGGGATATGCTACATCGAGCAGATGTCTGCCGAGATAGGGCGCATTGAAAAGATAATGAACGGCATCATCCGGTTCCTCAAGGACAACGTGGTCGAACTCAAGCCGGATGACCTTAACGAGATAGTCGATGACGCTCTCGAGCTTTTCAGCGACGAGCTTTCGGCCCACGCGATAAGGGTTGACAGGCGCTCAAGCGGACAGGCGCTCCCGGTGCTTGCGGACAGGGAGCAGATGAAGATAGCTTTTGACAATATTATAGCCAATGCGATACAGTCGATGGAGAAGGGAGGCACGATCTCTGTCGTGACCTCTCTGGCGGGCGAGTTCTCGGTCGCAAAGGTCTCTGACACCGGCGGTGGGATAGACCCGAAGTCCATGGGCTACATATTCAACCCCTTCTTCACGACTAAGAAGCACGGCACCGGCCTGGGACTCCCCATAGCCAATTCCATCATAATGAGGCATAAAGGGGTGATAGAGGTCCTTAACGAGGGCCCTGGCGCCGTATTTACTATCAAGCTCCCTTTACCCGGCGCGATGAAGGAGACCGAGGTGGCCGCTGAGAAAGGGCAGGCGCTCTGAAGCCCGGCCTATCCATGTCCATGGAGTCTTTATGAAAAAAAAGATCCTTGTCGTAGACGATGAAGAGGGCTTGAGGCTCCTTTACAAGGAGGAGCTCGAGGACGAGGGCTGGGAAGTAGAGCTTGCGTCCTCTGGAGAAGAGTCCCTCGAGAAGCTGGAGAAGGATTCCATAGACCTGGTGCTCCTCGATATCAAGATGCCCGGAATGGACGGGGTCGAGGTGCTCCGGCGCGTAAAGGAGAAATGGAAGGACCTGCCGGTCATCCTCTGCACGGCGTACCCCCACTACAAGCACGACTTCGGCACATGGGCGTCTGACGCCTATATCACCAAGTCCTCTGACCTCACCGAGCTCAAGCAGACCATCACCGATATCCTCGGAAAGAAGCGATGATCCTTGTTACCGGCGGAACAGGTTTCGTCGGTAGCAGCCTGGCAAGAGAGCTTCTTAAAAACTCGTACAGGGTGCGTTGCCTCGCCAGGCGCCCGGAGAGGGCTGCGGCCCTTGGTGAAGCCGGCTGCCAGCTCTTCAAGGGCGACGTGACCAGCATCTCGACCGTCCTCAAGGCCATAACGCCGGAGATCGAGGCAGTCGTGCACCTCGTGGGGATCCTGGCCGAATCAAGGGGCGCTTCCTACAGGGCGGCGCACGTCGAAGGCACCCGGAATGTCGTGGAGGCATGCAAGGGGTTGGGTGTGTCCAGGCTCATACACATGAGCGCGCTCGGCGCCCGCGCGCTCGCCCCGAGCGAGTACCACAGGACCAAATGGGAGGCCGAGGAGATAGTCCGCGCCTCAGGCCTCGAGTATACGATATTCAGGCCTTCGGTGATATTTGGCAGGGAAGACCGTTTCACCAACGTATTCGCCAGGGCGATGAGGCTCGTGCCCATTGTGTTCGTGCCGGGCAACGGGCAGAACAGGATGCAGCCTGTCTTCGTGGAGGACGTCGCGCGCTCCTTTGTTCAATCGCTCAAGAAAAAAGAGACCATAGGAAAGGCCCTTGAGGTCGCGGGGCCGGAGCCCCTGACATTCGACGAGATAATAGGCCGGATAGGAGAAGCCATAGGGAGGCGGCGGCCATTGGCGCACGTGCCGATGCCTGTTATGAACGTAGCGGCGTTTTTCGCGGAAATGCTCCTGCCGAGCCCACCATTCTCGAGGGATGCCCTCAAGATGCTCCTGGAGGAGAATACGACATCCAGGAACGCCCTTGTAGAGGTCTTCCGCATGAGGCCGGTAAGTCTCTCTGAGGGCTTACAGACCTATCTTCACTGACAGTCCGCAATCTGCTAACAGCATGAAATAAGTCCATCTGCGTCGTTGTCCTCGTCGCTTCGCTTCTACTACGGCGTACCAAAGAAGTACGCCTTGTTCCTCGCTCCCCGATTTAATGGGGCCTCGCATATGGAGTTTTTTTGAGCAGCCTGAATAAAAACTGTGTTTTTCAGCAACCTTAATAAAAGCGAGCCTAACCGGCCACCGGCGGCGCAATTAAATCTTGCGGTGGGCTTTTTTTTCTGCTATTAATTATCGTTGTCTTTTCTCCCGGGGGGTTAGCTCAGATGGGAGAGCGGCACGTTCGCAACGTGCAGGCCACCGGTTCGATCCCGGTACCCTCCACCATCAATATCAGGGGCTGCTCTCAGGCGGCCCTTTTTTGTTTTCAATCCATCGCCTCAGGGCAAACCATTTGATTTCATTAGCAGACATGCTATAATCCGGTAAGATTGGAAGCGTTTAAATGGCTGTAAAGAAGCTCGGAGAAATACTCGTCGAGTCGGGCCTTATAAGCACGGAACAGCTCGACGAAGCCCTTAAGGAGGGCAAGGGCAAAGGGCAGAGGCTCGGGACCATACTCGTAAAGAAAGGGTATGCGACCGAGATGGACATCGCCCAGACCCTCTCTTTCCAGCTGAACATACCTTTTGTGGACATCGAGTCTACCATAGACCTCGAATCCATCAAGCTCGTCACGGAATCTATCTGCAAAAAATACGTCCTTATGCCGCTTTACCGCGACGGCAAGGTATTGCATGTCGCTATGGCGGACCCGCTGAACCTTAACGCCATAGACGACCTGAGGTTCTCGACCGGCCTCGACATAAGGCCTTTCGTGGCTACCCTTGCCGACGTATCAACGGCCATCAGCAGGTATCACCACATGAACGAGCCTATGGAGGACCTTGTCCAGAGCTTCAAGAGGGACCAGTACGTCGAAGTCGTCCACGAGACGGACTATGAGGACCTCTCCACTTACATCCAGAAGAGCGCGACACCGCCCATAATAAAGATGGTCGATTCCATCATCATCCAGGCCCTTGAAAAAAGGGCGAGCGACATCCATTTCGAGCCGCAGGAGACCTTCGTAAAGCTCAGGTTCAGGATAGACGGCATCATGCGGGAGATGCTTCAGCTTCCCAAATGGGTCAACGGCCCGGTGGTATCGAGGATCAAGCTCATGGCCAAGATGGACATAGCCGAAAGGAGGGTCTCTCAGGACGGCAGGATCAAGGTCAGGCTCGGGAAAAAGGGGCTCGACCTGAGGGTCTCTACGCTGCCGACCCAGTACGGCGAGACAGCTGTCCTGAGGCTCCTTGACCCGAAGGCCGCGGCCTTGAGCTTTGATAATATAGGGTTCGCCAAAGAAGAGACAAAACGGCTCGTAACGGCCATCTCCAAGCCCCAGGGCGTGGTCATCGTGACCGGACCGACCGGGTGCGGGAAGACCTCCACCCTCTATTCCATGATAAGCCGCGTAAAGAGCGACAGGATAAACATCATAACCATAGAGGACCCTATAGAGTACGAGCTAAAGGACGTAAACCAGGTGGCGGTCAATGAAAAGACCGGCCTTACCTTCGCCTATACGCTCCGGTCGGTCCTCCGGCAGGACCCGGACGTCATACTCGTCGGGGAGATAAGGGATGAGGAGACCGCTATAATAGCCCACCAGGCCTCCATGACAGGCCATCTCGTCTTCTCGACCCTGCACACGAACGACGCCGTATCTTCCGTAACAAGGCTTAAGAACATGGGCGTGCCTGTCTACATGATAGCCTCGGCCTTGAACGGCATAGTGGCCCAAAGGCTCGTAAGGAAGATATGCGAGCACTGCAAGGCGGCGTACGTCCCGAGCGCGGATGATTTAGACCTCCTTGGCGCCAGGCCATCCGTTGGGATGCTTTACAGGGGAAGGGGCTGCGGCAAGTGCGGCGGCAGCGGCTATCTCGGCAGGACAGGCATCTTCGAGATAATGACGGTGAACAGGAAGATAAAAAACCTCATCGCCTCGGATTCTCCTGAAGAGGTGGTCCTTGAAGCCGCCATCGAAGCTGGCATGGTGACACTCCGTCAGGACGGCTTAAGGAAGGTCCTGGCAGGCCTGACAACCGTAGAGGAGCTTTCAAGGGTGGTCTGCCTCGCGGACGAGGAAGCCGGTGACGCCGGGCATGTGCATGTGCCAGGGGGCTCAGGCAGGCTTTGCATGGTCTGCGGCCATGCCTTGAACGAATACTGCCCTGCCTGCGTTAAAACGAAGTCCACCGGAAAAGCCCCTGTAAAGCCCTGAAGCTCTTTCCCATGATCTCCCCTTTCTGTTTTTCATTTTCATTTTAAACCAAAAAATGTAAACTGGCAGGATGTGAATGGATGTGTCCGGCGAGGTATCCGGCCCATTCCGCCATTACAAGCCATGCTATCCAGAAGAACAGCCTTTTTCGCCCTTATAGCGGCCCTCGTTACAGCTGCTGTCTACCTGCCTGCCCTCGGCAACGGTTTTGTCGATTGGGACGATTACGTCTATCTCTATGAGAGCGAGGGGCTAAGGCTCACCGGGCTACAATTCCTCAAGTGGGCGTTTACGTCTATCGTGCACTCGAACTGGCACCCGCTCACCATCATCACATACGGGGTCGAATACGAGCTCTGGGGCTTCGATCCTTTCGGCTACCATCTCGTAAACGTCCTGCTTCACGCGGCAAATACCTTTCTGGTCTTCGTCCTTGCCTCACAGTTGTTCGTCCTTGCGTTTCAAAAAAGCAGCGACGCACATCTGCTCCGGGAGAAGGCCGTCCTTGCGGGCGCTTTCATGGCGGCCATTGTATTCGGCCTTCACCCCCAACACGTCGAGTCGGTGGCATGGGTCTCGGAGCTGAAGGACGTCTTAAGCGCCTTCTTTTTCCTCTTGAGCGTGCTCTTGTATATCCGCTATGCGAAAGGGGAGGGAAGGCGGGCTTATTTTTATGCGCTCTCTTTCATCTCCTTCTCCCTCGCTCTTTTAAGCAAGCCCATGGCCATAACACTCCCTATAGCGCTCCTCATCCTTGATTTCTATCCGCTGGGAAGGGCTCATGGGCTTATGGGACTCAAAAAAGCAGTAATCGAGAAGCTCCCTTTCCTCGCGCTTATTCCTGTAGTAGCCCTGGTAACGGTATGGGCACAGGGCGGGGATAGAGCCATAGCCCCTCTGATGGTCTCTCCCATAAGCGAGAGGATAGATATCGCCATAAGGGGATTTGCCTTCTATCTCAAAAAACTCTTTTTCCCTGCCGATCTTGTCCCGTTTTACGTGAGGCCGTTGGCGGGAGAATTTTACAATCCTGGATTTTTCCTGAGCCTCTTTGCCCTATCCTCCATCGGGGCGGCCTCTGTCGTTTTAAGGAGAAGGGCGCTTTCAGCCGCGTACCTCTACTATCTGATAACGCTTCTCCCTGTCATCGGCCTGGTCCAGGTAAGCGATATGGCTGCCGCTGACAGGTACAGCTACCTGCCGAGCCTCGGTCCAGTGCTCTTCTTGTCCGGCGTGGCGGCCTTGTTTGTCTCAAGAAGCCATAGAAGGCTCGTTCTTCTGGCCGCCGTATTCATACCTGCGGCCCTGGTCATGGCCTTTCTTACCGTGAAGCAGATATATGTCTGGAAGGACTCCGTTTCTCTCTGGACTCAGCAGATAAAGGTCTATCCCACGATGATACAGGCCTACGCGAAAAGGGCCAAGGCATATGAGAAGGCCGGCATCTTCGATAAAGCGGCCGAGGATTATACGGGCATAATAAACAAGGCGCCCGCTGACCTCCAGCTACTGCTATTGAAGCGGGCGGAGGTATACGTGAAGGCAGGCAATAACAGGATGGCTATCCGGGACTATGACCTGGTCATCGGCCTGGATGAGCGAAACGGGGCAGCTTATTCCGGGAAGGGGGCCGTTCTTTTTCAAGTTGGGGACCTCTCCGGGGCTATATCGAGCTTCCAGAAGGTCCTGGAGATAAGGCCGGGAAACCCGGCCGCGCTCTTTAACCTCGGGATAGCCTACTCAACGGCGGGAGAGTCGGAAAAGGGGATCGAGCTTATAAGGGAGGCCGCCCGGCTGGGGCTTCCCGCGGCGAGCGACTACCTTGGGTCGGATGTGCCGACGCCGTAACCGTTTTTTTACCACGCAGTACAGAAGACAAAGGTGTTTAAGCGCAATAAAAAAGCGGCGCGGGTTTTGGCCCGCGCCGCTTTTTTTAACCCTTGCCAGGCAAGCCTCAGTATGCGCCGCTCCCGGCTGACCCGCCGCCATTGTACCCCACGAACGGCTTAAGGTAATTGGCGTTACGCCCCCATATGGAGCACCTCTTGGTCCAGGGGCTTTCTGGGTGAGTCATCACGAGCTGGCGGCAGACCTCCGAGAGCTTGTCGGTCTCGCCTGTGAGCTTGAATGCCGCGGCCCCGAGATAGTACTCGGCCTCCGGCACGAGCTCTGAGGCTGGGTGATCGTCTACTATCATCTCAAACTCCCGTTCGGCCTCATCAAAGCGCTGCATGTGGAACGCCGACAGCCCCTTGGAGAGCAGTAGTTGAGGGATGAAGTCCTCGGCTGGCAGGTAGCCCTCCCAGCGCTCAAGGGCGTTGCCCTCCTCGTCGCAGACTACGAACGACGGGGTCCAGTCGACCCTGTATTTCATGGCCATCTCCGTATCTTTCGTGATGTCGATCGATACTGGCACGGTTTCGCGCTCGATGGCCGCAACGCACTTTTCGTCGGTGAGGACCTCCTGCAAGACCTTCTGAGAGCCTTCGCACCCGGGGCTCGTGAATACAAGGAGCGGAAGCCTTGTGCCGCCGGCCGCCTCCGAGATCGCCTCTGCCAGGTTCTTTTTCCAGTTCATGCGTGTCATAATAGCACCTCCGTTTTTAAAAGAGAGATCGGGCCCAAACACTGAAATTGAATTTCGTTTTCATTATATCGCACCAGCTTTTCGCGGTCAAAAAATATAAAAACCATAACCAGGCGCCCCTGTATTGCTTGACTTGCGCCGATGGTTTCTGTAAATTACCACTGCGAAAGGGGATGATAAATGAACAGGTTGCTTTCAAATAGCAGGTATCTTGTCATCATACCGGTCGCGGTCTCCCTTCTGGCCGCCGCCGCCGCCTTCATCTGGGGGGGCTACAGGACCGTCAGCGTGATAGCCCATCTCGTCTCCACCATCGGGACGATGGAGGAAGGCCACGCGATAATAGAGCTCATCCCCATAATGGATACCTTCCTCATAGCGACCGCTTTATTGATATTCGCCCTCGGCATGTACGAGCTCTTCATAGGCGAGGTGGATTTCCCTGAGTGGCTGGTCGTACACGACCTCCATGACCTCAAGGCCAAGCTGGGGAGCGTTATAATCCTCGTTATGGCCGTAGCCTTCCTTGAAAACCTCATCAAATGGAAGGACGCCTGGGAAACCCTCATGTTCGCCGGCGCGATAACCCTGGTCTCCGCGGCCCTCATCGCCTTCAGCTACTTCATGGGCAAGGATTAACCTGTCCGTTGGTACGGGTTGACATATCCGTCAAGATCGCTATAATTTACACACATATCGCATCTTTGAAGCCTCTCTCCGTCAAACCCACATAACCCTCAGCATGACAGAAAAGCATCTCTGAGCCATATTGTTTACGTGCCGGTTCGAGAGCTGCGGAAAATGGAAGCGTCTGTTAGGCAATTTAACCATGGGCATTTCTCCGAAAAGGCCCATGGTGGAGGGGTATTTGTGGCTGACAGGAACGAACGCAAGGTGCTGATAGTCGATGACGAGGAGACCGTTGGACTTGGAATAAGCGAGATACTGAAGGATGACGGGTTTGAGGCAGCTTACGTCGTAAACGGCAAGGAGGCGGTAGAGGCCATCAAGGCAACGCCATACAGCCTTGTCTTTATGGACATGATCATGCCCGGGATGAACGGCCTTGATACCTACAGGGAGATAAAAAAGATAAGGCCGAACGCCAGGGTGGTGCTCTTTACAGGATACTTCAGGGACGCTGAGGACGTCATCCTTCAGGGCATCAGGGAAGGCATGATAGACGAATTCATAAGGAAGCCGTATTTTGCCGACGAGATAGTGCGCTCGGCAAGGAAGTACGCCTGAGCCATATTCCACTCCATGCCGCCGTTTAACAGGCTGCCGAAAAAGTCCATTTGCGTCGTTGGCTTCAGAAGCTTGTAGTAGCGGAAGAGTACGCCTCCTTTCTCGCCCCCCGATTTAATGGTAGCCTCGCATATGGTTTTTGAACCTTAAGAAAATCTGTGTTTTTCAGCAAATTTTTAATCAAAAGCGTCCTGCCGGCATATCTTTTTCATCCAAAAAAGATTTCACCTCCCTCAAGTAATCTTTTGGCTGGGCGTCCCAACGTGTGCTATACTTTTGTCTCGCAAAGGCCCTGGGTTTACCCCCTTGGCCTTTATATTTTTTCTGAGCGCGGTGATAAATGGGTAGAGCTGTAATACACCTTGACCTCGACGCCTTTTTCGCGTCGGTCGAGATCAAAAAAATGCCGGAACTGCTGGGCAGGCCTGTGGTGGTCGGCGCAGACGGCGACCCCTCGAAAAGGGGTGTGGTCTCGGCCGCATCCTATGAGGCGCGAAAGAAAGGCATAAAGGCCGGCATGCCTTTGAAGCAGGCCCTCCGGCGCTGTCCAGAGGCTGTATTCCTGCCGGTAGACTTCGAGGCGTATGAAAGCGCCTCAGAAAAGTTCCTGTCGATACTCAGGGACTATAGTCCCCTGGTCGAGTCATTCGGCCTTGACGAGGCCTTTGTCGAGGTCCAGCAAGGCCCTGGGCAGGACCCGTTCCCGAACGCGGTCGCCATGGCCCGCGAGATGAAAAGACGCGTTAAAAAAGAGCTTGGGCTTACGGTATCGGTAGGGGTGGCGCCAAATAAGCTTTTGGCAAAGATGGCTACGGACGCGGGCAAGCCCGACGGCTTTTTAGTAGTGGAGGAGAATGAGGCCGAGAAGTTCCTCCGTGACCTGCCGGTAAGGAGGCTCTGGGGCGTGGGCGCAAAGACCGAGGCGAGGCTCAAGGAGCTGGGGATAAATAGCGTCGGGGATCTCTCAAAGACGCCCGTGCAGCATATTGTGAGGAACTTCGGGCCGAATATCGGGAGGAGCCTGCATGAGCACGCCAGGGGGGTGGACTTGAGCCCTGTGGTGCCCTTTTATGAGCCGTCTTCCTTCAGCAGGGAGGTCACCTTCGAGGAGGACACCACCGACCTCCATGTCGTCAAAGAGACCTTGAGCGGGCTTACCCAGGACCTTGTTAGAAGGATCAAGGCCGAGGGGTACAAGGCTGGGACGGTCTCCATAAAGGTGCGTTTCAACGACTTCAGGACCATTGCAAGGGCAGAGACGATGGAACTCACTACAGAGTCGATGAACGATATCTGGGCCGCCGTTTTGAAGCTCGTCGACGCGGTCGACTTCGACCGGCCTATAAGGCTGGTCGGTGTGAAGGTCTCTAACCTTGAGTGAAGAAGTGCCTGCCCCCTCAGGAACGGCGCTTCTGATTTCTACAAGATGGGTACAGATAAAGGATATTTGCGGTACTCCCGCTTCGGGGTCGTCTCGGCTCTCATTGCGGCCGCCTTCTTCGGTCTAAGCACCCCTTTTGCCAAGATCCTCGCGGGGATGATGAGCCCGCTTATGCTCGCCGGCCTATTGTATCTCGGCAGCTGGGCGGGGCTATGCCTCGTCTCCTTGGTAAGGGGACTTAACGCGAGATACGTCCGCGAACCCGGGCTTGAAAAAGGGGATTACATCTACCTCGTCGGCTCGATAGCCGCGGGCGGCATCGCGGCCCCGATACTGCTTATCCTGGGACTAAAGGGCTCGGCTGGCTCGGTCGCCTCGCTGATACTCAATGTAGAGGTCGTGTTTACCGCGCTCATCGCCTCTTTTGTCTTTAAGGAAGAGGTAGGCCGCCGTGTCTGGTGCGCGGCAGGGTTGATGCTCATCGCAGGCTCTGTCCTTACAACAGGTCCTTCCCCGGCCGGATGGTTCCGGATAAACGCCGGTCCAGTCCTTGTGGCCGGAGCCGCCCTCATGTGGTCTATCGACAATAATCTTACCCGGCGCCTGTCACATAAGGACCCGTTCCTTATAGCCAGGATAAAAGGGCTTGCCGCCGGGACGGCCAGCCTCTTCCTGGCCCTTGTCGCGAACGAGAATATCCCGGAGCCCGCGCCGCTCGCTTCAGCCCTCATTCTTGGCGCCTTGAGCTACGGGGTCAGCCTGGTATTTTTCGTCTATGCCCTGAGGCATCTCGGGGCGGCAAGGACAGGGGCATACTTCGGGATCGCGCCATTCGTGGGCATGGCGGCGTCCATCGTCGTACTGGGCGAGCCGGTCACGCTCATGCTGGCGGCGGCTTTTGTATTTATGGCGGGAGGCCTGTGGCTCGTCATGAAGGAGTTCCATGCGCATATGCACACGCATGAGGCCTTGAGCCACGAGCACAGCCATGTCCATGACGAGCATCACGACCACGAAGAAGGCACGGAAGTACCACATTCCCATCATCACGAGCACGGGGCCATGGCCCACTCACATGCCCATGTGCCGGACCTCCATCACTTCCATAAGCACTGATAATGGGAAAATCGTTTTTTGCTGAATAAGGGGCTGGAAGATATCAGGTAAGTTGTCCGGCTGACCTTTCAATTGGCGGTCTTCTCAAGCGCCTCTCCGGGCCAGAGCCTCTTTTCAAGCTCTTTTAAAAGAACGGCCAGGCTCTTTGAGTCAATGGCAGATATGTTGATGGCCTCATACCTCCGGGCGAGGTTATTCGCCACCACGGGGTCCATGAGGTCCGTCTTGTTGAAGACCAGAAGGCGCGGGATCTCTTTTAGCCCTATATCATCGAGCACGTCTTCAACGGTCTTGATCCTGCTTTCAAATGCGGGGTTGCTGAGGTCTACGACGTGCATGAGAAGGTTTGCGTCCTCCATCTCTTCAAGGGTAGACTTGAAGGCCTTGAATAGGTCCTCAGGCAGGTCTTTTATGAAGCCGACGGTGTCGGTTATGACCGTGTCCCGCTCTTTCGGGAAGCGGAGCCTCCGGGAGGCGGTATCGAGGGTGGCAAAGAGCTTGTCCTCGACGAGAGTGTCGCTTCTGGTGAGCGCGTTGAGAAGTGTCGATTTGCCGGCGTTCGTGTAGCCGACGATCGAGATGATGGGTATGCCGCTTCCGGCCCTTCTCCGTCTTCTCTCGTACCTGCCGCGGCTTAAAGACTTAAGCTCCTTTTCAAGGTGAGTTATCCTGTCCTGCACGCGGCGCCTGTCTACCTCGAGCTTCGTCTCTCCAGGGCCCCTTCCGCCTATGCCGCCCATGAGCCTCGATAGCGATGTCCCCTTGCCGGTGAGCTTGGGCAGAAGGTACTTGAGCTGCGCGAGCTCCACCTGCACCTTGCCGTCCCTTGAATGGGCGCGCCTGGCGAATATGTCGAGTATGAGCTGGGTCCTGTCTATTACCTTAAGTTCCATTATCTCGCCGAGCTCCCTTATCTGCGTGGGCGTAAGCTCCTGGTCGAAGATGAGGAGGGTGGCGTCCTTCTGGAGGGCCTTGATTATGAGGTCTTTTATCTTCCCTGTGCCCATGAGGTACTTCGGGTTGAGCTTTTCGGGCCTCTGGCAGGCCATGTCGAGGACGACCACGTTGTCGGTCCTGGCAAGCTCTTTAAGCTCTTCAAGGGATTCCATCTGCTCTTCCCTTGGACGAGTGGCAACACTCACCAGGATGGCCCGCTCCCGCTTGTCGCGCACGTCCCGGGTTATCGCGCGCCCCATCTCCTCTTCAAGGGATGAAGCGAAGCTTTCGGCGTCGATATCGAGGGCGTGGAAGGGCTTCGGCTGGTCGACCTCGTAGGTCTCGCCGTCAGGGTAGTACGGCAGCAGATGCGCGATATGGATATCTGCCGGAAGGCCGTCCTCTTTAACGCCTATGGCGGCGATGAGGTCGAGCCTCAAGAGCGCGAGGTCTGTCAAGTCGTCCTGGGAAAGCGGTTCGTTCTTCAGATGTGTGTGTACGCACCTCACCCCGCGAAGGTGCTTTCTGCCAAGCGGATAGCCAGAGAGTACAGGGATGACTATTTCGCGCTCGTCGCCCACGATAACGGCGGCGATAGCCCCTCTTCTGTTGACGATTATGCCGAGCTGCCTTTTGATCTCCCTTGAAAGCTCGGTCAGGGACCTGCCGAGCTCAGGCGTAATGACCCTTGAAGGCGTGACCTTGCGGGTGTATATCCTCTCTATGGCCTTCAGCTGGCTCGCCTTGAGGCCGGAGAGGTTTCCGAATACCTGTGCTATGCGAAAGACCTCCTCTTTAAACAGTTCCATTAAAATTATATCATATGGGCGGTCGAAAACAATCTGATTATGGTTACATTTATCAGAAGTTGACTGGGGCTCTGTTTTTTGTTAAGACCTTTTAAATAGCGGGAGGAAGATCATGATAAAAGACAAGGGCATGCTCATAGGAGGGCAATGGAGGAGATCGGATAAGGCCCTGGAGGTCAAAAGCCCTTACGACGGCTCTGTAGTGGGCAGGACCTTTCTGGCAACCGATGCTCAGCTGGAAGAGGCCCTCGCGGCCTCTGTTGCCTCCTTCGGCGAGATCAAAGGTCTGCCAGCATACAGGCGCTCCGAGATATTGAGAAAGGTCGTCAATGGGCTTGAGGAACGCGAAAAAGAGATAGCGACCGCGATAACTTTAGAGTCAGGGAAGCCGATAAAAGACGCCCGTGGCGAGGTAAGAAGGGCTGTCAATACGTTCCAGCTCGCCTCCGAAGAGGCCAAAAGGCTCGGGGGCGAGGTCATCCCCCTTGATATAAGCCCGGGGTCTGAGGGCAGGTTTGCCATCGTGAGGAGGTTTCCCATAGGCACGGTGCTCGGCATATCTCCCTTTAATTTTCCCCTGAACCTTGCCGCCCACAAGGTCGCCCCGGCCATGGCCTCAGGAAACCCTATTATCCTTAAGCCCTCGCCCAAAACGCCCATCTCAGCCCTGCTCATGGGCGAGATAGTCACGGAGGCGGGCTGGCCATCCGGCGGGCTCAATATCGTGAACTGCTCGAATGAGCAGGCTCAAAGCCTCTGGCAGGACGAAAGGATAAAGAAGCTCTCTTTTACCGGCAGCGCGAAGGTCGGGTGGGCGTTAAAAGAATTTGCTGGCACGAGGAAGGTGACGCTTGAGCTGGGCGGCAACGCGGGGGCTATAGTCCACGGGGACGCTGACCTGGCGCTTGCCGCGGCGAGGTGCGCCATCGGGGCCTTTTCAAACGCCGGACAGGTTTGCATATCGGTGCAGAGGATATTCGTGGACAGGGTTGTATTCGATGAGTTCATGGATAGATACCTTGATGAGTGCCGGAAGATAAAGATGGGAGACCCGCTCGATGAGCCAACCGACCTTGGCCCGATGATAGAGGAGGCCGCCGCGATAAGGACCGAGCAGTGGATAAAGGAGGCTCAGGCAGAGGGGGCCAGGGTCCTTCTTGGCGGCAAGCGCCACGGGAGCTTCATGGAGCCGACGGTCATGACCGGGACAAGGCCCTCGATGAAGGTCTGCGGAGAGGAGGCCTTCGCGCCTTTGGTATCGATAGAGCCATATGATTCATTCGACGAGGCCATCGATCTGGTGAACAGCGGGCTTTACGGGCTGCAGGCAGGTCTTTTCACAAGGGACATGGGCAGGATAATGAGCGCGTTTGCCAGGCTTGAGGTCGGGGGGGTGGTCGCAAACGACGCGCCTGCCTACAGGGTAGACAACATGCCTTATGGCGGAGTCAAGATGAGCGGCTTTGGCAGGGAGGGCGTCAGGTACGCCATCGAGGAGATGACAGAGCCAAGGCTCCTTGCCGTAAGGTGCTGAGGGCAGGCGTAAGTAGCCTTTCAGGCTGGATTTTCCATATGTTGTGGTGAAATATGGATATTTATCATCATAAACCGGCCCGGGAAATGGTATAAGAGCATCAATAGGCTCTTTCAAAAAAATCTTGTATTTCATTTTTTTGTGGGTTAGTATACTGTATACATAAGAATGGAGTTCTATCCGCTTCTTTTAAACCAAAAAAATCCGGAAAGGGTGGTGATAGGAATTGGCGCTTAAGATTACCGAAGACTGCGTTGCTTGCGGGGTTTGTCTGCCGGAGTGCCCTGTTAATGCCATCTCTGAGGGGGATATCTATGTGATCGACCCCAATGCCTGCGTCGAATGCAAAGGCCATTTTGACACACCGAAGTGCGCTGAGGTTTGCCCGGTCGACTGCTGCGTGCCTGCCTAATGTTCGCGGCAGGACCCATGGGGGTCCGCTGTTACATCGGTTGGCAGCCGTATAGTGTTTGATTCTGATCATGTAGCCTGCCCCTGCCGCTGAAGGCAGGGCGGCGCATGCTCTGGACTCTTGAGACCCCGGTAGTAGAGCGGGGTTATTTTTTCTGTTTGTATCTTTCCCTGTGAGTTTCTGATTGCCGCTTTAAGGCGGCGGAAGGCCCGTTCGATGAGAGAGTTTGCCGTATTCTGGGGCTGCACCATACAGACCCGTTTCCCGTTCATTGAGAAATCGACCCGCCTGGTCCTGGATAGCTTCCAGCTTCCGTACAGGGACGTAGACGGGTTCACGTGCTGTCCTGAGAAGTCGCTCGTAAACAACATAGACCACGGGGCCTTCGTGCTGACGGCCGCGAGGAACGTCGCTGTCGTGGACGAGCTTGACATCGACCTCGTAAGCCCGTGTACGGGCTGTGTTTCCAACCTTGCCACCGTAAAGGGCGAGCTAAACGCGAACCCCAGGGAGAAGGCCGAGGTGAATAGCCTTCTGAAAGAGGTGGGGCGCGAGTTCAAGGGGGCTTCAAGGCTGCAGCACCTGGTCCCGTTCTTCCACGACGCGGTGGGCATCCATAAGATAAGGCAGAAGATAAAGAGGGACTTTACAGGAATGCGGATAGCGCTCCACTACGGCTGCCACATGATAAGGCCCTCGCACGCCCTTAATAACGACGACCCGCTCAACCCGAAGAAGTTCGACAACCTCATAAGGGGCCTCGGCGCGGAAAGCCTCCAGCACATGAGCAAGCTCATGTGCTGCGGACAGGGGCTCGACAGGGTCGACGAGCACGACAGGGCGCTGGATTTCGCAAGGGTAAAGCTCCGTGAGCTTAAGGCCATAGGCGCTGACGCGCTCGTCCTTTGCTGCCCGTCCTGTTTCCTTCAGTTCGACAACAACCAGTTCCTCATGGAAAAGGAAGGGGAGAAGTTCGGGATCCCCGTAATATATTTCACAGAGCTCCTTGGCCTTGCCCTGGGCTACAGCGCCGAAGAGCTCGGTATCAACAGCCACAGGGTCGACTGCAGCCCCTTTATCGCCAGGTGGGAGGCGCTTTCAAAGAAGCCGGCCCCGTCAGAGGGCATAGAGGCCGGGCTTACAGGCCCTAACGCCCTGGGCTAAGGGAGACAAGGACCGCCATGTTCGAAGCCACACTTGATTTCAAGCTCCTTGAGATGTGCTCGAAGTGCGGGGGCTGCTACTCCATATGCCCTTCATGCATGCACATACCCGGGTACGACCCCAGGGCCGTCATCCAGGACATACTCAAGGGCGAACACGAAAAGTGGCTCTCTTCCCGCCATATATGGGAGTGCCTTGAGTGCCACTACTGCCTTGAGATGTGCTACCAGCATTACGGGTTCGAGAACGCCATGGCCGCCCTGAGGAACATCGCGGCGAGGAAGGGCATGCACCCGCCGCAGGTAAAGAGGGGCTGGGATATGTTCGTCAAGACGAGCAGGCTTGGAGAGCCTTCCCTGCCGGCGAGGAAAAAGCTTGGCCTTCCGGAGCCGAAGGCTTCAGGGGCGGAAGAGTTCAGGAAGCTCTATGCGCTCATGCAGGACAGGCGCGCCGGCTCAGGCGAAACAAAGAAGTAAAATTACTTGGAGAAGGTGAAGCTGTGAACCATAACTACCAGAAGGACATATCTGGCTGCGGGCTTACCGGCCTTATAAGCAGGAAGAGGAGGAGGCTCAGCGGCAGCCACATAGTCAAATCGCTTTGCCTCATGAACGACAGGGGCAACGGCCTTGGGGCCGGGTACGCCGCCTACGGCATATACCCCGAGTTCAAGGACTTCTACGCCTTCCATATAATGTTCGACGAGCCCTCGGTCAGGTGGACCGTGGAGGAGTTCCTCAAGGGCAGCTACCATATAGAGAAGATAGAGGAGATACCCACAAGGCCCGTGAAGGCCATACCCATAAGCCCGCTGCTGGTAAGGTACTTCGTCTCTCCCTTGAAGGAGAAGATCGTGGGTGACGCCAAGGAGTCCGACTTCGTGGTCTCGACCGTCATGAAGGTAAACTCCGAGATCGACGGCGCGTACATATTCAGCTCAGGCAAGAACATGGGCGCCTTCAAGGGCGTCGGCAACCCGTGCGATATAGCGGAGTTCTTCAAGATAGAGGAGTACGAAGGCTACATCTGGACAGCCCATACGAGGTTCCCGACGAACACGCCGGGCTGGTGGGGAGGGGCGCACCCCTTTACCCTCCTTGACTGGTCGATAGTCCATAACGGCGAGATATCATCTTATGGCATCAACAAGAGGTATCTCGAGATGTACGGCTACAAGCTGACTCTCCTTACGGATACCGAGGTCGCGGCCTATCTGCTCGACCTGCTTATCAGGAGGCACGGGCTTTCCATCCCGGTTGCCTGCGCGGCGCTGGCCGCCCCGTTCTGGAAGAAGATAGACGGGATGGACCAGGCGGAGAAAGAGGCGCTTACCGCGCTGAGGCTCACTTACGGGAGCGCGCTCCTTAACGGCCCGTTCTCGATACTCTTCGGCCACAGCAACGGCCTTGTCGGGATAAACGACAGGATAAAGCTCCGTCCCCTTGTGGCGGCGATAAAGGACGACGTGACCTACATGGCCTCGGAGGAGTCGGCCATAAGGGCGATATGCCCGGCGCCGGACAAGGTCTGGGCGCCAAAGGCCGGAGACCCGGTCATAGTCGACCTGGAAGACTGAAGGTTGAATAAAAAAAGAAGGCGCGCCGCTTGAACCTGGCGGCGTAGACGGAGGAATAGAGGAAAATGTTCAAGAGCCTTGCGCCACCTGAGTATCTGGCGACAATAGACAAGGTAAAGTGCATTCGGTGCAAAAGGTGCATCCAGAACTGCGGCTGGGGGGTCTACTCCTGGGGCGGTGAAAGTATACTCATAGACACCTTTAAATGCGTGAGATGCCTGAGGTGCTACCATTACTGCCCCGAAGAGGCGATACAGATACTGGAGAACCCGACCAAGTTCAAGCAGAACGCCTATTGGAGCTTCAATAATATACGGAACATAAAGAAGCAGGCCGAGACAGGCGGCATACCGCTTACCGGCATGGGCAGCGACATGCCGTATACGATACTTTTCGACAACCTCCTTATAGACGCCTGCCAGGTAACGAACCCTTCCATCGACCCCCTGAGGGAGCCGATGGAGCTCCGGACCTACCTCGGCAAGAAGCCGTCGAGCGTTAAGATCGAGAAGGCAAAGGACGGCAAGCTCAAGCTCGCCGAGCCGATGCCCCCGCAGATAAAGCTCGACGTGCCGATAATCTTTTCTCCGATGTCCTTCGGTTCTATCAGCCTTAACGCGCAAAAGGTGCTCGCGACGGCGGCCAAGGCCTGCGGCATAGTCATGAACACGGGCGAGGGCGGCCTCCACGAGGACCTCATCCCCTATAAGGACAACATAATCGTCCAGGTCGCCTCCGGAAGGTTCGGCGTGAACCCTGACTACCTGAACGCAGGAGTAGCGGTCGAGATAAAGATAGGCCAGGGCGCGAAGCCCGGCATAGGCGGCCATCTGCCCGGAGAGAAGATACCGCTTGAAGTCGCAAGGACTAGGATGATACCGGTCGGGACCGACGCCCTTTCTCCCGCGCCGCAGCACGATATCTACTCGATCGAGGACTTAAGGCAGCTCATCTACGCCATAAAAGAGGCGACCAACTACAAGCCTGTCTCGGTTAAGATCGCCGCCGTGCATAACGTTGCGGCCATAGCCTCCGGCATCGTAAGGGCCGGCGCGGACATCGTCTATATAGACGGCTTCAGGGGCGGCACGGGCGCGGCGCCTTCGATAATACGGGACCACCTCGGCATACCCATTGAGCACGCGATAGCCGCCGTAGACGACAGGCTCAGGCAGGAGGGCATAAGGAACGAGGCCTCCATCATCGCCGCCGGAGGCATCAGGTCCAGCGCTGACGCGGCAAAGGCCATAGCGCTCGGCGCCGACGCCGTCGGCATCGCCACAGCCGCCCTCATAACGATGGGCTGCACCACATGCGGCAAGTGCTACACCGGGAACTGCTCCTGGGGCATCACCAGCCAGAGGCCGGAGCTTACGGCCAGGCTCGACCCGGAGGTCTACTCCGAACGGCTCATCAACCTCATACACGCATGGACCCATGAGCTGAAAGAGATCCTCGGCGCCCTCGGCATAAACTCGATAGAAAGCCTGAGGGGCAACCGCGAAAGGCTCCGCGGCGTTGGCCTCGACACATTCACGCTCGACATACTCGGCGTGAAGCCAGCTGGCAGATAGAAGACGGTAACCGAGAACTTGAGAGGGATATAAAGAGATGGTAGAGATCAACGCTGCAGGGACATATTACCGCGACCTTAACAAGAAGGTGCGCGAGGCTGTAGAGAAGGGCGAGAAGGATATAGTCCTCAAGAACGTGAACGGCCAGTACTACATAGGCGATGGGCTTCGCGGCAATGCCTCGATCACGGTCGAGGGCGTGCCCGGCAACGACCTGGCGGCCTTCATGGACGGCCCCACGATAAGGATCAAGTCGAACGCCCAGGACAATATAGGCAATACCATGAACAGCGGCAAGGTCATCGTCGAGGGCAACGCCGGCGACGTGCTCGGCTACGGCATGAGGGGCGGCAAGCTCCACATCCGGGGCGACGTAGGCTACAGGGTCGGCATCCATATGAAGGGCAATAAAAAGCAGGCGCCCACGATAATAGTCGGCGGCACAGCCGGGGATTTCTTCGGGGAGTACATGGCCGGAGGCCTTCTCGTGCTGCTTGGGCTCGGCAATGACGGCCCCATCGTAGGGGACTACCTCGGCACCGGCATGCACGGCGGGACCATATTCATAAGGGGAGAGGTGGAAAAGGAGTTCTGCGGGGCAGAGGTGGGCATCATGGAGCCTGACGAGGATGATATCAAGGTTCTTAAAGAGGCCCTTGCCGATTATTGCGCCGACCTTGGGCTTAAGCTCGAGGATATCATGAAAAAGGGCTTTAAAAAGCTCATCCCGGTATCGGCAAGGCCTTACGGCAACCTTTACGCCTATTAAAATAGACCTGGAAAATCCCTGTCCGGTTGTACCGGACAGGGATTTTTTTTGCTCTTTTGGCCAAAGGTCATAACCCTTGACTTGAGGGGTTTAAAAAAGTAATATATAACAGTATTGGAGGATTTTTAATGGCCCTGGATAGATTTGAGAGGCTGGAAGAGGGAATGACACGCCTTCTGGCCGCCTACGAGACGCTTTCAGCTGAAAAAGAGGGGTTTAAAGAGGCAGTTAGCTCAAAAGACCTTGAAATTGCAGGGTTAAAAGAGAAGCTCAAAAGGCTTGAAGGAGAGCGGGACCAGGTCAGGGAAAAGGTCGACGGTCTCCTTGCCAGGATGGAGTCCCTGATACAGGGCGCGTGAGGCTCGTTTGAAGAAGGTAGCTGAGCTCAGGATATTCGGCCACAAGCTTCTTGTCAAAAGTGATGAGGGCGAAGAGTACATACGCGCTGTCGAAGATTACCTTAACACTAAGATAGAGGAGGTAAAGGAGAGCACAAAGGCGGTATCTACCCTGGACCTGGCTTTATTAGCCGCGCTCAATATCACCGGCGAGGTCATCAAGACAAAGGAGATACTCGAAAGGCTGGGAAGGAAATCCGAAGAGCTTGCTCATGAGATAGACAGAAGGCTGGTAAGTTAGCCTTTCCCCCTGCCAGGTTTGTGATCGGTCAGTGTATTTCGAACCAATACTCTGAATAAGGGAGCCTCCCCTGGCTGCGGCCGGCATGTCCCCTTGAGGGAAAGCCGAAAGCTTCCACAGGGCGCCCACCTGCATGGCAGGTTCAAATAACAATCGACACGGCTTGCGCGGGGGGATGTATAAAAAGCGCTGGGGCAGATAACCTGGTTAAAGGCCGATTCAGATACCTCGTTTTTAAATAACGTGTTTCCCAATGATAAAACCGATTGATGTGAGGAAATAGAGTACCCAGGACCCCGCGCCAGCCGGGACGCACGCTTTTCTGTCATTTCTTCAGTCTCACCCAAGCTCTGTCCACCCCTTCCTTCCAAAGGTAAATGATGAGGTTTGCCAAAAAAGAGTCCCTGAGAGGCGAACTTCTCGAGACGAGAAGGGAACTTTCGTTCGAGGATGTCTATGCCTTGAGCCTCAAGGTCCAGCAAAGGCTCATAGACTCTCATTTTTTCAGGGATTCGGCGAAGCTGGCCCTGTACTACAGCTTTGGGAATGAAGTCCTCACCGACGAGGTCTTCAGGGCCGCCATCGGCTCCGGCAAAGAGGTCTACTATCCGAGGGTGGCGGCAGGCAACGGGCGAGCCCTTAAGTTCTTCAGGGTCCGCTCGCTCGATGAGATGGAGCCAGGCGCCTACGAGGTCCGCGAGCCGCTGGATGGGACCGCGGCAGTCGGGGCGGAGGCGTTTGACCTCATAGTGGTGCCGGGAGTCGCATTTGACGAGCGCGGAGGCAGGATCGGTTTCGGCAAGGGCTACTATGACGCGGCACTCGGTTCCGCAAAGTGCTCCATAGTGGCGCTGGCTTACGAGTTTCAGGTTCTTAAAACAAAAATCCCCCTTGAGCCCCACGACGTAACGGTCTCGGCTATCGTAACGGAGAAGCGAGTCGTGTTGACAGGGGCGCATGAGGGGACGCAAAGGGGAGGATCCGGCGTCTGAGGGCGTCGTTAGCCCCCCCTATTAAATACACGGCAGAAAGGGGCACATCCGGTTATGGAATTATCAACCATCATCATCGTTGCTGGAATAGCGGTCTTTGCGATTATCATAGGGGTCGGGATCGGGTTCGTCACAAGGAAGAAGATAGATGAGGGCAACCTGCACTCCGGCAGAAAGACGGCCGACTCTATCGTGGCTGACGCAACGAAAGAGGCCGAGAACGTAAAAAAGGCTGCCGAGCTCGAAGCCAAGGACATGATCTTCGAGGGCAAGAACGAGTTCGAAAAGGAGACCAGGGAGAGGAGAAAAGAGCTGCAGTCCCTTGAGAGGAGGGTGCAGCAGAAGGAAGAGAACCTGGATAAGAAGTCTGAGGCGATGGACCGCAAGGACGCCGACTTCCAGAAGAGGGAGAAGACGGTCGCCACACAGGAAAAGAAGCTCAAGGACATGGAGACAGAGGTCGAAGGCGTAATAGCCGAGCAGAAGGCCAGGCTTGAGGGGCTTGCCGGCATCTCCGCCGAGGAAGCCAAGCGGATGCTCCTTGAGAACATGGAGAACGAGGCCAAGCACGAGGGCGCCAAACTCATAAAGCGCATAGAGGATGAGAGCAAGGCCGAGGCCGACAAGAAGGCGAAGGATATAATCGCGCTGGCCATACAGAGGTACTCAGGCGAGTACGTGGCGGAAAGGACCGTCTCCGTCGTGAACCTCCCCAACGACGAGATGAAGGGCCGGATCATAGGCAGGGAAGGACGGAACATCCGCGCCATCGAGGCCGCAACAGGCATAGACATCATAATCGACGACACCCCTGAGGCGGTGATACTCTCCGGGCACAACCCGGTGAGGAGAGAGATCGCAAAACTCTCGCTGGAGCGCCTCATAACCGACGGCAGGATACACCCGTCGAGGATAGAGGAAATCGTCACGAAGGTCGAAACCGAGGTGAACCAGGCCATAATGGAGGCCGGCGAGCGGGCGATATTCGACACGGGCCTCCACGGCATACACAAGGAGATACAGAAGCTCATCGGGAGGCTCAAGTTCAGGACGAGCTACGCGCAGAACGTCTATTCGCACTCGCTGGAGGTCGCCTTCATATGCGGCGTCATGGCCTCCGAGCTGGGTCTTCCGACCAAGATAGCCCGGAGGGCCGGGCTCCTCCACGACATAGGCAAGGCGGTAGACCACGAGATAGAAGGGCCGCACGCCGCTATAGGCGCCGATATGGCCAAGAAGTACGGCGAGGCGCCTAAGATAGTCGCAGCCATAGGGCAGCACCACGACGACACGCCGGAGTCGATCTTCGGGATACTGGTCCAGGCCGCCGATACGCTTTCCGCTGCGAGGCCGGGGGCAAGAAGAGAGATGCTCGAGAGCTACATTAACAGGCTCGATGACCTTGAGAAGATAGCCAAGGGCTTCGGCGGGGTCGAGAAGGCCTATGCCCTTCAGGCCGGCAGGGAGATCAGGGTCATAGTCGAGACGGCCGTGAGCGACGAGGGGGCCGTGGTCCTCTCCAAGGACATAGCCAGACAGATCGAGAAGGACCTTACCTATCCGGGGCAGATAAAGGTCACGGTGGTAAGGGAATCAAGGGCCGTGGAGTTCGCGAAGTAGTCTGTCTTGCAGAGGGTTTGCGGCCGGAGAAGATCCGGCAGGCATGCCAATTAAGGTATCAACTGAATTGAAAACAGGACCGTGCCTGGCGCGGTGCGCTGGCACGGTGAGATGGAAGAGTTAAAGGTACTTTTCATAGGCGATATAGTCGGGCGGCCCGGCAGGCTGGCGGTAAGGGAGCTTCTGCCGCGCCTTGTGGGGAACTATTCACCTGACCTCGTCATCGCCAACGGCGAGAACGCCGCTGGCGGCTTTGGGATAACGCCAGAGATAGCCGAGGAGCTTAAAAAACTCCAGGTCGATGTAATCACCTCCGGAAACCACATCTGGGACAAGAAGGACATCTACGATTACATACGCTCCGAAAGGAGGCTCCTGCGTCCGGCCAACTACCCGGCGGGCGCTCCTGGGAGCGGCTGGGGCGTATACGAGTGCGCTGGAGGCGCGAAGGTCGCTGTCGTAAACCTCATGGGCAGGGTCTTTATGGACTGCCTTGAGTGCCCGTTCAGGGTCGGCTCCGAGCTCGTAGGGAAGCTCAGGGAAGAGGCACAGGTAGTGATTGTGGACATGCACGCTGAGACCACCTCTGAGAAGATGGCCCTTGCGTGGCATCTTGACGGACTGGCGAGCGCCGTCATCGGCACTCACACGCACGTGCAGACATCCGATGAAAGGGTGCTCGCGGGCGGGACGGCCTTTATAACCGACGCTGGCATGACAGGGCCGACGGAATCGGTCATCGGGATGAAAAAGGAGATAATCCTCGAGAGGTTCCTCGGGCAGATGCCGGTAAGGTTCGACGTGGCCACCAAGGGGGTCGAGCTCCAGGGCGTGGTCGTGACCATAGGCCTGGGCGACGGCAAGGCAAGGAAGATCGAGCGGATAAAGATGCCGCTTGAGAAGGAATTGTAAAAAAAGGGGCTATGGACGCTAAAGGTCAGCTTGAGATAATCAAAAGAGGCACCTCAGGGATAATCACCGAGGGAGAGCTCCTTAAAAAGCTCCAGACCTCGGCGGCCAAGGGAAGGCCATTGCGCGTGAAGGCGGGCTTCGACCCGACCGCGCCGGACCTCCATCTGGGGCACACGGTCCTCATACAGAAGCTCAGGCACTTTCAGGAG